>NZ_WTPZ01000001.1:0-967860 GCF_011378915.1 Polaribacter sp. 20A6
GTTAAGCCCAATCGCGCCGATGGTACTGCATTTATGTGGGAGAGTAGGTCGCCGCCTTTCTTTAATACGGAATAAACTCCGTATCTATAAACCTCAATTCTTCGGAATTGAGGTTTTTTTTTGTGATAAACTGAAATTGTGTGTATGATTTTGTGACGGTACTCGTTACTAACGAGCACTAGCTTAGATTCAACTATCTAACTTGTCATTTTGACGGCAGGAAAAATCTCAGATGCTTGATCATACACTACATTTTATTGTTATGTGATTTCTCCCGAAAGGTTGAAAATATAAACTGGTTGTAAAATATGTTAATCATTGACGGTACTCGTTACAAACGAGCACTAGCCATAAATTAGTCATTGTTATTTGGTCAATCTTATTTTTTTTGATATTATGAATGTTGACTAAGTTGTTTATATGCTGAAACAAGTTCAGAATGACTAGTTTTTTTTAAGGCTCCTTTTGCTTTAATTTAGTATTGGAATGTTTTTTTTGGAAAACCTTATATAGAAGCTAGTGTAAAACAGATTATTATTATTATTATGTGATTTCTGAGTCGCTTAAAAATCTCTTTTCGTATTGACAATCTTGATGGTTATTAGGTACGTTAATTGTTCTATACTAATGAAAATAAATAAAAATTGTAACTTCAAAGTATTCAAAAGTCTTATAAAAGTGATATCAGTAGTACTTTTAGGATTTTAGGACTTTTTTAAAAAGGTACAAATGACAAATTATTTTAAATCAAATTGTAATTTCTAAGCAATAATAAGTCTTATGATATTTATAAGATGATTCTCAAAAGATGTATATTAATTACTTTCTATTCTTTTAATATAAACTGAATGTTTTTTTGCGTGAAGGATAGTAACGAAAAGCCCACAGTGAGGTACGAGCGAGGACTTGTAGTGGATAGCCTGACCATGCTTTCTTGCATGGGCACGCCCTAATGATTTTCACTTTTGTTTATATTGTCTTTAATAATTTATATAGGTATAAAAACATTAAAGCCAGTTCTATAGTAAATTAGAACTGGCTTTAATTTATACAAATTTGAAATTATTTATAATGCAGTATATTGATATACTCTACCGTAATAAGATGAGTTACCTACTCGGTATCTAGAAAGAATATGTTGTCTATAACTACCAACATAACCTGTCCAATAATCACTATAGTCATTTAAACTCCATCTAAAAACTTGTAAGCTACCTTGATCAGATCCATCATCTCCAATTACTCTAATGCGGTAATAGTTATATCCATAACCAGAAGATATTTCTATTCGTTTATTTACTGTTACTGGTTCCCATCCTGTTGCTTCTCCAAATAAAACTGGTTCTCCAACATTAAACCATTCACTTCTTTCTCCGGTATCGTTATCTAAAATATATTGATACTGATACTGAAGTCTTAGTGTTGTGGGTACCCCTGGGGTTTCATAAAGTGAATTATGAAATTTAATCCATGTTGTTTCACCTGTGTTTTCTGTAGTTATTTTTGGGTATTCTCCATAATCTACTATAGTTGGGTCTTTATCAAAATCATGCACAATTAGAGTCGTTTTTCCTGCTGGCATTTCAATATTCTTGTCATAGACTAATGTTAAATCATCTACAGCTCCTATATATAGTTTTAGATTTATTAATCCAGATTCTGTAGTATAAAATTTACCACCCGTAGAAGATCTAGGTATAAAGCTATTAATAGGTAATGAATAAGTTTCATTGCTTAATAACTCATCATTTAATTCGATCCTATTTATAGTGCTTGCGGTTCCACTTGCTAGGGGAACTACATAATGTATTTGGAATTGTGCTGTTGTTTCGGTATCAATTTCTGTTGTGTCATATTCTACAACGTGTTCTTCACAGGCTGTAATTAAAAATACACAAACCAGAAAGAGTCCTATTTTAGTTATATTTTTCATGTTTTTTAGATTTCTTAAGTTGAACATATACTTTATTGAGGTAAATCTCCTGGATAGACAAACCATGGAATTGACGTGTGATAATTCTCTGCTGTTCCTGAAATAGGTTTAAGTATTTCTAAAGAAGGTATATTCCACATATATTCTGAATTGAATCGTGGTCTTATTCGGTAACTTGGTGAACCTTCATTTTGTGTGTAATAAGATCCTTTTCTTCCTTCTACTTGTGCAGGTGCTAAATAAAAACCTTTATAAACTTTAGTATCGTCGGTGTCTTTTTTCTGATCTACTAGTGCATGTACAAATCCATTACCTGTGCTAGGAACATCTCCTGAATACTCAATATCATAATTATATTTACGCATATCCACCCAAGCTTCTGAAGCTCCCCATGGGTATAAAGAAACCCATTTTTGCATCATAATATGTGATAATGTAAATTCGTTTAATGGTAATGCTCCAGCATAAGGTCCGTTTAAGTACTCTGATGCAAGTGAATTAAAAACACTTGTTGTAATTTTGTCACCTCCACTAGCACTTCCTTCACTTCCTGTACTTATATAACGAGCTGTTGTTTGCATATCTGCACTAACACCTCTTTTGAAAGCTTCAAAAGCATCTGTTTTTTGACCCAACTTCCAATAGGTTTCTGCTAAACAAAATTGAATTTCAGAGTATGTGGTTAATATATATGGTGCATCATCTCTATAAATCCATCTACCAGTACCATCATGAACTGTACCTTGGTATTGAGAAGATAAGGTTCTTCCGTAAAATGATGGAGCTTGCCCTATAGGTCCTGTACTACCAGTAAATGAACCTCCATAATATTGATACGCTTTTATACTGTCTGTATTATTTAAATTTAAATATGTTGGATTACTTTCTGTAGCCAATTTAACTGCAACTCTAGGATCATAATGACCTAATTCATTTGTTAATGTATCAGTTATAATTTGTTTATCTGCAAGTTCAACCGGATGATAATAGTTTGTAGTATTTATAATATGAATTTTATCTCCTGTTGCATCCTCATATTTAGGAACTGTACCTGTAAATACTTGTACTGCATAATCATGTTGAAAATAGCTGTAACTTAAATTACCTCTTGCCGTTCCCCAAAAATTATTATAGCTACTGTATGGTGCAGATTGTGATCCACCACCTACTGAAACAGTAGCATCATCACTAGGACTTTGGAAAGATTTACCTGCTGCAGTAATTAATTCTTGAGCATATGTTCCTGAAAAGTCTGATTTATTACTTAAAGAAGCTAAATTACGGACAATAATTGCGTATGAAAATTTCTTCCACATTTCTTTATCACCACCATAAATAAAGTCATTATTAGTTAATTTATCACCATATGATTGATCGTCAGTTTTTTCTAACATTTCAATAGCTTCATAAGCCCATTCACGAACTTGAGTGTAGACATCTTTTTGATAATCATAATCATGCTGTAGTAAACTAGGTACAAATGCATCATTCATTGGTATTTCTCCATGAACTTTTGTCAATAAATCCCAACTGTAAGCTTTCATTGCTAAACCAATTCCTGCTAAGGTCCAATCTTCTGCTTCTATAGATTGATTGATTAAGTTTTCTAGATTTTGACCTTGACTCCAATAAGTCATTCTCCAAATTTCTCCTCCAGCATCGCTTCCTAAATTATAGTAATTGCTAGCAAAACTTGTGTAACTACTTGTACCCATCATTTGTGTCATCGGAGCAATTGCTCTTAGATCATAATAAATACCTTGGTATTGTTGGGTAATTCCTGCTAGGTATAAATATCCTTCTACTTCAGCAGGTGCATCTATATTATTATTTACATCGAGATATTCTTCACAGCTAGTAAAACTGAAAAAAGCTATAAGTATGTATATTAATTTATTTTTCATGATTTTTAATTTAAGGTTAAACTGATTCCTACTGAATAGCTACGAGGATTTGGAATAGACCAAATATCAATACCTTCACCACCCGTACCTCCTGCAGCTGCAGAAACTGAGTTACCCACAGCATCAATACCTGAATAATTTGTCCAAGTAAATAAGTCGTTTGCTACAAAATATAGGTTCACTTGAGAAAAAAGTTTAGATTTATTAAGTAATTCTTCATCTAGACGGTAAGAAAAACGTAATTCTTGCATACGTAAATAGTTTACATCTTTTTCTAGCCAATCTTCGTCTCCTCCTGAAAATATAGAAGAGCCATACATACTATAATCTACTGCTATTGTATTTTGAGTTGGGTTAGCTGAATTCTCATTACCATCTTGAATAACACCATTAAATATTTGTGGACCACTTTCTCTTAAGTCTACTGATTCCCAACTATTACCTCTATACATCATATCTCGTTTTGTACCATTTACAACAGTAGCTCCTAGACGTCCTGCAAATAAACTAGATAATCTAAAGTTTTTATATTTAAAACTAGTACTCATTCCAAAACGTAATTTTGGTTCTCTGTCTCCAATAATAGACCATTCACTAGCAGTGATAGGCAATCCTGTAGTTGGACTAATTAATATATCACCATTATCATTTCGTTCGTATGCTCTACCTGTTATAGTTGAAATTGATTCACCTTGCATAATACCGTTTCGGATGTTTCCAGAAGTCCAAGTATAGGCATTATAATATTCTGTTACATTTTCTGGTAGAGAAACAACTTCTGAAGTTCCTTGAGATCCATTGATACCAAAATTCCAAGTAAAGTCATTATTTCTTATAATATCAACATCAATATTTGCTTCCCATCCTTTTGTTTTAAATGTACCTACATTTAATGTGTTTAATACAAATCCTGTTGCATAACTTAATCTAAAACCCCTTACTATCTGATCTGAATTTTCTGTTGTAAAATAAGTGAAACTTGTTTTTACTCTATTTTTAAACAAACCTAAGTCTATACCAATTTCATTTGCAGTTGTAATTTCTGGCTTAAGTTCTGGATTAGGACCAGTGTAACCATATTTGAAGCCTCCACCTGTTAAATTAGTTTTTTCTAATTGTGGGTCTATTTGTAAAGGACTTGCATCTTTACCTACTTGAGCCCATGAACCACGTAGTTTAAAATGATTTATAGTTTCATTATCTTTTAAGAAATTTAAATCAGATACAATTAAAGCTCCTTCTACAGCAGGATAGAAATAACTGTTGTTTTCTACAGGCAATGTAGAAGACCAGTCATTTCTAGCTCTTAAAGTAATAAAAGCTAAATTATTATATCCAAATTCGAATGAACCAGAAATTCCTTGTACTCGTCTTGTAGTATTTCTTTGGCTAGATGTTTGTGTTAATGGGTCTGTGTTGTTGATAGACTGAAAATCTGTTGCAATAAAATTACTCCCATAACTACTAGTTCTAGTTACTCCATTTTCTACTTGGTGATATCCTAATTGACCTGAAAATGAAAATTTGTCGTCAAAATATGTATTACTATAACCACCAAGGATATTAATTGTTGGATCAGAAAAATTTGACTGAGTTATGTTATAACTACCTTCACCAGCATTATCATACGCATAATAAGGATGCGTAGATGTTACATAGGTTTGCATACCAACATCCCAACCAACTTGCGCTCTAACAAATGTGTTTTTCATTGGCGTCATATTCAAAGAAATATTACTGATAAATCTATCTGATTCATCATAATACTTATTGTTATTCATTCCAAAAAGAGGATTTAATAAATCTACATCAAGGTAATAATCAGGTGTTCTCATATGGCTACCGTCTTCAGCTAGATAATTACTCATATCATCTACTCTAGGCCATAACATAGCGCGATATAACGGACCTGAAGTACCCGTTCTAACCTTGTTGTTTTCTGTATTGGTATATTGCAAAGCTCCTTCAAAAGTTAACCAATCTGTAACTTCTGCTTTACCAGATAAACTTAAATTAGTTCTTTTGTATTTAGTAGTTTTTACAACACCAGTTTCGTTTAATTGCGAAAAACTACCGCGAATAGTTGCTTTATCAGATCCTCCGTCTACAGAAACATTGTATCGTTGTTGAACACCTGTTTGAAGTATTGCATCAAGATTATCATAAACCTTTGTGTCTTCTGGATACAACCCTCCAAATTTACTTGTGTAATAGTAGTTTGTTGTTCCTTTAGCTCCGTTAGAATATTTGTCTTGCATTTCTGGATAACCATATGCGTTACTAAATTTTAGAAAATTACTAAATCGAACAGTTCCTTTACCAGCAGTACCTTTTTTAGTGGTAATAATAATTGCTCCGTTAGATGCATCTGAACCGTATAATGCCGCAGCACCAGCTCCTTTTAAAATTGTTATAGATTCTACATCATCAGGGTTAAAATCGTTACCTCTAGAAGAAAAGTCCATGTCACGTACAGAAAATTCTCCACCAGCCATTCCGCTCGGATCAAAAGTAGAGTTGTTCATAGGAATACCATCCACTACATAAAGCGGTTGATTATTACCAGATATAGAGGTAATATTTCTAAGAACCACATTGGTAGAGGCACCAGGATTTCCACTTGTAGATCCTACATTAAGACCAGCAACTCGACCTGCTAATGCGGTAATAAAATTTTCTCTACCAGAATCTTCAATAGTTTTTCCATCAACATGCTGAACTGAAGAACCGATACTACGTTTTACACGTTTTAAACCAAATTCTGCAGTTATAACAACTTCACCAAGAACAGAAGTGTCTTCTTCTAAAACTACCTTGGCAGTTGTGCTATTAACAACAACTTCTTTTTTTTGAAAACCAATAGAAGAGAAAACTAGCGTTTTACCTTTTGCAACTGATATATTATAATTTCCATAAAAATCAGTAGATGTTCCTTTATTACTCCCTTTAATTACAATAGTAACCCCTGGTAAAGGCGTATCAATTTTATCAACAACGGTACCTTTCACAACTATGTTTTGTGAAAATAGTACGGAAAATGAAGTTGTAAAAAAAACCAGAAGTGTTACTTTAATTTTTTTAGTCATAGTTATTATTATTGATTAGTTAAGACAAACTTAACATTTTATTACAATAATCTTGCATTTTATTTATTTTTTTTGCGTAATTTTTGCGTTTTTACTGCATTTTTGTAGTTATTTACTGTTGCTTTATTGCGGTATTTTATTTTTATTATATCTAAATATAAAGTATTGTTAATTTTATATACCTGTTTTTATGAATAATATTGATGATTGTTTATAATTGCATTTAGATAAAAAAAATATTTTTTTTATCTTTTCTTAAACGCTCAAGTTGGTGGGGAAGAAGTATATTCTCTTTTATTATTTCAAATTTTTTGAAATAAGTAGAAAATCATATAGTAAATATTACTTTTAGAATGGGAGTGATTATTGAAGCGGTAAAATGATGTCGTTAGAAAACACTTTAGAAATGAAATTTTTATTATTTTCTAATAAATAGAATATCAAGTTTAATAGTATATTCCTCTTTTACTTAAAAAAAGAAAATATGTTACTTAACATTGTTATTACTTATATAGAATTAGCGTTAAATAAGGTTATATTTTAAATATTCAGCTTTTAGACTGTGGTTTTATAAGAAAAAAGTGATTTCTAAAGCTAGATTTTTTATTTTCTTAAACTTATGATAGCCGAATATCTCTTAATAAGGTTTATATGGCTATTACTCACAAAACCTTTGAATGGTTTCGTGAGTAATAGTCATTGTTATGTCGATATTATTGTTTTGACTTCAGTATTTAAAGAGATGCATTTGTTTTAAAAGATGAATATCTCACAGATTTATTTTTTATTAGCATTACTGCTAATAAACATTTCATTTTTTTCTTCGGAAATAATAGCTAAAAGTCTTTCGTAATGTTTTAATACATCAGAAATTAGTTCATCTTTAGTAAAAAGACGTACGTCATATCCTTTTCTATAATCACCAAAATAAGTTATAGGAAGGTATGAACAATCTTCTTCAAATCCTCCAAGGTTGTCTTCATCAATTAAATATTGAGAAACTAATTTTGATTGATTTTTTACACCGTATACAAAATTATTAACGACATCATACTTAATTTCGATTTCTACACTTTTGGGTTTTTCGGAAAAATGAACAGTTGCTTCAATTCCATTATTTACAAATTCTTGATGAAGTTCTTTAAAGGCTGGTTTAACCGTGTTTTCAATAAATTCATCAACAGATTTTTGGTCATCGTATGAAATAATTTGTTTTAAACGTTCTTTCCAAAATAAACCAGACCAAGGGGTTACTTGAAAATCACGTTTGTAATAATCATTATCTATAGCGAGTGCTTTTACAAGGCTCACCACAAATAAAAGAATAATTATAGAAAACGGTAGTGCTGTAATAAGCGTCATGCTTTGTAAGGCTTCAAGCCCTCCAGCATTTAACAAAAATAGGGCTAGAACAGCAAGTAGAATTCCCCATCCTGCAGTTTGCCATTTGGGTGAATTTTGTGAGTTCTTACTAGAGATACTATTCATTACAAACATACCTGAATCTGCAGATGTTACAAAGAAAATAAGAATGATAGAAATAGCTAACAAACTAATTACCTTAGTGAATGGAAGGTATTCTAAAAAATTAAACATCAAGGCATCAGGATTACTAGATAATTCACTAAGTAGTCCATTTGCGACATTAATATCAAACCAAATAGCGCTATTTCCGAATACAGACATCCAAATAAAATTGAATAATGTTGGTATGATTAATACTGCTGAAATAAACTCTCGTATAGTTCTTCCTTTCGAGATTTTAGCAATAAAAAGGCCTACATAAGGAGACCAAGAAATCCACCATGCCCAGTAAAGTATGGTCCAATCGTAAAACCAGGGCAGTGTTTCTTCTTCATAAATATGTGTATTAAATGTTAGTTTAAAAAAGTTATGAATATAACTTCCCATTCCTTCAGTAAAACTACTTATTATATAAACAGTTGGGCCTAGAAATAAAACAAATAATAATAAAATAACAACACTAATAATATTAATATTACTCAGTATTTTAACACCTTTATCTACTCCAGTTACTGCAGAAATAATGGAAATAGAAACCAATACGCCTACTATTATAATCTGATACATAAAACTACTCTCGGGTACTATGTTTAGGGTTTCTAATCCGGAATTGATTTGAACAACACCAAATCCAAGTGTGGTTGTTATTCCAAAAAAGGTACTGCAAAGAGCGAATACGTCAATTGCATTTCCCCATTTTCCTTTAACCTTATCTTTCAGTATTGGATATAAACAGCTTCGTAATGAAAGTGGAAGTTTGTATCTATATGCGAAGTAGGATAATGATAATCCTACAGTACCATAAATAGCCCAGGCATGAATTCCCCAATGGAAAAAAGTATATAACTGAGCATTTTTTGCAGGACTAATAGTACTGTTGCCCATTAATACTTCATTGGAGTAATGTTGCATAGGTTCTGCTACACTAAAATACATTAACCCAATTCCCATACCAGCGGAAAATAGCATTGAAACCCATGAAAAGAAAGAATAGTCTGGCTTGCTATCGTTACTTCCTAGCTTAATATTTCCATACTTACTAAACATTAAATAAACCAAGAAAATAACAAATATGGTAACACACCAAACGTATACCCAGTTAAAGTTAACAAATATGAAGTTTTTAACCTTATTCAGGAGGGTTTCTGTAAATTCAGGAAAAATAGCAGAAATTAGACAAATGGAAATTATAAAAATCAGACTAGGTATAGTTACGCCTTTATCTAAAGTGGTTTTGGATCTAAAAGAATTACTCATATTGTAGTTTTCGTAATATATAGGTTGATTAATTTAGTGGTCTGTTTAATACTGTTTTAAAGAGGTGAAATTTAATTTGTAGTCAAGATAAAGCTAATAAGAAACAATAAATGTAGAAAAACAGTTGTATCGACAAAATTACAATAAAAATAATGAATCTAAAGGATTTCGATAGCCAATGGCCTTTGTATCTAATATGTATTCAGAATAAGCGGAAGATTCAATTTTATACTTTTTGAAGTACCTTTTTAAGACAAAACCATGTATAATTATATTTTTAGAAAATAGGAGGTAGGAACTTATTAGCTTTATATGTCTGTTGAATCTTAATATTAATTATGATGAAATTATAAATATTTCTCAAGAATAATATTCAGGATTATTTTATAATGACATTTATATGAAAATATTTTATAGTTTTAAATAGTAATTTTTATGATGCTACTACGTTATAAAGTATATTTGTAAATTGAAACTAAATTAGTTAATGATAAAATTATTTTTTATTTCTATTTTATTTTTTTCTATCTCCTTAACTGCTCAAGTTGGAGGAGAAGAAGTGTATCAGTTTTTAAATATTTCTACTTCTGCGAGACAAGTAGCTTTAGGTGGTGAAGTTTTAACACTTTTAGATGATGTTAACCAGCCAATTTGGAATCCTTCTGTGATAAGTGTTGAAATTGATAATAAATTATCTGCAAATTACACGAGTTACTTAGCTGGTATAAACATTGGTTCTTTAGCATTTGCAAAAACTATTTCTAGAAGATTTGGAACGATACACGGAAGTATTAAATATATTGATTATGGTTCTTTAATAGGAGCTGATGAGGAAGGAAATGAAACAGGTAATTTTAATGCTAGTGATATTGCAGTTTCAGCGGGGTATGCTCTAAATATACCAAGATCAAATATTTTTGTTGGTGCTAATTTGAGGTTTATCAATTCTAATATTGATAGTTATAGTTCTGTTGGTGTTTCTGCAGATTTAGCAATTTTATATAATAGTCCTTATAAACCCTATACATTTACTTTAGTTGCCAGAAATATTGGTACTCAAATACAAACATATAATGGTGTAAAAGAAAAAATGCCGTTTAAAGTAGCTCTAGGAGGTTCTTATAAATTAGAGCACGTACCTTTAAAATGGTATGCGACTATAGATAATTTACAAAAATGGGATATTTCTGTAGCGAATCCGTCTGATCAAACAACTGATTTGGAAGGCAATGTTACGAATGAAGATGTAGGTTTTTTAGGAAATACTTTTAGACATTTTGTTTTTGGAGGTGAATTGTTCCCTGAGAGTCTGATTAATTTAAGATTGGGATATAATTTTAGAAGAGCAGCGGAATTAAAATTACAAAACGCTAGAACTTTTAGTGGTTTCTCTTATGGCTTTGGAATTCAAATGAACAGATTAAAGTTCAATTATGCGTATTCTAAATTTCATTCTGCAGCAAATGCAAGTACTTTTAGTTTATTAATAGATTTAGATAGTAGAAGGTAATATGAATAAAAAAATTATAATAGCTATTGATGGTTTTTCATCAACAGGAAAAAGTACCATTGCTAAATTAGTAGCAAAAAAGTACAATTATATTTATGTAGATACAGGTGCAATGTATAGAGCAGTTACCTTATTTGCTATGAACAATAACTTTGTGAGTAAAACTCATTTAGATGAAAAAGGACTTATTTTAAACCTAAAACATATTTCTCTTACATTTCAATTTAATGAAGATTTAGGTTTTGCTGAAATGTTTTTAAATGCTGAGAATGTAGAAAAAGAGATTAGAACTTTAGCTGTTTCTCAATTGGTTAGTAAAGTTGCTGCTATTTCTGAAGTAAGAAAAAAGTTAGTAGCCGAACAGCAACTGATGGGAAAAAACAGCGGTATTGTTATGGATGGTAGAGATATTGGTACGGTTGTTTTTCCGGATGCTGAATTAAAGTTGTTTATGACCGCTTCTGCAGACAAGAGAGCTACAAGACGTTATAAAGAATTGATTGATAGAGGTGATAAAGTAGATTTTAAAGACATCCTTTTTAATGTAGAAGAAAGAGATAGAATAGATTCTACCAGAAAAGACTCTCCTTTAATGAAAGCAAAAGACGCTATTGAGTTTGATAATTCTGATATGGGAATTAACGAACAGTTTGATCGTATTTGTTCTATAGTAGATAGAAGAATCGAGGATTAGTTTAAAGCTTACAAATAGTCTAGGCCTGATTGAACCTTTCGTCAAGCTCAAGACATGCTAATTGTTTGAGCTCTTTTTTATTCCTTTTTAGGATAAGAAAAGCGAGTAGTGAAAGCAGGAAATAGCTTCTAATAAAAGTATAAAATACCTGAATATTATGGAATATTCAGGTATTTGTGTGTTTGTAAAGAAATTTTCCACTTTGGATTTTTCATTACATAGTCTACAATTTCTGCAGTCATCTTTTCTTTTTTACTCCATTCTGGCTGTAAATAAAGTTGACATTTAGCACTAACTTTAGCGGCTTCTTGCTCAGCAAAATCAAAATCAGATTTGTTATGAATAATCATTTTTAATTCATCTGCTTCAGGATAACATTCGGCTAAAGGCATTTTTGTTTTCTTAGGCGAAAGGCAAAACCAATTCCATTTTCCTGAAAAAGAATACGCTCCAGAAGTTTCTATATGCGTTCTAATATTGTTTTTCTGAAGGTTTTCTGTAATATAATCCATAGACCACATTAAAGGCTCACCACCAGTTATAACAACGGTATTAGCATATTTTTTAACGTTATCTACAATAGTATCTGCTAAAGTAGGTGGGTGCAATTCAGCGTTCCAACTTTCTTTAACATCGCACCAATGACAACCTACATCGCAACCACCAACTCTTATAAAATAAGCGGCAGTACCTGTATGAGCACCTTCTCCTTGTATGGTATAGAACTCTTCCATTAACGGAAGCATTATTCCTTTATCTACTAAATCTTTTGTATTTTTATCCATCTTCATTAAAATCTACCTAAAAGGTTTTAAGGGTGCAAAGGTAGTTTTTTGTATATCAACAATAAAAGGAATAATAAATTAATTGTAAAGTGTTATAAATCAAAACATTTTTGTAAATTTGCACTCCTTTTTACGAGAACAGATTTATAAAAGGAATATTTAAAACAATTTATAAAAACAACTCTTTGCGTTTATATCGTTAAAATCTGATAAACAATAAGATACAAAATTATTATTCAGAAATGTCTGAAGAAACAAAAAACACTGAAGAGCAGGTAGCTGCTACTGAAGTACAAGCAACAGCGACTCCAGCTGTAGATCCAACACAATTTTTAGCTGATTTTAACTGGCACAAATACGAACAAGGTATTGAAGCTGTTGATGAAGAAAAATTACAAGCATTTGAAAAAGCGTTAGAAGGAACTGTAGGTTTTGTAAACGAGCGTGACGTAATTGAAGGAACTGTAATCAGAATTACTGATAGAGATGCAATCATCGATATCAATTCTAAATCTGAAGGAGTTATTTCTTTAAACGAATTTCGTTACAACCAAGGTTTAAAAGAAGGAGATACTGTAGAAGTATTAGTTGACAAAAGAGAAGATTCTTCTGGTCAATTAGTATTATCTCACAAAAAAGCAAGAGTTATTAAAGCATGGGAACGTGTTAACAATGCTCATGAAACTGGTGAAGTAGTTAACGGTTTCGTTAAATGTAGAACTAGAGGTGGTATGATTGTAGATGTTTTCGGAATTGAAGCATTCTTACCAGGATCTCAAATTGACGTTAAGCCAATTAGAGATTACGATCAGTATGTTGAGAAAACAATGGAATTCAAAGTTGTTAAAATCAACCACGAATTTAAAAACGTTGTTGTATCTCATAAAGCTCTTATTGAAGCTGATATTGAATTACAGAAAAAAGAAATTATTGGTCAATTAGAAAAAGGACAAGTATTAGAAGGTATTGTTAAAAATATTACTTCTTATGGTGTCTTTGTTGATTTAGGTGGTGTAGACGGATTAGTACATATTACTGATTTATCTTGGTCTAGAATCAATCATCCAAATGAGGTTGTAGAATTAGATCAAAAATTAAACGTTGTAATTTTAGACTTTGATGATAACAAATCTAGAATTCAATTAGGATTAAAACAATTATCTGCTCATCCTTGGGAAGCTTTAAACAACGAATTAAAAGTTGGTGATAAAGTAAATGGTGAAGTTGTTGTTTTAGCTGATTATGGTGCGTTTGTAGAAGTAGAACAAGGAGTAGAAGGGTTAATTCACGTTTCTGAAATGTCTTGGTCAACTCACTTACGTTCTGCACAAGATTTCGTAAAAGTTGGAGATAAAGTTGAAGCTCAAATTTTAACTTTAGACCGTGAAGACCGTAAAATGTCTTTAGGTATCAAACAATTACACCCAGATCCTTGGACAGATATTACTACTAAATATCCTGTAGGTTCTACTCACACTGGTACAGTTCGTAACTATACTAACTTTGGTGTATTCGTAGAATTAGAAGAAGGTATTGATGGTTTAGTTTATATCTCAGACTTATCTTGGACTAAGAAAGTGAAACATCCTTCAGATTTTGTAACTGTTGGTGATAAACTAGAAGTACAAGTATTAGAATTAGATGTAGAGAACAGAAAGTTAAACTTAGGTCATAAGCAAACACAAGATAACCCTTGGGATGCACATGAAGCTACGTATGCAATCGGTTCTAAACATGAAGGAACAATCAAAGAAAAGAATGATAAAGGAGCAGTTGTAACTTTCGCTGATGGCGTAGAAGGATTTGCTCCAACAAGATTCTTAGAAAAAGAAGATGGTTCTAAATTAGAAAAAGGAGACAAAATCGAATTTGTAGTTTTAGAATTCTCTAAAGAATACAGAAGAGTTGTTGTTTCTCATACATCTTTATTTAAAGAGCAAGAGAAAAGAAATGTGAAAGTTGCCGTTAAGAAAGCAGCAGACGCAGAAAAAACTACCTTAGGAGATATTGGTGGTCTTGCAGCATTAAAGAAAAAAATGGAAGAAGGTAAATAATCATTTACATTTCTAATATATTTTAAAAGCCGATACAATTTGTATCGGCTTTTTTGTGCATTAAATTTCTAAGAACTTTGTAGGTCCCCCGTATTCAAAAAAAGATTTTCTATTTACCTCTTAACGTAATCTTCTTGCCAAATTTCAAGAATTATTAAAGATTAATCATTTTTAATCACAGGGAGATAGTCAAGGGGGAAATTCCCTAGCCTTGTCTAGAAATGAAAAACATTTAATTCGGAAGAATACCTCGTATACTTGGGGTGAGATTGATGTTTTTTTTATGTTTTTTTTAATTTTAAGGATATCCAAAGTGTTAATGATGCTAGAACAAGCCAGAAAACATCTATAAATAAAAGCTGAAACTGTTGATTGCTAAACGAATTCCAAAACCAGTTACCAGTCATTATCCCGTTAGAAACAGGAATGAAAAACCCAATAATACTACCCGAAAGTAACGTGTATTTATTTATAAAGTGCAAATCTTTTTTTTTGATAAAAAAGAGGGTTAATAATAACCAACCAATAAAATAGAAGTTATAAATAAAAGAAGAACTTGTTGGTTGATATACTTTTACAGCAATAAAAGATAATGCTGTTATTGGATACATACTTAAACAAATTGCTAAATAAATTCTTACAACACGTTCATTAAATCGACGTTTTTTATCAGGAACATTTTTTTTGTCTCTTGCAATTAACCAAATCATTACCCCAGAAATAATAACAAAACAAGAAACCAATCCTAAAATAAAGCTAATCAGTTTTAAAGGAATTCCACCATAATCTCCATAATGAATTCTAAACAACACATTTTTTACCCCATCTAAATAAGAAGTTTCTGTTATTGGATTTTTTTTAGAAACGATTTCACCAGTTTTTACATTAAAAATGGCTTCTCCAACTCCATTAAATTTAGAAGTGTAATCTATATGACCATTTACTAAAACATGCATATTTTCATCTTTATAATTAAAAACATGAATTTCTATGACATTAAAGTCATTCCATAATTTTTTAGTTGTTTCTACATATGAATTTACACTACAGTCAGAAGAAATTGTTTTATTGTTAAATTGATATTGAGGATGAGTATATTCTAAATCTTCATATAATTGAGCACTATCTCCATCATATAAAACAAAAACACTAGGAGCTACTAAAAGTAGTTTAATCATAAAAAAAGCACCAGTTACAGCATATACAAACTGAAATGGTAAACCTATAAGACCTAGCGCCGTGTGTGCATCTGTCCACATCGTTTTTAGTTTTGCTAAAGGTCTAAAAACATAAAAATTAGCAATCATTTTTTTCCAATGAATAATAACTCCTGTAATAATTGCAAATAAGAAAAAGATGGCAACAAAACCAGCAAGATAATATCCAATAGGGTAGTAGATTTGAGCCAAAAAATGTAAACGATATAAAAATTCACCTAGAGTATAGGAATTATTATAGGTGTGCTCTGTTTTGTTTTTTGTGTCAATATAGAAAAATTTTGCACCTTCTAATTTTTCAGAATTTAAGGTGTCTTTTGAAGCAGACATAGAAACGGCTACTCGTTGTTCTATATAATATTTTTTAAGTTCTATATCTCTACCATTAAGATTGTATTTTTTATGTAAAGAATCTAGCGTTTCATCAAAGTCTAATTGAATATCATCAGTAATTTCTACAGATTGATTTCTTTCCCAGTTTACAATTTCATCTCTAAAAAACGAAAATGAACCAGCAAAGAAAATGATATAAAGCACAACACTTATTACAATTCCGCTAACTGTATGTGTGTGAAAAATGATATTATAAGTTCTGTTTTTCATTTTTAAGAAATAATAGGATTGTAAATTTTACCAACATAAATAATCATTGAAAATAGAATTGTTAATAGTAAATAAATACCCCAAACTTTCCATCCATTTTTTGCGAGAAAAGCTAGAATCATTAATACAGCCCAAAGAATAAAACCTGTATAAGTTGATGTAATTATAACATTTACATGATTAAAAATAAATGAGATTGCTAAATGAAATGATATTGTAACGAAATAACCACCTAAAAATCCAGCAGTAATTTTAGCGAAACGTTGCCAATTAGATGATAAGTATTTTGGATTTGCTGGCATAAATTAAAAGATGAAAAGTTCAAATATTAAAAATACTAGAAAACAATAAAAAACACTTTTGTAATTTAAATAACCCATTGGAAATAGAAGAATAATTAAACCTCCTAATGTCATTAGAATGACAAAAAAGATTAAAATTCCTGCTCCAAAACCAAATAAGTATATGTTTAATATTATTGAAATAATTAATAATATAAAAGCTATTTTTTTAGTTAATTGAATGTTTTTATCTATCCAAATATTTGATTTTTTAGGATCGTATTTTACAGTTTTTTTAGATGTATTATAAAATAAATAAAAAGATAGAAATATAATAAAAGTAGTTATAGAAACCATATTTTTTTAAATGAAAACAACTCTGAAAACAATTTATCTTCAGAGTTGTAATGATGTTTAGCTTAAAAATTATTTAATACAATAGGTTGCACAATGCCAAATAAATTGATAATCTTTTCCTTTAAATTTTCCAGGAACTTTTTCACTAAAAGTAGTTTCTAAAATGTATTTAGATTTCCAAGGAAGTTTAAATGATATAACACCACCCTTGTCTGTCTTTAAGGTTTTAGACCATAAATCTGCAACATAAATTTTTACCTCATTTTCTTTTAAAGCTTCTCCTTTATATAAAACTTGCAACTTCATTTCATTTTCATATTTAGAAATGTCTTTTACGGTAATTCCGTTTTTGTTGTCAGCTATAGTTTCAGAAGTTTTTTCACCAATTTGTATTTTAGCACTAGAATTATAATGCGTTTTAAAAATTCCGAAATCATATTGAGTATAATCGATTACATCAATTTTATCATTGTTTAAAACAATTGTATGTGTTCCATTATTTTTAGGAGTAAACTTTGCTAAATAATGATTTTCTCTAGCAGTAACTTTTAGTTGTTTTTTATTTCCTGTTGCATCTACAATCCAAAGTGTAAAATCTTTTACTTTATGAAAAGCTTCTCCATTTACCTTTTCAATAACCCCATAATTATATTCCCCAAAATAAACTTTAACTTCTTGTTCTTCATTTATTACTCCTGTTGGATTTGTTTCAATCCATAGATAATGTGCAAATGTTTGTAATGTTGCAACTAATATAAATGCGAATGTTAAAAATATCTTTTTCATTGTAATGTTTTTTTAATTTCATCCCTTGCAAATACTTTACAAGGAATGAAATACTACTAAAATTAACTTAACTCAACTAACTTTTAAAATCTATATCTCATACTAGCTGAAATACTTCTTAATTTTTGAGGTGCTACTGTACTCCATCCAGAAAAATATTTTTTATTTGCAATGTTATCTAATTTTAAAATTACAGTTACCTTCTCTTCGGTGTAGGATAAAGAAGTGTTTAAAGTTGTATAACTTGGTAATTCAAAAGAGCCAGTATTAGTGTTATTAAAAACTTTGTTTTCACTAGCATAGTTTCCTCCAAAACCAATACCAAAACCTTTTAATCTTCCTGATTGAGCAGTATAGCTTGTCCAAAAATTAAATAAATCTTCTGGACCTGCTGCTATTGGTCTCAAACCTAAGTAACCCGCTCCTTCTGTTTCTTTTAAAACTTCGCTATTATTATGGCTAAAACCAGTAATAATATTCCATCCTTTAACTGGGCTTGCAATGAAACTTAATTCAAGACCTTTACTTTCGACTTCTCCTCCTTGTAATGTGTTGTTTACATTATTTGGATCTGCCATTAATTTGTTAGAGACATTGATGTTATAATAACTTACCGTTGCAGATAATTTGTTTTTAAATAAATTTGCTTTCATCCCTACTTCAAATTGATTTGCTTTTTCTGGATCGAAAGATTTTATAGTAGGGTTTGTACCATCTGCATCTGAAACCTCTTGAGGAGACACATTAGAGAATCCATTCATATAATTTGTAAATAAAGACAACTTGTCTTTGATAGGTTGATATACTAATCCAAATTTCGGAGAAAAGGCTGTTTGGTCGTCATTTGTTTCGTCATCTCCACCTTGAAAAACATATACTTCATTTCCTTTAAATAAATCTACTCTTAAACTAACCATTGCAGATAGTGTAGGTGTTAAATTTAATACATCCGAAAAATAAGCACTATACGTCTCTTGTTCTGCTTCAGTATTTGAAACACTTGTAACTGCTAATAAATTATCTACAGCAGATTGTGATAAAATAGAGGTACTTAGTCCGTCATCTAGAGTTACTTGCCCAAGTAAATTCCAACCAGTAGCATTATTTCTTAAGTTAGTATTAAAATAATCTAACCCTACTACTAAACGATTTCTTAATTTACCGATTTTAAAATCACCAATAAAATTTTGTTGAATATCAATTGTTTTTGTTTCATTATTTAATTTTGAGATATAATGATTAATGGCATTTCCATCAGTAGAACCCCATAAATAAGAGTAGTAACCGTCTGCAGTAGTTTTACCTGTAGAAAATACAGTTTGAGAAGTCCAAGTATCTGATAATTTGTAAAGTGCTTGAGCTTGTAAGTTAAATGTAGGGTTCTCAATAGATAAATTGTTACTTGTAAATGAATTTTTGTAGTTTTTCTCAAAAATATCAATATTGTTATCCAATATAGCTGTAGAACCACTTAAAAAAAGCATAGGTGCATTTACAGATTTTCTTTTTAATATTTCTGTATTTACAATAAAACTTAATTTTTCATTTGCAATAAATTTTAGAGAAGGTGCAAAATAAAAAGAGTTATTCATACCCGCATCTTGAAAGCTGTTTTCAGTATGATAGGCAGTATTAATTCTTAAAAAAGTATCATTACTATCTCCAAGTGGAGTGTTTATATCTGCCGTAACTCTATTTAACCCATAGGTCCCGGAAGTATATGATATTTCTCCTCCAAAAGTTTCATAAGGTTGTTTTGTTACTACATTGATTAATCCTCCATACGAAATTAAACTACTTCCATAAAGTGTTCCTGACGGACCTTTAATAACTTCAATTCGTTCAATATTTGAAGGATCTAAACCTCCATTATTTAATCCAGGTAACCCATTTAATAATGTAGGTTGTACTGCAAATCCACGTAAAGAATAATATTCTGCTCCATCACCTCCACGCCCAGTAGACTCCCATAATCTGGTAACTCCTGTTGCATTTTTAATAGCATCATTTAAATTGGTAACTACTTGCTCTTTTAATAATTCACTAGAAATTGAATTATATACTTGCGGGTTTTCTATATCTGCTAAAGGCATTTTAGAGACATAAACACTTTCTTTTGTAGAAAATTTGTTTTTCTTATTACTATTAACAATTATTTGATTTAATTGTTCTTGATTTTGAATCAAAATAATTTTTGGTAATTTCAATTTTTTCCCCTCTTCAACTGTAAAAGGAATTAGTTTTGATTTGTAACCAATATATGTAATTGATAAATTATAATTACCGGATTGTACATTCTCTATTTTAAACGCTCCTGAATGATTACTTATAGTTCCTTTATTTGTCTTTTTTATTATTATGTTAACATTAGAAATTGGGCTGTTTTTTTGTGTTACAATTTTACCTGTAATAGATCCTTTTTGAGCACTTATTAGTGATGTAGAAAATAGTATTACTAAAATTATTAATTTTTTTATCATTTTTATTTGTTATTTGTATTTAGTCTAAATAAATTTACCACAAATGTAAACAAGTAATAGAATTTAAAAAGACGCATGCAGAATAAAAAAAGACGTGATTTTGAAAATTGTAAAATTTTGGATTTAGAAGCTCTAAAATCAAATTTTATTAATAAGATAGCTG
Organism: Polaribacter sp. 20A6; assembly: GCF_011378915.1. Lineage (NCBI taxonomy): Bacteria > Pseudomonadati > Bacteroidota > Flavobacteriia > Flavobacteriales > Flavobacteriaceae > Polaribacter > Polaribacter sp. 20A6. The sequence goes on from NZ_WTPZ01000001.1 coordinate 20,635, forward strand.
TTGAAAAATCTAAGAATAAATATTGTGGTTTTCTCTGTATCGAATATGAAATTTTACAAGAATTTGGTGTTGGATCAATTATCGAATTACAATTTAATTGTATGTCTATATTAATTAGTAATTTTTTATTAAGTTCAGACTTAGTTGTTTTAGAGAAAATTGAAGAAAGAAGATTACAATTGTCCTTCCTTATAGAAGGAGAAAAAATAATGTCATTTGATAATAGTAGCGATGATATTTTATATGAAAGTCAAGAGTCTTATATGGCATTCATTAAAAGTTTTGATGGTTTTTACAGAATAACAAAAAGTAAACCATACAGAGAGGTTGAAATAAAACTATCAAATGAGTTTTTAGATCAACATGGATTAAATAAAGGATTAATTTATAAAAAGATTACAGATAAGGATCTCATTATTCCAATTACAGAAGATATAATAATATTATTATCAAACCTGGAGCTAAAGTATTCAGAAGAGATTTCTTTTAAAATTTTATTGGAAGCTAAAATTTTAGAAATTTTAGCAAGTCAAATAAATAATTATAAGAATATAAATTCGAATCAAACACCTGTAAAAAGTGATAAATTACTAAAAACACTTTATAAGGTAAGGTTATTTTTAAAAAACAATTTAGATAAAAATTATTCATTAAGTCAATTATCACTTCAGTTTGGCTTGAATGAAAATTTATTAAAAACAAAATTTAAGAAAATTTTTGATACTACACTAAATGAATTCTATCATGAAGAAAAAATGAAAAAAGCTAAAAAGTTATTAAAAACAACACAAATTCCTATTTATGAAATTTCGGAACAGGTTGGTTATAAAAATGCAACTCATTTTAGTGCAGCGTTTAAACGTTATTTTAAGGAAACACCTAATGCTTTTAGAAACACATTAGGTGTTTATCATTTATAAAAAAAGCCTCAATAAAAAAGGCTTATTATTTATAATAATTTATATTTGTTCCGCTTAAAAAGACAATAAAAAATATGACATTAATAAAATCAATTTCAGGAATTAGAGGAACCATTGGCGGAAAAACTGCTGATAATTTAACACCAATAGACGCTGTGAAATTTGCTTCTGCTTACGGAGCATTTATTAAGGCAAGAAACCCTGGTAAGAAAAAAATAAAAGTAGTAGTGGGTAGAGATGCTCGTATTTCTGGTAAAATGATTTCTAGTTTAGTAGCTAATACTTTAGTAGGGTTAGGAATCGATGTAATTGATTTAGGTTTATCTACAACACCAACGGTAGAAGTTGCTGTTCCTTTAGAAAAAGCGGATGGAGGAATTATCTTAACAGCTTCTCACAATCCGAAACAATGGAATGCTTTAAAATTATTAAATGAAAAAGGAGAATTCTTAAACGGAGCAGAAGGAGAAGAAATTTTAGCTTTAGCAGAAAGTGAAGATTTTTCATTTGCAGAAGTAGATGATTTAGGTTCTTATAAAAAGAATAAAAAATACTTAAAAAAACATATTAAAGAAGTTTTAAATCTAGATTTAGTAGATGTTAAAGCGATTAAAAAAGCAAAATTTAAAGTAGTTGTAGATGGTGTAAATTCTACAGGAGGAATTTTTATTCCTGCTTTATTAAAGAAATTAGGTGTTAAATGTGTAGAGTTATATTGTACCCCAAACGGTGAGTTTCCTCACAATCCAGAACCTTTAAAAGAGCACTTAACAGATATTTCTGAATTAGTAGTAAAAGAAAAAGCAGATTTCGGAATTGTAGTAGATCCAGATGTAGATCGTTTGGCTTTAATTTCTGAAGACGGTTCTATGTTCGGAGAAGAATATACCTTAGTTGCTTGTGCAGATTATGTTTTAGGGAAATTAGGTGGTGGAAACACGGTTTCTAATTTATCATCTTCTAGAGCATTAAGAGATGTAACAGAAAAGCATGGAGGAACGTATACAGCTTCAGCAGTTGGAGAAGTAAATGTGGTTATCAAAATGAAAGAAACCAATACAGTAATTGGTGGAGAAGGAAATGGTGGAATCATTTATCCTGCATCTCATTATGGTAGAGATTCTCTAGTAGGAGTTGCTTTGTTTTTATCGCATTTAGCAAATAAGAAAATATCTTGTAAAGAATTAAGAGATTCGTACCCAAGTTATTTTATGAGTAAAAATAAAATTCAGTTAACTCCAGAAATAGATGTTGACAAGATTTTAGAAACAATGGCTTCTACCTATTCGAACGAAGATGTAAATACCATAGATGGTGTAAAAATTGATTTTGCTGACGAATGGATTCACTTAAGAAAATCGAATACAGAGCCAATTATTAGAATCTACACAGAAGCAAAATCTCAGCAAGCTGCAGACGACTTAGCTGTAAGATTTATCAATGAAATTAAAGCAATAATAGCATAGTATTTTGAAAACAAAAGTAATTATAGGTTCATTTTTATTAATGAGCATCTGTTCTTTTTCACAAGAAAATAGTACAGAAAATATTGATAATTTAAAAAATGTAGAGAAAATAACTAATAAAGGAAAATTCTTTTTTTATTGGGGATGGAACAGGGCTAATTACTCTGATTCTGATATTCACTTTACTGGAGATAATGATAGTTATGATTTTACTTTACGCAATGTAAAAGCAAAAGACAGGCAAACGCCATTTAGTTTTAATGATTATTTAAATCCGGGTAGAATTACCATTCCTCAAAACAATTATAGAATAGGGTATTTTTTAAAAGAAAATTATACAATTTCTATAGGTGTAGACCACATGAAATATGTAATGGTTGCAGACCAAACGGTGAAAATTGATGGAGAGATAAATGCAGGAACTCCATTTGATGGTGTTTATAATAATGATAATCAAATATTATCTGAAGATTTTTTACAGTTAGAACATACCGATGGTTTAAATTATGTAAATGTTGAGTTTAGAAGATTTGATGAAATTGGTCATTTAATTGGTTTAAACCATAAGAACTTTCAAATAAACCTTACGGAAGGTTTAGGAGCAGGAATTTTGTATCCAAGAACAGATATAAAGTTATTTGATCAAGAAAGACATGATGAGTTTCATATTGCAGGTTACGGTTCTTCAGCTGTTATAGGTCTTAATTTAACGTTCTTTAAATATTTCTATATCCAATCAGATTTAAAGTTTGGTTATATTTATATGCCAGATGTTAAAACGACTTATAATCCAAATGATGGAGCTTCTCAAAGTTTTACTTTTTTCCAAAGAAATATACTTATTGGAGGAAGGTTTCACCTTTAAGAATTAAAAAAAAAAAGAAAGTGCCAAAAGTTTTATAAAAACTCTTTTGGCACTTTATCACTATGTTTAAAACGTTTGTGAGACCATAAGTATAACTCTGGTTGTAGTCTTATATTTTCTTCTGTTATTTTGGTGTATTTATCCGTAATTTGATAATCATCAAAATCTTTAGGAGTTTCGGTTATTAATTGAAATTCAACTTCATAATATCCTCTTTTTACTTTTCTTGCCACATAGTTAATTACCACAAAGTCGAATTTTTTTGCTAGCATTTCTGCACCAGTATGTATCGGCACTTTTACACCAAAAAACTCGCTCCAATAATACGTTTTGTGGGGTTGTGGAGATTGGTCACTTAGTAAAATATAAGCAGCTTGAAGCTTATTATCAATATTTTTTTGAATATTAAGAATTGTTTCAGAGGTTTTATAACCATCAATACCAAATCGCTTTCTACTCTTTTTAATAGCTTTTTCGTAATACTTGTTTTGTATTTTAGTGTATGCGCCTAAAATTGTTGTTTCTAAAGCCAGTGGCATACTTGTAGACCATTCCCAGTTTGCTTGATGTGCTCCAACAATTATAATACCTTTTTTCTTCTTACTATAATTATCTACTAATTCTGGGTTTAGAAATTTGTAACGTTTTTGTATCTCTTTCTCACTAATGGAAAAATATTTGACGCTTTCTACAACTAAATCAGTAAAATGTTTAAAGAATTTTTTAGAAATTAATGCTATTTCATCTTCCGGTTTTTCAGGGAAGGCAAGATGTAAGTTTGCTAAAACCACTTTTTTTCGATAGCGAAAAACATAATACACTAAAAAGAAGAAAAAATCTGAAATGATATATAAAACTCTCATTGGTAATATAGAGAGTAGTAAAATTAATGGATATGTAAGTACAAAACTTAATAATTGCATATAGTTGTTATTTATGATGGTAATATCGGAACTTTATTCCTATGTTTAAAACGTTTATGAGACCATAAATAAACTTCAGGTTGATTTCTAATATTTCTTTCTGTTATTTCAATAAATTTATCTGTAAGTTCGTAATTTTTATACTCTTTTGGGTTTTCTGTAATCAATTCAAATTCAACTTCATAATAACCTCTTTTAATTTTTCTGGTCGTCCAGTATACAAAAGACATATCGTATCTTTTAGCTAGAGTTTCTGCACCAGTATGAATAGGTACTTTTATCCCCATAAATTCAGCCCAATAATGAGTATTCTTTATTTGTGGAGATTGATCGCTTAACAAAATATAAATACCTTGTTTTTTATTTACAAAATTTCTATGAAGATTTCTAATAGTATCAGAGGTTCTATATAGGGTTCCACCAAATTTTGAACGAGACATTTTAATTACTTTTTCGAAGTGCTTATTTTGTACTTTGGTATACGCAGCATAAAAATCTGGTTTTTTAATTTGTAAAGGTAAGCCTGTAAGCCATTCCCAGTTTGCTTGATGAATTCCAACTAAAGAAATACTTTTTCCATTTTTAGCAACCTCTTTTAGTAAATCAATGTTTTTATATTTTATTCTTTTAGAAATTTCTTTTTCAGAAATTGTAAATGTCTTTATACTTTCTACAATAAAATCGGTTAAATGTTTAAGAAAACCTTTACTAATTTTTATAATTTCTTTCTCACTTTTTTCAGGAAAAGCCAAATGTAAATTCTCTAAAACTACTTTTTTTCTATAGCCAATAATGTAATAATTTAAGAGATATAGTCCATCCGAAATTATGTATAATATCTTCATAGGAAGTTTAGAAATCAACCAAATAAACGGGTATATAAGACTAAAAACAATTAAATGCATGGAGTATTATTTTAAGTATGCAAATATCGGATATAAATTTAAAATGGAGTAGCATTAGTAAATCAGATTTCAGTAATTTTGCTTTATGATGAACAATATAAATCAAGCAGTATTAATACTGATTATTGCCAATGTTTTGGTGTCTATGAAAGGGTTTAATGATTACTCTTTTTTAGATAAATATAAGTTTCAAGTAGGTAAAGTTTTATCTGGTGAAAAAATAAGAACCTTAACTTCTGGTTTTTTACATGTAGACTGGCTGCATTTAGGTTTTAATATGTATGCTTTATATCTTTTTGGAGATATTGTTGCTCAGATTCTAGGGATTCCAGGTTTTTTAGTAATCTATTTTGGAAGTTTATTATCAGGTAGTTTGTATTCACTTAAATATCATAAGGATGAACCTTATTATAGTGCTGTAGGAGCTTCTGGAGCCGTTTCTGGTATTGTGTATGCTTCGATACTTTTATATCCTGCAATGGAATTGTATTTGTTTTTTATTCCAATACCAATTCCTGGTTATATTTTTGGAGTTGGGTATTTATTGTATTCAATTTACGGAATGAAAAAGCAATTGGGTAACGTTGGGCATTCTGCACATTTAGGTGGAGCAATTGGAGGTTTTGCAATTACATTGTTGCTAAATCCGTCTTTATTTGAAACAAATAAGATTTTAGTAATAGCATTAGGTGTTCCAATTATACTATTATTACTTTTTGGTGATAAATTAAAAAGTTTATAAAAAAGAGGCGATTGCTTACTGTGATGAACTCCAGATTTACTGAACTTGTTTTAGTGTCTTACTTAACGTGTTAAGGAATCAGAATTTATAACTATTTTAGAGAGAAAACTTTTTCAGCTTGTTACTTTTGTAATAAATATACTTTCTAAAAAAACGATAATAAAATTAAGTCAAAATATAGAATGAGTTTAAAAATTGGAAATAAAGTAGCTGTTTTAGATGATGTTCTAAAAGGAAAAGTCATCGGTATTAATGGTGCTGAAATTTCTGTGGAAACTACCGATGGTATGATTTTTAAATTCAATGCATCAGAATTAGTACGAATTGATGTTGAACAGCATGAGTTATCTAAGTTTAGTGATATTAATAATTCACTTTTAAAAGATAAGATTGCACAGAATAAACCAAAGAAAAGTTTATTTAAAAAAGAAAAGAAAGAAGTTATTTTAGAAGTCGATTTACATATTAGTAAACTGACGAAGTCTACAAGAAACATGGATAATTACGATATGTTAAACCTACAATTAGATACTGCAAAAAGTAAAATTGAGTTTGCCATAGCTAAAAGAATCGCTAAAGTTGTTTTTATACATGGAGTCGGAGAAGGTGTTTTAAGATCTGAACTTTTAAGATTATTAAATAAATATCCAGTAAAATTTTACGATGCTTCTTATAAGAAATATGGCTTAGGAGCTACAGAAGTTTATATTTTTCAAAACCCTATTTAATTTTAAGTTATGAAAACCGTTTATTTAGATAACGCAGCAACCACACAAATAGATGACCAAGTTATAGAGTTAATGCATACATCTATGAAAGGTAATTATGGTAATCCATCATCTATTCATCAATTTGGTAGAAAAGCAAAATCTGCCGTAGAAACTGCAAGAAAAAATATAGCAAAGCATTTTAATGTAACGGCCAGCGAAATTATTTTTACTGCTGGTGGTACAGAAGCAGATAATTTAATATTGCACAATGCTGTTTTTAACCTCGGTGTTAAAAGAATTATTACGACGAAAATAGAGCATCATGCCGTTTTACATACGTGTTTTCATTTAGAAAAAAATCATAACATACTTGTCGATTATGTAAACCTTGATGAATTTGGATCTGTGGATATTGTTCATCTAGAGCAACTTTTATCAGGATCAGAAGACAAGACACTGGTAAGTTTAATGTTGGTTAATAATGAAATTGGTAACATTTTAGATATTGATGCAGTTGCAGGGATTTGTAAAAAAAATAATGCATTATTTCATTCGGATACCGTACAAGCGATAGGACATTATAATATTGATTTACAGAAAACATCCTTAGACTTTATGGTAGCGAGTGCGCATAAGTTTCACGGACCAAAAGGAGTAGGGTTTGCTTTTTTTAGAAAAGGATTTGGAATTTTACCAATGCTTCATGGAGGAGAACAAGAAATGGGAGCAAGGTCTAGTACCGAAAATGTTCATGCTATTTTGGGCATGGAAAAAGCATTAGAATTAGCTGTTTCTAATCTGAAAAAAGATCAAAAAGAAATAGGGGGGGTAAAAGAGTATTTTATATCAGAATTAAAAGGACTTTCAAAAGATATTGAGTTTAACGGACTTTCATCAGACATAGAAAAAAGTAGTTATACCATTTTAAATTTACGTTTTCCTTTTATCAACGACATGCTTTTATTCAGTTTAGATATGGCAGGAATTGCTATTTCTGGTGGAAGTGCTTGCCAAAGTGGTAGCAATAAAGGTTCGCATGTTTTAAAAGAAATTTTAAACGATACAGATGCAGATAAAACTTCGGTTCGTTTTTCTTTTTCTAAATACACTACAAAACAAGAAATTGATTTTGTTGTAAATTATTTAAAAGAAAATATTTAGTTAGCAATGCAACTAACGTATTTGACGATTAAATTATTTATAAAATTTATCTTCATTCCACATTAAAGGGTTGTTTGTAATGTAATTCTGAACTTTATTGAAAGAGATATTATTGCGAATAATATGATCATGAAAACGAGATTGCCAACCAAAATATTGGTCAATTTTTCGAGCATTTTTTGATACAACAGATTTATAAGATCGTATAATGGTAGAAATAGAACCGGGTTTTGGTGAAATTTTTGCCATTTGTTCATTTTTGGCACCAATATTTTTATCCCCCGTAGAAACGTTGCACTGCAACGTTTCAATTTGTTTGTCAATAATTTGTTTGTCAATAATTAGAATTCTATGGGTATGATTGGGCATTATCACAAAATTACCCAGTTCCACAAATGGAAAATGTTGAGGGATTTCTAACCAATATTTTTCTGCCAATTTTCCTATTTCATTTAATTGCATTGTAGGTAAATTGCTGGGCAATTTTTTTACAATTTCACCAAATAAATGTTTTCGATTGGCGGTACAAATTGTTATAAAATACGCACCATTATTCCTATAATCCCAAGATTGCAAACGGGTAGAGGAAACGCGGTATTTATTTTTAAATTTGTCCAATTTTTTGATTGATGTTTAATTTGATTTTAATCATAGAGACATTGCAATGTTTCCAAGAGAGAGAGACCTTGCAATGCAAGGTCTTTACGATATTATTTCAACTTTAAAAAAGAGATATTATACTTTAAACCAAGGTTGATAAACGGGCTGCTTAGTTCTCCTCCTTTTGCTTTTACATAACCAGCAGCTGCTCTTAAATTTAAGGTTTTAGAAAGCTCATAATCGAATCCTAAACTTGGTTTTATAATTAAACCTTGTCCTGTAGCAATACCTCCGCCACCTGCAGCACCTCCTAATAGTTGTGCAAATAAAGAAGTAGAATCATTAAATAAAGGATCCATTTTTAAACCTACACCTACCAAACCTTCACCATAAGCGCCTGCATTACCAAAATTTGCAAAAGAAGTTTGACCTGCAACATATACATTTTTATTTAAATCTAAATTTATTTGTAAAGAAATTTGATGCATGTGTTCTGTAGGATCTTCCATTCTTTTTGCATTAAAGTACATGTCTTGTTTTACAATAACTTCAAAGCCTTTAAATTTCCCTTTTGTAAAAGTTGTGTTGTCTGTATTTATTCCATTTCTCTCTATATAATATTTAATACCAATCCCAAAAGTAGAAGTATAAAAATCTTTATTAGGAGTTAATAGATATCCCTTATTAACAGAGACATAAATGTCTTTAAATAATTGTTGTTCTATAGATAAATCAGGATAGAATAAGAAACCACCTTTACTATCTACACCACCACCACCACCGGCACCAATACCAAATTTCGCTAAAATATTGGTTCTATTTCTGTTCATTGATAAGTGATATCCTCCACCAAGTAAAACATCCATATAACCTGCTCTAATACCATCGTAAGCACCATCTACTTTTAAAAATGTAAACCAGTTTTTGTTTAAGTAAGAAGTATATTCAAATCCGGCTAATTTTATGGTTTTACCTTCTAAAATTTGATCATCGGTGGATTTAGCCTTGCTTAAAACTTTTAAATTGTTAAAATGAACCATTAAAGAGTTTCTTTTTGGATTTTGATTCCAACTAGTATTTGCAAATTCATTTAAATCTATTTCTTTTTCTGCTGATTTATAATCTGAATATTCAAAATCTAAAGGAATTTCTAAAGCAACATTTAGTTGATGCCCTTTAATTTCTCCTCCATCAAAAAAGTTAACATGACTCCAACCTCCGTTTATTGAAAAGTTTTTAAAGTCATAACCTAAATTAAAATGAGGTAATATAAAAGCACCACCGCCATCAAGAGCACCTGCACCACCACCGCCACCAAAGTGAAAACCGGTATCTACATATAATTTATTAGAAAAATATTTTTTAAGTCCTGCGTTTACTCCCAAAGTAAAAAAACCACCTCGTATTCCTGCAATAGAACCATAAAGTCCAACACCTGTATAGAATTCATCAACTAAAAATAAATTATAGTGAATTCCTGTAAACCCCATATTGGGTTCTTTGTAAGTTTCTATCATAGGCATATCAATAGAAAGAAAATCTATTTTTGCAAAGCCTTTTTGTGTAATTTTCTTCGGAATGTTTTCTGTCTGAGAAAATAATAGTTGGTTAGAAATAAGAAGTATGAGTAAAAAAGTAATCTTTTTCATAAGGTAATTTTTATCTTTTTTTAATGGTAATAATCACTGTTTTTGAAGCTGGAGTATTGCTAATATCTGCTTTACTTTTTAAGGGAACTAATACATTCGCTTCTGGGAAATAAGTGGCGGTACATTGTGTAGGAATCTGATATGGAACTACTAAAAAACCTTTAGCTTCTCTTTCTTCATTATTAAAATGACTCGTTAAATCTACCAAATCTAATTTTTTTAAATGTAGAGATTTCATATCACCTTCATTCATAAAAACAACCCTTCTTTCATTTAAAACACCTCTGTACCTGTCGTCTAAACCATAAATAGTGGTGTTGTATTGATCATGAGTTCTAATGGTCATCATCATAAATTGATTTTTCTTTAACTCAATTTCAGAAGGTTTATTAATGCTAAAATTAGCTTTACCAGTTTTTGTTGGCGTAAAATCATTTTCTCGAGCATTGTTCGGTAAATAAAATCCGCCTTTAATTCTTACACGAGTGTTAAAATCTGTAAAACCAGGAATGGTTGCTTCAATTTTATTACGAATAAGATCATAATTAGAAATTAACGCTGTCCAATTTGTAGTTGAGTTTTGTAATGTTGTATTTGCAACTGCTGCTACAATTGCAGCTTCACTTAATAATTGGTTAGAACAAGGTTGCAATGTACCATGAGATTGTTGTACAACTCCCATAGAATTTTCTATAGAAACAAATTGTTCACCATTTTCTTGAAAATCTTTTTCAGTTCTTCCTAAACATGGTAAGATTAATGCTTTTTTACCTGTAATTAAATGACTGCGATTCAATTTGGTTGATACTTGTACTGTTAAGCTGCAGTTTTGTAAAGCTTTTGCAGTAAAAACAGTATCTGGTGTTGCGGAAATAAAATTCCCACCCATTCCAAAAAACACTTTGGCTTCTTTTTTGTGCATGGCGTCAATGGCTTCTACAACGTCAAAACCAAATTTTCTTGGTGCTTTAAACTTAAATTCTTTTTCTAAATTGTCTAGAAATGAAGCGGGTGGTCTTTCCCAAATCCCCATAGTTCTATCACCTTGTACATTTGAATGTCCACGAACAGGACACGTACCTGCTCCTTTTTTACCAATACTTCCTTTTAATAATAAAATGTTTACAATTTCACGGATATTATCAACCCCATTTTTATGCTGTGTTAAACCCATTGCCCAACAAATAATAATATTTTTATTGTTGATAATGAGTGCTGTAGTTTCTTTAATTTGATCTAAAGTTAGTCCTGTTTGTGGTAATAACTCGGCTATAGAATAGGTGTCTAAATCTTCTAAAAGAGCTTCTAAACCCGCTGTTTTTTCTTTTATAAATTGATGATCGAAAACGCTATTTGGTTCAGTATCTTCTTTTTCTTTCATCAACTTTAAGATGATTTTTAATAAGGCAACATCACCATTTATTTTTACAGGTAAAAATAAATCGGTTAAACCCTGACCAGATCCAATCCATTTTAATGGATTTTGAGGATCTTTATAATTCATTAAGCCAACTTCTGGTAATGGATTTATTGTAATTATTTTTCCACCTTGTTTTTTTGTTTCTCCTAAAGCGGTTAACATTCTTGGGTGATTTGTACCCGGGTTTTGTCCAATAACAATCACTAAATCGGCATGATTAAAGTCGTCTAACGTAACAGAACCTTTTCCTATGCCGAGTGTTTGAGAAAGTGCCACACCACTAGATTCATGACACATGTTAGAACAATCTGGTAAGTTGTTTGTACCAAACTGACGTACAAATAATTGATATAAAAAAGCAGCTTCATTACTGGTTCTACCAGAAGTATAAAAGATAGCTTCGTTAGGAGAATCTAAAGAATTTAATTCTTCACCAATCATTTTAAATGCATGTTCCCAAGAAATCTCTTCATAATGTGTTCCGCCTTCTGGCAAATACATTGGGTGTGTAATTCTTCCACTTTTTCCAATTTCGTAATCAGAAAATTCAGATAGCTCTTGTACAGAATGTGTTGCAAAGAATATGGGAGAAACTTTGTTTTTAGTAGCTTCTTCTGCAACAGCTTTTGCTCCATTTTCGCAATATTCAGCTAAAAAAGCTCTTTTTTCATCAGGATCTGGCCATGCGCAGCCAGGGCAATCAAAACCATCTTTTTGATTTAATTTTGATAATAACTGAATTCCTTTACTAACTCCAACTTCATCCTTAATATGTGTTAAAGCAGAAACAATCGCTTTTACGCCAACTGCAGATTTAGGAACTTCTGTTAATTGAATCCCTGTTAGTTTTTCTGGCGGTTGTACTTTTCTGTTTTTAGACATAGCTTTTCGTTTTTTCAACAAATGATGGATTTGAATAAATGGTCATTTTTTGCTCTCTTGTAAAACCAATTAAGCAAATACCAAATTCTTTTGCAAAATCTACTGCTAATGAAGAGCAAGCAGAAACTGCTACAATAATTGGTATTTTTGCTATAAATGCTTTCGACACAATTTCGTAAGAAACGCGTCCGCTTACCAGTAGGTATTTAGCATGCTTTAAATAGTCTTTTATTAACAAATCTCCTATTACTTTATCTACAGCATTATGTCTACCAATATCTTCTTTAACGGTTAAAAACTCATGGTTTTTATTAAAAATTGCTGCTGCATGACTACCACCAGAGTTTTTAAAGGTATGCTGAAAACTATTCATTTTTAAAAACATTTCATGTAAAACGGTACTAGAAAAAGTAGTTGTTTGAGTTAGTTTTTCTCCTTCAACATTAATATCTTTTAGCTCTTTTTTTCCACAAATTCCGCAGGAAGAAACAGAGAGCAATGTTCTTTTATTTAAATATCCTTTACCTAATATCTCTTTGGAAATAGTAACGTTTATAATCGTCGGAATTTCATTTTCTTCTTCAACTACTTCAAAAATTAAAGTTTTGTCACTTTTATAAATATCTTCAGCAAAAAGCAATCCTCTTATTAATGCTTTGTCATTATCTGGTGTTCTCATAACCACAGTATAAGGCTCATCATTAATGTTAATTTGTAAAGCAGCTTCTACAACCAAAACATCCTGAATTGAAGTCTGTGTATTTTGATTAATTTTTAGTGCTTGATAAGTGCTTGTTTGCATGTTTAGAAAGTTAAGCTTTCCATACAAAATTACTGAAAAAAGTAGTGTAAAAAAACAAAAGCCTCGAAAGTGAATTCGAGACTTTTTATTTAAGTGTTTTAAGCCCCTAATCAAAAAACACTTAAAGTGTTCGTAAACTTAGTAAAAAAACTGAATAAAATGTTAAGAAATGGATTTAATTTATTAACATTTAGTTGTTTAGGCTCTATTTGTGCTGTTTTTTCTTACAAAGAATAACAATATACTCAGTAGTGTTAAGCGTTGTAAAGAATAAATATGTATTTCCTCCATCTTTAATTTTGGTATCTTTTCTAATTTGAGCAACCGTTTTTGGGAAATTTCTTGTGGTAATATTTGCTTTGTTTTCTACAACTAATTTTTTAAGTTTCTTTTTATCGTAACTTAAAACGTTCTCTATTTTAAAGACCCTTCCAGGAAAATCAATAATTTCATCAGAAGTATATAAATGAGAATGTTGTTGTAATTTAAAAACCTTTAATTGTTGTGAAATTTCATGAAAACCTCCAGATTTTAGGATTGCAGCGTTTGGCTCATACAAATAGGTGAGTGGCTCAGAATATTCAGAATTTACTGCTTCTTTATAATTAAAATTAAAAGTTTGTATCTCTTTTTTACCAATATTTACGGTTCTGATTTTTATTGGATCACTGTACTCTTTTTCTAATAAAAACAACAATTCTTTCACTTCATTATTCACGGCAATAATATGAATTTCTTTTACAAATTTTAATTCATTAATAGTGCTTGTAATATCTAAAATAGGTGAGTTTTTAATGAGGATTTGATTGGTTTTGGTAAAAAGAAAATCGATGTTTTCGGGTACATTCGGCAAACAATCATTTAGTAAGAACACCTTTCCTTTTAGATCATTTCTTCTTGATGGATCTATGTAAATACAATCAAATTTTGCTTTGTGATTTTTTAGATATTCAAGTCCATCACCCGAAAATGTAGTTATATTTTTTACTTGTAGTTTCTGATAGTTGTGTTTTACAATTTCAGATAGATCCTCATTAATTTCACAATGAATAACTTCTTTAAACTTTTTTGAAAAATAAAAACAATCTACTCCAAAACCTCCTGTGATATCTATAATTGAATTTCCTGAAACCAAGTTGTTTTTATAAGCAGCCGTAATTTCTGAAGAGGTTTGCTCAATACTTATTTTGGGCGGATAATATATGTTTTCTGTAGAAAACCAGCTAGCAAGTTTGTGTTCAGATTTTTGTTTAGCCACAATTTGGTTGGCTAATTCTTGTACAGAAATATCTCTAAATGGACTTCCTTTTAAAATCAGTTTTGTAATGTTTGATTTTAAATTATCAGTAATAAATTGCTGAATTTCTGGACTTAAAATGGCTTTATTCAAAAGAAATTAGAGATCTTTAGTTAATGATTTTACTATTTTATTATCAGCTAAAAACTCTTTTAAAATTACTTTTAACGCAGTGTATAAAGGTACGGCAGTAATCATACCTACAACACCAAAAAGTAGGCCTCCAATAATTATTATTAAGAAAATTTCTAACGGATGAGATTTTGTTGTCTTAGAAAATATAATTGGCTGACTCGCAAAATTGTCAATTAATTGTGCAATTAGATAACCAGTCATTACATACATGGTTGTTGGCAAAATTTCTGATTGAAAATCTAGTCCAATATTACTCGTCATCGACAAAATAAACATAATTACGGCGCCAATTAAGGGACCAACATACGGAATAAGGTTTAACAAAGCACACAAAAAAGCAATAACGACGGCGTTATTAATTCCAAAAATTAGTAAGATAACAGTGTATATGATAAACAGGATTGTAATTTGAGAAATTAGTCCAATAAAATATCTAGACAGTAAATTATTAATGGTATCTAAAGATTTAGAAAACCTGCTTTCATTGCCTTCTGGTACTATTGCCATCACGCCATTTTTAAGCAAGTGACTATCTTTCATAAAAAAGAAAGAGATAAATAATACTGAAAATAAACCAACACTTATAGTACCTACAGCGCCTAAAATAGCATTTAAGAAATCAGGAATTTCTTTAAATTGAGAAATAAAATTTACATTTTTTAATTCCCCCAAAACATCTATTCCTCTAGAAGAAAAATAGCCTGTAATTTGATTAAAAATTTCTTGAATATTTGCTTCTAGTTTATCTACTTCGAGCAAAGATAAATTTTGGCCTTGCTCAGTAATTAAAGGGATAAACATTAAAATTAAACCTGTTAATAGGCTTAACATAAAAATCATGGTAAATACAACAGCAAGCGTATTTGGAAACTTTAGTTTTGCTCTTAGAAAAATAATGATAGGTCTGGCAACCAACGATAAAATGCTTGCAATTATAATATAAATAATTACAGATTGAATGGTGTATAAGAAATAGCCAAGAAGAAAAATACCTAAAAGTATTCCTATAGCCCTTAAAATTCCGCTGGCAATTGTTTTAGATTTCATTAATTATATCCTTTTATTGCACCCATACTTAAAATATTACCATTACCAAAAACGTGGTTTGTAGGTAACAAAGTACCACTCTCTGTGGTTATCCAGTCTTGCCAAGTAGCAGGGACTCCATTCATCTTTTTACTTGGTACAAACATTTTATAGCTTTTAGGAATGTAGTTTTCATCTACAAACCAAAGATAAGAGTCTCCAGGAGTTGTACCACCAGTAGTATATTTCACTAATAAAGCATCTTTGTCATCTACTTTTTGAATAGTTCTAATAGTTCCATTATCAAATAATTTATGAGGAGCAACCAACCAAAAAGAGTCATTATTAAAAATATCCCAAGCTTTTTTTACAACTTCAGTATTTGCAATTTCTTGTTTATTTTCGTTGATAAAAACGGTACTATTTTCTTTATTTCTAGGATATAAATGTACACGAATGCTATCCCAAGAAACATCTACAATATGTTTTTCTTTGTCCCATTTAAAATGTCTTTTTCCTCCAAAGCTCCATTCTATAAAACGAGTGTTTTTGTAAGCTTTATGTTTTATCGCTTTTAAAATATTATTAGCAAGAATATCTGCTTTACTATTTTCCGATGTTACTTCTCCCATACTTATTTCTAAACCAAATAAAGAAAGTTTGTGTTTAGTTGGTAATTTTATACCCGTTTTGGTGTCTTTTAAATCAGACCAAGTGGCAGAAACACCACCAATAGGAATTATTGAAGTCCACATTTTAAAAGAAGTTGGTAAATAGTTTTCATCTAAAAACCATAAATAAGAATCTCCGGGAGTAGAACCTCCGGAAGTGTACGTAATTAATAAGGCATCTTTATCATTATACTTTACTAGGCGTCTTTCTGTTCCAGCATCAAAAACTTTGTAAGGAGCTACTAGCCAAAAAGAATCGTTATTAAAAAAGTCTTGTGCCTGTTTTATAATTTTTGGATCTGGGTTTTCAACAGCAACTCCTTTAACGTCCACAAGGCTTTTTTGCGGTTCATTTAAAAATAAATGAACGGTATTTTCATCCCATTTTACAACAACAACATTCGATCTTTTAATCCATCTATAATGATGTTCATTTCTAAAACTCCATTCTAGTATTTCTGTGTCTTTGTAGGCATCAATATTTAATGCTTTTAACATTTTATTTGCCAAAGCATCGGCTTCTTTACCTTGTTTTCCTTCTGGTAAAGGCTCGTTGTTGGTAAAATAATAGATTCCTGCAGAAACAATTATTAGTAATAAAATAATTCCAAGAAATTTAAAAAGCTTCTTCATTTTGTGATTTTATAATAAGTGGCTAAATTAATCTTTTTAGGATGAAGAAACTATGTGTTGGCTTTATTAAAAGTTAATGAGGTTTTTAAAACGATAGTTCATTAAATATTTTTTTAAATTTCTTTGGAAGTTCTTTTGATATAGAAATAGGTGTTTTTGTAAAAGGATGCATAAAATCTAAAGTTGCTGCATGTAAATACAAGCCTTTTCCGTTTAAAACTTTACCTTCTAAAAAGTACTCTTTATCACCTAAAATAGGATTTCCTATAGAAAATAAATGTTTTCTAAGTTGGTGTTTTCTTCCTGTTTTTGGTGATAATTTCACCAAGTTTAAATACTCAAAACGTTCTGAAATTACAGATTGTAAAACTTGAAAATCTGTTTCAGATTCCTTTTCATCAATAGGGAGTTTTATTGCTCCTTCTGAGTTCATTTTACCAATAGTAACAGCAAAATAGGTCTTTTGAACTTTTTTCTCTTTAAATAGTTTTCCTAATGCTGTAATTGCTGTGCTTGTTTTACCTATTAATAAGAGTCCGCTTGTAGGATAATCTAACCGATGGATTGGTTGTGGTTTTACAGCATCAGCTAAAGTGCTTTTTTTAAGGTTTTGTGCCAATCCATTTGCAATGGTCACAAACTTATTACCACTTACTAAAATACCTGCAGGTTTGTAAACTATTGCTAACGTTTCGTCTTCAAATAAAACCTCAATATCTAGTTTTAGTCTTTCAAATGTTGATGAGTTTTCAGACTCAAAAAGTTCTATTTTTTCTCCTCCAGTAATGTATTTGGAAGTGGTTGCTAAACTTCCATCAATAAAAATAAGTCCTTTTTTGATAGCTTTTTTAATACCAGACTTTGTAGGCATTGTGTTAAAAATACCAACGCTATATTCTTGAAAACGAATTGGTTTTTCTAACTTTTCAACAATATGAGTTTCTGATATATGCATTATCTTATTTTAATTAATTAAAGAGTTTAATTGAATTTCAAAAATAGTGCCTTTTACAAGATCTTCTAACTCATTTATATTTTTTCTTGTCGATTTAAAAATAAGTTTTGTATAACTTGTATTGCAGGTTATTTGTTTGAGTTCATTACAATCATCACATTTACAAGCCATTTTTACTGATTCTATGACCTCCAAAAAAGAAAAAATCTCATTATCTTCTAATATTAAAGCGATATCTCCTATTATTATCTGAATTTTATTCATACTTAAATCAGGGGCTAAATTATCTTTAAAAAAATAAGTAGCTCCAATATTGTTATGATAAATGGTTTGTAGATAAAACATTTGATTTTTTGTCAAAAATACACTTATTTTTATTTAGAATAAATAAAAATAAGTGTATTTTTGCATTGTACTTAAATTGATAAAAGTGGGAGAATTAGAAAAAATAGGGTTGTTTTATGGTTCCGATACTGGTGTAACAGATGAAATCACAAAATATTTTGAAGAATATTGGGAAGATGGAAATTTAGAGTTATCTGAAATTGGGTATGTTTCTATTTGTGATTTTAATAAATATAAAACGATCATAATAGGTTTGTCAAC
The DNA here is from genome assembly GCF_011378915.1 of Polaribacter sp. 20A6. Classification (NCBI taxonomy): domain Bacteria; kingdom Pseudomonadati; phylum Bacteroidota; class Flavobacteriia; order Flavobacteriales; family Flavobacteriaceae; genus Polaribacter; species Polaribacter sp. 20A6. The sequence goes on from NZ_WTPZ01000001.1 coordinate 39,003, forward strand.
TTGGTATGATGGAGATTTACAGAGCGATTGGGAAGATTTTTTTGATGATTTTAAAACAATTAATTTTACAGGTAAAACAGTCGCTATTTATGGTTTGGGAGATCAAATTGGCTATGCAGAATATTTTGTAGACGGTATCGGAATACTTGCTAAAGTAATTATAGGAAATGGAGGTAAAGTAGTTGGTTATTGGCCTACAGAAGGTTATCGTTATACAGAATCTGTTGCCATTATTGAAGACAACGAAGATCTGTTTTATGGTTTAGCGTTAGATCATGATAATGAATCTCAATTAACCGATGATCGTTTAAAAACCTGGATAAAACAAATCAAAATTGAATTTAAAGAAGCTTAAAATTAAATGTGTTGTTTTGTTGAAGTAGCTGTATTAATAGAAAAAGTAAGTTCTTAAACTTTCACACTATTTTATAGCTACTTTTTTATAAATAAAAACCCAAACGTTTTTCTTATGGTTAGTTACGTTGTTTCAATCTGGGAATTTACAAAATAAAGCACGAACGGCGAAGTTTAAAAGGAATTTCCCAAGTGAACTAAAACCAGCAATTATTTATACATATGTTGTAACAACATGTTTTTAATTCATATCTTGAAAGACTTTTTCTATTTCTTTCCTCAATTCTTTTATATGAATTTCCGTACTTTTTATAGAATCATTTTTCTTTAACCGATCAATTGTACTTGTTATTGAGATTAATTCATTTTCGGGAAAATCATACATTGAATTCCAATTACCTTGATTCTCCATTTCAAAATAGTCAAGGTCATTCTTTTCAGTAATTCGCCTTTATTCTATATCTTCCTTGAATTATAAATATTTAGGTCATCATCTATTTTTAAGAAAGCTAAAAATATTAACTTTAAATAAGTGAAGTATGCATATTCGTGTTTCTCAATTTCAATAGGATTTGCTTGGGTTCCATGTAAATAACTATTTCTTAAGTCTAATCCATTTGTAAACTCACTTTTATTCAAAAAATAGTTAAAATATGCTTGTTCTGGTTTAGAAAATAAAGAATTTGTAAAGTTGATTATGTTTTCTGTAGCCATACGTTGTGCTTCTTCTTGAAAGACAATCGGATAATGATAAAATGAACCAACTTCATTTTCATATAAATCTTTTATTATTAATAAGCGTTCAAGATTTGTAATTTGGATAAACCCTTTTTTGTCAATTATTATAATTTTTTTTTCTAGAAGATAGTTTAATTGAGGTTTTTGATGTTCTTCATAGTTATTGAGTTTTACTTCTTCGTTAGCTAATAAGTCAAAAAATGTTTTGTATTTATTATCTTTAAATGGTTCAACATATGCTAAAAGGGTTTGGTTAGAAAAAAATATATTAGAACAAGCAACCATAACTTGATTCTTCTCATTAAAGTATAGATATTTTCTTGAGTTTAAACTAGGTATATCTTTTATTGTTGATGGTGAAGATGATATTTGTAAAAGTTCAAAATCAATATTTCCATTTTCAACGAAAAGTTTAAATTGTTTTAGTGTAGATTCAAATTCAGGTGCAAGTAATCTTACTTTTTCAAAATAAGAAATTGCTGTAGGAATTGAGAATCTTGCATTATTTGCAAAAGCGTACTTTTCTTGAAATGATTTTGTGAAAACAAAATGAAGAATGTCTTCTAGTTTGTTGTTTAAATTATTCAAAACTCTACCATAACATGTTATTTGAGCTTGAGATGTCATTTCAGAAAGTGAAAAAGTTATTCCTCCACTATATTCATGTTGTGAGTGTACACCTATGATTTTATCAAATAAGCCTAATTCACTTTTCTTACTGACAAGGTTTATTCTATATTGATTATCAAGGTACTCGAATAAATAATAGAAGTTTTGGAATAAAAAGTAAGGACTATTATTTTTTTTTATAAAATCTAAACTATAAGTGTAATTAGCTATTTGACTGTCATCAATAAATACATCCTTGATTTTTTCGGCATTTTCAGGAAAGCCAATATTAACTCCATATTTCATTCCTCCTTTATCAGCGAAAAATTTATCTACTTCATTTTTATGTAAACGTTTAGCTTTAAGTCTAGTTTTATCAGAAATTTTAAAGTCAGTTTTATTTTTGACATTCTCTATTAAACCTATATAATTTAAGTTTGGATTTTTAGAATCTAAATAGTTTGAAATTATAGCTTCTTTATGTTCAATAGTTAAGCTTTTAGGAATAATTTTTTTTAGATCATTTTTAACTTCATATACTGAAATTAATATTTCAGCGGATTGTGAGTAAGTCAATAAAAAATCTTTTAAAGTGACATTGTATTTATCAACAATGTTTTTGTGAGTTAAAATTATATTAATTAAATATGGCTCTTTTGTTAATATAACTTTAAAGGTATCTTTTGATATACGTTTAAAAACATTTTGATTATTGACTAATTCCCAAAACGAATTTGTATAGTTTTGAAGAATCTTATTATATAGTTCTATAGCATTATTATCATCTATTTGTGAAATAAATTTACCTACGATTTTTCCAAATTCAGATACTTTTTGCTTAAATTTTAAGATATCTTCAGAGTTCCAGTTTTTTAAATATACTTCATTATCAATGTATTTTTTGATGTTGTAAAGCTCTAAAACCTCATTAATATCATCATATGTTGATTTTGTTTTTCCTATTAAAATCTTCTCACCTTTTTGAAGTTGATGTCCACCAGCCATATCTTCTTTTGAATAAAATACAACTTTGTTTAAATCCGATTTGTGCATTTGTTTTCTGGTGTTTTTTTAGGTGACTGTATGTAGTTGGGATTTTTAATTTTTATGCAATCATGAATTTCTACTAATTGCTTTATTTAGCAAATAATTGATTCATATCTTGAAAAGCTTTAAACTCTAAAGCATTATTTTCTGGGTCTTTAAAAAACATGGTTGCTTGTTCACCAACTTTTCCTTGAAAACGAATACAAGGAGCAATTTCAAATTTTGTGTTAACAGATTTTAAACGCTCTGCTAAAGAATGCCAATCTTCCCAAGTTAAAACAACTCCAAACAAAATGCGGAACTGGAACATCATGACCATCAACAGGGTTTGTAACAGCTTCTGTTGGTACATATTCCTCTTTTTGGTGAATTACCAATTGATGTCCGAAGAAATTAAAATCTACCCATTGTTCTGTACTTCTGCCTTCTTCACAATTTAAAATATCTCTGTAAAAGGTTCTGCATTTTTCTAAGTCTTGAACAGGAATCGCTAAGTGAAATGGTTGTACTTGCATACGTTTAAAAGTTTTGTTGATTTATTATTTTGTCGACAATTTCTTTAGTCTCAATATTTTTATTTTTGCTAACTGCTAACTGCTAACTGCTAACTGTCAATTAAAATCCTACAGCAGTGTCATCTCCACGTTTGTCTGCTCCACCTTCTAAGGTCGCGTCGGGTAACACTAAAATTGCTGAAACTTTACCGATAATTCTAGAAGTAGTTTCATCAATGGTGTATCCAAGGTCTTTTAATTCTGAGGTTACTTGTTTGTCAAAACTGTTCGGTTCCATTTTAACTACATCTGGTAACCATTGGTGGTGAAATCTTGCAGCATTTACGGCTTCTTGCATCCCCATTTTATATTCATGAACATTTAGGATCGTTTGTAAAACAGACGTTATAATGGTAGATCCACCAGGAGTTCCGACTACCATAAAAAGTTGGCCATTTTTTTCTACAATAGTTGGTGTCATAGAACTCAACATTCTTTTTTCGGGATGAATTTCATTTGCTTTTGCACCAATTAAACCAAACATATTTGGCACACCAGGTTTGCTGCTAAAATCGTCCATTTCATTATTGAAAAAGAAACCTAATTCAGGTGAATATAATTTAGATCCATAAGCACCGTTTAAGGTTGTAGTTACAGAAACTGCATTTCCAAATTGATCTACAATTGAATAATGGGTAGTTTCATCACTTTCTATAATTTCTATATGTCCATGAGAAACATCAGCTGATTTTGTTGCTTTTTCAAAGGAAAAATCAGACATTCTTTCTGTTGCATATGCTTTAGAAATTAATTTTTGTTGTGGTACGGTAACAAAATCTGGATCTCCTAAAAAGAAGCTTCTATCTGCATACGCACGTCTTTCTGCTTCTGTAATAACTTGAATAGATTTTGTAGTGTTATGTCCAAATTTATCTACATCAAAAGGCTCAATGGCTTTCATTATTTGTGCTAATGCAATACCACCGCTAGATGGAGGAGACATCGAAATAACTTTTAAATCATCATAGGTAAAAGTAACTGGAGTTCTCCATTTAGCTTCATATTTTGCTAAATCTTCTAACGTGATGATTCCTCCATTGGCTTGAATAAAATTCACTATTTTTTGAGCAGTTTCCCCTTTGTAAAATTCATCTAATCCGTTTTGTTGAATACGGATTAACGTTTCTGCTAACGCAGGATATTTAATAGTGTCATTTTCTTTCCAGTTTTTATTAAAAGGAATGGAATCTTTATTTGCTTTTAAAAATAAAGATTGATAATTTTTGATTCTATCTTCTTGCTTTTTAGTTACAACAACACCTCGTTTAGCTAATGCGATAACAGGCTTTAAAATTTCTGACATCGGCATTGTCCCAAACTTTTTATGAGCAGTAAAAATACCTGCTAATGTACCGGGAACTCCAACTGCCATCGCACCTAAAGTGCTTTTTTCATTTACAACATTACCTTCATTATCTAAATACATGTCTCTGCTTGCAGCTAACGGTGCTTTTTCTCTATAATCTAAAGCACCAATTTCTCCATCAGCTTTTCGGTATACCATAAAACCACCACCACCAAGGTTTCCTGCAAATGGGTATGCAACTGCCAAAGCTAAATCTGTTGCCGCCATTGCATCAAAAGCATTTCCGCCTTTTTTAAGAATTTCAACACCTATTTTAGATGCTTCAATTCTTGCAGAAACAACCATTGCCTTTTGAGTAATTAAACCTGTAGTATGCTCTTTTTTTTCTGCTGTCTTACAGTTTATCATGAAGAGTGAAAGACTTAAAAGTAAAATTATTTTTTTCATAAGGTTGGTGTTAAGTTCTTTAATTTTTATTTAGATAGTTATTTTAATCGGCTATCTACTTTTATTTTTTTTAGAAGGAGTAATACTTCAATTTAAAACTTCTTCGTAGTAGTTGCTCAAAATATATTCAATAAAAATTACTCTTGAATTTCATTTGTATTAGAAACGCTAGTCAGTTCTTTAAACTTCTGATTTGTATGCTCAATTAAATCTTTAAAAAATAAGGTAAAATCTTCTTGAAGTTCATCTTCTAAAAGGTCTAAATCTTCGATAGCTAAATTCATTTGAGATTTTCCTTTGGTTCTGGTATTCATTCCGTTTAAAACCTTTGCAATTCCGTCTTTATATTGATAATTGAACAAAATATTATATTCAATCATATATTTAATAAAGTTTTGAGACTTTACAGGTAAATCGTCTGAAATACTACTAAATAAATCATAAACGTTTTTGGTATAGACTTCTAGAGGAACGTCTGAATAATCAGCCCAATTTTTTGCTAAGAAATAATCATAAAAAATATCGATAATTACGCCATCATAATGTCTGTAGCGTTCGTGTAAACGTCTTTTACTTTTTCTTACAACTTCATGAGCATCTGTAAACGTATCAATTTCTCTGTGTAAGAAAATTCCTTGCTGAATTTCTTTAGAAAAGCTCAAATAATTATTACCTCTAATATGGTCGGCAATAAAATTACCAATCATAATATTGGTGTTGTTTTGTGATAAATATAAATGGGCAAGGAAATTCATGAAGGTAAATGTAAAGAAAAAACCACAATTAATTTTTAATCAATTGTGGTTTTTAATATTATAATTTCCTGTTTTTACAGGAATGATACATCGTTTTAATGCAATAAATAACGTGTGTTAGCTATTTAACATTACTGGCATTACAAGCATAGTAACTTGTTCACCTTCGTCAGTACCATCAATAGGAGTTAAAATTCCTGCTCTGTTAGGTAAAGACATTTCAATTAAAACATCATTAGAACTTAAATTGTTTAACATTTCGCTTAAAAAACGAGAGTTAAAGCCAATTTGCATATCGTCACCTTGGTAATCACAACTTAAACGTTCGTCTGCTTTGTTAGAGAAATCTAAATCTTCTGCAGAAATATTTAATTCAGTACCCGCCATTTTTAAGCGAATCTGGTGCGTTGTTTTACTAGAGAAAATAGAAACACGTCTTACAGAGTTTAAGAAAGAAGCTCTATCTACAGTTAATTTATTTGGATTCTCTTTTGGAATAACCGCTTCGTAATTTGGATATTTACCATCAATTAAACGACATACTAAAACTACGTTATCAAACGTAAATTTTGCATTTGCATCGTTATATTCAATAGTAACATCACTATCAGAACCACCTAAAATACCTTTTAATAAGTTTAAAGGTTTCTTTGGCATAATAAATTCTGCCGTTTGATCTGCAGTAACATCCGTTCTTGTATATTTTACTAATTTGTGAGCATCCGTTGCAACAAAAGTCAAACTTTGCGAGCTAAACTGAAAAAATACACCACTCATTACAGGGCGTAAATCATCATTTCCTGCAGCAAATATTGTTTTAGAAATTGCAGTTCCTAAAATACTTGCAGGTACTACTGTTTTACTTGGTGATGGTAAAGAAACCGCTTTAGGGAATTCATCTCCACCAAAATAAGCCATGTCATATTTACCTTGATCAGAACTAATTTCAATTGCATTGTCACCTTCCGTTTTAAACGTTAAAGGTTGGTCTGGAAACGTCTTTAAGGTATCTAATAATAAACGTGCAGAAACAGCTATAGAACCAGAACTATCACTTTCTACATCTATTACAGAACTCATTGTTGTTTCTAAATCTGATGCAGAAACTTTTAATTGATTTTCAGATAATTCAAACAAAAAGTTATCTAAAATTGGTAGGGTATTGTTGCTATTTATAACGCCGCCTAAAACTTGTAATTGTTTTAATAATTGCGAACTCGATACAATAAATTTCATTGATTTTTTATCTTTATTAGTCTTACAAATATAACCTTATTAAGTGATTCTGAAAATTAATTTATTAACAGGTTATGAGCATTTTGTTAATGAAATTTGAAACGTTATAATTATGTTAACAAATTTCTAGACCCCTCATAAAAAACTACATTTGTTTTTAGGACAATCTGTAATTTTTTAAAGATTGTTAGACTAAGCATTGCAATGAGGTTTATATAATTTTTTTTAACTTCACTAAGCCTTAAAAGAATAGACCAATTTTATACCTATGAAGAAATTTTTACTTTCTACACTAGCATTTTTACTGATTTCTGTTTCAGTATTCGCTCAAAAGCCTCAAAAATTAACCTCGAATCAGATTTACGAGAAAGTTCAAAAACTGAATTTCTTAGGGACTGCGCTCTATATTGCTGCGCATCCAGATGATGAAAATACGCGCTTAATATCTTATTTATCAAATAATGTAAAAGCAAGAACAGGATATTTGTCTTTAACAAGAGGAGATGGAGGTCAGAATTTAATAGGTTCGGAACTTAGAGAATTATTAGGAGTTATTAGAACACAAGAATTATTAGCCGCTAGAAGTGTAGATGGTGGAGAACAACTATTTACAAGAGCTAATGATTTTGGGTACTCTAAACACCCAGATGAAACATTAGAAATTTGGAATGAAGAAGCCGTTTTAAGTGATGTTGTTTGGGCAATAAGAAATTTTAAGCCAGATGTTATTATCAATAGATTCGATCATAGAACGCCAGGTACTACACATGGGCATCATACAGCTTCTGCTATTTTAAGTGTGGCAGCTTTTGATATTGCCAATGATTCTACTAAATATTCTGATCAACTTAAATATACCAAAACTTGGCAACCAAAACGCTTGTTTCATAATATTTCTACGTATTCTTTTAAAAGTCAAGCTGCTTTTAATGATGCTACAAAAGATTTAATGTCTGTTGATATTGGCGAGTATTATCCTTTAAAAGGTTTGTCTAATAACGAGATTGCATCTATAGCAAGTAGCCAACATTTGAGTCAAGGTTTTGGACGTTTAAGCACAAGAGGATCTCAAAAAGAGTATGTAGAGTTTTTAAAAGGAGATTCTTTAATAGTAGAAAACGATGTTTTTTCTGGAATTAATACTACTTGGAGTCGTTTGAAAAATGGAGCTTCCATTGGAAAAATTTTAAAGGATGTTGAAGATAATTTCGATTTTGTAAATCCGTCTAAACACTTATCTAAATTAATGTTAGCGTATAGCATGATGAGCGATTTAGAAGACAATCATTGGAAAACAATTAAAGAAAAGCAAATTAAAGAAATTATTGAGGCTTGTGCAGGTTTGTATATAGAAGCTTCTGCAAATAGTTCTTCTGGAACACCAAATTCTAAAATTGATATAAATTTTGAAGTATTAAATAGAAGTGATGTAAACATGCAATTAACATCTATTGTTTCTGAATTGGATAGCATTGAAATTTTTAAAGGATTTAATTTAACAAAGAATGAGAAATTTACATTTAAAGAAACATTTTCTTTAAAAACAGATTCTTATACAGATCCTTATTGGTTGCGTAAAGAGGCTACTTTAGGAATGTATACTGTAGATGATCAAGCATTAATTGGACTGCCAGAAACACCAGGAATTTCTAAAATAACGTATAAATTAATCATAGATTTTATTCCGATTACCATTACAAAGAATGTTATTAGACGATATGCTGAAAGAGATAAAGGAGAAATTTATGAACCTTATGAGGTTTTACCAGAAGTAACTACAAAAATTAAAAACAAAGTGCTTATTTTTTCTGATAGCATTTCTAAGAGTATCAATGTAGCAATTAGAGCTGGTATTCCTTTTGTGCAAGGAAAAGTAAGTTTAAAAGTTCCTGAAGGTTGGCGAGTAACTCCTGCAGAAATTAACTTTAATATTGAACAAAAGGAAGATGTACAAAATGTTTCGTTTTTAGTAACTCCCTCTAAAGATCCATCTGAAGGAAAATTAGAAGTTATTGCGGTTTCTAAAGGAGAAAGTTATACTAAAGAATTGGTTGAGATTAATTACAATCATATTCCTAAACAAAGTGTTTTGTTAAATTCTGAAGCAAAAGTTGTTCGTTTAGATATTCAAAAAGTAGGAAATACAATTGGTTATATAAAAGGAGCAGGAGATGCGGTTCCAGAAAGTTTACGTCAGATTGGTTATAGCGTTGAAATTATAAACCCTATAGATATTAATGAAGAAAACTTATTAAAGTATGATGCTATTGTTTTAGGTATCAGAGCTTATAATGTTGTTGATGAATTAAAATTTAAACAAAAATTCTTGTTAGAATATGTGGCACAAGGAGGAAATATGATTGTGCAATATAACACCAATAGAAATGTAGATGTTGCAGCACCTTTCCCTTTAAAGTTGTCTAGAGATAGAGTAACAGACGAGTCTGCGGATGTTTTAATATTAGCAGAAGACAATCCTTTAATGAATTTTCCTAATAAAATTACCAACGAAGATTTTAATGGTTGGGTACAAGAACGTGGTTTGTATTTTCCTAATATTTGGCATGAAGCTTATGTACCTGTTTTATCTATGAATGATAAAGGTGAAAACATGAAATTGGGTAGTTTATTGATTGCAAAATATGGAAAAGGAAATTATATCTATACCGGTTTAAGTTTCTTTAGAGAATTGCCTGCTGGAGTTTCTGGAGCATATAGATTATTTGCAAATATGTTGTCTGTAGGGAAAGAGGTTTCAAAGTAAGTTTTAAGTTTTCATGTTTCAAGTTTGAGGTTTAAAGTTGGAATATTAAAATGAAGTTTAAAAATGACAAAAGTAGACAAACAAGTTTAGCCCTGATAGAGTTATTTGTTTGAGCTCTTTTTTACTGTCAGTTTGAGTGAATTTGAGAAGAATGAGCAAATTTGTATCGAGAACAGAAGTAAAAAAAGCGAGTAACGAAAGCAGGAAATAGCTTCTAATAAAAATAGAATGAAAGAAGAAAAATATACTTGGAAAAAAGAATATTCATTGGTCTTAATAGCGAATGTAATTTATATTATTGCGTTTTATTTAATTACAAATTATTTTACAGTTTAGTCTATGGAAATTGAAAGTAAATTACATGCAATAGATTGGATTATTCTGTCTGTTACTCTAATTTTTATAGTAGCGTATGGTACGTACGTAACTAGAAAAAATGACAATGTAACCGATTATATTAAGGGTGGGAGCGATTCTAAATGGTGGACGATTGGTCTATCTGTAATGGCAACGCAAGCGAGTGCAATTACGTTTTTATCTACACCAGGGCAAGCGTTTCATAGTGGTATGGGGTTTGTACAGTTTTACTTCGGATTGCCTATTGCAATGATTATAATTTGTGTGGTTTTTATACCGATTTATCATAAATTAAAAGTCTACACAGCTTACGAATTTTTAGAAGGAAGATTCGATTTAAAAACGAGGAGTTTAGCGGCAATTTTGTTTCTAATTCAGCGTGGCTTAGCTGCCGGAATTACCATTTTTGCACCTGCCATTATTTTAAGTGCAGTCTTAGATTGGGACTTGTTAACGCTGAATATTATCATTGGTTTTTTAGTGATTATTTACACGGTTTCTGGAGGAACAAAGGCGGTAAACGTAACGCAAAAACAACAAATGATCATCATTTTTATAGGAATGCTAATTGCGTTTTTTATGATAATGAGTCAGCTTCCAGAGAATATTACATTTACCAATGCATTAGAAATAGCAGGTGCAAGTAATAAAATGGAAGTGTTAGATTTTTCTTTTGATTTAAGTAATAGATATACAGTTTGGACTGGGATTTTAGGAGGAACTTTTTTAATGTTATCGTATTTTGGAACAGACCAAAGTCAGGTGCAACGTTATTTGTCTGGGAAATCGGTTAGAGAAAGTCAGTTAGGTTTAATTTTTAACGGTTTGTTAAAAGTACCAATGCAGTTTTTTATTCTGTTAATTGGGGTAATGGTTTTTGTTTTTTATCAATTTAATGCATCTCCATTAAACTTTAATCCAACAGCAAATGATGCGGTTCAAAACTCTGAATTTGTTGGCGAATATCAAAAATTAGAAGCAGAACACACCATTATAGAAAATGATAAAAGATTGTTGTTTTCTGATGGTTTTCAGATGGAAGAAGCGACTCGAATTCAAGAATTAAATGAGCGAGATTTAGCTTTAAAAGAATCGGCTAAAGAAATCATTAAAAAAGTAAATGAGAAATCTATTAAAAAAATAGAATCGAACGACAAAGATTATGTGTTTATTCATTTTATTTTAAACAATTTACCGAGAGGGTTAATCGGACTTTTATTGGCGGTTATTTTATCTGCAGCAATGTCTTCTACAGCATCAGAATTAAACGCTTTGGCGAGTACAACCGCTATAGATTTGTACAAGCGAAATGTAAGAGAAGATAAAGATGAAGAGCATTATGTAAAGGCTTCTAAATGGTTTACATTACTTTGGGGAATCATTGCCATTTCCGTGGCGTGTGTGGCCAATTTATTCGATAATTTAATTCAGCTTGTAAATATTATTGGGTCTATTTTCTACGGAAACGTCTTGGGTATTTTCTTGTTGGCATTCTTCTTTAAAAAGGTAAATGGAAATGCGGTTTTTAGAGCAGCTTTAATAACGCAAATATTAATTTGTTCTATTTATTATTTCGGAATTTACAACTTAGAATCACAAGGTTTAGAACCGATAATTAGTTATTTATGGCTGAATTTTATTGGATGTGTTTTGGTGATATTTTTATCACTATTATTCGTTTTTAAAGCGATAAATAAGCAAAGTAAAGTCGCCTTAATAATTAGTTTATTGGCTATTTTAAAAATTACATATGATGTATTGAACGATGTTTCTTTAAACATAACTCATGTTGTTTCTCTAATTGTACTATTTTCTTTTTTAGGGTTCTTTAATATTGATAAGACGATTTTAAATGAAAAAGAAAATTAATTGAGAGTACTTTAGATAAATAAATGTAGACAGTATTTGATACCTTTTTAGATTCTATTTTTAAATAATTAAAAAAGTTACAATGGAAAAGAAAGTAATAAAATGGGGGATTATTGGCCTTGGAAAAATAGCTGCAAAATTTGCTACTGATTTAGCAACGGTAGAAAATGCAGAATTAGTTGCTGTGGCTTCTAGAAGTGAAGGGAAAGCAGCTGATTTTGCAAAGAAATTCAACGCAAAAAAATCTTATAGTTCATACGAAGCATTGGCTAAAGACGCTGAGGTAGATGCAGTATATATAGCGACTCCGCATAGTTTTCATAAAGAACATGCTATACTTTGTTTAGAAAATAAAAAAGCAGTTTTATGTGAGAAACCTTTTGCAATGAATTTGCAAGAAGTAGAAGAAATGATTGCAGTTGCAAAAGAAAATAATGTTTTGTTGATGGAAGCATTATGGACGTATTTTTTACCACATTTTACGTATGTTTTAGACCTTGTGAAGACGAAGAAGTATGGAGAGCTAAAAAAGCTAGAAGCAGATTTTGGTTTTTATAATACGTATGATACAGATCGAAGATTATTTAAAAAAGAAGTGGGAGGAGGAAGCTTGTTAGATATTGGTATTTATCCAATTTTTGCAGCTTTATCTACTTTGGGAACTCCAGTTACTATTGAAGCCGATGCTATTTTCTTTAAAAATGGTGCAGATGCGGAATGTAATATGCTTTTTAATTATAAAAATGCGACTGCTCATTTAAAAAGCACGTTGTTAGAGAATACACCAACGGAAGCCGTTTTTACTTTTGACACTGCAATTGTAAAAATAAACACACAATTTCATGCGCCTTCTTCTGTAACTATTTTAAAAAATGATACAGAAGAAACCATTAATTTCGATTATAAAACCATTGGTTATAGTTTCGAAACAGAGCATTTCAATACACTTTTAAGAGAAAACAAAAAACAAAGTAACGTTATGTCTTTTGATTTTTCTAGAAGTTTGATCAGTATTTTAGACACTGTTAGAGAAAGTATCAATCTAACGTATTAAAGATGCTTTTTTTGAGTATTTGGAATTTTAAATAAGAAAAAAGGCTCTTATGAGTTTAGCAAGTCTTTCACGGTTAAATCGTTGTTTTTATCTAAACGAGCTATTATTTTTAAGAACAGTATAGCTGTAATAAAAGCATCTCCACTTGCGGTATGTCTATCACTTTTAGATACATTTAGTTCATCACATAATTGATCTAAAGTATACCGCTCTTTTGGTAATGTATTTTGATAAACGGTATGCTTAGAGGTTCTATATAAATGTTCTGTATCTAAGGTCTTATTTTTAATTTCTGGTAGTTCGTTTCTTACTAAAATTTGGTTCATCATCATAATGTCAAAGTTTATATGATGCCCAACCAGAATTGAATTACCGATGTATTTTAAGAAACTTTTTAGTGCTTCTAGTTCGGAAATTTTAGTAATGTTACCTTCTTTTAAAATACCGTGAATGTGTACCGTTTCTGGATTAAATATTTCTTGTTTTAAATACACTTCAAAACTGTCATTTACATTTAAAGTGTTATTAATTAAAGAAACAGCACCAATAGATAATACACGATCTCTCATTCTATTAAATCCCGTAGTTTCTGTGTCAAAAACAACAAATCGAGTTTCGTTTATAGCGAGTTTTGGTGCGTTTAAAAAACTATTTTCATACTCTAAAAAGTAATCCGGAAGTATCTTGTTTTCCTTTTTATTAAACCAGTTAAACTTCATAATTATCTCATATTTGATAAGTTAAATTTAATAGTAAGTACTTCTTGAATTTCTCTAATGGGTTTAAAGCATCTTTTTAGTTTTAACTTTTCTTCTTTTGTTAAAGACTCTAATTTAATAAACTTACCAGAATCGTTGTGTAATATTCCTTGTTTGGTTTTAAATTTTAGCAGGGCTTTAAAAGCATAAGAACAAGATTGGTATAGCTCTTTATTCTGAGGTTCTATTTCTGCTAATCTTTCAAAACGGTGTGCAGTATTGTTAATTTCAAAAATATTATTAGAGAGTGTTAAAAGTCTTGCGGCATTAATTAAAGGCATTAAAGCTCTTTGTTTTATGTTAAAAGAATCTTTATGGTCTCCATTATTCTCTACTAGAAATTGTTTAAAAAAACCTAGAGGAGAGGGACTTGCAATAGCTTCTTTTGCTAAAAAAGTAAATAAAAGAGTTCTTTCATTCAATGTTTTAAAAATGCTTTTGGTTAGTTCTCTTGCCATAGAAACTTCACCATAAATAGCGTTAAAATCGAAGAAAATAGACGATAATAAAATGGCTTCTCCATCAACATTAAAAATCCACTCGTTAAACTGATCTTTCCATTCAGATAAAGATAAACACCATTTAGGATTGCTTGCCATCATTTCTGCAGGGCAATATTCATAACCAATTTTATGTAGCGATTTTGTAATATGACCTGCTAGTTTTAAAAAATATTCTTTCGTTTCTGTATACTGTTCTTTGCTAACATTTTCAAAAATGATAGCATTGTCTTGGTCTGTATATAAAAGTTGTTCTTTTCTACCCTGACTACCTAATGCTAACCAAGTAAATTTAGCAGGCGGAGGCGTTGTCATTTTTTTTAAAGAAAGCTCAATAACTCTTATGGTTACACTATCATTTATTTCTGATATAATTTTAGAAATATGAGATAACGGTATGTTTTGCTCTAAATAAGATTTTAAAAGTTGGTTTGCTTTGTTTCTAATTTCACGAATTTCTTTCGTTTTTTTAGCACGTTTAATCTCTTTTAAAATTACTGTTGGGTTATTTCCTAATGAAGCTAATACATCATGATTTGTTAAAATTCCTATCAGTTTAGAGTTACTCGTTCCGTCTACAGTAATACACAAATGACCTACCTTTTGCTTTATCATTTGTAACTGAGCGTCTAAAACAGTAAGGTTTTTAGATTGTGTAATTACCGGAGAAGACATGATTTCTTTTACGGAGGTGTCTACTGGAAATAGGCCTGTAGCTATTTTGTTTTTAAGATCGCTATTTGTAATAATTCCTAAAGGAACCCAGGCATCATCTACTACTATAATACAACCCACTTTTTGATTGCTCATTTTTATAGCAGCTTCTTTCGCTGTAGCATTCGCTGTACATGTTAATGGTTTTTTAGTGTAATTTACAGAGTGTAAATTAGAATAAGCCAAATTGTCATTTTCTATATAATCTGTAAAAACATTGCTGTTTTGCTCGTTTGTATAAGGATCAAAAGAGTTAGAAGCAAAAGAAGTTAATAGGTATTTATTAATTTTTAAACTTCTTTCTGATACTGCTTCAAAAATTTCAATAGGAATTGCATAAACAATAGATTCTTCATTGGCAATAGCATCTAATAAATAGTTTTCTTTACTAATTAAAGGTCTTAAACCGAAAATATCTCCACCATCACAAATGTCTATCAGCGCTTTTTTGTCATTAGAATTTTTATACAAGCTAATTCCTCCATTTCTTACAATGTAAAATTGTTTGTGAATTTCATCATTCTCGTTAAAAATAACTTTTCCTTTTTCTAAATAGATGATGGAAACTTGAGAAGCAATTTCTAATATTTTTTTAGTCGCTAATAAGTTGAAAGGCGGATAGTTTTTTAAAAAATCATAAACGCGTTCTGCAATTGAATTTTTCATCTTTTATGTATTTGTTGATGAATTTTGTTATAAACCGAACAGTAATACTCATGAAATCTAGGTAGTAAAACATTTTCCAGGTTTTCTGTGCTTTTTAAAGTTGATAAATCAAATAATTTGATAGCATCAACTTCTTCTTCTTGAATGGTTAATGTTGACATCGGAACTTTTAATTCTGCGATAAAAACATGATGATGCTCGTTATCTTGAATTCCGTTTGCATGAGAAACTTGATGAATTCGTGTACCAATTTTGATGAGGTCTTTTTCTTCTAGTTTAAGCCCAATTTCTTCAAAAACTTCTCTTTTTGCCGATGTAATTATATCTTCTCCGGCAGCAATATGTCCTGCAACAGAAATATCCCACAAACCTGGAAATACTTTTTTGGTCAATGCTCTTTTTTGAAGTAGTATTTTTTCATCCGAAGTAAAAAGCCAAATATGAACAGTTGCATGAAACCAACCATTTTTATGGGCTTCAGATTTTAAAGCCGTTTTTCCTGTAGGTTTTCCATCAGGAGTTAAAATGTCTATGAGTTCGTCCATAATTATAAAACACAAATTTCACAAATTATCACTAATCAGTTTGTCATTTCGAAATGAGCTTTTTTAAGCCTTTCGACTTCGCTCAAGATAAACTAATTAGAAATCTCATAACCATTTTATGTAATTATAAGATTCCTCCTCATTCTTCGTTCGGAATGACAAAACAGAATTTTATCAGTGTAAATCCGTGAAATTCGTGTCTGTATTTTATTTATTCAAAATAAGAAAAAGTTTCTCCTCCTTTAATATTCAATAATGTTTCATAAATCATTTTAATCACATTTTCTACATCATCTCTGTGTACCATTTCTACAGTGGTATGCATGTAACGTAATGGTAAAGAAATTAGGGCAGAGGCAACACCACCATTGCTATACGCAAAAGCATCTGTATCTGTACCTGTTGCTCTAGAAAGCGCAGAACGCTGAAAAGGAATTTCTTTTGCTTCGGCAGTTTCTGTAATTAAATCACGTAATTTTTGTTGAACAGCTGGTGCATAAGCAATAACCGGACCTTTACCTAATTCTAAAAGACCAGCAGTTTTTTGTTCAATCATTGGAGTTGTAGTGTCGTGCGTTACATCCGTAACAATTGCCACATTTGGCTTAATGGTTTGTGTAATCATTTCTGCACCACGTAAACCAATTTCTTCTTGTACTGAGTTTGTAATGTACAATCCGAATGGTAATTCTTTTTTATTTTCTTTTAATAAACGAGCTACTTCGGCAATCATAAAACCACCCATTCTGTTGTCTAATGCTCTACAAACAAATTTGTCTCCGTTTAAGATATGAAATTCATCTGGGTAGGTAATTACACAACCAACATGAACGCCTAAAGCTTCTACTTCTGCTTTTGTTGCACAACCTGTATCAATAAAAATATTGTCTGGTTTTGGTGCTTGCTCATTTGCTTTGTCTCTTGTATGAATTGCTGGCCATCCAAATACACCTTTTACAATTCCGTTTTTAGTATGAATGTTTACAATTTTACTTGGTGCAATTTGATGATCTGATCCTCCGTTTCTAATTACGTAAATCAATCCGTTATCAGAAATGTAATTTACATACCAAGAAATTTCATCTGCATGTCCTTCAATAACTACTTTGTATTTTGCATCTGGGTTTATAACACCAACTGCAGAACCATAAGTATCTGTAATAAATGTGTCTACATACGGTTTTAGGTAGTCCATCCAAATTTTCTGACCTTCCCATTCGTACCCGGTTGGTGCAGCATTATTTAAGTATTTTTCTAAAAATGTAAGTGATGCTTTATTTAAAATTGATTTTTTTGCCATTATAAAAGTTTATAAAGTTTTAATATGAAAAGTTCTAAAGTTAAATGTTAGTTCGGTTGTTTTTTCTATTGTAAAAGTGATCAGAAAAAATATCGAGTACATTTTATACTTCCAATGGTAAAAATAATACGATTTTTTAGGAACTCCATAAAAAAAATCACAAAAAAATGTAACAAAAGTGCTTACTTTTACACTAATCACTGATTCCCGTTTTCACGGGAATGACAATTCTATAGGAAACCTCTAGCTAAAGCTATAGGAATCACTTTTTCAAGTAAATATCACTAAAACCAACAATATGAAGTTAGTAATTGAAAATTTAACCAAAACATACAAAAACGGCGTAAAACCTATTGATAATTTAAGCATTGAAATAGGTACAGGAATGTTTGGTTTATTAGGACCAAATGGTGCAGGGAAATCTTCTTTAATGAGAACGATTGCAACATTACAAAGTCCAGATTCTGGTTCAATTACTTTTGGTGATATTAATGTTTTAGAAGACAACATGTCTCTACGTAAAGTGTTAGGGTATTTGCCACAATCTTTTGGTGTGTATCCTAAAATGTCTGCCGAAGATTTGTTAGATTATTTTGCTACTTTAAAAGGAATATCAAAAAAAACTGAAAGAAAAGCAATTGTAAAAGAGGTTTTAGATATTACTAATTTATATGAAGTTAGACACAAATATGTTGCTGGTTATTCTGGCGGAATGAAGCAGCGTTTTGGTATTGCGCAATTGCTTTTAAACAATCCAAAATTAATTATTGTTGATGAACCTACTGCTGGTTTAGATCCTGCAGAGAGACATCGATTTTTAAATGTTTTAAGAGAAGTTGGTAGTAATTGTACGGTTATTTTTTCTACGCATATTGTAGAAGATGTGAAAGAATTGTGTAATGAAATGGCTATTTTAAACGGAGGTAGAATTTTAAAACATTCTACACCACAAAAAGCAACAGAAGAATTAGAAAACACTATTTGGACAAAAATTGTAGAAAAAGACGATTTAGAAGAAAACATGAAATTGTACAATGTGTTATCTAGAAATTTTAATACAGATAATACGTTAAATATTAGAGTGCATGCAGAAGAAAAACCTTCTGACGATTTTGTAGCGGCAACTCCGCAATTAGACGATGTGTATTTTATTGCATTAAAACAAGATGAGCCGGAACTGGTTTAAAGTTTCAGGTTTAAAGTTTTGGGTGCGCTTTCAATTACACAATTACACAAAATAACAATTACACATTTTATATGTTTTCAACTATTTTTAAACACGAATTAAAATACTGGTTTAACAAGCCTGTTTTTTATATTTATATTTCAATATTTTTATTAATCTCTTTCTTTTTATCTGCAACCTCTGCAGGTATTTGGGATGGAGTTTCTGGTACCACTGGTTCTTCTAGAATTGTAAATTCGCCAATTGGTGTTACAGGTATTTTTAATGCATTTACTATTTTAATTTTCTTTTTATTTCCATCAATTATTGGTGTTTCTATTTATAGAGATTTTAAAAGTGAAATGCACTCCATTTTATTTTCGTACCCGTTTACAAAAGCCAATTACTTATTTGCTAAGTTTTTTAGCGGAATTGTAGTGGTTTCTGCTATTGTTTTAGTGGTTGCTTTAGGAATGGTTATTGGGTTTCGTTTTCCAGGAACCAATGCTGATATTGTTGGTGATTTTAATATTATGACTTATCTAACAACGTATTTGGTCTATATTTTACCAAATGTATTGTTTTTTGGTGCTGTTGTTTTTGCTATTGTTACATTTTCTAGAAGTGTTGCAGCTGGTTTTATTACGGTAATTATTCTAATGTTTGTTCAGGGAGCTATTTCTAGTATTTTATCTGAACCAGAACAAGCAACTTTGTTAGCTATTTTAGATCCTTATGGTTCTTCGGCGTCTTCTTATTATACAAAATATTGGACTGTTTCTGAACAAAACGAAATGCAAATTCCAATAGGTGAATTGGTTATTTATAATCGCTTATTGTGGTTGGTAATTTCTTCTTTAGTTTTTGGATTGGTTTATAAATACTTTAAATTCACACAAAACGCAATTACACTTTCTTTTAGAAAAATAAAATCAGAAAGAGTTACAAAATCTAATTTTAGCGGAGTTACAAGAATAACGTTACCAAAAGTGTCTCACGATTATTCTTTTATTCAGAATTTAAAAGTAATGTGGCAATTGTCTAACATCGATTTTAAATACATTTTTAAAAGTTTGCCTTTTATCTGTATTCTTATCGTTGGACTTTTAATGTTGTTTGGAACTTTATTTATTTCTAGTGAAATTTTTGGAACAGATACATTACCAGTAACTTGGCAAATGTTGGGCGGAGGAAATATTTTTAGTTTATTTGTTATTAATGTTTGTACTTTTTTATACGCAGGTATGTTAGTGCAAAGAGCAAGAACTGCAAAAATTAGTCATTTAGTTGATAGCACACCAATACCAAATTGGACATTATTATTCTCTAAATTAATAGCAATTTTAAAAATGCAATTGGTTTTATTGGCAGTAATTATGGTTTCTGGTATGTTGTTTCAAGCGTATCAAGGATATTATAATTTTGAAATTGGTCATTATATAAAAGAGTTGTTTGGGTTAAAATTTTTAAACTATGCAATTTGGGCTTTCTTAGCAATATTTGTACAAACGTTGTTTAAAAATCAATATTTAGGTTTATTGGTTTTGTTAATCGTTGCTATGGGGATTCCGTTTTTAGACTTAATAGGAATTGAGTTAGCCATTTTTAAATATAACGAAGGTCCAGGTTTTAGTTATTCGGATATGAATGGTTATGGCTCTGCTTTGTCTCGCTATTTATGGTATAAAATCTATTGGATTTTAGGAGGAACATCATTACTTCTTGTAAGTGTTTTATTTTGGGTTAGAGGATTACCAAATTCTTTTTCTGAAAGAATGGATATTGCTGTTGCAAGATTTAAAACACCTCAAAAAATTGGTTTAACGGTTGTTTTGGTTACTTTTTTAACTTTAGGACTTACAATCTATCAAGAAACAAAATCAGAAGATGAAAACTCAGCTTCTAAACAAGCCGAATTAAATGCCGTTAAATGGGAAAAAAGTTATAAAAAATACGAAGATTATAAACAACCAAGAATTGTAGCTGTAAATGCAGATGTAGCCATTTATCCGAAGAAAAGAACGTACAAAGCAAGTGCTGTTTTTACAATGATAAATAAATCGGATAAAGCAATTGATAGTATTTTCTTAAATCATAATTCATTAGAAAACACCTTTGAATTTAATAAACCAAACAATTTGGTCTTAGAGGACACAGTTTTTAATTTTGATATTTATAAGTTCGATAAAAAAATACTACCTGGAGATTCCTTACAACTTACAGTGCATGTAAAAAGTAAAGAAAATACCATGTTTCAAAGAAAATCGCCTGTATTAGAAAACGGAACATTTTTAAATAATTTCTCTATGTTTCCTACTTTAGGATATTCTTCTGCAGGAGAATTGACTGACAATAAAATTAGAGAAAAGTACAGTTTACCACCAAATAATTTACAATCTGAACCTACAGATTCTACCGCTTTAGGAAATACATATATTTCTAAAGATTCTGATTGGATAGATTTTGAAGCTACCGTTTCTACATCCGAAGATCAAATTGCAATTGCACCAGGTTATTTACAGAAAGAATGGACAGAAGAAGGGCGTAAACATTTCCATTATAAAATGGATAGTAAAATGTTGAATTTCTATGCGTTTAATTCCGCAAGATATGAAGTTAAAAAAGAAATGTGGAATGGTATTAGTTTAGAAATTTATTATCACAAACCACACGATTATAATTTAGATAGAATGCTAAAAGGGATGAAAGCATCTGTTACGTATAACGAGAAAAATTTTAGTCCTTATCAACATAAACAGTTAAGAATTGTAGAGTTTCCAAGAACACAAGGTACTTTTGCGCAATCTTTTGCAAATACAATTCCGTTTTCTGAAGGCTTTGGGTTTATTGCGGCTGTAGATGATACGAATGATGATGGGGTAGATTATCCTTTTGCTGTAACAGTGCACGAAGTTGCACATCAATGGTGGGCGCATCAAGTTATTGGAGCAGATGTTTTGGGTGCTACCATGTTGTCAGAAAGTTTGTCGGAATATGTTTCGTTAAAAGTATTAGAGCATCAAAATGGAAAACCGAAGATGCGTACCTTTTTAAAGAAAGCTTTGGATGATTATTTAATGCAAAGAACGATGGAAAGAAAACGTGAAAATGCATTGATGTATAACGACGGACAAGGATATATCCGTTATCAGAAAGGGTCTTTAGTTTTTTATGCTTTGAGTGATTATATAGGAGAAGAAAACTTAAATGGCGCTTTAAAAAAGTATGTAGAAAAAGTGAAGTTTCAAGAAGCTCCATATACAACTTCCGTAGAAATGGTAAATTATATTAGAGAGGTAACACCAGATTCTTTACAGTATGTAATTAAAGATATGTTTGAAACCATTACGTTGTACAGAAACCAAATTTTAGAAGTAAAATCTACAGAATTAGACAACGGAAAATACGAAGTAGAAATAGAATTTGAAGTTTCTAAATATAGAAATGATGAAAAGGGAAAACGCTATTATGGTGAAAAAGTAGGAGATACTTTAACGTATCAAACAGATGATATGAAAAAACCTATTTTATCAGTTCCGTTAGCAGATTATATTGATATTGGTATTTTTGCGCAAGAAGAAGTTGATGGAGAAAAGAAAGAAAAAGAACTATATTTAAAGAAGCATAAGATTACAGAGATCAATAATAAAATTACAATTATTGTTGATGAAAAACCGATTGAGGTAGGAGTAGATCCTTACAATAAATTAATAGATACACAATCTGAAGATAACAGAAGAAAGTTGTAGTGCTTTATGATATTTGACCTTTCATTTTTTAAATTTGAAAGGTCTTTTTTCAAAATTAAAATTATGAAAAGTCTTGTTTTAGGTATTTTAGGTTGTCTTATTTTTTGTTCTTGTAAACAAGAAAAAGCAACCGAATTAAATTTTTTGGATGAATTTGTTTTAGCAGATTCAATAGCATTTCAAAACTCAATTATTGGCGGTTTGTCTGGTGTAGATTATGCAAACGGAGCGTATTATTTTGTAGTAGATGATGGTAGAAATCCTCGTTTTGTAAAAGCAGAAATTAAGATCAAAAAAAATAATATAGAAGCTGTAGATTTAAAACAGGTTATTTTACTAAATGATACTACAACTTCTTATTATAAAGAAAACGCTTTAGATTTAGAATCCATTTTTGTAGAAGCAGAAACCGAAGCGGTATATTTTGTTGGAGAAGGATCTATTAATAAGGGTAAAAGTCCTACCGTTTTTAAAACAGATTTTAACGGAAATTTTATGGAAGCTTATCAACTTCCTGAAAATTTAAGTAATACTAAAAATATAAAACACAATGCCGTTTTTGAAGGTTCTTCTAAAAGTATAAACGGAAACGGGTTTTGGGTTGCTATGGAAGGTCCTTTAAAATCAGATGGAGAAGATCCTACTTTTACAAAAGCCTCCTCACCAATTAGAATTACATATTTTGATAAAACATCTAAAAAAGCGACAAAGCAGTATGCGTATCAATTAGAACATATTACAAAACCATCTAAAGGAAATATTAATTTAAACGGATTAACATCGATCTTAGAGTATAAAGAAAATCACTTTTTTATTATAGAAAGAACGTATCAAAGTGGTTATGGTTCTTACGGAAATATTGTAAGAATTTTTGATGCAGTAATCGATAAAGAAACAACGAATATTCTAGAGATTGAAGCCTTAAAAGAAGCTGAATTTATTCCGCTTAAAAAGCGTTTATTACTAAATTTTGAAGAGGTTAAAGATCAGTTAACAGAAGGAATAATCGATAACATAGAAGGTATTACACTGGGACCTATATTAGAAAATGGAAACCAATCTTTACTTTTAGTTGCTGATGATAATTTTCAGGTGTATGGAAAACAATTAAATCAATTTATTTTATTAGAAATTAAGTAGAATTAATTTCTAATTTTTATCAAGATAATCTATTTTAAGAATGAATTTTTTGAAGTTAAAAGAATCCAGTATCAAAAAAAAGTTTGATAAAAATATCAAACAAGTATCTGAACGCAGAAATGTTTCTCAAAAGGAAATTAAATCTGTGGGTATTTTAACAACGGCAAGTATTTCTTTAAGTATAGATTTACAAGCAAAAATAGAAGCTGTTCTAGGCGTTAAAAATGTTAGAATATATAGTTTTAAGAAAAGTGATGCTACAAAAGATACTTCCTTTAAATACTTTACACAAAAAGATATCAATTGGAAAGGGATTTATATTGAACCTAGTTTTAAAAGTTTTTTAGAAGAACCATTCGACTTATTAATAGGTTATTTTAGTGAAGCTAATTTGTATTTAGAAACTGCCGTTTTACAATCTAATGCTACTTTTAAAGCCGGTTTTTCTGGAGTGAATTCTAAATTGTATGAATTAGAAATTTCCGAAAGTACAGCACATGTAGAAGCGTTTTCATCAGAATTAAAAAAATACCTACAAATTCTTAAAAAACTAAAAAATTAAACTTTAATAATAAAGTTGTTTATTCTTGGTAAGAATTGTTTTTTTAGTGATGAAATTCAGCATTAAATTGTAATTTTACGCCTTATAAAATACATAATAATGCAGAAATTTATTGGAACTGGAGTTGCGTTGATAACACCTTTTAAAGAAGATTTAAGTGTAGATTTTGATGCACTTGTAAAATTGGTGAATTTTAACATCGATAACGGAACAGATTATTTAGTTATCAATGGTACAACCGCAGAAAGTGCAACCATTACTAAAGAAGAAAAACAAGAAATAATTAATGTTATTATTAAGACAAATAATAAACGTTTGCCTTTGGTTTTAGGTGTTGGAGGTAATAATACTGCTTTAGTTATAGAAGAATTACAAACAAGAGATTTTACAGGTTTAGATGGTATTCTATCTGTTGCTCCTTACTATAGTAAGCCAACACAAGAAGGTTTTTATCAGCATTTTAAAGCCATTGCACAAGCTACAGATTTACCAATTATTTTATATAATGTTCCTGGTAGAACTGCAAAAAATATGGAGCCTGCAACTACAATACGTTTGGCGAATGAATTTGATAATATAGTGGGTGTTAAAGAAGCAGGAAATAACCAACAACAGTATTATACGTTGTTAAAAGATAAACCAGCAGATTTTTTAATTATTTCTGGAGATGATGATATGGCTTTAGGAGTTGCCTTGGCAGGTGGTTCTGGTGTGATTTCTGTAATTGGACAAGCGTTTCCTAAAGAATTTTCTGCAATGATAAACCATGGTTTACAAGGTAATAATAAAGAAGGATATGCTATTCATTATAAAATGATGGATGTTGTAGATTATATTTTTGAAGAGAATAATCCTGCAGGTATAAAAACAGTTTTACAGGAGTTAGGTCTTTGTAAAAACGATGTTCGTTTACCTTTAGTGCAAGCAAGTGCAGAACTTCAATCTAAAATTGCTAAATTTGTAGCGAACTTTAAATAGAAAATATGTTATCACCAGTTATAGAAAAAGCATTAAACGAACAAATTAGAGTAGAAGCACAGTCTTCTCAAATATATTTGTCAATGGCTTCTTGGGCAGAAGTTTTAGGTTTTGAAGGCGTTGCACAGTTTATGTACGCACATTCAGACGAAGAAAGAATGCACATGTTAAAGTTGGTGAAATTTATAAATGAACGTGGTGGGCATGCAATAGTATCAGCATTAGATGCACCTCCGGTGGAATTTGGCGAATTTAAAGAAATGTTTCAAGAATTATTTAATCATGAAGTTCATGTTTCTGCATGTATAAATGATTTAGTAGATATTTGCCTACAAGAAAAAGATTATGCTACTCATAATTTCTTACAATGGTATGTTTCTGAACAAATAGAAGAAGAAGCATTGGCTAGAAATATCTTAGATAAAATAAAGTTAATTGGTGATGATAAAGGTGGTTTTTACCTGTTTGATAATGATATTAAACAATTAATTACTGCAGTACCACCTGTTCAACAATAATATTAACAAACTTTTAGTAACAACTAATCGCTTTTTTTGCGTCTTTTGTGTCGTTATTGTATGACATAATTTATTGTCAAAAAAAGCGTTTTAGTTTCATGTGTTATTCTTGATACTGTGTGTTTAGAACTTTCATTGAAATAGTTATCCTAAAGTTGTTTTAGGAGCTAAAAGGGAAGAATTATTTGAGAAAAAATAAATTCTTTTATTATCCATATTTAATCACTAATTTTGCACGATGCAAAAAATTAAAAATTTAGCGTGTTTATTGATGTTCTCACTTGTATTATTTTCATGTGGGGAATATCAAAAAGTTTTAAACAAAGGTACTACGGAAGAGCAGTATAAAATGGCTGTGAAATTGTACGAAAGCAATAAATTTAGTAAAGCTTTGCGTTTGTTTGAGAAAATAACACCAACTTATAGAGGGAAACCACAAATGGAGCGTATCCAATTTATGGTAGCACAATCTAATTTTAACGAGAAGAATTATAGCATGTCTGGTTATTATTTTGATCGTTTTGCAAAGAATTATCCTAAAAGCTCTAAGCTTGAAGAAGCAGCTTTTTTATCAGCGTATAGCTATAAATTGGCTTCTCCTAGTTTTAGTTTAGATCCAACGGATACAAATAAGGCATTAGATGCTTTTCAAAGTTTTATAAATACATACCCAGATTCTGATAAAATAGAAGAAGCGAACCAACATTATAAAGAATTAAGGTATAAGCTTCAGAAAAAATATTTCGAAATTGCTAAAACGTATTATAGAACAGCAGAATATGATTTAAGAAATTATAAAGCGGCAATACAGGCTTTTGATAATTTATTAGCAGATTTTTTAGGTTCTGAATTTAAAGAAGAGGCATTATATTACAGGTTAAAAGCGGCACATGACTTTGTGTTAAAAAGTTATGATAGAAGAAAACCTGAACGTATAAAGGATGCAATAGATGCATACGATAAGTTAAAAAGAAATTACCCAGAATCTCAATTTATGGAAGATTCAAATATAATGTTAGCGACCTTACAAAAAGAACAAGTAAGAATTGATGCATTGATTGCAAAACAGGTTGAAGTTCAAAATTCAAAAAAGAAATAATAATTAATTATGGATTATAAAGATACAAAGGCACCTTTAAGTACTATTACTTATAATAAGAATGAAGTAGAAGCTCCTACACAAAATATTTATGAAGCTATTTCTATTATTGCCAAAAGAGCAAATCAAATCAACGGTGATTTAAAGAAAGAATTGGTTGATAAATTAGAAGAGTTTGCGACTTATAACGATAGTTTAGAAGAGGTTTTTGAAAATAAAGAGCAAATAGAAGTTTCTAAATTTTACGAAAGATTACCAAAACCAACAGCTATGGCTATGGAAGAGTGGTTAAATGGTAAAGTTTATTTTAGAACTCCAGAAACAGAATAATGTCTGTTTTAAGTGGTAAAAAAATTTTATTAGGAATTACTGCTGGAATTGCTGCATACAAAACGGCTGGTTTAGTCCGTTTATTTATAAAATTAGGCGCAGAGGTCAAGGTTATTATGACTCCTGCGTCTAAAGATTTTATAACACCTCTTACACTTTCCACACTTTCTAAAAACCCTGTTTATTCTACTTTTTATAATAAGGAGGATGAAGAAAATGAGCTTTGGAATAATCATGTAGATTTAGGTCTTTGGGCAGATTATATGGTAGTTGCTCCGGCAACTGCAAATACGATGTCTAAAATGGCAAATGGTACTTGCGATAATTTATTATTAGCAGTCTATTTATCTGCAAAATGTCCTATTTATTTTGCGCCTGCAATGGATTTGGATATGTACATCCATCCATCAACCAAAGAAATTTCACAAAAATTAAAATCTTTTGGAAATACAATTATCCCTGCAACTTCTGGTGAGTTAGCAAGTGGTTTAGTTGGTGAAGGAAGAATGGCTGAGCCTGAAGATATAGTGTCATTTATAGAAAATGATATTTTATCGAAATTACCTTTAAAAGGAAAAAAACTTTTATTGACTGCTGGTCCAACGTATGAAGCAATAGATCCTGTACGTTTTATAGGAAATCATTCTTCTGGTAAAATGGGCTTTGCAATCGCAAAAGCAGCGGCTAATTTAGGTGCAGAGGTTTTTTTAATTTCTGGTCCAAGTCATCAAAAAATAAATCATTCTTTAGTACATAGAATAAGTGTGGTTTCTGCTGATGAAATGTACAATGCAGCTCACAAATACTTTAAAGAAGTAGATATTGCTATTCTTTCTGCTGCGGTTGCAGATTATAGGCCAAAAAATGTAGCAACTCAGAAAATAAAAAAGACTACTTCTGCGTTAGAAATTGAGTTAGAACCAACAAAAGATATTTTAGCATCCTTAGGTGAAATTAAAGAAAATCAATTTTTAGTTGGTTTTGCTTTAGAAACCAATAATGAACTAGAAAATGCAAAAGGGAAGCTAAAACGTAAGAACTTAGATGCTATTGTTTTAAATTCTTTGCAAGATAAAGGTGCTGGTTTTGCAACAGATACCAATAAAATTACTATTATTGATAAAGATTTGACTGAGAAATCATTCGAATTAAAATCGAAAGAAGAAGTGGCCAAAGATATTATGAATGAAATTTTAAAGAAGATTTCTTAAAATTTCTAGTCTCCTCGAGCGCAGTCGGGAGGTTTTAGTTTAGATCTCGACTGCGCTCGACCAAACAGTAAAAAATAAAACGAATGCGTAAACTTATATTCTTTTTTCTGTTTTTATTTTCGGTTTCTGTGTTAAAAGCGCAAGAATTGAATTGCTTGGTAACTGTAAACTACAACCAGGTTCAAGGTTCAAATACGCAGGTTTTTAAAACTTTAGAAAAATCTTTGTCAGAGTTTGTAAATCAAACCAGATGGACAAATAACGATGTAAAACCAGAAGAGAGAATAGATTGTGCTTTTACAATTATCATTACTTCTAGAGATGCAAATAATTTTAATGCAACGATACAAGTTCAATCTACAAGACCGGTTTTTGGTTCTACATACGCATCACCTGTATTAAATTTAAAAGACAACGATTTCAATTTTAAATACAATGAGTTCGACCCATTAATTTTTAATAAAAACTCTTATGATAGTAATTTAATCTCTACCATTGTTTTTTATGCAAACATTGTTTTGGGAGCGGATGCGGATACTTTTAAAAGAAATGGTGGAGAGACGTCTTTTAGAGTTGCAGAGAATGTAATGTTACAAGCGCAGCAAAGTGGAATTGCTTCTTGGCAAAATGTAGTAGGAAAACAAAATAGATTTTTATTGATTGATAGTTTCTTGTCACCAAAACTTTCAGCATACAGAACCGCTACTTATACGTATCATAGAAGAGGATTAGATGAGTTTTCTTTAAATAATGGTATTGCGAAACAAAACATGGAAGAGGCGGTAATCTCTTTAGAAAGTATCTACAATAAAACAGTTGGTAATTATCTAATCCGTGTGTTTTTTGATGCTAAAGCAGATGAAATTGTAAATCTATATACGGATGATGCTGCTTCTAGAAATAAAAATAGACTGGTTGAAATAGTGAAAAAAATATCTCCGAATAACAATGCTAAGTGGAAAAATATTAAGTAAAACATTCCTTATAATTATTGTTTATTCTTGATACAATTTTCCTTAATTTTAGCTTCTAAAATTTCGAGCATTTGTTAACACAACTTTCCATTAATAACTACGCATTAATCAATCACTTATCTATTGATTTTTCTTCAGGTTTATCTATTATTACAGGTGAAACAGGAGCAGGTAAATCCATACTTTTAGGTGCATTAGGTTTAGTTTTAGGTAACCGCGCAGATTTATCATCATTAAAAGATACAAGTACAAAATGTGTTGTAGAAGCTAAAGTTGCTATTGCGAATTACAATTTAGAAGATTTTTTTAACGGAGTAGACTTAGATTACGAAGCAGAAACTATTATTAGAAGAGAGATTTTGCCATCTGGTAAATCGAGAGCTTTTGTTAATGATACGCCAGTAACGTTGTCTGTTTTGAATAAGTTAAGAACAAAATTGATTGATGTGCATTCTCAGCATCAAACCATAGAATTATCAGACAATCTTTTTCAGTTTTCAATTTTAGATGCTTTAGCAAAAAATACTGCAAAAATAGCTTCTTACAAACGTGGTTTTTCGCAGTTAAGTAAATTAAAGAGAGAATTTTCTAAATTAAAAGAACAACAGAAAGAAGCGAATCAGCAATACGAATACAATTTGCATCTTTTTAAAGAGTTAGAAGAAGCAAAAATTAAGGCAGAAGAACAAGACGATTTAGAAGAACGATTAGAAAAGCTGAATAATATAGAAGATATTAAAGGTAATCTATCGGAAGCTTTAGAAATTACGGTGAATGAAGAAATCGGAATTCAGAATTTGCTAAATACATTAGAAAATAGATTGTCTAAAATTGCAACTTTTTCTAAAGAATATCAAGTACTTTCAGATAGAGTTACTTCTGTGAAGATTGAAATCGATGATATTGTTTCTGAGTTAGAAGATGCCAATGAAAATGTAGATTTTAATCCGAATGAAGCAGAAGAAATAAACGATAGATTACAATTATTATATAATTTACAGAAGAAACATACAGTAAGTAATAATGCCGAATTGATTGCTGTTTTTGAAGAACTTTCAGAAAAAGTGGCACAAGTTGAATCTGCAGACGAAGTCATTATTGAGAAGCAAAAGGAGATAGATGAAATTTCTTTAAAATTAGATAAAGTTGCCGATTTAATTTCGAATGCAAGAACAAAGTCAATTCCTAAATTAAATAAAGAATTACAAGCTTTATTATCTGATTTAGGTATGGAAAACGCTAGTTTTTCAATTAAAATAAAGCAAACTAAAAATTATTTTGCAAACGGAAAAGACGAATTAGAATTTCTTTTTTCTGCAAACAAAGGAGGTAGTTTTGGAGAATTGAAAAAAGTAGCTTCTGGTGGAGAATTGTCTAGAATTATGTTGTCTGTAAAAACAATTTTATCAGAAAATACACAATTACCAACCATTATTTTTGATGAAATTGATACTGGAGTTTCTGGTGAAGTTTCAAATAAAATAGCCGCAATTATGCAAAAAATGAGTGCTAATATGCAAGTAATTGCTATTACACATTTACCGCAAATTGCTGCAAAAGGAGCGAATCACTATAAAGTGTATAAACAAGAAGTAAAAGGAGTAACCACTACTAATTTAAAACTTTTATCTACTGATGAAAGAGTTAAAGAAATTGCAGAAATGCTAAGTGGTAAAGATATTTCTGATTCGGCACTTACCCACGCAAAAGAATTATTGAATTAGTTTAGATAAAACTTAAAAGTTTATAATGTCATTTCGAAATGAGCTTTTTAGCCTTTGGACTTCGCTCAAGATAAACTAATGAGAAATCTCATAAAACAAACACTAACAAAATGTACAACTTACTAAAAGGAAAAAAAGGAATTATTTTTGGCGCTTTAAACGAAAATTCTATTGCTTGGAAAACGGCACAAAGAGCACATGAAGAAGGAGCAGAGTTTGTGTTAACCAACGCGCCAGCTTCTATTAGAATGGGCGAATTAGATATTTTAGCAAAGAATACAAATTCTCAAATTATTCCGGCAGATGCAACTTCAATTGAAGATTTAGAAAACTTGATAGAAAAATCTATGGAGATTCTAGGTGGTCAAATTGACTTTGTGTTACATTCTATTGGTATGTCTGTAAATGTTAGAAAAAAGAAAGCTTATACAGATCCAAATTACGATTTTACTGAAAAAGGTTGGGATGTTTCTGCTGTTTCTTTTCACAAAGTTTTAAATGTTTTGTATCATAAAAAAGCCATGAAAGAGTGGGGTTCTATTGTTGCTTTAACTTATATGGCGGCGCAAAGAGTGTTTCCAGATTATAATGATATGGCAGATAATAAAGCATATTTAGAGTCTATTGCACGTAGTTTTGGCTACTATTTTGGTCGTGATTTTAAAGTGAGAGTGAATACCATTTCTCAATCTCCAACGCCAACAACAGCCGGAAATGGCGTAAAAGGTTTCGACGGATTTATCAATTTTTCTGAAAAAATGAGTCCGTTAGGTAATGCTTCTGCGGCAGATTGTGCAGATTATACCATTTCACTTTTCTCTGATTTAACCAAGAAAGTAACTTTACAAAATTTATTTCACGATGGCGGATTCTCTAACATGGGAGTAAGTGATGCTGTTATGGATAAATTTTAATAAGAATATATTCAGTTTAACATTTTAAAAATAGCTTCATATAAATGTTCTTATTTGAAGCTATTTCTTGTTATGAGTTTATCTTGAGCGTAGTGGAAAGACTCTCCCTTTTTTTATTCAGAAACATCATAAAAAAGAGTTCAAAAAATTGCTTCAATCAGGGTTAAGCTATTTTGCTTTTTTAAGCTTTATAAGCATCAATAAGCCCTTGTATAACTTCCGAAGTCAACTCAAAACCTTTTAGTTGTGGCCAACCTTCCCAAACAACAATCCCATTAGGATTAATAATGATACAATGCGGAATTCCTTTAATTTCTAAGGCTCTATTAAGTCTTGCTCTTCTATCAATAGCGCTATAATATTCAATTTTAGCTTTATTAAAACGTTTAATTTTGGCCATAGATTCGTTACTGATACCTATAACTACCATGTCTTTAGCAAACTCTTTATAAAAAGCATTCATTTCTGGAATACCTTTTACACAAGGCCCACACCAAGTTGCCCAAAAATCGATTAAAACAAATTTACCATCCGTTTCAGGTTTATCCGTTAACCATTTGCTAACCACTAATTCTGGTGCTTTTTTATTTAAAAATGACTTGGCCCACATTTTTTTTTGTTGCGCGTAAGAAGTCATAAAAAAGAGACAAATAGATAATAAGGCAATTTTTTTCATGTGTTTTTTATTCTATGATTTCGTAGTCAATACTTAATTTTCTTAGTGCTCTTAAAGAAGAACCAGTATTTTTATCTTCCATCTCAATATCTACAACGTCACCTTCTATAAGAATTTCTGTAAGTTCATTAGATAAAGATTCAGAAATGTTCATCGAAATTTCTACAATACATCTAGCAATGGCTCTTTTATCTGGTCTTTGTGCATCACAAGACAATAAGTTTATTTTCATAATATTTATTTGTGAATGCAATATACAAGAATTGAAATAAGTATGGTCAGCATGTCCATTCGGATATAAGTTTTTTTAAACGATTGAGGAATCTCGTAGCTTTATAATTAATAATGCAAGATGAACCATCATTGTGAATGATAAAGCATTTTAATTATTTTATATTCAATCTTATAGAATAAGTTTAGATTTTTTGTTTATTTTTTCATCAATAGAAAAAAGAAAAGAATACTATCTTTACTATAACCAAAAAACGAATAATGAAAGTAGTTACACTTACCATAAATCCTGCGTTAGATAAAAGTGCTAAAATAGATGAAATGACACCTTTTGATAAATTAGAGTGTTATAATATTACCTATCATCCGGGAGGAGGCGGTGTTAATATTTCTAGAGTTTTACATAGGTTGGCCGTAGAAAGTCATTGTTTGTTTCCTTACGGAGGTAAAACAGGAGAGCATTTGGTAGAGTTGTTACAAGAACAAAATGTACAAGTAATTAGTATGCCAATTTCTAATTTAACCAGAGAGAATTTTGCGGTCTTTAATACAGAAACAAAATTACAATATAGATTTGGAATGCCTACAAATCCGTTTTCTGAAGATGAATTAGCGCCTTTAGAAGCGTTAATAAATGAACATGTAGATACAAATGATATTTTTGTTATTAGTGGAAGTTTACCAAAAGGATTGCCGACAGATTATTACTCTAAAATCATTCAGAATTTAACAGCTAAAGGCATAAAAGTAATTGTAGATACCTCCGGACCTGTTTTTAACGAAGTTTTAAAAAACGAATTGTTTTTAATAAAACCGAATCAAAAGGAATTGGCCAGATTAGCTGGTAAAGAATCTTTAAATAAAGCAGCACAAGAAGCTTTTGCAATGCAACTCGTTACAAATAAAACAGCACAATATGTAGTGGTTTCTTTAGGGAAAGATGGTGCGTTTATGGCGCATAAAAACGGAATAGAACGTGTTGCCGCACCCGTAATTTCTGTAAATAGTACTATTGGAGCAGGAGACAGTATGGTGGCAGGTTTAATTTATGCAATCACACAAAACGAAACTCCTAAAAATATGTTGCGTTGGGGTGTTGCCTGTGGTGTATCTGCAACCTTAAGTGAAGGGTCCGATTTGGCACACAAAGAAAATATAGAGAAAATTTTAAAATTATTATAAAATGGTATCTAGCATTTTTTAGAAACAAAGTAATCGCTTTGTAAAGTAGATGTGAAATTATCTTGATTTTTTTTTATACGGATGATAAATTTTTTAGGAAGCTATTTCCTGCTTTCCACTATATCTTTTTTATGAAAAATAAAAAAGGATGTCGTTTCAATCAGGGCTAGAACTGCTTGCTAACTTTTCTTAAAGTAGCAATCAAGTAGCTTTTTATCTATTTCCTCTTCTTTTCATTTCCTCTTCAGTAATAAAACCATCGCTGTTTGTATCTCTTTGATCAAAATTTTCTTTCAACCTTCCTTTTACTTCAGATTTGCTTAGTTTTTTATCTTTATTGGTATCCATTTTTTCTAATAATTCAGAAAAAGAAGGAGGTGTATTGTTGTTGTTATTATTTTTAGCTGGTTTTTGTTCCGTTTTAGTTGTTGCTTTTTGTGTTTGTATTGTTGATGTTTCTGTATTTAATTTTGTGGTTGGTGTTATGTCTCTAACAGTTCTCACGTAATTATAGACATATCTTACATCCCCTTGTGGACCAAAATATTCTGGATAATTTTCTTTCACACCACTTTTAGGATCACTTCTTTGCGCTCCAGCACCATGAACATCCATTAAACGATTTCTCATTTTTCCTTGTGCTTCTCCAAAAGCAATATAAACAGCACTTGCAAACGGATTTCTACCGTCTAAATGAGAAGTGCTCGTCCAAAAATAAGGATATTGTTTATATCCATTCGGATCAGTAATTTTTGTAGTTTCAAAAAGAGGATTAATTGCTGGTGAATTGGTTGTTTGTATAGAACGCGAATAATCAACAATACTTTGTAGTTCTTTTGCATTTGGCAAACGCCAATCTGAATGAGAAGCCAATTCTAAATTTTCAGCATAAGAAAGAGACGATTTCCAGTCTTTGCCTATTCCGTCATCTGTTTTTTGCCACATTAATCCTGTTGCTAAATCACTAATAGTTCCATCATTGTTATCAATAAAATTATTTTCTCCGTAGTCTGTATTTCCACGTACCATTCTAAAATACATTTTATTCTCATTTTTAGTTCTAGGATTATTTTTAGGATATCCTTTAATTCTACCATCAACAAAATTTACACCAAAAACAGTAGCATCCGCATTCATGGTTTTACCAACATATTCGGTTGCACTCCATGTTTGAGCATCAATTTCACGTTCATTAGCATTTACATCACCTAAAGGTTGATTAAAATATTCGGTATCAATAAACATTTTAATAGCTTTTTCACCTTTTACTTGTCCGGAGAATAAAATAAGAGAATACAGTTCTTTAATCGTAGGGATTCTCCAATCTGAATAACCACCTAAAGTAGTATTTTCGGCTTTAGAAAAAGCTTCCTCAAAAGTCATTTTTTCTCCCATGTCTTTTTGCCATATCAATTCAGTAACATTGTCTGTTATGGTTTGGTTGTTATTGTCTTTGTAAGAAGGAGTATTGCCTAAATAATTAGCATCCTGACCGTAAAATGCTTCGTTTTCTGATGGTTTAGAAATACTTTCTACATCAGAATAAAAGTTTTTTACATTAGTGTCTACAATTTGGTAAGAAAGTTGTTGCGTTGTTTTATTTTTAATTACAATATTTTTATCTACTGGAATTTTCATTAAATCTTTTGCAAAAAGCACATTCCCTTTATAGTTTTTTCGCATTTCTGCGGTGGTAGCTGCTTGGTCAATATCTGTAAAATTAAAATGAGTTAACACTACGTTTTTAACATTCGCTTCTTTTGCCATTAAAGAACTTTCAGCCAAATTAACATGTGCTTTTTGGGTGTTTTTTCTAGTGTTTCGATTGCCGTTAGGTCTAGCTTTTTTGCCTAATTCAATAGCTCCACCAGAATCCATAATTAAATAATCGGCATTTTTTGCCAAGACAGATAAGGATTTAGAATAGGTTAAATCTCCAGAAATTACAATAGATTGGTTGCCAGCTTCAAAACGATATGCGAGCGTAGTAATGGTGTGATTTACCGGAGTGGTGGTAATTTTTATGTCTCCAATAGTAAAAGAGTCATTCCCTTTTAAATCGGTATATGTGCTATTTTTAATGGCATTTTTTAAATTCCTACCAGATTTAGAAAGTCGATAATTAATATCTTCCTCATAAGTATCTAAAATATTATGTACCATGGTGGTGGTAGGAGCAGGTCCTGAAATGGTTACTTTATTTCCGCCCAAAAGCGATTGAATAAAAATAGGCGTAAACTCTTCATTGTGGTCTAAATGATGATGTGTAAATAACAAGCCGTCTAGACTTCTTACTTTGGTATTATTCTTATTTAAATTTGCTTGGGTTCCGTTACCCATATCAACCAAAATATTAATGTTATTATAAGAAATTAATACTGAAGGTCCAGCACGTTCTGTATTAAATTTAGGTGAGCCAGAACCTATAATAGTTGCAGTTAACTGGTTGGTGTTTTGTTGAGAGAATAAAGGGAAATTGATACTTAAACAAAGCGCAATTAAAAGAAAATAGGATCTCATAAATAAGTTTTTGTATAAGACCTAACTTTCTGTGTAAGGTTTAATGTATTATAAAAACATATTTTAATTTTAGATGATGTGTCATTTTGAAATAATTTTTTTCAAGAGATTGAGAATCTTATTATTAGATCTTTCATAATTTCTTCGTTAGTCTTGTCAAAATGATATTTAATTGATTTTTTTGGAAGGTTTGTATTGATTTATTAATTTTTTATTAAAGAAAAAAACATTAGAATTAAAATAAATTATAACCCTACAAAATAAATAGACATCGTATTTTTTAATAATGTAATGACTTGTTATATAGTGTTTTATTAAAATGTGTAACCGTTGGGTATAGTATGTTTAAACGTTTAAATATTTATAAAACACAATAAAATGTTATTTTTGGTAGCTGATTATCATTTAAATAATTAAAGAACAAACAAATGGCAAATACATTATTTGACAAAGTATGGGATTCACACGTTGTTCGTCAAGTTAAAGACGGACCAGATGTGTTTTTTATAGATCGTCATTTTATCCACGAAGTTACAAGTCCCGTAGCTTTCTTAGGTTTAGAAAGTAGAGGAAACAGTGTTGTTTATCCTGAGCGTACATTCGCAACAGCAGATCACAACACACCAACAATAAATCAACATTTACCTGTAGAAGACCCTTTATCTGCAAATCAGTTAGATGCTTTAGAAAGAAATGCAAAAAAGCATGGTATTTCTCACTGGGGATTAGGAGATCTTAATAACGGAATTGTACACGTTGTAGGTCCGGAAAACGGAATTACATTACCTGGAGCAACTATTGTTTGTGGAGATTCTCATACATCTACGCATGGTGCTTTTGGTGCTATTGCCTTTGGTATTGGTACTTCTGAGGTAGAAATGGTATTGTCTACACAATGTATTATGCAACCAAAACCTAAATCGATGCGTATTAACGTAAACGGTAAATTAGGTTTAGGTGTAACTCCTAAAGATGTTGCTTTATATATTATTTCTAAGCAAACTACTTCTGGTGCAACAGGTTATTTTGTTGAATATGCAGGAGATGTTTTTGAAGATATGTCTATGGAAGGTCGTATGACTGTGTGTAACTTATCTATAGAGATGGGAGCACGTGGAGGTATGATTGCGCCAGATGCAAAAACGTTCGAATATTTAAAAGGTCGTGCTCAAACTCCTAAAGGAGCAGATTGGGACACCGCAATGAAATATTGGGAAACTTTATATACAGAAGAAGGAGCAGAGTTTGATGTTGAATTTAATTATGATGCAGCAGATATTGAGCCAATGATTACATACGGAACAAACCCAGGAATGGGAATGGGCGTAACGAAATCAATTCCTACTGCAGAAAGTTTAGAAGGTGGAGTAGAAACTTACAGAAAATCATTAGGATATATGTCTTTTAACGAAGGTGATTCTATGATTGGTAAAGAAATTGACTTTGTGTTTTTAGGTTCTTGTACAAACGGACGTATAGAAGACTTTAGAGGATTCTGTTCTATTGTAAAAGGAAGACAAAAAGCACCTAATGTAACTGCTTGGTTAGTACCAGGATCACATAAAGTGGTAGATCAAATAAAAGCAGAAGGATTAGATAAAATAATTACAGATGCAGGTTTTGTTTTAAGAGAACCAGGTTGTTCGGCTTGTTTGGCTATGAATGATGATAAAGTTCCTTCAGGAAAATTATCAGTTTCAACATCAAACAGAAACTTCGAAGGAAGACAAGGACCAGGATCTAGAACCTTATTAGCTTCTCCATTGGTAGCAGCTGCATCTGCAGTTAGCGGAGTAGTAACGGATCCAAGAACAATTTTAAACGCTAACGCTTAACACAGAAAACATGGCTTACGATAAATTTGACGTACTAACAAGTACAGCATATCCTTTACCTACAGAGAATGTAGATACAGATCAAATAATTCCTGCTCGTTTCTTAAAAGCAACTGAGCGTAAAGATTTTGATATCAATTTTTTCCGTGATTGGAGATTTGAACAAGACGGAACACCAAAAGCAGATTTTCCTTTAAACAAAGAAATTTATGCAGGTTCTAAAATATTAGTAGGAGGTAGAAATTTTGGTTCTGGTTCTTCTAGAGAGCACGCAGCTTGGTCTGTGTACGATTTTGGTTTACGTTGCGTAATTTCATCTGCATTTGCAGATATCTTTAAAAATAACTGTTTAAACGTAGGGGTTTTACCTGTACAAGTTTCTGCAGCATTTGCAGATACATTATTTGCTGCAATTATGGCAGATCCTAAAACAGAAATTAAAGTAGATTTACCTAACCAAACAGTAACTTTAGTTGCAACTGGTGAGTCTGAATCTTTTGTAATTAATACTTACAAAAAAGACAATATGTTAAACGGCTTTGATGATATTGATTACTTAAAAAACATCGAAAACGAAATTTCTGCATTCGCTGAAACAAGACCATTTTAAGAATACTTTTTTAGGTTGAATATGGCTAGAAGAAAGATTGAAATAATGGATACGACACTACGTGATGGAGAACAAACATCAGGAGTGTCGTTTTCAGTTTCCGAAAAATTAACAATCGCTAAATTACTTTTAGAAGAGTTAAAAGTAGATCGTTTAGAAATAGCGTCTGCAAGAGTTTCTGAAGGGGAGCTAGAAGCTGTTAAAAAAATAACTTCTTGGGCTACTGAAAATAATTTTTTAGACAAAATAGAAGTATTAACTTTTGTTGATGGAGGAAAATCTATCGATTGGATGCTAGATGCTGGAGCGAAAGTTCAGAATCTATTAACCAAAGGATCTTTAAACCACTTAACACATCAACTTAAAAAAACGCCAGCACAACATTTTGCAGATATCAAAGCAAATATTGAGTCGGCTGCTACGCATAACATTAAAACTAATGTTTATTTAGAAGATTGGTCTAACGGAATGCGTAATTCTAAAGAATACGTTTTTGAATATTTAGATTTCTTAACGGCTCTAAATATAGAACGTGTTTTATTACCAGATACTTTAGGAATTTTAACACACGATGAAACTTTTAAATTCATTGCTGAAGTTCGAGAAAAATACCCAACAACACATTTCGATTTTCATGGTCATAATGATTATGATTTAGGAGTAGCCAATGTTATGGAAGCTATAAAAGCGGGTGCAAATGGTTTGCATTTAACCATAAATGGGATGGGAGAACGTGCAGGAAATGCACCAATGGCAAGTGTTATTGCTGTAATTAATGATTTTTTAAAGGATGTAGAAATTACAGTAAATGAAAAAGCATTAAATAAAGTAAGTAAGCTTGTTGAAACTTTTTCTGGTTTTCGTATTCCTGTAAATAAACCTGTTGTAGGTGCAAATGTTTTTACACAAACTGCAGGGATTCATGCAGATGGAGATAATAAAAATAACTTGTATTTTAATGATTTAATGCCAGAGCGTTTTGGTAGAAAACGTAAATATGCATTAGGAAAAACATCTGGTAAAGCAAATATTCAGAAAAACTTACAAGATTTAGGTCTGAGTTTAAATGATGAAGAGCTAAGGAAAGTTACCCAAAGAATTATTGAATTGGGCGACAAAAAAGAAGTCGTTTCTCAAGAAGATTTGCCTTATATTATTTCTGATGTTTTAGACAGTAATGCTATTGAAAAGCGTGTTGTTGTAGAAAATTATGTTTTAGGACATGCCAAAGGAATGAAACCATCTACTACTTTACAATTAAGAGTAGAAGGCGTACAATATGAAGCACATGCACAAGGAGATGGGCAATTTGATGCCTTTATGAATGCATTAAAAAAGTTGTATAAAATACATAGTAAAAGAGATTTACCAAAGCTGATTGATTATGCAGTAAGAATTCCTCCGGGAAGTCATTCTGATGCATTGTGTGAAACAATTATCACTTGGAAAAACGAAGAAAAAGAATTTATTACTCGTGGTTTAGATTCAGATCAAACAGTATCTGCAATTAAAGCTACCGAGAAAATGCTTAATATTATTTAAAAATTTAAAATTTAAAATTAAAAGATTGAATTATTCAATCTTTTAATCATTCAATAAAAATTAAACACATGAAATTAAATATCGCATTATTAGCAGGAGACGGAATAGGACCTGAAGTAATTGACCAAGCAGTAAAAGTATCTGATGCAATTGCAAAGAAATTTAACCACGAAATTACTTGGAATCCAGCTTTAACAGGTGCTGCTGCAATTGATGCAGTTGGTGAACCTTATCCTGATGCAACACATGATATTTGTGTGGCTTCAGATGCTGTTTTATTTGGTGCAATTGGGCATCCTAAGTATGATAATGATCCTTCTGCAACGGTTCGTCCAGAGCAAGGTTTATTAAAAATGCGTAAAAAATTAGGCTTATTTGCAAATGTAAGACCAACGTTTACCTTTCCATCTTTATTAGACAAATCTCCTTTAAAAAGAGAAAGAATAGAAGGTACTGATTTGGTTTTTTTACGTGAATTAACTGGAGGTATTTACTTTGGTGAAAAAGGTAGAAGAGACGAGGGAGAAACTGCTTTTGATAATTGTGTTTATACAAGAGCTGAGGTTCAAAGATTAGCTGTAAAAGGTTTTGAATTAGCAATGACACGTGGTAAGAAATTATGTTGTGTAGATAAAGCAAATGTTTTAGAAACATCTCGTTTATGGAGAGAAACGGTACAAGCAATGGAAAAAGATTATCCAGAAGTTGAGGTTTCTTATGAATTTGTAGATGCTGTTGCAATGCGTTTGGTACAATGGCCAAATAGTTATGATGTATTAATTACTGAAAACTTATTCGGAGACATTTTAACTGATGAAGCTTCTGTGATTTCTGGTTCTATGGGATTAATGCCAAGTGCATCTGTGGGAACTGAAAATGCTTTGTTTGAGCCAATACACGGTTCTTACCCACAAGCAACAGGATTAAATATTGCAAACCCAATGGCTACTGTTTTATCTGCAGCAATGATGTTTGAAAACTTTGGTTTACAAGAAGAAGGAAAAGCAATTAGAGCGGCTGTTAATAAAGCTTTAGAAGCAGGTTTTGTAACAGAAGATTTAGCAGACGGAGGAAAATCTTACGGAACACAAGAAGTAGGAGACTGGTTAGCTAAAAATATTTAGAATCTAATTCCTAGTTTATATATTTAAAAAAGGTTCGCAATTTGCGAACCTTTTTTAATATTAAAATGGATGTTATTATTTTGTTTTTTTAGCTCTTTTTACTAACTCTAATTTATCTGTAGTTGTTTTTGTAGTGAAGAAACCATAGTTAATAGTTACTTTTTTCTTGTCTAACATATCAATAGTTCCTACAGAATTAGAGCCAATAACTTTTACACTATCATTAATTTGATAAATGTATTCAGATTTTTCTTTCGCTATTTTGGCAGCTTCAATTTTCTTTTCCTTTCTAACCTCAACAACTTTTTGTAAAACTTCTTTTTCTACTTTTTTAATAATTTCTTGTTGCTGTTTTTCGGCAACTTTAGCTTTTTGTTTCTGTGCTTTGGTTTTAGGAGCCAAAGGTTTTTTCATGACTTGTTTTACCTTTAAATCTGCAACCCATTTATTAAAATTGGTATTTAATTCCTTTTTATTATTAGTTTGAAAATACTTGTTAAGTAGTTCGTTTGTTTTTCTCCCTAAAGAAAGCATTTTCTGATTTTGATCATACAGTTCTTGAAAACCAGACAATTTATCTTGTATTTTTTGTTCTTTTTCTTGTAAATTATCTAAGTGTTCTTGTCCTTTAGAATGTTGATTTTCTAAATTATCAGAATGCTT
Organism: Polaribacter sp. 20A6; assembly: GCF_011378915.1. Lineage (NCBI taxonomy): Bacteria > Pseudomonadati > Bacteroidota > Flavobacteriia > Flavobacteriales > Flavobacteriaceae > Polaribacter > Polaribacter sp. 20A6. The sequence continues at coordinate 81,323 of NZ_WTPZ01000001.1, forward strand.
TTGTAATCTGTTTCGTTCTTTTTGAAGTTTAGAAATGGTTTTATCTAAACGAACTTTTTCGGTCTCTACACGTTTTTTTGCTTTGTTGATAATACTAAACGGAATTCCGTTTTTCTGAGCAACTTCAAACGTAAAAGAACTACCTGCTTGTCCAATAAATAATCTATATAGCGGTTCTAATGTACGTTCATCAAACTGCATGTTTGCGTTGGTAACATTCTCTAATTCGTTTGCTAAGACTTTTAAGTTAGAGTAGTGGGTGGTTATAATTCCGAATGCTTTTTTATAATAAAATTCTTCTAAGAAAATCTCTGCTAAAGCTCCACCTAGTTCAGGATCTGATCCTGTACCAAATTCATCAATTAGAAATAAGGTATTAGGTCCACATTTACGTAAAAAGTTACGCATGTTTTTTAAACGATAACTATACGTACTTAGTTGGTTTTCTATAGATTGATTGTCTCCGATATCTGTTAAAAAAGTATCAAAAATATACGTCTGACTGCGTTCATCAACAGGAATTAAAATACCACTTTGCAGCATTATTTGTAATAAACCAATGGTTTTTAAAGTGATACTTTTTCCACCAGCATTAGGACCCGAAATAACAATAATTTGTTGTTTTTCATTTAGTTCTATACTTTGAGAAATGGTAGGTAAATCTTGTTGTTTATTTTTTCTCCATAAAATGGGATGATATGCATTCTTAAAAAATATCTTTTTTTCTCTAGATATTTTAGGCAAAACAGCATTCATTTCTTGTGCATATTTAGCCTTTGCTCCAACAACATCAATATGAATTAAAAACGAAAGATATTCTTCTAATAAATAAACATACGGACGAACAGTAGCTGATAGTGCTCGTAAAATCTTTACAATTTCTTGCTTTTCATCATAAATTAAATTTTGATATTCTCTAGAGTACGCAAGTGTTGCTTGTGGCGCAATATAAACGATGTTACCAGATTTTGAAGAACCTAATAAACTACCAGCAACCTTTTTTCTATGCATTGCAGAAACTGCTAAAACACGCTGATTGTCTACAACAGTTTCTTTGATATCATCTAAATGACCTGCAGAAATTGCTCTAGATAATGCGCTAGAAAAACTTGCACCAATTTTTCCACGTACATTATTAATGTCTTTTCTTATTTGTCTTAAAGCGTCTGAAGCATTATTTTTTACTTCACCAGAAATATCTATTATTTTTTTGATTTCATCATCTATAAAAGTGGTGAATTCAATTTGTTGAGAAAGTTCGAAAAAAGTTGGGAACTGCACATTAAATTTCTTAAAAAACTTAATCAATTCGTTTACAGTTAAAGAAGTAGTGGCAATTTTTAGAAAAGCATCGGTTTCTACAAAGCTATTTTCTATAGCCAAACGTTTTACATTTTCTGTAATATTATCGAAACTATGATTGGGAACTCTATTTTCACTCTCAAAAGAAGAAACGTATTCGTTTACCAAATACAACTCTTTAAAAAGTGCTTTTTTATTAATGATAGGTTCAATTTCAGTAACTTGTTCTTTACCCAAACCAGAAATACAATGTTCTGCAACATGCTGTAAAACTGTAGAAAATTCTAAATCTTGTAATGTCTTGGATGATATGTTATTGTTCAAAAAAAATCGATTTTATTGCGAACACAAATCTATAAATTCTTTTCGTTTGGTTTTAGAAACTGGCACTCTTTTTTTGTTCTCTAATACAATATATCCTTCATTCTCGAAATGACGCACTTTTTCTAGGTTTATAATGTGAGATTTATGGCATTTATAGAAGAAATTATTCATCATCTTTTCATATTTCCCTATATTATAAGAGCTTACGATTTCTGTGTTGTCTATAAGATGAATCTTGGTATAACCATCAAAACCTTCTATATGTATTACTTCTTTTTGCGGAATAAAAGAAACACCTTTAATAGTTGGTATAATTAACTTGTTTGAGTTAGAATTTGTTTCTGCAATAAACTGTAAAAGGTTTGCATTTTTTTCGTTCTCGTGTTTTAAAGTGATACTTTCTTTTGCTTTATGAACAGCTTTTATTAAATCATCATCATCTATTGGTTTTAAGATATAACCAATAGCACATTTTTTAAAGGCTTCTATAGCATATTCGCTAAAAGCAGTAACAAAAATTACTTGAAAATTGATTTCTCTTAATTTTGATAACAATTCAAAACCATCAATTCGGGGCATTTCTACATCCAAAAATAAAATATCAGGTTGTTGTTTTGTGATGTTGGTAATTGCTTCTTCTGGTTTTTGGTAAGTACCAATGATGCTTATGTCTGGAAACAAATTAGCCATCTTTTTCTCCAATCCTTTTAGGTTAGAAATTTCATCATCAACAATAATAGCAGAGATTGTATTCATGTTATTTGCTTTTAATTATAAAAGTAGATATGTTTCCTTTTTCATCGTTTTTAGGATGTAATTCTTCTGTAAAATACAAAATCTCCCATTCTTCTAAAGTGTTTAAATAGGTTAAACGTTGTTGTAAAACGTTAGAAGACTTTATTTTTTTACTTTTGGACTTTGTGTTTATAAACCCAACACCATCATCTATAATTAAAACTTTATAAGTTAAAGTATCTACTTTTTTGAAGTTGATGGTCACTGTACCTGTATCAAATTTATTGAAAATTCCATGGTTTACAGCATTTTCTACAATGGGTTGTAACAGCATTGTTGGTATTTTCGTGTTTTTAATATCAATAGCATCATCAATATTAATTTGGTATTCTAGTTTTTCTCTAAAGCGTAGTTTTTCTATTTCTAAATAATTGGTAAGCAGTTTTATTTCTTCGGTTAATGTGATGGTCGTTTCTTTAGACAGTTCGAAAAAACGTCTAATTAGTTTAGAAAATTTTACTAAATATTTTTCTGAAGCTTCAAAATTATTTTCATTAATAAAATATTGAATGGCGGCCAAAGAGTTGAATACAAAATGTGGATTCATTTGCGAGCGAAGTGCTTTTAATTGAATCTCAGAAAGTTGTTTTTCTTGAAAAAGCTTTTTACTTTTTTGCTGTTGGCTTCGTTTACTTAAATACCAAACAGCTCTAAAAAACAAACTTGTTAAAGTTAAAAGTACGATGGCTTTAAACCAAAATGTTTGATGCCATAAAGGAGTAATTGTAAATTCAATTTTCTTTTTAATATTTTGTGATTCAACTTTAAATATATAAGTATTGGGCTGTAAGTCATTAAAATTAATATTGGTTGTTTCAGTAGCTTTCCAATCACTTAGTAGTGGTTCTAATTTGTAATTATAGCTAAAGTTGGTGTTGTTTTCAGTAAAATCTATTCTAGAAATTGCAATACTAATATTGTTGTTTTCTAAGTATTTAAAAGTATTGTTATTTTTAGTTACTGTTTGGTTGTTGTACGTTAATTTATCGATATAAATATCTAGTAACTGGTTGGTGATTTCTTGTTTTTTGGGTAAAATAGCAATACCATTATTTGTGCTTAGAATAAGGTCATTGTTATAAATATATATATCATTAACTTGTTGCGAAGGAATACCGTTGGCGACTGTTAATTTTTTTTCTAAAGTATAATTCTCATCCTTTAATACATATTTAAAAAGACCAGAGTTGCTGGCCAACCAAATATCTTTGTTTTCTACAAAAGCATTATTAACAATTAAAAATTCTGATTTTGGTAATTGTTCTATCTTATTTAAATCGGTAATAAATGATCCAAATCCATCTGTATTTAACAATACATGGGTTTTAGATATTTTTGTAATGCTTAGAATCGGTTTAGAAAATATTTGTTTATTAAAAGTAACTTCACTTAGTGCTTCATTTTTAATTTGCTTTAAGCCGTTTGTAGTAGCCACCAATAATCGATCCTTAAAAACCATTAAATTGGTAATTCCTCGTTGGTTATAAACTTTAAGTATTTTCAGGTTGTTTGTATCAATTTTATTAATTCCTGCAGTAAAATCACCATACAAATAATTGTTATAATAAGTTAAGTCTCTAGCAGTTTGATTTGTATAAAAAGGGTATTCTGTAAAATTAAACTCCTCGGAGTCTTTAGTATTTTTTTTACGTATAATTTTATTCTCCGAAATATAGAAAGCTGTTTTTAAGGAATCTATATAATTAGAACTAAAAATGTAATTATTTTGGTTAATAAACGGTATAAAATCTTTTTTGTCAGGTTGATATTTAAAAAAACCTTTGTTGTAAATATTTGCAATTATAGTATCGTTTATCTTGTTGGTTTTAAGAATGTTTTCGTGTTCATAAGCATATTTAATACTTCTTTTAGCTTTAGTCAATTTGTAAACACCATGTAAAAAAGTAGCAATCCAAACCGTTTCTTTTTTATCAATCATTGCAAAATGTGCATCTAATTTTTTAGGAATTAAAACTGTTTTTGTAATGTGATAGTTCTCATCTAAAATACCTACAAAGCCTCTTCCTGTAATTTGAATTTGATTGTTTATGAGCTGTATTCTGGTGTGTTGAGATTTACTGATACCTACTTCATCTTTAAAATTGCGTTTATACAGTTTTAACGTATTTAAGTTTAATATTGAATAATATTTATCTGCTGTCCAATAAAACAAACTATCTGTTATTTGACCTCTATAATGGACAGTGGTTAGAATCTTTTTAAGATTGGGTACCTTTTTTATATTTCCGTTTTTGTAGGTTAATTTTATAGTGTCTAAATTAGTACTTGTCTCGTAAGAAGTAATAGTTGGGTGTTTAAGATAAACTGGTGTTCCCTTTTTTAAGGAAGTCTTTTCTGAGACTAATTTCCATTTATCATTAATTAATTCATGTGCTCTAGAATTACTTGTAAGTATAATTTGGTTGCCTATTTGACTCGTATAATTGGGAGTGAATATTTCATTTTTAACCTCACTTTCAAAAGCATAAACACTATCGTTTTTTATATAACCTAATTTAGATGTTTTAGATAAATACCATAAATTACCATCTGGTGTTGGATGAATTCCCCAAATATCATTGGTAGACAAACTATTTTTTGTCGTAAAAGTTTTTAAGGTGTTACCATTGTATTTTACTAATCCTTTGTCTGTAGCAAACCAAATAAAACCATAAGCATCTTGTACAATTTTATAAATATGATTGCTAGGTAATCCATCCTTTACCGTAATATTTGTGTATTGTTGAGAATAGGAAAAACTCCATAACATAATTATAAATAAAGTGATATGGAGTTTTAACATTGGTAATTCTAATTTCTCTTTTTCAAATGTGGTTGTGGATTACTAATTTACAATAACTTTTTTAGTTAACCATTTATCTTTACAAACAAGCTTTAAGAGATGTTTGTCTTTTAATAAAGCTTATGTATTATCGCTACCATCACAATTACTATCTATTTTATCATCTAAAAATTCTCTGGTATAAGGATGAATTTTTTCATCAGTATCATCACAATCTAAATTATTGGTAACCCCTTCTGCTGGAGTAGCTTTTTGTGAGCCATAACCATCACCATCTTCATCTATATAATATTCAACAATATCTATAATTCCGTCGCAATTATCATCGATTCCATTTTTTTCTATTTCTACAGCTTTTGGGTGTATTTCTGCATTATCATCATTACAATCTCCAGCAAACCAAGAATAATTATCTGGAGCAGTGGTATTGTTTTCAATTTCAATAATAATCGGAGTTTCACTACCAAAACCATCTCCATCTTTATCTGAATAAAAAGTGTAAGCAAATTTCCCGTTACAATCTTCATCTATATCATTATCTGGTATTTCTGTAGCACCAGGATAGACATCAGCATTAGTGTCATCGCAATCAATATCATTTTCTACATATCCTTCTGGTTGTTCTCCTTCCATTACAGCAGTACCTGCCAAACCATATCCGTCACCATCTGAATCTTTATGCCATACATATTCTTTTAAATCAGGAACTCCAGAACAACCCGCTCCAATAATAAAAATAGCAGTTATTAAAAGTGCTATGGGTATAAATGTGTTTACAATTAATTTTTTCATAATTTTTGTTTAAATAGTTATTGTTTTTGATTTTAATTTGAGATATAAATAAGCCGTTATGCTTATAAAAATAAATGCAATAAATTGAGAATGTGATAGGTAATCTTGAATAACAAAACCTCTTAAATCTCCTCTAAAAAGTTCTAAAAGACTCCTTGCAATTGCATATAGTATGATGTAAGAAAAAAATATTTGTCCATCAAATTTCTTGTTTTTTCTAATGATAAAAAGCAAACCCATAATTATTAGAATAGAAAAGACTTCGTATAATTGGGTAGGGTGCACGGTTACAGAATTTGTGGTTGGAAAACTCATTCCGAAAATAGAATTTGTTGGTTTGCCATAACAACAACCTGCAAAAAAACAACCCATTCTACCAATTGCATGCACAATGGTTGTGGTAATAGCTAGAATGTCCATTAAAGGTAAAATTGTTATTTTATGTTTTTTTAAATACCAAAAAGTAAATATTATTATGCAGATAAAGGAACCATAAAAAACAAATCCACCAGAAAAAATATTAAAAATATTTTTGGGGTTTTGTATGTAATAAATAGGTCTTTCAAAGAATAAAAATAATTTTCCACCCATATAACCAGTAATAAAGATTAAATAAAAAAAGATGTTTGGTAAAACGAGATTTAGTCTTTTCTTAGTTTGCCATTTTGTATATAAAATGGCTAATAGTGTACCAAAAACAATACAAATTGCATACGTATAAATAGTAATGTTTTGATATTCTAATAGTTTTGGATACATTTTTATAGTTTTTTAATCTGGTATTTCTACCAATTACTTTAGTAAATAATTCGATTACATGACTAGAGATGTATCAAAGTATTTATTTTTAAGCCTTTTACAAGGTGTTATTTGTATAAATGATAACCTTATTTAAGATAAGTTGGTTTTCATTAAAGGAAAGAAAAACTCCATATGATTTTTTAAAGAATATGGAGTTTTAATATTGAAAATCTAATTTCTCTTTTTCAAGGATGTTTTAGAGAGTGATTAATTTACAATCACTTTTTTAGTAGATGATTTTTCTTTGCTAACCAGTTTAAAGAAGTAAATCCCTTTTGATAAATTTAAATTAGAAATTATATTCTTACCGATGTTTATGTCTCTTTTTTTAATTTCTTTTCCGGTAATAGAGTAAATGAATAATTCAGACCTCTCTAAAGTGGTAATATTCATTTTTCCGTTAGTCGGGTTTGGGTATAAAGAAAACTCTAGTGTATTATATGCATTAGTACTTAATGCAGTACATTCAGCCTGATTATTCACAAAGTTTGATGTTGTATCAATGTTTGTCCAATTGTTTGCACTCCAGGTAGCGTTATCAACTTCTATACAAGTTAGACTTGGATTGTTAATCGCATTAAAGAGTGTAAAAAGAGTATTGTTACCGTTTTTTACATTTAAAGAATGTAGTGCATTAGACTGCATGTCTAAAGAGGTTAATAAAGTGTGCGCACTTACATCTAAATATGTAAGTTGATTATGGCTAACATTTAAATTAGTTAAGGCTGTAAAATCGTCTATACCCGTTAAGTCTGAAATATTTTTACTAGAAACATCTAAATTAGATATAGTATTTATATTGTCTGTAAACACTTTGTTATCTGGAGTTCCTTTATCTAAACCTGCATTTATTAATGCCATTTCAAAATTGTTATCAGGAATCGTAGTTTCTAAAGAAACTGCAGTGTTGTAAGTATTTGTTATTACAGGTGCATTATAGTCGAAATAAATATTCGCAGTCGTATTAAAAGTATCACCAATAACTGAGGTGCTTTTAGGTTTTATTTTATAAAATAACCAACCATGACTGGCAGGTTCATTACTAGTACTATCTGCCAATTGTATGTTTTCAAAAATAAATTCTACTTTATTTGTGTTGGTAATAGCAGTTCTGTAAGAATGACTAGCTGCAATTGGCTGAAAAGTAGCCATGTCTAAATCTGCATCAATAATGTCTTTTACTACAATGTTTATTGCTGATGCTGTACCCGTATTCTGAAAACGAACTCTATACGTTAGATCATTAGGTACTTGTAAGGTACTAATTTTATCACCTTCAAAACAAACCACATCATTGGGGTCGTAAGCATTTACAATAATATCAGAAAAAACATGGGTGTTATCTGTAGGTGTTGCATCACCTGTTAAAGGTGTAATAGAAGTGGTGTAGGTAATTGTATCTCCTCCATTTACCGGATTTATAGGATCTGTAGGTGTATTTATGGTAAAATGAACATCAATATAACTTTCTTGAAAAGGAAGAAGGTTTGTATAATTCCAAGTTAAAGAATTACTTGTTTGAGTGTCTGGTGTGGTACTCGCATTATTAAATGTTTCTTGATTTTCATTAAAATTTAAAGTAACCGCTCCGGATGGAATAATTGTAGAACCATTATTTTTATAGAATATTCTTAACTGTGTATCAAAACCAGGTCTAGATTCCGATGTTGTAAAAGAATATATTTCTACATCGTCTATTTGAGTATTTGCTGTAATACAAAAATCGATAGTTTCTGTGTTACCCGACCCCGTAAAATTAGTGGTTTGAGTAGTTGGAGTTGCTGTAAAATACGAAGGAAAGTTTGGTATTAACGCAGTATTTACATTCGTGTCATTTATATAAATTGTATACGTACCATCTGCAGCGCTAAAAGCCGCCGCACTAACATTGGTACTTGTACTATTAATTCTAGTATTTACAGATTTTGTATCTGCAGCATCGCAACCATCATTATTAAAATCAAAAGAAACTGTACCAGTTATTGTATTAGAATTTACAGGCACAAAAGAACAATATTCTGTAAAGTTGGTTTGCGAATCTATGTTTGCATAGATTCCTGCTGCAACGGTGGCATCATCAACGCAAATAGAGAATAAATTTGGATTGTTATTTGCGACTAAATTATTACCAGAAATGCTAGATGTATTTCCATTTTTAAGATTTAAGCTGCTTAAATTAGGATTAGAGTTACAGTGTAAAGCATTTAAATTTGTAAAACTTGATAAATCTAAATCTGTTAAAAGGTTACCTGTACAATATAGGTTATTTAATGTTGTACTTGTTGTAGTGTCTAAACTTGTTATTTGATTTCCATTACAACCAAGTGTAGACAAAGAAGTGTTAGATAATGTATTTATCGTTGTTAAGTTATTGTTACTACATGAAAGGTTAGACAAGCTTGTATTTAAGCTTACGTCTAAAGAATTGATAGCGTTATCACTACAAATTATAGTAATTAACCCTGTATTTAAACTTGTGTCTAACGTTGTTAATTGGTTATTGCTACATATTAATGTTACTAAAGTAGCTGTAGAAGGTAAGGTTAAACTTGTTAATAAATTATTGGCAGCATTTATAGAGGTTAGTTCAGTTGATACGGAGGTATCTAAAGTTGTTAGTTGATTAGTGCTGCAGTTTAAAGTTTTTAAAGACGATGATACTGGTAAAGTTAAACTTGTTAATGCGTTATTAGAGGCGTTTAAATTAACTAAGCCTGTAGCCATGGAAGCATCTAAAGTTGTTAAGTTATTTTGATTACATGAAAGTTTTGTTAAAGTAGTACTAGCAGGTACTGATAAATTAGTTAAAGAATTAGAATATACAGAGATATCTATTAGACCTGTGGCGATAGAAGCATTTAAAGTAGTAATACTATTACTCCAAGAATGTAAATGAGTTAATGTATTAGAAGAAGGTAGTGTTAAACTAGTTAAGTTATTGTTATAACTTTTTAAGGTGATAAGGGAGGTGTTGTTTGTAGCATCTAAGCTAGTAATCTGATTTTGAAAACATTCTAGGTTTGTTAAGGCTAAAGAAGATGAGGTGTTTAATGATGTAAGCTGATTATATTCACATTTTAAACTTTCTAATAAAGGCGTATTTGTTATGTTTAAATTTGTTAATACATTATTATTTGTGATTACAGATGTTAATGCTGTTTGATTAGAAAGATCTAAAGTAGATAAGTTATTGTAAGAAGTATTTAATGTTGTTAATGTTCCAGAATTTGGAAGTATAAGTGTTGAAATACCTATGGCCATTCCACTAAAATCATTATAATTAATATTTGAAGCACAATCTAAATATGTTAGATTAGATAATGCAGATAGGTCTAAACTCGTTAAATCATTATTACTACAAGTTAAAGAGGTTAAATTAACAAAAGCTTCTATTCCTGTAAAATCTGAAAGACTGCCTTCCAAAAATCCCATAATTTCAAAACCTTGATAGCCAGAAATAATTAATTCAGTAACAGCAGCGGCTTCGGATACCTGTATTTCATTATCATTATTAGTATCTATACTTGGTGAGTAGTTTAGAAGTGCTTGTTTAAATTCAGTATCTGGGATATTTACAATTTGGCAGAAAACCGTGCTAGAAATAAATAAAAAAGTTAGAGAAAGTAGTTTTAGTTTCATAAAGTTGATTTTTTTCAAAGTTAGGGCTTGTTTTTAGCGGAGTAAAGAGGTAAAACATTGTTTTTTAATAGTTAAAAGACGTATAAAGCTAAGAGTTTTTAAGTTGTTTCTGATGGTACATTAGAGTAAACAATGGTTTGGTTAAAGGAAGCGTCTATTTAGTTTATTCTAATAAAAGAAGTATTTTTGTTGTTATGAATACAATACTTACTAGAAGTTGGCAACCTCTTTTACAATCAGAATTTTATAAACCTTATTTTAAAGAATTAACAAATTTTGTAACATCAGAATATAAAAATCACCAATGTTTTCCGAAACAAGAAGACATTTTTGCTGCGTTTAATTTTTGTTCTTTAAATGATTTAAAAGTAGTTATTATCGGTCAAGACCCTTATCATGACCTAGATCAGGCCAACGGATTGTGTTTTTCTGTAAAAGACGGAATGAAGCAACCACCTTCATTAAAAAATATTTTTAAAGAAATTGCAACAGATTTAGATCAAGAAATTCCACAAAGTGGGAATTTAGAAAAATGGGCAAAACAAGGTGTTTTATTATTGAATGCAACTTTAACGGTCAGAGCACATGAGGCGGGAAGTCATCAAAAAAAAGGATGGGAAGATTTTACAGATGCTGTAATTAAAAGCATTTCTGAAGAAAAAGAAAACGTTGTTTTTTTACTTTGGGGTAAATTTGCAGAAAGTAAAACAAAATTAATAAATTTAGAAAAACATACTGTATTTACCGCTCCGCATCCGTCTCCTTTAGGCGCTTGGAGAGGTTGGTTTGGTAGCAAGCACTTTTCTAAAACTAATGCTGTTTTAAAGAAATTAAATAAACCTACGATAGAATGGTAGGAAAAGCGGTCTGATTTTCATAAGGTAATAAAATAGCATCTAAAATGTCTTCTGTTGTGTCTGGGTAGTCCACTGGAATAAAAACATCACTCTGAATCCATTTGGCTATTTTAAGAACTTGTTTTCTATTTAATTTTTTCAATACAGAAACCCCCATTTTTTTTAGAGCTAAAGCATTACATTGTTGTTCATATTGATTTTTCATAGGAATTACCATTAACTTTTTCTTTAAAAATAAAGCTTCAGAAGGTGTTTCGAAACCTGCTCCACAAAGAACTCCTGCAGAAGAAGCCATACTTTTTATAAAATCGAATTCGTTAATTGGGTAAATGGTAATGTTCTTTTTAAAGATTAAACGTTTATTTTCTTTAGAAAAAATATGCCATTTTATAATAGGTATTTTAGACAAGACGGCTACAATTTTAGCCACATTATAAGATGGTAAATAAACTGTTATATGCCCTTTGTTGCTTATTTTTTTAGCTCGAATACTTTTTCTTATAATCGGTGTAAAAGTAGCAGAACTATAAGGTTTAAAATGAAAACCAAACCGAAGACTTGCAGGTGCGTAGTGCTTTAAAATTAGTTTTTCTATTTTGTGTTTTCCATATTTTGGAGAAGCAATATCTAAAACCGCATTTTGGTGGCTTAAAGATACAATGTTTATATTATTTAGCTTTGCGGCCCAAGCAGAAACAGGTTCAAAATCGTTTACTATTAAGTCGTACTTTTTTATGGGGAAGTTTTTAATTTCATTGTAAAAACGAGACAATTTCATTTTTTTATAACTCGCCCAAAAATCGATACCCCCTTTTTTACCAAATGTAAAATTTAAACCATGAAGTTTGTATTTTATATCGAAACCAATATCTAAATTACTCTCATTTCCACTAACTAAAATGTCTAAATCTCCTTTCTCTTGAAGAATTGGTATAATTTCTTTAGCTCTTGTGATATGGCCGTTTCCAGTACCCTGAATTGCATATAATATTTTCATGATTAATTATTTTAAGGGTTTTTGAATATCAAATTCTTTTAGTAATTCTTCAAAAAGAAAATTGTTCTTTTCTTCTTTATTTGCATTCTTTAGCTCATTTTTACTAAGTTTCTTTTCAGTGTTTTGAGCTATTTCATCATTTGCATATTCATATAAACTCCATTGGTGATTTTTGTATTCTAAAGCTGTTAAATTTTCAATCCAATCTCCAGAGTTTAGATAGGTTGTTTTACCTTTTTGGTTTTCAATTTCTCTAATTTCTGGTTGATGAATATGTCCGCATATTACATAGTTATAGTTATTCTCAATGGCAATGTCTGAAGCCGTTTTTTCAAAATTATCAATAAACTTAACGGCGCTTTTTACACTGTTTTTTATCTTTTTAGAAAGTGATAGTTTTCCGTAACCAAAGAGTTTACTAATCCAATTTATAAAGGTGTTTATTAGAATTAGAAAATCGTATCCTTTTCCGCCTAATTTTGCTAACCATTTAGAATGTTTCATGGTGATATCAAATACATCTCCATGAAAAATCCATGCTTTTTTATCATCAATGTTTAAAACGACTTTGTTTAAAATTTTAAAGTTTCCTAGTTGAAAACCTTTAAACTTTCTAAGCATTTCATCATGGTTTCCGGTAATGTAATAAATGGTTGTTCCTTTAGAAAGGAGAGAAGTAATGTGTTTAATTACATTCATATGAGACTTAGGAAAGTAACGTTTGTTAAATTGCCAGATGTCTATAATGTCACCGTTTAGTATTAATACTTTTGGCTGAATTGTTTTTAAGTAATTTAATAATTCTTTAGCTCTACAACCATAAGTACCTAAATGTACGTCTGAAATTACAACATAATCTAACTTTCGTTTTTTTTGTTTTTTCATTTTGTTTCATAAAAAGAAAAAGAATTGTTTCTTATGTACACATGTTTATGAAGAAAACGATTTTCTAAATATATCTGTAAACAATTATCTTATTTCTAAGTTCTTTCAAACATAAAAAGAGAATGTATTGTAAACGTAAAATAAAAATGAAAAAAAGGTAAGATAAACTTTATGAAAAAGTTTACGAATAGTTAGCTTACTATTAAGAGGTATAGCGGTTTAGAGCAAAAAAAATCCGCAGTAAACGCGGATTCATTGAATTTGAAATTAAGAAACAATTAGATTTTAAGTTAAATCTACTTGCTTTAAGGTTGTTTGAATAGTTGTGGTGTTATCTGCTAAACCGCAAGATTTTGAGGTACTTCTACAAGAAGAAAAACAAAGGATTCCTAAAATACAAACTGCAATAAATACTACTTTTTTCATAGATAATGGTTTTTCGTGCTAAATGTACATATTTTTTATGAAATTGCTCGAATTTTTCTTCTCTTCAATAACGTTAAACTGAACCATTTTATTTTGTATGCGTGTAATTTTATTTTTAGAAATAGGTTTTCCGTCATTCCATTCGGTAATTTTTAACCATTGCTGGATGTCTTCTAATTGCTGCTCGTACCTTGCTGCTAGAATTTTATCGATAGCATCAATTTTTTTAAAGTCTTTTGTTTTACCATTAATAATGTCTAAAACTTTTTTAACTTCTTCAAAATTATTTTCTAAAACTTCATTTCTAACTGCAATAACAAAACAAGGCCATGGAGTAGGGCAATCGTCAATTAACCTAAAAGTACCATTGTCTACTAAAGGTTTTGTGGTAAAATGTTCCCACATAAAATAGTCTGCTTCTCCGTTGGTTAAAGCATCAATTCCGCCTTGTAAATTGCCAATTACTTTAAACTTTAAATTGGCTATGTCCCAACCTTGGTTGTGAGCATTTACAATAGCCATTAAATGCGAACCAGATCCAAAACGACTAATGGCAATGGTTGCGTGCTCTAAATCTTCAATGTTTTTAAAAGATGATTTTGCGCCTACATGAATTCCCCAAATTAATGGAGATTTTACAAATGTCTGTACAATTTTAGAAGGGTTTCCGTCTGCAATATCTTTAATAATTCCTTCGGTTAAAACAATAGCAATATCTACATCACCAGCACGTAAAGCTTTACACATGGCACCTGTTCCGCCAGGGAAATCTTGCCAACGTAGATTGATGTTGTGTTTTTTGTATTCTTTATTTTTTAAGGTTAAATACCAAGGATAATTAAAATGCTCTGGAACTCCGCCAATTGTAAGGTTTGTCATCTACTCAATTAATTTTTCAAGTGTATATTCTATTAAATCGGCAACTACTTTTCCTGGGTTTTTGCTAAAAGATCCATTGGCTCTATTGGCAATAATTGCGTTTATAGAACAAGCTTTGTGACCTAAAAGTTTAGATAAACCATAAATAGCTGAGGTTTCCATTTCTAAATTGGTTATTCTATGTTGGTTAAAACTAAAACTATCAATCTTATGGTTTAGTTCATTGTCTTGTATCGCTAAACGTAAAATTCTACCTTGAGGCCCATAAAAACCTCCGGCAGTAGCTGTGATTCCTTGGTGTGTTTTATCAGATTTTAATCTGTCTTCTAATTCTTTGCTATTTTCAATAACAATAGGATATGATTTTTTAGCACTCCAATTGGTATGTTTTACAAAAGCATTTTCAATTTCTGGATTAGAAATTGCATCAATTTGATAGGAGTGAAGCAATCCGTTTAAATCTAATCCGTGAGAACCAATTACAAAAGAATCGACCGGAATATCGTCATGCAAAGAACCAGAAGTTCCTATTCTTACAATATTTAAAGAAGTTAAATTTTCTTTTGGTTTTCTAGTTTCTAAATCGATATTAACAAGTGCATCCAATTCATTTAAAACAATATCTATATTATCTGGACCGATTCCGGTAGAAATTACAGTAAATTGTTTGTTCTTGTAAGTACCTGTTGTTGTTTTAAATTCGCGTTTTTGAGTAGTAAACTGGATAGAATCAAAATGTTTAGAGATTTTATCGACTCTATCTTGATCGCCAACAAAAATTATATTTGTGGCAATATGTTCTGGTCTTAAATTTAGATGATAAATACTTCCATCCGGATTTAAGATAAGTTCAGATTGTTTTATAGACATTTAAGATGTAATTTGTAATAGTTTTTCTGATTGATGATTGTAAAGAAAACTATATTTTTTTGCTCCACCAAGATACGAATTTTCATTGCGAAGTTCGCCATAAAAATTTAGCTGGTTTTCTAGTACTTTTTTTCCTTTTCTAGATAATTTTACAGGATCGAAAGAGGTAAATAATTTTTGAAGTTGTTCTATATGATGTTCGTACTGCATATCTCCCAAACCATAAACAGTTTGTGTTTTTAACAATTGCTGTACTAATTGATTTTTAGAAGAAAATTGTTGTGTGTTTGCAGTTTCTAAAATAGTGTTTTCAACTTTATTTAATCCATTTTTAATGGAAGGAAATCTTTGTAAATGTGCTTCTAAAGCTTCTACTAAATAAGTGAAAGGAGACATTGGATTGAATTTGTAGACCGTTTCTAATCTAAGCGGACTGTCTGAGCAGTATAGTTGCCAAATATAGTCTGCGTACTCAATATCATCTTGAGTTAAATCTATTCTGTTTTTATAATGTTGCTGAATTTGATTTTCTGTAAGCTCAGATAAACTCTTTAGTTTCTTATTTCCTTTTATTTTACCACTAGTTACTAAAGAAATATGATAGCCACTTCTATAGGTTTTTAACCAACTAATAACGGCAATCATGTTAATCTGACAGAACAAATCGTGATCAAACCATAAGACTATTTCTTTAGATTCCTTTTTACTACAAAGGGTTCTATATTCTTTTAAAGTAAAGTCTATAAATTTCCTTTTGCTAATATTGTAAGAAGTTTTTAAAAAATCGAACCTGTTTTTCCAGAAAGTTTCACTTCCTACATCTACAGTCGTTTTTCCTTCACATAACATTTCTCTCCAAGTAATAAAACTTCCGGAGAAATTAAGTTTTTTTAGATAGTTTGTAGTACTATCTCCATTTGTAATATGTAGTATAGACGAGTTCATAATTTATTAATAACGTTTACAGTAATTATTTATTGTAAGAGTACTAAATTTTATCCACCAACTCGCTTTACTTTAAAGCCTTTATCTTTTAGCATGGTCATTATTTGATCTCTAAAATCACCTTGAATAATAATTTTATCATCTTTAAAGCTACCGCCAACAGATAGTTTTGTTTTAATTTCTTTTGCAAGCTTTTTAAAGTCTGATGTTGCGCCTGTATAGCCTTCTAAAATTGTAATTGGCTTTCCTTTACGTTTTTCGTATTTGCAAATAATCGGATCATCTTGTAACCAAATATCCGATTTTTCTTTTACAGGTTCTACAGTTTCCTTATGCTCTGGAAATAAATTTTTTAATTGATCTTTAAAATCCATGTTTTATCAGTCTTCAGTCTTCAGTCTTCAGTCTTCAGTTAACTTGTTACTGCTAACTGAAGACTGAGAACTGCCAACTATTTTTTCAATCCTAATTCTCTTAATCTTTCGTCTAAAAATTCACCTGCAGTAATATCCTCAAATTGTTTTGGGTTATTTTCATCGATACAATTTTCTAAAACATCTAATTTCATATCAGAAACGGGATGCATAAAAAACGGAATTGAATAGCGTGATGTTCCCCACATTTCTTTTGGTGGATTTACCACTCTATGAATGGTAGATTTTAATTTGTTATTACTATGACGAGATAACATGTCTCCAACATTAATCATTAATTCGTCTGGTGCTGCCATAGCATCAATCCAATCTCCTTTATGGTTTTGCACTTGTAATCCTTTACCTTGTGCACCCATTAATAAGGTAATTAAATTAATATCTCCGTGGGCTGCAGCTCTTTCTGCTCCTTTAGGTTCTGTTTGTATTGGTGGGTAATGGATTGGGCGTAGAATACTATTTCCGTCTTTAATATAATTATCAAAATACGTTTCTTCTAAACCTAAATGCAAGGCCAAAGAACGTAACACATATTTAGCTGTTTTTTCTAACATCTGATACGTTTCTTTACCAACGGCATTAAAGTTTGCCAATTCATTAACCGTAACGTTTTCTGGGTATTCTTTAGCGTATTTAGAAGCCGCGTCTACATACTGACCAAAATGCCAAAATTCCTTTAAATCTCCTTCTTTTTTTCCTTTTGCAGATTCTTTCCCAAAAGAAACATAACCACGTTGACCTCCAATACCTGGAATTTCATATTTTTCTTTGGTTTCTACAGGTAAATCAAAAAAGTTTTTAATTTCTGTATATAAGCTTTCTACTAATTTGTCATCTAAAAAATGACCTTTTAAAGCTACAAAACCTATGTTTTCGTAAGCATGACCAATTTCATCAATAAATTGTTGTTTTTTGCTTTTATCCGAAGATAAAAAGTCTACTAAATTTACACTAGGAATTTTATTCATGATGTTTTGTTTAAAAAATAAGGATGATAAAGTTACTAAAAAATACTAAGTTGTAATAAAATTACTTTTTCTTAAAAGGGATTAAGTACGTAAGTGTGTAGTTAAACCCGAAACCTGTACCACTATCAAATACTCTATTAAAGCCGGGTGCGTAAAGAGTTTCAAAATTATCTGGTTCTTTTACACTCATAGCAATTTTATAAGAACCGCTAAAAGAAACGAAGAAATTATTAAAGGTTTCTACTTTTAAACCTATTATAAACTCTGTCCAATGTACATTTAAATCTGTAGCTGACACAGATGAGGTTATTTCATCTGCAGGGAAATATACTGAATTAACGTTGGGTGTGTAAGTGTTTAAAGTTTGATCGAAAAGACTAAAACCATAACGAGCTCCTATAAAGATTTCATTGTTCATGTCTAACCAATTTTGGTAGACATTATAGTTAACACCAAGTCTTAAATAACTTCCTTTTACAGTCGAGTTTGTATAGTCTTCAGTAGTTGTTTCTTCTTCGTAACCAACTTCTGCAGCAAGGTATAAGTTTTTTTTAATTCTATAATCTCCTACAATTTCTAATCCAGAGTAAGAACTATTAAATTGTGCCAAAATGGGGTTGCTAATGTCTACACCAACTCTTAATCCGTATTTAGATTTATAGACAATAGAATCTTTTTTAGCATTTATAAGTGTGTCTTTTTTCTGTTCTTGAGATTGCCCATTAACAAAAACAAAAAGGAAACAGATGCTAATGAAATATTTGTACATGTGCTGTGTTTTGATTGTCTAGTGTTGTTAATGTTGATGGTGTAAATTCTTTTATCCAAGTATTATCAGAATAAAAAGTAACATCATTAAAAGTAATTTTATATCCACAAGAACGAGATACATATTCTTCTTTTGGAGTGTAAGTTATGGTAAAAGTATCTACATCTGTTCCGTTAGAAAGTTTATAAACAGTTTCTGTTGTTAAACTATTTAAAGGAATATAAATAGAGTCTAAACTAGTACCATTAAAATCTGCGATGGTATCTTTTCCTTCTGCCCAAACATATAAAGTACTCACATCTTTTGTAGATTCCTTATTCGTGTCATCATAAAAACGCAATACCAAATTAGGAGTAACAGGGTTTTGTAGACAGAAATCATCTTTAGTACATGAGGTGTTTATAAGCAAACCAATTACTAAAACAACGAGTGTTTTATAGATACTATTCTTCAACTTCTACAATTTTATTTATGGCTTTAGCCAATTTAAAGTCTAGTTTTGTAACACCATCTACATCATGTGTGGTTAACTTAATATCTAAAGTATTGTAGTTGTTTGTCCATTCTGGATGATGGTTTAAAGCCTCACATTCAAACGCAATTCTATTCATGGCAGACATACAATCTTTAAAGTTATCGAACTCAAAATCTGTATGCAAAGCATCGTCATAATAATCCCAATCTTGTAATTTTTCTAATTTTCTATTGATTTCGAAGTCTGTTAGTTTTTTCATTTTTTTAGCTTTAACTTTAAAGTATCAATATATAATGATTCCTTTTAATATTAGTTGTACGTTTTAATAAAATTATCTTAAATCTTATAAATCGTTCTTAGTAGAAGTTTTTATAAGAATTTATAAATGTTATTTCTTCTCAAACAAAACCACTGTTTCAATATGGCTAGTATGTGGAAATTGATCTACCAAACTAATTTTTTTAATAAAATAACCAGCCTCTGCTAACAATTCTGTATCTCTAGCTTGAGTTGCAGGATTACAAGAAACATACACCATTCTGTCTGCATTTAGATTGATGATTTTTTGTAATGTTTTAGGCGCAATTCCTGCTCTAGCAGGATCTAAAATAATGGTCTTTATTTTATCTTTATATTCTGGATTTGCAACTAAGAATTTACCAACATCTGCTGCATAAAATTTTAATCCATCAATATTATTTCTTTTAGCATTTTTTTCTGCATCTTCAATTGCAGAAGCTACAATATCTACACCAACAATTTTTGCATTTTCACTTTTAGAAGCTACAATTTGTCCTATGGTTCCTGTTCCGCAGAATAAATCCATTACCACAGTATTGTCTACTTTCGTTTTATCTTCTAAAACATATTCTACAACCTTAGAATATAATTTTTCTGCACATTTAGGATTCGTTTGAAAAAAGCTTTTCATGCTGATTTCAAAATTCAAACCTAATAACTCTTCTACAATTTTATCTTTACCATACACTAAATCTAAACTACCTGCAGTTGCAATAGTTCTATCTCCAGTTTCATCATTAATAGTATGTAGTAAACCAGCTAAACGATCTCCAAAAATATCTTTTAGAAAAGAAGCAAATTTCTGTAAATCGAAATTCTCTAATTCTGGAGAAGTAGTTACTAAATTACATAACAACTCATCTGTTTTAAAAGATTTTCTTACCACAAAATAACGGAAGAAACCAGTCTTTTTTGGTCCATGCCAAGGCTCTAAGCCAGTGTCTATACAGTATTGACGAATGTTTTTTAGATTGTCTTCTAGTTGTTTATCAAACAAACCAGAATCTTTTTCTAAATTATCTCCCATCCACCAAACACCACGTCTTTTAAAACCTAATGTAAACTCATCTTTATCTCTTTTTGTAACTCTATCATATCCAATAGCAGAAAAACCATATTCCATTTTATTTCTATAATGAAATACGTTTGGAGAAGTTACAAATTCATCAAATAGGTCTTCAATATTTTCTACTTTTCCTATTTTTTTAAATAAAGTTAAAGTGCTTTCTTTTTTATATTTATGCTGTAAATCTATAGGTAATTGAATATAAGGGGCACCAGGAATGTCTTGATAAGGAACTTCTACTTCATCTTCAGATGGTTCTAAAACGTCTATCAACTTCGCTTCTGCATAGTTTTTACTAGACTTACTTATTTGTGCTTTTACTAATTGACCAGGCAAGGTATTCGGAACAAAAATAACAAAACTACCTTCTTCAGACTGGATTCTTGCAATCCCTTTTCCGCCAAAAGCGTAATCTTCAATTTTTAATTCTAAAACTTGATTCTTCTTTACAAATTTATTTCGTTCTCTACGTGGCATTCTTAATTGTTTATGTGGTGCAAAATTAGGGAAAATATAGTTTGATGAAACAAAAAAGGCCACTCATTTGAGTAGCCTTTTTATTAAAGTAAGATTATATTTAGTTTCCAGCTTCTTTTTGTGCTTCTTGAATCATTTGTTCATTGGCAACAATAGCAAACTCTACACGTCTGTTTTGGCTTCTTCCTTCTGCAGTTTCGTTTGTTGCAATAGGGTCATTAACACCTAAACCTTTGGTTTCAAATCTTGCATTTTCAAGACCTTTAGTTGTTAAGTACTCTTTTACAGAATTTGCTCTTTTAGCAGATAAGGTTTGGTTGTATTCAACACTACCAGTACTATCTGTGTAACCATAAATAACAATATTAGTGTTTTCGTAACTATTAAAAATAGGAACTAATTTTTCTAAGTTTGCTTGTGCACTTGCAGATAATGTTGCCTTATTAGTATCAAATCTAACGGCATTTTCACCTAAAGTTAACATAATACCTTCCCCAACTCTTTCTACTTCTGCTCCAGGTATTGCTTCTTCTATTTCACGAGCTTGTTTGTCCATTTTATTACCAATTACACCACCGGTAACACCTCCAATTACACCACCTAAAACAGCGCCTAATTCAGAATTTTTACCGTTTCCAACATTGTTTCCAATTACGGCACCTAAAATAGCACCTGCTGCAGTACCAATACCGGCACCTTTTTGTGTGTTGTTTGCATTTTTAACAGCTTCACAAGAGGTAAGCATGCTTGCTGTTATAAATAATACTGATAAACTATAAATTATTGATTTTTTCATTGTGTTTCTTTTTTAATTATTTTCTTTGAAAAGAGTAAGTAATATCTTTTGTTTGTCCTGCAACGTTAATTTGGTCTACCAATTGGAAGCTTGATTCTGTTACATTTATAATATCTAAAACAAAACCGTTATTTACTTCTTTTGCTTTGTAGTCGTTAATGATTTTTAAAACAAATTTTCCATCTTTATTTAGGTACCAAGTTATTGGAGAGCTAAATTCTTTACAAGAAGTACTTAGGCTAGTAAGTGCCATTTCTCCTTTGTTGTTATTAGAAACAAAACTCCAGTCACTACCAACAAAACATTTAGAGTCTGCTATGTAAAAAGAAGTTACATTTAAAAAGTCTGATCCAGGAAAGTCAACAGCAGTCATTGTAAAGTTTCCTTTTAAAATACGTTCGGTTTTATTGTCTAATTTGGTACTAACTGCAGAGGTAGATTTACATGCAATAGCTACTGAAATAAATAAAACAATACATAAAAATTTTTTCATAAGTAATATAGATTAGTTTTTTGCAAAGTTAAGAATACTAGTTAGCATATTATTTATTTTTATATGCTATAATTTAAGACACGTTTTTATAAAGATAGTCACTTTTATTGACATAATATTTGAGTTTTTTTTACAATTCATTTTAAATAAAACCTATTTTGTTATTTAATGTTGATTTTGTTGAGGTTATAAATAGAAAATATCATTTTTAAACTTTAATTTTTTAGCATTTTTCTGTAACAAATTTATTTTTAATTCGTCTTATTTCTGTAACCAACTAAATATAAAAATGAGTTTTATAAGAGTATTACTTGCTATTTTCTTTCCGCCACTTTCTGTGATAGATAAAGGTTGTGGTTCTTTCTTTATTATTTTTTTGCTAACGCTTTGCGGATGGATTCCGGGTGTAATCGGAGCTTTAGTTATTTTAAATAATCCGAAGAATTAACTTATGTAGAGTTGTTTTGGTAAAATTTATAATTTTTAGAGACAAGAGACAAGAGACAAGAGACAAGAGATAATCTGTATCTTTTTTTTAAAGAAATCCTATATTTAAGATGATTTTATGTGATTTTTTTTAAATTCCTTAAACCTTAAACCTTAAACCTTAAACCTTAAACCTTAAACCTTAAACCTTAAACCTTAAACCACTAATTAACTTGCTCCCCGTTTTTATCTCTTTAGAGGCTTGTAATAAAACTACATCTCCTGCTGTATTATAAACACCAATCACCAAACATTCACTCATAAAGTTGGCAATTTGTCTAGGTTTAAAATTTACAACTACAGCAACTTGTTTGTTTAGTAAATCTTCTTTTGTATATAAATCTGTTATTTGCGCACTAGACTTTTTAATGCCCAATGCGCCGAAATCAATTTTTAGTTGATAGGCAGGTTTTCTTGCTTTAGGAAAATCATTTACTTCAATAATAGTTCCTATTCTAATATCAACTTTTAAAAAATCTTCAAAGGTAATTTCTTCTTTCATTCTTTATTTTTTCTTTCCTAATTTTTGTATTACCCACAAAGGACCAATCAATAAAAATTCTAAGTCTTTTAAGAATGATGGTTTAGCACCTTCTACTTTATGTCCATAAAACTGACCGATCCAAGCTAAAACAAAAATAATTAAAGAAGCGAAAAGCAAGTTTACTTGATTACCTAGCCAAAAATTAGCTGCAATTGCTATAAAAATTATCAAAGACATTTCTATAAAATACCAAAAGCCTAAACGCAGATAAAAAATAGAAATAACAAGCCCAACTATTACAGCCCAATTTTCTATTAAAGGATTGGATAAGTTTAATGTGTTTTCTAAAAAGGTGGTTGGTATACTCATGAGTAAACCAATAACACTAAAAAAAATTAAAGGAACACAAATATAATGTATCGCTTGGTTTGTTTCGTTTTGATGACTAACTGCATACTCATCAAAATATTCTTTAGCTGTTTTCATAAGTGATTTTTATTTCCAACCTTCACGAATCATCAATTCTTCTATGTGTGCAAAATGGTGTTTACTGTGCCAAGCATAGATACAAATGTTTTCTTTTAAACTAACTTCTACATTTCCTGAAGGATGAATAAATGTTTTGTTTAACTGTGCATCCGTCAATTTACGTAAGAAATACACCCATTTAGAATGTAATGCTTTTAAAGCATCAATTGATAAAAATACAGGGTCAGATTTAGAATCTTCTAATTCTGCCCAACGTTCTTCATAATAGGCTTTAATAACAGGTTTGTCTTCTGTTAAAGCCCATTTAAAACGCGTATATGAATTATGATGACTGTCATAACAATGATGTATTACTTGTCTAATTGTCCAACCGCCCTCACGGTAAGGTGTGTCTAATTGTTTGTCAGATAGGTCTTTGGTTAGGAATTCTAGTTCTTGAGGAAATCTTTCCAAAATAGAAATCCAATCTTCAATATTTTTATTTGTGATGTTTTTAGGAATATTTGTTTTTCCTATCGGATATTTTAGTTCTTCTAGTGTCATTTATTTCTTTGTTATTTTCTTTAAAAAACGTTCAGAATTTCTGTTTTCTGGGTTAATAGCTAACGCTTTTTTAAAGTTGATAATTGCATTAACAGTGTCTTTTTTTAAAAAATAAGCTTCTGCCATGCTATCAAAAACGTTTGATTTATTTGGGTATAATATAGCGTTTATTTTGAAAATCTCTAAAGCTGAATCAAAATCTTCTTTTTTAATATACTTATAACCTAATCTATTTAAGGTTCCTTGACTTATAATTGGGTTTAATGAATCTCTTTGTTGAATCATTTTAAAAGCATCCAACGCTTTATCAAATTGTTGAGCTTCAAAATATTCATGAGGAGTTTTTTCTCCATTCTTTAATTTTCGGAAGTCGTATTTTAATCCTTTATGTTCTCTTTTTTCTGCCAATTGAATATGCATTTCTGGTTGACTCACAAACAGTATTTTTTCATTTAATTCCTTCATGTAAAAAGCGCTGTCATTTACTTTTAGTAAATCAATATGATCATTTCCACGCCATTTCGCAAAAAGTTGCTGTTCTTTAAAAAAGATTTCTATTACTTCATTATCGTTAAATAAATAACGTCCTTGTGTCGTTGAAATAAAATCTTCTGAGTTTTTTTGAGAGGTGCAACTAGCTAATAAAATAAATAAAAATAGAAAGGTTAGAGTTTTTTTCATAATGAGTTTGGTAGATATTACCAAGTAAACATCAAAATGATCAATTAAATTCGTTTCTTTTTCCTTACTATTTTAATATAAAATAGAACCATAACTAAGGCTATAATTCCATTTTCTATTTCATATTAAGAAAAAATAATTCAAATTTATTATCAATCATTTTAAAATTCATTTGGTATAAGTTCTCTATTTAGACGATTAATTTAAAGGATTTGTTACATTGTTTTATTAAAATAATAGATATTGATGAAGGTTAAACACTTTAAAAATAGCCAATTTTAAAAATAATTTATTTTTTAATCATTTATTATTTTGAGTGTTATTTTACCAATTTACTAAAATCAACAATCTTTTTAATGGTTTTGTTTGGGTCATTTTTTCTCCAATTGATAAACAAATCGATGTTTTCATTGAGTTCAATAAACCGTACGTTTTTAGATTTCGAAAATTGATATGAATACGGCAGAATAGAAATGCCAAGTCCTCTAGCAACCAGATTTAAAATCATGCCACCAAAATCTGATTCTATAATTGTTTTAGGTTCAAAATTATTTTTTTCAAAAAAGGTTCTTAAAAGTGATGCAAAAAAAGTTGTTTGATGCAAGCCTGCAATAATAAATTTTTCGTTTTTTAACTCGTTAATGTTGTTTAAAGACGCTTCATTTAACCAATGGTTTTCGGGTACTACAACACAAATTGGTTCAGAGTTTAGTTTAATTGAATCTATGTTTATATGGTTTATTTTATCTCTACTAAAAGCAATATCTGTATCGTAGTTTAGCAATAATGTTTCGTGACTCTCGTCTGTAGGTTCAATCAATTCTAATTTTAAATCGGGGAGATTAGAGTTGATAACTTCTAAAAAATTAGGAAGAAACTTAAAGGCAATAGAACCAGGATAACTGATGGAAACAAAACCAAATGTACCTTCATCAATTTTTTTTGCTTGTCGGTGTACTTGGTCCAGTTCTTTTATCATTGTAGACCAATGGTCTCTTAAAAAAGTACCTGCATCCGTTAATTTTACATTTCTTTTATCTCTTTCAAATAGTTGAATACCCATTTCACTCTCAAGTGCCTGAATTTGTCTACTTAAAGAAGATTGAGAAATATATACCTTTTCTGCTGTTTTCCAAAAATGGAGTTCGCTAGCAAGGGTTAGAAAATATTTTATTTGTTGAATTGTCATATTTAATGCGTTTTTTGCATTAATCAATCAAAAATAAGTATTTTTCTAGAGGATGCAAAATAGTTTCTTTGTATTCAGTTTTATTTTAATATAAGAATATCATGGGAATAGAAAATTTTATCGCTTTTATGTTGAGTGCATTGTTTTTTGTAATCACTCCAGGCATCGATACCGTATTTGTTTTAAATAAATCTATTGGTCAGGGAAGAAAATCTGGAATACATGCTGCTTTGGGTATTAATGCAGGCGTATTAACACATACCTTTTTAGGTGCTTTGGGATTATCTGTGTTGATTTCTAAATCGGAATTGGCTTTTGATGTGATAAGATATGTTGGTTTTTTGTATTTGGTGTATGTTGGTTTTTTAAAGCTTAAAAACAGTAACAAAATAATGGATTATAGTGATGAAAAGATACCTCAAAAAAAAGGGAAAAGTGATTTTTGGTCAGGGTTTCTAACTAATACGTTAAACCCGAAAGTTGCATTATTCTTTTTAGCCTTCTTCCCTCAATTTATCAATCCTTTGGAAATAGAAAATCCTGTACCTTTTATCTTATTAGGTGTTACATTTGCTCTTATAGGTACAATTTGGTATTTAGGACTGTCATTTTTCGCGAGTCTTTTTTCTCAAAAGCTACAGAGCAACCCTAATTTTAATGTCTGGTTAAATAAAATTAGTGGTTTTATTTTTATTTTGATGGCGTTTTCAATTATACTAAGCTAAAGCGTCTATTTTTTTGTTGTTTTTTTGATTTATGAGCGTTCAATTTTTTACATTTACAAGATCGCTTTAAATTGGTTTAACATTTAAAACGTTGAAAATATTTATAATTTGAGTCTCAATTTTTCCTTAATAATTCCAGTTTACAATCGTCCTAATGAAATAGAGGAGTTGTTAGAAAGTCTTACGAAACAAGATTTTTCTAATGATTTTGAAATTTTAATTATAGAAGATGGTTCTACGGAAAAAAGTGAAATGATTGTTGAGAAATATAAGTCTCAGCTTCATTTAAAATACTTTTTTAAAGAAAACAGTGGGGCAGGAGCGAGCCGTAATTTCGGTATGCAAAATGCTTCAGGTAATTATTTTATCATTTTAGATTCTGATGTTATTGTACCAACACATTATTTATCTGAAGTAAAAAAAGCATTAGAAACAAATTATACAGATGCTTTTGGCGGACCAGATGCTGCACATAAAAGCTTCACATCCTTACAAAAAGCAATTAACTATTCCATGACTTCCGTATTAACTACTGGCGGAATTAGAGGGAAAAAACAAGCTGTCGGTAAGTTTCAGCCTAGAAGTTTTAATCTTGGTTTATCAAAGAAAGCATTTGAAAAAACACAAGGTTTTTCTAAAATGAAAAACGGTGAAGATATCGATTTAACATTCCGACTTTGGGAAAATGGTTGTGAAACACAGTTAATAGAAAAAGCTTTTGTGTATCATAAAAGGAGAAGCTCTATTCAGCAATTTTTTAAACAGACTTTTGGTTTCGGAACTGCAAGACCTATTTTGAATAAAAAATATCCCACAACAGCAAAACCAACCTATTGGTTTCCTTCTTTGTTTATTATTGGAATTGATTTGAGTATCATTTTAGCCATCTTTGGTTACAATCAATTGCTCTATTTTTACGGATTTTATTTTTTGCTAATATTCCTTGATTCTTTAGTACAGAATAGGAACTTGTATGTGGCGTTTTTAAGTATGTTTACTTCTTTAACTCAGTTTTTAGGATATGGATTAGGATTTTTAGAGTCGCAATTTTATACAAAGAAAAAATAAATTTGGCTAAAGCCATTGTGGTAATAAATTTTATTCACCTATGGATAAATCCATAGGCAATTGAAAAACATAAAATTGTTTTGTTTTGAATTGGCATAGGCTTCAGCCTGTGCTAAAATTAATGAAATGAATATTGGCTTTAGCCAAATTTTAAAAGTTTAATGTGATACAAGAATATGTCTTATGAACTTCTGTTTAAAAAGAAATATTTAGAGTTTACTACCTAAAAAACTCTTTAGATTTTTCCCAATACACATCCATTTCAACTAAAGACATATCAGCAAGTTCTTTGCCTTCTTTTTTAGCTTCTTGCTCTAAAAACTGAAAACGATTTATAAATTTCTTATTGGTTTTTTCTAAAGCATTTTCTGGGTTTACACCAATAAAACGAGCGTAGTTAATCATAGAAAACAAAACATCACCAAATTCCTTTTCTGTGTTTTCTTGGTTACCTGCTTTTACTTCTTCGTTTAGTTCTGATAGTTCTTCTTGTACTTTCTCCCAAACTTGTTCGGGTTTTTCCCAATCGAAACCAACACCTTTTACTTTTTCTTGAATTCTACTTGCTTTTACAACAGCAGGTAAACTTTTAGGAACTCCTTCTAGAACAGATTTGTTTCCTTCTTTTAGTTTTAATTGTTCCCAGTTACGTTTTACTTCTTCTTCCGTTTCGGCAACAACATTTCCGTAAATATGCGGGTGTCTGTGTATTAATTTGTCGCATATAGCATTCGCTACATCTGCTATATCAAAAGCCTTTTTTTCGCTTCCAATTTTAGCATAAAAGACGATGTGCAGAAGCACATCGCCTAATTCTTTTTTAATTTCTTGTAAATCATTATCTAGAATAGCGTCTGCCAATTCGTACGTTTCCTCAATAGTAAGATGACGTAAACTTTCTAAAGTTTGTTTTTTATCCCACGGACACTTCTCACGAAGATCATCCATAATATCTAACAATCTATTAAAAGCGGCTAATTGTTCTTTTCTGCTATTCAAAACGATGTTTTATTAAAATGTCATTTCGAAA
This sequence comes from Polaribacter sp. 20A6, assembly GCF_011378915.1. Taxonomy (NCBI): domain Bacteria; kingdom Pseudomonadati; phylum Bacteroidota; class Flavobacteriia; order Flavobacteriales; family Flavobacteriaceae; genus Polaribacter; species Polaribacter sp. 20A6. The sequence goes on from NZ_WTPZ01000001.1 coordinate 110,108, forward strand.
TGTGTTGATAAACGATTGAGAAATCTAAAAGAGATTCCTCCTCATTCTTCGTTCGGAATGACAATTGTTATATTATTTAATGCTTAATACTACAAACAAGCTAACTGAATACTGAGACTAAAAACTGCTTACTCTTTTTCAGTTTCTTCAGCAGCAACTTCTTCTACTTTAGGGAATTCCATACCTGCTTTTACTAACATATTAAACCACTGAATTACTTTTTTTATGTTAGAAGCATACACTCTTTCTTCGTCATAACCAGGTAAAACCTCAGAGAAAAAAGCGGTTAAATTTTTACTACTTTCTTTATGAGATAACGCTTCTTTACCTTCTGTTTTTTCATACATAGAAGTAAAAATGTTTAATAATGGTACATCTTCTTCATACGTATAAATTGCTATGTTTTCTAACAAGCTAACGTTTTGAGCAGCATTAATTGCTACACGTTTTTTTTCTACTAAAGATTCTGCGATTACTGCATTTTTAGATTGTGAGATTACTTGAAATAATCCAGGTTTACCAGTTACGGCAATAATTTTGTTGAATTCCATTTTTGTATATTTTATTAAATGTCATTTCCAGAACAGGCAAACGTTTTCTTAAATCAAAAACAAATAGTTTGTGACTGCGCTAGAAAAAGACATGGTTTTTTGTTATTTACCTTTTTTTGCATTTGGGAAACGCATTCTGTAGTCTGCATTAATTTTCCCTTTAGAAATGTTTTCTAATTTCTTTTTAATCAACCTCTTTTTAAGGGAAGAAAGTTTGTCTGTAAACAAGACTCCATCTATATGGTCGTATTCATGTTGAAAAACCCTTGCTGCTAAACCGTCTAAAGTTTCTGTATGAGTTTTAAAATCTTCATCTTGATATTCAATAGTAATTTCTGGCTGACGAAAAACGTCTTCTCTAACATCAGGAATGCTTAAACATCCTTCGTTAAAAGCCCATTCGTCACCTTCTTCCTTTAGTATTTTAGCATTTATAAATACTTTATTAAAATCCTTTAAAGCAGCTCTATCCTTTTCAGATAAATCTTCATCTTCAGCAAAAGGAGAAGCATCAATAACAAATAAACGGATTGCTTTACCAATCTGAGGAGCTGCCAAACCAACACCAGAAGCATTGTACATGGTTTCTTTCATATTAGAAATCAATTTTTCTAAATTAGGATAATCTGCATCAATTTCTACGGACATTTTTCGTAAAACAGGATCTCCGTAAGCTACAACTGGTAATATCATTTCTTTATTTTTAAGATTGGCAAAAATACAATTTACAATTACGAATTACGAATTTTTTGAAATTGGATTTTAATTTTTTTTGAAGTTTTATTTTTTAAACAGTTTTGTCTTTGATCTAATAAGATGAAAACATCTAAAAAGAACCTATTGTTTAAAAGTGAGTTTCTCATTCTTCGGATGAAAAAACTAAATTGTAAAAGTTGCTAAATTAATAGAATAACATTAAGAAATAATCTAACAACTTTGCGTTTTATTACTTACTATATAAATAAGACTGTAAAATAATGGTAGCACTAATTTCATCAACCAAAGCTTTGTTTCTACGTTGCTTTTTATTTAAGCCACCATCAATCATTGTTTGAAAAGCCATTTTAGAAGTAAAACGTTCATCTATTCTTAACAACGGAATTTGAGGTATTTGGTTTTCTAGTTTTTTTAGAAATGGAAGTATTAAAACTTCACTTTCACTATCTGTATTATTCATCTGTTTCGGTTTTCCTACCAGAAAAAGATCTACTTTATTTTCAGAAATATATTTTTTCAGAAAAGGAATTAAATCATCGGTGTTCACCGTTGTTAAACCAGAGGCAATAATTTGTAGTTCATCTGTAACTGCAATACCTGTTCTTTTTTTACCAAAATCGATGGCGAGAATTTTACCCAAATTAAATGTTTTTTGCAAAAATAAAAGTTATAATATAATAACTACTGTTTAATTGAAATATTATCAATTAGTTAACGTTTTTTTTGTTTTATACCGTATAAATATTTAAAATATCTGGTTAAATTTATTTAAATTCTCTTACTATCTATATAGATGTGAAATAATCCTAGTTTATTTTCAATCATTAAAAAAACATTTGTTTGTCAGGTAGTTATAATCAAGTCTTAGTTCTTGATTATAAAGACAAAGTGGTCTTATGTCTTTTATTGAAGATAAATGATAATTGTATTTTAAACAAGATGTAATAATCTGTTTAAAAAACGTATATTCGTCCACGTTTTTGTGGATAGATTTATATTTGCGCAAATATACATATTACAATGAAAGAAATTAGAGAAATCATAGAGTCAGCTTGGGAAAACCGCGAGTTATTAAAAGAAGAAAATACAATTAACACAATTAGAAAAGTTGTTGATTTATTAGATAAAGGAGAATTAAGAGTTGCTGAACCAACAACTGATGGTTGGCAAGTAAATGAATGGGTTAAGAAAGCAGTAGTTTTATATTTCCCTATTCAGAAAATGGAAACTTTAGAAGCTGGTATTTTCGAGTACCACGATAAAATGCCTTTAAAAACAGATTACGCAGCGCAGGGAGTTCGTGTAGTTCCTGGAGCGTCTGCTCGTAAAGGATCTTATCTTTCACCAGGTACTATTTTAATGCCAAGTTATGTAAATATTGGTGCGTATGTAGATGAAGGTACCATGGTAGATACTTGGGCTACGGTTGGTTCTTGTGCACAAATTGGTAAAAACGTTCACCTTTCTGGTGGAGTAGGTATTGGTGGTGTTTTAGAGCCATTACAAGCTGCACCCGTAATTATAGAAGACGGAGTTTTTGTTGGTTCTAGATGTATTGTTGTAGAAGGTGTAAGAGTAGAAAAAGAAGCAGTTTTAGGAGCAAATGTTGTATTAACAATGAGTACTAAAATTATTGATGTTACTGGTGATGTTCCTGTTGAAACTAAAGGAGTTGTTCCTGCTCGTTCTGTAGTGATTCCTGGTAGTTATACAAAGAAATTTCCAGCAGGAGAATTCAATGTGCCATGTGCTTTAATTATAGGAAAGAGAAAGGAAAGTACCAATAAAAAGACTTCTTTAAACGATGCGCTACGTGAATATGATGTAGCCGTTTAAGAATTAGGTTACTATGACAAAAATCACAGCAATTATACCTACATTAAATGAAGAGATTCATATTGCTGATGCTATTAAATCAGTAAGTTTTGCAAATGAAATTATTGTTATAGATTCTTATAGTACAGATAAAACTTTAGAAATAGCTGAAAAGCTACATGTAAAAATCATCAAGCGAAAGTTTGATGATTTTTCTTCTCAAAAGAACTTTGCAATTGATCAAGCCACACATAACTGGATTTATATTTTAGATGCAGATGAGAGAGTTACGCCAGAAGTAAAAGAAGAAATTTTAGAAGCGGTTAAAAATCCGAATGGTTTTGTCGGTTTTTATGTAAGAAGAACTTTCTATTTTTGCGAAAAAAAGGTGAATTATTCCGGTTTTCAGAGAGATAAAGTAATTCGTTTATTTTTAAAAGAACATTGCAATTATAAAGGAGTTGTTCATGAGAGAATTGCAGCGAATGGAAAAATTGGTTTTTTAAAACATAAAATAGACCATTTTTCATATAGAAATTATGATCATTATATTTCTAAAATGAATCATTATGCAGCAATTAGAGCCAAAGAATTACATGAAAGAGGAGTTAAAGTGAATATTTATCATGTAATGATAAAGCCCTCTGCAAGGTTTTTTATTCATTATTTTATCCGCCTTGGGTTTCTAGATGGTTTTACGGGTTTTTTAGTTGCAAAAACACAAGCTTATGGTGTGTTAACTAGATATATTAAGTTATGGTTATTAAATAATAAGAAGCATTTAAATGGAAGAATCTAAAGAAATTGTTATAGATGCTGTTATTACTTGGGTAGATGGAAATGATCCTGTACATAAAGCTAAAATGTCAAACTATTTAAGTGATAAGAGTACTGGAACCAATACTTCTTTTAGAACACTTTTTGATCAAGTAAATGAAATTGAATTTTGTGTAAAGTCCATTTTAAAGTACGCTAAATTTGTACGAAATATATTTATTGTTACAGATAATCAAACACCCGGTTTTTTAAAAGATAAAGAGAAAGCAAAAGAAAACTTTCCCAATGTATTTATAATAGATCATAAAACTATTTTTAAAGGAAATGAACAATATTTACCTACGTTTAATTCACTTTCAATAGAAACGTTGCTGTTTAAAGTGCCTAATTTAGCAGAGCATTTTATTTATTTTAACGATGATTTCTTTTTAATTAATGAAACGACTCCTAACGATTTTTTCATAAATGGATTGCCAGTATTAAGAGGGAAATGGATGCCTCATAATAAAAACATAGTAAAGAATAGAATATTTAGTAATAAAAAGGAAAAGTATACCGTTTTATACAGAAAGGCGAAAGATACGTCTTCCAAAATTTTAGGGTTTGATAAGAGTTTTAATATTCATCATTCACCACATCCAATAAGAAAATCTACTTTAGTTGACTTTTTTAAAAAAAATAAAGCTATTTTATTACAAAATATTAAATTTAAATTTAGACATGAAGATCAATATATTTTACAGTCTTTAGCCAATCATATAGAACTTAAAAATAACACTTGCATTCAAGAAAAAAAGTTAGCAATTGTTTATATGAAATCATACACATTCTTTAAAACGTTTAAAAAGTTTACAAGAGCTAAGTATAACAAAAATTACCTCTTTATGTGTTTGCAAAATTTAGATCAATGTGATGCTAAAAAATTAGTTTTTATTAAAAAGTGGCTTCATAAAAAATATAATTAATTTATAGTTAAATTTAATTACGATGCAAGAGAGTGAAAATCTTATTATAGATGCTGTGATTACTTGGGTAGATGGTAAAGACCCTATTCATAAAGCTAAAATATCTAACTTTCTTGATAACAAATCTTCATTGGATAGTAAGGCTGTTAAAATGCGGTTTAACCAAGTTAATGAAATTGAGTTTGCTGTAAAATCAATTTTAAAATATGCTAAATTTGTAAGAAACATCTATATTGTTACAGATAACCAAACACCAGGTTTTTTAAAAGACAAAGAAAAAGCTTCAAAAGAATTTCCGAATGTTATTGTTGTAGATCATAAAGTTATATTTGAGGGTAATGAAGATTATTTACCTGTATTTAATTCAATATCAATAGAAACACTTTTATTTAAAATTCCCTCTTTAGCAGAGCATTTTATTTATTTTAACGATGATTTTTTTTTACAAAAAGACACGAAAGTTACAGATTTTTTTATTGAAGGAAAACCTATTATAAGAGGTTATTGGTGTTCTTTTTACGATGATATTTGGCATAAAAAGTTGAAAAATATGTTTTCTAAAATTGTCAATAAAAAACAGAAAATAGTTTATAAACATAGAAAAGGATTACAAAAATCTGCTGAGTTTTTAAATTTTGATAAATATTTTTTCACAGAACACACACCAAGCGCAATTAGAAAATCGACATTAGAATCTTTTTTTAGTAAAAACAAAACTTTATTAAATTCAAATATTAAACATCGTTTTAGGGATCCGAATCAATTTGTAATGCATTCATTAGCAAATCATTTAGAAATACAAAATGATACTTTCTTTTTAAAAAATGATTTCCAATTAGTTTATTTTCAAAACTACAAGAAACCTTTTTGGTGGTTAAAGAATAAACTTAAAAGAGCTGAGAAAGATCAAAATAAACTCTTTCTATGTATGCAGAGTTTAGATCAATGTCCTTCAGAAAAACTAATTTATATCAAAAAATGGCTTCAAAATAAATACGATTAATTATTTTGAAGTCCAATTATAGCTTTAAATATTTAGTCTACAGTTGTAGATTTAGGTGCTTTCTTGTTGTTAAAATATAAATACTTGGTTGTATAATAATAAGCAGATAAAAGGCTATCCATTTGTTGTGCAACTTTAGGGTTCTCTAACTGAATATCTTTTACTGTATTTGCATCTAAGCTGTACAAACTTGTTTTTTTAGAGATGTTTGTTTTCTCGTAATAAAAATTATCTTTTAATACACCAACACCTTTTTCTCCTTTACTTTGTAAGTACACAAAGGCAGCAGTATCTGTATTTGTACTATCTAATAGATCTCTTCCTAAAGTATAATTTGTATAGTCTACTTTAGCGATACTTGTTGCTGTAGGAAACACGTCTATCAATTTAGCATATTTATCAACTACTTGAGGTTTTACATATTTTGGAGCATGAATAAAAAATGGTACATGGTGTACTTGTATCCCTAAATCATCTTGATTATTTTTTAAGAAATTTAATTTTTTCATACCACCTCTATGATCACCAAAAAAGACAAAAATAGTATTGTCATAATAACCAGTTTCTTTAGCTCTTTCTAAAAAACGTGCAACATTAAAATCTAAATATCTAATTGCGTTTAATTGACCTAAAGATCTAAAACCTCCTTTTAACAAGGTTTCTTCGTCTATTTCGTCTTCTAAAATTGGTTTAAAACTTTCTTTTTGGTCAGGTACTGTAAAAGGCATGTGGTTTGTTGCTGTTTGTATGTAGGCAACAAAAGGCTTTCCGCTTTCATGTAGTTTTTTAAATTCTTTGTCAGACTCTTTAAATAAATCGTAATCATCAATTCCCCAAACATCGGCTCTATTTTCTTCTTCGAAACTACCTTCTTCAAAGATTTGTAAATCTTTTACATTCGATTGAAATACGCCTCTTATATTCGCCCAATTTGCAGAGCCACCTATAAAATATTGCTTTTGATACCCTTCATACTGATCAAAAATAATACGTTGATCTATAATCATAGGGTTTCTAGAAGCTGTTTTTACATCTTCTATATCTGGTAAGCCAGTAACACTTGCAAAAACGCTTGCTGCAGTTCCTGGTTTATGAACGTAGAACTTAGAGAAACTTAAACTTTCTTTTATAATAGAATCTATTTTAGGGCTACAGTTTAAGGGATTTCCGTATAAACTTAATGTTGCAGTTCCGGTAGACTCTAGCATTACATAAATAACATTTGGTTTCTTACTATAAGGTTCTTTAAAAGTTACTTTCTTTGCAAAATTTATAGTGTCTTTTGGTAAGTTTAAATGCTTTGCGATTACTGGATAATAGGTTTTAAATTTTTCAATATTAGCTCCTTCACTTCTAAATGAAAAACTATCAAAGAAATATAAAACTGGGTTTAAAGCAAATTGGTTTACAATGGTGTTTTTAGAGAAAAAAGCCTCACTCCAGCGCAAAGGATAATGGGTGATACTGTTATAGATACCAAAAGATAAAACGAGTACGGTTAGGATAATAATTACAGCTTTTACTTTTTTTGTTATTTCTTGATGTGCTTTTGAAAATAAATTATAAACAAAATTGGCATATTTATAGATGATAAAACATAAGATTATCAACCCTATAATACCTTTATAAATAGGGTAACTTTCCACTAAAACTTGACTAGATATTTTTAAATTACCTAAAAATCGAAGTGATGAAGCATCTAATCTAATTGATAAATACTCGTAATACCCAAGATCGAATAGGTAGAATAACGTTAAAGTCAAATAAGTCAATACGAGATATGTATTCGCTATCTTTTTATAAATTTTCCTTTCAAAAAAACGGAAATTTGTGATTAAAAGTAATATCGCTAGCGGGAAAAAAGCAATAACGGCAAGTTTTAAATCAAAACGTAGCCCTAAGAAAATAGCCTTTTGCAATTTTAATGGATCAAGATCTTCTACTTGTATAAATAGAAGGTAGAAGATTCCTCTAAAAAGTACTGCGAAAATAAATAGAAAAAATACATTTGTAAAAATGTATTTTATGTAACTCGGAATTTTTTGAAACATAGGTATTATATAGGAGCGCAAAGATAGTATTTTTAGAATACACAGTTATAAAGTTCATTTCAATATTTGAAGGAATGTAGCGTTGGTTTTTAACTTATACATATAGCTAAAGACTTGAATAAAACAAAGCAGCTATAGATACCAATCATTAAGTTGTTTTATTGCGTGTTATTTAACCTAGAGATTATTGCTTTGCTGATTGTATTTGTAAATATTACCTTAAAATCATTTTAAGAAAAAGTAATTCATTTTTTTGTGTAGCATGTTTTATATAGTAAATTTGCGGTAAATTAACATGAATGTAAAATAACCAATTACTTATAGATTGGTGACTTATATTCGAACTTTAAGAGCATAAATTCATGCAAAAACAATTCTTTAAAGAAGCAATTTCTTTAGAAATATTTAATGTTATATCCAAAGCATCCAGAGAGTTACAAATAGAGAGTTATGTAATTGGCGGTTATGTACGTGATTTTTTTTTAAAAAGAGGAAACTCTAAAGATATTGATGTTGTAGCGGTTGGTAGTGGTATTGAGTTGGCTCAAAAAGTTTCTAAACTATTGCCAAATAAACCCAAAGTACAGGTTTTTAAGACCTACGGAACTGCAATGTTACGTTATAATGATGTCGAAATTGAATTTGTTGGCGCTAGAAAAGAATCTTATTCTGAAGATAGTAGAAATCCTGATGTTACAGAAGGTAATCTACAAGACGATCAAAATAGAAGAGATTTAACGATTAATGCGTTGGCTTTAAGTTTAAATGAAGATAATTTTGGCGCTTTATTAGATCCTTTCAATGGAATAGAAGACTTGAAAAGCAAGGTGATTAAAACACCTTTAAATCCAGATATTACCTATTCTGATGATCCTCTAAGAATGATGCGTGCCATTCGTTTTACTACGCAGTTAAATTTTAATATTGATACTGAATCTTTAGATGCAATTTCTAGAAATGCATATCGATTAAAAATTATTACTCGTGAAAGAATTGTAGACGAATTGAATAAAATTTTGTCATCTCCAAAACCATCAATTGGTTTTTTATTGTTAGAACAAACAGGTTTGTTAAAGCAAATATTACCTGAGTTAATGGCTTTAAAAGGAGTAGAGGAAGTAGAAGGACAGAAGCATAAAGATAATTTTTATCACACCTTAGAAGTGGTTGATAATATTTCTGAAAACACAGAAGATGTTTGGTTAAGATGGGCAGCATTATTGCATGATATCGGAAAAGCACCAACTAAAAAATTTAGTAAAAAAGTAGGTTGGACCTTCCATGCACATGAATTTGTTGGTTCTAAAATGGTATATAAGTTATTCAAGCGTTTAAAAATGCCTATGAATAACAAAATGAAATTTGTTCAGAAAATGGTCATGTTAAGTTCTAGGCCGATTGTTTTGGCAACGGAAGTTACAGATTCTGCAGTTAGACGCTTGGTTTTTGATGCTGGAGATGATATCAATTCTTTAATGACGCTGTGTGAGGCAGATATTACAACTAAAAATCCGAAGAAATTTAAACGTTATCATCAGAATTTTGAGTTGGTAAGAGATAAAATTAAAGAAGTAGAAGAGCGGGATCAAGTACGTAATTTTCAACCTCCAGTTACTGGTGAAGAAATTATGGAAGCTTTTAATTTAAAACCTTGTAGAGAAATAGGTCAAATTAAAGAAGCTATAAAAGAGGCTATTTTAGAAGGAGAAATACCAAATGAAAAGCAAGCTTCTTATGATTTTATGATTGAAAAAGGCTTAAAACTAGGATTGAAACAAAATTAGTATTATAAAAATTTTAGTTACAAGACAAAAAAAGACCATTACTAATCAGTAATGGTCTTTTTTGTATAACTATATTAGTATGCTTTTTAACTTAAACTCTGCATTGTAACCAGTTTAAAATACTCTCCTTTTTTAGTTAGTAACTCGTCGTGTTTACCTTGCTCTACAATTTTACCTTTTTTTAGTACTACAATTTTATCTGCTTTTTGAATGGTAGATAATCTGTGTGCAATTACTAGAGATGTTCTGTTTTGCATCATTTTTTCTAAAGCAAGCTGCACCAATTGTTCAGACTCTGTGTCTAAGGCAGAAGTAGCTTCGTCTAAAACCATTATTGGAGGATTCTTTAAAACAGCTCTCGCAATAGACAAACGTTGTTTTTGTCCGCCAGAAAGTGTGTTACCACTATCTCCAATATTTGTATCGTATTTTTCTGGTAAATTTTGAATAAACTCATCTGCATTAGCAATTTTTGCAGCTTCTAAAATAGCTGTATCAGTTGCCTGCTGTGTTCCTAATTTAATGTTATTTGCAATGGTATCATTAAATAGAATAGAGTCTTGAGAAACAATGCCCATTAAATCTCTTAAGGACTTTTTAGTAACGTCTTTAATATTGTTGTCATCAATAAGAACTTCTCCTTTATTAACATCATAAAAACGAGTAATTAAATTTGCCAAGGTAGATTTACCACTTCCAGATTGACCAACCAAAGCAACGGTTTCACCTTTATTAATCGTTAAAGAAAAGTCTTTTAAAACATACTCATCTTTATATTTAAAAGAAATGTTTTTAAATTCTATTTTACTTGTAAAGTCTTTCTTTATGGATGCATCTTGTTTGTCTTTAATGGTGTTTTCTGTATTTAGAACTGTCATAATTCTTTCTGCAGATGCTTCACCTTTTTGAATATTATAAAAAGTTGTTGTAATTAATTTTATAGGATTTAAAACAGTATAAAATAGTACAATGTACCCTAAAAACTGACTCGCTTTTAAATTACCTGTATTAGACAAAACTTCTGTACCACCATACCAGAGAATCGCAATAATTGTTGCCGATCCTAAAAACTCACTCATAGGTGAAGCTAATGTTTGCCTATGATAAACACTTGTCATTAATTGCTTAAAATGAAGTGTTGAGTTATTGAATTTTTTTGCGATTACATGTTCTGCATTAAAACCTTTAATAATTTTTAATCCAGTTAATGTTTCTTCAATAAAAGAGAGAAAGTTACCTGTTTCCTTTTGCGCTTTTGCTGATTTAGATTTTAATTTTTTACTGATAGATGATATTATAAATCCAGAAACGGGTAATAAAATAAAAACAAACAATGTTAGTTTTAAACTCATGTACAGCATAATTGTTATAGAAATAACAACTGTTAAAGGTTCCCTAACAATGGTTTGTACAGAGCTTATTATTGAGTTTTCTACTTCTTGTACATCTCCAGTCATACGAGCTATAATGTCTCCTTTTCTTTTTTCTGAAAAATAGGCAATAGGGAGTTCTACAATTTTATTGTACAAGTTATCTCTTAAATCTTTTACAATTCCTGTTCTTAAAAAAGCAATTGCATAAGAAGCTAAGTATCTAAATAAATTTTTAAAAAAGAATAATGACAGTGATAATAAACAAATAAATAAAAGCACGTTTATTTCTCCGTCATTAATAATTTTTTGAGAAATAAAGTAGTTGAATTCATTTTCTAGATAACTACCAATATTTCCGATACCACTATAAATTGGCTTTGAAACGGCTACTCTTTCTTCTCCAAATAAAATTTTTAGAACAGGAATAAACGCCAATACCGAAAGCACATTAAAAACTGCGTAAAGTATATTAAATAGAATATTTAAAATAGTAAATTTTCGATACTTTTTCTCATATTTTAGAATGTCCTTAAAATATCCCATTAATTCAATTTCATTTCTTTAATAATTCTTTGAATTTTTGCATCTAAAGCAGCTTCTACAGAAGTAGCGTTTTCTTTAGTATCTAAAGATGTGTTCACACTAAAGTAAAACTTTATTTTTGGTTCTGTTCCACTTGGTCTCGCTGCAATTCTTGTACCAGACTCTGTTTGATAAATTAAAACATTAGATTTTGGTAAATCGATGTTTGTTACTTCGCCAGTTATTAAGTTTTTTCTAGTTGATGCGTCATAATCAGAAAGAGATTCTACTTTTTCACCATCTATTTCAGTCAATGGATTGTTACGCATATCGCTTAACATTTGCTGAATTTCTGCAGCCCCATCCATTCCTTTTTTAGTAATTGAAATTAAATGTTCTTTATAAAAGTTGTTTTTAACATAGATAGCTAATAATTCTTCATAGAAAGAACTTCCGTTTTGTTTAGCATACGCAGCAACTTCACAAGCTAAAAGTGTTGCAGTTACTGCATCTTTATCTCTTACAAAACCACCAACCATGTATCCAAAACTTTCTTCTCCACCACCAATAAAGTCTAGCTCTGGAAAATCTCTAACCATTTTAGCGATCCATTTAAAACCGGTTAAACCAACTTTAGTCTCAACACCATAACTTGCAGCAACATCATTTACCAACTCAGTAGAAACAATTGTTGATCCCACAAATTGTTTTCCGTTCATTTTACCTTCTTCTTTCCACTTCTTCAACAAGAATTCAGTCATAACAACCATAGTTTGGTTCCCATTCATCAATTTCATGTTTCCGTCTGTATCTCTAATAGCTACACCTAATCTGTCGCAATCTGGATCGGTACCAATAACAATATCTGCACCAACTTTGTTCGCTAAGTCAGTTGCCATTTTTAAAGCTTCAGGTTCTTCTGGGTTTGGAGATTTTACTGTAGGGAAATCTCCATCTGGTTCTCTTTGTTCTTCAACAATATGAACATCTGTATAACCTGCTTTTGCCAATGCATCAGGTACAGAAACAATAGAAGTTCCGTGTAAAGATGTAAATACAATTTTTAAATTTTTGCGATCTACTTTATCAGATAAAGTTCCGTTTTTAACAGAAGCATCAATAAAAGCGTCATCTACTTCTTTGCCAATTACTTCAATTAAAGCTTCGTTTGCATCAAATTTAATTTCAGAAAAATCTAAAGCATTTACGTTTCCAATAATTCCACCATCATGCGGAGGAACAATTTGTCCACCATCTGCCCAATATACTTTGTAACCGTTATATTCTGGCGGATTGTGAGAAGCTGTTAATACAATACCTGCATCACATCCTAAATGACGTACTGCAAAAGATAATTCTGGAGTTGCACGTAAATCTTCAAAAAGAAATACTTTTATATTATTTGCAGATAAAACATCTGCTACTACTTTGGCAAACTTTTTACTATTATGTCTACAATCGTATGCTATTACTACGCTTAATTGTTCTTTTTTTACGTTTTCTATTAAATAATTAGACAAACCTTGAGTTGCTCTACCTAATGTATATTTATTAATTCGGTTGGTTCCAGCACCCATAACTCCACGCATTCCTCCAGTTCCAAATTCCATGTCTTTGTAGAATCTGTCTGCTAAAGCATCAGGATTATTGTTAATTAATTCTTGAATTTCAGTTTGAGTTTCAGCATCAAAAGTAGCTGTTAACCATTGTTTTGCTTTGTCTAAAATATTATCCATCGTTTAAAGTTATGTTGCTTAGTTGAAATACAAATATACTATTTAGAAATTGAGTTTTTCTTTAATTGTATAGTGTTTTTCGTTACTTTTTGTTTTTATAATGAGTTCTCCAATAAATCCTGCTAAAAATAATAGTGTTCCTAATATCATAGAAGTTAATGCTATATAGAACCAAGGATTATCTGTAATTAAAATTGTTTTAATGCCGTTAAAAAGTTTGTAAAGCTTGTAAGCGCCAATATAAAATGCAGATGTTGTTCCAAATAAGAACATTAAAGTTCCCCAAAGACCAAAAATGTGCATGGGTCTTTTACCGAATTTTGATAAAAAAGAAATGGTAATTAAATCTAAAAAACCATTTACAAAACGGTCCATTCCAAATTTAGTTTCTCCGTATTTTCTTGCTTGGTGTTGTACTACTTTTTCTCCTATTTTAGTATAGCCTTCGTTTTTTGCTAAAACGGGAATGTATCGGTGCATTTCTCCGCTTACTTTTACTGCTTTTATAACCTCGTTTTTGTAGGCTTTTAGTCCGCAGTTAAAATCGTTTAGTTTTAAACCAGATGTTTTTCTGGCTGCAGCGTTAAATAATTTTGAAGGAATGTTTTTTGTAATAACGTTGTCATAACGTTTCTTTTTCCAACCAGAAATTAGGTCGAAATCTTCTTTAATAATTAAATCGTATAATTCAGGAATTTCATCTGGATTGTCTTGTAAATCTGCGTCCATGGTAATTACAACAGCTCCTTTTGCCATGTCGAAACCAGCATCTAAAGCTTGCGATTTTCCGAAGTTCCTTTGAAATCGTATTCCTTTTACCTCGGTATGTGCAGCGGATAATTTTTCAATTACATTCCACGAATTATCTGTACTACCATCATCAATAAAAATGATTTCATATAAATAACGATTGGATTGCATAACTTTTGCAATCCAATCGTATAATTCTTGTAAAGATTCATCTTCGTTAAGAAGTGGTATTACTACCGAAATATCCATGTTTGTTCTATTCAATATTTATAATTCAAAGTTTAGTTTGTATGAAAACCTTAAATATTAAAATTTAGTATGTTTCCTCTTCCGTTTTTTTCATGATTGCAGAAGCAATTGCAGAAATAATAAAACCTAATATTGCAGCACCAATAATTGAAATAGCAGCTATAATACCTGGAGATTGAAATTTCTGAGCTATTTCATTAGCGCCTTCAATTTGCGCTTCTGTCATTCCTCCATCTAAATATGCTTGATTTTGAATTTCCATAGCTTGTTGCATAAAGTCAGGCTCTATAACAGTCATAAAAATATATTGATAAATGGCTGTAATTAATGCAGAAAGTATACAAATACCAACACCAATTTTAACACCTTGTCCCCAAGAGATAAAACCATTATTAATTTCTTTATATTTTTTTATACCTAAAACAACTAAAGCTGTGGTTAAACCAATAGATATAACTGAAATGGACCAATGTGGTTTAAGGTGTTCACCCATTGCGTAGGTAATAACACTCAATAATATTCCAGCAACTGCTAAAATAACACCATAATTTACAATTAGACTTTTACTGTTTGCTTGATCTTCCATTTTTTTAATTTAGTTAGTTATACAAATATATTGTTTTCATTGATGATAGTTTTTAATTATTTATAAAAGTTTGTTTACTACCACAACAATTCATTAGTATTCAGAGTGTTGAAAATGTTACATAAAATTTACACTTTTTTTATTGCCAATATGAAAAAAGCGTGTAAATTTGCCTCGGCAAGTCCTACACAACTAGCTCCCTTTGAATCCTCCAGGGCGGGAACGCAGCAAAGGTATTAGGTTGTAGCGGTGTGATGTAGGTAGCTTGCCATTTTTTATTTCCTATAATTTAATTCTGAACTTCTTCAGAATTTTTTCTTTTTAGAACAGTTATTAACTTTCTCCTTTTTAGTTTTCTACATTTAGTTTTAAGATATTTGCGGTTCTATTGAAGAATTCAAAAATTAAACGATTAAAAATTTAATGCTGAGTTTTTTAATTTTTTCAATCATTTAATATTTTTATAAACTCATGTCTAAAGTCGTATTAATTACCGGAGCTTCTTCTGGAATAGGAAAATCTATTGCTGTTTTTTTATCTGAAAAAGGATATAAAGTATATGGTACAAGTAGAAACCCTAAAAACACTGCCGATTTTCCTTTTGAATTAATTGCTTTGGATGTTTTAAAGGTTGATACTATTAATGCAGCTATCGATTTAATCATTCAGAAAGAAGGAAGGTTAGATGTTTTGGTAAACAATGCAGGAATGGGGATTACGGGCCCAATTGAAGATACTCCAACCGATGAAATGCGTGCTGTTTTTAACACCAATCTTTTTGGTGCTGTAGATGTAATGAAAGCTGCTTTACCTCAAATGCGTAAACAGAAATCTGGAACTATTATTAATGTAACTTCTATTGCTGGTTATATGGGGTTACCTTTTAGAGGATTATATTCTGCTACAAAAGGTGCTTTAGAAACCATAACGGAAGCAACAAGTATGGAAGTAAAGCCATTCGGAATTAAAGTAGCTTGTGTTGCGCCTGGAGATTTTGCAACTAATATTGCTGCAGGAAGATATCACACACCCGTTTTTGATAATTCTGCTTATAAAGAGAATTATCAGATGAATTTGAATTTGATGGATGCGCATGTAAGTGGAGGAATGGATCCGATAGAAATGGCAAAGGCTGTACATAAGATTATAGAGACTACAAACCCGAAAATCCATTATAAAGTAGGTGGTTTTATGGAGAAATTCTCTATTGTTTTAAAGCGAATTTTGCCAGATAGAATATATGAGAAAATCTTGATGGATCATTATAAATTGTAGATTCTGATTAAGACCTCACAGGTTTTTTAAACTTGTGAGGTCTGAAAATATCTTTATTTAACTTCTAAGAATTGTTATGAACTAACTATCTTTGCGTTAGGGATTGAAGCAATTGTTTGAGCTCTTTTTTGTTTTTTAACAAAAAAAGCGAGTGCGTAAAGCCTGCTCGAACGCCCCAAACCTCTCGACTCCGCTCGAGATGACAATTATTAAGAACAATTACAACTAAATATATACAAATGAAATTTTTTATTGACACTGCAAATTTAGAGCAAATTAAAGAAGCGCAAGCTTTAGGTATTTTAGACGGAGTTACTACAAACCCATCTTTAATGGCTAAAGAAGGTATTACTGGCGAAGTAAACATCATTAACCATTACAAAGAGATTTGTGAGTTGGTAGAAGGTGATGTTTCTGCAGAAGTTATTTCTACAGATTTTGACGGAATGGTAAAAGAAGGTGAAGCTTTGGCTGCTTTAAATCCTCAGATTGTTGTGAAATTACCAATGATTAAAGACGGTGTAAAAGCGTGTAAATATTTTTCTTCTAAAGGGATTAAAACAAACGTAACGTTAGTGTTTTCTGCAGGTCAGGCTTTATTGGCTGCTAAAGCAGGAGCAACGTATGTTTCTCCGTTTATTGGTCGTTTAGACGATATTTCTACAGACGGAATGAACTTGATTAAAGAAATTCGTTTAATTTATGACAATTACGGTTTCGAAACTCAAATTTTAGCAGCTTCTGTACGTAATACAATGCATATTATTAACTGTGCAAAATTAGGATCTGACGTTATGACTGGACCTTTAAGCGCTATTGAAGGTTTGTTAAAACACCCTTTAACAGATAGTGGTTTGGCTACATTTTTAGCAGATTACAAAAAAGGAAACTAGTTTTAAAAATAGTTACAAAGTCGCAAAGTTTCAAAGTTAAAATTGAAAGTTTGCGGCTTTCTGTTTGTATAAATATAAGGCTTAACTTTGCAACTAATTTAGCTTTGTAACTTTGTTACTGAAAAAAAATGTACCCTAAAAAAGAACTCGCACAAATTGTAATTTCAGCATGTAGTCAATTTAATATTGATACGGTTGTTATTTCTCCAGGATCTAGAAATGCTCCTTTAACGGTTGGTTTTTCTAATCATCCAGAAATAAATGCATTAAGTGTTGTAGATGAGCGTTGTGCTGCTTTTTTTGCATTAGGTATTGCACAACAAACTCAGAAACCGGTTGCCATTATATGTACATCTGGTTCTGCGTTGTTAAATTATTATCCGGCAATTGCAGAAGCTTTTTACAGCAACATTCCGTTGGTTGTAATTTCTGCAGACAGACCAAAACATTTAATTGATATTGGAGACGGACAAACGATTCGTCAAGAAAATGTGTTTGATAATCATATTTTGTTCGCTGCCAATTTAATTGAAAACGAGAAGTTTAAAACACGTAATTCTCAGTTAATAGGAGAAGCTTTGCAAATAGCAGTTTCGCAAAAAGGACCTGTGCATATAAACGTTCCGTTTGATGAGCCTTTGTATGAAACTGTTGAAGAAATGCAAAGTTTTAATTTTCCGCATATTTCTTTAAGTTCTTTAGATAATTCTCATATTGATTATGATAATTTATCAAAAATATGGAATGCAGCAGAAAAGAAAATGATTCTTGTTGGTGTTAATTATCCTGAGGCCGATTTACATAAATTAATGGATTTGTATGCAGAGGATGAATCTGTATTGATCTTAACGGAAACAACGTCTAATTTACATCAAGAAAAATCGGTTAATTCTATAGATCAGTTAATTTTTTCTTTGGATGAAAATCAGTTTGAAGATTTAAAACCAGAAGTGCTAATTACTTTTGGAGGGATGATTGTTTCTAAGAAAATTAAACAGTTTTTAAGAAAATATCCACCAAAACAGCATTGGAATATTGATGAAAAGAAAGCAGTAAATACGTTTTTTTGTTTGTCGGAATTTATACAAATAAAACCATTAGATTTCTTTTCGAAATTTAATAAAGAAATAATAAAAAAAGAAAGCAAGTATCAGCAAAAATGGTTGCAAATTCGTGATGAAAAACGCATAAAACATCAACAGTATTTATCAAAAACAACACATTCAGATTTTAAAGTTTTTGAACAGGTTGTAGAGAGTATTCCTGTTAATAGTCAGTTGCAAATTAGCAACAGTTCTATAATTAGATACGCACAATTATTTTCTATTGATAAATCTAACACCGTTTTTTGTAATCGTGGAACCAGCGGAATTGACGGTAGTACGTCTACTGCAGTTGGAGCTGCTTTTGCAAATAAAAATCAGACTGTTTTTATAACAGGAGATATTAGTTTCTTTTATGACAGTAATGCGTTGTGGAATGCTAACATACCTAAGAACTTTAGAATTATATTAATCAATAATTCTGGTGGTGGAATTTTTAAAATTATTCCGGGACCAGGAACTACCAATGCTGCGAGGTATTTTGAAACTCCGCATACTTTAACTGCAGAACATTTGTGTAAAATGTACGAGTTAGATTATTTAAAGGCAGATTCTACCGAAACAGTAACGGCACAATTAAAAGGTTTTTATGAAACATCAGAAAAACCAAAAATATTAGAAATTTTCACTCCAAGTGAAGAAAATGATTTAATTTTATCAGCATATTTTAAATACATACAATAATGAGTTTACAAGAAGATTTATACGAAGAAGACGAGAATTTACAAGATGGTGAGGATAACTCGGAAGAGATAGATATGTACTTGAAAGAAGGAGATAAGGTCAGTTTAGTAATTGAGACAGAAACCAATTTAGGATATACTGTTTTAATTAATGAAGAATTTGACGGTTTACTTTTTAGAAGTGAAGTTTTTCAGGAGTTAGAAGAAAATATGGAGGTTGTTGGTTATGTGAAACAAATTCGTGAAGACGGAAAAATAGATGTTTCTTTAAGACCACAAGGTTTTAGAAATGTTATTGATTCTGATGTAGAAAAAGTACTGACAAAACTAAAAGATAGTAGAGAAGGTTTTTTATTATTAACTGATAAAAGTTCTCCAGATTCTATTCGTTTTCATATGAAAATGAGTAAAAAGGCATTTAAAAAAGCTGTTGGAAATTTATACAGACAAAAACTAATTCTTATCAAAGAAGATAGAATAGAGCTTGTTTAAAAGTAAGCAGTTTTCAGTAGCAGTCAGCAGTGTCAAACTGACTGGGTACTGCTACTGAAAACTGTTTTTTTTACCTTCCTCCCAATCTTAAAATGTTTTCATAAAATCTATCTGCATTTGGGTCTGCAGGATCCATTTTTCCGTAACCAATTTTATAATGTACAATTGCTTTACTGATTTGTTTACTACTTTCGTAAAATTTACCAATATAGTAATCACCTAGCGGAGATGAAGGGTATAATTTTAAAATCATTTTACCAAAAGGAAGTAACTGATCTCCATTTTCCTTTTCCATAATTATTTTCTCGATAGCAAAAATATCACTTTCTCGAATTCCTAAATTACTTCCAAAAAGGAAATCAATTTCTAAGTATTTGTTTTCTAAATAAGCAATCGCATCTGATGGCGATAAATCTTTTATGTTTTTGTCAAACTCCTCTTTAGAAATAGCAGAGTATACTTGAAAAACTTGATTTAAGGCTCTAGGAATTGCTTCACTAATAGCAGATATGCTACTTGGTGTGTTAATGGTGTCGTTTATAATGTTTAGGTTTTTTATCTCTAAAGACTTTAAACCTCCTTGTAATTCTCCTATTTTAGTTTGTTTATCTACAGAAAACGACGTAGAGTTGTTTATGTATAGGTAAAAAGTATTGTCTTCTTTCTCATATCTCGGTAAATTATAACTTTGCAATTGCTGTCCTATAAAATCAGAAAAAAGAGGGTTTATACAGATGTAAGAATTGATAAGTGGAATTTTTTCTCCTAAAAAAAAGGATACTAAGTTTGCAGAAGTACCTTGACCAACAATAGAAATAAAAGGAGAAGTATTGTAATTGCTTTCGATTTCAAAAATAACTTCATCCTTTACAAATTGATAAAATTTCTTGTTGTCTGTAGTTAATTCTCCTGTTGTAGTATTAAAGTAAGTGTCTTTTTTACGGGTTTTAGCCATTTCAATTCCTACCACAATTTGCTTTGGTGCTTTGTCTTTAGCAGCAAATAACACAGAATTTCCTACATACGCATCAAACAAAAGCTCACTATCTAAAACAACTGCTAAAGGATAATTTTTTTCTTCTTCAGAATCATAACCTTCTGGTAAATATATTTTTATGTCCCTTTTATCATCAGCATAATCAGAGATAATTGTTTTTTTTATAATTTTTTGTGCATACCCGCTAAGGCAAATCAACATAAATATTAGGGTGAACGATTTCTTTATCATAAATTTGAATCTTTATTTTTGTAACCAATTTTTTTGTTCTTCTAAAAGAACGTCCAAAATACAAAATTATGATACAACCCGAGTGGAAAACTGTTAAAGAATACGAAGACATTACCTACAAAAAGTGTAATGGAGTTGCTAGGATAGCATTTAATAGACCTAATGTTAGAAATGCTTTTAGACCTAAAACAACAAAAGAATTATACGATGCTTTTTACGATGCAGGCGAAGATGTAAATATTGGAGTTGTGCTACTTTCTGCGGAAGGACCAAGTACAAAAGACGGCGTGTATTCTTTTTGTTCTGGAGGAGATCAAAAAGCACGTGGACACCAAGGTTATGTTGGTGAAGATGGTTATCACAGACTAAATATATTAGAAGTACAACGTTTAATCCGATTTATGCCAAAAGCAGTCATTGCCGTGGTACCGGGTTGGGCAGTTGGTGGCGGACACAGTTTACATGTAGTTTGCGATTTAACTTTAGCTTCTAAAGAAAACGCTATTTTTAAACAAACAGATGCCGATGTAACTTCTTTTGATGGTGGTTATGGTTCTGCATATTTGGCAAAAATGGTAGGACAAAAAAGAGCAAGAGAAATCTTTTTCTTAGGAAGAAACTACTCTGCGCAAGAAGCTTATGAAATGGGAATGGTAAATGCTGTTATTCCTCATGGTGAGTTAGAGTCTACTGCTTACGAATGGGCACAAGAAATTTTAGAAAAAAGTCCGACTTCTATTAAAATGTTAAAGTTTGCGATGAACTTAACAGACGACGGAATGGTTGGTCAACAAGTTTTTGCTGGTGAAGCAACTCGTTTAGCCTACATGACAGATGAAGCAAAAGAAGGTCGAGATGCTTTTCTTGAGAAGAGAAAACCAAACTTTCCTAAAAAATGGATACCATAGTCAATTAATAATTTTGAAATTAAGAATTAGGAATTATTGTAATTCGTAATTTAAAATCAGTAATTCATAATTAATTAGAATGAAACCACAAGTAGTCTCTTTTTTAATAAAATGTCCAGATCAAAAAGGATTGGTAGCTAAAATCACCACTTTTTTTTATGAAAATGGATTCAATATTTTAAGTTCTCAGCAATATGTAAATTCTGTTGAGAATACATATTTTATGAGAGTTCGTCTAAATGCAGATGGAACAAATATTTCTAAAGAAGCATTAGAAAATAACTTTCAACAACTGGCAACGCCTTTGGATATCGATTGGTCTGTTAATTATGGCGATAAAAAACAAAATGTAGCCATTATGGTTTCGCATACCAGTCATAATTTATATGATTTATTAGAGCGTTCTAAAGAAGGACGTTTAGACTGTAATGTGAAGATGATTATCAGTAATCATAATAAATTAAGGTATGTTGCAGATATGTTTAATATTCCTTTTTATCATTTACCGGTAACAAAGGAGACCAAAAGAGATCAAGAAGATCAAGTTGTGCAATTGCTAGATGCTAATGAAGTAGATTTAGTTATTATGGCTAGGTATATGCAGATTTTATCTTCAGATTTTATCAAACATTATCCAGAGAGAATTATCAATATTCATCATTCTTTTTTACCTGCTTTTCAAGGAGCAAATCCGTATAAAAAAGCATACGAAAGAGGTGTGAAGTTAATTGGAGCAACGGCACATTATGCAACGGTAGATTTAGATGAAGGCCCAATTATTGAGCAAGATGTAAAGCCGGTAACCCACGAAAGTACACCAACAACTTTAAAGAGAATTGGTGCTGATATAGAAAAATTGGTGTTGGCAAGAGCGGTTAAAAACCACTTGAATCATCAAATAATCGTTTCAGGAAATAGAGCTATTGTTTTTCCGGAAGCAGGAGAATAAAATTTAATTACAAATTGTGAATTACGAATTTCTATAATTCGTAATTCATAATTTAAAATTAGTAATTGAGTATGAAAATAATTTGTATTGGGCGCAATTACGCAAAACACATAGAAGAATTAGCAAATGAAAGACCAGAGAATCCTGTGGTGTTTTTAAAGCCAGATTCTGCTATTTTACCAAGAAAAAATCCATTTTTTATTCCACCTTTTTCAGATGATGTTCATTATGAAGTAGAGGTTTTGGTAAAAATAAATAAAGTTGGTAAACATATTGATGCAAAATTTGCGCATAAATATTATGATGAAATCGGATTAGGGATCGATTTTACAGCAAGAGATGTACAAGCAAAATGCAAGGAAAAAGGTTTGCCTTGGGAGAAAGCAAAAGCATTTGATGGAAGTGCCGTTATTGGTGAGTTTTATCCGAAGGAAGAATTTGATTTAGAGAGCTTAAAATTTCAATTATTTAAGAATGATGAACTTGTTCAGGATGGAAACACCAATGCTATGTTGTGGAAGACAGATGAACTAATTGCTTATGTTTCTCAATATTTTACCTTGAAAAAAGGAGATATTATTTTTACAGGTACACCAGCAGGCGTTGGGAAAGTTGTAGAAAACGATAACTTAAAAGGAGTTATTGAAGGAAAAGAAGCTTTTAATATTAGAGTAAAGTAGGTTGATAAATTTTACAATACAAATAATAGCATCAATATTTGTTGGAGTTTGTTTTATGTATTTGGCTAAAAGGTTTCAAAAAAATAATATCTTTTACTTTTGTATAGGTTTTTTTGTATCTCTTACAATCCGAATTATTTATTTACTTATTTATGGCTTTTTTACAGATTTTAAACTTCAGCAAGATTTTGAATATAATAGAAATTTATCAGTCTTATTGAGTGTTATTATTTCATGTTTATTTTTCGGATTTTTACGAAAAAGATTAAAGAATAAAAATTTAGATTATCAAAATATAAATGAAATAGGCGCATAATGAATGCAGAAATTATTACAATAGGAGATGAAATCCTAATTGGTCAGATTGTAGATACCAATTCACAATTTATTGGTCAGGAATTAAATAAAATAGGAGTTTCAGTTTATCAAATTACTTCCATTCAAGATGATCGACAACATATTCTTAACGCTTTAAAGGAAGCACAAGAAAGAGTAGATATTGTTATTTTAACAGGTGGACTAGGGCCTACAAAAGATGATATCACTAAAAAAACAATTGCAGAATATTTTAATGATCATCAATTAATAGAATATCCAGAAGTTATTGCGCAAATTAAGGAGATGTTTATAAAAGTAAATCATCCTTTTAATGAAGTGCAAAGGTATCAAGCTCAATTGCCATCTAAAGCAACCTTATTAAAGAATGTTTTTGGTACAGCACCCGGAATGTGGTTTTATGAAAACGAGACTGTCTTTGTGTCACTTCCAGGAGTTCCGTATGAAATGAAAGGTTTAATTACCAACGAGGTATTACCAAAAATTCAAAAGCAGTTTAAATTACCTTTCATTATTCATAAGACAATTATGACTTATGGGCAAGGAGAAAGTATGATTGCAGAAAGAATTGAAGACTTCGAAAACAATTTACCAACTTATATTAAGTTAGCATATTTACCATCATTTGGTAAAGTTCGATTGCGTTTATCCGCCAAAGGCGCTCATAAAGAGATTTTAGAAAAAGAACTGAATGATAAAGTTGCAGAAATTTATCAATTAATACCAGAGATTATTACCGGTTTAGATGATGATAGTTCTTTAGAAAAAAGAGTAGGAGCGTTGTTAAAAAGAAATAATGAAACAATTTCTACGGCAGAAAGCTTAACTGGAGGTCAAATTGCGGCGAATTTAGTTTCTGTTGCTGGGGCATCAGACTATTATAAAGGTAGTTTTGTAACGTATTCTGCAGAAACAAAAATTAATTTATTAGGTGTTTCCAAAGAAACGATTGATAAGTATAGCGTTGTTAGTAAGGAAGTCGCCTTAGAAATGGCAAGAGGAGCGAAGGCTAAATTGCAGACAAATTATGCAATTGCAGTTACTGGTAATGCAGGACCAAGCACAGATAATACAGACAAAAGTGTAGGTATTGTGTATATTGCTTTTATATCGGATACTACAGAGTTGGTGCAAGAATTTGACTTTGGCCAACCAAGAGAAAAAGTAATTAATAGAACGGTAAGTAAGGCTTTAGAAATAGCAAATAAAGAAATTCTTAAAAAATAATTAAAATTGTTTTGTTCAGAATTAGAATTAAGTGTATATTTGCACCTCGTTTAGAGATAACACTATAAATACTGTCGAAAAGATGTCTAGAGTTTGTGAATTAACAGGTAAAAAAGCAATGGTTGGGAACAATGTATCTCATGCTTTAAATAGAACTAAGAGAAAGTTTGACGCTAATCTAATGACCAAGCGTTTTTATATCCCAGAAGAAGATAAATGGATAACATTAAAAGTTTCTGCTTCTGCATTAAAAAATATTAACAAGAAAGGAATTTCTTCAGTTATAAAAGACGCGAGAGCTAACGGATTTTTAACTAAATAAGCGCTCAAGCGATTTAAAATTTTATACAAATGGCAAAAAAAGGTAACAGAGTTCAGGTAATTTTAGAATGCACAGAGCATAAAGCTTCTGGTAAAGCAGGTACTTCTAGATACATTACAACAAAGAACAAAAAGAACACTCCTGATAGAATGGAAATTAAAAAATTCAATCCTATCTTAAAGAAAATGACTGTTCACAAAGAAATTAAATAATTAAACTATCTAGAACTCAGAACAGAGCACATAGATTAAAAAACTTAGACAATGGCAAAGAAAACAGTAGCATCGTTACAAACATCTTCAAAAAGATTAAGTAAAGCTATCAAAATGGTAAAATCTCCAAAATCTGGAGCTTATACTTTCGTAGAATCAATTATGGATCCTTCTAAAGTAGATGCTTTTTTAGCAAAAAAGTAATATTTACTACATAAAATATATAAAACTACTTTCTAATTTAGAAAGTAGTTTTTTTTGCGTCTTATAATTATGTATTTTTGGGCGTTACCTAAAGGTCGCGCTTTACATTATATCTTTTCTTATACTGTTATAGTTAAGAAAATTTTGTGCTATTAATAATTGTATTTTATTTAAAAAGTAAATTATTTGCTTTTTTGTAAGAAAAGGATGCCATTTCAATCGCTAACGCAGGCTTTTTTAGTGACAATTTGACCAAACCCAACAAATGGCACGTTTTTTAACGTATTGCTATTATAGTATAATTAGATAAAGATGAGTTTTTTTAAAAAAATATTTTCAAAAGAAAAAAAAGAAACCTTAGACAAGGGATTAGAAAAGTCTAAAGAAAGTTTCTTTGGTAAACTAACAAAAGCGGTAGCTGGTAAATCTAAGGTAGATGATGCAGTTTTAGATAATTTAGAAGAAATTTTAGTTGCTTCTGATGTTGGTGTAGGTACAACGCTTAAGGTTATTGAAAGAATAGAAGAAAGAGTTGCCAAAGATAAATATGTTGGTACAGATGAATTAAATAGAATCCTGCGCGAAGAAATTGCAGGTTTACTTTCTGAAACCCATGTTGGTAATGAAACTGAATTTGTAATTCCAGAAATTCCTAAAGATAAAGATGGTAACAAAATGCCATATGTTTTAATGGTTGTTGGTGTAAACGGAGTTGGTAAAACAACTACTATTGGTAAGTTAGCAGCACAATTTAAAAAACAAGGATTAAAAGTTGTGTTAGGTGCCGCAGATACTTTTAGAGCAGCAGCAATAGATCAATTACAGGTTTGGGCAGACAGAACAGATGTGCCAATTGTACGTCAAGAAATGGGGTCTGATCCTGCTTCTGTAGCTTTTGATACTTTAAAATCTGCAGTAAATCAAGATGCAGATGTTGTAATTATAGATACCGCTGGTCGTTTACATAATAAGATAAACTTAATGAATGAGTTGACCAAGATAAAACGTGTAATGCAAAAGGTGGTGGCAGATTCTCCACATGATGTATTATTAGTTTTAGATGGTTCTACTGGTCAGAATGCTTTTGAGCAAGCAAAACAATTTACTTTGGCTACAGAAGTTACTTCTTTAGCGGTTACTAAATTAGATGGTACAGCAAAAGGTGGAGTTGTTATTGGTATTTCAGATCAATTTAAAATTCCTGTAAAATATATTGGAGTAGGAGAAGGAATCGATGATTTACAAGTGTTTAATAAACACGAATTTGTAGATTCATTTTTCAAATAAATCTTATTAATTAAAAAGTATTTCGTCTTTTCATACTGAACTTATTTTAGTTACTGAATGTCCTTCGACAAGCTCAGGAAGACACTTAGATTTTCAATTGTTTTAGCTATATAATAAAATTG
Source organism: Polaribacter sp. 20A6 (assembly GCF_011378915.1). Taxonomy (NCBI): domain Bacteria; kingdom Pseudomonadati; phylum Bacteroidota; class Flavobacteriia; order Flavobacteriales; family Flavobacteriaceae; genus Polaribacter; species Polaribacter sp. 20A6. Next base: position 136,908 of record NZ_WTPZ01000001.1, read on the forward strand.
GTCTAAGAATTTAAAATAAATTCAGATTGACAAAAAAGAAGCCTCACAAATTGTGAGGCTTTTTCTATGATTATACTTTTTGTAAATTATTATTCCGTTAGAAGTCCTTCAACAGAAAGATAACGTTCTCCTGTATCATAATTCATGGTTAATATAACTTCTTCACCTTTTAAGGTTGCTAACTGTTTTCTAACGGCAGCTAACGAGGCTCCTGTAGAAATACCTACTAAAATTCCTTCTGTTTTTGCAATGTTTCTAACTTCTTCAAAAGCTTCTTCATTGGTTATTTTAACAGCGCCATCAATTATGTCTTTATTGAAAGTTTCAGGAAAGAATCCTGGTCCAATCCCTTGTAATTTATGAGGTCCTGGTTCTCCGCCAGAAATAATAGAAGATCCTGTAGGTTCTACTGCCAATACTTTTATACTCGGAAATTTTTCTTTTAAAACTTCTGCCATACCTGTAATATGTCCACCAGTTCCAACACCAGTAATTAAATAATCTAAACCATCAGGAAAGTCGTTTACTACTTCTTGAGCAGTTGTTTTATGATGTATTTCTGGATTTGCAGGATTTGTAAATTGCGATGGCATCCACGCATTTTTATTTTCTGCAACCATTTCGTGCGCCTTTGCAATAGTACCACCTAAACCAAGTTCTTTAGGGGTAAGTACTAAGTTAGCTCCGTAAGCTTTCATTAATGCACGTCTTTCAACAGACATAGATTCCGGCATCACTAAAGTAAGGTTTAAGTTCTTTACAGCAGCTACCATTGCTAAACCAACACCGGTGTTACCAGAGGTTGGTTCTATAATTTCTGTATCTTTATTAATTAGGTTCTTGCTTTCAGCATCTTCAATCATTGCCAATGCAATTCTATCCTTAATACTTCCACCTGGGTTTGCTTTTTCTAGTTTCATCCAAACATTTGCATTTGGGAATAATTTTGCCAATCGTACAACAGGTGTGTTACCGATACCTTCTAATATATTATTGATTTTCATGAAAATTTTATATTTAGTTTGTATTGTTATTTCTTAGAGTAGCTAAGTTAGAAAATTCAGTTAAAATAGCCTTAGTATAAATCCTAATTTAATCCTAAATTAGAAATAGGAGTTTTAACATTTATTAAAAAGAATCGTATTTTTTAGAATTCTTTAAATTGACTATAACAAGTTGCTTGTAAAGTTATATCATAAAAAAAAAGCTCCACAAATGTGAGGCTTTTTATATAAGGATAAGTAATAAGTTACTTATTGATTTACTTTACTTTTAAATTTATCAAATTCATTAGATTCTTTTTTAGGCCAGCTGTTGTTAGATGTATCTACATCTGCTGTTTCAAAATCTGGATCTACTGTTATATTTGTAATTTCTTTAGTAGAAGAAAAAACTCTTTTAGCACTAGTGTCATTTTTCATCCAAATCTGTGCAGGAAATGTTTGTTTATCAGTAGTACCATCTGCATAGGTTAATCCTACAATAATTGGCATTACTAAACCTCCTGGTTTTTCAAATTCTACTGCATATAAATATGAAGGAACTTCTTTACCATTTGCGTGAGCATCCATTGCTTTTGCATTGGCATCTTCTTTCTTATCTGTGATGTAAACTAATTCTCCTAAACCATCAAAATATTGCTTGTATTGTTCTTTTAATTTGGCAACTCTTTCATTAGGTTTGTCTGTTAAGTATAAAGGTTTTACTTCTTTAATACCGATGTCAGTTACATCTGTAGTATAGAACCAACCTCTCCAAAACCAATCTAAATCCATTGCAGAAGCATCTTCCATTGTTCTAAAGAAGTCAGAAGGTGTTGGATGTTTAAACATCCATCTTTGCGAATAGGTTCTAAATGCGTGGTCAAATAATTCTGGTCCCATAATAGTAGTACGTAAGATGTATAAAGCCGCTGCAGGTTTTGTATATGCGTTTGGTCCAAATTGCTTTACGTAATCTCCTTGAGACATAATAGGAGAGATGTTACTTTGGTCTCCGCCCATATATCTTGTTATTTCTTTAGCCGGATTTTTTGAAAATAACTCATAATCATAAGAAAACTCTGCTAATATTTCTACAAAAGAGTTTAAACCTTCATCCATCCAAGTCCATTGTCTTTCATCAGAATTTACAATCATTGGGAAAAAATTATGTCCTACTTCGTGAACAATTACTCCAATCATTCCTTTTTTCGTTCTATCAGAATAAGTTCCATCAGGATTAGGACGACCAAAGTTGAAACAAATCATTGGGTATTCCATTCCTTGTCTTTCTGAGTGTACAGAAATTGCTTTAGAATATGGATAGTCAAACGTTAATTTAGAATATTCAATTAATGTATGTGCAACTGCTCTTGTAGAGTGCTCTTCCCATAAAGGATTTCCTTCTTTAGGATATAAAGAAACGGCCATTACTGTTTTCCCATTTATGTTGGTAGCCATAGCATCCCAAATATATTTTCTAGAAGATGCGAAAGCAAAATCTCTAACTTTTTCAGCTTTAAATGTCCAAGTTTTTGTTTTGGTAGCACGTCCTTTTTCTGCTTCTTCAGCTTCGGCCTGTGTAACAATCATTACTGGGGTATCAAAAGTTTTTCTTGCTTTTTCCCAACGATTACGTTGTGTCTTCGTTAACACATTTTTTTCATTTTGTAAATCACCAGTTGCATCTACAATATGATCTGCAGGTACTGTTATATTTACTTCATAGTCTCCAAACTCTAACGCAAATTCACTACGACCCCAGAATTGCATATTTTGCCATCCTTCTACATTGTTATATACCGCTAATCTTGGAAAGAATTGTGCAATAGTATAGTTGTTGTTTCCGTCAGGGAAAGTTTCTAAACCAGAACGTCCACCATCTTTATTAATATCGTTTATTTTATAATTCCATTTAATACTAAATTTAAAAGTATCTCCAGAAGCCAATGGTTTTGGTAAATTAATACGCATCATGGTTCTGTTGATAAAGTGTGATAAAGGTTTACCATTACTTTCTACTTCTTCAATATTAAATCCAAAACCTTTCCCTTCATTCATAAAGTCTTTTTGGAAATTCTCTGGAGTTATAAAAGGAGTTGCACCTGTAGATTTAGCCAAAGGTGTTTTAGAATCATCTGCTCTCATGTTTTGATCTAATTGTACCCATAAATACTCTAATTGATCTTTAGAGTTATTGTGATACGTAATTGTTTCATCTCCATAAATTTTGTTAGTGCTTTCTTCTAAACGAATGTCCATTACATAATCAACTTTTTGTTGCGTGTATTGACTTCCTGGTGCACCAGAAGCAGCATGTTGATCATTAGGAGTTGCCAAAACGTCTTTTAGTTGTCTAAATTTGTTTTGGTCTGTGTGCCCTTGTTGTGTCTCTGTTTTTTGAGTTTCTGCTCTTCTTCTTCTTTCTTGACCAAAGTTTGTAGCAACTAAAAAGAATAAAGAGAAAACTAATAAAGAAATTTTTTTCATTTGAGTTATTTGAATTAAATAGTGAGCTAAGCTAATAATATAGTAGCATATCTGTTAAAAAAAGTTAAAACTTTAACAAATTTTTATAAAAAAAAGCGATATGCTGCCATATCGCTTTAATTAAAGTGCTTTTTGTTATCCTTTTATGTTGCTTTTAAATTTATCAAACTTATTGTTTGTTTCTTTTGGCCAGCTATTGTTAGAAGTGTCTACATCTGCAGTTTCTAAATCTGGATCTATGGTAATTTTAGTTACCTCTTTTGTCGTAGAAAATACTTTCGTTATTTCTTTGTCATTAAGTCTCCAAATTTGTGCAGGATATACTTTTCTTTCTGTAGTACTATCTTTATAGGTGAATTCTACAATAATTGGCATTACCAATCCGCCTGGTTTATTGTAAGTAATTTCATAATGAAATTTAGAGTCTTTACTTTTAGCATTTCCAAAAGCTAATCCTGTAGTTGTGTCTTCAATAAAATCTACATTATCTTCATTTTCTTTTGTATGAAATTTCTTTACACCTTTAATACCAATGTCTGTAACATCTGTTGTGTAAAACCAACCTCTCCAAAACCAGTCTAAATCTACACCAGAAGCATCTTTCATTGTTCTAAAGAAATCTGCAGGTGTTGGGTGTTTAAACATCCATCTTTTAGAATAGGTTTTAAAAGCATGATCAAATAATTCATGTCCCATTATAGTTTCTCTTAAAATCCATAAAGCAGTTGCAGGTTTACCGTATGCATTGTTTCCAAATTCATACACATGGTCTCCTTTAGACATAATTGGTGCAATTTTAGATTGATCTCCAGCCATATATTTTACAATATTTTTCGGATATCCTCTAACAATCGGAAAATCTTTATCGTATGCTAATTCCGCTAACATTTCCATGTAAGAGTTTAAACCTTCATCCATCCAAGTCCATTGTCTTTCATCAGAATTTACAATCATAGGAAAAAAGTTATGTCCAACTTCATGTATGGTTACTTTTATCATTCTGTATTTTACTCTGTCAGAATAACCACCGTCTGCTAAATCTGGTCTCCCCGGATTGAAACAAATTTGTGGATACTCCATTCCCATTTGTCCGTCTACAGAAATTGCTTTGTGATACGGATAATCGAATGTATAGTTAGAATATGTTTTTAATGTTTGTGCAACTGCTTTCGTAGAATGGTCTCCGTATAAAGGATTTGCTTCTTTAGAATATAAAGAATGTGCCATTACCGTTTTACCGTTAATATCTACTGCCATTGCGTCCCAAATAAATTTCCTTGAACTAGCAAAAGCATAATCACGAACGTTTTTGGCAACAAATTTCCAAGTTTTTGTTTCTTTAGATTTACTCTTTTCTATTTTAGTAGCTTCCTTCTGAGTACGAATTACAATAGGCTTGTCAAATGTTTGTTTAGCCTTAGCAAATCTTTTTAATTCTGTTTTTGTAAAAACATCACTTTCATTCTGTAAAACTCCAGTTGCTCCTAACATGTGATCTTTAGGAGTGGTAATATTTACTGTAAAATCTCCAAATTCTAAAGCAAATTCACTTCTTCCCCAAAATTGACCATTTTGCCAACCTTCTACATTATCATACACGCACAATCTTGGGTAAAACTGCGCAATTACATAATTGTTATTGTCATTTTCTGTAAAATGCTCAAAACCAGATCTACCACCTTGAGTTCTGTGATTATTGATGTTGTACCACCAATCAATTTTAAAAGAAAAAGTTTCTCCAGAAGCCAAAGGTTTTACTAAGTTAATGCGCATCATCGTTTGGTTAATGGTGTGCGATAAATTGCTGCCATCTGTATTGGTAACACTCGTAACTTTAAATCCACCATCAAAAGGTTCTGAATTATAAGTACTTTCAAATGTACTTTTAGTAATACTTTTTGAGATTTTATTAGGCTGAATATCTGGTGACTTAGAATCCTTAGCTCTTACATTTTGATCTAGTTGTACCCATAAATACTCCAATTCATCTTTAGAGTTATTATGATATGTAATGGTCTCGTTACCTATTATTTTTTCATTTTCATCATCTAAAACAATGTCCATTACATAATCTACCTTTTGCTGCGTGTAATTTACACCTGGAGCACCAGAAGCAGTTCTTTGACTATTTGGAGTTGCTAATTCATCTTTAAGTTGTTTAAACTTGTTCTGGTTGGTATGACCTTGTTTTGTTATTTTTTCTTGGGAGAATGTAGCGGTCCCAACAAAAAAAACGCTCAATAAGAGTAGTGTAATTTTTTTCATGTATGCCTGAGTTTAATTTGCCTACAAATTAAGGATAAGTAGGAGAAAAAGTTAAAAAGAGTTAAAATTTTAACAAACCTTTATCATTTTTAGCATTTAGCAGAAGACTTTTGTGCTTTTTGCCAACTTTAGATTTGATTAAATTTTCTTGTTTTGGAAAGTGATTTGTCAATATTTTATTGGTGACTTCTATGTTTTTGAGTTCCTTAACATCTTCTATTTCTAGATAAAAGTAAACTAAATCACCATCATATTCTTTACCGATGTAATTAAAGTCTCTAGATACACCATCAACCTTTAAGTGTAATTTTTTGTTTAAATATTTTATAAAATAAACATCGTTGTCTTTTAATTCTTTCTTTGTGGTTAGTTGTAAGTCAATATTATAGTCTTTGTTTAGGGCGAGTTCAATATCGTCCATAAAAACATTAATTGTTATCTGAACAGCTTGCAATTCACTTCTATATTCAATTTGAGTAAGGCTCAGATAATATTTGTGAGTAGAGAAGGAGAGAAGCGGAATTATAAATAAAAGTAAAATAGTTTTTTTTGTTGTCATGGTGATTTTAAAATCAATTATTTTGGCAAATTACTCTTTTTTTATGATTTGTAAATAGGGAACACTTTCTTTCTGAAATATTTTGATGAGTTCTAAAATTTCACCTTCATTATAAAGTTTTTCGATGCCCATTGAGTTACAGTAATCTAGAAAATGAAAATAATTGTCTTTGGGTATCTTTAATTCTTGGAAGAAAAATTGTTCACCAAGTTCTGATAATATTTTATCGGGAACTGCTTTTTTACGATTCAATTCTTTACGTAATATGCTTTCTTTGTTCTTAAAAGGTATTGTTATTTTAGTACCAACACCTCCAAACCTTTGTGTAGGGTCTGTTTCTACTTTTTGTGGTCTTACTCTTTTGTCTATATAATCATCTTCTTCAGCTCGTTTTAAATTTACGTTAGAAAAATCCATAACATTTCTTAATAAAGAGTCTCTTTTATTTGTGGGCACTTCCTTTAAATCAATTCCTAATCGTCCTGTTAAATTGTGTTTTTTTAGTTCAAATTCATCTAAAACATAAGTAGTGGGTTTTAGTTTTATAATGATTTTCTTATTGTTGATATTTTGTTTCGTTGCATAAAAGGTTTCTGTAACGTACTGTATCGATGAAATACGTAAAGAGTCTCCTTGCGAAACATAAATTCTAAAAGTACCGTCATCCGAAGAAAAAGTACCTTGGTTTGTTTTTAGGTTTATAATATTTGCATTTTTAATGATGCCTAAAGAATCTACTACTTTTCCATTAATCAGTATTTGTTGCGCTAAAGAATTAGAAGCTAAAATGAATACATAAAGTTGAAGTAGTTTTACAAGCATAGAAAAAAATTACTCCTTATTTATGATTTGTAAATAAGGCACACTTTCTTTCTGAAATATTTTAATAAGTTCTAAAACATTACCTTCTTTGTGAAGACCTTCTATACCTAAAGGATTGCAGTATTCCAGAAAATGAAAGTAATTGTCTTTCGGGATTTTTAATTCTTCAAAGAAAAATGGTTCACCAAGTTCTATGAGTATTTTATCTGGAACAGCTTTTTTACGATTCAACTCTTTACGTAATAGTAAATCTTTAAATTTAAAAGGAATTGAAGCGCTGCCGCCGGCACCGCCAAATGAATTTGCAACTGTGTTAACAATTGGAGGTTTCATTCTTATGTTAGCATCAATTCTTGTGTCTACGAGTTTAAAATCTACTTTAGAAAAATCTAAGGTTTTTTGTAACAAAGAATCTTTTCTATCTGTTGGTACGTCTTTTATATCGACACCTAATCTTCCTATTAAATGATGTTTTTTTAATTCAAATTCATCTAAAACAAACGTATTTGTTCCCAATCTAGTGGTCATAAATTTATTGTTGATAATCTCTTTGCTTATTCTAAGTTTTCTGGTAATGTGCTGCACAGACGAAATTTGTAAAGAATCTCCTTCTTTAGCATAGATTCTAAACACGCCATCATCCGAAGAAAAAGTACCTTTATTAGTCTTTAGGTTAATGATGTTTACATTCTTGACAGTACCTAAAGAGTCTACAACTTTACCGGAAATTAAGGTTTGCCTTTCTTGGGATAAAGAGGTGCATGTTACAAAAAACAATAAAAATTGAAGTAGTTTTTTTTCCATGCACGCCTGTTTTATTCTTCTTTTATGATTTCTAAATACGGGATACTTTCTTTCTGAAATATTTCTATAAGTTTTAAAACTTTATTTTCGTTATATATTTTATCGAGATCTAAATAATCACAATAATCTAAAAAATGATGATACTTCTCCTTAGGGATTTTTAATTTTTCAAAGAAGAAATCTTCACCAAGTTCTAGTAATATTTTGTTTCCCAATGCTCTCTTACGATCTAACTTTTCATCAAGTAATCTTGATTTTTCGAATTTTTTAGAAGAAAAAAGTCCACCTATCAGTCCTGCTGCATCAATTCCTGAATAAGAATTAGCAACCGTATTTACTACTTTAGATTTTGCTCTGTCATTTGCATCAATTCTATGGTCTTTCAACGAGAAGTCTACATTAGAAAAATCCATATTACTTTTTAATAAAGCGTATTTTTCTTCAGTAGGTATACTCTTAACATCTACCGCCAATCTACCGATTAAGTCATGTCTTTTTAATTCGAATGCATCCAAAACATAGGTATTTGGTTTTAGTATAACAATAAGCGCTTTATTTTCTATAATTTGCTGAGTAATCTTTATCCTTTGGGTGATGTGTTGGATGGATGAAATTCTTAAAGTATCTCCTTTTTTAGCATAGATTTGAAAACGCCCAGCATCCGAAGAAAATGTACCTTGATTGGTATTTAGATTGATAATATTGGCGTTTTTTACAATGCCAAGAGAATCTAAAATTCTACTAGAAATTAACGTCCCATTATTTTGAGACAAAGAGGGGAGTGTTATAACAAATAAAAAAATAGTAAGTAGTTTTTTTTCCATTCAATAGGGTTATTATTGGTTTGTTAAATATAGTTCTTCCTCAACTACTCGTTTAGGAAATAGTTTGCTTTCCCTCATTAATAAGTTTAGCACATCTAATTTGTTTTCTCTCTTAAATACGCGAATTATATTTTTATCAATACAGTCATTTAAAAACTGATTGATATAGATTTTTTCAATTTTTAAGTCTGTAATAAAAAAGTCATCCGTAAAATAGTCTCTTACCTTTTTAAGTTCAGTATCTTCTAAAGCCATCTCCTTTAGTTGTTTTTCCCTTTTTGCATTTCCGTTTAATATATTTATTAAATTGTCTAAATTAACAGAAGCTCCAGATTGAAATTTTACGATAGATTTATCTTCCTTTGCTTTTACATTAGCATAAGGTAAATTTAAGGCTTTTGCGTCTACGACGATACCATTATTAGGAAGTATTTCTGGATCTTGGTAAAAAATACTACGTTGTTTCTCTAGTACCATTTCTTTTAAAACAACCGTTTCTTCTTCTAATGGAATGCTTATTTTTTTAGTTGAAAGCATTTTGTCTGTAATAACAATATGCTTGTCTATATATTTTAAATGAGAGTAATATAAAGTATCACCTACTTTAACTGGTATTTCAAAAAAACCATTGGTATTGGTAATCGTACCACTACTTGTATTCTGGTTAATGATATGAACATCTGGAATAGTCAAACTATCTAAGACAGTTTTACCAGTTAGGTTCGTTCTTTTTTCTTGAGCTTCTAAGGATAGAAAACTTATAAAAAAGGCAAGAAAAGTAATTGCTTTTGACATTAATACAAAGTAAAGAAATACGTGTCTTAAAACTCTATTAAGAGAATTGTAAACTTGTGTTAAAATGAATAGTTAAATTCTTATTTTTGGACTATGAAAAAAATGATTATTGCAAGTACATCAACAGTACACGGAAGTAGCTATTTAGAATATTTATTACCTACTCTAAAAACACATTTTAACGGAGTAAAACAATTACTATTTATTCCGTATGCAAGACCAAGCGGAATTAGTTATGACGATTATACTACAATAGCAAAAAATGCTTTTTCTATTATTAATATTGATGTAAAAGGTATTCACGAATTTGAAAATGCTAAGGAAGCAATTCAGGATTCTGAAGGTATTTTTACAGGAGGAGGAAACACCTTTGAGTTGGTGAATCAATTGTACAAAAATGATGTATTATCAACGTTAAAGCAAGTGTTAGATAATGGTACACCTTATTTAGGCACAAGTGCCGGAAGTAATATTTGTGGTCTAAATATGAAGAACACCAATGATATGCCAATTGTGTATCCACCAAGTTTTACAACTTTAGGTTGTATCCCTTTTAATATAAATGCACATTATTTAGATCCTATAGAAGGTTCTACTCACATGGGAGAAACGAGAGAAACGCGTATCAAAGAATTTCATGTTTTTAACGAAGCTGCTGTTTTGGGATTACGTGAAGGAAGTTGGTTAGAAGTGGTAGATGAATCTGTTTTTTTAAGAGGTAAATTGACTGCTCGTTTGTTTGAACAAAATAAGCAGCCAATTGAATTAAAAAGCGGGGGATTAATTAATTTTTAATTGTTTATACCATAGCGCCGTTTGCACCAATAACTTGACCAGAAACCCATTTAGAATCTTCGCTTGCTAAAAATAATGCGACTCTAGCAATATCTATAGGTTTTGCTAATCTGTTAAAAGCATTCATAGAACTTAATTGTTCTATAAATTCTGTTGATTTTCCTTCTAAAAATAATTCTGTTTCAGTTGGGCCAGGAGCTAATGCGTTTACAGAAATTCCTCTACCGATTTCTTTAGAAAAAACACGTGATATTTGTTCTACCGCAGCTTTTGTAGCAGAGTAAATAGCGTAGGTTGGTAACATTAATTTTACGGTGCTAGAAGAGATGTTAATGATATTACCATTATCAGCAAGTTTACTTTCTGCTTCTTGTAAAGTATTATACAAGCCTTTTACATTTATGTTAAAATGGGTATCGAAATCTTGTTCGGTAATGTCTTTTAATTTCTTAGATTTCATAACACCTGCATTGTTAACTAACACATCTATTTTGCCGTAGACCTCAATGGTTTTATCAAATAGATGTGTTACTTCTTTTCTGATACTAACATCTGCTTTTATTGCTATTGCTTCTCCGCCGTTGGCGATGATCGTTTTTACGGTCTCATTCGCTTCAGTTTCACTGCTGGAGTAATTTACAATTACTTTAGCCTTATTTTCTGCGAATAATATTGCCATCTCTTTCCCGATTCCTTTAGAGGAACCTGTTATAATAGCTACTTTATTTTTTAGTTTCATTTTTTTAATTTTTTATTAATTATTAATTAAAAGATACTATGTGGTGTTTTTTTATGAAAATAAATCAGACTTTAATTTGATTGATATAAGCTGATAAACCAAACGTATATTGGTCAAGAATATCATCGTTGTCATATAGCTTTCGTATTCCTCTAATGCCTTCAAAAGCACTAATTAAATATATAGCTGTAGCCTCACTAGAAATGGATTGTAGAATACTATTTTCTTTTTTTCCTCTTTCAATTAAATGTATCAATGCAGATTTCCATTCTTCAACAATATTCTTTAAAGCAATTTGATAGATTTTTTCAGAGTCTCCAACTTCATTTATAAAGTTATTCATTGGACAGCCAGATTGCTTTTCATCTAAAGGGAAAGATTTAATTCTGTCTAAAAAAGTCTGTTTTAAAATATCTATGGCATTGCCAGGGTTGTAGAGTGGAGAGATCATTCCTTCATAAACTCTTTTTTGAATTTTAAGTTTGATAACAGCAAGACCTAATTCTTTTTTATTTTTGTAATGATGATAGAAAGCACCTTTGGTAAGTTGAGTTTTTACCATTATTTTATCGACACTAGTTGTTTTAAAACCGTCTTTATAAAATAATTTAAAGGATTCATCGAGAATTAATTGTTTTGTAAATTCCGACTTTTGTTTCTGTAACATAAATCAAAGTTAATAAAAAATACTAAGTAGTATGTTTTATTAACTTTAATTAACACTTAACTTATTCTAATGGAAATCAAATATCCTCTAGGTTGCGCCTAGAGGATATTTGATTTCAAAAAAAAAATATTAAAAAATGTTGATTTATAAAATAGGGGTAAAGGATTAGTACCCTACATAATCTACAATTTCTAAACCATAACCAATCATACCAACACGTTTTGTTTGTTGTGTATTTGTAATTAGTTTTAATTGACGGATGTTTAAATCGTGTAAAATTTGAGCACCAATTCCGAAATCTTTATTGTCCATTTTAATTTCTGGAGCTTTAATATTTCCGTTTTTTTGATTCTCTTTTAGAGTAGCCAATCTACTCAATAAGTTTTGAGATTGATTTTGTTGATTTACAAATATAATAGCTCCTTTTCCTTCATCATTAATCACCTGAAACATTTGGTCTAGTTTCTTGTCGGCATTATTGGTTAAGGTTCCTAAAATATCATTATTTACTAAAGTAGAATTTACTCTCGTTAAGATTGCTTCGTCTTTAGACCAAGAACCTTTTGTTAATGCAATATGAACTTGGTTATTGGTAGTTTGTTGATATGCTCTTAATCTAAAATCGCCAAATCTAGTTTGTAAATTAAAATCTTCTTTTATTTCAATTAAAGAATCGTGCTCCATTCTGTAAGCTACTAAATCTTCTATAGAAACAATTTTAATATCAAACTTTTTAGCAACTTCTAACAATTGAGGTAAACGTGCCATGGTACCATCCTCGTTCATGATTTCTACAATAACACCAGCTGGCTGTAAACCTGCCAAACGAGCAAAATCTATAGCCGCTTCTGTATGGCCTGTTCTTCTTAAAACACCACCTTCTTTAGCAATTAATGGAAAAATATGACCAGGTCTTGCTAAATCAAAAGACTTGGTGTCTTTATCTACCAATGCTTTTATAGTTAAAGCTCTATCTCCGGCAGAAATACCAGTTGTAACTCCTTTACCACGTAAGTCTACAGAAACCGTAAAAGCCGTTTCCATTGGGTCTGTGTTGTTATTCACCATAACGTGTAAGTCTAGTTCTTTACAACGTTTTTCTGTTAAAGGAGCACATATTAATCCTCTACCATGTGTTGCCATGAAATTAATCATTTCTGGCGTCACTTTCTCTGCTGCAGCTAAAAAATCTCCTTCATTTTCTCTATTTTCATCATCTACAACAATAATAATTTTACCGTTTCTTATGTCTTCAATTGCTGCTGAAATTGAATTTAACTCTGTACTTTTTTTAGTGTTTTGAACAGTCATAATATCTTATGCTTCTTTTTTTGTAAATATTTTTTTAAAAAAATTGATAATAGGTTGCGTAATAGCATCCATATTAAAAATCCCTTTGTCTCGTGTAGCTCTTCTTGTTAAAATAATACCAATTGGAACCATAATAAAAGCAGATGACCAAGAACCTAAAAAGGAGGTGACCTTACTTTCTTCTGCTAAATTTTTACCAAACGTATTGCTAAAGAAGTAGGTTACGTAAATGGCAATAGCTAATATCATAGGCAAACCAAAACCACCTTTTCTAATAATTGAGCCTAATGGTGCACCTATAAAAAAGAGAATTAAACAAGATAACGAAAATGAAATTCTGTTATAATACTCTGTGTCGAAAAAATTTAGATTTTTTCTTTTGTATTTAATGGAAGTTTGACCATTTTTTATAGAGCTTAACGTACGTTCTGTTTTTGTAGTGGCAGAGTTTAGAATATTAATTTTAGATTGTAAGTCAAAGTTTTCTAGGACGTCAATATCTATGTTTTCTGTTTTTAATGAATCTGGGTACTGGTATAAGTCTCTTGCAACTACAGTGGAATATAAGTTCTTAGATTTTAGCAATAAAGCTTCATCATAGCTTGCTTTTAAATCTGGTATGGTGTCGCTTAATTGATTTAAACTAAGCATCATAAAGTTTTTGGTATGGTCTGTTTTACTTAGATCATCGTCTCCGGTAACGGAAGAAATATCTATGTTAAACTCGTACTCTTTAAAGGTGGCATTAGAAGCTGCCATCTTTTTCCTTTGTAAATTTGTTTTAGCCGTTTTTACGTGTTCTTGATAGTAGTAACCATCGTAGAGAATAAAAGTCATATATCTACTTCCTTCTTCCGAGATAATCTTACCACTTTCTGCTGTAATTACTTTTTGGTTCCCTTTTCCGGCAGTTAAATCGTAAATTAATACTTTTTTTAATAAACTTACTTCTTTTCCGTCTTTACCTTCTTCATCAAATTTTTCATCAAATTTAATTTGAAAACCAGGAAGATCACTGTTAAAACTTCCAGGTACTAATGCTAGTGCTGGTTGTTTCTTTTTTATATTTAAGTATAAATTCTTCTGCTTTAAAACGGCATAAGGATAAATGTTGTTTAAAAACAAGAAGTTAACTCCACTAAGAATTAGTGTTAAAAATACTAAAGGTCTTACCAAACGCTGTAGCGAAATACCTGCAGATTTTGCTGCTGCAAACTCGTAATTTTCACCTAAAGTACCCAATGCCATAATGGAAGACAAAAGGACTCCAATAGGCAATGCTTGTGGTGTAATAATTAAGGTAGAGTAGTATAAGAACTTTAAGATAAAAGGCAAGCTAATTCCTTTACCAGCAATGTTTTCGAAGGTTTGCCATAAAACTTGCATCACCAAAACAAAAAGCACGATTAGAAACGTAGCTATAAAAGGAACTAAAAAGGTTTTTAGGATGTATCTATCTAAAATTTTCATCTCGGCAAAAGTAGTTTCTTATGATGAAATAAGCTACTAAATTTCTGTTAATTGGAAAATTATTAATCTATTGAGAACTTTAGCTTTTTGTATTTTGCCTCATCAAAAGAAAAATGCGAACTCGGCAGGTTTTGGTTGCTTTTAAATTCATTAATAGTAAAGGTTGTTTTAGAACCGTTAGAACCTGTCTGAATCAACTTATAAATGTGCTTTGTTTTTGCATCGATTGCCAATTCTACTTTTACAATATCAGAAGTGCTATCTATTGGGCTTAAGGTAACTAGTTGAATTTTTCTACCGTTTAAGTTTTTTAAATTTCCCATTTCAAAATTATAACCTTCTTTGTAAAAAGTTAATAATTTAGAAGGGTAAATAAAACCATCATCACCACTCATATCACCATCTGTAACAGTAATTTCTTTTTCGTCATTATTAATTACATACAGTTTTTTTCCGTCAAAAATAAATTGATTTCCTAAGTAATTAAGGCTATATTTTTCTCCGGATAGTGCAATTTTTCCTCTAATTGGTGGTTCATCACCTTCCATGATACCTGCGTCTTCGTTGCTTAAGGTTTGACTAAAGCTAATAGACATGTTTTTATAAGCTCCCATGGTAGTAGAAACTTCATCTAAAAGAGATTTTGCTTTTTCTGCATTTTGAGAAAAAGTGATCGTTGTTAAAAATAAACTTAAAAATAAAATAGTTACTTTTTTCATAATTATAAATCTTATCATCTCGATTGTAATCGAGAGACTATTGGTTCTTTTCGTTTTCTAATAATTGCTCTAAGGCTATAAAATCTGGAACTAACACTTGTCTTGCTTTACTTCCTTCAAAACCACCTACAATACCGGCAGCTTCTAACTGATCTATTAATCTACCAGCTCTATTATACCCTAATTTTAATTTCCTTTGCAATAGAGAGGCAGATCCTTGTTGCGCCGTAACAATAATTTCTGCGGCATCTTTAAAGAGTTTGTCTCTATCGGAAATATCTATATCAAGACTCGTGCCACTTTCATCATCTACGTATTCTGGTAATTGATACGCTTCTGCATAGGCTTTTTGAGAACCAATAAAATCTGTAATTTTTTCTACTTCTGGCGTGTCTACAAAGGCACATTGTATTCTACTAAGATTGTTTCCTGCTGTATATAGTAAATCTCCACGACCAATTAATTGATCTGCTCCACCGGCATCTAAAATTGTTCTAGAATCTATTTTAGAAGTTACTCTAAATGCAATTCTTGCAGGGAAATTTGCCTTAATAATACCTGTAATTACGTTTACAGAAGGTCTTTGTGTTGCTACAATTAAATGAATACCAATTGCTCTAGCAAGCTGTGCTAAACGTGCAATAGGAGTTTCTACTTCCTTACCAGCCGTCATAATTAAATCTGCAAACTCATCAATAACCAAAACAATGTATGGTAAAAATTGATGTCCGTCATTAGGATTTAACTTACGTTGTTTAAACTTGGCGTTGTATTCTTTAATATTACGAACCATTGCTGCTTTTAACAAATCGTAACGATTATCCATCTCTATACAAAGAGAATTTAAGGTATGTACAACTTTAGTCGTGTCTGTAATAATAGCTTCTTCTACGTCTGGTAATTTGGCTAAATAATGACGTTCTATTTTATTGAATAAAGTAAGTTCTACTTTCTTTGGGTCTACTAAAATAAATTTTACTTCTGCAGGATGTTTTTTATACAACAGTGATGTTAACACTGCATTCAATCCAACAGATTTACCTTGACCGGTTGCACCCGCCATTAATAAGTGAGGCATTTTAGCTAAATCTACCACAAAAGTTTCGTTAGAAATGGTTTTCCCTAAAGCAATAGGTAATTCCATAGTAGATTCTTGAAATTTCTTTGATGAAATTACAGAATGCATAGAAACGATGGTCGATTTTTTATTAGGTACTTCTATACCAATAGTTCCTTTACCAGGGATAGGAGCAATAATTCTAATTCCTAAGGCAGATAAAGAAAGTGCAATATCATCTTCTAAATTTTTAATTTTAGAAATTCTAATTCCTGCTTCAGGTACAATTTCATACAGTGTAATGGTTGGCCCTACAGTTGCTTTTATTTCTGCAATCCCAATTTTGTAGTTCTTTAAAGTGTCTACAATTCTATCTTTATTAGCTTCTAATTCTTCTGGATCTATAGAAATAGATTCATTGTATTGTTTTAAAAGGTTGAATGTTGGGAATTTGAAATTTCCTAATTCTAGAGTAGGGTCAAACTCACCAAAATCTTTTACCAATTGATTGGATAAATTTTCTGTAGAGTGTTCTTCATCTCTTCCAATAGCAACATCAATCTCTACATCTATTTCTACCTCTTTTTCTTCTTCTTTCGCTATTTCAGTTTTTAATACAGGGCCAGTATTTTTTTCTGTGTTTAAAGAAATTTCTTCCTTTTTAGAAGTTACATCAGAATATTTAGAAATTGTTGGTTGTTTTTTTTCTAAAGATAATTCTACAACAGATTTTTCTTTCTGATCAGTTTTTAAAGGTACCGTTTCTGTTTTTTCTACAGTTTTTACTGGTGTAACGGTTTCTTGTGTTGTTCCATTAAAAACCTCTTCTTCTGCTTTTCTAGCTTCTCTTTCTTCTCGTTTTAATTTTAAGGTTTCTATGTGCTTGTCAAAAGTAACTTTATAACGTAAAACTAAATAAGCAATAAAAAAGAAGGTTAAAAGAATGACCAAACCAGTTTTACCTATAAAGGCTTGTAAAAACTCATTAATTTCATAACCAATAACACCAGATAACAATGCGTACTTGTCATATGCAAAACCTAACGTTATAGAAATCCATATCATTACCAAAAGAGACCAGTTCCAAGAAATTATTAGTGAAGAGAATTTCTTTTTAAAAAGGATATACCAACCTGTTAAAAGTATTTGAAACGCGACTATAAAAGCTGCTATTCCAACTCCAGAGTAGATGAAAAAGTTACTTAAATTAGCACCAATTTTTCCCAGTAAATTTTTGCTTCTAACTGTTTTATCTGCAAATTCTTTAAGTATGCTTTGATCTTCTTGCCAATTAAAGAAAAAAGAAATAAAAGCAATACAAAGAAAAAATGAAAATAAAATTAAGAAAGATCCTAAAATTGTCTTTGCTTGTCTTGTTTTAAAATATGCAAAAATACTCGGTTTTTGTTCCGAAGAATTTAAGGGTTTTTTTGAACTTGTTCTTCTCTTAGCCATTAATAATTTTTGGTCGTTTTTAGCAGTAAATAAAAAAAATCACCTAAAATAACAACGTTATTTTAGGGATGTATATAAAACCTGCAATAATTAATGAAGTAAAAGCTGCAAAGCTTGGTGCGCCTGCAGCTATATCTTTAATAAAACCTATTTTCTCGTGATAATCTGGGTGTACAAAATCTGCCACTTTTTCTATAGCAGTGTTTAAAGCTTCTGCCACTAAAACGAGGCCGATAACGATAAACTGAAACATCCATTCTATATTAGAAATGTTAAAATAAAAACCTAAAATAGTAGCAAGTACAGCAACAAAAAGTTGTGCTTTTATGCTGTCTTCTGTAGTCATTAAAAGCCACATGCCTCTTAAGGCAAACTTAAAACTACGAAGTCTTCCTCTTATAAAGCTATCATTAGGATTCTTCATAAATTAAATTGCGTTTAAAGCAGCTGTATAATTAGGCTCGTCAACAATTTCAGAAACTTGTTCTGTATACGCAACGTTTCCGTTTTCATCGATAATAACAATAGATCTAGAATGTAAATGTGCTAAAGGACCATCTGCAATTTCTAATTCGTAAGATTTTCCGAAGTTACCATCAGCAAAATCAGATAACATTACTACATTATCAATACCTTCTGCACCACAAAAACGAGCTTGAGCAAATGGTAAATCTTTAGAAACACATAAAACAACTGTATTTTCTAAATCTGCCGCTTTTTTATTAAATTCTCTAACAGACGTAGCACAAGTACCTGTATCTACACTAGGAAAAATATTTAAAATTACCTTTTTACCAGCAAAATCTGATAAACTTTTTTGAGATAAATCTACTGCAGTTAGTTTAAAATCAGCTGCTTTAGTTCCTGTTTCAGGTAAGTTACCAATTGTATTTATTGCGTTTCCTTTTAATGTGATATTTGCCATTTTTGTATGTTTTTAGTATGTTTTTTAGAACTTCAAAAGTAATGATAATTAAATTATTTATGGAAATATTCTTGTGATTCATTTTATTTTTAAATTTATTTTAAAACCGTAACTAAAAAAATCTCGTAGATATGTTGAACACAAATTATTAATTTAAATATCAAATTATGAAAACCTTAAATTTTTTTAAAGTAACAGTTTTAATGCTTAGTTTAGTTGTTAGTCAAAATTTTAGTGCACAAGAAAAAACAAAAATGGTGGGTGGAGCAGAAATGTACCCTTCTAAAAATATTGTAGAAAATGCAGTAAACTCTAAAGACCATACTACATTAGTTGCAGCCGTAAAAGCAGCAGAATTGGTAGACGTATTAACTAGTGAAGGACCTTTTACTGTTTTTGCACCTACCAATAAAGCGTTTGATATGTTGCCAGAAGGTACCGTAAGTACTTTGTTAAAGGCAGAAAATAAAACGAAATTACAAACAATTTTAAAATACCACGTTGTTGCAGGTAAATGGAATGCAAAGCAAATTGTAGCCTTAATTAAAAAAGGAAACGGTAAAGCTGCAATTAAAACAGTAAGCGGAGGAACCATTACTGCTTGGATGAAAGGAAAAAACGTTTATATTTCTGATGAAAACGGAGGGAAAGCTAAAGTAACTATTGCAGATGTAAACCAATCTAACGGAGTTATACATGTAATTGATGCTGTTTTATTGCCAAAACCAGCAATGTAAAAAACTGTATTTATTAGTCTTAAAAATCCACTTTGAAAAAAGTGGGTTTTTTGTATTTTTATTTTACAGATAGCAACGATTTATTCTAATTACAAGTTGTATTTTTGCACTCCGTAAAAAGAACAATACACGTGAATATTTCTCAATATACATCAGAATTTAAATACAACTGGAAGCTTGCAGCACCAGTAATGTTAGGTATGCTTGGGCATACATTTGTAAGTTTTATAGATAATATAATGGTTGGCCAAATGGGAACAGCAGAATTAGCTGCGGTTTCTTTGGGTAATAGTTTTATGTTTATCGCCATGTCTATAGGTATTGGTTTTTCTACAGCGATTACACCTTTAATTGCAGAAGCAGATTCATCCGATAATCTAAAACAAGCAAAAGCTACGTATAAAAGTGGTTTGTTTTTATGTACTACCTTAGGTATTGTCTTATTTGCTGGCGTCTATTTCTCTAAGCCGTTAATGTATTTAATGAAACAACCCAAAGAAGTGGTAGAGTTGGCAATTCCGTATTTAGATTTGGTTGCTTTTTCATTAATTCCTTTGGTTATTTTTCAAGCAATTAAGCAGTTTAGTGATGGGCTATCTATGACGAAATACCCAATGTATGCAGCGTTAATTGCAAATGTTATAAACATTGTTTTAAACTATTTATTAATTTTTGGAAAATTTGGTTTTCCAGAAATGGGAATTATTGGTGCAGCGTATGGTACGTTAATTTCTAGAGTTGTAATGGTGCTTTACTTGTGGTTATTGCTGCGTTATAAAGAAAGATCTGCAGAAATAGTAAGAAATATAAAATTCTTTGTTTTAGATGTTCTAACGATAAAAAAAATAGTGAATATTGGTTCTTTAAGCGCTATGCAAATGTTTTTTGAAGTTGCTATTTTTACAGCAGCAGTTTGGTTAAGTGGTTTGTTAGGGAAAAACCCACAAGCAGCAAATCAAATAGCCTTAAACTTATCTTCTATGACATTTATGGTTGCAACGGGTTTAAGTGTTGCTGCTATGGTTAGAGTAGGAAACCAAAAAGGATTACGAGATTATAAAGAATTGCGTAGAATTGCTTTTTCTATCTTTTTATTAGGAGTGTTATTAGCAGTGTTTTTTGCATTACTTTTCTTTATTTTTCATAAAAGTTTACCAATGATTTATGTAGATTTAAGTGATACTACAAATTATATAGACAATATGGAAGTAGTTTCTATTGCTTCAAATTTATTAATAGCAGCTGCATTTTTTCAAATATCAGACAGTATACAAGTTGTTTTTTTAGGAGCTTTGCGTGGTATACAAGATGTTAAGGTACCTACAATTCTTACTTTTATTTCTTATTGGGTTATCGGTTTTCCGGTTTCTTATTATTTCGGAAGCGAAGAAATGTATGGTAGTTTTGGTATTTGGTTAGGTTTGCTTGCAGGTTTAACAACAGCTTCTATTTTACTATTTATCAGATTTAATTCATTAACTTTAAAGTTGATAAAAGAGAAAAAATAATGGTGTCCCCTCGAGCGCAGTCGAGAGGTTCTTTAAATAATAAAATTAGTTCTCGACTGCGCTCGAACAGACAGCATCTATAATCAATAAAATATTATGACTTTACCTAAATTTTTATTAGCCGATAACAGTAAATTTCCTGAAGATATTTTTGTGTTACACACAGAGTTTCCTCGTTTTTTAATCAACTTAAAAGATGATGAAGTAGAGTGGTTTGAAGATTTAACAGGAGAAAGTGAAGAAGATATAGCAACCGAATTAGCAGATTTAATGGATAAAGCAGGTGCTTTTTATGATGATGAAATGAAGGATTACGAATAAGGATTGTTAAGGTGTTTTTAGCTTAAATAAAGATTTAAAAGCAGCAACGAATCTTATCGATAGAATACTTATAAAAAACGCTTTAAAAACGAAATTATATTTCTGTTTTTAAAGCGTTTTTTTGTGCGACTAAAAGTTTTTTATTTCTCTTAGATTATTCGATTTAAGCTATTCTTATGTTAAAAACAGTAACTTTTTTTTCTAAGAAAGATCAAAAATAAGTTGAAGAAATAAACTGGTTAAAAAAGATAATTTTCAGACTATCAATAGCGTGAAAAATAACATATTTTAACATCTTATCAGTTCTAAAAAGAGCCTAAATTTTAGTATTTTTATCCCATATTTAAAACAAGATAAAATGAAAAAAATACTTATTACATTTATTGTATTTATGGTCTCAATTCCTTCAGCATTGGCTGATGAAGGAATGTGGTTTTTAATGCATATAGAGCGATTAAATCATCGTGATATGCAAAAAATGGGATTACAATTAACATCAGAAGAAATTTATAGTGTTAATAATCAAAGTTTAAAAGATGGTATCGTGCAGTTTAACGGAGGTTGTACAGCAAGTATCGTATCGGAAAGCGGATTGGTGTTAACAAACCACCATTGTGGTTACAATGCAATTGCAGAATTATCTACAGCAGAACAAAATCATTTAAAAAATGGTTTCTGGGCAGGTTCTAAAGAAGAAGAATTGAAACCAGAAAGCTTATATGTGCGCTTTTTTGTAAGAATGGATGATGTTTCTAAACGTATTTTATCACTTGTAAATGATAAAATGAGTGAAAAAGAACGTGAAGCAATCATTAATAGAGAAATTGCTAAAATTGAAAAAGAAAATAACGAAGGTGGAAAATATACGGTTTCAGTTCGTTCTTTCTATGAAGGTAATGAGTTTTACTACTTTGTGTATGAAGATTATAATGATGTTCGTTTAGTAGGTACACCTCCAGAAAATGTTGGTAAATATGGTGGAGATACAGATAACTGGGAATGGCCAAGACATACCGGTGATTTTTCTTTATTTAGAGTCTATGCAGATGAAAATGGAGAACCAGCAGAATATTCTACTGCCAATGTGCCTTTAAAAGCAAAATATCATTTACCTGTTAATATTGATGGTGTAAAAGAAAACGATTTTGCGATGATTTTAGGATATCCAGGTAGAACAAACCGTTGGATGCCTGCACAAGGAGTAGAGCAAAACGTAAAATATGCTTATCCTGCTTGGGTAGAAGGTTCTAAATTAAGTATGGATGTTATGAAAAAATACATGAATGCAGATGAGTCTGTAAATCTAATGTATGCATCTGCTTACGCCGGAATTGCCAACTATTGGAAAAATAGAGGTGGAATGATTACCGCTTTAACAGAACATAAAACGGTTGAAAAGAAAAGTAAAGTAGAAGCGAAGTTTGCAAGATGGGCTAAGAAAAAAGACAATAAAGAAGCCTACGGAAAAGTTATTGAGAACATTAATAATTACTATAGTTTAACTAACGAGAAAGCAAAACAAACCAACTACTTATTAGGGATGTTGCGTTCTAGTAAATTTGCTGTTTTACCATACAGAATTGGTGGTGCTTTAAAGCAATATACAGCTGCAAATGAAGCAGAGCGTGCAAATATGTTACCAAGATTACAAGCGCTTATAGAGAGTTCTTATAAAGATTTTTACTTGCCTTTAGAAGAAGAGGTTTTTGCAAAACAATTAGGTTTGTTAGCATCAAAATCTAATTACTCATTGCCAGAATTGGTTGCAGAAGTAGGAGGAAAGAACGACAATGATTTTTCTGCGTATGTAAAAGCTATTTTTAAGTTGAGTATGTTTACTTCTAAAGAAGGAGTAGAGGCTTATTTACAATACCCAAATGAAGGGATCTTAAATAGTGATCCTTTATTGCAATTGTCTAATCAGTTATTAGATAAGTATAGAGAGAACCCAGAAAGTTTGGTGCAAGCAGAAAATGATTTTAAAGCATCTTTTAGATTGTTAGTAAAAGGATTGCGTGAATCTGGATTGAGTAATATTAAATATCCTGATGCAAACTCTACGTTAAGATTGTCTTACGGTAAAGTAAGAGCTTTACCAGCGGATAAGAGAAACGATGCGAATGAGAATAATTATACTACTTTTCAGGGGATGATTAAAAAGTACAAACCAAACGATCCTGAGTTTGATTTAGATCAAAGTATGTTAGATATTTACGAAAAGAAAGATTACGGACGTTACGCAAATGAGCGTGGTCAGTTACCTGTAAACTTTTTAACGGATAACGATATTACTGGTGGTAACTCTGGATCTCCTGTTGTAAATGGAAAAGGTGAATTAATTGGTTTGGCTTTTGATGGAAACATTGAAGCAATGGCTGGTGATGTTATTTTCGACTCAAACTTACAAAGAACTATTAATGTTGATATTAGATATGTACTTTGGTTGATAGATAAATACTCAAACGCAAAACATATTGTAGATGAGTTGACTATTATTAGTGAAAAATAGCAAAGTATATTTGTAGATTACATCTATAAAAAGAGGTTGTTTAAAAAGTGAATTTTTGTCAATCTGAATTTATTTCAGATTCTTTTGAATAGGAATTTCAGTAAGTAAGATGCTGAAACAAGTTCAGCATGACAAGGTTTATTGCTTTTTAGACAGCCTTTTTTATGTTTTAGAAATAAAATATTATGAGTGAGAATTGCTTGCGTGTTTGTAATAAGTTTTTAAAATAAGCTATTGCTAAATTAGGATAAACATATGATAATAATTATAGAAGTGATTTAGTGAAAAACTAATGAGTTTTATTTGTTTTTTAGCACAGAATTTTATTTAGTTTATTGCTTTATTTCGATTGCCTTCTTAATCCAATTACTGCACTTGAAATATCTTGTTCAGCCTTTTCATTACTCCATTCTTCCCAAAATTTGATTGTTGCACTTTGAGGTTTAATTGTTGGTTCGTCTATTATAACTCTTGTAGGTAAAAGTGAAGAATCTCCAACTATTAAAGCTTCTCCAATATCAAGAATAGGTAAAACATCAGTTAAACCTGAAAGATTATCAGGAAGAAGTCTTTTTATAACAGCTTGGTCTTCTGCATTTGATAACCTTAATGAAATAAAGTTATTGCATTGACTTAAAACAGTTCTATTTACTTCTGCTGGACGTTGACTAATAACAGTTAAACTTACTCCGTATTTTCTACCTTCTTTTGCAATTCTTTCAAAATTCTTTAATCCCAATTCAGAAGCGGAATCTTGACTTGTTCTTTCAGGTATGTATAAATGAGCTTCATCACATAATAGGCAAATTGGGTGTCTTTTATCGGTTGCAGTCCATTGTTGAACTGTAAAAATAATTCTTGCAACTAATCCAATAACTAATGGTAGAACATCTGAAGGAACTTCTGAAAAGTCAATAACTTTTACTCCTGCTTTTTTATCATTATTGTTTGAACCTTGCATTAATGAATTACACAATTTATTCAACCAATCAATTTCAAGTTCGTCATCTGAAATTTGAAACATAAAACCAAGTCTTTTGTCCTGACTTTTAGCTTCTAATCTTTGAATAAAACGAGTTAATTTTCCGAAAAACGGACCTTGTTTTTCTCTACCATTAGAACCTGCGACCATTTCAGTATCTAATCGTGTAATTTCAGCTATAACATTCTCCATTTTGTATGGAATAGGACTGTCAATTGTGATACTATCTTTAAATGTACTATCTCCAATACTGTCTAAAAATTTTACTTTTTCGTTAAAAACTGTTTTAGAAAAAATCATTGCTTGATTAGGAGCGTTGCTATCACTTCTATCTAATAACATAGCTAACATCTCTTCGTAAGTTAAAAGCCAATATGGAAGCATCAATACGTTATTCTCAAGGTTTCCTGTTTTACCTAAATCTGCTGGATTTGCAATTTTCAAATGTTGAATTCCATCAGCTTTAAAACTTTCCCCACTATATTCTCCGTGTATATCAAATAATAGAGAATTAGCCATTGGAAGTTTTGCAATTTGTTCTACTAATTTTGCTACACACCAAGATTTTCCAGAACCAGTGCTACCAACAATTACTGCGTGTCTTTGAAAAAGTTTATCTCCATCTAAAAATGCTTCTGCATTTTCGTCAATTGAGTATTTACCCAAAGAAAGTGGTACTTTATAGTTTTCTTGCGAAGATATTGTTCGCATAAATTTGGTAATGTTTTCTCCATCTATAGGAAAGCAATTTGCTTCAATTTCGGGTACTGTGTCTAAAGTTCTTTTAAATACATTCTCTTTTTCTCCGTGTTTGTCAATTAATGTTCCTATTAAATTTACTTTTAGAATATTTTCTGTTAGTAAGAAATTTGTCATTCCTAAATCTTCATTTACAGGATTTTCATCATCAGAAACTTTTCGTGTAATCCTACTTATTATACCAATTAAATGTTGTCCAGCTTTTGAACTTTTAACTGCAATTAAATGATTTACTTGAAGTTTACGAAGTTTATCTAATTCATCAACTTTCACTATGATTGTTGCAGTATCGACACTAAAAACAGTTCCGATTGTTGCAGATTCTTCAAATTTAAATATTGCCATAGAGTGTTGTTTTATGTGATTATTAGTTTTAGATATTCGCCTAATTCCCAATAAGAAGTATCCTCAATTATTACTTCTCCAAATTTGGAAGAATAAATTTTTGTGTCTTTGGAATTTGCTTCTTCGATAAGCATATAATTTTTACAATTATTATCAATAATTGATTGCTTTGTTTTTGGAGTAAGTTCTTTAGTTATTACTATTATAGGTTTATTGTTCTTTATTTGTGTAATAAGTTTAGGTTGAACATGCTCATCATTAAATCCATACCCAATACATAAATATCCATTTGCTGAATCAATTTCATTATCTGATCGTGCAAAAATTGTTCGGTATGGTTCAAAGCTCGTCTCGTAAAATTTACTAATACCTGGTGTTACTATTAAAGGTCTATAATTTTGTGGAATATTTTGTCTATTAGGTAATTGGATATTTTCATCTTCTATAGATTTAAACCAATCTAAAGAACCGTGAACTTTCCAAATATTCACTTGTCCTTTATAACCTTTAAGAGAAGCTAAATTATTTGATTGAATACTGTTAGAAAAATGCCCAATAGGGTTTTGAGAATAACCAGTACAAATAACTGCTTTAGCTAAACTTGAAGCATATTCTGCAAGTCTGTCATAATTTGTTGTAATTATAGAAACTTTTTTTCCTGCTGTGTCTAAAAAATGTTCAAGTAGTTTTGATAAAGGAAAGTCATTACTGTTATTTATAAAATATTCATAAGCTTCTAAGTCCGCTTTATTTACTAATTCCCAAGTCTTATTTACAATTTCTGAAAGTACATTTTCTCTTAATTGAAGTTTTGTAAGTGTTGTCTCTAAATCTCCAGTTTTATCAAATTCTGTAATAAATTCAGTGAATTGATTTTGGTCTTTTGTGTCTGTAAAACTAATTGAGTTTTTTATATAGTCTCCTAAAACCCACATTGAAGGAAGTTTAAAAGGAACAGAAGCTCCACTTCCAAGAATTATAAGTGGAATATTATTTGTCCAAGATTGTAACTGTTTGAATATTGCTTCTTTTTCCATTCAATGTTTTTGATTAGTTCTCAGTTTTTTTGCATTAAGCACAGCTTCTTTATATACTAACTTGAATTACGGACATCCATTATTTAAAAGGGATATACATAGTAATTAGTTTCATTTTTTGGGAAAATTCTTTCATAGCAAATGGGAAGAATTTGGTAGTCTAAATTTACAATAAATAACAAGTGCGTGCTATTTAAATGTTTAAACATTTGTTTCAACTTATTAACAAAAGTTTATAGGGTGGCAACTTATAAAAACAGCTTTTTAAAAACTATTTATAAAAATACTACTTTATACAAGTGATTTACTCATTTTTAAGTGCACCAAAATTTAGAGTATTGTACTATTAAAAGTGAGTAATTCGTATTTAAAACAAGTGTTTTAAATACGAATTACTTCTAAATTATATGGTTGTGCAACGGTTACGGGTGTTGGTAACTGGCTTTCTTATTCACCAAGTCTTGATTGCATTGGGTCGTTTATTGGTTTAGAATTTTTCCATATCCAGAAACTACCTTTTTTAAGTTTATAAAGGGGAATCGCATAGGATAAAGTCAAAAAAGTTGGACGTTGGTTTTCCGATAAAGTTCCAAGTTCATAACCAACACCAATTTGGAAGTCTAAAACACTAAAATTCAAAGTAGGTGCAAAAACATTTTTAGTGTCATCTCCAGTTCCTGCAGAAAATAGAAATCCTAAATGTAATCCCAATGTATTAACAAATTCTTGATTAATTAGATTTCCCTGTATATCTCTTGTCTCGCTTAACTCTCCTGCACTAATTCCAAAACCTGCTCCAATCGAATTAAAAAGCAAAAGGTCTCCATTTTTTTGTTGGACGTCTTTAGTAAAATTAAATCTCGCAAGTGGTATTGAAAAATTAGTATTCCAAATAGTAGCTTTATATTTTACTGTTTTACCAGCAACAGAGTAGTTGGCAATGTTTCTAGTAGAAAGATTTCCATTACTGAAATTTTGAAGAATTAAGTCAGGTTGCTGAATTTTTACAAGTATTCTCTGTGAAATCTCTTTTTTAGAATTTACTGACCATATTATAATATTGTTTCCAACAGTTAATGATGTAGGAAACGTGAATTTAAATTCGCCTTTATTGTCAACTGCAACTTGATGTTCAGATGTAAAGTCTGAATCTGTACTGATTTCAATCGTAGTTCCAATTTGCCCAGTTCCTTGAATTAAATCTGGTGATGAAAAAATTACTTGAGGATTTGTTTGTCCAAAAATAAAACAGCATAAAAGTGAGAATGTAATTGTAAAAAAAGATTTCATTTTAGTTGGTTTTAGTTGGTTTCAAGTTATAAACTTTGTTTCTAAAAGTCAATACCTAATAGTAGGTATATTTGGTAGTCCAGTTGTTTTCTTAAATTGTTGTCAATTTCTTTATATACTATTATTAATTACGCACACCCAAATGCAAAAAGCTCCCTGAAATCAGAGAGCTTTTTGTAATAATGTTTACGATTATTTTCGGGTTTGAATACGAGGAATTTTCGAAGTAAAGTCAGAAGTTAGAAACATGCAACTAACTTTTTCGGAATCACTAAACAGTAATTATTTTTGTAAGGGTTAGCTGTTCTGTTTGTTTAAAGTATCATAGCTTTTTTTAACTGAAATTCTAACTTTTCTCCATTCCTTAAAACTTTAATTGTTATTTCATCAGTTTCTTTTGGGACAAAACCATTGTTAAAAAAAACACATTTATTGTTATCAGTTATGTTTGTTAAATCAATATCATTTATCTCTAATACTTGGTCTCCGAGTTGTAAGACCTTAGATGCTGGGGTTTCATTATATATAAAATCTACATAAACCTTATTACCATTAAAATAAGGGTTAAAACCAAAATGATTTAATTCTGTATTATTAGTATCTCTTTCTTTAATCATTTTAACCTTTCTTGCTTTCCAGTTTAAAATCAATCTGTAATTTTTAAAAAATGAAATTCCAAGGTTTGTTTTACCATCTTTAACCCGCATTACCTTATTTTTTATAAGATGTTCGCCTATTTTTATCTCATCAACTTTTGCAGAATACTCATTTTTCTTTTTTCCTTTTCCATACATTCCTATGCTAGTATATCCAGAACCTGAAATATATTTGTTAATTTTATTAGATTCCTTCTGCTTTACAAAATCTCCATGTGCTAAATGTGGTGTGCCGTTATTACCTAAATCAATCATATTATTTAATGCTCTATCTCCATTTATATAGCTAATAATAGATGGTTGACTCGCTGCTGTACCAATAAACATTTTTGACTCTATTGCATCTGCAGGAATATTTAATTTCTGTTCATTATCGGTTATCGTAATTAACTGGTTTTTAAAATCGAAGTCCCAAATAGCAAATCGCATTAAATTAGAACCTATAAAACCATCTGCATTTAAACAAGCTAGTTCGCCACTGTTAAAATCTGTAATAGCCGCAACTGTATGCTGAAAATTAATTCCACCTATTTGAATATCATCTATTTTAGTATAGTTAATTAATTGGCTCGTTTTATGGATGTCGGTAACGTTTTCACTACCCAAGGTTTTAACGTTAAGTTTCTCTGCTAATTCTTTTGAAAGTACGTTAGAAGCTCCGGTATCTAAAATAAAATCATATTCTTCATTTTGTATAGAAACTTTAAGGATAATAAGCCCTTTACGGTATTCAAATGGCACAGTCACTTTAAAATCGTTTTGAACTACATTTCCTTGTTTAACGATTTTATTTATTTTAGAAGAGGCACAACTTGAAAGTAATACTAGTGCAATAATTGAGTAAAAAAGTTGGTTGATTTTCATAATTAAGGTTTGTTTATTTTTAGTACGGATAAACGTTTGTTTAACCATTCATATGAATAGACGCTAAATTTTTTGAAATGGTTGCCTGAGTTTTTTTTGTTGATAGCTAATTTCTTTTAAGAACCTTTATTAGTGGGCAGCACTTGTTTTAAAATGTTAGCAATCATTTTAAAAATCATTCCGTATTAGAGAAGCATATTTTAAGTATTATACGATTTGTTATTAAATATTTCGCATGTCAGTTCGAGTGATTTTTATGAAGCGGTAGCGTAATAAAAATTGTATCGAGAACTCTTTATGAACTTGAAATTTATTTACACAAAATAATTATTTGTAAATCGTATTAAAACTTTTTTACATAGAAAAAGCTCCCTGAAATCAGAGAGCTTTTTGTAATTATATAACTTGTAAAGAATATTATTCTTATTTTACAGCCATTAATTCTACATCAAAAATAAGTGTTGCATCTGGTGGAATAACTCCTCCTGCACCTGCAGAACCATACGCTAAGTTAGAAGGGATTACAAAACGAGCTTTGTCACCCACTTGTAATAATTGAATTCCTTCATCCCAACCAGAAATAACCTGACCTACACCAACATTAAAGTCGATTGGTTCTTTTCTCTTATAAGAAGAATCGAATACAGTACCGTCTAATAATTGACCTTTATAGTGTACAGAAACTCCAGCGCCTTTAGTAGCTTTTTTTCCTGTTCCTTTTTGTAAAATTTGGTAACGTAAACCACTTGCAGTTTCATCGTAACCAGCAGCAACTGTATCTAACAATGCTTTTTGTTTTGCTATTTCTGCAGCTTCACGCTTTTCTCTAGATCCTTCAAAAGTTCTAAAAGCTTCAACAGCATTAAAAGCTTCTGCTTCTGCACCAACTTTAATAATTTCTACAGTCATATCATCTCCTTGAGCAATTGCATCAACTACATCTTGCCCTTCAATTACAGAACCAAAAACAGTATGTTTACCGTCTAACCATGGAGTAGGAACGTGGGTAATGTAAAACTGACTTCCGTTTGTTGCAGGACCAGAATTAGCCATTGCTAATTTTCCTGGAGCATCATGTTTTAAATCTGGGTGAAATTCATCATCAAATTTATAACCTGGGTTACCAGTTCCTGTTCCTTGTGGACAACCACCTTGTACCATAAATTCTGGAATTACTCTGTGGAATTTTAATCCATCATAATAAGGAGTTCCTTGCTCTTTTACAGCATTTTCTAAATTTCCTTCTGTTAAAGCAACAAAATTACCAACAGTTCCAGGAGCTTTTTCGTGTTCTAATTGTACTAAAATCTCACCTTTTGGAGTGGTGAATTTTGCATAAATTCCGTTATTCATAATCTTTTAATTTACTTTTTTGTTTTCTCGAGCGCAGTCGAGATGTTTTATTCATTTAATAGTTCTCGACTGCGCTCGAACTGACATTACTAATAATCTTGAAATACATCAAGATTTTATTGTTATTGATACGTTTCTGAAACAAATTCAGAATACATTATTTTTTAGCATTTAAAATTGATAAACCATAGGTAAAACCAATATTTAAATTTGTTGAGTTTACGTTACCATTAGGAGACCACATTTGTCCGCCCGAAGCTGTAAACGAAAAGTTATCGTTTAAATGATAATTAATACCTGCGGTAGGTCTTATTAAAACACCTTCGCCAGAATCTACACCACCGCCACCTGCAACACCTGCTGCAGCTTCTGCAAATAATGAAAAATTATCATTTAAAAATTTGTTTGATTTTATTCCTAATCCAAAAATTCCATGAGCATAGCCACCTGCTCCACCTAAATAAGCAAAAGAAGCTTCTCCAGCTATATAAAAACGATGGTTTAGATCGTAATTAACTTTTAATGCTATTAGCTCTAAATCATGTTCTTTGTATGGTCTGTCAAGAATGGCAACATCAAAATAAGTTTGATTTTGCACACCAATTTGTATTCCTTGGGTATTTATATATTTAATTTTTTCTGCTGTATAAGGATCTTTTATTCCGCCGCTTAAACCATAATATTTTAAACTAAAACCGGCTGTATAAGCTTCAAAAGTACCACTAACAGATTTATGATAACCACCATGAAGACCTAATCCAAAATTTTTGGTAACTTTTACATCTGCACCCACACTTGGGTACATGGTTAAACCACCTTCAGGGAAAATTCTACCACCTGCAGCTCCAATTCCTGCTTTCGCAAAAAAGTTTACATATTCTGTTTCTACAAAGTTTTTACCAATACCGAAAAAAACATCCATAAAACCAGCTCTTAAACCACCATACATGGCGTCTACATGTGCGTAAACAAAGGTGTCTTTGTTTAAATAACGTTGGTACTCAAATCCTAAAAGACTTAATGTTTGGGTAAGTGGAGTGGTATTATTAAAGTTTCCAAGACCATCGTTTCTTGAAGATCCTATTGGAAAAAGATAATCAAAAGTAATTTGTTGTACACTTTTTACAGCAGGTTTGGTCCAAACTTTATCTTTGGTTTCATTGTTAACCGTAAAAGATTTTTGAGCATGTTTGTAAGATGCAGTTCTTAATGAGGTTGGTATTTCTACAAAAAAGGAAATATTATCTCCTTTTTGAATTCCAGTAAAAAAGTTTACATACCCATATTGCAAACCGAATGCATATCCGTTATTTTTATATTGTAAACCTACATTTGGGTAGATAATTCCACCGCCATCAACTAAGCTTCTAAAACCACCACCGCCTCCTACATGCACGTTGGCATCGAAGTATAAGTTTTTATAAAGTTGAGTATTTACCCCTAAATTTACTCCTAAAGTA
This sequence comes from Polaribacter sp. 20A6, assembly GCF_011378915.1. Lineage (NCBI taxonomy): Bacteria > Pseudomonadati > Bacteroidota > Flavobacteriia > Flavobacteriales > Flavobacteriaceae > Polaribacter > Polaribacter sp. 20A6. The sequence continues at coordinate 169,406 of NZ_WTPZ01000001.1, forward strand.
AATAAACCACCTTGATCTCCATATACTGCTCCGTGAAAACCAGCACCTGTATATAACCAATCATTTAAAGGAAAATTATAATTTAATCCAAATAAACCCATTCTTGGTTGAAGTGTGTAGGTACTACCATCTCCGTAATCGTATGTTTTATTGGGTTGGTCTATTAAAATATAATTTAAACGAATAGAATTGTGTAATTCTTTAGGTTTAAAATCTGATAAATCATAAGTCTGTGAAACTCCATTAAAACTGAGAGTTGCTAGCAGTAAAAAAAGAAATTTCTTCATCATAATTATTTTTTAAATTCACTTGTAAAATGCAACTTTACCGTTGGATATTTACTTTGTGTCATTTGTATGGTAAATTCAGAATCTGCTAAAAACACTAACTGACCTTGTTTGTCTTTTGCTAAATAACGTTGTTTAACACGTTTGAATTCTTTAAATTCATCGTTCTTAATATCTTCTGGTTCTACCCAACACGCTTTGTGAACACTTAAATTTTCGTAAGAACATTTTGCTCCATATTCGTGTTCTAGTCTGTATTGAATAACCTCATATTGTAAAGCACCAACAGTTCCAATTACTTTTCTACCATTCATATCTAAAGTAAATAGCTGCGCTACACCTTCATCCATTAATTGATCTAAACCTTTATATAATTGTTTAGATTTCATTGGGTCTGCGTTGTTTACGTAACGGAAATGTTCTGGAGAGAAACTAGGAATTCCTTTAAAGTTCAACTCTTCTCCTTCTGTTAAAGTATCTCCAATCTTAAAGTTACCAGTGTCATGAATTCCTACAATATCACCAGGAAAAGATTCTTCTACAATTTCTTTTTTCTCTGCAAAAAATGCATTCGGACTAGAAAACTTAACTTTTTTACCATTTCTAACATGTAAATAAGGTGCATTTCTTTTAAAAGTTCCCGATACAATTTTAATAAAAGCCAATCTATCTCTATGTTTTGGATCCATGTTTGCATGGATTTTAAACACAAAACCAGTCATTTTTTTCTCTTTAGAATCTACTAAACGCTCTTCTGCTTTTTTAGGTTGTGGAGCAGGAGCAATCTCAATAAATGCATCCAACAATTCTTTTACTCCAAAATTATTTAAAGCAGAACCAAAAAATACAGGTTGGAGTGAACCGCTCAGGTACTCTTCTCTGTCAAAATCGGGGTAAACCTCGCTTATCAATTCTATTTCTTCACGTAAAGTATCTGCGGCTTTTTTACCAACTATATTGTCTAGTTCTGGGTTCGATAAATCATCAAACTCAACACCTTCGGAAATAGAGGTTTTGTTATCACCAGAAAAAAGATTTAATTTCTTTTCCCAAATATTATAAATACCCTTAAAATCATATCCCATTCCTATAGGGAAACTCATTGGAGTAACTCGCAAACCTAGTTTTTGCTCAACTTCATCTAATAAATCAAAGGCATCTTTTCCTTCTCTATCCAACTTGTTGATAAAAACCAACATTGGTATGCTTCTCATTCTACAAACTTCCACCAATTTCTCGGTTTGCGGTTCCACACCTTTTGCAACATCAATTACCACAATAACACTATCTACAGCAGTTAAAGTTCTAAAAGTGTCTTCTGCAAAATCTTTGTGACCAGGAGTATCTAAAATGTTTATTTTTTTATCTTGATAAATGAAAGCTAAAACAGAAGTAGCAACAGAAATACCACGCTGACGTTCAATCTCCATAAAATCGGAAGTTGCTCCCTTTTTTATCTTATTATTTTTTACAGCACCAGCTTCTTGAATTGCGCCACCAAAAAGTAGTAATTTTTCTGTTAATGTGGTTTTACCAGCATCCGGATGCGATATAATACCAAAAGTTCTTCTACGTGCTATTTCTTCTAAAAATGTCATCTACAAAATTTGAGGTGCAAAGATAGGGTTTATTCTATAATTTTTTTAGTGATTTTAATCGCAGATCGATAGCTAAGGATTCAATTCGCTGAGGTCTGTTTCTAAATGAAAAATATTTGCTTTAGAAGCATGTCTAGTATCCTTGATAAAAGGTTGTTGATTGGTGATAATAAGAAAAAAAAGACACCTATTTTACAGGCTTTTATTGAGTTTTTCTTTTAACGGACAAAGCACTTAAAAATAGTTATTTGAGAAAGTCTTGTTTCTTGTGTCTTTTAGTGCAGGGGTCTTAAGTCCTTTTTTGCTAGACACTAATAGTATCATTTCTTAACAATTCTCTATGGAATAGCTCTTTATTCTATAATCTCGATGTGCATTTTTACATCATCAATAGGCCATTCATCTACGCCAACTTCTACTTTAGACATTTTTGTCATGGTATCAAAACCAGAAATAACTTCACCAAAAACAGTATGTTCATTATCTAAATGATGAGCACCTCTCTTACTCTGAACGATATAAAACTCAAAAGGACTTGATAATTTATTAGGGTTGTTGTCCCATTGTCTGGCAGCGGCCAATGCACCGTATTTATGTTTTCTGTTATTTCTAAATTCGGGTTCTAATAGATAGTTCCCATATTTTCTGCGTTCTCTCTGGGTGTACATTTCATCAGAATTACCACCTTGTAGCACAAAATTTTTAGCAATTCTATAAAAAACAGTGGTGTTAAAATATTTTATTTTGGTTAAGAAAATAAAATTTGCTCTGTGAATAGGCACATCTTCAAACAAACGCAATTTTATTTTACCAAAATCGGTTGTAATTTCTACAATGGTTTCTGGGTTTTGTTTGCCAAATTCGGTTAAAAAAGCCTCTGTATTTTTACTATTTAGGCTATCCCACGCTTTTACAACCTTCTCTTCTAGTTTTTTTTTATTAGTTTGTTTTTCTACAGGTTTCTTTTCATCTTTACATTGATAAAATGCAATTATGGTAACTATAAAAAATGCTTTTAAGAAAATTTTCATGAAACAAATTGGGCGTTAAGAATTACAAATATATGTTATCAAAATAAAAGAAAAGAAAACTCTTATGGGTTTTGTAATTATTTTATGATTTAATACTCATTGATTTTCTTATTTTTGCGAATATGGAAGAACAAGTAGTTTTAGTAGATGAAAAAGACAATCCGATTGGATTGATGGCAAAAATGGAAGCGCATGAAAAAGCAGTATTGCATAGAGCTTTCTCAGTGTTTGTTTTTAATGATAAAGGAGAATTAATGCTGCAACAAAGAGCTGCACACAAATACCATTCGCCTTTATTATGGACAAATACCTGTTGTTCTCATCAAAGAGATGGAGAAACAAATTTAGCTGCAGGTAAACGAAGATTAATGGAAGAAATGGGATTTGTTACGGAGATAAAGGAAGTTTTTTCGTTTATGTACAAAGCACCTTTTGATAACGGTTTAACAGAGCATGAATTCGATCATGTGATGGTTGGTTATTATAACGATGCTCCCAAAATAAATAAAGAAGAAGTAGAAGCTTATAAGTGGATGACTTTACTTGATGTTAAAAAAGACATGGAGAACAATCCAAATGAATACACAGAGTGGTTTAAAATTATTTTTGATAAATCTTTTGAAAAATTAAAAAATGCCTAAAGTAAAAGTTTATAGAAGAGCACATTTTAATGCGGCACACAGACTGTTTAATTCAGAGTGGTCGGATGAGAAAAATGCAGAAGTATTTGGTAAATGCAGCAACCCAAATTACCATGGTCATAATTATGAAATGATTGTGGCATTGTTTGGTGAAGTAGATCCTATTACTGGTTTTGTGTATGATTTAGGCTTGCTAAGAGAATTGATTAAAGAAGAAATAGAAGAGCCTTTTGATCATAAAAACTTAAATATTGAAGTTCCGGAATTTAAAACCTTAAATCCAACTGCAGAAAATATTTCTATAGTTATTTATAATAAATTAAGAGCTCACATACCAGCAAACTTAGAAATAGAAGTAACTTTATACGAAACACGAAGAAACTTTGTGCGTTATTCTGGAGAGTAATCATTTTACTAGTACCTTTTAAATATAATTTATGAAAATAATTGCCATGATTCCTGCACGATATAGTGCATCTCGTTTCCCTGGAAAGTTAATGAAAGATTTAGGAGGGAAACCTGTTATTTTAAGAACGTATGAAGCCGCTTTGCATACCAATTTATTTGATGATGTTTTTATTGTAACAGATTCTGATATTATTTTTGAAACCATCGAAAACGCAGGCGGAAAAGCAATTATGAGTAACAAAGAACACGAATGTGGTTCTGATAGAATTGCCGAAGCAGTAGAAAATATTGAAGCAGATATTGTAATTAATGTACAAGGTGATGAACCTTTTATAGATGAAGTTTCGCTTTCTAAATTAATTGATGTCTTTAAAAAAGACGATAAAAAAGAGATTGATTTAGCTTCTTTAAAAGTACAAATTACCAATAAAGAAGATATCGAAAACCCTAATAATGTGAAGGTAATTACCGATGTAGATAATTTGGCAATTTACTTTTCTAGAAGTGTAATTCCGTTTCATAGAGATAAAGATATTGCGGTTAAGTATTATAAACACAAAGGCGTGTATGCTTTTAGAAAGCAAGCGTTAATAGATTTTTACAATACGCCAATGACTCCATTGGAAGCTGCAGAAAAAATAGAAGCCATTAGATACCAGGAAATTGGTAAAAAAATTAAAATGGTAGAAACAGATGTAGAAGCTGTAGGTATAGACACTCCGGAAGATTTAGAAAAAGCAATTCAATTTTTAAAATTATAAATCATGAAAATAAGTAACAACATAAAGGTAATTGCTTTTGATGCGGATGATACTTTGTGGGTAAACGAAACTTATTTTAGAGATGCAGAACATCAATTTGCAAAATTATTAGCAAAGTACGAGACCGAGAATAAAATAGACCAAGAGCTTTTTAAGAAAGAAATTAAAAACTTAGCTTATTATGGTTATGGCGTAAAAGGTTTTATTTTATCGATGGTAGAATGTGCTTTAGAGCTTTCTAATTATAATGTAAATCAAAAAACAATAGCTGCAATTTTAAACATCGGTAAAGAGATGTTAGATAAACCTATAGAATTGCTATATGGAGTAGAAGAGGTGTTGCAATTGCTTCAAGGAAAATATAAATTGATTGTTGCTACCAAAGGAGATTTGTTAGATCAAGAAAGAAAGCTAGAGAAATCTAATTTGCTAAAACATTTTCATCACATAGAAGTGATGAGTGATAAGAAGTCGAAAGATTACAAGAAGTTGATAAAGCGTTTAGATATCAAGCCATCAGAATTTTTAATGATTGGTAATTCGTTAAAGTCAGATGTTTTACCATTAGTTGCTTTAGGTGCATCTGCCATTCATGTTCCGTTTCATACCACTTGGGTTCATGAAGAAGTGAGTGATCAAGAAAAATCTGATTCAGATTACAAAACAGTTGCTAACATTAAAGACATCGTTCCCTTTTTATGAAGTATTTAGATATTGAAAACTGGAATAGAAAACAACATTACGAACATTTTAGAAATTTAGAAGATCCTTTTTTTGGAGTGACGGTTAATGTTGATGTTACTGCGCTATACAAAAGATCTAAGTTAGAAAAGAAATCTTTCTTTGCCATGTATTTGCATGCTTGTTTGGTAGCGTTAAACAGCATAGAAAATTTTAAGTACAGAATACAAGAAGATAAAGTTTTTATCTGTGATACAATTCATGCTTCGGCAACCATTGCAAGAGAAGACTATACTTTTGGTTTTTCTTTTATTCATTATGTAGAAGATTTAGAAATATTCAATAAGAACTTTTTAGAGGAGAAAGAGAGAATTTTAAATTCTACAGATTTATTTCCTCCAATAGTGTCAGATAGTTGTATTTATTGTTCGGCTTTACCTTGGTTTACATTTACGAGTCAAAAAGAACCCGTTTCTGGAGTTAAAAATGAAAGTATACCAAAGTTATCTTTTGGTAAAACTTATCAAGAAAACGATAGAATAATGATGCCTGTAGCTATTGCTGCAAACCATGCATTAGTAGACGGATATCATATTGGTTTATTTTTTGAAGAATATCAGAAACAATTAGATAAAAACACCTAACTTTGCAAAATTAAATTTTAAAGAAGTTATGGCAAGTATAAAAAACTTAAAAAAAGATATCAATTACGTTTTAGGTGATGTTATCGAATATGCATTAGATGTTTCAATCTTAAAAAATGCACCAGAAAAAGGAGAAGCGATTATTGATGAAGCTATCGAAACTTTTGACACTTTAGTTGCTAAAGTTAACAACAGTAAGGTAGAAAACAAAAAAGCGCACTTTAAAGCGATCAACCTAGAATTAGAAGAAAAAGCGAAAGGATTAGTTGAAAAGATTAATACATTATAATCTTAACAATTTTTTAAGCATAATTTAAGACCATCATTTATAAAATGATGGTTTTTTTCGTTACTTTTGGTAAAGCTACTATAACGATTTAGTAGTTGTGTTTTATTGTCTAATTTAATTAATAGAAATGGCTAGAGCAATGTTTGAGTACACTAAAACGGTACTAAAAAAGGTGAGTTTTAATTCAGATTTGTTTTGTAAAGAACTAGAAAAGGCCTTAAGTCGATTGTTACCTTATGAAGTAGATGAGCTAACGATTTGGTTAAGACAGTTTACTTCTAATAAACCAGAATTATATTCTTGCATGGCATTAATTAAGTAACAAAAAAAAGGAAGCATTTAGCTTCCTTTTTTTTTGTTTAATTTTTAGATTCTGATCTCCTATGTTTGTATTTACTCATTAGTTTTCTGCCAAAATCCATTTCTGCTAACTGTAGTTGAACAATCTTTTTATAAGAAATTACTTTTTTAATGTTGTCTATAAAGTTTTTCTGAGATTCGTAAATTTTCTGATCTGTTGTTAATTTTAACATTACTAACTTTTGTGCCTCACTTTCAGAAAAAGCGCTAGTTTCACCTTCTTCTTTCATTGCATTTTTAATTTTATACCTAAGTGTATATCTTAAAGAGTATTGTTCTTTAGAATATGCGTTGTAAATAGGCCAAAATTTTTCAGCTTCACTGGGTGTTAAGTTTAGTTGTTCTGTTAAATAAGAAACTTTAAGTGCTTTAATTTTCTCTTTACTTCCTTTATTGTCTTGAGCAGACAAGGTAAGAGTACAAAAAAGGGTAATGCAAATAAGGGTTATCAATTTTTTCATATTCTTAATTTTAGTTTATTTCATTTAAAAATGAAGTGTTGTCTATAGAATTTATATAATCTTCAATGTTTTCATCTTCTAAAGATGAAAAATAAAAGTCACTTTCTTCTAATAGGTCATTTTCTAATACAATAGCAATGTCATTAGTATGTATAGTAGTAGAATTTAGCCAAAACTCCATATCGTCATCAGACAAAGAGTCTATGGTTAGTTCTTCTGTCTTGTTAAACTCAAAAGAATTTAACCCGATAAATAAAATGATTGATGCCGCAGCAGCAATAGGAATTATTTTTAAAATTCTTTCTTTAAAAGAAATGACTTTAGCTTCTTTTTTAGGTGCTGAAACTTTAGATAGAATATTATCTTCTAAATTTTTAAAGTAATTATCTGGTGTTGCAAAACCATTTTCTTTAGTCAGGTTTTCTTCTGCTAATTTTGTTTCAACAGCATCTTCAATTGTATCAAAATAGTTTTTAGGAAGCGAAAAACTATTTTTCTTTCCTAATATTGAGTTTAAATACTCTTCGCTATTTTTAATTTTGTTTTCCATGATACTCTTTAGACCTTTTAATTATAGAAAGGTTTAATTGGCTTCTTTTTTTATGTAAAGTTCAATTTTTTTAACTGCATGAAAATAAGAAGCTTTTAAAGCTCCAACAGAGGTTTCTAGAATTTCAGACATTTCATCATATTTTATTTCATCAAAATACTTCATGTTAAAAACAAGTTGTTGCTTTTGTGGTAATGTTGCAACTGCTTTTTGTAAAATAATTTGAATTTCATCACCTGTATAAAAATCATCACTCGCTAGAGTAGATGCTAATTCTTGTTGGTAGTCAGCAATGTCTAAACTTCGTTTTTTAGCTCTTTTATTTATAAAAGTAATAGACTCATTGGTTGCAATTCTGTACATCCAAGAAAATAACTTACTCTCCTGGTTAAACTTATCTATATTTTTAAAAACCTTAATAAACGTATTTTGTAAAACATCATCTGCATCATCATGAGAAATCACAATTTTACGGATGTGCCAATACAAGCGTTCTTTATAGAGAGTTATAAGCTCTCTAAACGCTTTATCTTTAGTCTGAATATTTTTTAACTGTTCTATTAAAATAGTTTCGTCTGTCAACTATAATAGTTTATAAAGTTTAGACTTAATAAGTAATAAAAGGTTTAATGCTTATTTTCTGACTCTTGTTCTAGAGTAACCAAAAAGTCTTTTTTGCTTTATGGTATCAGAAATTCCTTCAGGTAACATTTCTTCCCAGCCTTTTTCTCCGTTTAAAATCATTTTTAAGATAGTACGAGAAAAAATATCTAAGATATCTTTGTCAAAATCATCAATATTAACAAGTTTTCCGTTGTTTTTAAAGAACTTGTATAGTTCTTTCATTCTTGGGTGAACCTTTAGTTTTTCTATTGTAATATATTCGTCAGATTCCGTATCATGATAAGGATAGGTATATACTTTTAAGTCTCTGTAAAATAATTTACCAAAAGCTTCTAAGATTCCTCCACTTAAATTACGGTAATATTTTTCATCAAAAAGTTCTATAAGATTTTGACCTCCCATGGTTAAGCCCATTCTTTCTTTGGTAAATTCACTAAAATATTCTACCAATTTAAAGTATTGTTGAAAGCTTGTAATCATTACATTTTGTCCTAGAGAACAAAGTAATTCTGCTCTGTCTAAGAAATCTCTTTCATTAATTTTACCTTCAGAAGTTAGGTTACTTAGGGTAATCTCGAAAATTACTTGCGTTTTATTTTCTTCTACTTTATTTTCGGATAAAAATATTTTTTTAGACTTTTCATACATGTCCATATTTACCTTAGTAACAGGTCTAAAACTTCCACGTAAAGCTAAAATGTTTTTCTTATATAAAACTTGTGCTGGTAATAAGTTATTTCCGTCAGGGCCAAACATAACGGCATTTGTCATACCATTTTTTAGCAACTGTAAACTCATTAAACGGTTGTCTACATACATAAAACGAGGTCCAGCAAAATTAATCATATCAATTTCTAACTGGTCATTGCTTAAGTTGTCGTAAAAAGATTTTACTAAATCTTTAGGATTATCATTCAGATAAAAAGCACCATAAATTAGATTTACACCTAAAATACCTAAGGTTTCTTGCTGTAAACGAGCATCCGTTTCTTTAAAACGTAAGTGTAAAACAATTTCATTGTAGCCTTCTAGAGGGTCTAATTGAAAACGAATTCCTACCCAACCGTGTCCTTTAAATTGTTTTGCAAAATCTATAGTAGTTACTGTGTTGGCGTAACTAAAGAATAATTTATCTGGATGTTTTTGTCTGCTTAATCGATCTTCCATTAAATCGATTTCGTGACCTAACATTTTTTTTAAACGCGGCTGAGTTACATAACGATTGTCTTCTTCTACGCCATAAATAGCATCAGAAAAATCTTTATCATAAGCACTCATTGCTTTTGCTATTGTTCCTGAAGCAGCTCCAGATCTAAAAAAGTTACGAGCAGTTTCTTGTCCTGCGCCAATCTCAGCAAACGTTCCGTAAATATCTCTATTTAAATTAATTCTTAGCGCTTTGCTTTTAATTGTAGGAACACTACTAATCTCTTGATCTCCTTTTAAAGATATTGCCATATAATGCTATTTTTTAAGGTTGAAACAAATGTACTAAAATAGAAGGCTATCAGTCAATTTTTATGCTATTTTTGTTGGAATGAACTTTACCAAGAAACAACTCAATATTACCTTTTTAGGAACAGGGACGTCACAAGGAATTCCTATGATTGCAAGTAATCACCCTGTTTGTTTGTCTAAAAACTTAAAAGACAAACGTTTAAGGTCTTCTGTTTTAATTTCTTGGGACCATGTTTCTTATACTGTAGATTGTGGTTTAGACTTTAGACAGCAAATGTTAAGAGAGAATGTACAATCTTTAAATGGCGTCTTTTTTACGCATGAACATGCAGATCATATTGGTGGTTTAGACGATTTAAGAGCTTTTTGTTATCAAATTGGGGAAATGCCAATTTATTTATTGGAAAGAACCTTGCTAAGTTTAGAAAAAAGATTTGATTATATTTTTAGTGTAGAAAACAGGTATCCTGGTGCGCCGAGTGTATTGCCAAAGTTGGTAGATAAAACAAGTTTTAATGTAGAAGGAGTAAAGGTAACACCTATAGAAGTTTTGCATGGAAAATTACCTATTGTTGCATACAGGTTTGGAGATTTTGCTTATTTAACAGATGTAAAAACGGTTTCTGATGAAGAGAAATTGAAATTGAAAGATTTAGATGTTTTAGTAATAAACGCATTAAGAATAGAAGAGCATCCTACTCATTTTAATTTACAAGAAGCCTTAGATTTTATTGCTGAAGTAAAACCTAAAAAAGCTTACTTAACTCATATTAGTCATAAACTAGGTTTTCATGATGAGGTATCTAAAATGTTACCCGAAAACGTGTTTTTAGCCTATGATGGTTTAAAAATAACAGTTTAAGATTATAAAAACTCTTTTTTGATGTATATTTGTTAGGAGTGCCTAATTTTTACCACTCATTAAGAACAATAACAATTACTTACAGTAACCAACTTTTAGTATAAATGGAAAAAAATTCAGAAAATAAACAACCTGCAGTTGAAAATCATAAAATTGATGATAGAATTGCAGCGGTAAGAGACTTGATTTTTGGAGAAAACATGCAGCAATATAGTACAGAATTTGCTGATGTGTACGACCAGATAAAAACATTAAAGGATCAAACTAATAAAAATCTATCTGAGTCTGTTACAAACCTAGAAAATAAATTAGCAGATCTAGAAAGTTTAATGGAGCACAAGTTTCAAGACTTGAATGATGATTTAGATAAAAGATTAGCTGATTTAGATGATGAAAAAGCAGACAGAAAAAAATTAGGTAAAGCTTTAGAGAAAATTGCATTGATGTTGCAAGAATAAATGAAAAAAATGCCTGCAGATAACAATAAAGACAATCGTTTTGAGTTGCTCAGAGACCTTTTATTAGCTGATGATAGAGAGAAATTTGATTCTCTTAGTGAAGAAATTATCCTTAGAGAAAAACTTTCTAAAAGAGTGGCACCTCTTGTAGATGAAAAAATTACTGACTTACGTAATAATTTTTCAAGAGATTTTGGAGACACCATTACAGAGACGATAAAAGTTCAAATAAGAGACTCTCAAGATGAAGTTGTAGAAGCCTTATACCCAATTATGGGTAAAATGGTTAAGAAATTTATTGTTGCAGAAATCACTAAATTATCAGACAGTATCAATGAAACTGTAAAAGAGAAATTCTCTATTCAACAAATTATTAAAAGATTTTTTAAAGGAAAAAGAAATGATGCTGGTATTATTTTAGAAGGGGTTTTTGAATTTGTTATAGAAGAGGTTTTTATCATAGAAAAAGAATCTGGTTTACTTTCTGGAAATTATTCTAGAGGGAATATTGCAGATAAAGATATGATCTCAGGTATGTTAACAGCTATTAAATCTTTTGCTGAAGATGCCTTTTCTAAAGAAGGTCAGGATTTAGAAAATATAAAGTTCGAAACTTTTCAGCTTTCTATAAAAAACTTTAAAACTATTTATATTGCCATTGCAACTTCTGGTGTTATCACAGAAGAGATTGCAGAAGAATTGACTGACAATATAAACAACTTATCAGAAATTATTTTAAGAGATCGCTCTTATTTATCGGATGAAGAGCGTTTGAATAATTTAATTTTAAACGAATTGATTAAAGAGTAAAAATTATTCAGAATTTATGATTGCAAAAAAAGTACTACTCGTTGGTAATTTTGGTGTTGGTAAAACATCCTTAATTAGACGGTTTGTTTTAAATGAGTTTTCTGAAGATTACATCAGTACAATTGGCGTTAGAGTGAGTAAAAAAATAATGGAATATAAAAATGAAACTATTAAATTGATGATTTGGGATGTTGCTGGTACAAGTGGCAATGATAAAATACCCAAAGCTTATTTTTTAGGGGCTAATGCGGCAATGTTTGTGTTTGATGTAAGCAGAGAGGAAACCTATTTAACTATAGACGAGAATTTAAATATGGTTAAAGAATTGTCTGGTTTGCAAAACATAACGGTGGTTGGTAACAAAAAAGATTTACTTTCTGCAGAAGAATTAGAAAATGTAGTACAGAAAGTTTCTGTACATATAGATTTAATTACCAGTGCCAAAGAAGATGAAAATGTTGAAGATGCTTTTATGAAATTAACCACATTAGCTTTAAAATAATACTATTGATACCTGCAAAAATAGATGATGTTTTTATACAATTAACTACCGATTATTCTGGAGTTATTACAAACATTGTTGCAGGGAGCTTTGCTAAAACTGCATTTATAATTCAAGATTCTATTTACGATTTTTGTCCTTTCTTAGAAGGAACTTTAGAAGCTTTACCGTTAAATGATCCCTTTTTATTAGAGGGAATGGTTATTGTTTCTGAAAACACAGAATATAATATAGATTTAGAACTTTTTAAAGAGGATACTCAAATTACTATTTTAATACATAATAGAAGCAATGTATATAAATATGTAAGTGAGCTAAATCAAAATAGAAATGATATTTTCTTTATCAAAAGAGAACTTGCAGAGAAAAATATTGAATTAGAAAAACTACGAAAAATTGCGGATAAAGCGAACGAAGAGAAGTCTCGTTTTTTAGCAATGATGAGTCATGAAATTAGAAATCCATTAAACTCAATTCTTGGATATTCTGAAATGATTTCATCAGAAAAATTGAATAAGAAAGTTGCCGAATACATTAAAAACTTATCCTCCGCAGGAAAAAATTTAAAGGTTATAGTAGATGATATTTTAGATTTATCTCGCATAGAAGCTGGTAAATTGGTTTTGGTAAATGAAGAAATTTCTATTTTAGAAACCATTCAGAATTGTAAAAACGATTTTCAGCATATTCATACTAATAAAAATGTAGAACTAGTTTTTTTAGCATCAGATAAACTGCCGGAAATTGTTTTAGGTGATGCTGTAAGAATTCAACAGGTACTATCAAATTTAATTAGCAACGCTATTAAGTTTACCAATAAAGGGAAAGTTGTTATAAGTTTAAAGATAGCTGCTGAAACAAAAAATAAGATTACCGTAATCTTTGAAGTTACAGATTCTGGTAGAGGGATGAGCGAGTCTCAACGTTTAAAAATATTTGAAGAATACCAACAAAACGAATTAAATGACCATCGTGTTTATGGTGGAGCTGGTTTAGGATTGGCTATTGTAAAACGTTTGGTAGAAGCCATGAATGGTAATATCTCTGTGAAAAGTGAATTGAATAAAGGAGCTTCCTTTTTTATTGAAATTCCTTTTGAAAAAAAATCAAAATTAAAGAAACAGGTAGTAATATCAGAAGAGGTTAAGAATAAAAATATCGATTTAAAAGGAAAAAATATTTTAGTGGCTGATGATGACCTGATGAATCAAACAATAGTTGCGCATATTTTGAAAAAGGAAAAAGTGAATGTAACCATTGTAAATGATGGTTTAGAGGCGCTTTCTAAAATTGAAAATGAAGTTTTTGATGTTGTTTTATTAGACATCAACATGCCAAATATGACTGGTGAAGAATTGATGAAAAAGAAAGCGACTATTACAAACGTTAATGCTACAACTCCTTTTTTAGCATTAACAGCCAATGCTTCTACCGAAGATATTGAAAGGTATTTAACATTAGGTTTTTCTGGAGTTATCTCCAAACCTTATACTATTGTTGAATTTATTGAGAAAATTAAAAGTATTTTTCTTCCTCAATAATCGATTAAATAAAAGAAATCTTATAATTTTTAGTATTACTTTTTATAAACCTAATCACGTTCTAGAAAATCTTGAAAAGCTTCTTGAGAAATCGATTTTCCTAAAGAGTCTAATTTTGCTGCTTCCTTACCTTCTTCTAAAATTGCTTTCTTGCTAACATGATCAAATAAATAGAGCCCGTTTTTAGAAAGTGTTCCAAAACCTTTGTTAAAGATATAATGTGCGTATTGTTTATCGGAGGTATTAAAGATGTTTTTGCTAAATTTAAATTCAGAATTATCTCCTTTTAGTAAGTCTAGAAGCGTGTAAGACAAATCTACCTGACTAGCAATATTGTCTATTTCAATTCCTTTTTTGTTTAGAGCGCCACCTAACCATAACATAGGTATTTGAAATTTTATAGGCGCATTAAAGGTGCCTTTGTGTGCTGGAGAACGGTGCCCGTGATCTGCAATAATAACGATTAAGGTGTTTTTGTACCAAGGTTGTTGTTTTGCAAAATCAATAAATGTACCAATGGTTTTATCTGTGTAAGCATGCGCGCTTCTGAACTTATTTTCTTCCGTATCTTTTCCAAATTTGTAGGTGTCAGGGAACTCGTAAGGCTCGTGACTTGTAAGTGTTAACGCTATTTTAAAGAAAGGTTCGTTTTGTTTTTTAGTCAAATCGTCTGCTAAACGCTTCATAAACACGTGGTCGTGCGCTCCCCATTTAGAGTTCCAATCTTTTTCATCAAAATCATTACCATCTACAAAATCGGTAATTCCTGAATTTCGTAAATAGGTATTCATGTTACCAAAGTTTAAATCGCCACCATAATAAAATGAAGTATTGTAGCCTAAATCCATCATTTTTTTAGGTAACATTGGTAGGTTTCTACTTTTATTTGGCATTTTCATAATGCTCTGCGATGGTTGCGGATAGTAGCCACTTAAAATAGCAGGAATCCCTTTATCTGTTCTATCTCCGTTCGCATAGTAGTTGGTAAACAAAATACCTTCTTTAGAGAGCTTGTTTAGGTTTTCTGTTACATTAGGTTCGCCTCCTAAAGAGCCTACAACTTTTGCAGTTAAACTTTCCCAGATAATAAAGATTACGTTGGGTTTTGTGGTGTTTAAAATACTGTCAGTATCAGCTGTTAAAAGTTGAGATCTTCTTTTTTTGATGGTGTTTTTAGCTATTTCACTATCAAAAAAATTATAAGGGTTTTTTCCGTCCGGTTTATGTGTAAGTGCGTTAAAAAAATTCCAAGCGTAATTTATGGATGCATGGTTTGCAAACATATTACTAGAAAAGTAAACATTACTTTGGTTAACAGGTATGGTTTGTAAACCGCCTCTTACTGGTATAATTAATGCCGCTGTTATTAAGAAAAACAGCACCGCTTGTAGCCAAAAACCTTTTTCTACCTTTGCTATTTTCTTTGAAATAATGTTGTTGAACCATTTTATAAAGACAAAAGAAGTTGCAATCCAAAATAGAGTTCCGGTTATCTTTTGAAAAGTAGAAACAGAAGCAATCATAATTTCTGGAGTATTTAAATACTTTAGTAAAGCAGTATCTAAACGCGTTCCCCAAGATTGATATAAACTGGCATCTATAATTAGTAATAAACTTAAAATAACAATCATAATACTCGAATACCACTTTATAATGGTTCCAATTATTTTTGAATTGATAAAAACAGAAAAAATGATGATTAAAAACGGAGTAAAACATAAATATGCGGCAAAAGAACTGTCTAATCGTACACCGTAAATAAATGTTTTTAGTGTCGTTAAAAAGTCTAACTCTTTCGTCTTATCAACATAAAAAAGAAGGAAAAATAATCGTGCAAACGCAAAATATCCTATCCATAATAGAAAATAATAAATATTGAATAGAAATCTGTTTTTTAATGTTTTCAAGGAGTAGAAATTCAGTTTGTTAATTATGTTTGTTTTATTTAAAAAGTTCCTAAGAATTCTCAGTAACTTTTAATCGCGCTTTTGCAGTTACAGAAACATCAGAATAATCGTTGTTTAAGTATTTTAAATAACCAGTAATGGCAATCATTGCAGCATTATCGGTTGTATATTCAAATTTAGGAACATAGGTGGTCCACCCAAAATGTTTTTCGGCTAACTGTAAACGATGTCTAATTTCTGAATTTGCAGAAACTCCACCAGCAATAGCAATATGTTTAATGCCTGTTTGTTTTACCGCATTTTTTAATTTATCCATTAAAATCTCTACAATTGTATATTGTATAGAAGCACAAATGTCATCTAAATTTTCTTCGATAAAATTTGGGTTTATTCTTACTTGTTTCTGAATAAAATATAAAATCCCCGTTTTTAATCCACTAAAACTAAAATCTAAATCGCCTACTTTAGGTTTTGTAAACTGAAAAGCTTTCGGATTTCCTAGTTTTGCATGTTTGTCTATTAAAGGACCTCCAGGATAAGGAAGGCCTAAAATTTTTGCAGATTTATCAAAAGCTTCACCAACAGCATCATCAATGGTTTCACCTAAAACTTCCATTTCAAAATGATTGGTCACTTTTACAATTTGTGTGTGTCCGCCACTAATGGTTAAACAGATAAAAGGAAAAGGAGGCATTTTGCTATTTTCATCCTCAATAAAATGAGATAGAATATGAGCTTGCATATGATTTACATCTATTAAAGGGACTTGTAAACCTAAGGCTAAAGATTTTGCAAAAGAAGTACCTACAAGCAAAGATCCCATTAAACCAGGACCTCTTGTAAATGCAATTGCAGATAAATTTTCTTTAGTTATATTTGCTTGCTCTATAGCTTGTTGCACTACGGGAACAATGTTTTGTTGATGCGCTCTAGACGCTAATTCTGGAACAACACCACCATATTTAGAATGTATTTCTTGGTTAGCAACAACATTACTCAGCACTTTTGCGTTACAAATTACTGAGGCACTTGTGTCATCACAAGAAGATTCTATCCCTAATATATAAACCTGTTTTTTCATTAAAAATGATAATTTAAAGCAAAATTAAGGATTATTTTATGTTGTCTTCCTTTTTTAAGAATAGAAATTTAATTCTTTGTTAAATTTGCACGTTCTTTGTAGTAATTGGCAACGTTTTTGATTACTATATATCATCTTTGTTACACTCATTTTAAATAGAAAAAATTATCAAAAAAGTTGGAAAAATAATACTGAAATGGCTTGGGTACTTTGTACTCTTTTTACTGTTCATTTTTATTTTGATTTCTTTACCTGCTGTACAAACAAAGTTAGGTAGTTATGCCACCCAAAGACTTAATGAAGGTTTTAATACGAATATTTCTATAGAAAAAATAGACCTATCCCTTTTAGGGAATATTCAGTTAAAAGGAGTGGATATTAAAGACCATCATCAAGATACTTTAATCTATGTTAAAAAATTATCGAGTTCCATTCTAAATGCCAAGAATTTTTTAGATAATAAAGTGAATCTTGGTAGTATTTCTTTAGACGGTGCTTATGTTTATATGAAAACCTATAAAGGAGAAAAAGATGACTCTATGGCTGTTTTTATAGATAATTTTAATGACGGCACTCCAAAAGACTCTCTCTCCAAACCCTTTATCTTAAAGTCTGATAACGTTTATGTGAGCGATTTAAATTATAAATTGATCAACGAAAATAGTAATAATCCTATTTTATTTTCTGCAAGTAATGGAGGTGGAAATTTACAAGATTTATTGGTTTATGGACCTGATTTTTCATCGAACATAAGAGGTCTTTTCTTTGTGGATAATAGAGGTTTAGAGGTTACAAACTTAACAACAGATTTTTCGTATTCTAGAACGGAAATGCATTTTGTAAATACATCATTACAAACTAGAGAATCAAATATTAAAGGTACCATAGCTTTTAACTACAAAAGAGAAGATTTAATAGACTTTAATAATAAGGTAGATATTATAGCCGATTTTAATAAAAGCACTATTTCTATACCAGATTTAAAGAAGTATTATAAAGAGTTGTATGGAAATGATATCGTTACTTTTACGGGAGACTTTAAAGGAAGGTTGAATAACTTCTCATTAAATAATCTTAAATTAAGCTCTAATAGAGGCATTAAAGTAATTGGTGATTTAGGTTTTGTAAATGCGGTAGATTCTGAAAAAGGTTTTGTTTTTAATGGTAATTTAAGAGATGTAACAGCTACTTATTATGACTTAAAAAGTATTTTACCTAATGTTTTGGGAAAGACACTGCCATCGGAATTTGCTAAATTTGGAAGATTTACTTTAAAAGGGCAAGTACATGTTACCTCTAAAGAAATTAAAGCTAATTTAGACTTACAATCTGAAATAGGGAATGTTGTATCCGACTTGCAAATTTCTAATATAGACGATATTGATTATGCTGCCTACAGCGGAAAAATTGCCTTAAATACGTTTGATATTGGTGAGCTGTTTAATGATCCCTTATTTGGTGATGTTTCCCTAAAAGGAGATGTAAAAGGTAGTGGTTTTAAATTGGATAATATTAATACTTCTTTTATAGGTACTGTAGCAGAGCTTAATTTTAAAAAATATACTTATAAAAATATTGAAGCAAATGGCCAATATCAAAATAATAAATTTGATGGAGATTTAAATATAGATGACGTTAACTTTAAAATGAAGTTTAACGGATTGGCAGATTTGTCTACAGATATTAATAAGTTCGATTTTAAATCGAATATAGAATACCTTAATTTAAAAGAAACAAACCTTTTTACAAGAGATAGTATTGCTGTTTTAAAGGGAGATATAGTATTAGATGTAGAAGGAAATACTTTTGATGATATTACTGGAAAAGCAACTTTTACAAATATTTTATACACAAACCAAAAAGAAGAATTTAATTTTAAAGAATTTAATGTATTATCTTCTTTAAAAGATAGTATTAAAACAATAGAAGTAGTCTCTAAAGATATTGCAGAAGGATACCTTACGGGTAAATTTTCTTTTTCTGAATTGTTACCCGTTGCACAAAATGCATTGGGTAGTGTTTATACAAACTATACACCTTTTACTGTAGCACCAAATCAGTTTCTAGATTTTAATTTCACGATTTATAATCAAATTGTTACGGTGTTTTTTCCTGAGATTTCTATTGATAACAACACAAAGATAAAAGGTAAAATTAAAGCAGATAAAAACCAATTAAGGTTAACGTTTTCTTCGCCCAAAATAGAAGCTTATGGTAGTGAAGTAAAAGATATTTTGTTGAGAACAGACAATCAAAATCCGCTTTATAATTCACATTTAACAGCATCCGAAGTAAATACAAAGTATTATAATGTTTCTAAATTAAATTTATTAAGTTTAAATCAGAATGATACCTTGTACTTTAAATCAGAATTTAAAGGAGGTAATAAAAAGAATGAAAATTTTAATCTCGATTTTTTCTATACATTTAATCCGGAAGGAAAATCTGTTGTTGGTCTCGAAAAATCATCCTTAATCTTTAAAGAAAATACTTGGGAGATTAACCCAGACGTATTAAATAAAAATAAAGTTACTTTCAATATTAAAGAAAATGATTTTAACTTTAGTCAGTTTAAATTTACTTCTGGCGAGCAAAAAATAGAGTTTTCTGGTAGTGTAAAAGGAGATTCTGAGAAAGTGCTTTTAGCCGATTTTACAAAAGTAAAGTTAGAGAGTTTTTTACCTAAAATTGATAGTCTTGCGTTAAAAGGAGTTTTGTCTGGTCACGTAGATTTTGTTCAAAGTAAAGGTGTTTACAATCCGGAAGCATTACTTTCTATTGCAGATTTTCAAGTCAATAATTTTAAACAAGGAGATTTATCCTTAAATGTAAAAGGAAACAATTCTTATAAAAAGTATCAAGTAGATTTATCTATAAATAATGAAAAGGTAAAAAGTATTGCCGCAACTGGTTCTTTAGATTTTTCAGAAAAAAGACCTTTAATAGATTTAGATGTTTACTTAGAAGAATTTGGCTTAGATGCTTTCAGTCCGCTCGGGCAAGACGTTTTATCATCTATAAGAGGAACTGCCAATGGAGATTTTTCTTTAAGAGGTTTCTTGGGAAACCCCGAAATGGAAGGTACTTTAACCCTTAAAAATGCAGGTTTAAAGTTTCCATACCTTAATGTAGATTATGATTTTGAAGGAGAATCTATAATCAGTTTACAAGAACAGTCGTTTATTTTTGAAGAAGTGAAATTGGTAGACACCAAGCATAAAAGTCGTGGGAGGCTTATTGGAGATATTACCCATTTGAATTTTAAAAAGTGGTTTTTAAATATAGAAATAGAGAGCAATAATTTATTAGTTTTAGATACTAAAAATACTGATGAATCACTTTATTATGGTTCTGCTTTTATAGATGGTACTGCTAATATTACAGGGTTAACAGATCAATTAACAATAGATATTAATGCTAAAACAATGCCTGGTACTGCATTTGTTGTTCCTTTAAAAGATATAGAAACCGTAGATAGCTATAATTTAATCCATTTTAAAACGAAGGAAACTGGAATTCAAGAAAAACAAAAAGAGGTTGCTTTAGAAGCTATTAAAGGATTGTCTTTAAATATGGATTTAGATGTAACAAGCGATGCAACGGCTCAGGTGGTTATAGATGAGGTGAATGGGAGTCAGTTAACTGGTAGCGGTAAAGGAAATCTAAGGATAGAGATAAATACGCGCGGTAAATTTAACATGTTTGGCGATTATATGATAGATAGTGGTGTTTACGATTTTAAATATGGAGGCATTGTAAGTAAACCATTCTTAATACAAAAAGGAGGTACGGTTTCTTGGAGCGGAAATCCGTATGAAGCCAATTTAGATGTAACAGCAATTTATAAGGCAAAAGCCAACCCGGGAGTTTTATTGCAAAATTTTAATTCTAATAGAAAGATTGAGGTAGATCTAGTAACCAAAATTACAGGAGGTTTATTTAGTTCTAAACAAGATTTAGACATTCAATTAACAAATGTAGATCCATCGATTGCGAGTGAGTTAGAGTTTATTTTAAATGATAATAATGTAAACGAGAAAACAACCCAATTTATATCATTACTTGCTTTTGGTAGTTTTGCAAACCCAGATAGAGCAGATTTTAATGCAGGTGAAACCTTCTCTAATACAGCTTCTAGTGCAGTGTCTGCCGCTTTTTCTAGCTTATTAAATAATCCTGATGGTAAATTTCAATTAGGAGTAGATTATCAGCAAGGAAATAGTGGTACAGATATAGGAAGTTTATATACAGATAATCAGGTTGATGTTTCTGTAAGTACACAATTAGGAGATAAAGTTGTTATTAACGGTAAAGTGGGAGTACCTGTTGGTACACAAACGCAATCTAGTGTGGTTGGTGAGGTAAAAGTTGAAATTCTATTAAATAAAGAGGGTAATTTTAGAGGTGTTATTTTTAATAGACAAAACGAAATACAATATTCTACAGAAGAAGAAGGCTATACGCAAGGTGTCGGACTTTCTTATCAGGTTAATTTTAATACACTTTCTGGCTTGTTAAGAAAAATTAAAGGAAAGAAAAAGGTTGTTAGAGAAAACGAAACTTTCATAAAAAGAGATTCTACCTTAAGATTAAAGAATAAGTTAATAAATTTCGAAGGAAACTAATAAACTTACAATTTATTAAAACAAAAGTGATTTTTATCATTTAATTTTTTCGAGTTCATGGTTATTTTTGCGTCTGAAAAAATAATAACAAAACAATAATGTATACCATTAAAATAATTAAAAAAAAATAGCTACTTTTCACTTATAATAACGAAAATTAGCCTAAAACGATTTCGTAATTTTATTATTTTAAATGGTTATAAAGCAGTAAATTTACATCAGGATATGAAGAAAATTAAAAAAATAGCAGTTATGACTTCTGGAGGAGATGCTCCAGGAATGAACGCCGCAATTAGAGCAGTAGTTAGGTCTTGTGCCTATTATAGTTTAGGTTGTGTAGGTATATATAGAGGATATGAAGGTTTAATTGAAGATGATCTTGTAGATTTAAATGCAAGGAGCGTTCATAATATTATTAACAAAGGAGGAACAATCTTAAAATCTGCTAGATCTAAGGGGTTTAGAACCAAAGAAGGTAGACAGAAAGCTTACGAAAACTTAATTGAACGTGAGGTAGATGCACTAGTTGTAATTGGTGGAGATGGATCTTTTACTGGAGCAGTATTGTTTAACGAAGAATTTGGTTTCCCTGTAGTAGGTATTCCAGGTACTATTGATAATGATATTTTTGGAACTTCACATACATTAGGGTATGACACCGCTTTAAATACAGCCGTAGAAGCAATTGATAAAATTAGAGATACAGCATCTTCACACAACAGACTTTTCTTTGTTGAGGTGATGGGGCGTGACGCAGGTTTTATCGCTTTAAATGCAGGTGTAGGAGCAGGAGCAGAAGAAATCTTAATTCCTGAAGAAGATTTAGGATTAGATAGAATGCTAGAATCTTTAGAAAGAAGTAGAAGAGCAGGTAAATCATCTAGTATTGTAGTAGTTGCAGAAGGTGATAAATCTGGTAAAAATGTATACGAACTAGCTAGTTATGTAGAACAAAACTTACCAGAATATGATGTTCGTGTTAGTATTCTTGGTCATATGCAAAGAGGAGGTTCTCCTTCTTGTTTCGATAGAGTTTTAGCAAGTAGACTAGGTGTAAAAGCGGTAGAGTTATTATTAGATGGTAAAACAAATCTAATGGTAGGTTTAAAAGATAATTTAGTAATTAGTACAGATATTAAAGTAGCAATTGCTGGTGGACATTCTATAAACCACGAGTTACTTAGAATTTCTGATATCATAACAACATAAAAAATAATTAATTAAAAACTAGTAAAATGATTAAAATAGGAATTAACGGATTTGGTAGAATTGGAAGATTAGCATTCAGATCTACAGTAAATAGAAAAGACGTACAAGTAGTAGGAATTAATGATTTATTAGACGTAGATTATTTAGCTTACATGTTAAAATACGATTCAGTTCACGGAGCATTTGATGGTACTGTTGATGTAAAAGACGGTAAGTTAGTTGTAAACGGAAACGAAATTAGAATTACAGCAGAAAGAAACCCAGCAGATTTAAAATGGGATGAAATTGGAGCTGAATATGTAATCGAATCTACAGGATTTTTCTTAACAGAAGAAACTGCAGGGAAGCACTTAGAAGCAGGAGCTAAAAAAGTAGTATTATCTGCACCTTCTAAAGATCATACACCAATGTTTGTTATGGGTGTTAACAATACAGAATTAAAAGCAGATCAAAAGATTTTTTCTAATGCATCTTGTACTACAAACTGTTTGTCTCCTATTGCAAAAGTATTAAACGATAACTGGGGTATCTCAGAAGGTTTAATGACAACTGTACATGCTGCAACTGCAACTCAAAAAACTGTTGATGGCCCTTCTATGAAAGACTGGAGAGGTGGACGTTCTGCAATTGGTAACGTAATTCCTTCTTCAACTGGAGCTGCAAAAGCTGTTGGAAAAGTAATTCCTGCATTAAACGGAAAATTAACTGGTATGGCTTTTAGAGTTCCTACTATGGATGTTTCTGTTGTAGATTTAACTGTGAAGTTAGAAAAACCAGCAACGTATGCAGAAATTTGTGCTGCAATGAAAGCTGCTTCAGAAAGTGATGCAATGAAAGGTGTTTTAGGATACACTGAAGATATGGTAGTTTCTCAAGACTTTGTTGGAGATACTCGTACTTCTATCTTTGATGCTAAAGCTGGTATCGCATTAAACGATAACTTTGTAAAAGTTGTTTCTTGGTATGATAACGAAATGGGTTATTCAACTAAGATTGTTGATTTAATCGAATATGCTGCTTCTTTATAATATAAAGTAGCTTACATATAATAAAAAGCCTGATAGAATTAATTTTCTATCAGGCTTTTTTTTTATCTTTAGATTAAATAAATCTAATACTATTTTATGGAAATAGCAATTATTGCACATGATGGCAAAAAAGCAGAAATGGTTCAGTTTTTAAATGAACATAAAGAAGTTTTGCTTACAAAAAATATAAAGTTAGTTTCTACAGGAACTACAGGTTCTAAAGCAGAAAAAGCGGGTTTTGTAGTTGCAAAATTCTTATCTGGTCCTATTGGAGGCGATGCGAAAATTGCAGCAAGAGTTGCAGAAGGTAAATGCAATATGGTCTTATTTTTTAGAGATCCTCACGCAAAACACCCTCACGAACCAGATATTATAATGCTGTTAAGAATTTGTGATGTACACAATGTTCCGTTAGCAACAAACCCTGCTTCTGCAGACTTGTTAATGAAGGCAATTGCTATTTAATAGCAATTGCACTTATTTCTACATTTACAAACTTCGGTAAGTTAGCTACTTCTACAGTTTCTCTTGCAGGAGCTGTTTCTTCGTTAAAATAGTTTCCGTAGATAGCATTTATTTCTCCAAAATTATGCATGTCAGAAATAAAAATAGAGGTTTTAATGACGTTTTCGAAAGTCATATCAGCGGCAGCCAATACTTCTTTTAGATTTTCCATAACCTGAGTTGTTTCTTCTTTTATAGAAGATAAAACCAATTCTCCATTTTCTGGATTGATCGCAATTTGACCAGAAGTGTATAAAGTATTTCCGCTTAATACAGCTTGATTATATGGTCCTATTGGAGCTGGTGCTTTTGTAGTTGTTATTATTTTTTTCATTAGATTTTATGTTTCTAAATTAGAGAATTCTAAAGTAACAAAGTTAATAAGTTTTAACGATTGTTCGTATGAGAGAGTCTAAGTATTTTAGTTTTGAATACTGAATACTGAATACTGAATACTGAATACTGAATACTGAATAATGTTTTTTAAAACAACGTTCTATCCGCAGGTTTGCTTTTATCCCATTTAAGATCTGATAAGACAGAAGATTTTACACCAATAAAAAAGGTATAAGATGAATTTGTACCAAAAGGAACCCAATTAAAATTAAATTGCCAGCTATCTAAATCTCTCGTGAAATTGAATCTAGAAAACGTAAAAGCACCTCCTTTAACATCGTAACCAGAAGAATAGCCCATTTTCCATTTTGGAGAGAGTTCTAAATTACCACTAAACATAATACTGTGTACACCAATACTACCGCCGTCAATACCATTATTTGTATAATTAGTAGAGTAGGCTAAATTGATAGACCAAGGGATGTCAGCTTTATATAGCTGGGTTTCTTTCTTTTTATCTGTTTCTTCTGTATTACCAGCGTTGTTTCTATTATCTCTACCAGTAGGATTAATATCTGCACCAATAACATCTACATTATTGTCTCCTCCGTTACCGCTTTGTTTAGATTTGTCCTTTTTGTCTTTATCAAAATCGGTACTAGATATAGAGTAATTTGCCGTTAAATTAGCATTTGTTAATCTTAATATATTTGCATTAAACTCGTTAATTCTTACACCGTCGCTATTTACTTTATAAGGATCCATAGAACCACTTAAATTAACAGATAACTTATCATTAAACAAACGTGTACCTGCAGAAAAACTAACTGGAGACCATCGTAAACTATCTGCGGCAATATTATAAGAACTACTAAAATTTAAATTATTTAAAATCGTTATTTTTTCATCTTCCTCATCGCTATCTGGGTCTTTGGGAGCCATTTTTGCTTCTAAAACGTTGTTTAAAGAAATACCGATAGAATTACTTAATCCAGAAGACGGAGCACCATAAATACCTTGGTCATAAACAGTGTAGTCTAATAAGTCTGTAGCGTCTGCACTTTGTTGTACTTGTTTTATGTATTTATCTTTAAAATCTGGTCTGTAAGAATAAGAAACAGAAGGTCTAAAAGTATGACGAATGGTCTTTAATCTTCCTTTCTTAAAATTAAAAGTACCATAAATATTTGTAGATAAACTAACTCCTGCATTGTACTCTCTATAGCTTTTAAAACCTCTAAGAGTATCAGTTACCACAACATTATCGGTAACATCATAATCTTTTTGAATATAATCAAACTGCCAAGTTTCTTCATAATTAGCACTTGGAGATAATGTAAAATATTTAAAGGCTTTTATGTTAGTACTGGTTCCTGTTTTATGTTGCATTCCAGATCTTGCTGTTTCAAACATTTTTGGTGTAAAAAACTCATCATCTGTAGTGTTAATTAAATACTGACCTTGCATGGTGTAATTAAACCCCATTTTTTGAATAGGAGTTTTTTGTATACCATTTTTTCCTGCAAATGGGTATATCCTATTCATATTTACCGTTAATGAGGGTAAAGTCATTGTTATAGCTTCTGTATTTGTATTTTGTTGATGACTAGCGGTAAGGTTCATGTTAAAAGGAGTGCCAACAAATGTTTTGCTATAATTTATAGAAGAGTTAAATGTATTTGTTAATGTCTCTGCTATATTATATTGATTTTGAGATTCTCTAAAAAACTTACTACTACCTAAGTTTACAGAGGCAGAAAAACTAGAATTAGGACTCGCCTTAGCATCTTGACTGTGAGACCATCTAATGTTAAAGTTGTTAGATTTACTATAATCATCAAAACCTCTAATTCCACTTATATTGTTTTCGAAATTTAAACTAAAAGAACCATTAAAACGGTACCGCTTTCTATAGTTAGACGATATTATTGAACCCCAACTTCCGTTAGAATACACATCACCTAAAACCGTTAAATCCATATAGTCACTAATAGCAAAGTAATAACCACCGTTCTGAAAACCAATACCTCTATCACTACTACCAGTATCAAAAGACGGAATTAAAAACCCCGAAACACTTGTTTCTGTTATTGGAAAATAGGCAAAAGGTAAAAATATAGGTGTAGGTATGTCTGCTAAAACTAAATTACTAGTTCCTACAATAATCTTTTTTCCAGGCACTAATTTAGCTTTGTCAGTTGCTATGTAATAATCCGGATTCTTCTTCTCTGAAGTCGTAAAACGAATGTTTCTTATATAAATAGTTGAGTCATTTATACGTTTGGTTTTTTCTCCATACGTAAACATTTCTCCTTGTTTTGTTTTTAATCCGTAGATTAAAGCTCTTTCAGTTTTAAAATTATAGATAATAGAATCTTGTTCAGATTCCTGACTTCCTTGTTTAAATATAGGACGTTGCACATAGCCTGTACTATCTATAATTCCTTTTGCAAAAAGAGTGTTTTTCTTATAATCAACAACAATTAAACCTGCTTTTAAATCAATATCTGTATACGTGATGTTTGCTTCGTTATAAAGAGTAACCGTTTGGTCTTTTGCGTTTTGTATGGTGTAGTCTGTAGCAACATGCACAATAATGTCTTCTATAGTCTCTTTAGGTTTTATAGAGTCTAAAGAAATAGAATCTGTGTTTTTTAATGCCAAAGAATCTCTCTTACTTTTAAATAGAGAATCTTTCTCAACATTAGTAATTGCTGTTTTTTCTTCAGATTTTAGTTCTTGAGAAAAGCCTATTTCTATAAAAAATATGCCGCAAAATAAAAGAATGTATGATAGGTTTGTTTGCAAGGCTTTAAATGCTATTTTTGTATAAAGGTTAAAAGTATGGCTCAATATTTGAAACACCAAATTTACGAAGCCAAAATTAGTTAAATTTTATTGATGCAAATTAAAGAAAATCACAAAATTAATATCAAAGTTAAAAATCTTCTATTTTTTCTCTTTGTGTTCTCATTTTTAATGAACCCATCATTAGTCTTTGGGCAAAAAGAATATGTAGTTGTTATTGATGCAGGCCATGGTGGTAAAGACCCTGGTAACATGGGTAACGGTTATAAAGAGAAGAATATAGCGTTAAAAGTTGCGTTAATTGTCGGTAAAAAATTATCTAAAACGAGTGATATAAAAGTTGTTTATACCAGAGATGATGATGTTTTTATAGATTTATGGAAAAGAGGAGAAATAGCAAATCATGCAAAAGCAGACTTATTTCTGTCTATTCATTGCGACTCTCATACCTCTAATGCATACGGTGCTGGTACTTTTGTTTTAGGGTTAAGAGGTAATAAAAAGAACCTAGAAATTGCCAAAAGGGAAAATGCTGCCATTTTTTATGAAGATAATTATGAAGAGAAGTATAAAGGATTTGATTCTAATTCAGCAGAATCTGTAATCGGATTATCGCTTTTACAGGAAGAAAACTTAGATAGAAGTTTAGCAATTGCGAGTTTAATTCAACATAGTTTTACCTCTAAACTAAAAAGACACGATAGAAAGGTAAAGCAAGATAATTTTCAGGTTTTAAGAGAAACAATTATGCCAAGTGTTTTGGTGGAATTAGGTTTTTTAACCAATAAAACAGAAGGTAGATATCTAAACTCTAAAAAAGGTCAAGAACAAATGGGAACTGCCATTACAGCGGCTGTTTTAAATTATATAGGTAATTTAAAACTAAACACTGTAAATAATAATGTGTCAGAAAGCAAAGTAGTAGGTAATGTAGAATACAAAGTGCAAGTTGCCTCAGGAAAAAATAAAATAGAAACAAAAGCATATAATTTTAAAGGTTTAAAAGATGTAGAAAGAGTTCCTGTGGGGAGTTTTTATAAATATTATTTTGGAAATACTTCTAACTATAGTAGTGTAAAACAATCTTTAAGGGTGGCAAAATCTAAAGGATATACATCTGCTTTTATTGTTGCTTTTAAGAATGGAGAAAAGATCTCTGTACAAGAAGCGCTTAAAATACAATAGATTTGATGGTTTCAACCAAAAATTATTAGTAGTTTTGTTATTAAACTTTTATGGATGTCTAAAGAATTAAAAACAGGAATTGTAGCTATTGTTATTATATTCATATTTATATGGGGATATAATTTTTTAAAAGGTCAAAACTTGTTTGATGGAAGTACCCGTTACTTCAAAGTAGAATACACCAATATTGGTGGTTTAACGGAGTCTAGCTCAGTAACTATTAATGGATTAAAAGTAGGTAAGGTTATAGATATTGCTTTTAATAAGTCAAATGATAAAAAAGGGCAATTAGTAGTTAATTTCGCTATTGAAAAAGATTTTGATTTCTCTAAAAAGAGTATTGTAAAAATATATTCTCCAAGCCCTTTAGGTGGTTCTAACTTAGCAATAATACCTAATTATGAAGGAGAAATGGCTG
Source organism: Polaribacter sp. 20A6 (assembly GCF_011378915.1). NCBI lineage: Bacteria > Pseudomonadati > Bacteroidota > Flavobacteriia > Flavobacteriales > Flavobacteriaceae > Polaribacter > Polaribacter sp. 20A6. The sequence goes on from NZ_WTPZ01000001.1 coordinate 198,473, forward strand.
TTTCTGGAGATTATCTTAAAGGTGAAATTGAATCTAGTTTATTTACTTCTATTGGTGAGCGTTTAGATCCTATACAGGCAAAGTTAGAGACAGTAATGGTAAGAGCTGATTCATTGTTTAAAAATGTAAACAATATTTTAGATACAAACACACAGAATAGTCTAAAAAATTCGGTTTCTAGCTTAGAAGCTACTTTAAATGAAGTAAATAAGATGATGTCTTCTGTAAACGGAATGATAGATGCTACTTCTTCAGATTTAAAAGCAAGTGTAAAAAACACAAAAACAATTACAGAAAATTTTGCAAAAGTTTCAGATACGTTAGCAAATGCAGATATTGGCAGGATTGTGAAAAAAGCAGAACATACGCTTACTTCTGTTAATACAATATTAGAAGGTATCAATTCTGGTAAAGGTACTATTGGTAAATTAATTACTGATGAAGCGATGTACACAAATTTAGAAAACGCTTCTAAAGAACTAGAAGAATTGCTTAGAGAAATGAAGTTGAACCCTAAGCGATTTGTACACTTTTCATTATTTGGTAAAAAAGCAAAGCCTTATACACCTACTGAAGACGACGAATTAGACAACGAAGAAAACAACTAATTTCACATAAACCCTTTACGAATATGCAATACTTACCAAACATAATCTTTGCTTTAGCATTAGCTTTAGGACTTAGTTTTTTTGTGATGAATATTCGCAAATTATTTAGAAATATAAAATTAGGAAAAGAGGTTAATCGTACGGATAAAAAGCCTGAGCGTTTAAAAAATATGATGATGATTGCTCTTGGGCAATCTAAAATGGTAAAAAGACCTTTTTCAGGAGCGCTTCACATTATTGTGTATGTTGGTTTTATCATTATAAATATAGAAGTTTTAGAAATTATTATTGATGGGTTATTTGGAACTCACAGAGTTTTTCAAGGGCTTTTAGGTAATGGTATATATGGATTTTTAATTGGTGTTTTCGAAGTATTAGCAGTCTTAGTTTTTGTAGCTGTTATTGTTTTTTGGTTACGTAGAAATATATCTAATATTAAACGTTTCTTAAGTAAGGAAATGAAAGGTTGGCCTAAAAATGATGGAAATTATATCCTTTATTTTGAAATGGTGTTAATGACATTGTTTTTGGTTATGAATGCTACAGACGCTAGTTTTCAGCAAGCAGGAGTAGGGAATACAATCAGTCAGTTTATAGCACCGTTATTTGATGGTTTTTCTCCAGAAGGTTTACATACAATAGAAAGAACTGCATGGTGGATTCATATTTTAGGAATTTTAGTTTTCTTAAACTACTTATATTACTCAAAACATTTACACATCTTATTAGCGTTTCCAAACACCTATTTTGCAAATTTAAACCCAAAAGGGCAGTTTACCAATTTAGATTCTGTTACTACAGAAGTAAAATTAATGATGGATCCAGATGCAGATCCTTATGCAGCTCCAGCTGAAGGAGCGGAAGAAGCAATTCCAGAAAAATTTGGAGCATCTGACGTTGCAGATTTAAACTGGGTACAATTATTAAACGCATACACCTGTACGGAGTGTGGTAGATGTACATCATCTTGTCCTGCAAACCTTACCGGAAAAGAATTATCACCAAGAAAAATCATGATGGATACTCGTGATCGTTTAGAAGAAGTTGGTAGAAATATCGATGCTAATAAAGGTGTTTTTGTTGATGATGGTAAACAATTATTAAACGATTATATTTCTCCAGAAGAACTTTGGGCGTGTACAAGTTGTAATGCTTGTGTAGAAGAATGTCCTGTAAACATAGATCCTCTTTCTATAATTATGGATATGAGAAGATATTTAGTAATGGAAGAAAGTGCAGCGCCACAAGAGTTAAATATGATGATGACAAACATCGAAAATAATGGAGCTCCTTGGCAATATAATCAACAAGACAGGTTAAACTGGGCTAACGAAGAGTAAAATAATTTTTCAATTAACAATTATCAATTATGAATTGTATTAATTCATAATTTAAAATTTATAATTTATGATGGTACCAACAATGGCAGATATGATGGCTCAAGGAAAGCAACCAGAAGTGTTGTTTTGGGTTGGCGCAGCAGGAAGTTATGATGATAGAGCAAAAAAAATATCGAGAGCATTTGTAAAAATATTACATCAGGCTAAGGTAGATTTTGCTGTTTTAGGAACGGAAGAATCCTCTACTGGAGATGCCGCAAAAAGAGCAGGAAATGAGTTCTTGTTTCAAATGCAAGCAATGATGAATATTGAAGTGCTAAATGGTTACGAAGTGAAAAAGATTGTTACTTGCGATCCGCATTCATTTAATACTTTAAAAAATGAATATCCTTCTTTAGGAGGAAAATATGAGGTTTTTCATCACACACAATTCATACAAGACTTAATAGCAGAAGGTCGTTTAAAAATTGATGATACTACTTTAAAAGGTAAAAGAGTAACGTTTCACGATCCTTGTTATTTGGGTAGAGCCAATGATGTTTATGAGTCTCCTAGGGAACTTATAAAAAGGTTAGGTGTCAATTTAACAGAAATGAAACGCAATAAATCCACCGCTTTATGTTGTGGAGCAGGAGGAGCGCAAATGTTTAAAGATGCAGAAAAAGGGGATAAGGAGATTAATGTTTTAAGAACAGAAGATGCTTTAGAAACCAAGCCAAATATTATAGCAACTGGTTGCCCTTATTGTAATACCATGATGACAGACGGAATTAAATTTAAAGAAAAAGAAGCAGAAGTTGTTGTTAAAGATATTGCTGAGTTAATTGCCGAAGCTAATAATTTGTAGATAAAAACATTAAAATAATTTAAATGTTTGAAAACGAATTGGTTTCTAATTTACCAAATATTACCGAGATAGCCTTTAAACCGATTCATAAGAATTATTTAAAAGTCATTTTATTTAATGTATTATTAATTTTTACTGCTGCCTTATTAGGGATTTACTTAGCAAGTTATTATAATTTTCTTGAAGGAATTAGTCCTTATGTTTACCTTATCTATATCGCCTTTATAATTGTTTTTATTTTCACAGTACTTTTACTTTACTTCGGATTTAAAAAAAGGAAATACGCGGTTAGACAAAAAGATATTTCTTATAAAAGTGGTCTGTTCTACAAAAAAATAACAACAGTACCGTTTTCTAGAGTTCAGCATATAGAAGTAGATGAAAGTCCTTTTTCTAGGTTTTTTAAATTGGCTTCCTTAAGTGTTTTTACGGCAGGAGATAGTAGTGATGATTTAGAAATAAAAGGTATTACCAAAAAAGAAGCTATAGAAATAAAAGAATTTATCAGTCAAAAAATCAATGAATAACACGTTTGATTTTAGCCAATTTTCTAAGCAATCTAAAAAAGGAATACTTGTAATTTATCTTAAGTTACTGTATAAAGTATTAAAATCTTTTTGGGTTTTGCTGTTCTTATTTATTCAGAAGTTTTCTGAGCTTAACGAGAGTATATTTTTCTATATCTACTTAGGACTCGGGTTTTTGTTCTTATTTTTTCTGATTAGAGCTTTTTTGATTTATGAAAACTTTCAGTTTAAGGTTCAAAATAATCACTTTATCTTAAAGCAAGGAATTTTAAACAAGACAAGTACTTCCATTTCTTTTGATCGAATTCAGAACATAAATTTTAAGCAAAATATTATTCAGCAAATTATTAATGTTCATGAAGTTAATATAGAAACTGCTGGGTCTAATAAAACAGAAATTTCTATAAAGGCATTATCTTTTCAAAAAGCAAAAGCACTTAAAAGTGAACTTTCATCTTATAATTCAAACATACTTAAAGAGGAAAGTGTTGCAGAAAAGCCTTTTTTAAAAATAAGTTTATTAGAATTGCTAAAGGTTAGTTTAACAGAAAACCACCTACAAAGTTTACTTATTTTTCTAGCATTATTATTAGGACTTTATCAGCAGTTAGAGCAATTATTTAACGGTATTGGAAAAGATTATTTATTAAATGAATACATAGAGAAGAGTGGTAGTTCGTTTCATAAAAGCGTATTTGTATTTATTGTGCTCTTTATTTTACTGGTTTTTATAGCTATTTTAAGTTCTTTTATCAGAGTGTTTTTATTTCATTTTAATTTAACTGTTTTTATAAAAGACCAGAATTTTGAAATCTATCAAGGATTGCTTACCAAGAAATCTATTATTTTAAAAAAGGATAAAATTCAAAGTATTACTGTTTCTACAAATCCAATAAAAAAGATTCTAGGCATTTTCTTTATCACATTTAAACAAGCTGTTAGTGGCAAGGTAAGTGGAAAAAGAAAAGATAAGTTAATACGAATTGTTGGTTGTAAGACAGCTCAGGTTAGTAAGGTTAAAGAACTGCTTTTCAATTTTTCTGAAGTAGATCATTTAGAAAAAAAGCAGGTGCATGTTTATTTAAAAAAGAGAATGTATTTTTTGTCTTTTATACTTTTGTTGATATTAAACGGGGCTCTTTATCTTACTTTTTTGGACAGATTGGTTTTCTTAGGGAATGTTTTATTGGTTCCTTTATTTATCCTTTTTGTCAGTTTAATTTTCAATAAAAGATTTTATAAAATAAGCGATGATGTTTTGCTAGTTGGTTCTGGATTTTTTGACACTCATTTAACATATTTACCGTTTTTTAAGGTGCAAAATATTAAAATGATGCAAACTTTTTTTCAAGAAAGAAATAAGGTTGTAGATTTGGTCTTTCAAACCGCTTCTGGAGAAATTAAACTTCCTTGTATAGAAAAAAGCGAGGCGATAAAAATTTACAATTATACTTTATTTAAAGTGGAAAGTAGTACAGATTTATGGATGTAAAAAGTTACGTAAAAGCAGCACGATTAAGAACCTTACCTTTATCGGTTTCAGGAATTATTGTTGGAAGTTTTTTAGGGAGTGATCAATTAAATAATCAGATTTCAATTTTAGAATCGCCTATTTTTTGGTTGGCAGTTTTAACCACTATCGGTTTTCAAGTATTGTCTAATTTTGCAAACGATTATGGAGACGGAATTAAAGGATCCGATAAAAATAGAACAGGAGAAGCACGTATGGTTTCATCAGGAGCAATTACTCCGAAACAAATGAAATCTGCCATGATAATTACAACAATCATTACGTTGATAATTGCATTATTGTTAATTTATGTTTCTTTCGGAAAAGAAAATTTCGGGTATTCAATACTGTTTTTAGGTTTAGGAATTGCTTCTATTGCAGCAGCTATAAAATATACAGTTGGTAATTCAGCCTATGGATATAGTGGTTTTGGAGATGTTTTTGTTTTTCTATTCTTTGGATTACTAAGTGTTATAGGTAGTTATTTCTTATTTACAAAACAGATAGATTTTACTGTTTTTCTACCCGCAATATCTGTTGGGTTGCTAAGCACAGCGGTTCTAAATCTAAATAATTTACGAGATAGGGAAGAGGATCAAAAAAATAATAAAAATACGTTAGTGGTAAAGTTAGGAATATTAAAAGCAAAAAAATACCATTATGGATTGATTTTTGGTGCTTTAATTACTGCTTGTGTCTATACTTTTTTAGATTTTAAAACTGTTTATCAACTCATTTTCTTAATGGCTTTTGTGCCATTACTTAAAAACGTAAAAACGGTTGCAAACAACACGGTACCTTCGGAATTAGATAGTGAATTAAAGAAAGTAGCATTGAGTACTTTTTTATTTGCAATCCTTTTTGGAATTGGACAAATATTGTAAATTAGAATTCAATTATAATTGTAAGATATGAAGATTAAATATTTAGGGCATTCTTGTTTTTCTATAGAAATTAATAAAGTAACTATTTTAATAGATCCGTTTATTTCGGGTAATGCATTGGCTTCTCATATAGATATTTCTAGTTTGAAAGCAGATTTTATCTTATTAACCCATGCGCATCAAGACCATGTTTTAGATGTAGAAGTAATCGCAGAAAGAACAAAGGCAGTTATTGTTTCTAACTATGAAATAGCCATGTACTATGGATCAAAAGATTTAGAAGTAACAGCATTAAACCATGGAGGAACTTTTAAAACGGAGCACTTTTCTGCGAAGTATGTAAATGCAATTCATACCTCTTCTTTTGCAGATGGCACGTATGGCGGTGAGCCAGGTGGTTTTGTTATTTCATCTAAAGATAAAAACGTATATGTTGCAGGAGATACGGCTGTTACCATGGATATGAAACTAATTCCTTTAACAACAAAACTTGATGCGGCTATTTTTCCTATTGGAGATACGTTTACAATGGGAGTTGAAGACGCAATTATTGCAAGTGATTTAGTGGAATGCACTAAAGTAATAGGCTGTCATTTTGATACTTTTCCTCCAATTGAAATAGATGTAAATGATGCCAAAATTAAATTCTCATCAAAAAATAAAGAATTAGTTATATTAGAAATAGGAGGAAATATAAATTTATAAAATGAAAACAATAAAAGTAATATTAATAATCATCTCTACCTTTATAGTGATTTTTTTACTAACAGGTTTAATTGTAAAAGAAACAACGTATACCGCAGAAGTGTCTATAGATAAGTCTGTAGAGGAGGTTTTTACAGCTTTTAATAATTCAGAGGATGTAAATAACTGGATTCCAGAAGTACAGTCTTTTGAGGTTGTTAATGAAAATCCTGGAAAAATAGGAAGCATCTATAAAATTGTTCTTTTAAACCAAGGGCAAGAAATAACAATGACGGAAAAAGTGCTAGCGTACGTACCCAATGAAAAAGTAACCTTGTTTTTTAATGCACAGGGTATGCTTAAAAAAGACGATTATATATTTACAGAAAAAGATGGAGTTACTACGGTTACTTTAAATGCAAGTTGCCAAAGTGATACTTTTTTAATGGCTTGTATTTTTCCATATTTTAAAGGAACATTCATGGAGCAAGATCAATCTTATTTAGATAATTTTAAAGCTTTTGTAGAAGATAAAAAAGAAGATTAATTCTTTTTCTTTCGTTGATAAGACCGTTAAAAATATTTTATTGACTGTGGTAAAGCACAAAAAAGTCGGTATTCATATAAATATTTTATAAAAAATAAATTCTTTTGATACACGCTACTCACAAAAAATATACGCTCAATTTTAAAAATCCAAGTGGTACTTCACGAGGAATTTTAAGAACCAAAGAAACGTGGTTTATTATTTTAGAAGAAAAAGGTAAAACAGGCATTGGAGAAACCGGTTTGTTTAGAGGTTTAAGTATAGATGATGTAGTTAATTATGAAGAAAAACTAATTTGGGCTTGTAGGAACATTAACAAAGGTTTGTCTTTTCTACTTAATGAGCTACGTGAGTTTCCGTCTATACAATTCGGACTAGAACAGGCTTTTTTATCGCTTAAAAGCGAAGATCAGTTTACATTGTTTCCATCAGAATTTACAAAAGGAAATGAAGCTATTGCCATAAATGGACTTATCTGGATGGGAGAAAAAGCGTTTATGAAAAAGCAAATCAAAGAAAAATTAGAAACTGGTTTTTCTTGCATCAAAATGAAAATTGGTGCTATTGATTTTGAAGCTGAAATAGCATTGCTAAAATCCATTCGAAAAGAATTTTCATCTGAAGAAATAGAATTAAGAGTAGATGCTAATGGTGCTTTTAATCCTAAAAATGCATTAGAAAAATTAAAGCGTTTATCAGAATTAGAAATTCATTCTATAGAACAACCCCTCAAACAAGGGCAAGTGCAAGAAATGGCTGCTTTATGTGCCAACACGCCTTTACCAATTGCATTGGATGAAGAGCTGATAGGTATATTTTCATCCGAAGACAAAAAACAAGTATTACAAACAATTCAACCTCAGTTTATCATTTTAAAACCGAGTTTAATTGGCGGTTTTGCGGGGAGTTTAAAATGGATTAAATGTGCAGAAGCAATAAATACTGATTGGTGGATAACTTCTGCATTAGAAAGTAATATTGGGTTAAATGCTATTGCACAATTTACACATACCTTAAAAAGTAATTTACCACAAGGCTTAGGTACTGGTGGCTTGTTTACAAATAATTTTACGAGTCCGTTAGAAGTTAAAAATGGAGCTTTGCATTATAATCAAACTCAAAATTGGGATTTTAATTTATAAATATGAATTTTATACAACAAGCATATAAAGGAAACAATGAATGGTTTCATTGGGTATTAACTATTATAGTCGTTTTTGTTGGCTGGCAAGTTATTGGTGTGTTGCCTTTAACAGCTTTAGCTATTATGCATTCTGCAAATTTTTCTGAATTTATTGCCGCTGGAGAAAATAACTTTATGACATTAGACATCGATAAAAATCTCTTCCTTTTTTTTATGATTCTAATGTTCTTTTTTGGCTTAGTCAGTCTTTTAATAGCAATTAAGTATATTCATAAAAGACCTTTAACATCGTTGGTTACCAGTAGGAAATCGATAGATTGGAAACGTTTTTGGTTTGGCTTTATTACATGGGGAATCGTTTCTGCCGTTGTAATTATGAGTGGTATTTTTCTATCACCAGAAAGTTATGAGTGGAATTTTAAACCGATCCCTTTCTTTACTTTAATAGCAGTTTCTTTTCTGTTTTTACCTTTTCAAACTAGTTTTGAAGAGTTGTTGTTTAGAGGATACTTTATGCAAGGTTTGGGAATTTTAGCTAAAAATAGATGGGTGCCTTTATTTATAACTTCAGTTTGCTTTGGGTTATTACATGGTGCAAATCCAGAGGTAGAGAAATTAGGCTATATTTCTATGGTTTTTTATATTGGTACGGGATTCTTTTACGGAATTACCACTTTAATGGACGAAGGGACAGAGTTGGCAATTGGCTTACACGCTATAAATAATATTGTAGCTGCATTTTTTGTAACTACAAATTGGACGGTTTTTCAAACGGATGCCTTGTATGTAGATACCTCAGAACCTTCTGTAGGATGGGAAATGTTTTTTCCTGTGTTGGTTTTATATCCAATTCTATTATTTATTTTTTCTAAGAAATATGGATGGAAAAATTGGAAAGAAAAATTAACGGGCAAGATTACTGAGCCGGTTAATTTAAAAGAAAATTATAGAATTTTAGAAGATTGAAAATAGATAAGTTTCATAGTAGCTTTCAATTAAATGGTGTTTCATTTGCTTCTGTAGATGAAATTCTAACCTATGCATCTCGTTTTACTGATGAAATATATCCGTTTTTAGAAACTTGGTTTTCATACGATGATTTTATCACAGTTAAAACTTCTGGTTCTACAGGTGTTCCAAAAAACATAAAATTACATAAAAAGCAGATGATCAATTCTGCTTTGGCCACTGGTAGTTTTTTCGATTTAAAAGAAAACACAACAGCATTATTATGTTTGCCTACAGAATACATTGCGGGTAAAATGATGTTGGTACGGGCGTTAACTTTAGGCTGGCATTTAGATATGGTAGCTCCATCTTCTTATCCACTACGTGGGATAACAAAACAGTATGATTTTTCTGCAATGGTTCCGTTACAGTTAGAGAATTCTATCAATTCCTTACATCAAGTTAAGAAATTAATTGTTGGTGGAGGCGTAGTTTCTAATCAATTACAAGATAAAATTCAGAGTTCTACTTGTAGTATTTTTGCTACTTACGGAATGACGGAAACCATTACTCATATTGCCGTTAAAAGGTTGAATAATTTTACTTCATTGCAGAATAGTAATAGTAATGAATCTTCACAAAAGGACTTTTATGAAACATTACCAAATGTAGAAATCTATAAAGATGTTAGAAACTGTCTGGTAATTAAAGCACCAAAGGTTTCCAATGAAGTGATTTTTACAAATGATAGCATTCATTTAGTTGCTGATGATCGATTTGAATGGTTAGGGCGTTTAGATAATGTAATAAACTCTGGAGGAGTAAAATTGCATCCAGAAAAAATAGAAGAGAAATTATCAAAAATAATTAGCAACCGTTTTTTTGTAGCGGGTATCACAGATGATAAGCTAGGGCAGAAGCTTGTTTTAATGATTGAACAACCATTTGCCTCACTAGAGGCAGAAGTTGCTTTAAAATTAAAAATAAAGCAATTAAAATCACTTACTAAATTCGAGATTCCGAAAGAAATTTATTTTGTTGCTAATTTTATAGATACCGAAACAAATAAAATTCAACGTACCAAGACCTTAGAGTTATTACAATAAGAAGTTAGGATTATACATTCATTTTCAATATTTCAATATTTTATAATATTATATCCGAAAGAGAAACTTTCTCTCTGAAATAATAAAAGGACAAATTCTATACATTTAAGATTCATATAATAGTGCTCTAAATTTCTTCACTATTTAATAATATTATATTATTCTTATCATTATTTTAAATTTACCATAATTAATAACTAAATGTAACAGTTATCTTGAAAAATGTTTAAATTTTTTATATATTTGTATTTATTCTGACGATAATACATAATAATTAAATTGGGGGATTGAATTTATTATATTCTAAGAATAACCTAAGGTCGTAATTTTTTAATTACGGCTTTTTGTTTTTTCATTCCTAATGTTCTTTACCAGATTTACCTTTTAAATGGAGAGATATTATCCTTTTTAAATTCCTAATTAAGGTGAATTTTCTATGGAGTTTTTTTTATGGTATTATTTTTGATATTTTTGATGAAATTACCATTCATGAAAAAAGTTATTTTAGGATTTACTATTTGTTTTTTTTCCTTTACATATATTGTGGCACAAGAACAGCCTACAGAAGAGCAAGAAGTTAATATAGAAGAATCAGTTCATATAAACTGGGAACCTTCTTATAGTGATGCTTTAAAGAAGTCTAAAAAAGAAAATAAACCAGTACTTATTTATTTTACAGGATCAGATTGGTGTGGTCCATGTATTGTTTTAGATAAGAAACTTTTTCATACAGAAAAATTTAAGGCTATTGCAGATAAAGACTTAGTATTGTATGAGGCAGATAGTCCTAGAAATATAGATTTAATTTCTCCGGAGATGTTAGAGGCAAATAATGAATTAAAAAGAAAATTTAAAATAAGATCTTTTCCTACGTTAGTTTTTGTAAATCATAAAGGAAAAATGATTGGCTATAAAAAAGGATTAATTCTTACCGATTATTATTATCCTTTTATTCAATCTGTTATCGAAAATTATTAAGCAATAAGCTTATAACTTAACAACACTTTCTGTTATAGGTTCTTATATCTAGTTTTAGTGCATAAAAAAACCGAAGCAATATGCTTCGGTTTTTGTTGTTCTAAATTATATTAGAAAAATAAAATTATTTTTCATTCACTACTCTAAATGTAGTTCTTCTATTAGCTCTGTGTTGCGCCTCTGTACAAGAAACACCATCAGCACATCTGTTAGTTAATTTAGCTTCACCGTAACCATTACCAGTTAATTTACTAGGATTAATACCTTTAGAAATTAAATAGTTAGTTACTGCTTGAGCTCTTCTTTCAGACAAGTCTTGGTTAGATGATTTAGTACCTCTAGAGTCTGTATGAGATTCTAAAGCTACAGATACACCAGTTTTTAAAACAGGTAATAATCTTGTATCGATAATTCCTTTAGCTGTAGAAGTTAAAGTAGCGCTTCCTAAATTCCAGTTAATTGGTAAAATTGTATTGTTTACTAATTCACACTCAACTTCTTTCCAAGTTGTTAATCCACCTTTATTAACTAAAATTTCTTTAGTAACCGTTTTGTATTTAGCATCAACAGTAACTTCTTCTTGCCATGCATCTTTTACTAAAACTGTTTTATTGATGCTTCCATATTCTGCAGGAATCTCAATAGATTTAGTAGTAGGTGGCGTTACCATTACTTTAGTAGTATATGTTTTATCATATCCAGGAACTTTGTTAGATACAGTAGTTGCGTCTTTATCTAATTTAGTTAAAGGTACTGTTACATATTGAGCAGCAACAGGTACAAAACACCAGTATCTACAATCGTTAGGATCGCTAGATTCACAATCAGGTGCTTTTTCACTCATTTCCCAATTAGCAGAAGCAGCTTTTGTTTCTATTGTTTGAGAATCTGAATTAAAAGTAGCATTAACTACACTTAACTTATTTGCATCTACTTTGGCAGTATAGCTAACTGTTTTGTTTTCCCATACAGCAGGTACAACAACTAAACGTTGTCCAGCTTCTTTTACTAATACTCTTTCTGTAACAGTATTGTATTCTGCAGGATGTGTAACAATTTTCTTGTAAGCCGGAGCTACTTCTATTGTAACATCTTCGTTTTTCCAAACTTCTGGAGTTTTACATCGAACATAACACTTTCCTGGTTCTGGATTCTGTGGTAAGTCTTGAGCAAACGCTGTTGCTCCAAACATTAATAATGTAGCACTTAGTAAAATTTTTTTCATAATAAACTTGTATTTTGTGTTAATAGTTCAGTTTTATGACACAAACTTTTTTAGTAAGTCACATCATGTTACCCAAAAATACAAATTATGTTAAAGAAATCATAAAAAAATCACAACTTTTTGTAAAATAAGCTTTTAATGATACCGTCAGACAGTCCAATTTTAGGAACATAAATTTTTCTAGCGCCACTCCATTTCATAGCAGACAAGTAAATTTTGGTTGCTGGTATAATAACATCTGCTCTATCTGGGTTTAAACTTAACTCAGAGATGCGTTCATCATACGTCATTTGTTTTAAGAATTGATACTGAGCATTTAGATAAATATAAGAAATAGGTTTTCCTTCTGCTCGTCCAGACATTTTAAATAACTTATTAATGTTACCGCCAGAACCAATTAAAGATACTTTCTTTAAATCTTTAGTATTTTTCTTTATCCATTTTTCTACGTTGGCAAAAATTTCTTTGTTCACAGCTTTTTTGTTACTTAACAAACGTACTGTTCCCATTTTAAAAGATTTAGAAGTAAGAATTTTACCTTCAGAAAATATGGTAAACTCTGTACTACCACCACCAACATCAACATAAAGGTAAGAATTATCACCTTGTATTAATTGATTTAGATCTGTAGATGAAATTATAGCGGCTTCTTCTTTACCACCAATAATATCAATTTTAACACCAGTTTCTTTAAAAATTTTTTCAACAACTTCCTTACCATTTTCTGCTTCTCGCATCGCAGAAGTTGCACAGGCTTTATATCTTTCTACACCATTTACATCCATTAATAACTTAAATGCTTCCATAGCATTAATCATTCTGGTGATGTTTTTCTCGCAGATAATTCCACCAACAAAAGCATCTGCTCCTAAACGAATAGGAACACGCACTAAAGAAGATTTTTTAAACTGAGGCTCTTTGTCGTCAGATACTATAACGTTGGATATTAGTAATCTAATTGCATTTGATCCAATATCTATAGCTCCATATTTCTTAATTTCTAACAAACTATTTTATTTATGGTTCTTAGGGAATTCTATCATAAACGTTTTCCCTTTTTTTATGTTTTTCCAATGTTTATCTTCAAACTGAATACCTACAACTCCGCAAGTTGATACATGCGAAATAGGTTTGTTACCAAACTTATTTACAAAGGTATTAATACCGTGATCATGGCTAAAAATGATAGCAGAATTAAAACCATCGTCTAAAGCATTTACTGTTTTTACTAAATAACCGTCGCTAAAGCTGTACAATTGTCTTTTTACTTGAAGGTTAGATAAAGGAAACTCGAAGTTTTCACAAAAAATAATTGCTGTATGTAGCGCTCTGTTGGCACTACTTGATACAAAAACATCTGGTCTGTCTATTTCTGTTGATAAGAATTTAGACATTAAATGTGCGTCTTTTATGCCGCGTTTTTTTAGAGGTCTGTCAATATCTTCTATTCCTGAGTATTCCCAAGAAGATTTTGCGTGCCTAACAATGTATAAAGTTTTCATTCAATTCTAATTGTTGAGTTGTAAATATAAATATTTATGGTGCTAATCTTTCTTTTTTCCAAGAAAAATCTTCTTCTAAGGTATATCTTATTCTATCATGCATTCTATTTGGTCTCCCTTGCCAAAATTCTATGGAAATTGGTTTTACCAAATAACCTCCCCAATGTTTAGGTCTTAGTATTTCTTTTCCTTCAAATTGGTTTTCAAAAGTCTTTAAATTACCATCTAATTCTTCTCTAGAAGTAACTACATCACTTTGGTTAGATGCCCAGGCACCTAATTTGCTACCGTCTGGTCTAGAATCAAAATAACCGTCAGATAAGTTTTCGGCTAATATTTCTGCGTTTCCCTTTATAATAATCTGTTGTTCTAGCGCAGGCCAGAAGAAAGACAAACAAATATGGTTATTGGCTGCAATTGCTTTTCCTTTTTCGGAATTGTAATTGGTGTAAAATATAAAGCCCTCCCAAGTGAATTTTTTTAATAAAACAACTCTGCTTTTAGGAAAACCATCTAAACCAATGGAAGATACAGTCATGGCGTTACTTTCATCTACCATGTTTGATGTATCGGCTTTTAGAAACCAAGTCTGGAAAAATTCCATGGGATTTTCTGGACAAGTACTTTCTAAAAGTTCTTGTTTTTCGTAGGATTTTCTGTAATTACTTAAATCTTTAGACATTATATATAAATTCTATACAGTAAAAATACAGAATATTTTAAGAGTATTAACACTCTAAAACAGCCTTTTTAAAGATTTTTGTTGATATGTTTAGCAAGATAAACTCCAGAACTTGCACAACCTTGAATTAAATATCCTCCAGTAGGTGCATCCCAATTTAACATCTCACCAATACAAAATTGATTTGGAATTTTATGTAACTGAAAATGAGTGTCTACTGCATTTAATTCAATTCCGCCAACGGTAGAAATCGCTGCATTTAACTTACCTAAGTCTGTAATTTCTAAAGGAAATTTTTTAATGTTTTTTGATAAAATTGCTGCGTTTAAATACGCTTCTTTAGAAAGATGAATTTTAAGTAACTCTATTTGAGAAGCGCTTAATTTTAACTCTTTTTTTAAAATTTGTGTGGTGTTTTTAAAAGAGGAATTTACAATTTTATTGCTCACTTCTTCTAATGAAAAAGTAGGTTTAAAATCGATGTAAACTATTGCTTTTTCTTCGGATTTTAGTTGTACTCTAATCTGCGGACTCAAAGCGTAAATTGCATTTCCTTCGATTCCGAATTTGGTAATTACAGCTTCTCCTTTTTGTGTTTTGTCAGCACAAGAAATGGCAATATTTTTCAAAGGATTTCCTTCATTTTGTTTGATGAAATCTGGATTCCAATCAATTTTAAAAGCACAGTTAGAAGCTTCAAATGGTAGTGTTTTTACACCTTTTTCTTGAAATGTTTCTAACCAGCTTCCGTCAGAACCTGTAATTTTCCAACTAGCGCCACCTAAAGAGAAAACCGTGTAATCAGAATGAATAATCTTGTCATTGATTATTAAATTACTTTCTACATCCCAACCAGAAAAAGTGTGTTCGTATTTAAAAACGATTCCTTTTTCTTTTAAATGATTTAAAATAGTATTTAAAACGGTTATTGGTTTTATTCCTTCTTCTGGATAAATTCTCTTGCTACTGCCGATATAGGTAGGAATTCCAATGGATTGTAGCCAATTTCTAAAATCATCATTGGTGAATTTTAATAAAGCATTTTTTAAAACATCATTAGGAGTATAACGTTCAATAAAATCTAGAATAGGTTCTGAATGTGTCAAATTAAAACCACCTTTTCCGGCAACCAAAAGTTTTCTACCTGCTGTTTTATTTTTTTCATAAATAGTAACATCAAATTTTTTAATATCTAAAAATGCAGCTAAAAGTAGTGCTGAAGGTCCGGAGCCAATAATTGAAATTGATTTTTTCATGTTATTTATTTACACAAACAGTAATTATTGTTTTTGAGTTTTTTTACGTGTTTTAAATACTAAAAGGCAAAAGAAAATCAGTTGCCTATTACTTTATAAAATAAACTAAAATCTGCAGTTAATTTTATAGGATATTACCAGGGTGTTTTAATTTTGTTTATCTCTACTGTTTGTTTTATCCCATCAGATTCTACAACAATTTTTAAAATGTCGTTGGTAATAAGGCTTTTCCATTCTTTTTTCCAAAAGTCACAGAATTCACCTGTTTTTTTTAATTCAATTAAATCTATATTGTTGATTTTTAATACTTTTGAATTCGGTTTTATTTTTCCAACTAGTTTGCTTTTATCATATATGTTAGCTACTGTAACTGTACTATTTTCATAATCTGTAAAAAAACCAACTTCATAAATATTTGGCAAAATAGTATCTGTTTTTTCTGTCTTATCTAAAACTAAATAATCATTTTTCCAGTCTATTGTAATTATGTAGTTTTCATAAAAATCATTACCTAAAAGGGAAGAGTTTCCTGGTTTAATTAAAAGGTAAGAAGGTTTTTTAAATGGAAGTTCATTTATATGAAAACTATCTATTTTTTTTATGTGTGTCTCTCCTTGCTTTGCTCCTGTAAAATTTACACCTTTTAATCCAACTTTTGTAATCGATGGACTGTCTTTCAATAAAGTTGTGTCTCCTGTTTGAATAAAGCCATTATACCCAGTGTCAAAAGTGAAATAATTCGATTTTTGACCTATTTTTAGGTTTAAATATACATTACCAACATCTTCAGAATTCATTTTTATTTTTTCAGAATTATCTGATATCTCAAATCTTTCATTGTTATCTGTAATTCTAATAAGTTGTTTTTTATAATCTATTTGCCAATTGGCTTTTCTCATCAAATTATTTCCAATGATACCATCTATTTTTTTACATCTAATGTATTTTCCGAATTTAGATACGTCCCAAATTAAACTAACAGTCTCCTGAAATTCAATACCTGCTATTTGTATAGAATTTATTTGAACTCGCTCTACTTTTTTTACTGAATCACTACCATTTGAAACAGTTCCTTTTTTTAGCTGTTTTACATTTAATTCACTTGATATTGTTGGATCAATTAGGTTTAATTCAGCTCCTGTATCAAAAAGAAAATTATACTCTTTTTCTTGAATTGTTACTGGTATAAATATAAATCCGTTTTCGTAGGTAAAAGGAATCTCTTTTAAGTATTCTTTCTTGGTTACAAAACCTTGTTTTTTATACTTGTATGTTACGCAACTACTTAATAAGATAACTAAAAAAAAGGTTATTATTTTGTTGTTCATAAGGTTTGTTATTCTAGTTTTTTTATTAATTTATAGACTTAAAGTAGTGTTGTTTTTGATAAATAGTATATCAAACTTTTTGGTATCTATAAAAGCTGCTAAAAGTAAGGTGAAGGTTAGGAGCTAATTATGGAAATTAATTTTTTTGTTGTTGTGTATACAGCCAAAAGTTGTTTTTTTGATGGTTTAAGGAGGAATTTCCCAGATGAGCTAAAACCAGTAATAAAATTTATATGGTGTTGACAATAGGCTATTATAGTTCTAATAACGAATTACTCGATTTTATACTAACATTCGCTATTTTAAGAATTTTTTTGATATCATTTTTTATCCAGTCTTGTGATTTTGGGTGAAACACTATTTCAAAATTATACTTTTCAAATTCATTAAGTATCAAATTATAACCAAATGGTTCATTTATTTGATGAAGTTTTTCACTTTCTTTTCTGTGAATTCCAGCATTATATTCAATTGGTATTTCTTTGAAATCTTTTTTTAACACAAGTCTAAATTCGTTTTCATGATTAAAACTTGAGTCCTTTAAGAAAACAGATTCAATTAATTCAATTTCATTATGATTTGGATTTAAAAAGTTCACGTATTTTATTTGACTACAAACTATATCTAAATCACTTCCATAACCATTAAAACCATTTTTTAATATGTTTTTTTTAAATTCGGAATATTTAATTTTAATTGCGACACTATTAGGTGAACTGTATAAATTCCACATTGCTACTGATTCAGAATACTCGTCAGCTATAAACCAACAATTTGCAAAGTTAGATTTTTGTATTTGTTTGATTTCTTCGTCAATTCTATTCATTTCTTTTCCGCCAACGTGAAGAGAGATAGTATTACGAATGTTGTCAAATACAGAATAATTTTCAGTCTCACTTTTTAACTTCTTATAAAATAAATGATTTGAAGTTATACCTTCCTTTTTGTCTTCAAATTTATCTAAACGTGTAAAGAAAAATGATTTGTTTATTAAAAATGAAAGTAATTTTGATATATCAATGTATCTCCATAAAAATGAGTCTTCACTTATGTGTTCGTCGTTTGTAAACTTAATATTTGAAATTTTATTTTTCATTTTATTCATGTAGCCAACGTTAACACTGATATATCCTCGTTTTAATAACTATATCACAAGTTAGCGAATTTATCTAAAAATAAGCTTAGAAACAACCCAAATTACTTCTTCGCTAAAGACAATCCTATAAAGGTTAAAAAGCCGTTTAAAACCAATACAAAAAAGCCAAAGTCGAAACCAAGTTTTTCTTTAGAATAATAACTAATTATATACGTAAGAATCGGAGCAATAATACAAATGGCTGGTATTAATTTATCTTTAACTTTTATTTTAGTAAACATTCCAAAAGCATATAAACCTAATAAAGGTCCGTACGTATAGCCTGCAAATGTGAATATTTTTGCAATAACACTCGCATCAGCAATAAAATATTTAAAGATTAGAATGGTTGCAATCAATACAAAAGAGAATATAATATGAATCTTCTTTCTAATTTTTTCTTGTTCATTTTTATCCTTCTTTTTATCAATTTCTAAAATATCAATACTAAAAGAAGTGGTTAAAGAAGTTAGCGCAGAATCTGCACTAGAATAAGCTGCTGCAATTAAACCCAATAAAAAGAATAGGGCAGTAGCCAAACCTAAGTTTCCTTGTGTTGCTATGATTGGAAAAAGCTCGTCTTTATGTGCGTCAATTCCTGCTTGTTGGGCATAATCTGTTAATAAAACACCTAAAGCTAAAAAGAAAAAGTTGACAATTACCAACACAATCGTAAACCAAAACATGTTTTTCTGTGCGTCTTTTAAATTTCTACACGTTAAGTTTTTTTGCATCATATCTTGGTCTAAACCAGTCATTACAACAGCAATAAATGCTCCTGATAAAAACTGTTTCCAGAAATAATTTCCAGCTTTTATGTCATCAAAAAAGAAGGTTTTAGACATTTCGCTATCGGCAACATACGTAAAGAGATTGTCAATTTTCATTTCGCTAGAAATGGTGTAAATACAAACACCAACTGCAACTAGCATAAATAAGGTTTGTAAAGTATCTGTCCAAACAATAGTTTTGATACCTCCTTTAAAAGTATATAACCAAATTAATAAAATAGTGATGGAAACAGTAACCCAAAACGGAACGCCGTAAGCATCAAATAAAATTGCTTGCAACACATTTGCGACTAAAAAAAGTCTGAACGCAGCGCCAACGATTCTAGAGAGTAAAAAGAAACTAGCACCAGTTTTGTAAGAATAGTTTCCGAATCGATCTTGTAAATAGGTGTAAATTGAAGTTAAATTTAGTTTATAATACAACGGAAGTAAAACCAAACCAATAACTGCATAACCAACAACATACCCTAAAACCATTTGAAAATAGCTCATAGAATCTGTTTCTACCCAACCAGGAACCGAGATAAAGGTAACGCCAGAAAGTGAAGCACCAATCATACCAAACGCAACTAAATACCAAGGAGAGGAGTTGTCTGCTTTAAAAAATGTTTTATTGTCTGCAGATTTTCCGGTGAGGTAAGAAATACCGATTAATACCGTGAAATAAGCGACTATTAAAAGGAGTATGTAAAGTGGTTGCATTAGATAAATTACGAATTACGATTTAACAATTACGAAGATATACTTTTTAAAAATTTTAAAGGATTAATTCGTAAATGATAATTGATAATTCGTAATTTTGACGGCTATGGATTTTTCATCAAAACTTTTAGAAAACGCCGTAAATGAAGTTTCTCGCTTACCAGGAATTGGTAAAAGAACTGCATTGCGTTTGGTATTACATTTATTAAAACAACCTTCGGATAATACCAAGTTTTTATCGGAGGCTTTATTGCATTTAAGAAATGATGTAAAGAATTGTGAAAAGTGTCACAATATTTCTGATACAGCTTTGTGTGATATCTGTAATAATGTAAAAAGAAATCCCGAGATTGTTTGTGTGGTTGAAGATATTAGAGATGTGATGGCGATAGAAAGTACGTCGCAATTTAATGGATTGTATCATGTTTTAGGTGGAAAGATTTCTCCGATTGAAGGTATTGGCCCTCAGAATTTAAAAATTGAAAGCCTAATAAAAAAAGTAGAAAGCGGTGAAGTAAAAGAGTTAATTTTTGCTTTAAGTTCTACGATGGAAGGTGACACAACCAATTTCTATATTTTTAAACAAATAGAAAAATTTGAAATTACTACGAGTACAATTGCACGTGGAATTTCTGTTGGTGATGAATTAGAATATGCAGATGAAGTTACTTTAGGAAGATCTATAGTAAATAGAATTCCGTTTGAACAGAGTATAAGAAGTTAAAAAAAAGTATTCAGTTTACAGTAGCAGTCAACAGTGAGCAACTGAGACTGCCAACTGAGACTGTTTACTCTTTATCTAAAACCTCTCTCTCGGCTTTTTCCCAAGATTTCTTTTCTCTAATTTTTTTGTAGAGTCTAATGCCTAACATTAGTAAAACTCCAAAAAGAATAATTCCTGCAACACCCCAAATCCAATTAATGGCAGATTGTAGCGTAACTAAAAATACCACTGCAAAAAGGATAAGTGTTGCCACCTCATTCCATATTCTTAATTTTAAAGCAGAATATTTTATAATATCATTTTGTAATTGCTTGTATATTTTCTGACAAGAATAATGATAGAAATATAAGGCTAAAACAAAAGTTAATTTTACATGCATCCAAGGCATTTCTAAATAAATAGGATTTTTATACAACATCCAAAAAGCAAAAAAACTTGCTAAAATAGCAGAAGGCCAAGTAATCATATACCATAGCCTTTTACTCATTAATTTATATTGTGTTTGTAAAATTTCTTTAGCGGGTTCTGGTTTTTTTTCTGCTTCTACGTGGTAAATAAATAAGCGAATTATGTAGAATAAACCAGCAAACCAAGTTACTACGAAGATAATATGTAATGCTTTTACGTAAAGGAAATCCATTTTTTATAAATTTAGTTTCAAAAAAACTTCTCGCAAAGACGCCGAGGCGCAAAGTTTTGATTTTTGCTTACTGAGACTGAGACTGAGACTGAGACTGAATACTGTTTACTTCTTTCTCCAGTCGTTAATCCATTTTACCATCACATCTACCCAATCGTCATTATCGTTCATACAAGGGATGTGTTTATAATCTGTACCACCAAATTTTAAGAATTCGTCTTTTCCTTCCATTGCAATTTCCTCTAAAGTTTCTAAACAATCTGCAACAAATGCTGGTGTAATTACGGCTAGTTTCTTTTTACCTTCTCCTGGAAATTTCTCGATTTCAAAATCTGTATATGGTTTTAACCAAGGGTCTTTTAGCAAACGAGATTGAAAAGAATTGCTGTACGTACCTTCTTTTAAATTTAAGGTTTTCGCAATTTCCTTGGTCGTTTCAAAACACTGATGTCTGTAACACGTGTGGTGTGCAACCGAATTACGCTCACAACAAGAACCATCTATTTTACAGTGGTTTTTGGTAACGTCAGATTTCATGATATGACGCTCTGGAATACCGTGATAAGAAAACAAAATATGATCATAATCAAACCCTTCTAAATGATTTGCAATGTTGTTACTCATTGCTTTTATATAATCTGGTTCATTATAAAAAGCAGGTAAAACGTCTAATTTTACTTGCGGATATTTCTCTGCTAAAATTTCTTCAGCCTTTACAACAACCGTTTCATAAGAAGACATGGCGTAATGCGGATATAATGGTGCTAAAAAGATTTCTGTAACTCCTTTATCGACCAATTCTTTAATCCCTTTTTCCATGGTCATAGAACCATAACGCATAGCTAAAGCCACCGGAAGGTCTACTTTTTTAATTACTTTATCTGTAAATCTTTGAGATATTACCACTAACGGAGAACCTTCTTTCCACCAGATTTTTTTATAAGCAGCACCTGCTTTTTTTGGCCTTGTTTGTAAGATAATTCCGTTAATTAGTAACCAACGTTTCCAATACGGAATGTCAATTACGCGTTCATCCATTAAAAATTCTCCTAAATAATTTTTAACGTCTTGTGTCTCTGTAGAGTCTGGTGATCCTAAATTGTTAAGTAATATTCCCTTCATTTAAAAAAGTTTCAAAGCTTCAAAGTTTCAAGTTTTTAGGTTGAAAAAATAGACTTTTGTTATTTTGTTTTTTGTTCTGAACTTGTTTCAGAATTTAATTTTTGCTTACTGCTTACTGCTTACTGCTTACTGCTTACTGCCAACTGATTGGTAACTTCATACAATGTAATCGCTAAACTGTGTATTACATTCATGCTAGAGTTTCTACCGTACATTGGTATTGCAATTGTTTCGTCTAGTAAATTGATGTTTTCAATTCCGTTTCTTTCGCTCCCCAAAAGTAATACGATTTTTTCATAATTTTTAAAATTAAAATCTTGAATATCGATACTTTTATCAGTAATTTCTATACCAATAATGGTGTTTCCTTCTTGCTTTAATTGGTGTATTAGCGCATCAAAATTGTTGTAAACGTCATGTTCAATTTGATTTACGGTATTTCTTGCCGTCTTTTTTACAATTCTATTTTCTGTGGTAGGTGAATTCTCATGAAAATAAATTTTTTGCACTCCAAAACTTTCCGAAATTCTAAAACACATTCCTATGTTTTCGGGTGTTCTAATGGCATCGCAAACAATTGTTATTGGAAATTGCTTTTGATTATTTTCTATGTCGTAATGTGTAAGTTGTTCCAATTTTTTAATTTTGATTACTGATTACTGATTACTCTTTCAAACTCATTACATACTTCTTTGGCGTTGTGCCAAATTTCTTTTTAAAGGCTGCAATAAAATGGCTAGAGGTACTATAACCAACTTTTACACCAACTTCATTTACATTATATTGATTGCTCTCTAGTAATTTTCTAGCGTATTCCATTTTATAATCAAACAGAAAACTATAAACGGTATCTCCGTAAATTTGTTTAAAACCTTCTTTTAATTTTTTTATGTTTAGACCAATTTCATTGGCTAGTTCTTGCAAACTTGGTGGTTCAGACAATCTTGCAATAATAATTTCTTTTGCTTTTCTAATTTTTAAAACATTTTGTTCATCTACTAAAAACGGACAAAATTCACCTTCCGGATTTTCTTCTTTCTGAAAATGGATGCTTAACAATTCGTATACTTTACCTCTAACATATAAATCTCTAATAGAGTTATTTGTTTTAGAATTGATAATTTGTTGTAAAATAATAGAAACAGTTGGTTTTATTTCTGTGTCGTCGTAATATTTCTTGTTACTGTTTTCATTACTTAAAAAAGGAATATAACCAGATTCTTTAGAGAATAAAGAGTGAAATTTTTCGATAGAAATTAACAATGATACCAATGTAGTTTTTGGTTGAATCTCTAAATTGATGGGTAAAACTCCTTGCGGGTTGTATAATAAAATTGCTCTATTGTCTAGAACGTCAAAAGAGTAGGTGCCATTATTGAATAAAAATTTAGATTTACCTCTTAAACAAAAGTGGATTTGTATAAAGGCATTATTTATTTTCCTTTCAAAGTTTTCTACTTCTTTACTTTCGTTCTGAAAATGAAGCACATAAAACCCTTTTTCTAAAGTAATTTCTTCAAATGTACTTTCTCCGACATTTTTGAACATATCTTATCTTTTTAGTTTCATTTTTTTTATTTAGAATCATTCTATATAAAAAGAAATAAAAACTCAATTACGTAGCAAAAGTAATGCTTTTCGGGTGTTTTATGGATAAAAATTAATTAAAAAACATATAACGATATAAATAGTCCTTTAAGCGACATTTTTTTCTAATTGAAGTTTATACTTTTGTCCAACTTTTAGAATAATATGCAAGAGCACAGGCAAGAGCACTTTTATAATATTGGCGTTAGTTACAAAAAAGCGGATGCTAACACACGTGGAAAATTTTCTTTATCAAAAGAAAATCAAATTTCGTTGTTAAAACTTTCAAAAGAGAGAGGGTATAAAGGGGTCTTTATTATCTCTACCTGCAACAGAACAGAAATAAGTGGTTTTGCAGAAAGACCATGTCAATTAATAGAATTATTGTGTGAGTTTTCTGAAGGAACCATTCAAGAATTTTCTAAGGTTTCTAACGTTTATAAAAATCAAGAAGCAATACATCAATTATTTAGAATTGGTACCGGTTTAGAAAGTCAGATTTTAGGAGATTACGAAATTGTAGGGCAATTAAGACAGTCTTACAAAGTAGCAAAATCTTTAAAAACGACCAATGCGTATTCAGAAAGATTGATTAACTCTGTATTGCAAGCAAGTAAGAGAGTTAAAAATGAAACAAGATTAAGCTCAGGAACAACCTCTGTTTCTTATGCTGCTATTCAATATCTTATTAAACATTTACCAGATTATAATTCTAAAAATATTTTAGTTTTTGGTTTGGGTAAAATGGGGAAATACACTTGTAAAAACCTAGCAGAATACACACAAAATAAATCTGTTTGTCTAATTAATAGAACGGAAGAAAAAACAACAGAATTTGTAAAAGAACATGCTACTATTAGAAAAGCAATTATAGAAAACTTATCTGAAGAAATAGAAAAAGCAGATGTTTTAATTGTTTCTACCGGAGCAGATAAACCTACTATTACAAAAGAACTTATTGCTAAAAATAAAGATTTATTAATTTTAGATTTATCGATGCCAGAAAATGTGGCAAAAGATGTTGCTGATTTTAAGGATGTTACTTTAGTAAATATAGATGAACTTTCTAAAATTACACATGAAACTTTAGCGGTGCGTCAGCAAGAAGTACCGTATGCAGAAGCAATTATAGAGACTCATAAAGCAGAGTTTAATGAATGGCTAAACCATAGAAGGTTTACGCCAGCAATTGCTGCTTTAAAGAAATCATTAGAAAATATTACAACTGACGAAATTAATTTTCAGAAGAAAAAAATTGCTGGTTTTGATGAAAGTCAGGCCGAAATTTTAACGTCACGTTTTATACAGAAAATAACCACCCAATTTGTGAAACACTTAAAAGATGAAGAAACATCTGTTACACAAAGCTTACAAGTAATTAATAAGGTTTTTAAATCTTAATCAAAAACTCCATGCAGAAAATAATAAAAATAGGAACTCGTGATAGCGAATTAGCGCTTTGGCAAGCTAATAAAGTGCGCAAAGAATTAAAAGAATTAGGCTATGAGTCTGTAATTGTTCCTATAAAATCTTTAGGAGATATTGTTTTAGACAAACCCTTATATGAATTAGGAGTTACAGGTGTCTTTACTAAAAATTTAGATATTGCTATGTTAAATGGTGATATTGATATTGCCGTACATTCTCTTAAAGATGTACCTACAGTTTTACCAGAAGGAATTACACAAGCAGCTGTTTTAAGACGTGATGATTATTCTGATGTTTTAATATTAAAAGGAAATGAAGAGTTTTTTGGACAACCTGGTGGAATTATTGCTACCGGAAGTTTGCGTAGAAAAGCAATGTGGTTAGATAGATATCCAACACATAAAGTAGAAGGTTTAAGAGGAAATGTAAATACTCGTTTACAGAAATTAGAAGAAAGTGAAACTTGGGATGGAGCTATTTTTGCAGCTGCAGGTTTATACCGTATTGGAAAAAAACCAGAAGACGCTATTAGTCTTTCTTGGATGACTCCTGCACCAGGACAAGGTACAATTATGGTTACTTGTTTACAAAAAGATGATTATTCTTTAGATGCTTGTGAGCAATTAAACCATAAAGAAACAGAAATTTGTACAACAATAGAACGTGAGTTTTTACATCTTTTAGAAGGTGGTTGTTCTGCACCAATTGGTGCTGTTGCTTATATTGATGGAAAAACAGAAGAGATAAGCTTTAGAGGCGTTTTATTAAAAAAAGATGGTTCTAAAAAGATTTCAGTTGCTAAAACAGCAAAAGTTGGTAGCCATCGTTATTTAGCTAAAGATTGTGCAGATTATGTAATTAACAAAGGTGGAAAAGAATTAATGGCAGAAGACGCAGAAGATGCTGTTGAAACATTACAAAATATATTTTCTACAAAGAAACTTTCTGAGCTTCAAAAAGAAATTTTATCAGAAGAAATTGGTATAAAAGATAGCGATTTTATTAAAATCCGTTTTAATAGAATTCCTGCTAAGGTGATGAAAAACGAAATAAAAAACGTTATTATCACAAGTCAGAATGGAGTGGAAGCACTTTTAAATTCTTTCACAAGAGATGAAATGAATTTTAAGAATATTTACTGTGTAGGTAGAAGAACTAAAAAACTGATTGAAAACAGAATTGGTAAAGTTGCACATGCTGCAAAAAATGCTAAGAAATTAGCGGAATATTTAGCAGAAGAATTAGATACAAAAAAAGTAACTTATTTTTGTAGTAATCTAAGGTTAGATGTTTTACCAGCTTCTTTAAAAGCTGAAGGTATACAAGTAACTGAAATAGAGGCTTACAAGACCATGTTAAGTTCAGAAAAAATTGATGATGAAGTTTCTGGAGTTTTGTTTTACAGTCCATCAGGAATTGAAAGCTATTTAGAAGAAAACAACCCAGATAGAGTTGCTTTTTGTATTGGAGAAACTACAGCAGTAGAAGCAAGAAAATATTTTGAAAAAGTAGAAGTAGCAAACATGCCAAGTGTAGATAGTCTTCTAGAATTGGTGAACTTGTATTATTCAAGATAAAGACGTATTTCCTGCAAGGGATATAAAATTATAGGTATTAAAAAAGATAATTATTTGGGCGTTTTAATGGGCTTTACACTATATCTTTTTTCGAATAAGAAAAAAGGAAGAAGCCTGTGTTGAGGGAAGTCGAAAGGTTTCAATCTCTAATGCATATTACAAGTTTACAAATATTCTGCAAGTTTTTTAAATCCTTGTAGAATTTGTAAACTTGTACTAGTTAAAAATAATAAAGAGTGTCTCCTCGAGCGCAGTCGAGAGGTTTTTATAAATTAGGTCTCGACTGCGCTCGACCTGACATAAGTAAAAGTTATGTTTAGAACTCGTAGATTAAGAAAAACAGAAGGAATTAGAAGGTTAGTTAGAGAAACTAAAGTATCTGTAGACGATTTTATTTATCCACTTTTTATTGAAGAAGGAGAAAATATAGAAACGGAAATTGTTTCTATGCCAGGAATCAAACGTTTTTCTTTAGATCTGATTTCTAAAGAATTAGATGAGGTGGTTGAATTAAATATTCCTGCTGTTTTGTTATTCGGAATTCCATCTACAAAAGATGATGAAGGAACAGAAACTTGGAATGATAACGGAATTATGCAACAAGCAATTCGTTTTATCAAAAAAAACTACCCAAGTTTATATGTAATTACAGACGTTTGTTTTTGTGAATATACTTCTCACGGTCATTGCGGAATTATTCATGACAATGATGTAGATAATGACGCTACGTTAGTCAATATTGCTAAACAAGTTATATCGCATGCAAAAGCAGGTGTAGATATGGTTGCGCCATCTGGAATGATGGACGGAACGATTGATATGATTCGTCAGTCTTTAGACAATACAGGCTTTGTAGACTTACCAATTATGGCGTATGCTGTAAAATATTCATCGGCTTTTTACGGTCCTTTTAGAGATGCTGCAGATTCTGCACCAACCTTTGGAGACAGAAGAACCTATCAAATGGACCCTGCAAACAGAGACGAAGGAATGCGTGAAGCAACTTTTGACGATCAAGAAGGAGCTGATATCTTAATGGTAAAACCAGCATTGTCTTATTTAGATATTATTAGAGATTTAAAAAACAATTTCGACCGTCCGATTGCATGTTACAATGTAAGTGGGGAATATGCAATGGTAAAAGCCGCGGCAGAAAAAGGTTGGATTGATGGTGAAAAAGTAATGATGGAAAGCTTACTGTCTATGAAAAGAGCAGGAGCAGACATTATTATTACGTATTTTGCTAAAGAAGCAGCAAGAGTACTGTTGAGAAAATAAAGTTACAATGTCACCTCGAGCGCAGTCGAGAGGTTTTATAAAGGTCTCGACTGCGCTCGACCAGACAAAAATCTAGAAAAATGGAATTCAAGAAATCAGAAAAATTATATAAAAAAGGATTAAAAAATCTAGTAGGAGCAGTAAATTCTCCCGTAAGAGCCTTTTCATCAGTTGGAGGAAATCCGTTGTTTATCAAAAAAGCAAAAGGAACTAAAATCACGGATGTTGATGGAAACAAATATGTAGATTTAGTACTTTCTTACGGGCCAATGATTTTAGGTCACAGGCATAAAAAAGTACAAAAAGCTGTTGAAAAAGCATTACAAAAGGGATATTCTTTTGGAGCATCAACAGAGAATGAAATAAAATTAGCAAAAATAGTTTGTGATGCTTTTCCAGGAATGGACAAAGTTCGTTTTGTAAATTCTGGTACAGAAGCTGTTTTAAGCGGAATCCGTTTGGCAAGAGCATTTACCGGAAAAGATAAAATTATAAAATTTGCAGGTTGTTACCATGGGCATCAAGATGCGTTATTAGTAGCGGCAGGTTCTGGTTTGGCAACATTAAGTTTACCCGGTTCTAAAGGTGTTCCTGAAGGAGCCGTAAAAAACACGTTAATTTCTAATTATAACGATTTAGACAGTGTAAAAAAACACTTTGAAAATGACGACAATATTGCAGGTGTAATTATTGAACCAATTGCTGGTAATATGGGGGTTGTAATTCCTGAAAATAATTTTTTAGTAGAATTAAAAGCGTATTTAGAAACAAAAGGAGCGTTATTAATTGTTGATGAAGTAATGACTGGTTTCCGTTCTAAGTTTGGTGGAGCGCAAGAATTATTAGGCGTAGAAGCAGATATTACCTGTTTGGGTAAAGTTATTGGTGGAGGTTTCCCTGTTGGAGCGTACGGAGCAAGAGAAGAAATAATGCAAGAAGTTGCACCTTTAGGAGGAATGTATCAAGCAGGTACGTTAAGTGGAAACCCAATTGCTATGGCAGGCGGAATTGCGACTTTAACAGAACTGAAAAAGCAAAATCCGTATAAACAATTTGAAGAAACAGGTAGCATAATAGAAGTGATTTTATTAGAAACTGCTAAGAAATACAATGTAGCTTTAACAGTAAATAGATTTGGTTCTATGTTAAATCCTTTCTTTGTAAATAGTGAAGTTACCAACTTTGTAGAAGCACAATTATCAGATACTAAAAAGTTTGCAGTGTTTTTCTGGGAAATGATTAGAAACGGAGTTTTCTTACCTCCAAGTCAGTTTGAAGCATGGTTTTTATCATCAGCTTTATCAGACAAGGATATTAAGAAAATAAGTAAGGCTATTGATGCAGGAATGAAAAAGGTTGCAGAAAGTAATTAAGTATTAAAATGCCTAAATTAAGAAAACAATCATTACTAAATTACATTTATCGGTTTTTCGATATTATTGTATTGTTTTTTATTGTTTTTGATTTTGGTTACGATCATGCAGATAACTTTACATCACCACATGTTTTTGGATTAATCGTTTTATCTACCGCATTATTGGTGTTTAACGCCATTAAGTTTTTTGCTGGAAAATATAAGAAAACCAAGAATATTGCATTAGTAAACATTGCAATTATCGCTGTTTTACTTATGATTTCTATTGTTGTTTCTGTTGTCCATTTTAATAATGATTATCATTTTATCTTACAGAAAATAAAACCAACTCTAGAGTTCGGGCTTATTTTATACTTTCTTTTAAGGTTACTTGTTTTAGTTCGTTACGTTTATGAAGTTTACTTTAACCCTGCTATTGTATTTGTAGGGAGTTTTTTTATTTTAGCCGTTTTAGGAGCATTCTTACTTATGCTACCAAGTGCTACCTCTAATGGAATAACATTTACAAATGCTCTTTTTACGGCTACAAGTTCGGTTTGTGTAACGGGTTTAGCTGTTTTAGATACCAGTCATGATTTTACCACGATAGGACAATCTATTATATTGGTTTTAATTCAATTAGGTGGGTTAGGGATTTTGACTTTTACCTCATTTTTTGCTTTTTTTTTTAGAGGAAGTTCTTCTTTTAAAGAAGGTTTAAATACACGTGATTTTCTTGCTCAAGAAGGATTGAAAGATGTTTTTAGAGCGGCATTAAATGTAGTTGCCTTTACGGTTGTTTTAGAACTAATTGGTGCGGTATTTATCTATTTTTCAGTGACAGATAATATGGTTATTAAAAATAAGTTATTCTTTTCTGTATTTCATTCTATTTCAGCATTTTGTAATGCCGGTTTTTCTATTATTCCTTCTGGATTATTTCAAGAAAGTATCCGTTTTAATTATAGCTTTCAATGGGTTATTATGATGCTTATTATTTTTGGTGGTTTAGGACACAATATTATATTTAATTTCTACAAAAAAATTAAAATATCGGTTATAGAGTTATTTCAAAAAAATACGGTACATAAACGCGTGCCAATTATTACATTAAATACAAAAATTGTAATCTATACTACGGCTATCTTGCTTGTTACGGGGTGGGTGTTTTTCTTTATTTCAGAATATAATAATACCATGCTAGAGCATACTACAATTGTAGGTAAACTCACAAATGCTGCGTTTAACTCGGTAAGTCCTAGAACAGCAGGTTTTAATGTGATAGATTATAGCCAAATGACTGTACCATCATTATTATTTGTAATATTTTTAATGTGGGTTGGAGCCTCTCCTGCATCAACAGGTGGTGGTGTAAAAACAAGCACTATTGCATTAGCAACATTAAATATTTTTACGGTTTCTAGAGGTAAAAGTCGTACGGAAATATTTGGAAAACGGATTTCATCAGAATCAACAAGTAGAGCCTTTGCAATTTTATGTATCTCGCTTATTGTAATTGGAACTGCTATTCTAGCTTTATTAATTTTTGAACCCAAAGACACTCCAATATTATCTGTTATTTTTGAATGTTTTTCGGCATATAGTACCGTTGGATTAAGTTTAAATTTTACGCCAATATTAACAGAGTCTAGCAAATACGTTATCATTTTGGTCATGTTTATAGGTCGAATAGGAATGCTCAATTTAATGATTGGTTTATTACGTCAAATCAATCATCAATTTTATGAATATCCTAAAGAAAATATTTTAATTAACTAAGGCTAGTTTATAACGAATTAAACAAATTTATACAAATGAAAATAATAGTTATTGGACTTGGAAATTTTGGACACGCACTCGCATTAAGGCTAACCGAAACAGGTAACGAAGTAATTGCTATAGACAAACAAATGGAGAAAATTAACTTATTAAAAGACCAAGTTTCTCATGCCATTTGTATGGATTCCACCAACGAACTAGCTTACAATGCGGTACCATTAAAAGATGCCGATAAGGTTATTGTTGCTATTGGGGAGAATGAAGGAGCCGCAATTATTACCACAGCAATTGTAAAAAAACTATGTGATGTAAAAATTATCAGTCGTGCATTATCTTCTATTCATGATACAGTGCTCGAAGCGATGGGAGTATACGCTATTATACATCCAGAACAAGATTCAGCAAACCGATTAACCAAACAAATCAATTTTAAATCTACTTTAGAAAACTATCAATTAGACGATAATTTTACGATTTCAGAAGTAAAAGCAAAAAAAGATTTTATTGGTAAAACATTAAAAGAACTAGATACCACAAATAAATATCAACTGACCTTAATTACTATTATTCGTGAGAAATATGAACGAAATTTTATGGGTAAAAAACATAGTGTTAAACAGAGTGTTGGGAGAGTAAACTCAGAAACCATAGTGATGGAAAATGACGTTTTAGTGGTGTATGGAAATAATAAAGATATAGAAAATTACTGCTTAGGGGAAGAAGAATACAACCTAGGAAACAAAAACATATAAGATGATAAAAAACGATTTATTTTTAAGAGCATTAAAAGGAGAAACTGTAGACCGTCCACCAGTTTGGATGATGCGTCAAGCAGGAAGATATTTACCAGAATTTCAAGAAATCAAGAAAAAGTACGATTTTTTTACACGTTGCCAAACTCCTGAGTTAGCATCAGAAATTACGGTGCAACCAATTCGTAGATACGGAATGGATGCAGCAATTCTGTTTTCAGATATCTTGGTAATTCCACAAGCAATGAATATTCATGTGGAAATGAAACCCAATTTTGGTCCTTATTTACCGAATCCAATTCGTACTCAAAAAGATTTAGATTCCGTAATTGTTCCAGATATTCAAGATACTTTAGGCTATGTTATGGAAGCTATTAAAGCAACCAAAGAAAAGTTGAATGATGAAGTGCCGTTAATCGGTTTTGCAGGTTCACCTTGGACAATTTTGTGTTATTGTGTACAAGGACAAGGTTCTAAGAACTTTGATAAAGCAAAAGAATTATGTTTCACAAATCCTGTGGTAGCACATTCTTTATTACAAAAAATTACAGACACAACTATTGCGTATTTAAAAGCAAAAGTTGAAGCTGGTGTAGATGCCGTTCAGGTTTTTGATTCTTGGGGAGGAATGTTATCTCCAGTAGATTATCAAGAATTTTCTTGGCAATATATGCAGCAAATTATCGATGCTTTAAAAGATAGTACTCCGGTAATTGCTTTTGGTAAAGGTTGTTGGTTTGCTTTAGACGAGATGTCTAAATCTGGCGCTTCGGCTTTAGGTGTAGATTGGACGTGTTCTCCAAAAACTGCGCGTAAATTGTCTGGAGGAAATATTACATTACAAGGTAATTTCGATCCTACAAGATTGTTTTCGCCACCGGCAGTTATCAAAACAATGGTGCACCAAATGATTAACGAATTTGGTAAAGACAAATTGGTAGTAAATCTTGGTCACGGTATTTTACCAAACATTCCGTTAGAAAATGCAAAAGCATTTATAGACGCGGTAAAAGAGTATAAAGCTTCATAAAATAAATATTTGGGCGTTACTTTGTGTTGAAAAAACAACACAAAGTCGCGCTTTACATTATATCTTTTTTAATTTGTTCTCGATACAAATTTGCAAAAAAGCAAATTTACTCGAACTGACATTAAAAAAGGATGCCATTTCAATCGCTAACGCAAGCCAACGCTAATGATTAAAAATATACTTTCAGGTATTAGTGCCTACGTAGGTTCTTTTGGTTTAATATCTCAATTAAAACTCTGGAAATACTTTATAATTCCAATAGTAATTAGTGTGGTAACGGCAACAATTATTGGTTTTACAGCCTACGGATTATCCGATAATATTGGTGCTTTTTTAGCTAAAATCTGGATTTGGGATTGGGGAAAAGAAACATTTACAACCATTACATCCGTAATTGGAGGACTCTTTGTTTTGGTTATTGGTTTTTTACTGTACAAGCATATTGTAATGGCTTTATCAGCTCCATTTATGAGCCCTGTATCAGAAAAGATAGAAATTCATATCATTGGAAATTTAAAACACAACCACAGAAAAACGAGCTTTCAAGAACAATTAATTAGAGGAATTAGAATTAGTTTAAGAAACATAAGTAAAGAATTACTGTTAACGATTCCGTTGTTATTATTAAGTTTTATTCCCTTAATAGGAATTGTTTTTACCGCTTTATTATTTTTATTACAAGCTTATTATGTCGGTTTCGGAAATATGGATTATACTTTAGAAAGACATTTTAATTATAAAGATAGCATCAACTTTGTAGGAAAAAAGAAAGGTTTTGCTATTGGTAATGGAATTGTTTTTATGATGTGCATGCTAATTCCTGTAATAGGAATCATTATCGTTTTACCACTTTCTGTAACAGCTGCATCTGTAAAAACGGTGGCCTTATTAAATACCGAAAATAGTAAGTGAATTTTTTAAAAAAATACGACAAACCTTTTGAGTATGCAGGCATAATAATGAAACTTATTATTGCTTATCAATTTTCTGTTATTTGGTTTCAACCAGAAGCTTCTGATGTTTCTAAAATATCTTCAATGGCTATCTTAATGGTTTTTGAGTTTATAATGGTACATTCAGGTGTATTTATGGCTGTTATGCCTAAAAGATTATCTTTGTTTCTGTTGGTGCCTTTTTATGGTTTATTTGCCTGGGGATTTTCGTCAGCAATGGAAGGCAATGATATATTAATTATATACTTGTTAGTTGTATTAAATAGAATGCGCTTTGCATTTTCAGAAGTCGATATTCAGATACGAAGTAGAGCGATACTGTTTTCTATTTCGGCAGCAATTTTATACTTTATACTTATCTTTATCACTCTTTTTTCAAATGGTGTTTTTGGAGAATTAGGACTAACACAAGAATTTTTAAATTCGTCTGGATATTTTGAAACTTTAACAGCAAGTGGAGAGTTTATGGAAAGACCACATACGGCTATTAGTTTTGGTTTTTTTTATTACTGCTTTTTGGCTGTAGTAGAAACGCTATTGCTAACCACTAAAAAAATAAATATGACTAAAATTGCAATTAAATGAAAGATCAATTTTATAAATACATAGAAAACTTACAAGACACAATTACTTCTAAGTTAGAGGAGGTAGATGGCGGAGCTAAATTTCAAGAAGACCTTTGGAAAAGAGAAGAAGGTGGAGGTGGAAGAACTCGTGTGATTGAAAACGGAAAAGTTTTTGAAAAAGGTGGTGTAAACATATCTGCTGTTCATGGTGAATTACCAGAAGCGTTAAGAAAACAGTTTAAAGTAAAAGAAGGTAACTTTTTTGCTTGTGGATTGAGTCTCGTTTTACATCCAATAAGTCCATTTGTGCCAACAGTGCACGCAAATTGGCGCTATTTTGAAATGTATGACGAAGCAGGAAACATCGTTACACAGTGGTTTGGTGGTGGACAAGATTTAACGCCGTATTATTTATTTGATGAAGATGCTACTCATTTTCATACAGTTTGTAAAAATGCATGCGATAAACATAATCCAGAATTTTATCCGAAGTTTAAAAAAGTATGTGATGAGTATTTCTGGAATGCTCACAGAAATGAAGCACGTGGAATAGGAGGTTTGTTTTTCGATTATCAAAAGGAAACAGAAGAATTTTCTATAGAAGATAGATTCAATTTTGTAACAGAAGTAGGAGACAGTTTCTTAGAAAGTTATGTGCCAATTGTAGAAAAACGAAAAGAATTTCCGTTTACAAAAGAACATAAAGATTGGCAAGAGGTAAGACGAGGACGTTATGTAGAATTCAATTTAGTGCATGATAGAGGTACTTTGTTCGGCTTAAAAACCAACGGTAGAATAGAAAGTATTCTAATGAGTTTACCGCCAATTGTACAATGGAAATACAACCATCAACCAGAAGAGAATTCTGAAGAAGAAAGGTTGATTAAGGTTTTAGAAAATCCTAAAGAATGGGTTTCTTAAAAGATAAAAAAGGCAAAACGATTCGTTTTGCCTTTTTTTTACATCGTTTTTTTTATTGATATTAATTTTAGTTGTATTTTGCTTTAACTTTTGTGATACCTACTGTTTTGTAAAAGTAAAAATAGCACTGACAAAAAAATGTACTTCAAAACTATATTCTTCTTTTTATTTCTTTTTATTTTAAAAAGCAACTCTCAGAATCTAGATTCTATTTTTATTTCAAAAAAAGAAATTGTAAAATCTATAAAAACAGACGAAAAAAAAGCACTGTTTTTATATGAATGTGGCGAGTATTTTTATTCTAAAAATAGTAATAAAGCGGAATATTTTTATCGAGAAGCTTTGGCTTTAAATAAGGGTAAGAATAATTTGATGGAAGGTAGGGCTTTATTTAAATTAGGATTTGTAGAGAAAAATGAAGGCAATTTAAGTACAAGTCTTAGGTATTTTAATAAAGCAAAAGATATCTTTAAAGATAATAATGATATAGAACGTTTAGCTTCTGTTTATTTTGATATTGGATATGTATATCGATATAAAAACCAAATGGATAAAGAATTTGAATTCTACAAAAAAGGATTGAAATTAAGTGAAGGAGGAAGTGAAACATTAATAGGAAAAGGTTATCTACATTTAGGAAATTACTACACTAGATTAAAAAAATTAGATTCATCAATTTATTTTTATAATAAAGCACTTTATCTTTTTAAAAAAATAAAGAAAGAAAATAGAGTTTATAATGTTTATAATAACATAGCGAATACGTATTATAAACAGCGAAGATATGCTGAAGTGATAAATGTTAGAAGTTTAGTTTTAAAATATGCTAAAAAGGAAAATAAGAAACTACTTATAACTGTAAATTATCATAACATTGCTGCTGCATATAATGAATTGAACGAATACGATAAAGCTGAGAAATATTTAGATTCTGCTATTGTAGTAGCAGAAGAGGAAAATTTTAAACTGCGGTTAGCAAAATCTTATAGCTCAATTTCAAAGGTTAACTATTCATTGAAAAATTATAAAGCAGCTTACCTATATCAACAAAAACATAAAATTTATTCAGACTCTATTATTAAATCTCAATTAACAAACACACTTGAAGAGACTGAGTTAGAAAATAAGCACAAGGTAGAAACCAAAAATTTGCAAATATTAAATCAAGAAGAAGTTTTTGAGAAGAGATTGTACTTAATTATAATTTTTGTTTTTTTATTATTAGGTATTCCTCTTGTTATTTTATTTTATAGAAATTCAGTTAATAAAAATAAAATAATACAAGGGAATTTAGAAAAAGAGAAAATTAAAAAAGAGGTTTTACAGCAAAAGTTCAAAAGATCTGAAACAGATATTAGAAGTTTAGTTGCAGATAATTCAATGAGGTTAGAGTTTTTAAAACAACTTTTATTAAAGCTTAAAAATCAAAGAGAATCGACTGATTCAGTTGAAGTGAAAAATTATATTAAAGATTTATCTTTTAAAATTCAGCAACAAATTACAACAGATAGTAAATTAACTTTGCTTAAAAATAAGATTGATATAATTAATGATGGTTTTGATAATATGTTAGTTACTACTTATAAAGAGCTTACTAAAACAGAAAGAGAAGTATGCTCATTATTAAGGTTAAATTTATCGGTTAAAGAAATA
The DNA here is from genome assembly GCF_011378915.1 of Polaribacter sp. 20A6. Classification (NCBI taxonomy): domain Bacteria; kingdom Pseudomonadati; phylum Bacteroidota; class Flavobacteriia; order Flavobacteriales; family Flavobacteriaceae; genus Polaribacter; species Polaribacter sp. 20A6. The sequence continues at coordinate 235,581 of NZ_WTPZ01000001.1, forward strand.
GCATCAATTAGAAATTCAAGTTCAGATGCAATAAAAGTTACACGCTATAGAATAAGAAAGAAAATGAATGTACCTAAAGGTGAAAAATTAGAGATGTTTATTCAAAAGTTAGAAGTATAGCTTGTTTTTTTTTGTTTAAATAATTGACTTTTAATCGATTACTGTTAATACATTGTTTTTTTGTTACTTTTTGTTACGTTTGAAAAGTACTTTGTTACTTTTTGTTACCTATTTTTTTGTGTAAAATTTAGACTTATTATTTATATTTGATTACATAATAAGTGATTCCCCAAAATGTTTAATTTTCCCCCAAAATATTTTATCACCATTTTAAACTTTTAAAGCAACTTAGAAATAAGTTGCTTTTTTATTTACAAAGCTTTACAACTATTTTTAATCACACAATAAGTTTAAATCGTAACATAATTTCTATTACTTACGGTTTTTAATATTCTTTGCTTTTTACTAAGTCTACTAATTATTAGGTTAGTGGTCTAGTTGTTATATTTTTTATAAATGATAAAAATATAGATTTTGAATATCTCTCATAAACGAAACTGATTAATATAGAATAAACCAGCTAAACATCATTGTAAATAGTTTTTTTTTAGATGGATGCCATACTATGATTTCTATTTAATATTAAATAAGTTCTTTAGGATGTATCTATACAGGAAATAATAAAACCATACAAAAGGATATTTCAGTTTATTAAATAACGTGAAATACCCTTTTGATATGGCTTATGAGAATTGTTGTATTAATTAGAAGAACCTTATTAATTTTTCTTAACAGTATCTTTCTTTTTATTTCCAAAAAGACCACCTAAAACATCTTTTACTTTATCGGTAACCTTGTCTTTTGCAGTTTCTGTGCTAGTAGAATCCTTTTTAGTGTCACCACTTATTAAATCTTTCAACTTATCTTTTCCTTGATTTATCAATTGATTTTTTTGTTTTTCAACCAAATCCTTAACTAGGTTTGCCGTTGCATCTTTAATATTAGAAGTAAATTTAGGACTATTAAAACTACCCGTTAATGTTCCGTTTACAGGAATACTTTTAATATTTGCAGCATCTTTAGCTTTTAGTTTAGCTATTATATTGGTTACATCTGTACCTAAATATTTTACAGGAACATCAAAAACTAAGTTATAATTCATAGATTGATCAAAACCATGTGTCCCTGAAATTGTTAAGCCAATATCTTGATAGTTTAAAGGAATTGGTTTTACAGTAACTTTACCATCTTTAAAAGAAAATGCACCAGTAGCTTCGTTTAAGTTTAGTTTATTTATATCTAAAAAACTTACTTTTTCTGTTAGTGTAGTTAACATTTTAGAATTACTAGCTTTTAGTTTAGTGTCTAACAACTGTCCTAATAAATTTCCAGTAATGGTTTTTAGATTAGGTGTCATATCTTTATTTAAATCACCAGAGACAGTAATTGTAGAATTCATTTTTCCTTCAATTGCTTTTGCTATTGGAGCAATAGATTTTAACATTTCTAAAGAACCAAAAGATTCTCCAATATTTAATTTAGATAGGTTTAAATCCATTTTAAATTTAGGAGTACTTCCTTGGGTAGAAACATTACCGTCAAAACCAATATTACCACCAAAAATATCAGATTTTAAATCTTTTAAATCTACTGTTTCATCATGAATTAACAATTGTCCGGAAACATTGGTTAAATTTATATTATCATACACTACTTTTTTTGCACTTGCAGTTAGAGTTACATCTAAAAAAGCAGGTATTTTTAAGGTTGAGCTTGCCGCTGTTTCTGTATTTGTTTTTTCTTCTGTAACAACAGGTGTACTTTCTGTAATAAAATCGCCAACTTTTAAATTGTTAGAATTTAAAACAAAGTTTCCTTTTAAAACTTCATCTTTAAAAATGAAACCGTAAAAATTATCTAAATTTCCATTGATAGCTAAATCTGAACTACCTGTTTTAGCTTTAAACTCGTTTAATTTAATAATGTTTGTATTAAAAACGATAGATGTTTTATCAATATAAAAAGTATTAGCAACATCTTTACCATCATATTTAAAGTTGCTAAGTGTTAGGTTCCCAGAATTTTTAATGTTCTGGTAGGTTCCTTTTTCAACAGAGTTCATATCAAAATTAGTAGAAATATTTGCATTTAAAAGACCTTCTAACTCTTGTTCTATGGGAACAGGATACACTTTCCCAATATTAGCTAAGTTAATAGTTCCTTTTGCTGTTAAATTAATATATGGATTGGTGGTAATGTTTTTGAAATTTCCATTGGCAGCAAAGGTGTCATCATCAATTTTAAAGTTGAATTGATCAATATTTACATAGGTGTCTTTAACAAAACCTGTTTTGTTTACAATTTTAGTATCTATGTTTATGTTGGTTACAGATTTTGGTAAATCGGCATATTTAAACAAGGCGTTTTTAGAAATAATTTCGATATTAAATGAAGGAATTGTAGTTTCTGATAAAGTCCCTTTTACCACACCATTTACTTCAAAATTACCTTCCGTTTTAATAGATTCTAAATTACCTGCATATTGTTGTGGTAACAATGCTAATGCATTTTTAAAAGAAGAAGTTGGTGTTTTAAATGTAAGATCATATAATTGGTTTTCATCAACTAATTGAACAAAACCATCAAACTCTAAGGGCAATTGATTTATATAGCCTGTGTTTTCTTTAAAGGTGTATTTACTGTTTTTTAAATCGATACCAAGTATGGCGTCTAAAGAAATTTTTACATTACTTAAATAGTTTGTTTCGTCTAGATCTAAAGATAAATAACCTGTTGTTTGGGTATCTAAATTAAAAACATCTTCAGCAAAATTTCCCTCACCAGAATGGTAAATGCTGTCTAAACTCATTTTAGTGTTGCTACTTCTGTCTATGTAATTAAAATTGATGTCTTCTAACTCATAGTCTTCAATGTTTAAAGAAAAAGTACTTTCGCTACTTGTTGTAGGCGTTTCTTCGGAAGCTATTGCAATATCAAAATTTCCATTTCCTTCTTTATCAAATATAATATTGACATCTCCTTCTTTGGTAGCAATACTTTTTATAGAAAGCGTTTCTTCAGAGTTTTTAAAAAGTTCTGTTAGTTTTAAAGATAAGCTTAATTCTTTTGTATTGAATAAAGTATCACCAACAAACGGTGCTTTATTAGCTACAACCACATCGTTTACCGTTAAACTAATTAATGGAAAGTTTTTAAGTAAACTAAGGTCTGCTTCTTTAAAAGTTACCGTAGCGTTTATATTGTTATTAATGGTATTGGTTACCATCACTACAATTTTATCTTTAAACAGAAAGGGAATTGAAATTACTGCTATTATCAATACAAGAGCAGTTATAGAACCCCATTTAAGAATTTTTGAGACTAAAGACTTCTTCTTTTTTTCGGTATTTGTCATTTTTTTTACTTGATTAAATATCAACAGCAAAAATACAATTTAGACACTCTTTAATGTGTTTATATAACGTTAAATATAAATGAATCGTAAAAAAAAATACTGCAACTCTTAGTAAGAATTACAGTATTTATAGTTTATTATATATTGTGGTTATTGCCCAAAAATCTCATTTATTCTTTGTTCTAATAAGGCTGGATCTTCTAAAGTTGCTAAACCTATTTGGTAAAAGAACCATACAATTACCAATAAAAAAATTGCGTTTAAGATGATACCTATAATTCCTGTTATTTTCCCTGCAGTAGCGTTACCAACGCTATTGTAGTTCTCTGGGTTTAAATTGTATTCTTTTATAGCTTTGTTACCTAAAACTAAAGCGATAATACCTAAAGGCAGCCCTATAATTCCATAACAAATACAAGTTACTAAAGATAAAATACCAAGTACTAAAGAAGTAGTTGCATTGGGTAAATTTTGTTTTTCCATTGATTTTTTTTAAAGTGTAAATAAAGGTTTCATTTTAATACAGTAACTAATTATAATAACAAGCACGTTTATGGTTGCAAATGATATAATTATTTTTTGCTTGTTTTTAAATCTAAATTTAAAGGTTATCAATATAAATAGACCAAATAATAGTAACGTGTAAATTGCAGGATACATTTTAAAAGCAGCTACAAAGTCTCCTTTTGTAAGCAGCATAAAAGCTCTTTGAATTCCGCAACCTGGGCAATCTATCCCGAAAAGAGATTTATTTAAACAAGGCAGTAAATAATCATTTGTACTTAAAAACATCTGTAATTATTTAAACATGTCCATTCCTGGTATGTTTGGCATTCCGCTTTTAGCGGCAACAGCCATTTCTGCATCATTAATTTTGGTTGCTTTTTCGATGGCTTTATTTAAAGCAAGAATTAAATAGTCTTCTAATTCTTCAGCATCTTCTAGCAAAGAATTATCTATAGAAATAGATTTAATTTCTCTGTTTGCTGTTAAAGTTATTTTTAGTTTACCATCTGCGGCTACTTCATCTACTAAAACAGAATTTAATCTTGTTTTTGTTTCTTCTACTTTTTGCTGAGCTTCTTTAAGCTTATTCATCATTCCTGATAAGTCTCCTAACATATTTTTTTATTAAAATTTAAGTTTGTTACAAATTTAGTATTTTTATAAGAATTTAAATCAACCAAAAATGAGAAAAATAGTTATTCCTTTCGTTGTATTAAGCCTTACATTTGCAACCGCTTGTAAAAATGAGACCATGAAAAGTACAGATGCAAAAACTCCAGTAGCAGAAAAACAGCCTACAGAGTTAGAAAAACACGGAGATGTTAGAATAGATAATTATTTTTGGATGCGTTTGTCTGATGAGCAAAAAAATGCCATTGATAAAGACACTCAAACTGAAAAAGTAGTAAACTATTTAGAAGAGGAAAACACCTATTATAATGAGGTAACTGCATATACAAAACCGTTTCAAGAAGAATTATTCGAAGAAATGAAAGGTAGAATAAAAGAAGACGATTCTTCTGTACCTTATAAAGACAACGGTTATTTTTATATTACGCGTTATGAAATAGGGAATCAATACCCAATTTATAGCCGTAAAAAGGAAAATTTAGAGGCAGACGAAGAAGTGCTTTTTAATGTAAACGAAATGGCTAAAGATTTCGATTATTATCAATTAGGAGGTTTAAATATTTCTTCTGATAATAAATTAGCCGTTTTTGCAACAGACACAGTAAGTAGAAGACAGTATTTTTTAAGAATTAAAAACTTAGAAACTGGCGAAATTTATAAAGATATTATAGAAAATACAACAGGTGGCTCTGTTTGGGCAAACGATAATAAAACTATTTTTTACACCAAAAAGAACCCAGAAACATTAAGAAGTGAAAAGGTTTTTAGACATGTTTTAGGTACACCAACCTCTGAAGATGTAGAAGTTTTTCATGAAAACGATGATACATTTGGTACGTATGTAACCAAATCTAAATCTGATAAATACATTATTATTGGTTCTTACAACACAATCTCTACAGAAGCACAGTATTTAGATGCAGACAATCCAACAGGAGCATTTACAATGCTACAACCTCGAGAAAGAGATTTAGAATATAGTGTTGCGCATTTTGGAGATTATTTTTACTTGTTAACTAATAAAGATAATGCCATCAACTTTAAGTTGATGAAAACTCCAATTACTAATACCACAAAAGAGAATTGGGTAGATGTAATTCCGCATAGAGATGATACTTTATTAGAAGATTTTTCAATATTTAAAGACTATTTAGTTTTAGAAGAGCGTACTAATGGCTTAAATAAAATACGTATTAAACGTTGGGATGAAACAAAAGATTACTACTTACCTTTTAATGAAGAAACCTATTCTGTAGGCGTGTATGCTAATCCAGATTTTGATACTGACGTTATTCGTTATTCATACAATTCTTTTACAACTCCAAGTTCTGTGATTGATTTTAATATGAAAGATCAATCTAAAGAGGTTAAAAAGGAACAAGAAGTTTTAGGGGGTAAATTCAACAAAGAAAACTACGTTAGTAGACGTGTTTGGGCAAGTGCTAGAGATGGTAAAAAGGTAGCTATTTCTTTGGTTTATCATAAAGATACAGAGCTAAATAATAATACACCGGTATTGCAATATGCATATGGTTCTTACGGATACACCATTCCAGATAGTTTTTCTACCACTCGTTTAAGTTTATTAGATAGAGGTTTTGTGTATGCGTTGGCGCACATCCGCGGTAGCGAATACCTAGGAAGAGAATGGTATGAAGACGGTAAAATGTTGAATAAGAAAAATACCTTTAATGATTTTATCGATTGTTCTCAGTATTTAATAGATAACAACTACACATCACCGGAGCATTTATACGCTATGGGCGGTTCTGCTGGAGGTTTGTTAATGGGAGCTATTGTAAATATGAACCCAGAATTGTATAACGGAATTATTGCTTCTGTTCCTTTTGTAGATGTAATTTCTACGATGTTAGATGACAGTATTCCGCTTACAACAGGAGAATATGACGAATGGGGAAATCCAAACGACAAAGAATATTACGATTATATAAAATCGTATTCACCTTATGACCAAGTAAAAGCAAAAGACTACCCGAATATTTTAGTTACTACAGGTTTTCATGATTCTCAAGTACAATATTGGGAGCCAGCAAAGTGGGTTGCAAAATTACGTGAGTTAAAAACAGACAACAATTTACTGTTATTAGAAACAAATATGGAAGCAGGACACGGAGGTGCTTCGGGGCGTTTTGATGCTTTAAAAGAAACAGCTAAAATGTATTCTTTCTTTTTAGCATTAGAAGATAAATTAGACACCAAATAAATTAAGTATTAAAAACAGTTTCAGTATTTAAGGATTAACCGTACTTTTGCTGCAAGAATCAAAGATCAAATAAGTGTCATTGCGAGCGTAACGAAGCTGTTTTTAGCAATAAAAGATAAATACGTAGCGCAAAATCGTAATGACATTTACTTTGAGAACAGTGAGAGAATGACGAGAAACAAAGGAATTACCAATTCAATATTAGATTTAGTAGGTGAAACCCCACTAATTAAACTTCATAAGATTACCAAAAATTTACCTGGTGCCTATTACGCAAAGTTCGAAGCTTTTAATCCAGGTCATTCAGCTAAAGATAGAATTGCTTTACATATTGTACAAAACGCAGAAAAAAAAGGTATCCTTAAAAAGGGAGCTACCATTGTAGAAACTACTTCGGGTAATACTGGTTTTAGTTTGGCAATGATAAGTATTGTTAAAGGGTATAAATGTATATTAGCAGTAAGTGATAAATCTTCTAAAGATAAAATTGATTTATTAAAATCGATGGGAGCAGAGGTACATGTTTGTCCAGCAAACGTAGCACCAGAAGACCCAAGATCTTATTATGAAGTAGCGAAAGCAATACATAAAAAAACAAAGAATTCAGTTTATATAAATCAGTACTTTAATGAGCTAAATACAGAAGCACATTATAGAACAACTGGACCAGAAATTTGGGAACAAACAGGAGGTAAAATCACACATTTAGTGGTTGCAAGTGGTACAGGAGGTACAATATCTGGTTCTGGGAAATATTTAAAAGAACAAAATCCGAATATTAAAGTTTTAGGTGTTGATGCAATAGGTTCTGTATTAAAGAAATATCACGAAACTAGAGAGTTGGATTTAAATGAAGTAAGTCCGTATAAAATTGAAGGGTTGGGTAAAAACTTAATTCCTACGGCTACCGATTTTGATGTGATAGATATCTATGAAAAAGTATCTGATAAAGAAGCTGCTTTAGAGGCTAGAAACATTGTTAGAAAAGAAGGTATTTTTCCAGGATATACAAGTGGAGCTGTTATGCAAGCTACCAAACAATATGCTGCAAAAGAGATGTTTAATGAAGATAGTTTTGTAGTGTTAATTTTTGCAGATCATGGATCTCGTTATATGAATAAAATTTATAGCGATGATTGGATGAAAGAAAACAAATTTTTGTAAAAAGAATAGAAATAAACGCAATTTGATTAACTGCAAAAAAAGCAGTTCCTTTGCGTTTCGAATAACAATAATAAAATAGAGCACATGGCGAAAGATTTATTTGAAAGAATAGAAGCAGATAAAGGTCCCTTAGGTAAATGGGCAAAACAAGCAGAAGGCTATTATGTTTTTCCTAAGTTAGAAGGACCAATCTCTAACAGAATGTCTTTTAATGGTAAGAAAGTTGTTACTTGGAGTATCAACGATTATTTAGGTTTGGCTAATCATCCTGAAGTTTTAAAGGTAGATGGTGCTGCAGCTGCAGAACATGGTATGGCTTACCCAATGGGTGCCAGAATGATGTCTGGACATACAGAATTTCATGAACAATTAGAAAAAGAGTGTGCAGAATTTGTTGAAAAAGACGCTGCATATTTGGTGAACTTTGGATACCAAGGTATGGTGTCTGCTATTGATGCTTTAGTAACTAAAAACGATATTATTGTCTATGACATGGATACACATGCGTGTATTATAGATGGTGTTCGTTTGCATGCTGGTAAACGTTTTGTTTACAAGCATAACGACATGGAAAGTTTTGAGAAAAACATTAAGCGTGCTCAAAGAATGGCAGAGAAAACAGGCGGTGGAATCTTAGTGATTTCTGAAGGTGTTTTTGGAATGCGTGGAGAGCAAGGTCGTTTAAGAGAAATTGTTGCCTTTAAAAAAGAATATAATTTTAGACTTTTAGTAGATGATGCTCATGGTTTTGGTACCTTAGGTAAAGACGGTAAAGGAACAGGAGTAGAGCAAGGAGTACAAGATGAAATAGATGTTTATTTTGCAACGTTTGCAAAATCTATGGCTGGTATTGGAGCTTTCTTTGCAGGTAATAAAGAAGTAATACAGTATTTACAATACAATATGCGTTCTCAAATGTTTGCTAAATCGTTGCCAATGGCAATGGTAAAAGGAGCATTAAAACGTTTAGATATGTTACGTACAATGCCAGAATTAAAAGAAACTTTGTGGAGAAACACAAATGCTTTACAATCTGGTTTACGTGATGCAGGTTTCGATTTAGGAACTACACAAACATGTATTACACCAGTATTTTTAAAAGGTGATATACCAGAAGCAATGGCTATGGTAAATGATTTACGTGAAAACCACGGAATTTTTTGTTCTATTGTTGTATATCCTGTAATACCAAAAGGATTAATTATTTTAAGATTAATTCCAACTACAACACATACACAAGAAGATATAGACGAAACAATTACTGCATTTTCTGCAATTAGAGAATTGTTAGAAAACGGTACTTATAAAAAGATTGCAGCTTCTATGGTGTAATTTTTTATCTTTTTAGATATTATAAAAAACCGAGCTTTATAGCTCGGTTTTTTGTGTTTAGAAGTTTGGATCTCTAATTTTTATTTTTCATAAAGTTGTAAAACCTTTTCAGAATTAGGGAATAATTCATATTGATAATTATATGGAAAAAAAATAAAAAGTGAAACAGTCTCAAATGATTTAGGGATCATATATGATAGAGATTGCAACACTTTAATCTAAAAAGAATTAAAAAAATAGATCCTATTTTTCAATAAATTCTTTATTAGAACACCTAAATTATATATTGTTTAGAAAGCATTATATGATATTTATCAGGTTTCTAAAATATTTAAAATTTTATTGAAACGTATTTATAGATACTTCTCTGTTATTTAATGGTTGCTCATTTCTATAATTGTTTTTTGGCATATTGTTCTTTAATTTTAAAACTTCATCAACAGAAACAATAATAGGTTCTTTAAAAATAATCCAATTTACATTTTCTGTACATGGAGGTGTTGTTAGAGAACCACCATAAGTATAAAAGTTTTTGTTTTTTGGAAATAAGGTTGTTAGGTCTGAGGATTGATGAATCTCTTTAGTTGTATTTACTTTTATAGGTAAAAAGCTTTCAAAGAATTCAAATAACTGACTTTTTGCACCTTCTTTAGCTAAAACACTCATAACTGTATACGCGTTAGATTTACTTTTGTGTACTAAGTGAATTTCTAAGGGATAGCGTATACCGTTTATGGTATGTTCAGAAGGCTCATGAAAATGCAATTGAGATAGGTGATAGATCTCTCCGTGATATTGTATAGAATCTCCAGCTTCAAAATCAAACTGAATAGAATGTCCGTTATTAGTAACTTGTTTTAATGCTGTTTTTGGGGTATATAATACTTTTAACAGAGTATCTTTTTGTTGTGTAGGTTTTGTATCAATATCTATAATATTAATAGGAGATTGCCTATTACCATCGCAATCAGAATTTTTTTCTATTTCTACCCAATGTTCAGGAGAAGTTTCTCCATCATAGCTCCAATGTGGTTGGTGTTCTTTTGTATGTGTCTCTGTTTTATCAGATTTACAAGATGTTATACTTATCAGTGCAAAAATTACGATAATGGCTACAAACCTGTTCATGATTTTAATTTATTTTAAGTTGATTAATATCTATACAAATGTAGGTTATGAAAGAAAAATATATCTATAACATTTATCATATTCTTTAAAAATCTAAGAAATCGGTTTCGTATATAAGTTACCAAATGAATTTGAAATATTAAGGAAATTAATTGAATTTAAGTGATCATTCAGGTAAGCGTCTTTCTATATAATGGTTTTAAATAATGTTAAATTTTTAGGCATAAAAAAACCTCATCATTTTAAAATGATGAGGTTTGTATATATAGTTTAATACTATTTAACTTTCTCTACGTTTTCTTCCAAAACCGCCAGAAGATCTTCTTTCTCCAGAACCACTTCCAGAACTTCTATCTGATCTGTCTGGTCTATCAGAAGAACGTCTGTCAGATCTTCCTCTACTAGAAGAATCTCCTCTAGATGAACCTTCAGAACCTCTACGTCTTCCAAAACCGCCTCCTTCTTTTTTACCGAAAGGTTTTTTACCACCTCTTCGTCCACCACCAGAACGTTCTTTCTTAGTAATCTCTATATTTACAGAGCGTCCGTCAAAATCTGGTTGATTGCTAGCAAAAGCTTCTAATGTTTGGTCTTCGAAATTTTTATCAAGTTCAAAGAAAGAGAAAGTGTCTAAAATATCTATAGAACCAATTTCAATCTTATCTCCAATGTTTTGGTCATTAATTAAACCAATTAATTTACCTGGGTTTAAGTTGTCTTTTCTACCAATATTGATAAAGAAACGGGTCATGTTTTCATTCTCCATTCTAGCTCTAGAGTTGTCTCTAGAAGATAAATCATTTAAATCTTTAGAGTTTTCATAATACTTTAACATCGTATTAAATTCTAAAGAAACAAATTTCTTGATTAACTCTTCTCTATCTAAAGATTCTAGTTTTTCATAAATACTTGGTAAAAATTCTTCCATTTCAGATTCATTTACTTCCGTATTTTGAACTTTATCAATTAAATTCATTAATTGATTCTGTACAATTTCTTTTCCAGAAGGAACTTTACCTTCTAAGAATTTCTTCTTAATGATTCTTTCAATCTGGCGTAATTTCCCTTTTTCTTTACCGTTAACTAAAACAATAGAAATACCTTTATTACCAGCTCTACCAGTTCTACCACTTCTGTGTGTGTAGTTTTCTATTTGGTCTGGTAATTTATGGTTTATTACGTGTGTTAATTCAGTAACATCCAATCCACGAGCAGCAACATCTGTAGCTACTAAAATCTGAATTGTTTTTTTACGGAATTTACCCATAACAGAATCTCTTTGCGCTTGAGATAAATCTCCGTGTAAAGCATCTGCACTGTAACCATCTTTTATTAAATTGTCTGCAACCTCTTGTGTTTCTCTACGAGTTCTACAAAAGATAATTGCATAAATATCAGGGTTTAAATCTGCAATTCTTTTTAAAGCAGGGTAACGAGTTCTTTCAGTAACTGCATAAAACTCGTGACTTACATTGTCTGAACCTGCGTTCTTTTCACCAGAAGTAATTTCTACTGGCTTAGTCATGTAGTTTTTCGCAATTGCTTCTACTTCTCTTGGAAAAGTTGCAGAAAACAATAACGTTTGTTTTGTTTCTGGAGTAGCTTCTAAAACTTTATCTAATTCGTCTTTAAAACCCATGTTTAACATTTCATCAGCTTCGTCTAAGACTAACCATTGAACGTTTCCTAATTTTAAAGCTCTTCTATTAATTAAATCTACAGTTCTACCTGGAGTTCCAACTACTATTTGTGCACCTCTTTTTAAAGATCTAATTTGATCTTCCATACTAGAACCACCATATACGGTAGCTACTTTAACATCTGGTAAATATTTACAAAAGTCTTTAATATTATTACCAATCTGAACTGCAAGTTCTCTTGTTGGTGATAAAATAATTGCTTGTACGTTTTTACTGCTTGTATCTAAAAGCTCTAATATTGGCAAACTAAAAGCAGCAGTTTTACCTGTACCTGTTTGTGCAAATGCTTTTAAATCGTCTGTAGATGAAATAATTTGTGGAATTGCTTTTTCCTGAATTACGGTAGGTTTTTCGTAACCTAAATCCGTCAATGCTCTGTTAATCGGTTCTTTTAAACCTAATTCTAAAAATGTTGACATTACTGTGTTTTTTTGGATTCACAGAACGCCCACCTGCAAACCCGATTATAAATTCGACCTGATTATTAATGAGTTAGACTCAGAATAAAAATCGTGCAAATGTACAACTAATTTTTAGATTATCGAAATAAATTAGTGATCTCTTAGCTTTTTTAAATCAGAATATAATTTTTTAGAAGAAATAGAAGCAAAACCATTTGTAATAATTCCTTCTTTATTAATGATAATAGATCTTGTCATTTTACTGGTTAAGAACTTATTGGCTTCACTGTCTTCTGTAATAAAAAATTGATTTTTAATATCTAATTGCTCAATTCTATCCTGTGCACTTCCATCAATTTTTATTTGAATAAATTGTACGTCCGGAAATTGTCTACTTAAATAATTAATTCTAGAAGAGATATACATTGGTGTTGTATTCTCTGGATTCCAGAACAATAGAAATGTATTTCTGTTTTTTGTAATCTCTTTTATAGAATAAGTGCCGTTCGTTAAATCTGTAATGGTAAAATCTACCAATTCTTGACCTTTATGTAATTCTTCACTGTCTAATAGCAATAGTTTTACATGTTCTTTGTCTTTAGTATTTGTGCTTAGTTTAAAATAAGTTTCAAAAGCTTCTTTATTTACGTTGCAACTAGATTTTTTATAAAAATGACTAATAACTGTTTGCTTTAGAATAGCATTCTTAGAAGCATCAGATGTAATATTCTTGTCTATTGTTTTTAATAAATCGACTGTAAAGTCAGAAGAATATTCATTAGTCATTGGTTTATGGCCTAAAGAATATGTGCTGTTATATAAAAAATTTCTAACGTATTTAGAGTAAGGTTGATAATACATTAAAGAATCATTATTCACACCTGCAGATGCTCTATGCTTATAAAAGGACTTGTTCACTTTATGAAAGTCTTTTTTATGCTTATATCTTAGGTGCGCAATAGGATATTTTTCTATTCTAGAAAATATAGGGTAGGTAAGTGCCACATTTAAAACGCGGTTAAACCCTTTTGTTTCTCCTGGATGGTTCATGGCGTATTCTTTAAATGTTTTATCTTTTAAAACCAGTAAAGAATCTGTCTTTTTAATAAATTTATCAGGCGTTAATTGATTTAATTTGTAAAACATTTTATTGTCTCTTTCTTCTTGTAAAAAGCAATCTATTAAAATGTTATTTCTTTCTGCACCTTTACCTGCATACACAATAGATTCATCAAAGTCCCAGGTGTTTAAGCGCAGCATTAAGCTATCTTGTTGTTCTAAGTAGATAAATTGGTTTTCATTACCATGTGCAAAATAGTACAAACCTTCATTGGCATTTTCTAATTTCCCTAAAAATCTATTGTCTTTATTAAGGAACAAAGTATCTATTACTTTTTCCATAGAAAATAACACAACATATTTAGATTTTGGGTTTATAATCTTACCACCAAAATAAGTTGCTGTATTTTTAGAATTAGAAGTACAGCCTACAAAGGCGGTAATTGTAATTAATAAAATTATATGAAGTAGATTTTTAATCATGTACACTATGGATCTATTCTTTATAACAAAGTTAGGTATTCATGTAGGCTATTGTTGTTAATTCATTGTTAAAATAGTTCTTAAATTGGTCATAAAAACCAAATTATAATTTATTGAAAACCGTTTTAAATCAAGGGGTAAAAGATAAATCAAATTTGTACTTTTGCACAAAATTAAAAATAATAGAGTATGTTATCAGTTTCTAATTTATCTGTTCAATTCGGGAAACGAATTTTGTTTGATGATGTTAATACTAAATTTCAAACAGGAAACTGTTATGGAATTATTGGCGCAAACGGAGCAGGAAAATCCACTTTCTTAAAAATTATTTCAGGTGTTCAAGAACCAACTTCTGGGCAAGTTCATTTAGAAAAAGGTAAAAGAATGTCTGTGCTAACGCAAGATCATTATGCCTTTGATGAGTTCCCTGTGTTAGAAACAGTGGTAATGGGAAACAAAGAGCTGTTTAAGATTAAAAAGCAAATTGATGACTTGTATGCAGATTATACAGATGAAAATGCTGAGAAAATTGGTGAGCTTCAAATAATTTTTGAAGAGATGAATGGTTGGAATGCAGATTCTGATGCTGCAGCAATGTTATCTAACTTAGGTATTTCTGAGGATTTGCATTATGCAGAAATGAAAGATTTAGATGGTAAACAAAAGGTACGTGTATTAATTGCACAAGCACTTTTTGGAAATCCAGATGTATTAATCATGGATGAGCCTACCAATGATTTAGATTTTGAAACTATTTCTTGGTTAGAAAACTTTATTGCAAATTTTGATAACTGTGTAATTGTAGTTTCGCATGATAGACACTTTTTAGATGCTGTTTGTACTCATATATCTGATATCGATTATAGTAAAATAAATAATTATTCTGGTAATTATACATTTTGGTATGAGTCTAGCCAGTTAGCTACAAGACAAAGAGCACAACAAAATAAAAAGGCAGAAGAAAAGAAAAAGGAATTGGAAGAGTTTATCCGTCGTTTTTCTGCAAACATGGCTAAATCTAAACAAGCTACCTCTCGTAAAAAAATGATCGAGAAATTAAATGTAGATGAAATTAAACCATCTAGTAGACGTTATCCTGCTATTATTTTTGATAGAGATAGAGAAGCTGGAGATCAGATTTTAAATGTAGAAGGTTTGTCTAAAGAATTTGAAGGAGATAAATTGTTTGATGATGTACATATCAACTTAAATAAAGGTGATAAAATTGCAGTAATTTCTAGAAACTCTAGAGCTGTAACTGCTTTTTATCAAATTATTACTGATAATGAAAAGGCAGATGCTGGTAAATTCGATTGGGGAGTTACAACAACACAGTCTTACTTACCGTTAGATAATTCTTCTTTTTTCCAAGACGGAGAATTAAATTTAGTAGATTGGTTAAGACAATATGCCCAAACAGAAGAAGAACGTGAAGAAGTGTTTTTAAGGGGTTTCTTAGGGAAAATGATTTTTTCTGGAGAAGAAGCTTTAAAGAAAAGTAACGTGCTTTCTGGAGGAGAAAAAGTGCGTTGTATGCTTTCTAGAATGATGATGAAGAGAGGAAATGTGTTAGTTTTAGATGAGCCAACAAATCACTTAGATTTAGAATCTATACAAGCTTTAAATAATTCATTAATCAACTTTAAAGGAACTATTCTGTTTACAACACATGATCATGAGTTTGCACAAACAGTTGCCAATAGAGTTATTGAGTTAACTCCAAAAGGTGTAATTGATAGATATTCTACTTTCGATGATTATTTATCAGATCCTAAAATTAAAGAATTAAGAGATAAAATGTATTCTTAATTTTTTAAGAGAAACGAGTTTAAAAAAAATTCAATATCTAAAAATAAAAAGCCCCACAAATTTCTAAAATTTGTGGGGCTTTTTTTGCTATTTAGATTAAAGCATCAAGAATATTAAATGCGATAAAAGAGTGTCTTTGATTACATTAATATTATGTGTAATCTGCGAAATTCGTGTCTTTTTATTTCTTCTGCAACGGACTAATAATTTTTACATCAGAAAAAGAAATGGCACCTCTAACAACACCATCTATTGTTTTCTTTAAGGCTTCAATTAATTGCATTTTCAATTGAGATTTATGATATATTAAACTCACTTCTCTTGCTGGAGGAGGTGTTGTGAATTCTCTTAAATGACTTTTATCCTCATCATTCAAGTCTAAAGTGTGTAAATAAGGTAGCAATGTCATTCCTAATCCTTCTTTAGATAGTTTTATCAAAGTGTCAAAACTTCCGCTCTCTAATTGAAAACCTTTTTTATTATCTACTTTTCTAGTGCTACATAAATTAATGATGCTGTCTTTAAAACAATGTCCATCTTCTAAAAGTAAAATATCTTCCATTTCTAACTCTTCAGCAGTAATGGTTTTATTTTTAGATAATCTATGGTTCTGTGGTATCAATCCTACAAAAGGCTCGTAATATAAAGGTCTTTCTTTAATTGCTTCATTTTCTAGTGGAGTCGCAGCAAGACCAGCATCGATGTGTCCATCAGTTAATTTTCTTATAATTTCTTCGGTAGTTAATTCTTCAATAATCAACTTTACTTTCGGATATTTTTTAGTGAAGTTTTGTAGAAACATCGGTAATAAAGTCGGCATAACTGTAGGGATAATTCCCAGTTTAAATTCGCCTCCTATATACCCTTTTTGTTGATGTACAATATCTAAAATTCTATTGCTTTCATCTACAATTACTTTTGCCTGTTCTACGATTTTTTTACCAACTTCAGTTAGCTCAATTGGTTTCTTAGATCTATTAAATATCTTAACACCTAATTCGTCCTCCAATTTTTGAATTTGCATACTCAGCGTTGGTTGTGTTACAAAGCTGTGCTCTGCGGCGACCGTGAAATTTTGGTATTCTGCAACAGATAAAACATATTTTAATTGGGTAATAGTCATTATGTATAAAATTTTTTGATAAAGATATTAAAACTATCAATTATAATGATGCATTATCTGGTTAAATTTCTCATAAATTTGATGTATCAAAAAAAAACAATATCATGAACAAGTCAATATTAGGATTAGATAAAAAAGAAACTGCAAATTTAGTAGATGAATTAAACGGTTTGTTAGCGAATTTTCAAATTTATTATCAGAATTTAAGAGGATTGCACTGGAATATAAAAGGTAAAAACTTCTTTGAACTACATGTAAAGTTTGAAGAGTTTTATACAGATTCTCAAGTGAAAATAGATGAGATTGCAGAACGTATTTTAACATTACAAGGTAAGCCATTACATACTTTTACAGATTATATAAACTTGGCAACAGTTCCTGTTGGAAAAAATATTTCTAATGATGTGGAAGGAGTAGAGCTGGTTGTAAACTCACTTTCAGAATTATTAAAAAACGAAAGAACAATACTAGAATCTTCAGATGAGGCAAATGACGAAGGTACAAACTCTATGATGAGTGATTTTATTGCAGAACAAGAAAAAACAATCTGGATGTTAAATTCTTGGTTGGGTAAATAAGTAAAACTTGTCATGCAGAACTTGTTTCAGCATCTTATTACCTCAATAATCAATTCCTATTAGAACCTGAAATTAATTTCAGGTTCTAATAGGAATTTTATTTTAAGCCTTTTATTTATTCTATTATATAAGAAACACCAACTTCAAAGCCTAAAAAAGTGTATCCATTATTTGGAGATTGAAAATCAAGGTTAGAAATGTGTCCTATATTACTTCCAATATATAAAGCTGTTTTTTTAGTAGTTTTATAAGAGAATCCTAGAGAAGCATTTTCTAAAAATGTAAAACCTTTTGCCAAACGTTCTGTTCTGGTATCTATAGTTGCTACGCCTAGACCTGCTGTAAACTGAAAATCTAAGTTTTTAACAATCTCTCTCTTTATCACAAAGCCCAATTCAAATGCATATAAATGCATTGTTTTAGGCGTTGTAAATTCAATTATTTTATCCTCAAAATTTTCTTCTGAAGGTAATACGAAATAGGAGTTTAATAATTGATGTTTTATAACCTGTATTTGCGGTTGAACAATCAATTCAAAATCAAAAGACCTCCATTTTCCTAAGTTGTAAAAAGCTTGTAACTTTAAGGTCTTTGAAGTGTATTTATAATCTTCATCTTCAAATATAAAGTTGTTAGCATTTACAGTATTATATAAAACCCCTACCTTTTTAATGTTTAGAATTCCTTTTTTATTTTCTTGCGCTTTTAAAGAATAAATAAGTGTGAAAAATAAAAAAAATAGAAGTTGTTTTTTGTGCATTTGATTAGGATTATTGCGCTTATAGATAGTGATTAAGAAAACATTTTAGCGACTTTTTCTGCCTTTCTGCTTTCTGAATAATCATAAAAACCTTCTCCAGATTTTACACCTAATTTACCTGCCATTACCATGTTTACTAATAACGGACAAGGAGCGTATTTAGGGTTTTTAAAACCATCGTATAAAACATTCATAATAGACAAACAAACATCTAAACCAATAAAATCTGCCAATTGCAAAGGACCCATTGGGTGCGACATACCAAGCTTCATTACGGTATCTATTTCTTCTACGCCAGCAACATTATTGTACAAAGTTTCAATAGATTCATTAATCATTGGCATTAAAATTCTGTTTGCCACAAAACCAGGGTAATCATTTACTTCCACCGGAATTTTACCAATCTTTTTAGAAAGCGCAACAATAGTTTCCATCACATCATTAGAAGTATTGTAACCCCTAATAATTTCCACCAATTTCATAATCGGTACCGGATTCATAAAATGCATTCCAATAACCTTATCAGCCCTGTTAGTTGCTGCTGCAATTTGGGTTATAGAAATAGAAGAAGTATTGGTTGCTAAAATGGTGTTTTCGCCACAAACTTCATCTAATTCTTTAAAAATTTTCGCTTTTAAAACAGCGTTTTCAGTAGCTGCTTCCACTACTAAATCTACATTTTTAACACCGTCTTTAATAGAAGTAAAAGTGCTAATATTTTTTAAGGTCTGGGTTTTATCGGCTTCAGAAATTTTTTCTTTGGCCACCATTCTATCTAAATTTTTAGCAATGGTATTCATTCCTTTCTCTAAAGAAGCTTCAGAAATATCTATTAAACTTACGTTGTAATTAAACTGTGCAAAGGTGTGAGCAATTCCATTTCCCATGGTTCCAGCTCCAATAATAGCTATGTTTTTCATGTATATTCTATTTTATTTGGGCGTTTTAACAGGCTTTCGCTACTCGCTTTTTTCGTACCTCAAAAGAGCTCAAACAAACCGCTCAATCCCTAACGCAATTACTTATAAACTTCATTATTTATTCAAAAAACTATTCGCTTTTTTAAAGTAAATATTGGTTCCTTGTTATTTTTAAATCAAGAATCTAGCCCTAAAATGAAGCGCTATGCTTCCGCAACAAATATTTTCATTTCAAGCCATACTTAGGTAGAATAGACTATCGCTCTGCGATTAAAAACAATCAATAATCATTTGTGCAACTTTTAATGCTTCTGTTCCTTGTCTTAGACTTACTACAGGAGATGTGTTGCTTTTTATTGAACCAGCAAAAGATTCTAATTCATCTAAAATTGCATTGTTATTTTCTACTTCAGGATTCTCGAAATAAATCTGTTTTTTTACTCCTTCAGCATTTTGTAAAATCATTGCAAATTCATCTGGGTTTGCAGGTACATCTTTCATTCTAACAACTTCAGATTCCTTGCTTAAAAAGTTAACAGAAATATAGGCATCCTTTTGAAAAAAGCGAGATTTACGCATGTTTTTCATAGAAATTCTACTTGCAGTTAAATTAGCGACACATCCGTTTTCAAACTCAATTCTTGCGTTTGCAATATCAGGAGTTTCAGAAATAACAGCTACACCACTTGCGTGTACACTTTTTACAGTAGATTTTACAACAGAAAGAATAATATCAATATCATGAATCATTAAATCTAACACTACAGGCACATCTGTACCTCTTGGGTTAAATTCTGCCAAACGATGGCATTCAATAAACATTGGGTTTTCAATTTGGTCTTTTACGGCAGTAAAGGCTGGGTTAAAGCGTTCTACATGTCCAACTTGTCCTAAGACATGAAATTGACTTGCCAAGGTTTTTAAAGCTTCCGCTTCTAAAACAGTTTTTGTAATGGGTTTTTCAATAAAAATATGACGTCCTTTTTCAATGGCAGATTTAGCGCAATCAAAATGAGATAAAGTAGGTGTTACAATATCTACAACTTCCACAGCATCTATTAAAGCTTCTACAGAATCAAAAGCGGTGTAGCCAAATTCTTCTGCAACACTTGCTGCGTTTTCCTTAGAAGGGTCGAAAAAACCTATTAAGTTGTATTTGTCTGATTGTTGTAATAATCGTAAATGAATTTTTCCTAAGTGCCCAGCACCTAATACTCCTACTTTAAGCATATATTATATTTTTAGTCTTTTAGAACAAAGTAAAATAACTCTTTTAGTATCGTTGTTATTTTAGATTACTTGCTTTGCAGCAACGATGCTCATTATAAGGACATTAGTTTAGTTTTACTGATTTAAAAATCAGCCAAAAACAAAGATACAATTTTATGCTTATGTATATGGATTAATTACTATTTTTAGACTCCAGAAATTTATAAAAATTGAAAGATACTTCTAAACACCAAGGCCTTAGAAACCAACTAGCTAAAGTACTAAACGCAAAAGGGATTATTGATAAAAATGTATTGAATGCAGTACGTAAAATTCCACGTCATCTATTTATTGATAGTAGTTTTGAATCTCATGCGTATCAAGACAAAGCTTTTCCTATTGCAGCGGAGCAAACTATTTCTATGCCTTATACAGTGGCTTTTCAATCGCAAACATTACAAGTAGAGCCAGGTGAAAAAGTGTTAGAAATCGGTACCGGTTCAGGATATCAAACCGCTGTTTTGTTAGAGTTAAAGGCAGAGGTATATTCTATAGAAAGACAACGTGAATTGTTTAAGAAAACGTCTTTGTTTTTGCCTAAGTTAGGATATAACCCTAAAAGATTTATTTTTGGTGATGGATATATTGGTTTAAAAGTAGAAGCGCCATTCGATAAAATTATAGTGACTGCAGGTGCTCCTTTTGTACCAAAGCCTTTATTGTCTCAATTAAAAGTAGGAGGTAGGTTGTTAATTCCAGTTGGAGATCAAACACAAATAATGACTTTGTTTATTAGAAAATCTGCCACAGAATTCGAAAAACACGAGTTGGGAGATTTTGCTTTTGTACCAATGTTAGAAGAGAAAAACTAACTATTTTCTTTTATTTTACCTGTGGAGCCATTTTTACTAGGTGTTAGCTCATAAATAAAGTTAGGATTTAAGTTTTCTACTTCTCTATGAGATACAAATAGTATAGTGGTGTCGCTTTCTTTTACAATTTTATTAATTAAAGCAACCACAATAGCTGTTCCTTGGTTATCAAGATTGATTAATGGCTCGTCTAAAATTAATAATGGCGGATGTTTTATCATGGATCTTGCAATTAAAACCAATCTTTGAGTTGCGGTAGTAAGATCTTGAAAGGAAGTGTTTCTTTTGCTCTTTAAGTTTAATAATTCAAGCCAATCATCTGCTATTTTAATTTGAAGTGTAGTTGGAGTTTGGTATAAGCCTACGCTGTCAAAAAAACCAGAAAGCACCATTTGAGAAACGCTAATTTTTCTTTTGAATAATTCTAAAATAGCAGGACTAAAATAGCCTATTTTCTCTTTTATTTCCCAAACACTTTCTCCAGACCCTTTTTTCCTGCCAAATAAATAGACTTCTTGTCTAAAAGCTTTTACGTTGTTTCCGTAAATCATGGATAAAATGGTGGTTTTTCCAGAACCATTAGGACCAATTAAATGCCAAAATTCATTTTTATTGATGGTCCAATTAATGTCTTTTAAAATAGATCTTTCATCATATTCTACATGTACATTCTGAAGTTTTATAAGCTCTTCTGGTATGTTTTTGTAGAACGTAATCGGTTTAGGAACTTCGCCATTAAACTCGAAGTTAATTTCTTTAAAAATATATTTTTCTATAGGAACATTCTCAATAATCTCATCATTTTCAATTTCTAAAACGTGTGTTATTATCTGTAAAATTTCTTCTTTTCTATTAAAAAGCTGAATTAAAATAATTTCTGAAGATAACGCAATAAGATCTTCTTTTAAGTTAGAAACAGAAGCAATATCTAAACTTTCAAACGGACTGTCTAAAATTAAAAAGTCTGGTTTTTGTTGCAGCAAATAGTTCAGTAAAGCCTTTTTTTGCTCGCCACTAGACAAGGTTCTTATACTTCTATTTTCTTTACTTGTTAAGGTTTGCTTGCTGTGTTTTGCTTCTTCGTCTATAAATGTATCTAAAATAGAATTTGAAAATAAAAATCCTTTTTTGTTTTTTAAATTAGGGAAACTATGTATCCCTTTTAAAATGTTTTCTACCAAAGTGCTTTTAGTAGAAAGACTTTTACTTTCAATTGTATAATGGATGTTCTCCATAGTAATTTAGTGAAATTTTGAAAAAAAAACTGAAATTATAATTTATATAGCTCTTTCCCAGTAAGTAGTTTTACCGAATAATGAAAGGCCAATATATCCACGAACTTTCAATTTATTTGGTTTAACTAATTCAACATAACTTTTGTATACTTTACCGTTCCTTGGATCTAAAATAGTACCTCCAGACCATTCGTCACCATCTTTTTCTAAACCAGATAAAATATTTAAACCTAAAATAGGCTTGTCTTTATTTTCTCCTTCACATAAACTACAAACAGCAGTTTTTCTGTCAGGATTTTTTATGTCTATTATTTTCGCAAAGGCTTTTCCGTCTTTTTCATAGATTTCTACAACAGAGTCAACTTTACCTGTTTCATCATTTTTAGAATTCCATTTTCCAAAAATGGTTTGTGAACTCATAGAAAAAGAAATAATTAATAGTACGAATGTAAAAAGCGATTTTTTCATGTTTTTATTGTTTTATAAAGACATCGATAAGCGAGGTCTAATTTATTTTAATGGTTTGTAAGTTATCATTTTAAATTTAACAAATATACATTTAGTCATATTTTGCACTAAAATTATTTTCCCATTTCCCTTGAACACGTAAAATTTGTTCAATAACGTCTCTCACACAACCTTCTCCACCTTTTTTGTAAGAAATATATTTAGAAACACCTTGTATTTCTGGAGCAGCGTCATTTGGGCAACAAGGCATTCCTACCAATTTCATAACTGGGTAATCAGGAATGTCGTCTCCCATGTACAATACGTTTTCTTGTTTTAAATTATACTTTTCTACCAATTCGTTGTATTGCTTAATTTTATCGTGAGCGCCTAAATAGATGTCTTTTATACCTAAGTTGGCTAAACGAGTTCTAACTCCTTCGTTTTTTCCTCCAGAAATAATACAAACATTTAAGCCTTTATCTACTGCTGTTTTTAAAGCATAACCATCTTTAATATTCATGTGTCTTACTAATTCTCCATCGGGCATAATTGTAACCATACCGTTGGTAAGAACACCATCTACATCAAAAATTAAAGTATTTATTTGTGGTAATAATTGTTTGTAACTAATTTCCATATTTATATTTTATAAAACTTCTAGACATTGCTAAAAGTGACATTGTTCGTTTTAAATAAATTTAATCAACCGAATTTTGAATTGATTTTGTTAAAAGTTGGTAGATTTCTTGTTGATTTATATTCAACAAATCTAAATGATTTTTTATTGTTTTTTTATCTTTTCTAACTGCTGGTCCTGTTTGTGCTTTTTCAGGTGATAAAGATTCAATTTTAGAAGCAGTTTCTTTAATTAAAGGAAGCAAAACCTCAAAAGGGACTTTATGTTCTGTACAAATATCATTCCCAACTTTATAAAGATGATTGGTAAAGTTGTTTACAAACACAGCGGCAACATGTAAAGCCTTCCTTTGTTCAGAATCTACTTTGTAAATTTTTTGTCCTATCGATTTTGCAACTGCATCAAGTAGTTGTTGGTCTTTTTTATTGGTGGCTTCTAAGCAAAAAGGAACGTCATTAAAATTGACATCTTTTCCTTTCGAAAAAGTTTGTAACATGTAAAAAACACCTTTGTTATGCTCGTTTTTTAACTCGTCAATAGCGCATCCACCGGAGGTGTGTACTACAAACTTGTTATTTATTTTAGAAGAAACTTCAGCAATTGCATCGTCTGAAACAGCAATAATTGTAAGATCTGCTTCTGGGATATTTTCTAATTTTCTAGAACTAATTTGCGTAATAGCAATAGTATCAGCTTTTAAAAAAGCAGTATATAAATGAGTGGCTACATTTCCAGTTCCAACGAGTAATACAGATATCATAAAACGAAGATATTGTTTTTTTTAGTGGATTGCATAAGGAATTACTAAATTAGCAATCATAAAATAATTATAGAAATGAAAGAATCTAAGAAACTAGGAATAAACACGACTTGTGTGCATGTTGGTGAAGTTAAAGACGAACAATATAAAGGAGCAGTTTCTCCAATATATACTTCTACTTCTTATGCTTTTGATGGGGTAGACGTAAAAAGATATCCGCGTTATTTTAACACTCCGAATCAAGAAATGTTGCACAAGAAGATTGCTGCATTAGAAAAAACGGAGGATGCTTTAATTTTTGGTTCTGGTATGGCGGCTATTTCTGCGGCCTTATTTGCTTTTTTACAAAAAGGAGACCATGTAGTTATACAGCAAGTGATTTACGGAGGAACCTATAATTTTATTGTATCAGAATTTGATAAATTCGGAATTGAGTATTCATTTACAGAATCTGATAAAGTAGAAGATTTTAAACCTTTAATAAAAGAAAATACCAAAGTTTTATACATAGAGACGCCTTCTAATCCTTTGTTAGGTATTACAGACATGAAAGCAATTGCTGACTTGGCAAAAGAAAACGGAATTTTAACCATGATAGACAATACGTTTGCATCGCCTATTAATCAGAATCCTATAGATTTTGGTATTGATATTATGTTACATTCTGCTACTAAATATATGGGAGGACATTCAGATATTTCTGCAGGAGCCATTGCCGCAACTACAGAGCATATTGAGAGAATATGGAAAACTGCCATCAATTTTGGAGGGAATTTAAGTGATCAAACCGTTTGGTTGTTAGAAAGAAGTTTAAAAACATTGAATTTACGTGTAAAAGAACAGACTAAAAATGCGCAAAAAATGGCGGAGTTTTTAGAAAGTAATACAGATATTGATACCGTTTATTATCCTGGGTTAAAAAGTCATCCGCAGTATGCGTTGGCTAAAAAGCAAATGAAAGGTTTTGGTGCAATGATGTCTTTTGAATTATCAGTAGGAATTGATGCAATGAAATTTCAGAATCATTTACAATTGATAAAACCATCAATGAGTTTAGCAGGTTTAGAAAGTACAACGGTAAGTCCGGTGCAAACAACACACGCTTTATTAAGTGAAGAAGAACGTTTGTCAAGAGGAATTAAAGATGGATTAATTCGTTTTTCTGTAGGTATTGAAGAGTCAGAAGATCTAATTGAAGATATATTACAAGCAATAAAAAAAGCAAAGAGTTAAACTCTTTGCTTTTAATGTAAAAAGGAATAATAAATTCTACATGTGATCTAATTTGTGGTGTTCATCAATTAATGGACCACCTTCAATAATGTGCTCTGATGCTTCATTTGCAAATTTCTCGAAGTTTAAGTGGAAGAAGTGTGCTAGGTGAATTGCTTTACTAATGTATGCACTTTTGTTTATCCAAGTATTCATTGGGTTTAACATTTCAGTAGGTACGTTAGGGCAATATTTTGGCATAAATAAACCGAAAATTGGGTGTTGTTCAAATTCGATGTTATCTAAACTTCCGTTTAAAATTTCAGTAATCATTGCTCTTGTGTATTTTAATTTAATACGAGAACCAGTTCCGTAAGGACCTCCAGACCAACCTGTGTTAATTAACCAAACATTTACACCTGCTTCAGTCATTTTTTTACTTAGCATTTCAGCGTATTTTGTTGGGTGTAATGGCATAAAAGGCTCACCAAAACAAGCAGAGAAAGATGGTACTGGCTCTGTAATTCCTGCTTCTGTACCTGCAACTTTAGCAGTATATCCAGAGATAAAGTGGTATGCAGCTTGTCCAGGAGTTAATTTAGAAACTGGAGGCAATACACCAAAAGCATCTGCAGTTAAAAAGAAAATATTTTTTGGGTTACCTGCGTAAGAAGGTTTTGCAATGTTATCTATGTGATAAATTGGGTAACTTACACGTGTGTTTTGTGTAATTGTGCTATCCATATAATCTACATTTCCTTCTTTATTGAATACTACGTTTTCTAATAAAGCACCTGGCTTAATTGCTCTAAAGATATCTGGTTCTTTTTCTTCTGATAAATCAATTACTTTAGCATAACATCCACCTTCAAAGTTAAAGATATTGTTTTCTGCTGTCCATCCATGCTCATCATCACCAATTAATTTTCTTTTTGGATCTGCAGATAAAGTTGTTTTTCCTGTTCCAGATAATCCGAAGAAAATTGCTGTATCTCCATCTTCACCAACATTTGCAGAACAGTGCATTGGTAATACATCTCTTTCTATTGGTAATACTAAGTTTAATGCAGAGAAAATACCTTTTTTAATTTCTCCTGTATAAGCAGAACCACCAATTAAAGCAATTTTATCAGTAAAGTTAATGATAGAGAAGTTTCCTTGACGAATTCCGTATGCTTTTGGATCATCACAAACATAACCTGGTGCACATAAAACCAACCATTCTTCATCAAAATTAGCTAACTCTTCTTCAGAAGGTCTTAAGAACATGTTAAACACAAATGAACTAGACCAAGGGTATTCTGTTACAGTTCTAATATCTGTTTTGTAAGTTGGATCTGCACATACATAACCATCTCTTACATATAATTCTCTGTTAGATAAGTAATCTACTACATTCGCTTTTAATTTATCGAAGTTTTCTTGAGAAACTGGTTTGTTGGTTTTTCCCCACCAAACTTTGTCTGCTGTATAGTCATCTTTTACAATAAATCTATCTTGAGGAGATCTACCAGTAAATTTACCTGTATTAATAGCTAAAGTTCCATTTTTGGTTTCTTTACCCATTCCTTTTTCAATAGTAATTTTTTGAAGTTCAGCAGGAGATAAGTTCCATTTTACAGTTACGTTTTTTAATCCGTAGGTTTCCATGTTTCTGTTGGTTTCCATAATTTTATATTTATTAATTAATGTGTATTACAATTGCCAATTTGTTGGCTTTTATATTATTGTTTTTCTATACTGTAAAATTACTCACATTATAGAGGTTGTTTTATGACATATATCATACTGGCGCCGAACAGCAGATTTTTATGATAATCCTAACAAAAAGATGTCCACTTTATATAAAATTAAATACGAAAACGTAATAGAAATAATTTCTTATTACGTTTCTTTAAAAAATGATTATTTTTGATGATTCAATTTATTGTTTTGTTGTAGATTAATTAATAAAACGATGAATTTGTTGTCTATTTTAAGACAACGGAATGTTTTTTATAGTAAAAACTGATGAAAAATTAATTTATATTAAATAAGTACATTATATATGAAATTAGATATTTTGGCTTTTGGAGCCCATCCAGATGATGTAGAATTGGGTTGTGGAGCTACTCTTGCAAAAGAAATTTCTTTAGGGAAAAAGGTAGGAATTGTAGATCTTACAAGAGGCGAATTAGGTACTCGTGGTTCTGCAGATTTAAGAGATATTGAAGCCGCTAATTCGGCAAAGATTTTAGGGGTTACTGTGCGTGAAAATTTAAGGTTTTCTGATGGCTTTTTTACAAACGATAAAGAACATCAATTAGCCGTCATTAAAATGATACGAAAGTACCAACCAGAAATTGTTTTGTGTAATGCTGTAGATGATCGTCATATAGATCATCCAAAAGGAAGTAATTTAGTTTCTGATGCATGTTTTTTAAGTGGTCTTTTAAAAATTGAAACAGAAGTAGGAGGAGAGTTGCAAGAAAAGTGGCGACCAAAATTAGTATATCATTATATACAATGGAAAAATATAACTCCAGATTTTGTAATTGATGTTACCGGATTTATGGATATTAAGAAGAAATCTGTGTTAGCCTACACTTCTCAGTTCTACGATCCGACCAGTAATGAGCCAGAAACACCTATTACAAGTAAGAACTTTACAGATAGTGTAGATTATAGAGCAAAAGATTTAGGAAGATTGATTGGAGTGGAATCTGCAGAAGGCTTTACTACAGAGCGTTATGTGGCTGTAGAAAATTTAAGTAAATTAATTTAATATTTTATTTTGTTGAATTAGAAAAAAGATATATATTTGCAGCCGCAATTATATGGTGGTTGTAGCTCAGTTGGTTAGAGTATCGGTTTGTGGTACCGAGTGTCGCGGGTTCGAGTCCCGTCTTCCACCCAAAAAACAAAGCTTCTTAGAAATAAGAAGCTTTTTTTGTGCCTAAAGTTTTTTTGAAATTAAATAGGGACGAGAAGTTTATCTTGAGCGGAGTCGAAAGGAGTCCTGTCTTCCACTCAAAAAAAACAAAGCTTCTTAGGAATAAGAGACTTTTTTTGTGCCCAAAGTTTTTTTGAAATTAAATTGGGACGAGAAGTTTATCTTGAGCGGAGTCGAAAGGAGTCCCGTCTTCCACCCAAAAAAAAAAGCTTCTTAGAAATAAGAAGCTTTTTTTGTGCCTAAAGTTTTTTATGATGAGGTTTTATAAAATGATGAACTGTTGGTTCGAAAAATCTAAAAACCAATTTAAAACACTTTTATCTACGCTTTTTATCAAGCTTGCTTGTAATATTTAGAAAAGTCTTTACCTATTATGTGTTT
The DNA here is from genome assembly GCF_011378915.1 of Polaribacter sp. 20A6. Classification (NCBI taxonomy): domain Bacteria; kingdom Pseudomonadati; phylum Bacteroidota; class Flavobacteriia; order Flavobacteriales; family Flavobacteriaceae; genus Polaribacter; species Polaribacter sp. 20A6. Next base: position 264,502 of record NZ_WTPZ01000001.1, read on the forward strand.
TCTCTTCTCTAAAGTAAAATAAAAGTTTATTTTTACGCAAATTTTACAACACAACAAATTTATAATGAAAAAATACACGTACACAGAAAAAAAAGACACTCGTTCAGGTTTTGGAGATGGTTTAACAGAATTAGGTAGAACAAACCCAAACGTAGTTGCCTTATGTGCAGATTTAATTGGTTCTTTAAAAATGGATCAATTTATTGAAGAAAACCCTGAGAGATTTTTCCAGATTGGTATTGCAGAAGCAAATATGATTAGTATTGCTGCAGGATTAACAATTGGAGGTAAAATTCCTTTTACAGGTACATTTGCTAACTTTTCTACAGGTAGAGTGTATGACCAAATTCGTCAATCTGTGGCGTATTCTGGTAAAAACGTAAAAATTTGTGCATCTCATGCAGGAGTTACTTTAGGAGAAGATGGCGCAACACACCAAATATTAGAAGATATTGGGTTGATGAAAATGCTACCAGGAATGACGGTAATTAATACGTGTGATTACAACCAAACAAAAGCAGCAACAATTGCAATTGCAGATTTTGATGGACCTGTATATTTACGTTTTGGTCGTCCAAAAGTACCTGTATTTATGCCAACAGATGAAAAATTTGAAATTGGTAAAGGAATTCAATTAACAGAAGGAACAGATGTAACTATTGTTGCAACAGGGCATTTAGTTTGGGAATCATTACAAGCAGCCGAACAATTAGAAGCAGAAGGAATCTCTGTAGAGGTAATTAATATTCATACCATTAAACCTTTAGATGAAGACATTATTTTAAAGTCTGTTGCTAAAACGGGTTGTATTGTTACTGCAGAAGAGCATAATAAATTAGGAGGATTAGGAGAGAGTGTTGCAAGAACATTGGCTTTAAATACACCTACACCTCAAGAATTTGTTGCTACAGATGATACTTTTGGAGAATCTGGAACACCAGAACAATTAATGGCTAAATATGGTTTAGACGCTGCTGCAGTTGTAAAAGCTGTTAAAAAAGTAATTTCTAGAAAATAAAAGCGTTAGTATTTTAAATATCTTTAATAGTAACTTAAAATAATAAATGATGAAGAAAGTAATTTTAATGTTTTGTTTGGCCTTTGGATTTACACAATTGTCAAATGCTCAGGTAGATTTTGGTTTAAAAGCAGGTGTAAACTATAATAATTCAGGAGAAGACTCTTTTAAAAACTCTGCAGAAGATATTGTAGATGGAGGAGCAGAAGCTAAAACTGGTTATCATGTAGGTTTGTGGTTTAGAGGAGATATTCCTGTTTTAGGTGGTTTATACTTACGACCAGAAATTGTTTATACACAAGTTAAGACAGAATTTGAGCAAGCAAGCGGTTCAGATGATTATTCATTTAAGAAATTAGATGTACCTGTTTTGGTAGGTAAAAAATTCTTAGGATTTGCCAATGTTTTTATTGGTCCTTCTTTTCAATACATTTTAGATGATGAAATTAGTTATAAAGAATTTACTTCTGATGAACTTGATAAATTCTCTGTTGGGCTTCAAATGGGGGTAGGAGTAGAGTTTGGTAATATAGGTGTAGATGTACGTTGGGAAAGAGGCTTGACTAACAATGAGGCTAATTTTGTTACAGATAATTTTACCGTAGATAACAGAACAAATCAAATAATATTTGGACTTTCTTTAAAGTTGTAAATAAATACGATATTTAATATTAAAAAGCTCTTGAAATTTTCAAGAGCTTTTTTTGTTTTCTGTTGTTTTCTAATCTAAGTGTAATAGGATTGTTGAGGTTCATTTTGATGTTTATTAGGTATTGGAATCCTCTTTCTATTATTATTTATTCTACGATTTTATAAAGTGGATATTAGGCTACAAGTTGTGCATTTCTGTTTTATTGTAACTTTAGTAATTAGTAACGTTAGTTTATATTGTTTTAATCTAAATGTATCTAAAACAGATTTAAATGGTAATGTTGGTGTAAAACTCTACTCATTTAAAAGCTGTAAACCTTTAGAATTACTATCATTTTTTAGATCAGAAGACCTTTAAAATACGCTGTATTCCATTGATGAGATTATATATGAACAAAGTTATAGAAAACTTTTTTAATGTGCTTATTTAAGTTGTTTTAACGATTCTATTTCTTAAAGTTTCTTGTCTCGTTATTTTGATGAAAAGTGAAAAATTAGGACAAAAAAAAACTCTTAATTTCTTAAGAGTTCTTTGTTTTTTTTTCAATTCCTTAATTAATATCAGGATTTAAGTAATCTGGTAAGTCAGGATTGTTAGGATCGCTAAAATCGTTTGTAGGATCTCCATCGCCGTTTGCATCTTCATTTATAGTTGAAACACCATCATTATCATCATCAGCATCAAAATAATTAGGAACACCATCTAAATCAGTATCGTCATCTCTTGGATCTCCATTCCCATCAGGATCTTCCATTATAGAAGGAATTCCATCATTGTCATGATCGGTATCCTTTACAAAATCAAACAAATCAATATAAAAGAAAATACTTTCATTTGCTAAAATACTACCACTTCCTACATTTCCGTATCCCAAGCTAGAAGGAATAAATAAAACACCCTTTCCTCCATTTTCATAAGTAATAGGTCCGTTTTCAGTTACATTGTCTCCGCCTTTAAAGTTCGTAAAACCATGAGACCAACCTCTAATAACAGCATTAAGCGTAAACCATACACCATCGTTAGCGTCAAAAACAGGACTAATGCTATCTGTTGCCACAATTCTTTGACCAGAATACTTTACAAAAACAGAATCCATTACTGTAGGGTAGCCTTTTTCTATACTAGGTGTGCCTTCGCTATTTACATAATAATATAGTTTATAATCTATATCATTTTCAGTAATATCCATGGTTCTTACTGTTTCATAAAGAGGTGTTTGGCCTGCTACTATTGCTTTTACAGAGTCTACAGAAGTATCATAATAATGATTTTCTAAAAACTGAACTAAAGTATCATTGTCTATTAAAGCTTGTGCTTCGTAATCAAAATCATCTACTGCTACAGAACTTGTGTTACTACAAGAATATAGTACAATTGAAATAATTGCAAATGCAAAAATATTTTTTATTTTATTCATTTAATCTTAAAATTAGAGCGTGCAATTTACCAATTTTATACCTTTGTAAAAAGACAAACGTTGTATTTTAATTATTTTTATGAGAATTGATAAATATTTGTGGTGTATTAGGGTTTTTAAAACAAGAAGTTTGGCTTCTACAGCTTGTAAGAAAGGACAAGTTAAGATAGATAACAAAAGTTTAAAGCCTTCTAAAGAAGTGTTTGGAGATGAATTGATATTCGTTAGAAAAAATCAAATCAATTATCAAATAAAAGTTTTAGATTTACCAGAAAGTAGAGTTGGAGCTAAAATAGTAGATCTTTATAGAAAAGATGTAACGCCAAAAGAAGAGTTTGAAAAAACAGAGCTTTTAAAATACGCTAAAGATTACTATAGAAAAAAGGGTACAGGTAGGCCAACTAAAAAAGACAGGCGAGATATAGACGATTATCAAGAAGATACAACAGAAGAAATATGACAACATCAGGTAGCATTATATTAAATCAATTACAAATTTCTCAAAAAATAAGAAGGATTGCGTATCAGATATACGAAACGAATAGTTCGGAAAAAGAAGTTATTTTAGCTGGTATTGTAGGTAATGGATATCTTTTTGCTGAAAAATTAATGGAAGTTTTACAAGAAATATCACCTTTAAAAGTGACTCTTTGTAAGGTGAATATTGATAAGAAAAATCCTTTAAAAGCTATTACCACAACTTTAAATGTTGAAGATTATAAAAATAAATCTTTAGTTTTGGTAGATGATGTTTTAAGCTCTGGAACGACTTTAATTTATGGTATTAAGCATTTTTTAGACGTTCCGCTAAAGAGATTTAAAACTGCTGTATTGGTAAATAGAAATCATAAAAAATACCCTGTAAAGGCAGATTTTAAAGGAATTTCTCTATCTACCTCTATCAAAGAGCATATACAAGTAGAATTTTCAGGAAAAGAAGCAATAGCTTATTTAGCTTAATAAGTCTTCTAATTCTTCTGCAACTTCTGCTTTAGTTTTATTGTCTATTTTTACAATAGTCTTTGCTTGTTCATAAAAAGGACGTCTTTCAAAAAGATGTTTTGCAACAAATTCTGGAATTTGATCATCTCCTAAAGAAGCTATTAATGGTCTTTTTGCTTTTTTTCTAATTAACCTCTCTATCATTGTAGCTGTGCTACCTTGTAAATAGATCGATTTTGCGTCAGAATTATTAATTTCTTCCATATTATTTGCATAACAAGGTGTTCCGCCACCTAAAGCAAGGATGAAATCTTTGTCTTTTGCTAGAATTTCTTTTAAATATTTGTTTTCTATCAACCTAAAATAGACTTCTCCTTTGGTTTTGAATATTTCAGAAATAGACATTTTTTCTTTTTCAATAATGTAATCATCTAAGTCTAAAAAATTCATTGACAGCTTTTTAGAAAGACGTTTACCAATACTAGATTTTCCTGAAGCCATATAACCTAAAAGTACTATTTTCATCTATTTGTGTTTTTATGCAAATATCTATAAAAAAAAATCAATTTAATGCTTATTATTCAAATGTTTGATAGTATATTTGCAACCGGTTTACAAAAAAGACCTGGTAGCTCAGTTGGTAGAGCATCTCCCTTTTAAGGAGAGGGTCCTGGGTTCGAGCCCCAGCCCGGTCACAAAGAAAATGTTAAGCAATATGCTTAACATTTTTGCTTTATACAAATGCGCACGTGGCGAAATTGGTAGACGCGCAGCCTTGAGGGGGCTGTGTTCGCAAGAACGTGGAAGTTCGAATCTTCTCGTGCGCACTTAAGTACACTTCTTCAGTATATCTTGTTTAATTTCTTTTATTTATCTTAAAGTTTACTGAAATAGTAATAAATAATCCATATTAGCTCTTTTAGAAAGAATTTAGCACTTCCAATACTTCGGTTCGTTTTCTTATTGAAACCGGAATATTAGATCCCTCTGTAAGTATTAGGTAACCACCATCAGATTTAATAAACTCTTTAATAAAGGTAGTATTTACTAAATGACTTTGGTGTACTCGTAGAAAGCCGACTTCCTTTAACATATCTGCATAATATTTTAATGTTTTAGATACGAGTATTTTTGAGTTGTCTTTAAAGTAAAAGGTAGTGTAATTATTGTCAGATTTACAACGGATTATATCTTCAATATTTACAACAATTATTTTTTCTGAAGTATGTAAAGATATTTTATTAGGCTTATTATTAGGTGCAGTTACTGCTTCTTGCAAAACATGTAGTTGTTCTTTATCTGGCTGAATTTGGCTTTGCGCTTTTTCTATTGAAATAGCCAAGTCTTCATCGGAATACGGTTTTAAAATATAGTCTATGGCTGCAAATTTAAATGCCTTAATAGCAAAAGCATCACTTGCAGTAACAAAGATAATTTTCGACTTTAAATCAGGAAAAATTTCTAGAATATCAAAACCAGTTCCGTCTCCTAACATAATATCTAAAAATAAAATATCTGGTTGTTGTTTGCGTAACAATTTTGCTGCTTCTACTACCGATTTTGCTTTTCCAATAATTTTAATCTCTGGATGATTGTTAGAAATATCAGTTGCTAACATTTCTAAAGCTACAGGCATATCATCTACTAAAATTGCGGTTAATTCTTTCATATTATACTTCTTCTTCTTCTAATTCAAAAATAGTTATTTCTGGTCTTACATTTAATCTTACTTGGTGTAAGTTACCGAGTGCCCTATTTATATATAAGGTTCTACCATCATATAGATCAAATTCTCCAGAAGAGTATCTTTTGTTTTTAACAGGAAGAATAGGTGGGGGTAAAAATGGTGGTTTTACTTGTCCGCCATGTGTGTGTCCAGATAAAATCCATCCTTTATAATTATTCCAAACATTTAAGTCGCAAACATCTGGGTTATGGCATAGAACTACATTTGCTTTTTTAGCATCGTACTTATTCATAATATTTACAGGATTAAAATTAGAACCCCAATAATCATCAATCCCAAGAAAATTTAAACCATTAAAATTAACTTCATCGTTTCTTAAAATAGTAATGTTTTCTCTATCTAAAATATTCGATATAGTATCTGCAACTTTGGGTTCTAACCAATTAATACCATAGTCATGATTTCCTAAAACGCCTGCAGTTCCTAGTTTTCCGTTTACGGCATATTTAAACACTTCTTCTAATTGATCAAATTGTTCTGATGTTTCGTAAGAAACAAAATCGCCAGTATACACTACAAAATCTGGATTGTAAAGACTTGCTTTTTTAAAAGAATCAATAATATATTTACGGTCAAATTTATTCCCCACATGAACATCACTAATTTGCATTAATGTTTTTCCTATTAAGTTTTTTGGTAAATTTTTAATGGGCATTTTTACGTGTACAAATTCCAACCAAAAAGGTTCTATTTGCCAAGAATAAAGTCCACCCACAATACTTGCTCCAACTCCTGTAAGTAAAGTGTTTTTTATAAATTTTCTTCTTTCCATTTTTTTAATAATCTGTTTTTAAAGGAATTTTAAATCCAACTTTGGTTCCTTTTATTTCATTTTTGTCTTTTATTTCTTCAATAGAAAATGAGTTGTATTTTGATAAATGCTGAATTCGTTCTTTGGTAACTTCTAAAGCCACAGATTGATGATTCGATTTTACTTTTTCTTTTTTAGATTGATGAAAACCAATCCCATTATCTTCTATGGTAAAATGCAAGAATCTATTTCTAACTTCAAAAAGAAGTTTGATTTTTGCAGCTGTTTTATTAGGCTGAAAAGCATGCTTAATACAATTTTCTACAAAGGGTTGCAATAACATTGGCGGAATTAAAATTTCTTCTGAATCAATATTATTTAAAGAAGTTTCAATAGTGTACTTAAAAGACATTGAATTCATTTTTTGTTCTAAATCTAAATAGTTTTTTAAGGTATCTATTTCTTCTTGTAAGCTAATTTCTTCTAAACGAGAGTTGTTTAAAACACTTCTTAAAAGTACCGAAAATTGTGAAATAGTTTTATTTAATTCTTTAGAATTTCCAGCATTACCAAGTGCTTTTATTCCGTTTAAAACATTAAAAATAAAATGCGGATTCATTTGCAACTGCAATGCTTTCTGTTCTAAAGTCAGTAAATGATTTTCTACTTTTAAAGTATCAATTTTTTGCTGATTTTTTTTATTCAGTTTTCTTATATGTAGCTCAACAAAAAGCGCTAAAAGCAGACATAAAATTGCTCCACATAATATTATAAACCATGCTTTTTGATAAATAGGAGTGTCAATAAAAAAAGAAAAAGATACTTTTTTACTAAGTAAACTACCTTCTTTAGACTGAACTGTAAATTGATAATTTCCTGCCTTTAAATTTGCGAAATCAACTTTATTTTGAGGACTCCAAGGCGTAAAGTCATTATTTAGTTGATAACGGTATTCGATGTTTTTAGGGTTCTTTAAATCGATTGTTTTAAAAGAAAACGAAATGTTATTTTCATTTGGTTTTAAGGCTAGTTTATTTATGTTTAAAGAGTCTATTGATTTATAATTAACCGCAATATTTTCAATAAAGAGTTTGGGGTTAGCCGTTTCTGTTGTAGAATTGTATTTGTATAAACCTTTGTTTGAACTACCAATCCAAATTGAGTTTTGCTTGTCTTTAAAAACAGTGTTTATTTGGCTGGAAATAAATGCATTGTATTTGTTTATTTTCCTTTTAAAAATGTAGGTGTTGGCATCTAAAATTTCTAACCCATTTTTTTTAGAAGCCCCCCAAATTTCATCTTTTACTCTTTTTATGGAAGAAATATTTTCTATTGTTGCGATGTTTTTTAAAACAGTATGATCATCAATAATCATTAATCCTTGAATTTCTGTTGCTGCAATTAATTGATTGTTGCTTATTAAAAGGGAAGTGGTATTCTCTTCTATAAGTTTATTCATTTTTAAAGGTTTGTATAGTTTGTCTATACTCCATAAACCTTTTATAGAAGCTATGTAAATAATGTCTTTAAAGGAAACAATATCATGAATTATAGAAAAATCTATTTGGTGCTGTATTTCTAAAGGCAGTATTGAGCTTTCTTTAAATTCACAAACACCTTGTACAGTAGCTAAGATAATTTTATCGTCAATAGATTTTATTTTTAGAATTTCTTTGCTTTCAAAAAAGGTAGATTTATTGTGCTGTATAACCAGAAGTCCGTTTTTTAAACCGATATAAATTTTATCCTTTTCAATAAAAATACAATTTGCATTTTCTTGTTTGTAGTTAGTGAAATTTACACCATCAAACTTAGAGTAACCTTTATCTGTTACCAGCCATAAATAGCCTATTTCATCTTGCTGAATATCATTTATAGTAGTAGATGGTAATCCATCAGAAATAGAAAAATTTTGTAGCTGTAGGTTTTGTGAGTATGTTTGGTTTATCAGAATAAAAAAAAGAAAAAACAATAAACTCAGTCGGTTCTTAGGCATACCCTTTACATAATGACTTAATGAATTTAAAATTTCAAAAAATATTTTCATAATCACAAACTTACTAATTAAAACGCCATTACCTCATTTTTAGTTTTGTGTAATGGCGTTTATTAATTAAAAAAATCTTGAGGTTTTTACCTCAAACCCTTTAAAATTGTCATTCCAGTGAAAATGGGAACCTAAATACAACGTTTTTATATTTTTAAAAACGCTGTATTTCACAATTTCTATTTCAATTTACTTTATAGCATACAAGCGTTTGTTATTGGTGTCTGGTTCTATGTGTTTTAAATCTCCATACGGTTTAATTAAGGGTTTTAACACCACCAAACCCGTTGTTCTACCTCTAATAATTAAGGTGCTGTTTTTTCTATTCCATGTCCATCTGTATTTATCTAACGGAATGTTATAATTATTAATCTCTACCATTAATTCTTCGTTTTGCTTAATCCAATCGATCACCTCTTTTTCTGAAGTAAATATCGGCATTTCATTATCTGTATTGTGGTAACCAAACTCCCATTTAATTGGTATAGAGAACTGAGAGGTATACGCATCACCAACATATCTTTCTTCTTCATTATTTAAAGCATCATACCAGTTAATGTCTTTTTCTTCTGGATATTTATTGGCAATCTCTTTAGATAAATCTATTTTTCCTGGCGAATGAGCTGTAGGGTAAAATACATAATAAGGTTGTGCTAAATAATAGTTAGAAAATTTACCACTAAAAATGGTGTAATAAGGAGACGCAATAACTTTAGGTAATGTAGGAGCGGATAAAGCATCTTTTAGCGTTTTTAACAATGCTGTATTTTCAACCAATCCAGAAGCATGAAAAACTATTTTAGTGTCTTTATTAACTACATTTTTTAGCGTTGGTAAAGTACCTTGAGTTATCGTTTTTCTTAAAGTTTCTGCGGTAATTTTATCTCCTTTAACAATGGTTTCTAAATTCATGCCTTTATACGGATTGCTGTTATTTACAATATGAACATCTCCGTAAGGATTTTTGTTGGCATTTTTATTTAGCCAAACAATTATTTCTTCTAGAGAATATTGTCCGTCTATTATTTTGATGTTTTTCTCTTCAAAATAAGCTCTAGCGTTGGTGTAATAGGTTTCATTTCCTACGTCAAAACCTGCAATAAAAACAATGGGTTCTCTAGAAGTAATTTTTATAGTAGTTTCATCTTTAATGGGAGCAACTTTTTCTGCAAGAACTATTGCTTTATCTTCCTTTATTATTTTCTTATTATCACAACTAATAAACGGACTGCTTAATAAGATAATACCTGCTGCAAATACTGATTTTTTTAATATAGTTTTCATAATTTCTACGTTTTTAAGTGTTAATACACTGTAAAAGTAACGTAGAAGTTGAGGTTGATTTTATCACTTTTAGAATCCGTTGCTTATGAATTAGAATTCGTGTTTTAATTCAAGATTAAACTATAATCAATGTCTGCAGTCGTTATCATTTTACTTCTGTTACCTGTATTAATGCCTAAAAGTATTTTTAATTCTTCAATTTCATAAGAGTCAAAAACCAACACTAAATTCTGATGAAAAGTAGGTACAGGTATTTTTCTTTTTTGTGTTGTGTTTGCGCTATAGTCTAACCAATAATTAACATCTATTTCTGCAACATATTCTCTAAACTTATTCAGTTGTTCTTTATCAAACTGAAAAAAGATATTATTGAAAACAAGGTTGTAGTTTTTACAATTTTCACAGATTGATATTTCTCCGTTTTTAACGCTTGATATTATTCTAGATTTTTGACACATTTTTTTTAATTTTTAGTAACAGTCAGTTTTTATTTGATTGTTTTCTTTAAATTTATGTAATGAAGATTGTAAATGTTTTTTAGTTATTTCTTCTAATACTTTGGTGACTCCTTTTTCCATGTATATAGATCCACAAATCATAATTAAACCTCCATTATGTATGGTATTTGCAATTAGTGTTCCGTGATTTATTAATAAATCTTGAACATATACTTTCTCTTTTTCTTCTTGAGAATATGCGGCGTGGAAAGAAGTTAGTGTATTATTCTCTAAGGCAGTATGTATATCGTTTTTGTAAATTTTAAAAGATTCTTTTGTTCTTGCCCCCCAAAATAAATGGACTTTGGTTTTTGATTTTTTTTGATGAATCATTCCTAAAAAGGGTGCTATTCCTGTTCCGTTGGCAATTAAAATAACTTCTTTTGTTTTTTTCGGAAGACGGAATGCCACATTTTTTTGAATGTTAGCGATCATTGTGTCTTCTTTATGTAAACTGTTGATATACTTAGAACAAAGTCCGAATTCATGTTTTTTGATACTTAACAGAATGGTGTCGTCTACTTTGGCTATAGAGTACAAACGACTTCTGGTTTCATTTTTTGGAGTGATAGAAAGTAAATCACCAGATTCGAATTTTGTTTTTTTAGTTGATTTTAATTGTATTAAAAAAGTTTCATCAATATTAATTTCTGTTTTACGTACCACTTTAAACTCTTGTTCCTCTTTCTTAGAATTGAGAAGGTTTTCTAAGGTTATGGTGAGTTCCATTTTGTAGAAAGCATTCCATTCTTGTAACCATTGGTCAAAATCAGAAAAAGACTGATTATTTACTTTAAAAATGGGTAAAGTAGGCGTGAAGTTGTCTTGCAGCTGTAAGTTTGCATGTACTAAAATAGCAAACTTGCAATACTGTGTATATTCTTTAGAGCCAAAACCAACTACAGAAAAATTTAAAATATTTTGTTGTTGTACTTTTTCAATTTTTTGAATGAATTTAGTCGCATTTATAGGCGCTTCTCCTTCACCATAAGTTGCAGCGAATATAATGATGTTGGTTGCTTTTTTATAAGTTGTATATTGGTTTAATTCTGATAAAAAAACTCGTTTTCCAGATGTAGTTAATGCATTGTAAAACGCAGTTGCAAAGTTAAAGGTACTTCCTGTTTCCGAACCAACAAGAATTATATATTCGGCTTCGTCTTTAGTAAATTTATTTTTTACCAAGCTAGTTTTCTTCCTTCTTTTTAAAGTCATGGCAAAGCCAGAAAAGATAAAAAATAGAATAGCAAAACAAGAAAGTAATAATACAACAGACCATAAAATAGAGCCTTTTCCTGTATGAAGTATTACGCTGTAATAAGAACCAAAAGTAACTAAAGATTGTTTTTTTAGACTTACAATTTTTCCGGAAATTTGATTTACAGCAACTTCTTTGTCAATTAGTTTTACGTAATAATAATCTTCTTCGTCTTGAGAAAAAGGGAATTCTATACTTTTAACTTCGTCTAATTTTGTAGACTTAAAGAAATCGAAATTACTATTGTTTTCTGTTGCTTTTTTTGATGCAATTTCTACATGTTTATTCTTGTCTTTTGGTAATACAGAAAACCGATCTAAAGATAAATATACACCAGTTAATGTAATTATTATAATAGGTATTAAAGTATATCTACCAATAATTATATGGTAATATTGATTAAAATCTTCTTTAACTATTTTAGAGAAAAATTTAGAAATTCCACCTTGTCTTTTTGTAATTAATACAATTCCTGTAACAGAAATTAAGAACAATAGAAAGGAAACAAAACCAATAATAAATCTACCGGTAGATTTTAAAAATAATGAACGATGTAAATTTGTTGCAAATTCAAAAATTGGTTTTTTTTGTAAAATTTCACCAACTTTTTCTCCCGTTTTAGGGTTGATATAAAAGGTATCGCTTTTACCGTTTTTTAAAACAACATTTGCAGCTACAAAACCATTTTCATCAACATCTAAAGTAATAACTTCATCATAATTTTTTTGTAAAACAGCAATGGTTTCTTGAATAGAAACTGTATTAATATCTACAACATCATAAGGAGAAAGTTTATCAGAAATTGGTTCAAAAGCTAAGATAATACCAGTTATAGAAGCTAATACAATAAATAAGGTAGAAGATATAACCAACGTTAAGTGGCTATATCTCCAAATGGAAATCGTCATTATAAATTTTTTTATTGTGGCATTATTCTTATGTAACGAATAAATCCTTTTCCTTCAACTTTAGATTTAACGTTTTCTGATGTTAATTCAAATTCTACATCATCTTTGTAATATTCTTGATTCTCAACAGAAGTTTCAAAACGGATTTTATACCCAGCATCAATTTTACTATCATCAATTTTTACAACACTAATAGCACGTTCTCCTCCGCTAATTGTTGCTCCTGTAATGGCATCAATATCGCTACGTTTTGTCCCTTGAAATTTCCACCATTCTTCAAGGTTAGAGTACCATTCATCATCGTCTCCTAGCACATTTAGGGTTTCTTCATATTCTCCATCAGAATTTATTAGAGAAATTACAATATAAGCTCCTTCTCCGGTGTAATTGGTTAACTGAATCATACATTTGTATGAACTTGTTTCGCTACTTTTAAAACTGAATAATGCAAATGCGATTGCAATTATAATAGGTGCTATTTTAAATATATTTCTAGTTTTCATTCTTCGTTTTTATTTTAAAAATTTAATATCAGTATTTTTTAATAACTCATTTTCTAAAGCTAAATCATAAGTAGATTCTTCAAATTCGTTTTTTATATTTTTATCTGCACCAATACTTAATAAGTAGTTGATAATTTTAGTGTCTTTAGATTTCATAGCTGCTAAGTGCAGTACCGTATAACCTTCGTTATTTTTTGTATTTACATCAACGCCATAAGAATTTACTTCTTTTAATAATTTGATGTTTTCATTGTCTAAAGCAAAGTGAAATAATGTGTTGTTACCACCCTGAATTTGGTTTAATTTCAATCCGTTTTTAACAAGTAGGTTCTTTTTTGGAGCAAAATCATTATTTCTTCTTTCGTTGTAACTATTAAGCAAATAATACGCTAAAGTATTTCCGTCTTTGTCAGTTACATTTATGTTCGCTTTTTGGTTAATTAGATATGCCACAACATCACTAGAGTTTCTTTCTACAGCTATTGAGAGAGCAGAATTTCCTTGCTTGTTTGTATGATTAATATCCTTTGTTTTTTCAGCTAAAAAAGTAATGATTTCTAAAGAATTTCTACCAGTTGCGTTTAATAAAGGTGTGTTTCCTTCTTTATCAGCATGATTGATATCAACATTTTTACTTAAAAAATAATTAAAAGTAGCAATGTCTTTATTACCAGAAGCTAAAAAATGGAAAGCATTTTGTCCGTCTTTATTCGTAACATTTGCATCAAGACCTAAGCTATTTAAGTATTTAAAAAAGGCTAAAGAATTGTAACCCCCACGGCCACCTCTTGTCGCCAATAAAAGTGCATTTTCACCATTTTTATTTAAGTTTTTGTATGGTAAACCTTTCTTTATTAATAAGTTTAGCATTTCTTTATTTCCTTTTTTAGCAACATAATTAAATGCACCGTTTCCATCATTATCAGTGCTGTCTAAAGACAATCCTTTTGATGTAAAATAATCTAATAAATCTAAGTTTTTTAATGAAGGAAGTAATAAAAGTAAAGCGTTTGCACCGTGTCCGTTGGTGTCAGTTGCAATGTCTAATCCATTTTTAATCAATAAATCATACATTTTAGTATTTGTAACTCCTGCATTTGCAGCAAATGTTAATGGAGAGTATTGATGAGAATCTTTTAAGGTTAAATCGGCATTATTTTCAATCAAATAGGTAACTAATTCTAAGTTATCTAAATAAGCAGCCCAAAAAACATAGGTTCTCTTGTCATGTGTAATTTTGTTAACATCATTTCCTTCTTTAGAAAGTAGATATTTAATGGATGCATTTGGTGCTTTTTGTAAAATGGCATATACTACACCATCAAAACCACCTTTATTGGCTTCACTAGGATTGTTGCCTTGTGCAATTTTTTGATCAATAACTTCTATACTTGGGTTTGTACCCCAAAAATCTCTATCTAAAAATACATTTGATTGTTGCTGTTGCTTTCTTTGTGCTACAGCTACTGTGCTTATAAATAATATTGCTACGAGTACTACTAGTTTAATTCTTTTCATTTTTTATTTTTTTACAAATGATTCTATTATGGTGTTAATTTCTTCTTCTTTTGTTATTTCATCAGAAAATAAATGTTTGTATAATTCTTTAAACTCAACCTTAGTTTCTAAAGATAAATTGGTGTTTCTGCCATAAACTTCGTTCCATTTATTTCTTACCAATTGCCATTTATCGTTGTTTTTTTGCCACCAATCTGCAGCTGCCTTACATTTGCTGTCTGCAACTCTTACATAAGTATTGTATCCTTTTTCTTTAGCTAAAACAACGTCTTCTTTTCCTGCTTCGCGAATTATTTTACTATTGTCTTGGTCATGTACCCAACCATAATTGGTTATTTCATGTCTATTACCTCTTAATGTAATATTGTAATCACTTCTTTTGGTGTATTCTCTTCTTGGTAATGGAGCCGTTGTTGTGTTTTCCCAATAGCTTTTTCCATCTACATGAACCCAAGAACCAGATCCTTCATAACGCGGACTATCATCTACTTGATATACTTTTTGTGTCCATTGTTTTTTAACATCTTTTTTGTCTTTTTGTTCAAAAACCCAATTGTTATCCCCATTATACATGTAAAAATCAGTGTTTTGGTATTCCCAATCTTGTCTCCAATGTTTTATAATCATCGGTTTTGCTGGGTTACCAACTTGTAGTAAATGTTGAATTGATATTTTGTTATTACTATCCTCTACCAAACCAGCCCATTCTAAGCCTTTATCTACTTTAGTTTTAGAAGGTCTATAAGTGGAGTCTTTACTATAATTAAAAGTTTCAGCAAAATTGAAGGTTACTTCAAAACAACCACACATTTCTTTTATCGCATTTTGATCTTTCTTTTTCTTGCTTTGTGCATTTACAGAAATGGAAAGGAAAAGTAGTAGTGTACTCAATAATAATTTATTCATTTTTAAAAATTTTTGGTTATAAATATTTTGACAAAAATATACAATTTATTTAGACTGATTAAAAATAAGATATATATTTGTCGAAAATTATTAAGAATGTTTCTAAATAGAGAGATTACAATTGCATTATTACTTTTTTCTTTTTCAACTTTTGGTCAAAAGAGGGAAAAAGATTCAACTAGAATTACAAATTTAGATGAAGTTGTAATAACGGGGCAATACAATCCTCAATCTGTAAAAAAATCTGTACATAATGTAACTGTCATTAAAAGGGAGCAGATAGAAAGTCAGGCAGCAAACAATTTAGCAGATGTATTAAATTTTAATTTGAACTTAACGATTGTACCTAGTTCTCAAACAGGGAAGTCTACAATCTCTTTCTTCGGATTAGATGCTCAATATTTTAATATTTTGGTTGATAATATTCCTTTAGTAAGTGACAATGGACTTGGAAACAACATCGATTTAACACAGATTAATTTAGATGATGTTGAGCAAATAGAAATTGTGGAAGGCGCAATGGGCGTAGAGTATGGCGCAAATGCAGTCTCTGGAGTCATCAATATTATCACAAAAAAATCGATAACTAATAAGTGGAATATTAATGCGTCTTTACAAGAAGAAACGGTAAGTGATGAATATGCTTGGTTTGATGAAGGTAGACATATACAGGCGTTAAATGTTGGACATAATATAAACGAAAATTGGCTTGCTAGAGTTGGCGTAAATCGCAATCAGTTTGCAGGTTTTTATAACGGAAAACAGGGAAAGAATTATTATGAGAATAATGGTTTAAGAGGATATGATTGGTTGCCAAAAGAGCAATTAAATACCAATGCTTTTGTACAGTATAAAAAAGAAAATTTTCAGTTATTTTATAAGTTTGAATACTTTAATGAAACTATAAATTATTACGACGCTGCTGTTAGAGCCAATATAGACACACAAGCACAAACGAGTAATCCGTCTGCAACGGATAAAATTTTTAGAACGCATAGATTTGTAAATAATGTAAATCTTGTAGGTAGTTTAAACTCTGGAGCTAACTACAGTGCTTCAGTTTCTTATCAGCAACAAAAGCGTTATTTAAACGAATTTAACTACTACATTTTAAGTACAGAAAAAAGTAACGAAACGGATGAAGTATATCAATCTAGTAAAGTATTCTTTTCTAAAGGAAGCATCAATAATTTGGTTAAAAACGATTTTTTAAACTTTCAGTTAGGATATGAAACAAGGTTTATAAATGGTTTTGATACCCAAGCTTCTGGTGATGTTACACAACAAGATAAAACCCAATCTCAGAACAATTATGCTTTTTATGGTTCATCAGAATTAAAGTTTTCTGATGCTTTTACATTAAGACCTGGTGTACGATACGAGTATAATTCCTTATTTAAATCTAAATTATTAGCTTCTCTAAGTGCTCGTTATTTATTGAACAAAGGTTTTGAGTTGCGTGGTAACATTGGTACCTCTTACAGAACGCCAAATTTTGAAGAATTGTATTATTACTTTGTAGACTCTAATCATGATGTGAGGGGAAATGAAAATTTGAATCCAGAAAATGGATTTTCAGCGTTTATCAACCTAAAAAAATACAGTTACATTAATGATTTTTCTTTATTAAATAGTTTTAAAGTTAGCTATTTAGATGTTGCCGATAAAATAGACTTGGCAATTGTAAATCCAACTCCTCTACAATATCAATACATTAATATTGATGCTTATAAATTATGGGGAATCACTTCTGAAAACAGTATTAAAAAAGACAATTTTACATTTAATTTAGGAGCTACTTTACAAGGTGTTTCTAGAATTGCTACTAATGAAGTAAATGCAGAAAACGACTTTTTGTATTCTTTACAACTAAATACAAGTGCTAATTATAACATCAAAAAATGGAAAACATCACTTACCGTATTGTTTAAACACAATGGCAATCAACAAAACTATATTTCATCTGGAGTAGATGAAAATGGAAATTCTGTGTTTTCTAAATCTACTACAAGCGCTTATAATTGGGTAGATGCTTCTATAAAAAAATCATTCTTTAACAATAAAATTCAAGCCATTTTAGGTGGAAGAAACTTATTTGATGTTACTAATGTGAATGTTAGTAATGCAAGTACAGACGGAGTAGCACACGCAACAAACGATAGTTCGTTGTTATTGGGTTACGGCCGTTCTTACTACTTAAAACTATTATATAACCTTAATTTTTAAACACTAATAACCAAATATTAAAATCATGACAAACAAATTTTTAACCTTTATTTTATGTGCAGCTGTATTTTCGTTTACAAGTTGTGACTCCGAAGATGCACCAATAGCACCAATAGCTGTAGTTATAGACGGAGCAGCAATTTCACCAGAAGTTGGTGGACCAAATGAACCAAATCAAGTATATGTAGATTTAAGTACAAATACAACTACTGTTGGTAAAAGAGACTCTTGGGATTTAGGTTTCTATTCAGGATCAGAATTTAGAGTTAGCTTAAATGGATCAATTTCTATGGCAACTGCAGCACTTTCTACTACTAATATTGATGAAGTTAAATCTTCAGATCAAGAAGTAATCGATTTACAACCATTGGTAAGAACAAATACGTATACAGATGAAAGTGCTCCTTTTGTTGATGCTCCAAATGGAAATATTCTTGAAACTGCGATTTCTGAAATTTCTGATACGGATTCTGAGAACAAAGTATATTTAGTAAATCTTGGGTATGAAGTAGATACTACTGCACCTGCAACAGGTAGTTATTCTGCTAATGGAGAAGCTAGAGGTTGGAAAAAAATTAGAATTTTGAAAGATGGTAATAATTATATCTTACAGTATGCCGATTTAGATGCTACTACACACAAAGAAATTACTATTTCTAAAAATGAAGCATATCATTTTACTTTTTTTAGTTTTAATACTGAAAATGAAGTTAGTGTAGAACCTTTAAAAAACGAATGGGATTTAAATTTTACAATTTTTACAAACTTAATTCCTACTGCAGGACCTTATGTATATCCAGATTATGTAACAAATAATACAAAATCAGATGCTAAAGTTTATAAGTTAGATACAGAAGTAGATGCATTTACTTATGATGATTTTTCTATAACCGATGTAGATGCTACTAAATTTACTACAGACCAAAGAAGTATTGGAAGTAGTTGGAGAAACGGGGGAGGACCTAGTAGTTTACCTTCATTGAAAGAGAATGTCTTTTATGTGGTAACTGATACCGATGGTAATTTATATAAATTAAAATTTTTAGCATTAACTAATGATGCAGGAGAGCGTGGATATCCTGAATTTGTATATAGTTTATTGCAATAAAATAGTCCCTCAGCAATCTTTAGATTGTTATTTTAGTTGGAAAGGCCGTTTAAACGAAAGTTTAAATGGCTTTTTTATTCCTTAATAACTTGATTATAATTTACCAATTGGGTTAAGCCTTCTTTATCTGGATCTTCTGCAAAAGAACGTAGATAGGTGTCTAAATATTCAATGGCTCTATCTTCTGGATAAAATAAAACTTTGTTTTGGTCAGAAGACCATTCTATAACGTTTATATAGGTTTTACCTTCAAAAGTTCTGTAGAAATTTTGTGCGTTTTCTGGTAGTTTTTCTTGTAGTTCCTCATCTAGATAAATAATGTAATATTTTAAATCTGCTGTAAAAAAATGGAATGATAACAGATTGTCATAAAAACCAGTTAGATTGTTTGCTAAGGGCAACATAATGGTAAAAACCAAAATGGCTAATTTTTGTGTATTGAAATATTTTATAAAAAATTCAAAAGCATTTGATGTTTTAAGCGTCCAAAATAGAATTACTACACTTATCATGTTCTGAATATTCCAAGGTACCACATTGTAACCATATCCTAAATAAAATAGTAAAACGGTAATAGTACCGTGCATTAAAAGAATAAAAACAACTCCGAATTTTCTTGTTTTATTAAAGAGCAATAATATGCCCATTAAAGCCTCTAACCAAGGCACTGCATAGGTAAAAGCTACTAAAAACCATTGTGGTAAAAAACTAAAATGTTTGTTGATAGCACCCAACCATTGAATGTAAAAGGCTTCATTCAATTTCTGAATTCCGCTCCAGAAATAAGTAGCAAAAAAGATTAAAATTATGGCATATAATATTTTTCTTGGATTTGCTTTTCTGTTGAAAATTTCTATAGCTAAAATGGTTAAGAAACTCTGATAAAAGTAGGGTTGAAGTCGGTTTTGATCTACTAAAGCTAAAAAGAGATAGAGTGCAAGAATCGTCCAACCTTGCCATCTTTTATTCTGAAAAATGTATAGAATTTGTATTGCAAAAAAGAATCCAGCTAAAATATAATCGAACGGATAGGTAGGAATTGGCAACCAGTCAAACAATGGAATTACAGGGAAATTTTTAGTAGTCAACCATAACTTTGGTGCGTACACCATCATTACTAATACCGCAAGAATAGCAAGGATTCTTACCCAGTTTATTTTCTGTTTGTCTGTTAGATTTGTAATCATTCTATTTGTAAAGATTATTTAATCTAATTATTTTTATCTTCTGAGTCTTATTTAAACTAGCTAACTGAACCCAGTCTTCAATTAATTGAAAACTCCAACTTTTTAAGTTGACTTTATTCTCTTCTAAAGAATTTTTAAATTCTGCAAAATTAGGAGTATAGTTAATTTTTTCAATTATTTTTATAATTATTTCAAAATATGATACTAAAGAACTGTAATTTTTATCATCAATTTTTAAAAATTTTATATTTTTTATGTGTTCTTTAGCTAATTCTATATTATCACCAATTATATAGGCTTCAATTAAACTTAAATGATATCCCCAGGCTTTAGGATTATTATTAATGTATTTTTTATAAAATTGATAAGATTCTTCAAAGTATTTTTTAGAAAGAGAATCTTTATTTATTTTTTTTGATAACATTCCTGCTTCTGTCCATTTATTTCCATTAAACTTTGTACTAACTATTTCTAACGTTTTTAATGCTTGAATAGTATCACCTATTGCAAGCTCACTTTTAGCTTTGTATTTAAAATTAGGAATAATAGAGTTTAAAAATCGTACATGCTCAGAAGTGTCTTTTTTTATTTGATTATTAGTAAACAAAATAGATTTATGATAATTCTTTGAATAATATAAAGCTTCTATATAACTATCTTTATATAAATATTTATTAGTTGTTTTTTTATTTATAGAAAATGCTTTTTCTGCATATTCAACTCCTTTTATATATTCTTTATTACGAATCTTTCTGTTTGCTGTTTCTGCATAAGCAATTGCCAATTCATCTGTTTTTTCTAGGTCTTTCTCCTTGATAAAACCTTCTTCAACAAAAAGCAATTGGAGTTGTGTTTTATTACCTCTGTAGGTATTTATTCCTTTATTTCTATTTAAATTTAATTCATTTAGACATTCAGCGTTTATTATATCTTTTGGAATTGATGTAATTAAATTATCTCTAACATCTATGGATGCTGCTTTTATTGTATTCCAATGATTATCTGGTAACTTTTTAATATTACATTTTTCTAAATTAATTGTATAATTTTTAAATTTTGATTTTTTAAGAATCTCAAATAAAATATTTTCATCAATATTTTGATTTAAAGAAAGTTCTATAAAATCTAATTTTGATAAATTGGAAAAAGAGTATGGTAATACAGTTATATTATTTGTTAAAACCTTTAAAGTTATGGTAGAATCTCTTTTGAAGTTTCTGTCAAAAACAAAATTATAATATTCTCTATTGTAAAGATATAGCTTTTTTAAATTCTCAAGTTCTCCAAAATTTTTAGAGAGTGATTGTAAATTATTATTTGTCAACACTAATTTTTCTAAACTCTTTAATTTACCAAATGATGTTGGCAATTTTTTTAACAAACAAAAGCCAGCATCTAATGTTTTAAGTTTATGAAGATTACCGAAATTTGATGGTAATTCTGTTATTTTATTTCTAGAGATATTAAGGTTTTCTAAATTTTCTAGTTTTTTTATTGATTTAGGTAGTTCTGTAAAATCATTTAATTCTAAATTTAATTGTTTAAGGCTCTTTAGGCTTCCTATATCTTTAGGAAGTTTTTTAATATAATTTTCTTCTAAATTTAAAGTGTCAAGATTTTTTAAATTTGTTATAGAATTTGGTAAATACTGAATGTTATTATTATCTAAATTTAAATATGATAACTTTGGAAGCTCAATATTAACAGGTAATTGTTCTATTAAATTATTATTTAAAAATAGTTTTTGTAAGTTTGATAAACTACTAATATTATTAGGTAAGGTCTTTATTTCATTGAAATATAACTTTAAAATTGTAAGTTTTTTAAGATTATTTAAATCATTTGATATTGAAGCTACTTTACTTCCTTGAATTTCTAAATGTTTAAGATTAGTAAGGTTGTAAAAATTATTTGGTAATGTTTTTCCTAATGAATTATTAGAACTATAAAAGTTTTTTAACGATTTTAAAAGCGGAATTTCTTTTGGAAATGACAGTTTATTGTTTAATAATATTAATGATTCTAAAGGCTTTATTTTAGAAAGATCTGAAAAGAAATTATCTGAACTTTTAATTTCTACTGATGAAAGAGAAAGTTCTTTCAAATATTTAAATTTAGGTAGACTTATATCCTCTATAGTAATATAATTTAGATTTAAAAATTTTAAATTAGGTAAATAGTAGAGTTTAGATAATTCTTTTTTCGAGTTTTCATTTGAGTCAAAACTTAAACTTAAAGATGTTAGGTTAGTGAATTCTTTTATGCTTTCTGGAAACTGAATTTTATTAGAACCAGAATAAGATAAGCCAAGTAGATGTTTTAATTTATGAAAATTAGGATTTTGAAAAACTTTACTAGGAAAAGAAGCATAAATTAAAGATAGGTTTTCTAAATTAGGTAGTTTTGAGACTGTATTAATAAAAACATCATAATTCCAATAAAAGTCTCCTTTTAAAGAAACTGTTTTTACGTTTTTTAGTTTGTAAAGATTGTCAGGAAAAACGATGTTTTCTACTTTTCCGTCCCTAAATAACGCAGCAGGTGTGTTAAATCGTATATATTCTAAATTTGGTAAGCTTTCTAAGTTTTCTATGATAGCTTTAACATCTAAATTTTCTGAAATTTTTATAGAAACATATTTTATTTTAGAAATTACATGCACAGAATCTTTATTCTCTATAAAATCTCTATCGTTGTAATCAAATACATCTTGAAAACCAAACCTTTTTAAATGAGTAATGTCTACTTCACTTTTAGCTCCATAAAGAGAATTAAATTGCTTAGAATAACTATTGTAATTTTGAGATTGCAATGTAGAAAAGCTAAATATTAAGAGTACTAAATTTAAAATTTTATACATAATAGTTTTCTGTTTCTGTAAACTTAAAAAATAGTTTAATTAAAAGCTGTTTTTTCACCATTAAATAAGCTAAAAAATCTTAGTTTTTCAATTAGTCTACAACAAGTCTAGCCCTGATTGAACCTTTCAACTGTGCTCAAGACAGGCTATTTGTCTGAGCTCTTTTTTATGTTGATTTTTGTTCAGCATAAAAAAAGCGAGTAGTGAAAACAGGAAATAGCTTTTAATAAACCAACTTCTCAGCCAAATATTTAGCTGTATAAGACTCCTTATTTTTAACTAAATCTTCTGGAGTTCCTTGAAAAATAAGGTTTCCACCATTTTTACCACCTTCTAAACCTAAGTCTATAATGTAATCTGCACATTTAATTAATTCGATATTGTGTTCTATGACAATAATGGAATGCCCTTTGTCTATTAAAGCATTAAATGATGCCAATAATTTTTTAATATCATGAAAATGTAAACCTGTTGTAGGTTCATCAAAAATAAATAAAGCCTTGTCTTTGGTGTTTCCTTTTACCAAAAATGACGCTAATTTTATACGTTGCGCTTCTCCACCAGAAAGGGTAGAAGAAGACTGACCTAATTGCACATAACCCAAACCAACATCTTGTAAAGGTTTTAATTTACTAGCAATTTTAGGAACTAAATTTTCCGAGAAAAATGCAACAGCATCATCTATGGTTAAGTTTAAAATATCGTCAATAGATTTACCATCAAATTTTACTTCTAAAACTTCTTTTTTAAAGCGTTTTCCGTTACAAACATCGCATTCTAAATGCACGTCTGCCATAAATTGCATTTCTATAGTAACTTCTCCTTCACCTTTACAAACCTCGCAACGACCGCCTTCTACGTTAAAAGAAAAGTGTTTTGGTTTGTAGTTTCTAATGCCTGATAATTTTTGATTTGCAAATAGAGAACGAATATCATCATACGCTTTTATATATGTTACCGGATTGGAACGAGATGAACGCCCAATAGGGTTTTGATCGATAAATTCTACGTGTTTTAAAGTGTCAAAATCTCCTTTTACTTCTGTATGTTGGCCAACTTTTTCTCCGTGACCAATCAGTTTTTTTTGCATTGTTGGATACAAAATATTTTTAACCAACGTACTTTTTCCGGAACCAGAAACTCCGGTAATTACAGACAAACAATTTAATGGAAACGTAACATCTACATTTTTTAAATTGTTTTCTCTAGCTCCAATAATTTCAATTTTATTTCTAGAAGTTCTACGCTTTGTAGGAACTTCAATTTTTAATTCTTCATTCAGATATTTAGCAGTTAAAGATTCTGATTTTAAGATTTCATCAAAATTTCCTTCGGCAACTACGTGTCCGCCATAAGTACCAGCTTCTGGACCGATATCTATAATATAATCGGCTTCTCGCATAATATCTTCGTCGTGTTCTACTACCACAACTGTGTTTCCTAAATCTCGTAAATCTTTTAAAACACCAATCAATCTTTCTGTGTCTTTTGGATGCAAACCAATACTCGGTTCATCTAAAATATACATAGAACCCACTAAAGAACTTCCTAGTGAAGTTGCCAAATTAATACGCTGACTTTCACCTCCAGAAAGTGTGTTAGAGGTTCTGTTTATAGTTAAATAAGACAAGCCAACATCGGTTAAAAACAACAAACGATTGTTGATTTCCGTTAATAAACGTTTCCCTATTTTTTCTTCGTATTTGTCTAGTTTGATGTTCTTAAAAAAGACTGCCAATTCATCTAAAGGAAGCGTTACTAAGTCTGATATTGTTTTATCATTTATTTTGACAAAATTAGTTTCGTGTCGTAAACGTTTTCCGTTACAAGACGTACATTTTGTTTTTCCGCGGTAGCGAGAAAGCATGACTCTATTCTGAATTTTATAGCTCTTTTCTTCTAAAACAGTAAAGAAATGGTGAATTCCGTTGAATGATTTATTTCCGTTCCAAACCAATTCTTGTTGTTCTTCTGTAAGTTGAAACCAAGGTTTGTGAATAGGAATATCAAACTGATAAGCAACATCTATTAATTCTTCCTTATAATGAATATAAGAAGGTGTTTTAAATGGAAAAATACAATCTTCCATAATTGATAAACCTGTATTTGGTATGACCAAATCTTCATCAATACCAATTACATTTCCATACCCTTCACAAGTTGGGCAAGCACCATACGGATTGTTAAAACTGAATAAATGTGTGTTCGGTTCTAGAAATGACATTCCGTCTAAATCGAACTTATTACTAAATTCAGCGACTTTATTATCGGATAAATTTTCTATAAAACAAATACCTTTTCCTTCAAAAAAAGTAGTCTGAATTGAATCTGCTAATCGGTTGTAAAAATCTTCATCGTCTTTTGTTACAATTCTATCTACTACTAAATATAAAGGTTCGTTCTTAAAATCCGCTTGCGGAAAATCTGCAATTCGGTACACTTTATCATTCCATTTTAAACGTGCGTAGCCTTGTTGCTCTAAAACTTGTAAAACGGTTTTTAAATCGCGGTTTTCATCAATAGAAATAGGCGCTAATAGTAATAGTTTTGTTTTCTCATCAAACTCTTTTACAAAATTAACAACATCAGAAACGGTGTCTTTTTTAACTTCTTTACCAGAAATAGGAGAGAAGGTTTTACCTATTCTAGCATATAGAAGTTTAATATAATCGTAAATTTCTGTTGAGGTACCTACGGTAGAACGTGGATTTGTAGAATTTACTTTTTGCTCAATGGCAATTGCGGGTGCAATACCTTTAATATAATCTACTTTTGGTTTGTGCAATTTCCCTAAAAACTGACGCGCATACGAAGATAAACTCTCTACATAACGTCTTTGACCTTCTGCATATAGCGTATCAAAAGCTAAAGATGACTTTCCAGAACCAGAAAGACCTGTAATTACCACCAATTTATTTCTTGGTATAACTACATCTATATTCTTTAGGTTGTGGAGTCTAGCTCCTTTAATAATAATATTTTCTTTCGGATTTACTTTAGAAATGTCAGTCTTCATTTATGAAAAATATAAGCTATAAAAATACCGTTTTTTTAATCCATTTTAAAAGAAATGTGAATGAATTTTGCTAAAATATTTGTCGATTTAAAAAATAATATTGATATTTGGCTTTCATAAGCACCACTAAATTAGACGCATATACATAAAAAACTACTTTTAAATTATTAATTTAATAATAAAAAAAGAAGAGCAACTTGTTCTTCAACAGTAGTTATGATGCAGAAAAACTCAAATACAGATAGTACTTTAGTAAGCGATTACATTAAAGGAAATGAAGCAGCTTTAGCGGTTTTAATTAAAAGACATCAGCAAAGATTGTTTAGCTTTATATATAGTAAAGTACACGACAGAGATATTACAGAAGACGTTTTTCAGGATACATTTATAAAAGTTATTAGAACTTTAAAAAAAGGAAATTATAACGAAGAAGGTAAGTTTTTACCTTGGGTTATGCGTATTGCGCATAATTTGGTGATAGATCATTTTAGAAAAACTAACAGAATGCCTTCTTTTAAAAATACAAGTGAGTTTGATATTTTTTCTGTGTTAGGCGATGGAAACTTAAATGCTGAAAAACAAATTATAAAAGATCAGATACATACAGATGTTAGAGAGCTTATTAATGAATTGCCAGAAGAACAAAAAGAAGTTTTGGTAATGCGTATGTATAAAGATATGAGTTTTAAAGAAATTAGCGAAAATACAGGTGTTAGTATTAATACTGCATTGGGTAGAATGCGCTATGCGCTTATAAATATGCGTAAGTTAATAGAGAAACATAAAATTATTTTAGTAGATTAACAATAAATGAAAAAAGGTGTCGTTAGTAGTTTATAACCAATTTATTAAACAAACTATATGATGCAACTTTACTCAAAAAAGCCTTCTGATTTACAGATGCAACCCAAACAAGAAACAGTTCAATTTTTGATTAATTTTTCCAAATCGCTAACTTTTGTAAAAACGAAATCAAAAGACTTCATTGAATTGAATTTGAATTAAGAGAGGAAAAAGCTTCAACTAACGTTGGGGCTTTTTTTTGTATGCATCTTTTTTTATGTTATATGAGTTAATAGAGTCTTTGGCTTTTACGGAACTTGCAGTCATGGAAAATATATTAGTAGCAGGTGCCAATGGTACCACAGGAAAAAAGATAGTACACTTATTACAAAAATCACAATATTTTAATCCAATTGCTATGGTTCGCAAAGAGAGTCAGAAAAAGCAGTTTGAAGATGAAAATGTAACCACTATTTTAGCAGATTTAGAAAAGGACGTTTCATTTACAACAGAAAATATTGATAAAATTATTTTCGCAGCCGGTTCTGGTGGCAAAAAAGTAGTAGCAGTCGATCAAGAAGGTGCTAAGAAGTTAATAGACGCTGGTAAGCATACAAAAGTTAGAAAGTTTGTAATGTTAAGTTCTATGGGAGCAGATAACCCAGAAAGTTCAGACAAGCTTAAAGATTATTTAAAAGCAAAACAAAATGCAGATGTTTATTTAAGAGAAAGTAATGTTCCTTATTCTATTGTTAGACCAGGAGCTTTAAATAATGATAAAGGAATAGGTAAAATAGAATTGAGTACCAAGTTAAATAAACCTGGAGAAATTAGTAGAGATGATGTTGCGCAAACTTTAGTACATGCTTTACACGATACTGCAGCTGTTAATAATACTTTTGAAATAATAGCAGGAGAAACGTTAATAGGTGAAGCAATACCTAGTTCATAAAACTTCTTTTTAGTATAAATAATACACCTTAATTAAGGTGTATTATTTTTTTTATGATATTCGCCTAAAACTGATTTTCTACCAACTGTACTAGTAATAATATCTTTATCTAAATCCCAACCACGGGCAGGAGAATATTCACGTCCGTACCAAATGATTTGTAAATGTAAATCGTTCCAAATTTCTTTAGGAAACAGACGTTTTGCATCTTTTTCTGTTTGTGCAACACTTTTTCCGTTGCTCAAATTCCAACGATACATTAGTCTTAAAATATGGGTATCCACAGGAAAAGCAGGTATTCCAAAAGCCTGACTCAATACAACTCCAGCCGTTTTATGACCAACCGCTGGTAATTCTTCTAAACCTTCGAAAGTTTGGGGAACTTCACCGTCATATTTTTCAATTAAAATTTTAGACAATCCGTAAATCCCTTTACTCTTCATTGGAGATAAACCACAAGGACGAATAATTTCCTTAATTTCTTCTACGGTCATTTTTACCATATCAAAAGGATTATCCGCTTTAGCGAACAACAATGGTGTAATTTTATTCACTCTAACATCTGTACATTGCGCAGACAATAAAACAGCAATTAACAACGTATAAGGATCTTTATGGTCTAAAGGAACAGGTATTTCAGGATATTTTTCTTGAAGTGTGTCAATTACAAATTGTACTTTTTCTTTTTTAGTCATTATTCGAAGTTACAAAATTTACAAGTCTGCAAGTTACAAAGTTCTAATTGAAACCTTATTTATTTTTTATAATTAACTTTTAGATTGAAAAAAGCACTTCGACAAGCTCAGTGTGACATTTGGAGTTTTCATTGAGTTTGGTGCTAATTTGAGAATATTTTATTATTAAACTCTCTTTTTTTGTTAAATATATCCAATAACAATTTACCTAGCGTATGTCTGTCTGAGCTTGTCGAAGACTATTTTGAGTGCACTTCGACAAGCTCAGTGTGACATTTAGAGTTTTTATTGGGTTTGGTGCTAATTTGACAATGTTTTTATTATTAAGCTCTCTTTTCTGGTTAAATATATCCAATAACAATTTACCTAGCGTATGTCTGTCTGAGCTTGTCGAAGACTATTTTAGATGCACTTATGACATTTGGAGTTTTAATTGGGGTTGGTCCTAATTTGGTAATGTTTTATTATTATACTCTCTTTTCTGGTTAAATATATCCAATAACAATTTATCTATTATATGTCTGTCTGAGTTTGTCGAAGACTATTTTGAATGCACTTCGACAAGCTCAGTGTGACATTTGAGATTTTAATTAATTTGGGGACTAATTTGATAATGTTTTATTATTAAACTCACTTTTTTTGTTAATCATGCTAAATAATAATTTATCTATAATATTTCAGTCTGAATCTGTCGAAGACTATTTTGGTTGCACTTCGACAAGCTCAGTGTGACATTTAGAGTTTTTATTGGGTTTGGTGCTAATTTGACAATGTTTTTATTATTAAGCTCTCTTTTCTGGTTAAATATATCCAATAACAATTTACCTAGCGTATGTATGTCTGAGCTTGTCGAAGACTATTTTACATAAACTTCGACAAATTCAGTGTGACATTTGAGATTTTAATTGATTTATGGATGATTAAAATGAGACTATACAAAACATAGTTATTTATTAATAAGCTACCGACTTTAGACTTCAAGAATACTTTGTTACTTTGTATCTTTGTAATTAAAAACAAAAAAAATGACATCACTAAAAATAGGAGATAACGCTCCGCAGTTTGAAGCAAAAGACAACGCAGGAAATACCATTAAACTTTCTGATTACGCAGGTAAAAAATTAGTTTTATTCTTTTACCCAAAAGCAAGTACTCCGGGTTGTACTAACGAAGCTTGTGATTTACGCGACAACTATCAATCTTTTTTAGCAAAAGGATATGATGTTTTAGGAGTAAGTGCAGATTCGGAAAAAAGACAACAAAATTTTATAAATAAAAACGAATTGCCTTTTCCGCTTTTAGCAGATGAAGACAAAGCTGTAATTGAAGCTTTTAATGTTTGGGGACCAAAGAAGTTTATGGGGAAAGAATATGATGGAATCCACAGAACCACTTTTGTAATTGATGAAAAAGGTGTAATTGAAGATATTATCTTAAAAGTGAAAACAAAGGCACATGCCGCTCAGATTTTAGATTAAGCAATGATTAACGATTTCTGAATTCCGAACTTTATAAGTTCAGGTGTGCTTTTAGTATTTGTAATTTCAAATAGCTCTCTTTTATGAGATTTTAAAGAACTTTCTGTAATATGTAATATTGCAGAAAGTTCTTTTTCATTTTTATCGGAATGTAAAAATAAGGCTTGTAAAATTTCTAATTTTCGTTTTGTAAATGTATAGTTGTCAATATTTATTTTTGAGGAGGTTTTTCCTTTTTTTACAGATTTATTAACGAAACAATTTAGAATTACATCTTTAAAATTTTGTAAGTCTTCATCTTTTCCAACAAAAACATCTACCCCTTTATGTATCGCTTTTTCTTTGATGAAATTATTATTCATGGTGGTTAATACAATGATTTTAAAATGATTGTTTCCTTTTTTTATTTTATCAATAAAATCTAAAGAACATGTTCCATTAAAATTTACATCTAAGATTAAAACATCTAAGTTTTGATAATTTGTAAATGCAATTAATTCTTTTAGTGTGATAAAAGTATTGGTTACATTTAATTTCGAATGAACATTTAAGCTGTCTTTTAAAGCATCACAAAAAAAACGATTATCGTCTGCAATAACTATTCTTATTGGGGTTTTAGTCATTTGTAATGGGGATATTAATTTCGAAATTCGAACCTTTTTTATTTGTAAAGTTCCGTTAATTTGTTTTACTCTGTTTTTCACACTTTCTAAACCGAAACCTTTCTTGATTATTATTTTTTCATCAAAACCAATTCCATTATCAGTTACTTTTAGTGTAATTAGTTGGTTTTTATGCTGGTTTAGCGTTATTTTAATTTCTGATGCTTTAGAGTATTTTATAGCATTTGTAGTAAGCTCAGATATTATTCGATATAAGTGTACACATTTATCTTGCGACAATTCGATGTTTTTAAGGTCGAAATTATAACTGATTTTGTGTTTTGTTAAATTATCTATTTTAGTACAGAATTCAATTAAACTATCAACAAAGTTATCTGCATTAACTTTTGGAGCGTACAAGCTGTTTAATAAATATCTATAATCTTTATAAAAAGCATCTAAAATTTCTTCTACTTTTTCTGGTGTTTTTTCATCTTTCTGCAATAAGCGTAGTTTTAAAGCTTCTAAATATCCTCCAAAAGTATCATGAACATTATTTACTAAGTTGTTTCTTTCTGTATGTTGAAAGGCTAATGTTTTATTTTGAAAATTATATTTTAATTCATTACTCACTTTTTTGAGTTTAAAATATTTAAACTGAGTTTCTATGACCGAACCAAAAATAAATCGAGTAAATAGTAAAATTTCTAAAACCAATGTGATATAATAAATTGTAGATCCGCTAAATTTTATATACAAACTATTGTGGACACTTGGATTTATAATTTGACCACTTATTATTGCTAAAATTGGCAGTATAAAAGCGATAACTAAATAAATTGGTAGTTGTTTTGTAATGGTTAAGTAGAGGTGATTTAATACCCAAATAAAAGCAATTACTTTTAAGATTGTCCAAACATAGAGGTATAAAACAATTAATCCGCCAAAGAAAAATTTATAGATATAGAATAGTAAAAGTGTTAACGCAATGTAGGCTCCTATCTTAAAAAGTAGTTTAGGAATTACTTGGGATTTGTTTAATTTGTAAAACTTCATATAAAAAAAACCAATACAAGCTACTCCAATTGTCTGACTAAGGCTTCTAATATTATTGATAGCAAACTCACTTCCTGACCAGAAGTATTGCACTCCAATTCCTTTACCAGCTAGAAATTCTATTAAAACAGTAAAAATGTATAAAGGATAAAATAAAACAGTGTACTCCTTTTTTAAAATGGCAAAAAAGACCAGTATAAATGCCATCGAAATTAGAAATGCGATAAACATTCCGAAATAAAAATATTCTGTTTCTACACGCTTTAAAAACTGATTCTCTGTCTCTAGAAAGAAAGACATTCTTGTTCTAGTATCCTTGTTTTTAACTTCCAGAAAAACATCGGTTTTTGTATTGTTATCTACTGGTATTTTCCAGACCGGATGTCTATAAAAAATATTTTTATGCGGAAATTCTTTGTTATTAGATACTTTGTAAAGTGTGTCGATTTGATTACCCTTTTTTAAATAAATTTTTCCATAAGGTAAATATGGGTTTGCAATTGTAAAGTACTTGTATGCTGTTTTTGTTGAAGTTGCTGGTAATAATGAAAAGTGATTCCATAAAGTGTTTTCTCCTAAATGTTTATAAATTTTAGGTTGCTCTTCTTTTTTAAAATTGCCTAATTCATAGTTTTTAATAATTTCTGTAATAGAAACAGTGTCTTTAGAAGGTTGTTTAAAAAAGGAAATTGAATGATATATTGAAGAAGATTCCTCTTGTGAAAAAGAATTTAAAGTGAGTACTAGTAAGAGGAATATTAGTTTTATTTTCACAAATAGAATTTAAATACCCTACTAAAGTATGGTTTTTTTTTATGACTTCCGCTTAATTTTGTTGATGAAAAAGAAAAAAATATGGAAGTTAAAAAATTATATGATTATAATGAATTAAAAATTATTGGTAATAAATATCAAATTAAAGATAAAGAAATACCAATAAACCTTATAGAAGATTTTCTTAGCTTTTATAATTTAAGTTTACACGATTTGTCTACGCTTAGTAAATTTTCTCAAAATTTACAAGAAGAAAAGCGTTTTAAAAAATTGAATAAATCTAAGTTTAATTCATTAACAAACAAAGAGCTTCAAATTTTTAAATTGGTTGTTCATGGAAATACAACAAATAAAATTGCAGCACAACTTTTTATAGAGCCTACTACGGTTAGTACGCACAGAAAAAATATAAAACAAAAATTAGAATTAGAATCCATCTTTGATTTGTATCAGTATGCAAAAGCGTTTCATGTTTTTGCTTATTAAAGTAGCATTTTATCGAAATATAAAAATACAACGAATATTATAGAAGCTCCTAAAAGGGAAGTCTTAGAAGTATAGTGAAAAAGTGAAAGTAATTTTGTTTGAATTTGAAAAAGCGAGCTGATGTATGTCAGCCCGCTTTTTTTATGAATTAAAACTTCATACCTACTTTTAAGTTTAAAACTCTACCCGTCATATAATTCGGAATACCGAATTGTGTTTTAGAATACACATCTCTTACCCAAGTGTTGGTAATTGAGTTTTGAATATCAAACATATTAAAAAGCTCTAAACCTGCGGATAATTCTTTAAACTTAGACAACCAACCCGTTTCGTATTGTTTATTAGCATCCACAAAAATATAAGAAACTCCTAAATCTGCACGTTTATAATCTCTTAAACGACTTTGGTAGTCATACACATCAGCATAAGAAGGCGAGCCGCCAGGAACACCTGTATTGTACACCAAGTTTAAATATGCTTTTAAGTTTGGTAAATTAGGAACATAATCTTGAAAAAGAATTCCGAATTTTATTCGTTGGTCAGAAGGTCTTGGAATATATCCTTGGTTATCAATATTTTCTTCAGTTTTTAAATAGCCTAAGCTTACCCAACTTTCGCTACCAGGAACAAACTCACCATTTAAGCGAACATCCAATCCGGTTGCATACGCTTCTGTAACATTGTCTGCTCTATAACGAATTCTAACATTGTCTATAGAGTAGGCGTTTACATCAGATAAATCTTTGTAATACAATTCTGTGGTTAGTTTAAATGGTCTGTCCCACATATCAAAACTATAATCCATTCCTGTAACTAAGTGAATCGATTTTTGAGCTTTTACATCTACATTAATATCACCATTATAATCTCTTAACTCTCTGTAAGAAGGTGGTTGAGAATACCATCCGCCAGAAATTCGAAACAGCATATCCTTATCCCAATTCGGTTTTATTGCAAATTGACCTCTAGGACTAATAATTGTTTGGTTTTTAGACTCGATTCCGTTTCCTGTAACAGACCAACTTTGAGTTCTAATACCTAAATTATAAAAAACTTCATGCTCATTCCAAAAAGAACGTTGGTTAAATTGTACAAAGGCAGAGAGTCTATTAATGGCAACGTTATTATCTTTTCTGATGTTTTGATAAGGAGTGATTTCACCTTCAAAAGGTTCGTACGGTTGATTGTTAGAAGAATGGTTTGGAGGTCTTATAGAAAAACCTAAAGAATCTATTACTTCCCATTCTCTAATTCGGTCTCTAATATCTTCTTTTTGATATTTAGCTCCAAAATTCCATTGTATATCATCTTTCTTAATAGTTCCTTTTACCTGGATATTGGTAATTAAAGCATCCAAATCATTACGAGCATGATTTAATTGTGATCCGATTCCTTGTGAGAAATCTACTTCACCAAAATTTTCTGATCCAATATTGGCATCAACTTCCCCTAAGTTATAGGCTGCAGCAATATCAAAATGTTCTTCTTCTTGTGTATTGTATCTAGATACTGTAGTTGTTAAAGTAAAATGATCATTCACTTTAAAATCTGCAGACAAAGCGCCAAACATCGTTAAATATTTGTCTTCCTCTTGACCCGAATAGAAAACAATTAATTCTAACGGATCTGCAACGGTACCAAAACGTGTGCTTCTAGAAATTGGTTGATAATTATAATCGTTTAGAGAAAAGTTTCCTAGAAAATTTAATGTAAATTTTTCTGAAAAGTCATAAGATAAATAGGTTTGTACATCTGTAAATTGTGGTCTAAAATTAGTCTCAATTTGTTTACTATTTACAAATAAGCTATTGTCTCTATATCTAACACCCGTAATGGTGCTTAATTTATTATTTAAAAAACGGCCTTCAAATGTAACACCTGCTCCTAATAAACTAGCGTCTATTGTGGTGGCAGTTTCTGTAGGTTTTTTATAAGTAATATCTAAAACAGATGATAATTTATCTCCGTATTTAGCTTGAAATCCACCAGCAGAAAAATTAATATTCTGCACCATATTAGAGTTGATAAAACTTAAGCCTTCTTGTTGGCCAGATCTAATTAAAAAAGGTCTGTAAATTTCAATTCCGTTTACATAGACTAAATTTTCATCAAAATTCCCACCTCTTACATTGTACTGCGTACTTAGTTCGTTGTTATTACTAACACCGGGTAAAGTCATTAATACGTTTTCTACACCCGCATTAGGTCCAATTACATTTTTAACAACTGCAACATCAATCTTCTTAATACCTTGGGCGTTTCTTACATTATCTTTAATTACAATTTCTTCTAATTCTTCTGTTTTTGAAGAAAGAACAACAGAATATCGGACGCCATTTCTACTATTTCCAATGTATTTTTTTGTAAAAGTTCTAAAGGATAAATGACTAAAAACTAGCGTTATTTCTTCTTTAAATGGAATTCGAATAGAGTAGTTTCCGTTTTTATCTGTGGTGGTACCAACGTTATTATACTTTATAGAAACTTGTTCAATAGGTTGTTTGTTTTTATCATTAACCGTTCCTTTAAGAATGGTGGTTTTTTGAGCAAAAGCAAAAACAGGCAGAAAGTATAAAAAGAGTAAGATTTTTTTCACGTAGGTTTTAGTTTACTTGTTTTTTAAAGAACGTTGTAGAAAGCGTATTCGTATTTCCAACATTGTCCGAGACTACAATTTTAAAGATATGTTTGCTACCAACCAATTTTTTATCACTAAAATTATAGGTTAATATTCTTTTTTTATGATTGTATTCCATTAAAATCCATTCTCCATCTAAAGTAGCTCTAAAGTTTTTAATTCCAGAACCAACATCAGAAATCTTTACTTTAATAGTTTCTCTTTTAGAAATCCAATCGTTATTTTTAAAATACAATACGCTAGCTTTAGGTTTATGAGTATCTGAAACTAAAGCATATTTACCCAGCGTTTTTGTGGTTGTATAAAAGGTGCTGTCCTTTTTTCGAGTGCTTAGGTAATACGGGTATTTTGAGTTTTCTACATTCGCTATATAAAGTTGTTTTTTTTCGGCTTCAGAATATTTAGAAACATTAAAAGTTAATGTAAAACTTTTATCTAAAGGAATACTAGGAGTATGAATTTTAGCAACGCCTTTATCAACCTTAAAATCTAAATAGACATCTTCATAAAAAGTGTTCTTAGGAAAAGCAACTGTAACATTTTCTTCTTTAAACTTCTGAAAGTTTTTAGCAACTATTTTATAGGCAGTGGTGTCTTTTGGTTGTGTAAAAATGGTATTGTTTTTTACACCACTAACAGGTATTTTTAAGGTACTTGTGTTTCCTTTATAGTCTTTTGCAATAATTTCTATATTGTAATTCAATCCATTTTCAATATTTAATATACCATTATCAATTAACCCCTTATATGTAGATAGTTTATTAGCTTCTTCTTTATAAGTTTTCTGATATTTTTTCTTGTACTTTTTATAGTGCGGATAATCTATATGTAAGTTGATAAATTTACTTTCTGCAAAAGAAAATGTTTCTACATCATGATGATAAAAACGTTTTCCATTTACAAGCATTTCTAAACTAAAAATTCCGTTTTTATTGGATGCTTTGTCTAGTTGGTCAAAAACATTTACACTAAAACCAATATGTCCACAAGCAGCAATTTTATCCACTTTATATTTTCCTTTTTCTATACTTTTTAGAGATATAACCGTACTTCTATTTTTATTGTTAATTCTAGCATTTTGGTCTAATGGATACACTTTTAATGCTAAAAAAGTAGGTGGATTTGTATCAATAGGTTTCAACCCAAAAAACAAAGGATTGATGATGTTTTCTGTGGTTGTATCTCTTATTTCGAAATGTAGATGAGGTCCACCAGAACTACCAGTATCACCAGAAAAAGCAATGATTTCTCCTTTTTTTATAGGAAATTTATCAGCTTTAAAAAATAAATTTCCAGTTTCATAATTTTCTTGTTTGTATTGAACAGATTTTACGTGTTCCTGAATTTTATCAGCATATTTGCTTATGTGGGCATACACAGTTGTAAACCCGTTTGGATGTGTTATATAAATTGCTTTACCAAAACCATATTGAGCAACTTTTATCCTAGAAATATAACCGTCTGCAGCTGCATATATTTTTAAACCTTCTCTACCTTGTGTTTTTATATCTACCCCAGAATGAAAGTGGTTACTTCTTAACTCGCCAAAAGTACCCGATAAAATAGTAGGGATACCTAAGGGATTTCTAAAATAGTCTTTTGGGTACTTTTCTTGGGAATAACTAAAAAAAGTGCATAAAAATGTAAATAGCAATAGAGTTTGTCTCAAAATGAAAATGTTTTCTGCAAAAATAGTGAAAATCATTTTTGGGTTAAAGAGTTCATCTTTAGTTTTTCATAAAATAACTTATTCATGCCAATTAAAAAACAAGTAGAGCTTTGGTGTTAAAAAACACAAAAAAGAAGGTGCTTCAATTAAATGTTTTAACTAGTTTGAATTTTAATAAATCGTTTAAATGTAAATATTTTTAGTTTGATAAACTACCTTAAACAATCCATTTCACAAATTTTTTATTTCATCTTTTACTTGTTTACTAGGTTGTTAGAGTCGGGGATTGGTTCTTAATTCTAAAAGCGAAGCGGTCATTATTTTTTATGAAGTAATAATCATTTTTAATCATATTCTTACTTTCTAAATCCAGCCTTTACGTAATAATTTATGTCTAAACAATTTGAATTCCATAATGTTAACTAAAGCATTTTAGGTATTTAGGAGATACTAAAGAAAATAAGCAACAAAATGTTGTAAAGTTTAAAACAGAATGTTAACTTTGTAGCTATAGTTTTATTCTTAATAATATAGATGGGTAATACAATTGAAGCAATTCATTTACTGGAAGATAAGTTAGAAAGCTTATTGTCAAATTATGAATTTTTGAAGAATGAAAATGAAATTCTGCTTCAGAATACCAATAAATTACAACATCAATTAAAAGAAAGAGAGCAATTATTAGCAGCACAGAAAAAAGAGTATGAATTGCTTAAGGTTGCCAAAACTATAGACGGCAGTGGAACAAATACAAGAGATACAAAACTCAAAATAAATACTTTAATTCGAGAAATCGACAAGTGTATCATACAGTTACACAAATAAAGTTCATTAAATTGTGGGAAAACTTAAAATTAATATTGTTATAGCAGGTAGAACTTACCCTTTAAGTGTGAACAACACTAAAGAGGAAGAAGGCATGAGAAAAGCCGCAACTGCTATTAATAAATTAATTTCTATGTATGAAGAAAATTACGCAGTAAGCGATAAACAAGATGTTTTAGCTATGTGTGCGTTACAGTTTGCTTCTAAAGCAGAAATAACTTCATTAGAAAAGGATTCTACAGATAGAGAAGTAGTAGATAGAATAAAAGAGTTGACTAATTTGGTTGATTCTCATTTAAAATAAGTTCTTTAAAATATACATTAACAACACACTGCCTACGTTAGTACATTGTTTATTAAACTCAACACGATTCAATTATGAAGGATGAGTCTTAACTACTAAAGCAAGCCATCTAGAATGGATCCTTGAACAGTTAGTTAGTCCTATAAGTAACCATATTTGGAGTTTAAAAAACCTCACTAATGTAGGCTTTTTTTATATATTAAATTTAAATTATGGATGGAATGATACTTCCCATTATTGTGGGAGTTTTGATAGGAATTGCAGGTGGATTTTTGATCGCTAAAGCGATGGAAAAAGCAAAAGGAAAAAAAATACTTAGTGGCACTAGAAAAGAGGCCGCAACAATCTTAAAAGAAGCTAAGATAGATGCCGATTCTGTAAAAAAAGAAAAGATATTACAGGCAAAGGAAAAGTTTATTGAATTAAAGGCTGAGCATGAAAAAGTAATTCTTACAAGAGAGAAAAAGATTTCTGATGTAGAGAAACGTATTAGAGATAGAGAATCTCAAGTAGCCTCTGAAGTAGATAAAAATAAAAGATTAAATAAATCTTTAGAACACAAAGAAGGAGAGTTTAATAAAAAATTAGACTTTTTAGAAAATAAAGAATCAGAATTAGAAAAAATGCACAAGCGTCATGTAGATATGCTAGAGCAAATTTCTGGTTTATCGGCAGAAGATGCTAAAAAGGAATTGATTACTTCTTTAAAAGATGAAGCGAAGACAGAAGCAATGGCTTTTGTACAAACTTCTATTGAAGAAGCGAAGTTAACAGCAGAACAAGAAGCTAGAAAAGTAGTTTTAGGAACCATACAAAGGGTAGGTGTAGAGCAAGCAGTAGAAAACTGTGTGTCTGTATTTAACTTAGAGTCTGATGATGTTAAAGGTAGAATTATTGGTAGAGAAGGACGTAATATTAGAGCTTTAGAAGCTGCTACAGGTGTAGAAATTATTGTTGATGATACTCCGGAAGCAATTATTCTTTCTTGTTTTGATCCTGTTCGTAGAGAGATTGCAAGATTGTCTATGCACAAGTTGGTAACCGATGGTAGAATTCACCCTGCAAGAATTGAAGAGGTTGTTAAAAAGACGGAGAATCAAATTACCCAAGAAATTATTGAAGTTGGTAAAAGAACTGTAATAGAATTAGGTATCCACGGATTGCATCCAGAATTGATTAAAACGGTGGGTAGAATGAAATATCGTTCTTCTTACGGACAGAATTTATTACAACACTCGCGTGAAGTAGCAAATCTTTGTGGTATTATGGCTTCGGAAATGGGCTTAAATGCAAAAGTTGCAAAACGTGCTGGTTTATTACATGATATTGGTAAAGTGCCAGATACGGAAAGCGAACTTCCACACGCATTGTTAGGTATGGAATGGGCTGAGAAATATGGTGAAAAACCAGATGTTTGTAATGCAATTGGTGCTCACCACGACGAAATTGAAATGAAAACGTTAATTGCGCCAATCGTACAAGTTTGTGACGCTATTTCAGGAGCAAGACCAGGAGCAAGACGTCAGGTGTTAGATTCTTACATTCAGCGTTTAAAAGATTTAGAAAACATAGCATTTGGTTTTCCAGGTGTTCAAAAAGCATATGCTATACAAGCAGGACGTGAATTACGTGTAATGGTAGAAAGTGGTAAGGTAAATGATACCAAAGCTGCTGAATTATCTTTTAGTATTTCTCAGAAAATACAAAATGATATGACATACCCAGGTCAAGTAAAAGTAACTGTTATTAGAGAAACAAGAGCGGTGAATGTGGCTAAGTAAAAGAAGCCCATCCTATTCTTCCTGAAAGGAAGAGACACTGTTGTGTTCTCAAAATATTTTTAAAAATCCCTACCATGTTTATGGTGGGGATTTTTGCTTCTATACATTTCTTAATATTTGTGGTTCTAGGCATTTGGCTTCTTTATTGTAACATTAGCGAAAGCTTTTTTATAGGGTAAATATTTGTAGTATTTACTAAGATAAAAACCCAATGAAAATAAGTGAATATTTTCTTAAACCAGGATTTTAAAGACCTTATAACAAAGGTTTTGTAGAACCCGATAAATTAAAAATTAATTAGCCTTTAGTGTATTC
Source organism: Polaribacter sp. 20A6 (assembly GCF_011378915.1). Classification (NCBI taxonomy): domain Bacteria; kingdom Pseudomonadati; phylum Bacteroidota; class Flavobacteriia; order Flavobacteriales; family Flavobacteriaceae; genus Polaribacter; species Polaribacter sp. 20A6. The sequence goes on from NZ_WTPZ01000001.1 coordinate 304,705, forward strand.
TTAAGGTTTTTTTTATCTCGATGTTTCTTAAATTAATGTTAATATAAGTTCAATAAACCAACTCTAGGTAACACAATCTTATCCTGTTTTTTTGTTTTGGTTGCAATATACTAACGTTCATTTTAGGTTGATTTAACTTAATATTTTTTGCTTTGTAGCTTGAGTATTAAACTAAACTAACTACAAAATGAAACACAAATTTTTAAGTAAATTTTTAATTTTAATGTCACTTTTTCTTGGGACAGCTGCTTTTTCTCAGCAAGTCTTAACAGGAAAAATAATAGATGAAACAGGTGCTTTGTTACCAGAAGCAAGTGTTCATATAGTTAATGGTAATAAATGGACTACATCTGACTTTGATGGAAATTTTAAAATAGAGTTTAAAGATGCAACAAGTATTATAAGAGTCGAATTTCTAGGGTACCAAAGTCAAGATATTGTTATTGGAAATAGAAACAATATTACTATTACAATGTTACCAGAAGTTAATGCACTAAGCGAAGTTATTGTAACGGCTTTAGGTATTAAAAGAGAACAGAAAAAAGTCGGTTACGCAACTCAACGAGTAGATGCTTCTACTATTAAAGAAGTTGTTGCGCCAAATGCTGCAGGTTTAATTACTGGTAAAGTTGCAGGTTTAACGGTTAGTAATCCTACAGGTTTATTTCAGGCGCCTTCTTTTACTTTAAGAGGGAAATCGCCATTAATTGTTGTAGACGGAATTCCTGTAAGTACAGATTTTTATGATATTTCTCCGGATGATATTGTTGATATTACGGTTTTAAAAGGAACTTCTGCTTCTGCTTTATACGGATATAGAGGAGGAAATGGAGCGATACAAATTACAACTTCTAAAGGTCAGAAATCTGACGGATTAGAAATTACAGTTTCTCATAATACCATGGTAAGTGCAGGTTTTACGGTTTTTCCGGAAACACAAACAGAATACGGAAATGGTTCTAACGGACAATATGAATTTTGGGACGGACAAGATGGTGGTATTTCTGATGGAGATATGATCTGGGGACCAAAATTTGAGCCTGGAGTAAAAATAGCACAATGGAATAGTCCTATAAAAGACAATGTTTCTGGTGATGTTACTCCTTGGTGGGGAGATGTAAGCGGAACAAAATATGATGATAAGTCTCGTTATTCTAGAGTGCCAATTGATTGGGAATATCATAATAATTTAAAAGACTTTCTAAGAACAGGAGTTATCAATACGACTTCTTTTTCTGTAGCAAATTCTTCTAAAAATGGTTCTTATAGATTATCTGGTAACTACAAATCGCATACAGGTAGAGTGCCAAACACCAATTTAAAAACAGGTGGATTAACTTTTAATTCAACAACAAAATTATCAGAGAAGTTAACGTTGGATAGCAAGTTGGCGTATAACAAAGTATTCTCTCCGAATTATCCTAGACATGGTTACGGACCTAAAAACCACATGTACACTATCTTAATTTGGATGGGAGATGATGTTAATGGTCAAGAATTGAATGAGCACAGATATATTCCTGGTCAGGAAGGATATAGACAAGCAAACTTTAATTATGCTTGGTATAACAACGTGTATTTTGCTGCCAATGAATTAAATCAGCGATATGACTCAAATGTTTTAAATGGACAGTTGAAATTAAATTATCAAATTTCAGATGATTTTAGTGTTCAGGCAATGGGTTCTGCTGTGATGAAAGATCGGTTTGAAAACAGAGAAAGTCCGAAGTCTTATTTGAACTACGGAGACCCAAGAGATGGAGATTATAAAACATGGAATACCAATTCTGTAGATGTAGATTATAATTTATTAGCTACCTATAATAAAGAAATTACAGATAAATTTTCTTTAGGGGTCAATGCAGGAGCTTCATCAGAATATCATAAATACCAACAAGAGTACAATGCTACAGATGGTATTATTGTTCCTGAATTGTATAGTTTAAATAATACAAAAGGAAACGTGATAGCAAGCACCGATTTTTCTGAAAGATCTGTAAACAGTTTATACGGAATGTTAGAATTAGATTTTGATAACAAGTTATTCTTAACATTTACAGGTAGAACAGATAAGCACTCTACATTACCAACAGATAATAATTCTTTATTCTATCCTTCAGTTTCATTAAGTACCATTGTTTCAGAATGGATTGAATTACCAGAATCTATTAACTATTTAAAGGCTTTTGGTTCTTGGGCGCAAGTAAAAAGATCTTTAAGTGCATATCAAATAAATTCTTATTATGACAATGCAGGTACTTTTGATGGAAGTCCAGAATTATCGTATTCAGGGAGTTTGGTAAATCCAGATATAGAAGGTTCTTTAACTACCAATGTAGAATTAGGTTTAAGTGCAGGTTTTTTAAACAATAGAATTGGTTTAGACTTTGCATATTATAATGCTATAGATGAAAATTCGATTATTGATTTACCAATTTCTTTAGGATCTGGTTTTTCATCAAGAAAAGAAAATGCACACCAATTTACTACCAATGGTTTTGAGGTTTCTGTGAGAGCGACACCAATTAAAAATACAGATTTCAGATGGGATGTTTTAGCAAACTGGTCTAAAAAAGTACAACGCTTAACAAGATTAGATGAAGGAGCTGAGCAATATAATAGCTTACGATTAAATGATAGAACTGATGCATATTATGCAACCGTTTGGGAAAAATCTGCAGACGGAGAATTAATTTTAGATGCCAATACCGGGATGCCAACCAAAAATCCATATGAACAAAATATAGGAAATAAAAATCCTGATTTTAGATTTGGTTTAGAAAACACTTTTAAATACAAAGGCTTTTCATTAAAAGTTGGTATTGATGGCGTTTGGGGAGGTTTAATGAGGTCTTTAACAGTAGAAAAAATGTGGTGGGGTGGTAAGCATCCAAACTCTACAGAATTTAGAGATGCAGAATATGCAAACGGTATTGGAACCGTATATGTGCCAACAGGTGTAAATGTAACTGGTGGTTCTGTACAAAGAGATTTAAACGGAACAGTAACTTCAGATACTAGAACGTATGCAACACATTCATCACCAGTAAGCTGGCAAGCTTGGTCTCAAAACTATCCGTATAGAGCACAGGTTACAGAGGAGGAAAGCGAAACTTTTGCCAATGTATTCGATAGATCTTACCTTAAATTAAGAACTGTCGCTTTAAGTTACGATTTAACAAATGTCTTAAAAGTTAAAGGAATCAAACAAATTAATGCAAGTATAAACGGTTACAACTTATTCATCTTAAAAAAGGCAGATATCATTGATCCAGATTATGGAAATGATGATAATTTACAAGATCCTTCTACAAGATACTTAGGTTTAGGTTTAACTTTTAAATTTTAATAAAAATGAAAAATTTTAAAATAATAGTATTTTTAATGATGGCGGTTGTAGTCTCTTCTTGTGAAGATTTAGACATCAACGACAATCCAAATAAAGTAAGCGTAACGCATCCAGATTTATTGTTAACTAATATTACAACTTCTGCTTTTCAGGTGAAAGGAACAGGCGCAATGTATGCTTCTAGAATGATTGTGCAAACAGACGGAGAAAGTACTTCTCAGTTTTACAAATGGGACAGAGCAAGTTTTGATGCTTACAATAGCTTAAGACAGGTTACAAAAATGATGGAAGAAGCAGATAGAATAGCAGATGATTCTTACAAAGGAATTGGCTACTTTTTTAGAGCGTATTATTTTTATGATTTGGCGTTAACTTTTGGAGATGTTCCTTATGCAGACGCTTTAAAAGGAGAAACGGAAGACTTATATCAACCAAAATACAGTACACAAGAAGATGTTTTTGCAGGTGTTTTAAGTGAGTTAGAAATGGCAAACACTTTGTTAGACGGAACAAGTATTATTACGGGAGATCCTATTTTTAATGGTGATGTTAGTAAATGGAAAAAGTTGGTAAACTCTTTTCGTTTAAAAGTTTTATTGACACTTTCTAAAAAGGAAGGAAGCTCCTCTTTAAACATTAAAAATGAATTTGCTTCTATTTACAATTCAGAATCTATAATAACAACTCCAGAAGAAAGTGCACGTTTAGAATTTGTAGATGTAGTAGATTCTAGATATACAGAATTCAATTCTAGTGGGTATGGTTCTGGATTATACATGGCATCTACTTTTATAGATATGTTGGTAGAAAGAGGAGATAAAAGATTATTCGCTATTGCAGGTCAGACTAAAAATGCAAAAGAAGCAGGTTTATCAATCGATGATTTTACTGCCTACGCAGGAGGAAATCCTATCGCGGCTTATAACGATGTGAATTTAGTGGCAGCAGCCGGAGATGTATCTAAAGTAAATGATAGATATACAGCAGATCCAACCACAGAAGCACATAATGTGTTAAGTTTTTCTGAAGTTCAGTTTATTTTAGCAGAAGCAGCAGTAAAAGGATGGATTCCTTCTGGTAATGCACAAGCTTTTTATGAAAACGCAATTAAAGCAAATTTCCAATTTTATAATACCTATGCAAAAGGGTATGAAGCGTATTATACATCAACTGAAGCTGTAAATTATATTGCAGGAACAAAAGTGAACTTTTTAAATGCGACTACAGATGCAGAAAAATTAGAGTTAATTTTAACTCAGAAATATTTGACTTCTTTTTTACAAGGTGGTTGGAATATGTATTTTGATCATTTAAGAACAGGATATCCAGAATTTCCATATTTAGGTTCAGATACGCCTCCAACAAGATGGATTTATCCTTTAGATGAATACAATAACAATGCAACCAATGTTACGGAAGCAATTGACAGACAATTTAGTGGTTCTAATGATGGAATTAGAGAATTGACTTGGTGGTTACAATAGAAAAGTAATTTATAGGGAGTTGTCTAAAAAGGGAGTTTTTTTGTCAATCTGAATTTATTTCAGATTCTTATGAATATTGAAATTCAGTAAGTTGAGATACTGAAACAAGTTCAGTATGACACGAATTAATACTTTTTAGATAACTTCTTATTCTTAATTTAAAGAAAAATGAAAAAAAAGATATTCATTACATTTTCAATACTGTTTTGCACGCAGTTTTTATTGGCGCAAAAAATAGAAATAAAACCTTATTTGCAAGACGCAGAACCAACTTCAATCAAAATTATGTGGCAAACAGATTTTGGTGAAGAAGCAATCGTATATTGGGGAACAAAAAAGAACAAATTAAAGAATAAAGCAACCGGAACTTCTTTCGATATTAATTTTTCAGAAAAAAGAGTACATGAAGTTGCTGTTACCGGCTTAACTAGATTTACAACCTATTTTTATAAAGTACAAACAGGAAAAGCAATTTCTGAAGTGTATCAATTTAAAACGCCTCCTTTTGCTGGCGGATCTAAAAAGATAAACTTAGTTGCTATGAGTGATATGCAAAATGATTGGCAGCATCCAACAAAATTTCAAGAAGTAGTTGAAGAAGGCGTTTTACCTTATTTTAAAAAGAATTTTGAAGGCGATATTTCAGACAATCTTGCAATGGTGGTAATTCCTGGAGATTTAGTGGTTACAGGAACTACTTTTAATCAATGGGAAGCGCATTTTTTTAAGCAATCAGAAAAATTGTTTTCTCAAGTGCCTGTGTATCCAGTTCCTGGGAACCATGAAAAGAATTCAGATTATTTCTTTAAATATTTTAGTTTGCCAAAAAACGGGAGTCCAGAATATGCAGAACATTGGTGGTTTAAAGATTATGCAAATACCAGAATTATCGGTTTAGATTCTAACGATGGATATCGAGATATAAAACAACAATTGGTTTGGTTAAAGGAGTTGTTGGCTAAAACAGCTAAAAATGATTCGATAGATTTTGTTTTTGCGCAATTACATCATCCGCATAAATCGGAATTATGGATTCCTGGTGAAGAAGATTTCTCAGGAAAAGTAGTGAAATTATTAGAAGATTTTACAGAAGAATCGAATAAGCCAAGTTTACATTTTTTCGGACATACGCACGGGTATTCTAGAGGACAGTCTAAAAAGCACAAACATCTTTGGGTAAATGTTGCTTCCGCCGGAGGCGCTATTGATAATTGGGGCGAATTTGAAGGAAGAGATTATGATGAATTTACGGTAACTCAAGACGAATATGGTTTTGTGTTGGCAACGATAGACCCAGATAAAGAAAACCCTTCTTTTACTTTAAAAAGGATCAGTAGAGGTAATAATATTAAATCTAGAAACAACGAGTTAAGAGATAGTATAACGGTTTTTAAGAAAACAATTCAACCAAAAACCCCTCTTTTAGTTGATTTTAGCAAAGATGCACAACCTATTTATAAAGTAGTTTTAAAAGCAAATTCTTTTAAAAGTGATAAAAAGGATGCTTTTCATGCTGGTGTTAATTGGCAAGTATCAACCACAGAAGATTTTGTGAAACCAACTTATGATTCTTGGAAACAACATGAAAATTGGTATTACAGAGAAAATAGACAAAAGGATGATGATTTAACGGATGAGATTTTAGATAGAAAGCTAAATAATAACACAACGTATTACGTGCGTGTTCGATACAGAGATCAATTTTTAAATTGGAGTGATTGGTCTGCAATAAAAACATTTAAAACAATTAAGTAATGAAAATATTAAAATTATCGAGTGTCTTTTTACTGTTGATGTTGGCTGCGTGTACGCTAGAAAAAAAGAATGAAATAGCTAATGTAGAAGATGCGTCTAACAAGGTTTTTGTAATTACTTTAGATGGTTTACGTTGGCAAGAATTATTTTCTGGTGCCGATTCTTTATTGGTAGAAAATAAAGAATATGTGGGAAACCCTAAAAGTTTGAAAAAAGAGTTTTGGAGGGAATCTGCAACTGAAAGAAGAGAAGTATTGCTTCCTTTTATTTGGAGTAAGGTTGCTAAAACCGGACAAATACATGGGAATCGTTGGGAAGGAAGTAAAATGAATTTAACCAACGGAATGCATTTTTCGTATCCTGGTTATAATGAAATTTTAACAGGTAAAGCAGACGATGCAAGAATTAATAGCAATCGTAAAATTCCGAATCCGAATACTACATTTTTAGAAATAGCAGAAAAATCGGACGCTTATAAAGGTAAAGTTGCTGCTTTTGGTAGTTGGGATGTTTTTCCGTCTATCATCAACGAAGAAAGAAGTGGTTTGTATGTAAATGCAGGTTTCAGAAATGCAAAAGGATCGGATTTGTCAGATAAAGAAGTTTTCTTAAATGAATTGCAAGCAGAAACTCCGAGTCCTTGGGGAGGTGTTCGTTTAGATGTTTTTACACATCATTATGCTTTAGAAACGATTAAAAAGAAACATCCTAAGTTGGTGTTTATTTCTTACGGAGAAACCGATGATTTTGCACACGATGGAGAGTATGATGCATATTTAAAATCTGCAAATAGAACAGATGCATTCATTAAAAAACTTTGGGATTTTACCCAACAAAATTCTTTTTATAAAGGAAAAACGACTTTTATAATTACTACAGATCATGGTAGAGGTACAGAACCTTTAGAAACCTGGAAACATCATGGAGACTCCGTAAAAGATACAGACCAAGTTTGGGTGCTTGCTTTTGGAAATGAAATTGATGCAAAAGGAGAAATTGTATCGGAAGAACAATTGTATACAAATCAGGTAGCAGCTTCTGTAGCCAAACTTTTAGATTTAGAAATAACAACAGATTCGATTGGGAAACCTTTTTCTTTTATAAAATAAGTGTTTTATCAACCTAAAAAAGGCTGTCTTTAAATTGTTTTTTTGTCAACCTGAATTTATTTCAAGTTCTTAGAATTAGGTGCTGAAACAAGTTCAGCATGACAAAGTTTAAACCTTTTTAGACAGTCTTTTTTATTTTTGAATCTATTTCGAAACTCTCTTTTTTAGTAATTTTTATTTTTTTCGAAATTGTATCTAGAACCATTTTTTTAACTTTATCAAAAATAATACAAAGCATAGCACACTGATTTATCATTTCGACGCAAGGAGAAATCCCGTAAAGTCGCTCAAACTTGTGTTAGTTTCTTGTGAAACTTCTCTTAAAAGGTCGAAGTGACACGATTATAGTTTTTACTCAGTTTTGTCTTTTTTATTCTGAAATTTCGGCAGAGAAATCACATAAAGTTACTCAGTATTGTAGTTTCAAGAGCATGAGTTCCTTCCCTTTGGGAAGGTTAGGATGGGCTTTATTTTCTAGGATGATAGGTTTCTACCACTTCCTTTAAATAACTTTTATCTAAATGCACATACACTTCGGTTGTGGTAATACTTTCATGACCTAACATTTGTTGAATCGCTCTTAAATCTGCACCATTTTTTAATAAATGTGTAGCAAAAGAATGGCGTAACGTATGCGGACTAATTTTCTTCTTTAAGTCAATTTCTATAGATAGATTTTTTAGAATGATAAAAATCATCTGTCTAGTTAATCCTTTGCCACGTCTGTTTAAGAAAACAGTGTCTTCAAAGCCTTTTTGTGGCTGTATATGTGCTCTAATATCTTTTATATAACTCGAAATATATTTTTGAGCAGCATAATGAATCGGTACAAAACGCTGTTTATTTCCCTTTCCGATTACTCTTACAAAGCCTTCTTCAAAAAATAAATCAGAAATTTTTAAGGTGATGAGTTCACTTACACGCAAACCACAACTGTACAAGGTTTCTAAAATAGTTCTGTTTCTTTCGCCTTGCGGATGGCTTAAATCGATCGCAGAAATAAGACTGTTAATTTCATCTTCGGACAAGGTGTCTGGTAGTTTTCTTCCAATTTTTGGAGCTTCAATTAAATCCGTAGGATTGGTCTCTCTATAATCTTCAAAAATTAAATAATCGAAAAAGCTACGCAAACCAGAAATAATACGAGCCTGACTTCTAGGATTCACTTTTTTAGCAACTTCATAAATAAATTGCTGAATAGACTCTTCATCAATAGTAATAGGAGTGAGGTTAATTTCGTTTTCTTCTAAAAACAACATCAGTTTTTCTAAATCTCTCGTATAACTATCAATTGTGTTTTTAGAAAGCCCTCTTTCTATCCTTAAAAAAAGTTGAAAATCTCTAATTGCGTTTTGCCATTTCATGGGATAAAGATATTAAAAGTTAATTATCAATTTGTTAGAACCTAAAAATTATGAAATATGTTTTTTAGCGATATTAAAATTAAATTATTCTTTTTTTTATTCTTAAAAATTATTTGATTATTCTTTTTTTTGATTAATTTCGAGCTATAATAAAAAATAAATATTATGAAAAAATTATTAGTTATTGCAGCGCTTGCGTTTGCAGGATTAGGAAGTGTAAAAGCTCAAGAAGTTTCTTATGGTGTTACTGCTGGTTTTCATCAATTAAGCCTTAAAGTTTCTGTTGTAGAAGATTTCACTTTGTCTACAGATGCTTCTGGATTTTATGTAGGATTCTTTGGAGAATTTAAAATTGATGAAAAATTTAATATCCAACCAGAAATTCATTTTGCATCTACTTATAAAGATGGTGATAGTAGTAATCAGTTGATTGTTCCAGTTATGGCAAAGTATTATGTTTCAGAGGAGTTTAATGTTCAAGCTGGACCTCAGTTTGATTATATATTAGATAGTGATACAACAGGGGTTAATAAATTTGGTTTAGGATTAGGTTTTGGAGCTGGTTATGATTTTTCTGATAAAGTGTTTGCATCAGCTAGATATTCAGTTGGTTTAACAAATAGATTAGAGGATGCTCCGTCTGGTAATTCTATTAAATTTAGTACTTTTCAAATAGGTATTGGATATAGACTGTAATTGATAAAAAGATATATATTAAAAACGGAAGCATTTTGCTTCCGTTTTTTTATGCTCAAAATTTACCGAATATCATTTGAGTCAACTTTTAAATCTTTTCCGTTCATGTAAAAAGCAGTACTGATTTACTTTTGTATAGAACTTAAAAATTTAAATATTATGAAGAAATTATTGATAGTTGCTTTTGCAACAATGTTGGGTGTAAGTGCAGCAAATGCACAAGAAGGTGTTTTAAACGGAGGGTTAAATGTAGGTATTCCTACAGGAGATGCCAATGATTTCTATGGAGCAGCATTAGGAGCAGAATTAAATTATATGTTTCCTGTAGCTGATGGTTTTACCTTAGGTCCGTCTGTTCAGTATTCTCATTTTTTTGGAAAAGATATAGATACTGCACTTGGAACAGTAGAAGTCTCGGATGCTTCTTATTTGCCAATATCTGGTGCCGCAAGATTTAATGTTTCAGAAAAATTTATAGTTGGAGCAAACCTTGGTTATGCAGTAGGTTTGAGTGAAGATTTAGATGGCGGTTTTTATTATAGACCTGTAGTTGGCTATAAAATTGGTGGTACTACACAGCTAAATGTTTCTTATTCCGGAATTTCAAATGATGGTTTAGAGATGAACAATGTTAGTTTGGGCGTAATGTTTGGACTGTAATAGTTAGATATTTATTATATATGAACGGAAGCTGAAAAGCTTCCGTTTTTTTATGTAAAAAAATGTATTTTTGTTTTATGAAATTACTGATACTAAACGGTCCCAATTTAAATTTATTAGGAAAAAGAGAGCCAGAAATTTATGGTTCAGAAACTTTTGAAGATTATTTTAGAAAATTACAACTAAAGTATAAGAATGTCGAATTAGACTACTTTCAGTCTAATAGTGAAGGTGCTATCATAGATAAATTGCACGAAGTTGGTTTTAGTTACGATGGTATTGTTCTAAATGCCGGTGCTTATACGCATACTTCTGTTGCTATTGCAGATGCTATTAGTGGTATTACAACTCCGGTTGTTGAGGTACATATTTCTAATGTTCATCAAAGAGAAACGTTTAGGCATCACTCTTTTTTATCGCCAGTTTGTAAAGGTGTTATTTTAGGTTTTGGGTTAAAGAGTTATGATTTGGGGGTTGAGAGTTTTTTGTAGAGTACTATTATTCTTAAATGATTTATAAAGTAATATGGTTCTTTTTGAATAGAGAATTTTGCGTTCTTTATATTGTCTAAAATATTATTGTAGTATTAGTAATCATCTATAATTCATTAAAAAAAGAACTAGGTTTAAAAATTTTACACAATCAACTGTTTATACTACATTTGCAACGGTATTAATTTTGTTAATATCGCTTCCCTCACTATTTTTTTAGCAGACATTTTATAAGTTGTTTTTTAAATGTATAAAAACTACAATTTATAACAGATATTAAATACCCCAAAACATAAAATAAATTATATTTGTTTTTCAGAAATATTATTAAATGAACAAAGAAAAATGGCTTTTTGAAATAACGCCAAAAAACAATTTATTCGATTTAAATTTAAAAGAAGTTTGGGAGTATAGAGATTTGTTGATGCTTTTTGTAAAACGAGATGTTGTTACAGTTTATAAACAAACGATATTAGGGCCATTATGGTATTTAATTCAACCATTGTTTACATCAATAATTTTTACCTTAATATTTAACAATGTGGCTAATATTTCTACAGGAAATGTGCCTCCCTTTTTATTTAATTTAGCAGGAATTACCGTTTGGAATTATTTTAAAGCTTGTTTTACAGCAACTTCTAATACTTTTACGTCGAATGCAGGTATTTTTGGTAAAGTTTATTTTCCAAGAATGATCATGCCGATGTCTATTGTTATATCAAATCTGTTAAGATTTGGAATTCAGTTATTTATATTTTTAGTGTTTTACGTATATTATTATGTAAATGGAGCTGAGATTAGTTTTAATAAATATACAGCTCTATTTCCATTGATGGTAATTTTAATGGGAATGTTAGGTTTAGGATTGGGAATGATTATTTCTGCTTTAGTAACCAAATATAGAGATTTAAATATTTTAATTAGTTTTGGTTTACAGCTGTTAATGTATGTTTCTGCAGTGATGTATCCGGTATCTTATTTTATAGAAAAATTACCAAAATACGCTTGGGTAGTAGAATATAATCCATTAACATTTATAATTGAAACAACACGTTATATACTGTTAGGTTCTGGTACGTTAAATACAACTATGTTTGGCTATTCTGTAGGGATTATTGTTTTTATTTTAGTTGCAGGTGTACTCGTATTTAACAAAGCAGAAAAGAATTTTATTGATACAGTTTAAATTAGTTGGAAGCAGATTTTAAAAGAATAAAAAATTCTTACTAATAATAAAAGCATTAAATGAGCGAAACAATTTTAAAAATAGAAAACTTAAGTAAGCAATACCGATTAGGTCTTGTAGGCTCTGGTACCATGAGTGACGATTTAAAACGCTGGTGGTTTAAAATACGAGGTAAAGAAGATCCTTTTTTAAAAATAGGAGATGTAAATAACCGTGCAACAAAAGGAGAGTCTGATTATGTATGGGCACTAAGAGATATTAATTTTGAAGTTCAAAAAGGAGAAGTACTAGGTATTATAGGAAAAAATGGAGCAGGAAAATCTACCTTGTTAAAAATTTTATCTAAAGTTACTGGTCCTACAACAGGTTCTATTAAGTCTAACGGAAGAATAGCTTCTTTATTAGAAGTTGGTACAGGGTTTCATCCTGAAATGACAGGTCGTGAAAATATTTTTTTAAATGGTGCTATTTTAGGTATGACCAAAAAAGAAATAGCGAATAAGTTAGATGAAATTGTAGAGTTTTCAGGCTGTCAACGTTATATTGATACGCCTACAAAACGTTATTCTAGTGGTATGACAGTACGTTTGGCTTTTGCTGTAGCTGCCTTTTTAGAACCAGATATTTTAATAATAGATGAAGTATTAGCCGTTGGAGATGCCGAGTTTCAAAAGAAAGCCATTGGTAAAATGCAAGACATTTCTAATGGAGATGGAAGAACAGTTTTATTTGTAAGCCATAATATGTCTGCAGTTAGGAGTTTATGTACACGAGCTATTGTATTAGGTAATGGAGGTGTTGTTTACACAGGAAATACTGATGATGCAGTAGATTATTATTTGAATATGGGTAAGCATAAAGTAGCTAATATTATTGATGGTATTAATTATCAGAATGGAGATGTATTAATTGAAGATATTAGTATTAATAATCAATTAGATAATGTTGTTTATATTGATCAAGAAAATTCTAGTTTAAATATAAAAATAAAAGGAAATTTACTCTCTCCTAAAATAATGAATTTAGAAGTAAGATTTTATGATGAGAAAGAAAACTTACAAATGTTATATGCACCAGGTCATCTTAATGGTGAATTAAAAAGTTATAAAACTGGTGGTTTTGAAATTATTGAACTAATTAAATTACCTAGTACTTTAACGAAACAAGAATTTTTATTAGATATTGATATTACCCACCCCAATATTGAGTTTATAGTTAAAATATCAAGACATGTAAAGGTGATAGCAAAAGGAGTTGTAGGGGATACTGGAACTGATTTTACATCAAAAAATTATGGATTTATGATAATTAATTAATTATTATCGATAAATAAATATAAATTTAGTTAAAAAATCATTTATTACTTAATGAGTCTAAAATATCCGAAAATATCTATTGTTACTCCAAATTACAATGGAGCAGCATTTTTAGAAGAAACCATAAAATCAGTCTTAAATCAAAATTATCCTAATTTAGAATACATAATTATTGATGGAGGAAGTACTGATGGTTCTTTAGAGATTATAAAAAAATATGAAAAACACTTAGCTTATTGGGTTTCTGAGCGGGATACAGGTTTATATGATGCGGTACAAAAGGGTTTTGAAAAATCTACTGGAGAAATTATGGCTTGGATAAACTCAGATGATATGTATACAAGAGGAGCTTTTTCTATAGTTTCTGAAATTTTTTCAAATTTTAAAGATGTTCATTGGCTTATGGGGATTCCTGCAGTTTATGATGAAGCTGGTAGAACCATACAAGTAGATAACTTTAAACGATGGTCTAAATTTATGTATTATAGTAATAACTTTGAGTGGATACAACAAGAGTCTGTTTTTTGGAGAAGATATTTATGGAATGCTTCTGGCGCAAAAATTAATAAAAACTTAAAATTAGCAGGAGATTTAGAACTTTGGACACGTTTTTTTAGGTTTGAAAAATTATATTCAGTTCATGCTTTATTAAGTGGTTTTAGAATGAGATCTAAAAACCAGTTGTCTTTAGAAAATAGTGATGAGTATTATGTGGAAGCAAATGAAGTTTTAAAATTAGAAGTAGACTCTAAAATTAGTGAAAGTGATTTTAATATAACAAATAAAATTAGAAGTCTTAAAAAAAGAAAAAATAATAGTAATTACTTTATGCGACTTGTCTTTAATTTTTTTATTAAAAAGATAGAAGTCAAACATTTTAATTATGCTCCTTTAATTACTTTTGATAGAGTAAAACAGTCATTTATTATAAAAGAATTAGAATAAATGGCATACTTGAAACATGTTATATATTTGAAAAAGGTGATGCTATTATAAGAATATATAGAAGGCTAATTTAAAAAGAATTATTACAGAACTATTATAGATTATTTAAAAAATTATGAATTTATTTAAAGGAACTTAGTTTTCTTTTGAATAATTGTTACAGCTAAAAAAGATGATAATAATTAACTTAAAAGGAGGTTTAGGAAACCAAATGTTTCAATTTGCAGTTGCTTCTATTGTTGCAGAGAAGAGTAAACAACTAGTGAAAATAGACAACACATATTACGATAATGTGGCAATTGGTGCAACACCTAGAAATTATGAATTATCAATATTTGATAAATTTTTTAAGATAGCTTCAGAAGGGGAACGTAAGAAATTTCTAAAGAACTCGTATCTAAAAAAAATAAAGAAAAAAATAGGTGTTAAATATGCAAGAGTGTATAAAGAGCCTTCTTTAAATTACCAGCCAAAATTATTATGTTTAAATGGTCCTATATACTTAGAAGGCTATTTTCAAAGCTATAAATATCTTATGGGTTGGGAAGATTATATAAGAAAATTATATTCTTTTCCAATTGAAGATCTTGGAATGAAAAATAAAAGCTTTTTAAAAAAAATAACTGGTAGTGAAAACAGTGTTGGTATACATATAAGAAGAGGTGATTATGTTAGCGAAAAGAAATTTAAAGATTTTCACGGAATTTGTACTAAAGAGTATTATTTGAAAGCGATTGAATATTTTACAAACACATATAAAAATGTAACTTTCGTATTCTTTTCTGACGAAATTGATTGGTGTGAAAGAGAGTTTAGTGATATTGGGTTTAGTACAATTTTTGTAAAAGATAACTCAGGTGTTGATAGTTGGAATGATCTATTTTTAATGAGTAGTTGTAATCATAATATTATAGCAAATAGTTCTTTTAGTTGGTGGGGTGCTTGGTTGAATAATAATTCAAAAAAACAGGTAATTGCTCCACGAAACTGGTATGCCAATGAAGAAGCAAATAAGAGTTCTAACGACATAATACCAGAATCATGGATAAGACTTTAAAAGAACAATTACCAGTGTCTGTTGTGATGCCAGTTTATAATTGTGAAGATTATATAAAAGAAGCTGTTATAAGTATTTTAAATCAAACATTTACTAATTTTGAATTTATAATTGTTGATGATTGTTCTTCAGACCGTAGTTTTGAATACCTAGAATCCTTTAAAGATGAAAGAATTAAGCTATATAGAAATAGTCATAATTTGGGAATAAGCAAAACCTTAAATTTTGCTATAAAACACTCTAAAGGTAAATATATTGCTAGAATGGATTCTGATGATATTTCATTACCCACCAGACTTGAAGAACAATTTAATTTTCTAAAAAGTAATCAAGATTATATTTTATGCGGAGCTAGTTTCAAGATTATTGGTCAACAAGAAGAGGTTTGTTTTCCGGAAAATCATGAAGCAATTAAATTAGGTTTATTGAATAGAAATTGCATTTTGCATCCTTCTGTTATGATTAAGAAAAGTGTGTTATTAGAATTGGAAACTATTTACAATTTTAACATGGAACCAGCTGAAGATTATGATTTATGGGTACGTTTAATTAATAAAGGGAGATATTATAACTTAAATAAAATATTAGTACATTATCGCGTTCATGAACAGCAAATAACTAAAAAAAATGAAGTAAAACGAATTGATAAAGCTTTTGAAGTAAGGTTAAGATTATTGCAAAATTTAAATTGTAATTTAAGTGAACAGGAAAAAAAAGTTTTAAAGCATATATTAATAAAAACAAAAAGTATAAATTTTAAAGAAATAA
This sequence comes from Polaribacter sp. 20A6, assembly GCF_011378915.1. Lineage (NCBI taxonomy): Bacteria > Pseudomonadati > Bacteroidota > Flavobacteriia > Flavobacteriales > Flavobacteriaceae > Polaribacter > Polaribacter sp. 20A6. Next base: position 320,885 of record NZ_WTPZ01000001.1, read on the forward strand.
AGAGTTTTACACAATTAAAGAAAAAAATACTTTTAGCAAATTCACATTCTTTTTTTGAAAAAAGTATATTTACTGAGTATTTAAATTCTTTGGAAGCCAAGGAATTTAGAAACTACTTTTTGAGAAGAAAACAATACTCTTTAAAGGTATTATTCCAATTTTTTAATGTATATAAAGTAGGGAAAAATCATATCAATTTTACAGATCAACTTAAAATATTGACAAAATCTTTTATTTTTTTTAAAAAAGCATCATGAAAATAGCACTCTTATCTCCAAATAAAAGTAGCTACTCAGAAACTTTTATACAGCAACATAGAAGAGAAATTACAGGAACTATAATTTTTTATTTCAACGGAAACATACCAAAAAGCAATGATAAATATGATTCTTTGTGTAGTTTCAGTAAGAAAGTTTTATTTAAAATCAAAAAAAAGCTAAAAATAACAACACTAAAAGTAGAAGAACAAGCGCTGTTAGCTTCTTTTAAAAAAGAAAAAATAGAAATTGTTGTAGCTGAATATGGTATGACTGCTGTAGCAGTTTTAAATGTTTGTAAGAAACTGAAAATTCCGTTAATACCAATATTCCATGGATATGATGCAAGTGTAGAAAGTATATTGGTAGAATATGACAAAAGGTATAAAAGTTTATTTAAATATTCTAAAAAAATTATTGCTGTTTCTCATAAAATAAAAGAAACACTTATTAGTATGACTTGTGAAGCTAATAAAATTATTGAGACTCCTTGTGCTCCTAGTGATTCTTTTTTTGAGTTAACACCCGAATTTAAAAGTCAAACTTTTTTTGGTGTTGGTCGTTTTGTAGACAAAAAAGCACCATATTATACAATTTTAGCATTCCAAAAGGTCTTAAAACAATTTCCAGAAGCTCAATTAAAACTTGCAGGGGATGGTCCCTTATTTAATTCGTGCTTAAATATAATTAGATTTTTAAAAATAGGTGGTAATGTAACTTTATTAGGCCGCATAACTCCGGAAGAAGTGAAAAATAATTTAATTAATAGCATCGCTTTTGTACAACATTCAATTGTAGCAATTAATGGTGACTCTGAAGGAACTCCTGTGGCTATATTAGAAGCTTCTGCTACCGGTTTACCTGTGATATCTACTTTTCATGCAGGTATAGAAAAAGTCATTATAAATAATGAAAGTGGATTTTTAGTTGATGAACACGATGTTGAAGCAATGGCAGAAAAAATGATTATGGTTATAAAAGATGTTGATTTATCTAAAAAAATGGGTGAATTAGGTTGTAGATATATTAAGGAGAATTTTTCGAAAGACATTCATATAGCATATATAGATAATGCCATAAAAGATGTCTTAAATAAATAAACTAAAATTAATTTTAATTAATATTCTTACATACAAAAGCTTAAAAAAATATATAAATGAATAATACTTTAGTCAAGATAAAGAGAAAGTTACTTAAAACACGAGATTATATAGAAATTAAATTTTTTAGAAATAATGAAAATAAATTCTTAAAAATACAATTGAAATGGGGTTTATGTAATAAACTTCATTGCTTGTTTAGTGCTTGCGATATTGCATTAAAAGAAGGATATTCTATAATTGAGCCTGATTTTGGGTGGAGAAAAAGTATTCGTTTTTCTGATATTTATGATATTGATTATTTTAATAAAGTAATGAGTGATTATAATAATGGTAAAGATTTAATCATTCCAAAAGATAAAGTTTTAAGAAATAAATATTTAGATTTTTTAAATTTTAAGATTGTTTATAATAAAATAGATCTTTATAATTATTCAGAAAAAGAGCTAACAAAAGAACGTGAGTTATGTGAAATTAGTTCAAAATCAACTAAACATAGAGTTTTGGGAGCGTTAAAGCTTAAGCCAGAATATGAGAAGATTGTAAATGATTACCTTTCAAATAATTTAGACATAGCACTTCAGATAAGAACAGAATCTGATTGGCGAAATTATGCTAAAGTTAAAAAAACTTTTGATAAAAAAGAATTGGTTTTAGTGGAATTAGAAGACATTATGAAAATGATAGCTAAGGTTATTAACTCTCAAAACATCTTTTTTACATCAGGTGAAAACCACCCTGAAATAATTGATTATTTAGAAAAATTAAATTATACAGTATCTTATTTCTACAACCCTAATCTCGAATACGAAATTAATGCGGCAATTAATTTTGAAATATGCTGTAATGCAAAGAATTTTATAGGTAATTCTAGAAGTTCATATTCTACTTTAGTCGCTTATAAGCGAGCAAATATTTTAGAAAAAGATAATTCTTTTATTTATAATTATGATAATAAATTACACCTTCGTATAGATAAAGGTTTATATGGTGTTGCTTATGAGGCTATTAATAAAAAGACAATAATTGTTTAGAAGTTAATATAATTTTTTAGTGCATAAGTTAATTATTTATGAAAATCAATCCACTCGTATCTATTATTATTCCTACATACAATAGAGCAAAACTAATAAAAGAAACTCTAAATTCAATTGTAGCTCAAACCTACAGTAATTGGGAGTGTATTATTGTTGATGATGGTTCTACAGACAATATGTTGGCTATTTTAGAAGCGTATACTCAAAAAGACAAACGTTTTCATTATTATACCAGACCAAGTACAAGAAAAAAAGGTGCAAATGCCTGTAGAAATTATGGTTTAGATATAGCAAAAGGTGATTACATTATTTTTTTTGATTCTGATGATGTCTTCTCTGAAACGGCATTAGAAGAAAGAATTAATTCTTTTAAAAAGAATGATGTAGATATGATTATTACTTCTATGGGCTTGTTTACTGAAATCAGTGACCTTAAAGTAGATGAAAATAGATTTATTTTTAAAGCTAATTTAGAACACAATATTGATGAATTTATAGTTGGTGATAAATTACCTTGGAGTATTCATAGGGTAACCTTTAAAAGTAGTTTGATTAAAAATAAAATCTATTTTAATGAAGAAATGTTAAGGTTTCAGGATGTAGATTTTAATATTAGAGTCTTAAAAAACTTAGTACCTAAATACCTTTCTATCGACAGAACAGATTGTTATTATAGAAATGATACAAAAAGTAATGAAAGGTATAATAATAAAATTTTTATAGACACCGTTTTTGAAAATTTCTATATCTTATATGCTAATATTTTTAAATCTTTGGATAAAAAGAAAAAAGAAAAATTACAAAAGGAAATTGTTATAAAATTATTTGTTTTTATAAAAGCATATTATAAGAAACAAAATAATAGTAAAATAATTATAAAAATAATTAAGTTGTTTAAAGAAGAATTTGAAATCAGTGTTTCTCAGCAAGTAGCACTTTATAGTATTTATATTCTTAATAGATTTTATTATAATAAGAAAGGATATTTTACTATTACAAAAAAAATACGAAATATGATTTCTGAGTAATTAAATTATAATCTAAACCTATTTAATTTAGGTATTATCAAATTACATTTTGTAAAAACCTAAAAGAAATGAGAATATATTTAGGTACATTAACAGGTTACATTTAAAATGTTTATAATTCAGATATTTTAAATTTATAATAAAATATGTTTAAAGAAAAAATAAAATTAGCGATAGTAATACCATATTTTAAGCTAACTTTTTTTGAAGAAACATTAAAATCTTTGGTTAATCAAAACAACAAAAATTTTAATGTTTATATCGGAAATGATGCAAGTTCAGAATGTCCGAATAATCTTTTAGAAAAATATAGGAGTCAAATTAGTTTTACATATAAAAAATTTGAATCAAATTTAGGGTCTATTTCTTTAGTTAAACAATGGGAACGTTGTATTGATTTAATAGATAATGAAGAGTGGATTATGATTTTAGGTGATGATGATTTTTTAGAAAGTACTGTAGTGGCTTCTTGGTATAATTCATACAATGAGTTTCGTGAAAAAGTAAATGTTGTTAGGTTTGCGACACAATCATTAGATATTGAAGAAAAAACGTTATCCTGTTTATACACACATCCAGTATGGGAAAAACCAGGAGATGCTTACTATAGAAATTTAAAAGATTTAACCCGTTCTTCTTTATCTGAATATGTTTTTACTAAACAAGCATATGTAAAACATGGTTTTAGAGACTACCCTTTAGCTTGGTATTCAGATGATCAAGCTTGGTTAGATTTTTCTGAAAATAAATATATTTACTCAATAAATTCTTCTTGTTTAACGATTGGTGTATCTAATTCTAGTATAACAGGTATGGATAATAATTTTGATCTTAAAAATAAAGCATTACTTTTATTTTATAAAAATAATATTATTGAAAGATTAAAAGAATTTCCTGAAGAATTACAAGTTTATTTTTTGAAGTATTATGAAATTTATTTAAAATTATTCAAAAAGAAACTTACAATGTCTGATTGGTTTTTTTTATTTAAATACCATTTTAAAAATTTTAAATTTTTTGCTTTCTTAAAATTAATAAGAAGGTTTTTATTATTCTTAATTAAGAAAACCTTTTTTTTAAAAACTAATTAAAATGTTGAAAGAGGCAAGTTTCATTTCCATTATTATTCCAACTTATAACAGAGCTCATATAATTAGTGAAACATTAAATTCTATAATAGCACAAACCTATACCAATTGGGAGTGTATTGTTATAGATGATGGATCTAATGATAATACTACTTCTGTTTTAAGCGAGTATATTAAGAAAGACAATCGTTTTCAATATCATAAAAGACCGAGTAATAGGTGTAAAGGAGCAAATTCTTGTCGTAATTATGGGTTTGAAATTAGTAAAGGAAACTATATTCAATGGTTTGATAGTGATGATTTATTAGATAAAAATGCATTTGAAAATTATATAAAAGGAATTGTGAATGGAGGAGATTTAATAGTAGCTCCCATTAAAGTCTTTAGAAATAATTTAGATTTTATTTCAGAAATAAAAGTGTTTTCAAATAATTTAATAGAAGACTATCTTGTGGGAAATGTTAGTTTCTTAACAGGAGCAGCATTTTGGAATAGATCATTTTTAAACAATCAAAAAGAAATGTTTGATGAAACTTTAGGTAATTTAGATGATTGGGATTTTAATTTAAGGATGCTTTATCAGAATCCTAAGATAAAGGTCTTAAAGATGCCGTTAATGCTATATAGAGCACATGAAAATAGTTTGTCTTATGAATTAGATAAATTAAATTTAAGGGAGATTAAATCTGAGTTTATTGCTAGAAAAAAGCATGAAAAAATCCTTAAAGAACAAGGGATTAATGCTATAAAATTAACAGAGTTTATTATTTTTAGGCATAAAATATTTCTTAGAATGGCGTTAGTTAGTAATAGTGAAATTAAATACTATCTATTTAAAGAAACTTTAAAAAAGCAAATTGAAAATTATAAATTTTATAGTTTTTTTAAAACATTAATTTTTACACTCTTTTATTTGGCTTTTAATAAAGGCTATAAATATTTATAATAATTTTTAATTAGATATCGTATATTAAATGCTCTTCAATTCCATAGAATTTTTAATCTTTTTATGCATCGTGTTTGCTTTGTATTGGTTTGTTTTTAAGAAAACCAAGCAACAAAACGTTTTAATTTTACTGGCAAGCTATGTTTTTTATGGTTGGTGGGATTGGCGTTTTTTGTCCTTAATATTTTTAAGCACACTTATCGATTTCTCAATCGGAAAATATTTAGAAGTAACCGATGAAAAAACAAAAAGAAAATGGGCTTTAGGATTAAGTTTGGCCTTTAACTTAGGAATGTTAGGTTTCTTTAAATATTACAATTTTTTTATTGAAAACTTCATAGCTGCTTTTGAGCAGTTAGGCGTACAAATGAATGTTTCTAGTATACAAATCATTTTACCAGTCGGAATTTCATTTTATACATTTCAAACATTAAGTTATACGATTGATGTGTATCATAAAAAATTATCTCCGTCTAATAACTTTGTTTCTTTTGCTAGTTTTGTGTCTTTTTTTCCACAATTAGTGGCAGGGCCAATAGAAAGAGCTTCCAATTTATTACCTCAATTCAGTAAAGAAAGAAAATTTAATTATGATTATGCCGTTTCTGGTATGAAACTGATTTTGTGGGGATTGGTAAAAAAAGTAGTGATAGCAGATAATTGTGCTGTGTATGTAAATCAGATTTTTGAGAATTACCAAGAACAATCTGGATTGACTTTAATTATTGGAGCCGTTTTTTTTGCCTTTCAAATTTATGGAGATTTTAGTGGGTATTCTGATATAGCTGTAGGAACAGCCAGATTATTTGGTTTCGATTTAATGAGAAATTTTAAGTATCCATACTTTTCTAGAGATATTGCAGAGTTTTGGCGTAATTGGCATATTTCTTTAACCACATGGTTTAGAGATTATGTATATATTCCGTTAGGAGGTTCTAGAGGATCTAAAATATTTCAATTAAGAAATGTGTTTATAATCTTTTTAGTAAGTGGTTTCTGGCACGGTGCAAACTGGACTTTCATTGCTTGGGGAGCTATAAATGCGTTGTTATTTATACCGTTATTATTAACAAATAGAAATAGAAAAAACACAGATATTATATGTGAGAATATCAAAAGAACTTCCTTGAAAGAAGTTTTAAGTATTATAGGAACGTTTTCACTTACTTGCTTAGCATGGGTGTTTTTTAGAGCAGCAACCATTACAGAAGCCGTAAAATATATTGGTGGTATCTTTGATGTTTCTAACTTTTGGCCTTCTGTGATTCGACAAAAAAGAATGTTTCCAATATTGTTTATCTTCATTCTTATAGAATGGCTTTCTAGACGTGACGAGGTTATCGTTGTTTTTAAAAATAAATATCGAAAGATTTTCTATGTATTATTTATTTTTGTAGTGCTGTATTCAATGTCTTCTGCAGAAAAAACATCATTTATATATTTTCAATTTTAATACAATGAAATTATTTTTAAAAAATAGTTCAATACTTTTAGCAATCATAGTTTGTTTATTTATTATTCTTGATTTATTTGTATTTCCAAATAATAAAAATACGTATAATTATAAAGCCGGTTTATTACAGAATAAAGATGTAGAGGTTTTAATTTCTGGAAATTCACATTTAGGCTTTGGAGTGTTAGCTGATAGTGTCTCTAATTTTAACGCGGTAAATATTGCAACAAAGGCAAGGGAGTTAAACACGGATATAGATTTATTGATTAACAATGTAGAAAATAGAGAAAAATTAAAAGCAGTATTAATTCCGATATCTTACTATTCTTTATTTGGCGAATTAAATGCGATTAATGAATATCATAAAGGTCAGATGCGATTATATTATAATTTTTTTAAAATTAAAAAATATGATCAAGGTGTGTTAAAAAATAGCTTAATCATCAATGAACCTTTTAGGGAATTAATGAATGATAGTTATTTTCTTTCTTTTATGAAGAAACAGAAAGTATCTAAAAAAGGTTGGAGGGCAAATAATACTTTATTTGTAAAAGACCCAGATATTATTAAGAAGTTAAAACGATTAGAAGTAAGTGTTAAAAACAACTCTTTAATAGAAAAAAACATAAACAGAATTAAGAAATTAAATGCCAAATGTAAAGCTAATAATGTCAAATTAATTTTAGTTTTACCTCCGTATTCTAAATACTTCTATTCATTAACCAATTACAAATACAGTAAAATTATTCATAAAATACTTTCTAAAAACCTAAAGGATATTGAGGTAATTGAAGCTTTAGATTTTATGTCAACAGATTTAGTTTTTTATGAAAACTCAGATCACCTAAATGTAAAAGGAGCAAAAGTATTCACCAAAAAGTTAGATAGTATTTTAAAAGTAAGTTTATGAAAATACTATTCGTATGCCTTCAATACATCCATGCAGCAAGATGGATCAATCAATTAAAAGATACAGAACATGAAGTTTATGTGTTCGATTGCTTAGATAGACCTATTCATAAAGATTTATTATGGACTAATTATAGTACAGGTTGGAGTAAAAGAAAAGTACCTTATTTAAAGGGGGAGTTTTTTCTTGAAAAAAAAACACCAAGTGTTTTTAATAAAATAGAGCCCTATTTAAAGGTAACTGCTTCAGAAAAACTAGAAGAGTTGATTAAAGAACTCAAACCAGATTTAGTACATTCTTTAGAAATGCAATCGCAAACGTATCCTTTATTAAAAGTTCGAAAAAAAATTGATTTTAAATGGGCGTATTTTTCTTGGGGAAGTGATTTGTATTTATATCAAAATGAAAAGAAACATCAACAAAAGATAAAACAAGTCCTTTTTAACTTGAATTATCTATTTGTTGATAATCAAAGAGATATCGATATTGCAAAAGATTTAGGGTTTAAAAATGAAGTTGCAGGTGTTTTCCCTGGTGGTGGCGGTTATCAATTAGGAAAAATAAAAGATACTGTTGCAGAAATTCCCAAAGAAGACTTAATTATTATTAAAGGATATCATCATTGGGCGGGTAGAGCTTTAGTTGTTTTAAAAGCCTTAGAGTCGATAAAGAATGATTTAATTGATTATAAAATTTTGGTTTATTCTGCACACGATAACGTTATTGATAAAATTGAAGAAATGAATGGCAATGGATGGAATATAGCATATATAAGTAGAAAAAAAGAAGTGAGTCAGAATGAATTATTAAAGTTATTTGCGAAAGCTAAAATTTCCATTGGTAATAATATTTCAGACGGAATACCAAACACACTTTTAGAAGCAATTATTTTAGGTGCTTTTCCTATTCAATCGAACCCTGGTGGTGCAAGTGAAGACTATATTTCCGATGGTGAAAATGGATTTTTAATTCAGAATCCAGAAGATGCTGTCGAAATTTCTAAATTGATATCTAAAGCTTTAAAAAGTGATGAGTTATTAGAAAAAGCTTTTTTAATGAATCAAGAAATTGCAAAGAAATTAGCATACAAAGAAATTCGAAACCGTGTTTTAGACGCTTATGCTGCCATAGAAAATAATATTTAAGATTATAAAATGAGTTCAAAAACAGTATTATTTATTGTAAACAATAGTAAAATAGACTTAAACTCGAGCGGAGGTGCATCTGTATATTTTAGTCATGTAGATTTGTTGCATTCGTTGGGGTATAAAATTATATTATTAGCTACACAATGGAATGATGTAAGTGTTTTTAATAATGATGATTATACTGATGTTAGAGAAAAGTTAGATACTATTATATCTTATTCCGTGGTTAAAAAACAACCGAATAAAGGAATAAAGCGTTTAAGTGATGCTATTTTTAATCCGACAAAGTTTGAATATTATTTTATCAATAAAGAGAATAAAGAGTTTATTGAAAACATTATTATAAAACATAAAATCGATTTTATTTGGGCAGAATGGAGATGGAATGCAATAATGGTCGCTGCATTTAATTTAAAAACACCAAGTATTTATAGTCACCATGATTGGGAATATAAGTTGGCGAAGTTAAGAACTCCGAATCAGAATTTAAACAAACGTTTTCATACTTTTCAGAAAAAACGAGTTGAAATAAATTTAATAAAAACTGTAGCAGGTGTTGTTTCTGGTTCTTATACAGAAACAAATGAGGTTTTAGAACATCAAAAAAAGGCGCTTTATCTACCAACTACTTATATCAATATAGAAGTTGATGTTAAACCAAATAAAACGCCTAAAATAGTACATCTTGGCGGTATGGGAACAACAGCAAACAGAATTGGTTTGGAAAGATTTTTGACTGTATGTTGGGATGCAATTAAAACAGCAATACCAACTGTAGAATTAGTTATTATAGGGAAGTTAAAGGGAGCATCAGAAAAACTATTGAATTTAATAAATTTTGATAAAAGTATCGTTTCCTTAGGGTTTGTTAAAGAATTAGACAATGTTCTTTTACCAGGAGACTTTCATATTATTCCTTGGGAATTTAATACAGGAACAAGAACTAGAGTCCCTGTCGTTTTTAATCATAAGCAAGTTTTAGTTTCCACAAAAGCAGCGGTAGAATGTTATCCGGAGGTAACCAATAAAAATGCTGTTTTATGTGACGATTTAACAGATATGGGTCATAAAATTATAGAATTATATAACACAAATGATAAAGGGATGAAAATAGCACTGGAAGGAAAACAACTATTTAAAAATCATTTTACAACTGCTTCACAAAAAGAAAATTTAAGCACATTTTTACAAAAAATCAAATGAAAGAAACATTTATAATTGCAGAAATTGCACAGGCACATGATGGTAGTTTAGGTTTAGCACATTCTTATATTGACGCGGTTGCTAAGACAGGTTGTAATGCAATTAAATTTCAAACACATATTGCAGCTGCAGAAAGTAGTAGTGAAGAACCTTTTCGTGTAAATTTTTCTTATGAGGATAAAACTCGTTTCGATTATTGGAAAAGAATGGAATTTACTTTAGAACAATGGAAAGAAATAAAGGCACATTGTACTAAAGTTGGTTTAGAGTTTATAAGTTCTCCGTTTAGCAATACAGCGGTTGATTTATTGGAGGAAGTTGGAGTAGAACGTTACAAAATAGGTTCTGGAGAGGTAAATAATTTCGTTTTATTAGAAAAGATTATTCAGACAGGGAAACCTATCCTTATTTCTTCGGGAATGAGTTCTTATGAAGAATTAGATAAAACGGTGGCATTTTTAAAAAGTAGAAATGCTAAGTATTCTATTTTACAATGCACCACAGCATATCCAACAGCTCCAAAACAGTTTGGTTTTAATGTACTTAAAGAATTAAAGGAAAGATATGATGTTTCGGTAGGTTTTTCAGACCATTCATCGTCTATAGAAGCTAGTATTGCAGCAGTAGCTCTAGGAGCCGATATTTTAGAGTTTCATGTTGTTTTTAATAAAGAAATGTTTGGTCCTGATGCCAAAGCGTCTTTGAATTTTAAAGAAACGAAACAGTTAGTAAAAGCGGTTAGAAAAATAAAAGAGGCTTTAAACAACCCAATAGATAAAAATGAAAACTCTAGTTTTAATGAGTTAAAACAAATTTTTGAAAAATCTTTAGCTGTTAATAAGAATTTACCAAAAGGACATTTAATAACTTTTTCTGACCTTGAAACCAAAAAACCAAAGGGATTTGGTATTTTAGCAAGTGATTATAAAGATGTCATTGGAAAAGAGTTAAATAAAGATCTTAATCAATGGGATTTTTTAAATTTTAGCGATTTAAAAGAATAATATGTTAAAAAGAAAAATTTGTGTTGTGGTTACTGCAAGACCTTCTTACAGTAGAATTAAAACAGCACTTACAGCTATAAAAAACCATCCTAAATTAGAGTTACAATTAGTTATTGCAGGTTCTGCCTTATTAGGTAGATATGGCAATGCTGTAGATGTGATAGAAAAAGATGGTTTTAAAATTAATGAAAAAGTGTTTATGGTTTTAGAGGGAGAAAACCCAACAGCTATGGCCAAAACTACTGGTTTAGGAGTTATGGAATTAGCCAATGTTTTCTATAATTTAAAACCAGATGCCGTTATTACTATTGCAGATCGGTTTGAAACTATTGCAACTTCTATTGCAGCTGCTTATCAAAATATACCTCTTATACATATACAAGGTGGTGAGGTTACTGGTAATATTGATGAAAAAGTGAGACATGCAAATACAAAGTTAGCAGATATTCATTTGGTAGCTTCGGAAGATGCTAAAAAGCGTGTAATAAAGTTAGGCGAGAATCCTGATTATGTAATAAATACAGGTTGCCCTTCTATAGATTTAGCCAAAGAAATTAAAGAAAAACCTTTGTTAGATTTTAATCCCGTAGAAAAATACGGAGGAGTTGGTACTTCTTTAGAGTGGAAAGAAAAAGGATATATTGTTGTAATGCAACATCCGGTAACCACAGAATATAAGGCAGCAAAAGAAGATGTTTTAAAAACATTACATGCGGTTGTAGAATTAGGGATTCCTACATTTTGGTTTTGGCCAAATGTAGATGCTGGATCAGACGGAACTTCAAGTGGAATTAGACAATTTAGAGAAATAAATAAACCTCAGAATATTCATTTCTTTAAAAACATGGAGCCTCATGACTTTTTAACTTTATTAGTGAATTCTAAATGTTTAATAGGGAATTCTAGTGTTGGTATTAGAGAATGTTCTTATTTAGGCGTACCGGTTGTTAATCTTGGTAGTCGTCAGAATAGAAGAGAAAGAGGAGATAATGTCTTAGATGTAGATTATAATAAAGACATTATAAAAGAAGCGATATTAACTCAAATTAATAATAAAAATATTTCATCTTCTACTATTTATGGTGATGGAAAATCAGGTAAAAAAATAGCTGATGTTTTGGCCCAAATTCCTTTATTATTTCATAAAACTATAACTTATTAATGAGAATTCTAGGCTTAATACCAGCAAGAGGAGGATCTAAAGGAGTACCAGGTAAAAATATAAAATTACTTGGAGGAAAACCTTTGTTAGAATACACGTCGGAAATTGCTTTGGCTTCTAAGTATTTATCTAAAGTAGTTTTAAGTTCTGATGATGATAAAATTATTGATATCGCTAAAGGTTTAGGAGTAGAAGTTCCTTTTAAAAGACCAGCTAATTTAGCAGAAGATGCATCGCCAACTTTACCGGTTATAAAGCATGCGTTACAGTTTTATAAAGATAAAGGAGAATATTTTGATGCTGTTTGTTTATTACAAGTTATAAGTCCTTTTAGAACTTTAGCTTTTTTAGATGAAGCAATCGAAAAATTTATAGCACAAGATACAGATTCTTTAGTTTCAGTGCAAGAAGTTCCGCATGAGTACAATCCGCATTGGACTTTTAAAATGAATGATGATGGAAATTTGAAAATAGCTACTGGAGAAAAAAGTATTATTCCCAGAAGACAAGAACTTCCATTGGCTTATCATAGGGACGGAAGTGTATATATTACAAAAACCAATGTTATAGAAGAACAAAACTCTTTGTATGGAAATAGTGTAGCTTTTTTAGTGACTCCTAAAGAGAATCATGTAAATATAGATACTTTAAAAGATTGGGAAAAAGCAGAAAGTATTGTAAAGAATAAGTAGTAAAATAATGAAGATAGTACTAAAGAAGGCAATTAATACGCATGTAACTGTTACTAATAAAAAGTTTAAGTACACTTTTTTTAAACCCAAAAAGGATTTAAAAGGAAGTAAACATTTAAGCTGTACAACAGATCGTTTTATATTTTTATTAATTTCTTCGGATAATAAAAAAAAGCAATTTAAGAAGTTTATTTCTAATGTTATTTTAGGTAAAGGACAGGTTTTAAAATCTAATTTATCCAATTTAGACGGAATTTTTCAGGTTTTTGTACATGATAAAAAAGAAAATAAAACACAAGTAGTGTCTGACGCTTTAGGTATTGGTTCTTTTTACTATTTAAAAAAGGATGATAATTCTTTTATCTTTTTCGAAAACTTTAATAATGCGGAAAAGTTAAATACAACATTAACAATATCTCCTTTAGGTTTATTTTCTCAACTTACTTTTGGGTATCGAGTAAATCCGTATCCAGAACTCTATAAAGAAGTAAGTAAAATAAAAGCCTCTTATAAATATACCATCCATAATACTGAAATAATAGAAAATAAGTTTCATTTTTTAGAAAATAAACCTAACTTAAAAAAAGCGATTAAAGCTTTTAGTAAAGAGTCTAATAAATTCAAAAATGTTACGGTTGGTATTACTGCTGGTAGAGATTGCTTAACCATTTTGAGCACCTTACAGAAAGAAAAAAACATTAAGCTTTGTAACTTCGGACATGAAAACTCTGCAGATGTTAAACAAGGTAAAATAATAAGTGAAGAATTAGGAGTTCCGTTTAAAAACTTTAAGAATGTAGATAATTCTAATTTTTTAAAACTGGCTAATCATATTTCTAGTGTTTCTGGAGGTTTGTGTACTTTATCTTATGTAGATATGGCTAATTTTGCTTCTAAAATAGCGAGTGAAAGTAATTACTTAATGGGAGAAGCAGGAGCTTGTGTCCGTCTTCTATTAGATCATAATTTGTCTGATAAGGAACAGTTTGATGAATATTTAACTCCGGCTACTTTTGTAAATAAGATTATAAATGCAAAGCATAAAGAGTTCTTTTTATCAGAAAGAAACCAACTTTTAGACTTGTTAGAAACTACCTATTATTCAGATAAGAGCAATCCAATTTCTATCAGTTTTTATAGAAATGCAAGAATGCCAGGTAATTTTGGAAATAGACATAAAACACTTACCGCATTTTCTGATAAAACATCGCCTTTTTTAGCATACGATTTTATGAAACATAGTTATGGTTTGGAAAAAAGTAATTTTTCTGATGATAATTTACATCTTCAAATTATTATGAATTCGAATGCCGAACTAGAAAAATACTTTAAAGATCCGTTGAAAAAAACAACCAATACAGTACAAGAATGGAATTTAAGGTTTAACGAATATGTTGGAGCTATTTACATGGATATTATTGAAGAAAACTTTGAGTATTTAAAAGAGTTTTTTGATAAGGAACAACTAATAGATTTGTGTAAAGAACAAGTAGATAATCCTGGTAGAGGAATCTATTTTTTACATAGGGTGATATCGCTATTATTATTTTTAAGTAATTTTAATAATAAAACGGCCAATGTCAATTAAAAAAAAGAAATTATTAATTGTTTTTGTAAATAAATCGAATTATGATAACTACGAAAATTCTGGCACTTTAAAATTATTAGATGAGAAATACGATCTAAAAATTTGGTATGATGGCGAGACCAATTACGCTTCAATTCAATTACCACAGTTAGATTTTAATGGCAAAATAGAATATTTAAAATATTTAAAAGAAAAAGCAAGTTTAAAGTATTTTGATACTATTAAAGAACAAAATACGCATACTTTTTATAGAAGATTTAAACGAGTAAAAGGGTTTAAAAATGCTTTAAAATTTAAAAGTATTATTTTCTTTTCAAACTTTTTTAAGTCTGATAAAGGAATTTTATTTTTAGAAAAAAAACTGAATAGTTTTGTAGAAAAAACAAGCTTTTATAAAAAATCTACAGAGATTCTAAAGAAAGAAAACCCAGATATGTTGTTAATTACACATCAATCTACAAGTATAACATTGGGTGTTTCATTAGCGGCCAAAAAGAACAATGTACAGGTGTTAACATCTATTCATTCTTGGGATAATATTGTAAAAGGTAATAAGCTAGTAGATGCAGATTACTATGTGGTTTGGAGTAATTATATGAAAAATGAATTGGTAGATTATTATCCAACTGTAAAAAAAGAGACTGTTTTTACAACGGGTACTCCTCAATTTCATGATTATAATTCGAATCAAAAATTAATAAATAGAGAAGATTTTTTTAGAGAATTTAAAATACCAAAGGCAACATTTTATATTTGTTTTTCGGCAAACTTTAAAGCAATTGGTCAAGATGAGCCTCAATATTTAGAAGATTTAATTTTAGAAGTAAAAAAACACAATATTTCAAGTAAGGAAAATATTCATATTATTTTTAGACCACACCCAACGGAAGGATCTAATAGGTTTGATAATTTATTAAGTGAGAATAGCGATAATGTTACAAAGGTTATACACACAAAAAACACAGAATTTAATGCTTCTCAAGTATTATTTTCTATTATTTATTATACAGATGCTATGATAAATGTTGGTTCTACCATGGGCTTAGATGCAACATTATTAAATAAACCAGCTTTTTATTTAGATTATACTGTTAAAAATAGTTCTCCATTATTTTCTATTGATGAAATTTATAAACTAGTACATTTTAAAAGTTTAAAAGAATCTGATAATGCTATTTATCACATTAAAAGTAAAAGTGAATTTGCAGTAATTTTTAAAATTATTAAAGAAGAAAATAATGTAGCAATTTTAAAACAAAAAAAATGGGCAAAAACAATTGTGAAACACCCCATAGAAGGTTTTGCAGAGAATTATATAAACGTATTAAGTAAGATAATTTAACATATGCACATAGGTTTTTTACTTCCAGAATATCCGCATAAAAAAATAACCACTGCTTGCGCAGGAATTGGTACGTCATCAAAAAATATTATTCTTGGTATTTTAAAAGAGAACCACCAAGTTTCTGTTTTTATTTACGGTCAAGATTGTACGGAAATTATTAAAGAAGGAAATTTAACCATCCATAAAATCAAGAAGAATCAATTTAAATATTTCGGTTTTTACCTATATAGAAAACAACTGAATACGTACATAAATAAAATTATATCAGAAGATAAAATAGATCTATTAGAAGCAGTAGATTGGACCGGTATTACGGCTTTTATGAAGTTTAAAATACCACATGTTTTAAGATTACACGGCACGGATGCTTTTTTCTGTAATCTTGATAAAAGACCACAAAGTAAGAAAAATTATTTTTTTGAAAAAGTAGCTTATAAAAATGCAACCGCTGTAATTGGAGTTTCTGATTTTGTATTACAGCTTTCTAATAAAATATTTAAAGTTGAAAAAATAGGAACTGTTATTCCGAATGGATTGTTTTTTGAAACGATACCAACACATACTGACGTTATCGTAAAAGAAAATACGATTTTGTATTTTGGTTCTATTATACGTAAAAAAGGAATTTTAGAATTAGCAGCTATTTTTAATAAAGTTATTTTAGAAAGACCAGATACAAAGCTATCTTTTTTAGGAATTGATGTGCCAGATGTACAAACAAAAACATCTACATTAGGTTTGTTTAAAGATTTACTATCTGCAGAAGCTTTAACTAATTTTGAATACTTAGGAGTGGTTCCCTATAACGAATTAACAAAAGTAATTGCTAAAACTCAAATTTGTGTATTTCCTTCTTTGGCAGAATCTTTTGGTATGGTTACTATTGAAGCCATGTATTTAAAAAAAGCAATTGTAAACACTAATTACTCTTGGGCAAAAGAAATTATTAAAAACGAAGAAACCGGACTTTTAGAAGATCCTAAAAATCATGACGGGTTTGCTAGTAAAATAATACAACTTTTAGATGATAAAAGTTTATGTAAAAAAATAGGAGAGAGGGCACATAAAGAAGTGGTTGAAAATTTTTCAATTAAAATAATTACAACAAAAAATATCACCTTTTATAAAAAAAATATTGCAAATGAAGTTTAGTTTAATTATTTGCACATACATGCGTCCTTTAGCAATTTTAAAGTTGTTACAATCCGTTGAAGAGCAAGAAGTATATCCTGATGAGATTTTAATTATTGATGGTTCTGCAGATGACAAAACAACACTTGTTTTAGAGCAAAATACGTTTAAAAATCTTGTCTATTTTAAAGTTGATAAAGCAAATAGAGGATTAACAAAGCAACGTAATTTTGGGATTTCAAAAGTTTCTAGAGATATAGATATTGTTTGTTTTTTAGACGATGATATTATTTTAGAAAAACCTTATTTTAAAAATTTAATTGCCACTTATAAAGAACAACCAGAAGCTGGAGGAGTTGGAGGGTATATCTTAAATGAGGTGAAATGGAGGTCTTTAATAAAGGATGAAAAACCAACGTTTAAAGAATTTGAAATTGATGGTTATGTTAGAGATTTAGGAAGTAGAAATGTTTTACGTAAACGATTAGGGTTACTATCGGATCAACCACCTTGTATAATGCCAGAGTTTTCAAATGGGTTTTCGGTTGGGAGCTTACCTCCAAATAATAAAACCTATAAAGCAGAGTATTTTATGGGAGGAGTTTCTTCCTTTAAAAAAGAAGTAGTAGATACCATTAAATTCTCAGAATATTTTGAAGGCTATGGTTTGTATGAAGATTTAGAATATTGTTTAAGAGTTTCTAGAAGCTATAATTTATACGTAAATACTTCCGCTACTTTATATCATTATCATGAAGACGGAGGCAGACCTAATAAGTATACTTACGGAAAAATGGTGGTTAGAAATGGTTGGTATGTTTGGCGTACAAAATTTCCGAAACCATCTTTTGAAGCAAGAGTAAAATGGAATGCTACAGTATTATTGTTAATGACAATACGTTTGTCTAATTGCATAAAAGGAAATATGAAAAAGGAAGCATTTACCGAAGCACTAGGTAGAAAAATAGGGTGGATTAGTTTACTCTTTAATAAACCTTTAAAAGTATGAAGTTTGCTATTATAACACATGCGGTGCATAAAAGTAAAAATCAAAAATGGTATGCTTACGAACCTTATGTTCGTGAAATGAATTTATGGTTACAGAATGTATCTGAAACGAGAATTGTTGCTCCTATTTCTAAAGAAGAAATTTCAGCAATAGAAGTAGTTTACAATTTTAACAATGTTACTTTAAAAGAGATACCAGTTTTTGATGTATTGTCTTTAAAAACTAAAATTCTTTCTATATTTAAAATTCCATATATTTTAATTCAAATTATAAAAGCTTGTTTTTGGGCAGATCATATACATTTAAGATGTCCAGGAAATGTAGGTCTATTAGGATGTTTTGTTCAAATTTTATTTCCATCTAAACCTAAAACGGTTAAATATGCTGGTAATTGGGATCCTAAAAGTAAACAACCAGTAAGTTATCGAATTCAAAAATGGATTGTTTCTAACACCTTTTTAACTAAAAATTGCAAAGTCTTGGTATATGGCGAATGGGAACATCAATCAAAAAATATTGTTCCTTTTTTTACAGCATCTTATGTTAATAAGGAAATTATAGATGTCCCTGAAAAAGACTTTTCTTCTAAAATTAATTTTATATTTGTCGGTGCTTTTACATCAGGTAAACAGCCATTATTAAGCGTTAAAGTTATAGAAAAACTTTTAACAAAAAATATTGCAGCAAAGTTAGATATGTATGGTTATGGTGTAGAGTTTTTAAAGGTTAAAGAGTATGTTGAACAAAATAATCTTAGCGAAAACGTTATTTTACATGGAAATCAATCTAAAGAAGTTGTTAAAAAAGCATTTCAAAAAGCACATTTTTTAATTTTCATATCAAAGTCTGAAGGTTGGCCTAAGGTAGTTGCGGAAGCAATGTTTTGGGGATGTTTACCAATTTCATCTAAAGTTTCTTGTGTAGAAAGTATGTTAGGAAATGGAACTAGAGGTACTATTGTAGAAAGTGATGTAAAAGCTAATGAAATAGTGACTGTTATTGAAAATTATATTAATGATAAGAATAGGTATCAAAAACAAGTTTTATACGCTAAAAAGTGGTCTCAGCAATATACTTTGGAAAAATTTTCATCAGAAATAAAAAAATACTTTTAAATGGATAATTTAGGAGTTATACAAGTGATAGATTCTTTGGATACTGGTGGGGCAGAAGTTCTTGCTGTTAACATAGCAAATGCTTTAAGTTCTGAAGGGATTAATTCACATTTATGTACAACAAGAAAAGAAGGAGTATTAAAAGATAATTTAAATAAAAGTATCGGTTTCTTATTTTTAGAAAAGAAAAGTAGTGTTGATTTCTCTGCTATTTTCAGATTTAAGAAATATTTAAAGAAGAATAATATAGGTATTATTCATGCGCATACTACATCTTATTTTTTTGCTTTTTGCATAAAGATAATTTATCCTAAAGTGAAGATTATTTGGCATAATCATACAGGAAATTATGTTAATTTAAAAGGATTTAAGTTTTTTGTAATAAAATTTATTAGCACTTTTTTTGATGGAATTATTAATGTAAACGAAGAGCTTAATCTTTGGGCTATTAATCAATTAAAACACAAGAAATCAATAAAGTTAGATAATTTCCCTCAATTTATAAATAAAAGTAAAACAACAAAATTAAAAGGAAAAGATAATAAAAGAATTGTAATTTTAGCATCTTTAAGAGAGGTGAAAAATCATTTGAATCTTTTAGAAGCATTTAATAGCGTATATATTAAGTATCCTGATTGGACCTTGCACTTTATTGGTAAAGACTTTAATGATAATTATTCAAAAAAGTTAAAACAATTTATTTCTGTAAATAAGTTAGATGAATCTGTTTATTTTTATGATCTATGTCTAGATATAGAACATGTCCTTAATCAAGCAACAATTGGAGCTTTATCTTCAAATTCAGAAGGTTTACCTGTTACTTTATTAGAATATGGATTGGCAAAACTACCGGTAGTTGTTACTAATGTTGGTGAATGCAGTAAAGTAATAGAAAATGGTAAATCTGGAATTGTTGTAGAAAAAGAAAATAGTATTGCGCTGGCAAAAGCGCTAGAAGAGTATGTACTTTCAGCAGATAAAAGAAGTTCTTTTGGAAATATGCACTTTAAAAATGTTCAAAATAAATATTCACAAGAGAGTTTTATAATTCAATTAAAAAATATATACACCTTATAATTTGATTCAATATATATTAAATAATAAACTTAAAGTTATATGTATCCATATTCTTATTGGGTATTTAGGTACTCTTCCATTGTTCCCTAAATTTTATGGATTAATATGTCTTATTATTCCTTTAGTAGTTATTGTTAGTTCAAATAATAGAAATGAAGAAGCTTTTTTGTTTGCTTCTTACATGGCGGGAGGAGAAATATTTTTAAGAATGATTAAAGGTGTTTTTCTTTATGAAACGGGAAAATATGGAGTAATGTTATTTTTAGTTTTAGGTATCATTTTTGGGCCTTTTAAACAACGATTTTCTGTACACTATCTTTTTTATATTTTATTATTATTACTGGGTATTGTCTTTACACAAGTTCCGGAAGGAGAGTCATTACGTACAAATATTGTGTTTAACTTAAGTGGTCCTGTGGTTTTAGGAATTTGTGCTATGTATTTTTATTATAGACCTATAAGTAAACAAAAACTATTAGATGCGTTGTTCTTTATGTTGTTACCATTGTTTTCAATGATTACGTATATGTATTTTAGAACTCCAGATTTAAAAGAAATTCTTTTTGGTGGTGCTGCAATGTCAGAAACATCAGGTGGATTTGGGCCTAACCAAGTGGCTACAGCAGTTGGTCTTGGGATTCTTATTATTGCTGTTTTTTTACTATTGAAAGAAAAATTAACGGGCTATATTTATTTAGATGCTTTTTTTTTAATTTACTTTATTTATAGAGGTTTGTTAACTTTTTCTAGAGGAGGGATTTTTACAGCAGCCATTGCCTTAATTCTTTTTGCATTTTTTTTCATTTTATATAAAAAAATGAGTTTCCAAGTAATTTTTAAGTATGTGCTAATTCTTGGTTTTTTTCTAATTGCTATCTGGGTTTATACTTCTAATATAACAGGGGGAATGTTAGATAATCGATACACCGGTAAAAATGCGGCAGGAATACAAAAGAAAGATATTTCTACAGGTAGGGGAGATTTAATAGCATTTCAATTTAATAATTTCTTTGAAAACCCATTGGGAATTGGTGTAGGTAATGGTAAATATGAAAGAATGAAATCTAATGAGACTATAACAGCAGCTTCACATAATGAAGTTGGTAGGTTGGTAGAAGAGCATGGTTTTATAGGTTTTGTTTTACTGCTATTATTGTTAATTGTTCCGCTCATTAATTTTTTTAAAGCGAATAATTTTCAAAAAGGATTTATAATTGCATTTTATATGATGTGGTTTTTAACAATTAACCATTCAGCAATGAGAGTGGCATTACCAGGTTTTATTTATGCTTTAAGTCTGATAAGAATTACAGATATAGAAAATGATTTGATAGATGAAGAATAAGAGAATTCTCTACATAGGAAATAATTTATCAAAAAAAACAAAGTATCAGACAACAATGACTTTGCTTTCTTCTTTATTAGAATCTGAAGGATATTCTTTGGTCAAATCTTCTTCTAAAACTAATAAACTGATTCGATTAATTGATATGTGTTTTGCTGTCTTTAAAAATAGAAATAAAGTGACCTATATTCTTATAGATACGTATAGTACAACAAATTTTTATTTTGCTTTATTTACTTCACAATTGGCACGAATTTATAATATTAAATATATTCCAATCTTACATGGTGGGAACTTACCTAAGAGATTAAGTTCAAGTCCTAAATTGTCCAAAACAATATTTAAAAATTCATATAAAAACGTAGCACCTTCAAATTATTTAAAAGTAGCATTTAATATTGAGAACTTTAAAACTGAATTTATTCCTAATATAATTTCTTTAAAGGATTATAATTACAACAATAGAACTAATATTCAACCTAAATTATTATGGGTAAGATCATTTAAACACCTTTACAATCCTACATTAGCTATAGAGGTTCTTTTAGAGTTAAAAAAAGAATATCCGAATGCAGTATTATGCATGATCGGTCCTTTTTTAGATGACTCTCATCAGAAAACATTAGAGTTAATAAAAGAGTATAATATAGAGAGTTCTGTTGAACTCACTGGAGTTTTAACAAAAGAAGATTGGCATAAGAAATCAACAGAATATGACATATTTATAAATACGACTAATTTTGATAATACACCAATAAGTGTAATTGAAGCAATGGCTTTAGGTTTAACTGTTGTAAGTACTAATGTTGGTGGTATGCCTTATTTGATTGATGATAAAATTGATGGTTTGTTAGTTGAAAAAGAAAACGTAACGGCAATGACCAATGCTATTATAGATGTAGTTAAAGTGGAGCACCCGACATTATCTAAGAGAGCAAGAGAAAAGGCAGAAACTTTTGATTGGGAAGTTATAAAGTATAAATGGTTTAAAATTTTAAAATGATTTATAACAAATTAATTGAAAATGTTTTTTTACCGATTGGAGATTTCATAAATAAATCATCTTATCTAAAGCAATTAAAGTATTGGCGGGAAGTAGATACTTTATCGGAACGTGAATTAGAAGATCTTCAGAAAAAGAATTTAAAAAATATTTTAGAACACACCGTAAATAATGTTTCTAAATATAAATCAATTCAATTAGAAGGAAACGACCCTTATAAATGGTTAGAAAGTTTCCCTATTTTAACTAAAAATGACATAAGAACAAACGCAGATAATTTACTTTCTAGAAAAGTAACAAAAACAGATTTAATTACATATTCGAGTAGTGGCTCTTCTGGTATACAAAGCACTGTTTTTATGAATAAAGAAGAGCAGTCAAATATTAGAGCTATTTTGTCTCATTGGTGGGAGTGGAGTGGTTATAAATTAGGAAACACTGTTGTACAAACAGGTATGTCACCTAATAGAGGTGTTTTAAAAACTATTAAAGATGGATTGTTTAAAACAAAATATATCACGGCTTTTTCATTAACAGAAGAACAATTGGCATCCCTTTTTAAAGAAATAAATAATACTAAAAATTATTATTTAGCAGGTTATGCATCTTCTTTAAATATTATTGCAGAATATGCCTTAGAGCATAATTATAAGGTACATTTTAAAGGAGCCATAAGTTTTGGAGATAAAATGTTTAGTCATTATAAAAAAAATATAGAAAAAGCTTTTACAACAAAAGTATATGATACATATGGTTGTAATGAAGGTTTTTTAATTGCTAGTGAAAAAGATTTAGAATATAAGTATATCATGACTCCACATGTGTATTTAGAAATTTTAGATGATGATAATAGGCCTTTGCAAGATGGAGAATTAGGTCATGTGGTTGTAACACGTTTAGATGGTTATTCAATGCCGTTAATTCGTTATAAAATAGGTGATTTAGCAATTAAATTACCAAAAGAAAAATACCCAAAGAACAGGGAGTTTAAATATCCTTTATTAGAAAAAATTGTTGGTAGAGATACGGATGTTATTCTTTTATCTCAAAATAAAAAACTGACAGTTCATTCATTTACAGGTATTTTTGAGTATGTTCCAGAGATTAAACAATTCAAAGTTATTCAAGAGAAAAAAGGAGAAATAAATATTGAATACATTAAAGATACTGGATTCAATAAAGGTGTTTTAGAAAATGTAACTAATGAGTTGCAAAAGTATATTTTAGACGATGATTTTAAAATTCATTATACAGAAGTGCAATTTATAGCTGCATCAAAATCAGGAAAACCACAAATTGTAGAGTCTAGGCTTTTAAAAAATAATAATATTAAATAATTAAGTTATAACTGTGAGTAAAAATATTGTAATTATTTCTAATTATTATCCCCCAGAAATGGGCGCTGCTGCAAATAGGATAAAAAATTTGGCAGAAGGCTTAAAAGATAAAGGCAATAAAGTAACTGTTATATGTCCGCTACCCAATTACCCAAAAGGTAAAATATTTGAAAAGTATAGTGGGAAATTTTTTATTGAAGAAGAAATAGATGAAATTATAGTAAAAAGATATTGGATTTTTCCTTCTACATCTAAAAATGCAATTATCCGTTTATTCAGTATGTTGTCTTTTGCATTGTCTTTTTGGTTTTCTGTTTTTAGTTTTTTAAGAAAGAAACCAGATGTTTTTATCATTCAATCTCCACCACTATTAGTAGCACTTTCTGGTTTAGTATTAACAAAGGTTTTAAGATGTAAGAATATTTTAAATGTTTCTGATATTTGGCCATTATCGGCATTAGAATTAGAGGTTATAAAAAAAGGTTTTTTTTATAGTTTCTTAGAAAAAATAGAAAAGCTAAATTATAAACTGGCTGATAAGATTATAGGACAATCAGAAGAAATAATATCACATATAAAAGGAGTTGTAGATAAACAGTTTTTAATTTATAGAAATGTGCCTAACTATAGAGAGTATGTTACTAAAGAAAAAAGTAAAGGGAATTTAAAAATTGTTTATGCAGGTTTATTAGGCTATGCACAGGGGATTTTAAATATTTGTAATCAAATTGATTTTAAAGAAATTGGTGCAGAATTACATATTTATGGTGCAGGAATGGAAGAAGATCAAATTATAGAATTATCGAAAAACCCTGAGAATAATATTTATTTTCATGGAATAAAATCTGCAAAAGAAATTAAAGATGAAATAAGGAAATACGATATTGGTTTTGTTCCTTTAAAAAATAAAATTTACGGAGCCGTACCTTCTAAAATTTTTGAATTAATGCAATTAGGAGTTCCTATTTTATATATTGGATCTGGTGAAGCAGAAAAAATTATACAAGCACAAAAGGTGGGATTATTTTCTGAGCCAAATGATTTTGATGCTTTAAGTGAAAATATTTCTAACCTAAACAATATGGATAATACAACCTATATAGTCCATTCTAAAAATTCGATATATGCTCATTTAAAAGAGTTTAATTTAGAAAAACAGATGATTGAACTTCAAAATTTTATAAACTCAAACTAAAAGATGCTCTTTAACTCTGTAGATTTTGCGGTCTTTTTGCCCATCGTTTTCATTTTATACTGGTTTGTTTTTTCAAAAAAAGCGGTACAACAAAATGCAGTTATTTTAATAGCTAGTTATGTTTTTTATGGTTTTTGGGATTGGCGTTTTCTTATTTTAATCCTTTTTAGTTCTATTGTCGATTTTTTGATTGGTAAAAAACTTGGAGAAATAAGTAACGTCTCTAAGCGGAAATTATTAATAACAATTAGCATTGTAATTAATTTAGGCTTGCTTGGTTTTTTTAAATATTATAATTTCTTTTTAGATAGTTTTACAGCTGCTTTTACTTTTTTTGGAAGTTCTATTTCAGCAGATAGATTAAACATTATTTTACCGGTTGGTATTAGTTTTTATACATTTCAAACCTTAAGTTATTCAATAGATGTTTATAGAAAAAAGTTGGAACCAACACCTAATTTTTTAGCATTTTCATCATTTGTTAGCTTTTTCCCGCAATTAGTTGCAGGACCAATAGAAAGAGCGACTAATTTACTACCCCAGTTTTATAAGAAAAGAATATTCTCTTATGATAAAGCAGTTTCTGGTGTACAATTAATTGTTTGGGGTTTTTTCAAAAAAATAGTAATTGCAGATAATGCTTCAATTATAGTAAATGGAATTTTTAATAATTATGAAAATCAATCTTTTGAATCTCTTTTAATAGGAGCATTCCTTTTCTCCTTTCAAATATATGGAGACTTTTCTGGGTACTCAGATATTGCAATTGGTACAGCCCGACTTTTTAATATCGATTTAATGACCAATTTTAAGTTTCCTTATTTATCAAAAAATATTGGTGAATTTTGGAAACGTTGGCATATTTCTCTTTCTACTTGGTTTAGAGATTATGTATATATTCCGCTAGGCGGAAGTAAGGGAACGTTACTTAAATCGATAAGAAATGTAGGTGTTGTATTTATAGTTAGTGGGTTTTGGCATGGTGCAAATTGGACCTTTATTTTTTGGGGATTTATGCATGCTGTTTTATATATTCCACTTTTTATTGCAATAAAGAAGAGAAAAACAGAGGTTAAGAAATCTAACGCTATTGTAAATGGTTTTAAAATTGTTAGTACTTTTATTTTAGTAATGTTTTCTTGGATTGTATTTAGATCTCTAACAATTACAGATGCTTTTAATTATATTTCAAGAATAATTACTTTCTCTACCGGAGGCGATTTTTATGCTTCAACAAGTAAATACTTAATTATTACTGGAATTACGTTTTGTAGTATTTTCTTTTTAATAGCAACTGAGTTTTATAATGATAAAAAAGGAAGAGTTGAAACCTATTTTAATTCTTATTTTTTAATTCTATTATGTTTACTAACGGCTTTTTTGGGAGCTATAAAAAATCATGCAGATTTTATCTATTTTCAATTTTAAAAGATGAAGAAATTTATAAAAAAAATAATTTACTTTTCGGCCTTAGCTTTACTTTTAGGAAATATAATTGGTTTTTCTGCTAGTTATTTTTTAAGAAAATCTAGTTTTTACAAAAGTGCATTTTTAGTAAACGGATTTAATCCAGATAAAAAATTAGATTATTTTGTAGTTGGTTCTAGTAGAGGGTTAACGACTATTAATACAAGTTTAATTGATGAAAAACTAAAGACAAATGGTGTTAACCTATCTATGGATGATACCGATTTAAAAACTCAGTTTTTAATGGTTCAACATTTCTTTGAATCTAATTTTAAAGCAAAGTATTTGATATTGGTTTTAGATGCGAATCACTTTTTAAATACACCATCAAAATTAGGTAGCAATGATTATCGATTTGCACCTTTTGTAAATAGAAATTATATAAAAAACCATTTTAAGAAATATGAAAATAGCACTTTAAATATATTAACTAATGCTAATTTCAATCCGTTTTTCGCATATTCTTACTATAATTTAGAGTTGTTGCTTCCGGCAGCATTAAGTGCTTTAAAACCTCAGTTTAGAAATAAATTTGATGCTTATGGTAACTATTCTTATCCGTCTTCTGGTCATGAAAAAGAAAAAAGTATTTCTAAAATAAAAGAAATACATACAGAAATTACAAATCCAATAATTAAAGAGATTAAAAATTATTTAAATGAGAATAATTGCGAATTAATAATTTATATTGCTCCTTATCAATCAGAAAAGTATACTTTTAATAGTATGTTGGGTGATTTTGTTATAAATCATTCTGCTGTTTTGGAGAATAAAGACCAATTTTTTTATGATAGAATTCATGTAAATAACAAAGGAAGGGAACAGAGTACATTATTTTTTATAAATAACTTTAAAGCACTTATAAATTAGTATTCTTTTTATAAATTTGTCATCATCTCCCACAATTTTTTTTAATATTTATTTCAATTAGGTGTTTAGTTGAATTAATTTAAATGAGTTATATAAAATAATATCGTTTGGCTACAAAAATATCTTACTTTAATGTATCGGAAAGAAAGCTTTTCTTAAGAATAATAGATGTTATTATTCTTCTTTTTAATTTATATTTAGCTTCATTATTTATCAATTTTACATACATAAAATTTAAAAGCAATGCCATTCTTAATTGGTTGCTATTATTGATGTTTTATTTTCTAATTTTTGGTCAAATTTTTCAGCTCTACGGCTTAAATGTTTCTAATAATAGGTATTTAACTGTTAGAGCAACTGTGCTTACAGTCTTTACCACAACTATTTTTTATGTTTTTACGCCTTATTTTGCACCAGAATTACCACAGAATAGATTACAAATAGTCTATTTTTTCTTAATTTCTTTTATTCCACTTTTACTTTGGAGATTCATCTATATATCTTTAATATTTTCTCCAAAGTATTTTAAGTCAGTCATTTTTATTGGTAATTCAGAAAGAATTAAAAAATTATTGACTCAAGTTAATAGTGATTCTTTTCATCATGTGCATGCTTATTTGTCAGATAAAAAGTTAGAAGGGATTGATAGTTATATGGATATTTCTAAAACTACTATATCCTCAATTTTGGAAAATAATGTAATTTCAGAGGTTATTGTATCAAAAAGAGATCTTTCTGACGAAGTAGTAAATCGTCTAAACAAAGAGCTTATTTTGTTATTTGAGAAAGGCGTAAATATTGTGAGTTATGAAACTTTTTATGAAAATGTAAATGTTAGAATTCCTAGAGAATATTTAGATCATAATTTTTATAGACACATCAATTTTAGTAAGAATAATTCTAATAATTTCTATCTTTTTGGTTTAAGAATTGTAGATATATTACTTTCATTAGTAGGAGCAATAGGTTTTTTATGTGTTATTCCGTTAATTTTTATTGGTAATATTATCGCAAACAGAGGTCCTTTATTTTATACACAATTAAGAGTCGGAAAAAATGGTAAACCTTTTAGAATTTTTAAGTTGAGGTCTATGGTTAGAGATGCCGAAAAAGGTGTAGCTGTTTGGGCTAAAAAAAATGATACTAGAATTACTACTTTTGGAAATTTTTTAAGACGAACTAGATTAGACGAAATGCCTCAGTTTTTTAATATTATAAAAGGAGATATGAGTTTAATTGGTCCTAGACCAGAAAGGCCAGAGTTTGTAAAAGATTTAGAAGATAAGATACCATTTTATACAATTAGGCACGTTATTAGACCTGGTTTAACAGGTTGGGCTCAAGTAAATTATCCGTATGCAAATACTATAGAAGAGCAAGAAACTAAATTGCGCTACGATTTGTATTATATTAAAGAGCGTAGTGCTTTTCTAGATTTTAAGATTTTTATAAAGACATTTACTACGGTCTTATATTTTAAAGGGCAATAATTTTTTTTGATAAATAGTAATACCTTACTACAAGTAATACTAATAAAGGGATTATAACTACAGGGAACACCTGAATTTCTACAATCCATAGAACAGGGATTATTACTAGAAATAATAGTAATAATTGCATGTATCTTTTCAACCATTTTGGTTGATGAGTTTTCAATAATAGAAAAGCAACTACTACATTAGGAGCAAATGCCCATAATAAGTTAAAATTATTTGGAGCTGTGGAGTGTGTTGAGAAAAACCAAAGAAAAAACAATGCACAACCGATAAGACCTGTTACAAAGAATAAGGTAAAATCTAAAGATTTGGTTCTTTTATTGTTTTTAAAGTCTTTATATGTAATGTAAATACCTAATAGAGCTATAAGACTAAAGATTAAAAAAGGATTAAAAATTGAAATCTTAGCTTCTTTTTCTTTAAATTTTAGAAGTACAATTTCATTCTTTATCAGTTCTTGTGGTTGATTTTTAATAAAAACGGTAGCACTTTTAAAAGAACTATATACATAGTCTGGTAAATACATATATTGTTCAAAAGTTGCTTGCTCATCTAGTTTTGTACCTGCTATTAAATTTAATCCAAAAGTTCCCCAAGAATTCCAAGGAATTTCATTGTTTGTTAATTGTCTGAATGTGAGGTTTTTTTCTAGGTTGTTATCATCAAAAACAACTTTATCACCTAAAATGGTTTTGGTAATATCTCTTAATTTGGTAGCGCAATTATCAAAATAAGGATCGTATTGATAGTTGCTGTTTTTTGGCAAAGCATTTTTTTCTAAGAATTTAAAATAGCGTTGCTTTTCTTGCGTAGTTAAATTTAATACTTGTTCTTTTAACCAACGTTTGTCTCTTCTGTAACTAGCTATAAAGTATTTAAAATCATAGCGAGCTAAGCTATAAATCATATTTCCTTTTGCAAAGTTTGTATAAAAGTTAGGCTGATTAAAATCAAACATTCCGTAATTGTAAATTAAATCTAATTTTAAAACGGGATCTTTAATTCTAATAGCAGAATGTCCAAAAGCTTCATATAATTCTTCTCCTGGTCCTGCAGTAACAATACTAACTTCTGCATATTCAGAAAGTTGTAGTTGTGCTTTTAAGGGTGAAAATATGGAAAGTAAAAATAGTAAGAGAAAGTACTTTTTGTTCATAAAAATTAAGGTCTAAAAAAACTATAATCTATAGTAATTGAAAAAATATTTGAATACAATGCGTTACCAACACTACCGATGTTTGTTAAAGCATAATCTATTTTTATGCCATTGTATTTAAAACCAACACCAAAATTGGGTTGCATAGAAAGCGATTTTGAATTGTCGAATTCTGTGATGTATTGAAAATTACCAACACCAGCTCTTAAGAAAACTAATTCATCATAATCTAACTGAAAACCCATTGCTGGGTCTATACTTACTACATCAGAAGAAAATATATCGTTGGTTTTGGTAAAACGCATATTTGCATTTGCTTCCGAAAGAAGATTAAACATACGGCCTATTCTCCAGCTTTTAGCTACTCCTAATTGTAATTTTGGTTTGGTGATTTCTGTTGTTTCTGGTAAATCTTGATTTTGCCCAGGAATGGCGTCTTTAATCTTGTTAAATTCATCTTCATTAATCGCCCAACTATTAAAAGTGGTGGTAATGTCTCTAGCCATCAAGCCAAACTTCCAAGAATTGCGTTCAAACTGAATTCCTGCATCAAAGCCAAAACCATATGATGAAGCAAAATCCCCAATAATTCTTCTAACAATTTTAGCATTTACACCAAATTTAACATCCTTAAAAATTAAATTTCTAGCATACGCAAAGTTAAAAGCATAATCTACTGAAGAAAAAAGTTGAATTCTATTATAATCGATGTTTCCATCACTGTCAATTAATTCTGTAGTATTTAAAATATCATCTACACCAAAACGTATTATAGAAATTCCAACCGCACTTTCTTTGTCTATTGGCATTGCAAAACTTGCATGGTTGTAATTGGCTATTCCTGCAAAGTAAGAGGCGTGCATTAACGATCCTTGATAGTCCTCTATACCTACTAATCCCGCAGGATTCCAATAGATCGAGTTGACATCATTGGTTGTAGCAACAACACTTTTGCTCATTCCTAGTCCAGCAGCATCAACTCCTATAGTTAAAAATTCATTAGAGTAACTTCTAAATGCTTGTGCAGATAAAAGAAGTGGACTAAGTAGTATAAAAAATAATATTTTTTGTTTCAAAGGATGAAAATTATCAGTAACAAATATCTAAAAACATACTAAAATAACAGTAGTTTTTTAAAGATATTGTTTATAATAGATTTATCTGAATATTTTGCCTGATAAATCTTTCAATTCTAAGTTCTAACCAGTTGTTTTTAGCGTTGTAAAAAGAAGAGATAAACCCACAATGCCCCCCATAAGTTGTAGTTTCAAAGAAGAAATTTTTAGAATTTTTTGCTTCATCGATAGGGAAACATTTATCGGACAAAAAAGTATCATCTTTAGAGTTGATCAGTAAAGTTGGTGTTTCTATTTTTGATAAGTATGGTTTTGCACTTGCTTTTTCCCAATAATCTTCTGGACTCTCAAAACCAAAAACAGGAACTGTATATAGACTTTCTAAATGTTTAAATCGGGTAGCTTTTGCTAGTTGATCTTTATCTAAATTAAATTCAGGAAACTTTGCAGCCTTATCTAAAATTTTAGTCTTCATACTTTTTAAAAAACGCTCTAAATAGATTTTGTTCTTTAATTTCTCTAATTCATATTCTCCCGAAGCAATATCAATAGGAACAGAAATTGCAATTCCGCCCTTTATTTTAGGTGATATATTTTCTGATTGCTCTCCTATATATTTTAAGGTTAAATTACCTCCTAAACTAAAACCAACTAGTATAATATTGTCATAATTATAATTGTCTAGAAGATGCTTTATAACAAAATCTACATCTTCTGTTTTTCCACTGTGATATGTACCTAAAAGCAAATTATCATCGCCAGAACAACCTCTTAAATTAAAACACACAGTATCTAACCCTTTTTGGTTTAAGTGTTTCGTTGTAGATACGATGTATTTAGATTGAGAACTTCCTTCTAAGCCATGAATTAATAAAACTAAGGTTTTGGAACCAACTAGAGAAAAGTCTAAATCAATAAAATCTTTATCCCATGTAGAAATTCTTTTTCTTTTATAGTTACAGGATTCTTTTGAGAAAACAGATCTATAAATAGTATTTAAATGACCACTTTTAAAAAGGAAGGTAGGAGTGAAGTCTGAGGTTAATAAAGGCATTTTTTCTGTTTGTAAAGTTTAAAATCAAAAATAATGAGATGTTACAAGCGTTCATTTTGATTTTATTGGTGAATTCGTGGCAAGTTCTTAAATATTAGTACAAATATTGCAAAATTTTAAGGATTATGAAAACCAATAAAATCGATTTTCTTATTTTAGCCTTTAAATAAAACCTTAAAATGAATTTAAAAAAACACATTCCTAATTTAATAACGCTTGGTAATCTTTTTTGTGGAACAATTGCAACAATTTTTGCTGTGGAAGGAGATTTTGTTTTTGCTGGTTTATTTGTTCTTTTAGGTATTCTATTTGATTTTTTTGATGGTTTTGCCGCTCGATTGTTAAATGTTTCTGGAGAGTTAGGGAAACAACTAGATTCTTTGGCAGATATGGTTACAAGTGGTGTTGTACCAGGAATTATTGTTTACAAACTATTAATAGAAAACACTTCTGGTTTATATGATTTTAACGAATTCAATTATTTGCCTTTTGTAGGTTTACTATTAACTTTAGGAGCTTGTTATAGATTGGCTAAATTTAATATTGATACGAGACAATCAGATTCCTTTATAGGTTTACCAACGCCTGCAATGAGTTTGTTTATCATTTCTTTGCCTTTAATTCAAGAATATTCTACAGTAGAATTTGCTCAAAATTTAATAGGAAATAATTATTTTTTAATTGCAATTACTTTATTATTAACCTATTTAATGAATGCAGAGTTGCCTTTATTTTCTTTAAAGTTTAAAGAGTATTCTGTTAAGAGTAATTTGGTGAAATATTTGTTTTTATTAGTTTCTTTATTAATGATTATCTTCTTACAGTATATTTCAATTCCTTTAATAATTATACTTTATGTAACTTTATCTATTATTAGTAATTTTAGAAAAAAAGAAACAGTTTAAATCTGTTAGACTTACAAAAAGCGTCTGTGAAAAATAAAATAAGATTTTTAAATTAATAGGTAAGTATTTAACTGCAAGGATTATAGTTTAAAACAATTAATATGTGTAGTTGAGTGCGGTCAAACCTATTTTAGTGGTCTAATAGTTCCTGATTGATTTTTATATAAAAAAAGCCCTTTCAATTTTAAAACTGAAAGGGCTAATATTAGTAATTATAAAAAAAGTAGCTTAAAATATCTTCTTCTTTTTCAATTCGAAATCTTTACCTAAATATACTTTTCTAACCATTTCATCTGCAGCTAATTCTTCTGGAGTTCCGCTTTTTAGAATACTTCCTTGGTACATTAAATAGGTTTTGTCTGTAATGGCTAAAGTAGCTTGTACATCATGATCTGTAATTAAAATACCGATGTTTCTGTCTTTTAAATGAGCTACAATACTTTGTATATCTTCTACAGCAATAGGGTCTACACCAGCAAAAGGTTCATCTAATAAAATAAAATTTGGATCAGAGGCTAAGCAACGTGCAATTTCTGTTCTACGTCTTTCTCCACCAGACAATAAGTCTCCTCTGTTTTTACGAACATGGCCAATATTAAACTCTTCAATTAAAGACTCTAATTTTTCTTTTTGTTCTTTTTTTGATAAATCTGTAAATTGTAAAACAGACATAATATTTTCTTCAACAGACAATTTTCTAAAAATAGAAGCTTCTTGTGCTAGATAACCAATCCCTTTTTGAGCACGTTTATACATGGCATCTTCGGTAATTTCTTCATCATTTAAGAAAATTTTACCAGAATTTGGTTTTATCATCCCAACAATCATATAAAAAGAAGTTGTTTTTCCAGCTCCATTAGGACCTAAAAGTCCGATAATTTCACCTTGTTTTACCTCTAAAGAGATTCCGGTAACAACTTTTCTACTTCCGTAGATCTTCTCTATATTTTCTGCTCTTAAAATCATATTTCTTTACAATGTATTATTGTGTAAACGTTTAATTGTGTAATTGTTGTTGTTTGTAAAAGTAATAATTGTAAAGTATTAAAATCTTAATATAATTATAAAGATTTAACAATTACACGTTTAAACAATTCAACAATTAAACCTTTTCATGAAGCATTTCCCAATACTCAACAGCTCTTCTTAAATGCGGAATAACAATAGTACCACCAACCAAGGTAGCAATAGACATCGTTTCCATCATTTCTTCTTTAGTAACTCCATTTTTCATAGCAGCTTCTAAATGGTATTGAACACAATCATCACAACGTAAAACCGCAGAAGCCACTAAACCTAAAAGCTCTTTTGTTTTAACTGGTAAATGACCTTCTTTAAAGGTATTTGTGTCTAAATTGAATATCCTTTTTATAACTTTATTGTCAGAATCTAAAATTTTATCGTTCATTTTCTGACGATAGTCATTAAACTCCTGTACCTTTTCGTGCATCTTTATTTTGTTTTTTTATTACTATTTTAGAAACTCTAATACTTACTTCATATAAAATAAGAATTGGAATGGCTACAATTACTTGACTAGCAACATCTGGTGGTGTAATAATAGCTGCTAAAATTAATACAACTACTAAAGCATGTTTTCTATATTTTCTTAAAAACTCTGGTGTTACCAAACCAATTTTGGTTAAAAAGTAAACTAAAACAGGTAATTCAAATAAAATAGAAACACCTAATAACATATTGGTCACTAAACCTATATGAGAGTCCATTGTAAAGTTATTCTGAATTAAATCTGTAATTTGATAATTATACAAAAAGTGTATAGAAATAGGTGCAATTACATAAAAGCTAAATGCGATACCACAGAAAAATAAAAAAGAAGCTATAAAAATAAATCCTCTAGACTTATTTACTTCCTTTTTTGTTAATCCAGGTGCAACAAAACGCCAAATTTCCCATAATAAATATGGGAAAGCTAGTATAATACCCAATATAAATGAAGACCAAATAGAATTCATTAATTGTTGGGTGGGCTTTAAACTTATTAAGTTATCTTTAAAAACAACATTACAAAAGCTACTATCCAACTTAAAAAAAGTGAAAAAATCACAAAATAGTTGATAGGTTATAAAATCGGATTTTCTGTGTGCTAATAAGAAGTTTTCATACACTTCTTTTTGAAACACAAATAATACAATTGCTATGATAAATATTGCGGCAGCACTTCTTACCAAGTGCCATCTTAATTCTTCTAAATGACCTAAAAAGGACATTTCTTTTTGTTGCTCTGCCATTAAAAAATACCTTCTTTAATTAAATCATGTAAATGTACGACACCAACATATTTGTTTTTATGATCTACAACTAACATTTGTGTAATGCTGTTTTTTTCCATTAAAGTTAATGCATCTACCGCCATTGCATCTTCTAAAATAGTTTTTGGGTTTTTACCCATTATATCTTTTGCTGTAATTTGAGAAATTTGTGTAGATTTAGAAAGCATTCTTCTAATATCTCCATCGGTAATAATACCGGTTAATTTTTCTTTATTTAAAACAGCAGTAACCCCTAATCTTTTTTCAGAAATTTCTACAATAACTTTAGCAATACTATCTGTTTCGTTAACAACAGGAACTTGGTTTTTCTCTACCAAATCAGATACTCTTAAGTACAAACGCTTACCTAAAGCGCCTCCAGGATGGTATTTTGCAAAATCTTTACTTGTAAAACCACGTAAATCTAGTAAACAAACAGCTAGTGCATCACCCAAAACTAATTGTGCAGTTGTACTTGTTGTTGGTGCTAGGTTATTTGGGCACGCTTCTTTTTCTACATAAGCATTTAATGTAAAGTCTGCATGTTCGCCTAAATAGGAGTCTACATTTCCTGTAATTGCTACTATTTTATTTCCATAATTTTTTATCAATGGAACTAAAACTTTAATTTCTGGAGTGTTACCGCTTTTAGAAAGACATATAACAACATCGTCTTGTTGTACATTTCCTAAATCTCCATGAATAGCATCTGCAGCATGCATAAAAATAGCAGGTGTTCCTGTAGAATTAAATGTAGCAACTATTTTAGCAGCAATGTTTGCGCTTTTACCAATTCCGGTTACAATAACCCTTCCATTAGAATTTAAAATAAAATTAACGGCCTCTTCAAAGTCCGCATCAATTAATTTTGCTAAATTAGCAATAGCATTACTTTCTGTTAAAATAGTTTCTCTGGCAGTATTTATAATTGTGTTTGTCTTTTTCAAATGTTTGGTGTTTTATCAGAATAAAAAAAAGTTATATCTTTAGATTAAGAAACAAGCAAATTTACTATAAATAATAATTAGAGCAAATATAATAGTATGTTTGTGAGTTGATTTTAAAGTTAAAATAATATTTAATAAAAATGGATTTATATACCCCTCTAAAAAAGTTCTTTGGATTTAATAAATTTAAAGGTTTACAAGAGCAAGTAATTAAAAGTATTGTTGAGAATAACAATACTTTTGTAATAATGCCAACAGGTGGAGGAAAGTCTCTTTGTTATCAGTTACCTGCATTAATGACAGAAGGAACTGCTATCGTAGTTTCTCCATTAATTGCTTTAATGAAAAATCAAGTAGATGCAATTAGAGGTATTTCTGAACACAATGGTGTGGCACATGTTTTAAATTCATCTTTAAATAAGACAGAAGTAGCTCAAGTTAAAGAAGATATTACGAACGGAATTACAAAACTTTTGTATGTAGCGCCGGAATCTTTGATAAAAGAAGAGTACGTTACTTTTTTAAGAACTCAGAAGATTTCTTTTGTAGCGATTGATGAAGCGCATTGTATTTCTGAATGGGGACACGATTTTAGACCTGAATATAGAAATCTAAAACATATTATTAAGGCCATAGATAATGTACCTGTTATTTGTTTAACGGCAACTGCAACAGAAAAAGTACAAGAAGATATTTTAAAAACTTTAGGGATTCCGGAAGCGAATAGATTTAAAGCGTCATTTAATAGACCTAATTTATTTTATGAGGTAAGACCAAAAACGAAGGAAGTAGAAAAAGATATTATTCGCTTTGTAAAACAAAGAATGGGTAAATCTGGAATTATCTACTGCTTAAGCAGGAAAAAAGTTGAAGAAGTTGCTCAGATTTTACAAGTAAATGGAATTAAAGCAGTTCCGTATCATGCAGGTTTAGATGCTAAAACAAGAGTAAAGCATCAAGATATGTTTTTAATGGAAGACTGTGATGTAGTAGTTGCTACGATTGCATTTGGTATGGGAATAGACAAGCCAGATGTGCGTTTTGTAATTCATCATGACATTCCTAAAAGTTTAGAAAGTTACTATCAAGAAACAGGTAGAGCGGGTCGTGATGACGGAGAAGGATATTGTTTAGCATTCTATGCGTATAAAGATATAGAAAAGTTAGAGAAATTTATGGCAAGCAAGCCCGTTGCAGAGCAAGAAATTGGGCATGCATTATTGCAAGAAGTGGTTGGTTATGCAGAAACGTCTATGAACAGACGTAAATATTTGTTGCATTATTTTGGCGAAGAATTCGACGCTGAACATGGAGATGGAGCAGATATGGATGACAACTCTAGAAATCCGAAGAAAAAACACGAAGCTAAAGAAGACGTTCAACTTTTATTAAATGTTGTAAAAAAGACCTTACAAAAGTATAAATCTAAAGAGATTGTAAATACAATAGTAGGAAAAGAAAATGCTTTATTAACTTCTCATAAAACGCATTTACAACCCTTTTTTGGAAGTGGTAAAGATAAATCTGCACTTTATTGGATGGCACTAATCAGACAGATTTTGGTGGTGAACTTAATAAAGAAAGAAATAGAACAATATGGTGTTGTTAAATTAACTGAAAAGGGAGATGCTTATATAAAGAATCCTACTTCTTTTATGATGACAGAAGATCATTCTTATAGTGAAGAAGATGATAACTCTATTATTACAAATGCTAAATCTTCAGGAGGTGTTGCTGATGATAAGTTAGTAAAACTATTAAAAGATTTACGTAAAAGTGTAGCAACAAAACAAGGAGTGCCTCCATTTGCTGTTTTTCAAGATCCATCTTTAGATGATATGGCTTTAAAATACCCAATTAACTTAGCGGAGCTTTCTACAGTTCATGGAGTAGGAGAAGGTAAAGCAAGAAAATTTGGAAAGGATTTTGTAAAATTAATTGCTACTTATGTAGAAGAAAATGAAATTCTAAGACCAGATGATTTAATAGTAAAAAGTACAGGGACAAATTCTGGCTTAAAGCTTTTTATTATTCAGAATACGGATAAAAAATTACCTTTAGAAGATATTGCAAAGTCAAAAGGACTTGAAATGGGAGAATTAATTAAGGCTATGGAAGGAATTATTTTTTCTGGAACGAAGCTGAACATTGATTATGCTTTAGATGATTTACTAGACGAAGATCAACAAGAAGAAATTCATGATTATTTTATGGAAGCAGATTCTGATAATATACAAGAGTCTTTAGATGAATTTGATGGTGATTATGATGAAGAGGAATTAAGATTAATGCGAATTAAATTTATAAATGAAGTAGCTAATTAATACAGGTTCTTATAGAGTACAAAGAAAATTATTAGTAGAATATTTATTACAAAACAAAAAAGCACCTAGAAATAGGTGCTTTTTTGTTTTGTAAAAGAAGTAAAATTCTATAAAGTAAAAATAGTAAGTAATACTCCTAAAATAATGGCAATAAATTTTTTCAAATTAAATTTATGATTTTCCGATCCTTCAAAAAGAATAATGGTAGAAATATGAAGAAAGACACCAATAATTATAGCTGTTATTTCTTTTGCATAGGTTGTGAAAAATTGAATTTTATCACCTAATAATAATCCAAGAGGACTCATCAATGCAAAAACAATCAAGAAAATAAACGTTATTTTTTTAGAGTATTTTGTCTGAATTAAAAAGGTTGTTAAAACAAATGCAATTGGTATTTTATGCACTATAATTGCCCATAACAAATTATCACCTGCGTGATGAATAGGTAAACCTTCGGAAAAGGCGTGTAAAGACAAACTTATAAATAACAAGGTTGGAAACTCTTTACCATCAGAATGAATATGAATATGTCCGTGTTCTGCTCCTTTAGAAAAAGATTCTAATACAGACTGAATAATA
The DNA here is from genome assembly GCF_011378915.1 of Polaribacter sp. 20A6. Taxonomy (NCBI): domain Bacteria; kingdom Pseudomonadati; phylum Bacteroidota; class Flavobacteriia; order Flavobacteriales; family Flavobacteriaceae; genus Polaribacter; species Polaribacter sp. 20A6. The sequence continues at coordinate 360,208 of NZ_WTPZ01000001.1, forward strand.
ATTCCGATTAATATAAAAATTCCTATTTTTTTATATTCTGTAGTTTCAGCATATACTTCTGGCAGTAAATGTAGAATAGTAACAGATAACAAATAGGCACCACTAAAAGCTAATAATAGACGAACAGCTTTTTTACTTGGTTTTATTATATAGACCAGTAAAGAACCAATAAAAACTGCTGTTAATAATAAGACATAACTCATTTTGCAATAATAATTAATCGATCAGAAGTTTTAGCTTCAAAGTTATCTAAGTTGTAATTTCCAAAAACGCTTGTAATTGTAAATCCTACTTTTTCTAAAAATGTGGTCATTTTAGCAAGGTCTAAATACTTTACTTGTTCTGTATAAGAGTGGTTTTCTCCATCAGCAAAGAAAGAAATATGCTTTAAGATAAACCCATCTTTTATTTCTCTTTCAATGTGAAAGGTAATATTATCTACAGTTTTTATTTCCTTCTTTACTAAATTCAGCTTTACTTTTTCGGCATTTAAAAAGTCGAATACAAAAAATCCGTCTTTGTTCAGGCCGTTTTTAATGTTTTCTAGAATTAAAATATCCTCTTTATCGTCTTTAAAATACCCGAAACTTGTAAATAAGTTAAAAATAGCATCATACGTATGATGAAAAGGTTTGCGCATGTCATGCACATTAAATTTTAATGTATTATTTTCAAATTCTTTTGCAGCATTAATACTGTTTTCTGCCAAATCACCACCAGTAACAGTATAACCTAAAGAGTTTAAAAACACAGAATGACGCCCTTTACCACATGGTAAATCTAAAATATGCGTTGTTTTTGGCAAGCTTAAAAAAGAAGTAATATTCTTCATAAACAATTGCGCTTCATCGTCATTTCGTTCCTTGTAAAGTGTGTGATAGTAAGGGGTATTAAACCAATCTGTAAACCAATCTTTTGTTTTCATTTTTATAAAATTTGCAATAACCAGCGAATTACTTTCATTGCTATTGGCCATTCTTAGACTTTTGCCATTATAGACATTTCAGTCTGTAAAAGTAACCAAATCTTACGTTCTGTAAAATGAATTTCTTAATTAGTATAAAAGCTATTTATAAATAGTATTTTTGCAGTCAATTTTATGAGCATGAACAAAGATTTTAAAATGACAGCAACAACACTTTTCGGTTTAGAAGGTGTTTTGGCAAAAGAGTTAAGAGACCTAGGAGCACAAGATGTTAATGAGGGAGTTAGAATGGTTTCTTTTAGAGGGGATAGCGGTTTTATGTACAAAGCAAATATTGCTTTAAGAACAGCTGTAAGAATTTTAAAACCGATTAAAGTTTGTAAAATCTACGATGAAGAAGATTTGTATGAAGCAATTCAGAAAATTAAATGGGAAAACTATTTAGAAACTGAAGGTACCTTTGCAATAGGAGCTGTCGTAAATTCTAAGAATTTTACGTCTAACTCACATTATATCTCTTTAAAATCTAAAGATGCAATTGCAGATTACTTTAGACATAAATATAGTAAAAGACCAAATGTAGATTTAGATTATCCAGATTTAAAAATTCACATTCACATTCAAAAAGACTGGTTAACCGTTTCTTTAGATTCATCCGGAGATTCTTTGCATAAAAGAGGGTATAGAACAGCGACTAATATTGCGCCAATAAACGAAGTTTTGGCTGCAGGTATGGTTTTATTGTCTGGTTATACTGGAGAGGAAAACTTTATAGACCCAATGTGTGGTTCTGGTACCATTTTAATTGAAGCTGCTATGATTGCCTGTAATATTCCGGCAAACATCAACAGAAAATTATTCGCTTTTGAGAATTGGAAAGATTATGATGAAGATTTGTATTTTACCATTCAAGAATCCTTATTAAAGAAAATACGTTCTTCTCATTTTAAAATAATGGGGTTTGATAAAGCGCCTTCTGCGGTACAAAAAGCACAAGACAATGTTGCAAATGCCAATTTAGATGATTTTATAGGGGTGCACCACGTTAACTTTTTTAACTCAACAAAAGAAGTTTTTGGTAACACTACTATTTTATTTAATCCACCTTATGGTGAGCGTTTAAACATTGATACAGAAGAGTTTTATAAGAAAATAGGAGATACACTTAAAAATAATTATCCTGGTTCTACAGCTTGGTTAATTACTTCAGATACAGATGCTTTAAAATGCGTAGGACTAAGGACTTCTAAAAGAATTGCCCTTAAAAATGGAGATTTAAACTGTAAGTTTGTAAAGTACGATTTGTATGAAGGAACTCGTAAGTTTAAAGAACGTAAAGAGGATTCAGATACAGAAGTAGAAACAGAAACGGAAGATTAGATTCTTTTTGTCATTGCAAGTTTACATAGCAATCTGTTAAAAAAAATAAGTAAAGAACGTTCTAATTATATAGGACGTTCTTTTTTTTTGAAGCTATTTAATGCTTGGAGTTTATATTGAGCGTAGTCGAAAGATACTTGCTTATTTTATACTGAAAAGGAATAAAAAAGAGTTCAAAAAATTGCTTCAATCAGGGATAGATTTGTTTGTCAGCCTTGGTTATCAATAAAAAGCTTAATTATTTCTAGACCTATACTTGAAAGTTTTTCTTTCTACTAATTTTAACTAGTTTCGTCTGTTATTATTTTTGTTCTGTGTTTTACACCCCAATCTCTTATAGTTTCTATTACTTTATCTAAAGATTTTCCGTAATCGGTAAGGCTATACTCTACAGATACTGGCATTGTATCAAAAACAGTTCTATTTACCAATCCATTTACTTCTAAATCCTTTAATTCTTTAGATAACATTCTAGGAGTAATTCCTACTATTTGACGCTCTAACTCTTTAAATCGGTGGTTTTGAAATGAAAGTGCAATAATTATAGGCAATCTCCATTTTCCGCCTATCAGTTCAAGGACATCACGCACCGGAAGAATAAAAGTCTTACATTCTTGATGTGTGTGTATCTCTTTATGTTTGTTTTCTAAATTCATAATACTCTTAAAATAGATTATTGGTATACTAAAGTATACTGCTATACTTTTGTATATCGATATACATTGTATAGCAAAATTATATATTTTTGTGTTATAAATAAAGATAAGAAGATGAAAAACACATTAATAGTAAATTATACACCAAGAATAGGATCTAATACTAAAATATTAGTAGATCATTTTACAGCATTAAATAAAGATAAAACAAAAATTACTGTTTTAGATTTGGCTAAAACAGCTCCTGATTTATTGTTAGAAGAAAACCTTAATCTATATGTAAAAAGAAATTTTGGTGGTGTAGATTTAAGTGAAGATGAACAAAAAAGAATGTATCATAATGATAAAATAGTACAACAAATACTAGATGCCGACTTTATTGTTTTAGCAAGTCCTCTTTATAATTTTTCAATTCCTGCTACTGTAAAAGCATGGTTTGATACCGTAATTAGTGCGGGTAAAACATTTACACAAACAGCAACAGGGCCTAAAGGGTTGTGTGGGAATAAGCAAGCAGTATTACTAATGACAAGTGGAGGCGATTTTAATAGTGAACCATTAAAAAATGTTAATTTTGGATCTCCGTTAGTTGCTACCTGTTTTGGATTTATGGGCATACCATCAGAAAGTATTACAGCATTTGGCTTACAACAATACCAAGACAAAGCGACAGAAATTTTGGAAAAAGCTAAACAAGAAGTCGAAGTTCTAAGCAATAAATGGTATTAATACTGTATATAATAAATTAAATATAGCTTAAAAAAGAATTTTAAATACCTATATAGTTGGTGTATTCTCTTGAACCGATGATTTAAGGGAATAAAAATATAATTTAAAACAGCTAATTATAGAGGAATACTGGGGGAAATTGGATGTAATAATTCTATATTGATTCTTTTTTTAGTAAAATATCAAAAATATTTTATAGGTTGTTAGTTTTTAACTTACACAGATTTTAGGATAGTGTCTTTTTTTTACAAAGCAATTTATACTATAATAGTAAAGAAGTTATCTAAAAAAGGTTAAATCTTGTCATACTGAACTTGTTTCAGTATCTCAACTTATTGAAGTTCAATCTTCATAAGAATCTGAAATAAATTCAGATTGACAAAAAATCTTTTTTTAGATAACTTCTTTTTTTTTTGAAGCTATTTCCTGCTTTCCGTTATATCTTTTTGTGAAAAACAAAAAGGATACCACTTCAATCAGGGCTAGACTTGTTGGTAAACTTTTAGATAAATTTAATGAAAAAAGCCTTTAAAAAACTGAATAAATTTCAGTCTTTTAAAGGCTTTTTTATATCAATTTTGTAATTATTTATTCAACTTGTTTCTTTGAATTAGCTTTTTTTAATTCTTCTAAAATTAATTTTTGATTAGTAATAACTTCATCAATTCTAAGCATCCACGCTCCAAATGCTCTTATTAAAAAAACGATTACAACGATTATTACAAGTCCGATAATAAAATCCATATTATTAAATTTAGGTTATTTGTTATTACTTTTATTAAAGTTACTGCTTTAAAAAACCGATCTCAGTTATTATTTAAACTCTATTATTTCTGCAGTCATAGTTGCTGAAACTCTTTTTTTAGTTTCAATTAAATCAACAGATACGTTTACAAGAGCTCTACTACCAATTAATTCTACACCAGCTGCTTTTGCTTGTTCTAACATTTTAGCTTTAGCTCTAGAGATAATTCCTTCTTTATTTGTAATGTTTCCTGTCAATATTTTTTCTGTAACTGTACCTGTAAAACTACCTAGTACATTAAAATTTGAACTTGATAAAATTGTTTGAGTCTGATTTTGTTGTTGATAACCGCCACTATATAAGCTTGATGTTTTACATGATGTTAGTGCAGCAGCAATAACCATAATAATAAAAGTTTTTTTCATTTAATTGATGTTATATAATTTTGCCTACTCCTTTTTAAAGTCCTTTTTCAGCTTGTTCAGACATTATTTATTGTGATCTATTTTATTTAAATAAGTTCAATGTTTTTGATAAATTAAATTAAGGTTTGACTTATATTTTAATTATTTAAAATTACTTTCATTTTTTTTAATAAACTTACGGGTTTCCGTAATATTAACTGTTTTAGGAGGAAAGAATATGTTTTATTTTTAGGTATTTTATTTGTGAATTACTATTTCTTTTTTAAACAAAAAAAATCCAAAACAATTAAGTTTTGGATTTTTTATGATCTAAATATTTTACCTTTTAGTTACTTCTTTTTTTGTTGTGCTTGTTGCTCTTGTGCTTGCTTCATAGCATCGTCTATTTTTTGACGGAATTTACTTTTCTTCTTTTCCGGTTTCTTTTTGTTTTCTTCTATTTGAGCATGAATTTTATCTTCATCAATAACAAAATTCTTAATTACCAACATAATAACAATCGTTAGTAAGTTAGAAATAAAGTAGTACAAACTTAATGAACTTGCGTAGTTGTTAAAGAAAAACAACATCATAATAGGAGAGAAGTAAATCATATACTTCATCATTTTTCCCATATCAGGCATACCTTCTTGTGTAGGTGGCTGCATATTTGCTTGCTGACTTTGGTTCATTTTCATGTAAAAGAAAATTGCGACAGAAGCTAATATTGGAAATAAACTTACGTGATCTCCATAAAAAGGTATTTTAATTGGCAATTGATAAATCATATCATAAGAAGATAAATCATTTGCCCATAAAAAGTTCTCTTGTCTTAAGGCTAAGTTTGTTGGGAAAAACTTGAATAATGCAAAGAAAACTGGCATTTGTAATATGGCAGGAATACAACCAGATAACATGCTTACACCAGCCTTACGCTGAATAGCCATGGTTTCTTGCTGACGTTTCATAGCATTTTCTTTCCCAGGGTATTTATCATTTAAAGCCGTTAACTCAGGTCTAATCACCTTCATCTTAGCACTTGATAAGTAAGATTTATATACTAACGGAGACATGATGATTCTAACAACAATTGTCATTAAAATAATAATTAATCCGTAGTTAGATAAGAATCCTTTTAAGAAATTAAATACTGGGTAAAATACAGTTCTGTTTAAGAAACCAAAAATTCCCCAACCTAAATCTGCTGTATGATCTAAATCAGTACCTTCAAAAGTCTTTAATAAGTTATAATCACTTGGTCCGTAAAACCATTTCATGTTATAATTTAATTCACCACTAGCTAGTTCTAACGGAGTTTTTAACTCATATCGTTTTGTGAAAACCGTATCTAATTCTTCATTTTTAATAAGATCTGTAGAAGTTACAGTACTATTATTAAAAGGAGTATCAGTTAATAAGATAGATGTAAAGAAGTGTTGTTTATAAGAAATCCAATCTACATCATTTAAAATTTCTGTGTTACCAGCGTTTAAATAATCTACATCATCTTCTGTTTTATAGTACAGATGAGAGTACATAGTGTTTTCTGTCTTTACACTCTTTTCATGTGCATAACCATCTAAAGACCAATCTAAATTAATTGGGGTAGAAGAGTTAATTACATTGCTTAAACCTTGAGAACGAACCGCGAAATTAACCATGTAATTTTTTTGTTTCATCTCATATCTATATTCTAAAAATTGTGTGTCTGAAACTTTTAATTTCATAGAAAGTATTGTGCTTTCTCCATTTTTAGAAATAGAAGGTTCAAAGAATAAGTCTTTGGTGTTTAAAATTCTATTGTCTGTAGTACCAAAATTGATGTTAAAAGACGCGTTTTTGTCTTTTATCATATATAAAGGTAAAGAATCGTGTGTTTTATAATTCTTAATTTCAGCCTCTATAATTTGTCCCCCTTTATTACTAACGGTTAATTTAACCAAGTCATTTTCTAAAACAGAAGTACCGTTAGAACCTTTTATTGCACTTTGTGCAAAAGCACCAAGTTTAGTTGTGTAAGCAATTTGTTTTAAAGAATCGTTTTCAAAAACAGGTGTGTTTTCTGTAAAAGTATTCGATGTGTTGTTTGTAGTGTCTACAATTTGTTCAGTATTCGTAGAAGGATCCGTAGTTTCATCTGGTTTGGTAGAGTTAATCCAGTATAATAAAATACCTCCTAATAATAACATTCCTATAAAAGAATTGATATCGAATTTTTTTTGTTCCATGTGTTATTTTAAAATGTCAATTTGTCATTAAACCAAAAATATCTTTTGATAAAAACGCGACAAATGTAGTTAAAAAGCAGCTTTATATAATTTTTGCTACTTTATTTTTGATACTAACTATGTAGTTCAAATAGTATTCCTAATTTTTATAATGTCACTTTAAGAGCAGTCGAAATATTTAAGTTTCGACTGCTTTTAATTAAATACTTTTTTATTTTTGAGACTGTTTTAAGGCAGCTTTAATAAAATCTACAAATAAAGGATGTGGTTTTAAAACGGTACTCTTATATTCTGGATGGTATTGAACACCAACAAACCAAGGATGTGCAGGTACTTCTACAACTTCTACCAAACCTGTTTTAGGGTTGAAACCTGTTGCTTTCATTCCGGCAGCTTCAATTTGTTCTAAATAATCGTTGTTAAACTCAAAACGGTGTCTATGACGCTCGCTTATCATGTCAGATCCATAAGCTTTGTATATTTTAGAATCTTTTTTCAACTCACAATCCCAAGCACCTAAACGCATGGTTCCACCTTTTTCGGTAACATCTTTCTGACTTTCCATTAAATTAATAACAGGGTCTTTAGTGCTTTTGTTCATTTCTGTAGAACTTGCATTCTCTAAACCTAAAACGTTTCTTGCAAATTCAATAACCGCCATTTGCATTCCTAAACAAATTCCGAAGAAAGGAATATTATTTTCTCTTGCATATCTTACGGCTCTAATTTTACCTTCAATACCTCTATCACCAAAACCAGGAGCTACTAAAATACCATTTACACCTTTTAGTTTTTTCTCTGCATTTTTAGGCGTTAAACTTTCTGAATGTACCCAACGTACTTTTACTTTAGTTTCATGAGTAGAACCTGCATGAATAAAAGCTTCCGTAATAGATTTATAAGAATCTTGTAACTCAATATATTTACCAATTAAGGCAATTTCTACTTCGTGCTTTGGGTTTTTGTGTTTCTCTAAAAAGTTGTTCCAAACTTTTAATTCTGGTTCTCCTTTAGAAGAAAGCTTTAATTTATTTAAAACAACGGTATCTAAACCTTGCGCTAACATTAGGTTAGGAACATCATATATAGTCTCTGCATCTATAGACTGTATTACGTCTTCTTGCTTCACATTACAAAATAAAGCCAGTTTACGTTTAATGTCGTCAGAAATTTCATGCTCTGTTCTACACACTAAAATATCTGGACTCACACCACTTTGCATTAACATTTTTACAGAGTGTTGCGTAGGTTTTGTTTTTAATTCACCTGCAGCAGCTAAAAAAGGAACCAATGTTAAATGAATAACAATAGCATTATCTTCTCCTTTTTCCCAAAGCATTTGTCTAACAGACTCTACATATGGTAAAGATTCAATATCACCAACAGTTCCACCAATTTCTGTAATTACAATATCGTAATCTCCCGTTTCTCCTAAAATCTGGATTCTACGTTTAATTTCGTCTGTAATATGAGGGATCACTTGCACCGTTTTTCCTAGAAATTCTCCTTTACGCTCTTTATTAATTACAGATTGATAAATTTTACCTGTAGTTACGTTATTAGATTGACTTGTAGGAATGTTTAAAAAACGCTCATAATGACCTAGATCTAAATCTGTTTCTGCTCCATCATCTGTAACATAACATTCTCCATGCTCGTACGGATTTAAAGTTCCTGGGTCTATATTAATATAAGGGTCTAATTTTTGGATAGTTACAGAAAATCCTCTTTGCTGTAATAATTTTGCTAATGATGCAGCAATAATTCCTTTTCCAAGGGATGATGTTACGCCTCCTGTTACAAAAACATATTTAGTATTACTCATGGTATTCTTAGGTTTGCGCAAAAGTACTAACTCTAAAAATTCTGTCAAATAAAAAAGGTGAAAAGATTTACAAAACTTGTACTTTTGTCTCGTTAAAAAATATTTCATTTTTTTTTAAAATAGTGTTTGCCATAAATAAAAACAGTTGTATATTTGCCAACGCTTTAAAAGAGTAGAATTTAAAGCAGTAAAATAATAATAGAAGACATTTAAAAATACAGATAATGCCAAAAAGAACTTACCAACCGTCAAAGAGAAAGAGAAGAAATAAACATGGTTTCATGGAAAGAATGGCTTCTGCTAATGGTAGAAAGGTTTTAGCTCGTAGAAGAGCTAAAGGAAGAAAGAAAATTTCTGTTTCTACTGAAACTAGACATAAAAAATAAATGATTAACATTTGTTAATATATAAGGTGTTACTTTTTTAAGTAATGCCTTTTTTTATACCCAAGCACTAACTATTTTTGTAAAACTTAACAACACAACAACTTACAATGCCAAAAAGAAAAGACCTCAAATCAGTTTTAATTATTGGATCTGGACCAATTGTTATTGGACAAGCTTGTGAATTTGATTATTCTGGTTCACAATCTTTACGTTCTTTAAGAGAAGATGGAATAGAAACAGTTCTAATCAACTCAAATCCTGCAACAATTATGACAGACCCATCTATGGCTGATCATATTTATTTGTTGCCTTTAACAACCAAATCTATCATTCAAATTTTAAAAGAGCATCCACAAATTGATGCTGTTTTACCAACAATGGGTGGGCAAACCGCATTAAACCTTTGTATTGAAGCAGATGATAAAGGAATTTGGGAAGATTTTAATGTAAAATTAATCGGTGTAGACATTGATGCTATTAATATTACAGAAGACAGAGAGCAGTTTAGAGAGTTAATGTTAAAGATTGATGTGCCAATGGCGCCTCAAGCAACAGCTACTTCATTTTTAAAAGGTAAAGAAATTGCACAAGAATTTGGCTTTCCTTTAGTAATTCGTTCTTCTTACACCTTGGGTGGGGCAGGAGCTTCTATTGTTTACAAAGCCGAAGATTTTGACCAACTTTTAAGTTTTGGTTTAGAAGCATCACCAATACATGAGGTGATGATTGATAAAGCAATGATGGGCTGGAAAGAATACGAATTAGAATTATTACGTGATAAAAACGATAACGTTGTCATTATATGTTCTATCGAAAATATGGATCCTATGGGAATTCATACTGGAGATTCTATTACAGTAGCACCTGCTATGACACTTTCTGATAAAACGTATCAGAAAATGCGTGACATGTCTATTAAGATGATGCGTTCTATTGGAGATTTTGAAGGTGGTTGTAACGTACAGTTTGCAGTGTCGCCAGACGAAAAAGAAAATATTATTGCTATTGAAATTAATCCTCGTGTTTCTCGTTCATCCGCTTTAGCGTCTAAAGCAACAGGATATCCTATTGCAAAAGTTGCTACAAAATTAGCGATTGGGTATACATTAGATGAATTAGAAAACGGAATTACAAAATCTACATCTGCTTTATTTGAGCCAACTTTAGATTATGTAATTGTAAAAATACCACGTTGGAATTTTGATAAATTTGAAGGTTCAGACAGAACTTTAGGTTTACAAATGAAATCTGTTGGAGAAGTAATGGGGATTGGACGTTCGTTCCAAGAAGCATTGCACAAAGCAACACAGTCTTTAGAGATTAAAAGAAACGGTTTAGGTGCAGATGGTAAAGGGTACACAGACTACAATCAAATTATAGAAAAATTAACCAATGCAAGTTGGGATCGTGTGTTTGCAATTTACGATGCCATTGCTATGGGAATTCCTTTAACTCAGATTTACGATATCACAAAAATAGACATGTGGTATTTAAAACAATATGAAGAGTTATTTCAACTTCAAAAAGAAATTTCTACCTACAAAATTGATACTTTAGGCAGAGACTTATTATTAGAAGCGAAACAAAAAGGATACGGAGACAGACAAATAGCGCATATGTTGGGCTGTTTAGAAAGCGAAGTTTATACAAAAAGAGAAGAATTAAAAGTACAACGTGTTTTTAAATTAGTTGATACTTGTGCTGCAGAATTTAAAGCAAAGACTCCTTATTACTATTCAACTTTCGAAAACGAGATTGAAACTGCAGACGGAGAAATTATTATTGCAAACGAAAGTATTGTAACTGATAAAAAGAAAATCATCGTTTTAGGTTCTGGACCAAATAGAATTGGACAAGGAATTGAGTTCGATTACTGTTGTGTACATGGTGTTTTAGCAGCTGCAGAATGTGGTTATGAAACGATTATGATTAACTGTAATCCAGAAACAGTTTCTACAGATTTTGATACAGCTGATAAATTATATTTCGAACCTGTTTTTTGGGAACATATATACGACATCATTCGTCATGAAAAACCAGAAGGAGTTATTGTACAGTTAGGAGGGCAAACTGCATTAAAATTAGCTGAAAAGTTAACTAAATACGGAATTAAAATTATTGGTACTTCTTTTGAAGCTTTAGATTTAGCGGAAGATAGAGGTCTTTTCTCTGAATTGTTAAAAAACAATAGCATTCCTTATCCTGAGTTTGGTATCGCAGAAACTGCGGATGAAGCTTTGGCTTTAGCAGACGAATTAGATTTCCCTATTTTAGTAAGACCTTCTTATGTATTAGGAGGACAAGGAATGAAAATTGTTATCAATAAAGAAGAGCTTGTAAAACATGTTGTTGATTTATTAGGAAGAATGCCTGGTAATAAATTGCTATTAGATCATTACTTAGATGGAGCGATAGAGGCAGAAGCAGATGCAATTTGTGATGCAGATGGTAATGTGTACATTATTGGAATAATGGAACATATAGAGCCTTGTGGAATTCATTCCGGAGATTCTAATGCTACTTTACCTGTATTTAATTTAGGAGATTTAGTTTTACAACAAATTAAAGATCATACGCGTACTATTGCAACAGAATTAAAAACGGTAGGATTGATAAATGTTCAGTTTGCAGTTAAAAATGATATTGTTTATATTATTGAAGCAAACCCAAGAGCATCTAGAACAGTACCTTTTATTGCAAAAGCATACAAAGAACCGTATGTAAACTATGCAACTAAAGTAATGTTAGGTCATAATAAAGTAACAGATTTTAATTTTAATCCTCAATTAGAAGGGTATGCAATTAAGCAACCTGTATTTTCTTTTAACAAGTTCCCGAACGTTGATAAAAAACTAGGACCAGAAATGAAGTCTACTGGTGAAAGTATTTTATTTATTGATAGTTTAAGAGACGATCAGTTTTATGATTTATACGCAAGACGTAAAATGTATTTGAATAAGTAATATTCAAGTAAAACTTTATATTAAGCATCTAAAAATATTGATTTTCAGTATTTTTGGATGCTTTTTTTATGCTTATACTTTAAGGTTTTATATTTATTAATGATAAAAAAATATTTTCTTTTAATAAATGAATGAACATTTATTCATAACTTTGTATTCGGAAAATAATTCTAAGTATGGCGCGTAAAATTGATGAAGATAAAATAGCAAGAATTAAAGATGCAATTATGCATACCATTGTAGAACATGGTATTGAAGCAACTACAATTGCAATGATTGCTAAAAAGGCAAACGTAAGTGGTGGGTATTTGTATAGAACTTATACTGGTAAACAAGATTTAATAAATGAACTTTATCATGATAAGGTAGACTCTTTATATAAAGAGCTAGAATATTTATTAACCATAAACTCAAATACTATTAAACCACTTATAGAAGAGTTTATTAGAAATAGAGTAACTTACTTTTTAGATGAGCCAAATGCATCTAAGTTTTTTTATCAATTGCTACATAATGAAAACTTTTTTGCATCAGAAATCATTAAAGAAAAAAGTGCTGAGTTAATGAACAGCATAAAAAAAATTGGAGTGAAATCTGGAGAAATTTCGAAAGAAACAACGGTGTATCAATTGCATTATCACATTTTGGTTTATGCCGTGGATTATATCAATTTTACAAGAAAAAATATTTTTGGAGAACAAGAAGTTACTATAGATGATGTAGATAAACTAACTGACAATATTTTAAATATTTTAAAATAAGTGAATATCAATTTAAAAAATAAATCAATGAAATTGAATAGAATAGGAGTATTTTTCTCTGTTGTATTAGGTTTTATAACAACATTTACAAACGCCCAAGATATTACCTTAAGGCAAGCGTATGATTTAATGTTGTCTAAAAACGGAGATGCAAAAGCCTCTAGCTTTGAAGTAAAAGCGATGGAAGAAGAGCACAAAGCTACAAAAGGATTGCGTTTACCAACGATAGGTGTTTCTGGTACCTATATGCATTTAGATAAAGATATTTCGGCAGATTTAAATGAGCAAAGAAATATGGTGGGTGGTTTGTTAGGAATTACAGATCCTGCATCCGTTTTAGGAAGTTGGGATTTTACTCTGCAAGAAAAAAATATGGGGTTTGCTACTGCAGACATATCGATGCCAATTTATGCAGGTGGAAAAATTAATGCCGCTAACAAAGCTTCAGAAATAAAATTAGCATTGTCAGAAACCAAGCATAAAATTAAAGAAGATGTATTAACGATTCAGTTAATCAATTACTTTTTTAAGTTAAAATTAGCACAGGAAGCGGTGCAGTTAAGACAAGAAGTATATGATGTTATTTTGTTACATAACAACCAAGCAACTAAGTTTTTCGAAAATGGTATTATTCCAGAAGTAGAAACTTTAAACGCTAAAGTAGCTTTGTCTAATGCAAATAGAGAGTTGTTAGGCGCTAAAAAAGATGTCGATTTGGCTACTACGGCTGTTCAGAATTTAATAGGAGTAAATTCAATTTCTGGTTTCAGTAGTGAATTTAAGGAACCAACCATTGTAAAACCTTTGCAAGAATTTACCAATGATATGTTGACTGAAAATGAACAGTTAAAAATCATTGAAAAAAATCAAGAGTTAGCAAAAGTAGGTGTACAAGTAGAAAAGAGTGATTATTTTCCGAAAGTAGGAGTTTCGGGAAAATACATCCTTTGGAAAGATAATTTGCCATTAGTAGATACCAAATGGTTTGTTGGTGTTGGTGTAGAGTGGGAGTTGTTTAACGGTTTTCAAAGAGAGCATAAAATAAAAGCATCTAAATACAAAATTTCTCAAGTAGAAGAAATTGACAGACAAGCACGATTAAATTTAACTACGTACACAGAAAAATTGTATAATACCATGCAAAAGGAACTGGAGCAATACGAGAGTTTACATACTGATGAAGCATTGGCAAAAAGACTAAAGTTTATGAGAACACGTGCCTTTGAAGAAGGAACCGGAACTTCACTAGAAGTGATGGACGCAACTCTAAAGTTATCAGAAATTAAATTACATAAAATAAAAGCCTTATATGAGTACAATGTAGCTTACGGAGAGTTAATGGTACTTACAGGAAAAACAGCTTCTTTCTTAAATCAAAATTAATAATAAAATTAAAATGAGAAATCCAAAATTTATAAAATCATTAATAGGTGTTGTAATTATTTCAATTATAGTTCTTACAGGTGTGTGGTTTTTAACGAAACCTAAATCAGTTGTTTTACAAGGTAGAATAGAAGCAAAAGAAATTTATTTGTCGTCTAAAATACCTACACGTATCAATTCTTTTGAAGTAAAAGAAGGAGAAAGTGTAAAAAAAGGACAATTGATAGCAACGCTTTTAAGTCCAGAAATTATGGCAAAAGAGCAACAAGCGTTAGCTTTAAGAGATGCTGCTAATGCTCAAAAGAACAAAGCACAAAATGGAGCAAGGTCAGAAGAAATTAGAGCTGCAAAAAGTGTCTATGAAAAAGCAACAGCCGCAGCCAATGTAATGAATAAGACATACACTCGTATGGCAAACTTATTTGAGGATGGTGTAATTTCTGAACAAAAACGAGATGAAATATTTGCTAAAAAAGAAGTTGCCTTAAAAGACCAAGAAGCGGCATTAAGTATGTATCAAATGGCAAAAAAAGGTGCTAGAAATGAAGATATAGATGCTGCAACAGCAATGGTAAAACAAGCAGATGGCGCTTTAATTGAGTTAGAAGGTTACAAAAATGAGCGTAATATTATTGCACCTATAGATGCAGAAGTTCTTGATTTTTTACCAGAAGAAGGAGAGTTAATAGGAGCAGGTTACCCAGTGGCTCATTTGGTTGATCTAACAAATAGTTACGCTATCTTAAATATTAAAGAAACGAGTCTTTTCAATTTTAAAAAAGAAAGTGTTTTTGAAGCAACGATTCCCGCTTTAAACAATAAAAAAGTACAATTTAAAATTTATTATGTGGCTGCTTTAGGAGATTATGCTACTTGGAGTGCAACAAAAGCTACTGGAGATTTTGATATTAGAACTTTTGAAATTAAGGCGATGCCTGTTGAAAAAGAAGTAGAGTTAAGACCTGGAATGAGTATTTTAATTGATTATTCTCAATTTAATGATTAAAATGAAACCCTCTTTACGGATTGCAAAAAGAGAGATCGCACTGTTATTTAACAGTAAGTCGACTTTTGTTCTTGCAGTAATATTGCCTTTTGTGTCCATTTTGTTTTTCAATACGCTTTTAAGTGAAGGTGTTGCTAGAGATTTACCTGTTGCTGTGGTAGATTTAGATCATACTGCAACCTCAAGAAATATAATTACTCAGTTAGATGCTGCGCCAGATATTAAAATTGGTTTTTTTCCTATAAATCAGCAAAAAGGAGAAGAATTAATTAGCTTAGGAAAAGCGTATGGTGTCGTTACAATTCCTCAAAATTTTGAAGCCGATTTAAAAAGTGGAAAACAAGTAAACATCATCAACCAGTACAATAGTAATTTTTTATTGGCTGGTGGTTTAGAATACAAAGCATTTCGAAAAGTAATTGGAACAATTTCGGCTGGTGTAAACATAGAAAAGCAACGTAAAAAAGGAGTTTCAAAGCAACAAGCATTGGTGAATTATCAACCTATAAAAGCAAATAATCATGTATTGTCTAATCCGTATACAAATTACTCTTATTACTTAAATACCGGGTTTTTAACGATGTTTTTTCAATTATTTGTAATGCTAACCACTATTTATTGTTTTGGAGCAGATTTAAAATATAGCAAAGGAAATAAGTTATTGAGCATTACAAACGGAAGTTTATCTGCTATTATTTTAGGAAAAGTTTTACCTTATACTATTTGGTTTTTATTTGTAGGCATTATTACACTATTAAGTATGTACGTATGGCAAGATTTTCCTTTTTTTGGTAGTAAAACAACCGTTTTAGTTGGTTTACTTTTATTGATTTTAGCAAATCAATCATTTGCATTATTCTTTATTGCTATTAGTGGTAGTTTTAGAGAAGCCTTAACAATTGGTTCTGGTTTTGGTGCTGTAAGTCTTTCTTTTTCAGGAATTACATTTCCAATTTTTGGAATGCCAGAAATATTGCAATGGTTGAGTCAGGTTTTTCCGTTTACCCATTTCTTTGAATTATTATTAGATCAATCGCAACGAGGTTTTCCTGTATTTTACTCTTTAAAGGCAATCATTATCTTAGTTGTTCTGTGTATTGTGCCGATTTCAATAAGTTGGTTTAAGTTAAAAAGATTGTTTTTAAAAGGGAAGTTTAATCACAGCATTTAAAAATGAAAAAATTATATAAATTATTTTACAAAGGCATCATCTCATTTAAGAATACATTTCGTACCGAATGGAATTCAATTAAATCGGATAAAGCGGTGGCGAGTACTTTTTTATCTGTGACCCTTATTATTTTGGTGGTGTATACCTATATATATTCAAATCAAATAATTAAAGAAGTTCCGGTAGCAATTGTAAATCAAGATGGTACCAGAATGAGTCGAGATTACGTTGCTATGTTAGCGGCTACAGAAGGTACAAAAACAATAACGTCATTTGCCGATTTGGAAGCAGCTAAAGTAGCCTACTATTCAAGAGAAGTACAAGGAATTGTTATGATTCCAAAGAATTTTGAAAAGAATATTAGAAGTGGTAGACAAACTACCATTACTACTTTTTCTGACGCTGCAAATATGTTGTTTTACAAACGTGTTTTAGGAGATGTTACTGCGGTTAACGGATATTTTAGTGCCGGAATTTCAATAAAAAAAGAAATGGCTAAAGGAGTTTCTATGGATGCTGCTCAGAAAAATTATACGCCTATAAAAGCAATATCAACTAGTTTGTTTAATACAAATTCTGGGTATGCAACTTATTTAATTCCGATGTTAACAGCTTTAATTATTCAATTAGTACTGTTAATGGGAATTGGTCTTTTAAGTGGATCTCGACGAGAAAATGTTTCTACGCATAAAGAATTTCCAAGAATATTAAGTAAAGGAGGTGTAATCTCTGTTTTATTAGCAAAAGCGTGTTTATATACTTTAATTTATATCGTTATTATTCCTATTCAAGTTGGCGTTGTGTACACGCTATTTGGAATTCCGGTGCGTTCCTCATTATTATCAATTTACGTATTTATAATTCCGTATATATTTTCTGTGGTATTTTTAGGAATATCAATCAGTTCCTTTTTTAAAAGAAGAGAAGATTCTATTGTCTTTTTAGTATTGCTTTCTATTCCGTCTTTAATGTTAAGCGGCTTGTCTTTTCCTGTTGAAGGTTTTTCTAAGTTTTATAAATTTATTTCAGAAATAATTCCATCTACACCTGGTATGAATGGCTTTGTTAAATTAACACAAATGGAAGCTTCATTTTTAGATGTTTTAAAAGAATGGAATCATTTATGGTTGTTAACGGTAATTTATTTTGTTATTGCTGCTATTTCTTTAAAATTAAGAGCTAAAAAGGAAGTGATCTTAAAAAAAGGGTTAGAGGTAAATAGTTAATTATATAGATTATAAGAGTCGAAAACTATTTTAGTAATCAATTAGTTCTCAACTGTGCTCTAACTGGCAAAAATATATTTAGTAGCTACTTTAAAGTAATCAGTTAAGGTACATAAGAAGTAGGTTTTTATGTACTGATATATAAAAGCGATTATAAAATTTATACATCGATTTTTTTTGATTTGAATACCTTGAAAATCCTAAGCTTTTCTTAATCTTTCTCAAATTTCTATTATCTTCGTTTTTCTAAAAAAAGAAACAGAAAATGAGTAGAAATATAAAGGACTATTTAATTATTGGTTTAAAAGGAATGGGAATGGGTGCAGCAGATGTAGTGCCTGGAGTTTCTGGAGGTACAATTGCTTTTATTTCTGGTATTTATGAAGAACTATTAGGTTCTATTAGCAACGTAAATCTAGACTTATTTAAAACGTTAAAAAAAGACGGATTAAAAGCAGCTTGGACACAATTAAATGGTAATTTTTTAGCGTCATTATTTATAGGTATTTTTATAAGTATCATTTCTTTAGCAAAAGTTATTAAATATTTATTAGAAAATGAGCCTATTTTATTATGGTCGTTCTTTTTTGGTTTGGTATTGGCTAGTATCATTTACATCGCTAAGCAAATTACAAAATGGAATGCTATTTCTGTAATAGTCTTAGTTTTAGGTGCCTTTTTAGCGTATTATATTACGACTCTAAATCCTTTAGTTTCAGAAAATTCTTCTCCGTTATTTATATTTCTTGCAGGAGCAATTGCTATTTGTGCAATGATTTTACCTGGAATTTCGGGTTCTTTTATTTTAGTATTATTAGGTGCATATAAACCTGTTTTAGATGCTTTAAATAATAGAGACTTTAAAACGATTTTAGTTTTTATGGCTGGTGCAATTATTGGTCTATTAACATTTTCTAGAGTTTTAAAATGGTTGTTTAAACATTATAAGAATATAACTTTAGCAGCTTTAACTGGTTTTATAATTGGTTCTTTAAATAAAATTTGGCCTTGGAAAGAAACCTTAACATGGCGTACAAATTCTCATGGAGTAGAAGTGGCATTTAACGAACAAAGTGTAAGTCCTTTTTCTTTTAATGGAGATGCAGAGTTAACCATGGCAATTGTATTGGCGGTTGTTGGTTTTGTAATTATTCTAGGAATGGAAAAATTAGCCGTAGAGAAAAAATAAATGTTAATAGAAAGAACTTTTTTACAGAAATTAATCCTTTTCTTAAAAGGGTTGGCAATGGGTGCTGCAAATAAAGTTCCTGGTGTTTCTGGTGGAACGGTTTCTTTCGTTTTTGGCTTTTATGAAGAATTAATTTACTCGTTTAGAAAGGTAAACTTAAAAGCATTTAGGTTGCTGCTAAATGGTCGGTTTAAAAGTTTTTATGGCTACATAAATGGCTCGTTTCTGCTTTTAGTTATGGGCGGAAGTGTCTTTAGTTATTTCAGCATTTCTTTAGTTCTAGATTATTTTTTAGTGAACTTTGAACTGTATGTTTGGAGTTGGTTTTTTGGAATGATCATTGGCTCTATTTATTATATTGGTAAAGATTTTGGCGAATGGAATTTTAAAAATATACTATCTCTAATTATTGGTGCTTCTATAGGAATTGGAATTAGTTTTTTAACACCAGCTACAGAAAACGACAATCTTTGGTTTGTTTTTGTATGCGGAATTATTGGTGTTTCGGGGATGACGCTTCCAGGGCTTTCTGGGTCTTTTATCTTGATTTTGTTAGGGAATTATGTGTTATTATTGGTAGATTCTGTAAATGTATTATTCAATGTAATTACAAGTCTTTTATTGGGAGATTTTAAAGTTTTATCCGATCCTATAAAAGTACGTTATTTAAAAATAATTAGTGTTTTTACGGCAGGTTCTGCTTTTGGTTTGGTTTCTATTAGTCATGTTTTAGGATATGTTTTAAAACGGTGGAATCAAATTGTAAATGCAGTTATTATAGGTTTTATTACGGGATCATTAGGGATTGTTTGGCCTTGGAAAAAAGCAATGTATTTACAAGAACAAGGCAACTTTTTAATTGATCAAAAAGGAAATAAGATTGTTGAAAATTACGAACGTTTTGTTCCTGATTTTTCAAATTTAGAAACCTGGACAGCTGTGTTTTATATTGTGTTAGGTATTTTGTTAATTTTAGTAATAGATTTTTATGGGAGAAGGAAAAAATAAAGTTTTTGGATTATTAGGAAAAGATATTGAGTATTCTTTTTCTCGTGGGTATTTTACAGAAAAGTTTGAAAAATTAGATTTACAAAAATGTAAGTACGTTAATTTTGATATTCAAAAAATAGAAGATTTTACTGCTGTAATAAAAGAAGGAGGAGATAGTTTAGGCGGAATAAATGTTACCATTCCTTATAAGGAAGAAGTAATGAAATACTTAGATCAATTAGATGAAACAGCAAAAGCTATTGGAGCTGTAAATACTATTAAATTTACTAAAAGAGGAAATTTAAAAGGTTATAATTCTGATGTTGTTGGTTTTGAGAAATCAATATTTCCATTGATAAAAAAACATCATAAAAGAGCTTTAATTTTAGGAACAGGAGGCGCTTCTAAAGCAATTGCTTATGCCTTAAAAAAGAATGATATTAAATTTAAATTTGTTTCTAGAAAACCAGAAGGTAAAAAAGAAATTTCTTATCAAGATTTAACGGAAGAAATGATGGAGAAATATCAAGTTATTATCAATTCTTCTCCAGTTGGTACATCTCCTAATACAGAAAGATGTCCAGATATTCCGTATCAATTTATTACAGCGAATCATTTGTTGTACGATTTAATTTACAATCCGGAAGTAACTACTTTTTTAGCCAAAGGAAAAGCACAAGGAGCAACAATTAAAAACGGATATGAAATGTTGCAATTACAAGCAGAGGAATCTTGGAGAATTTGGAATACGTAATTAAAAGTGAATCAAATTACCGGAGTTTTTCTTTTGGTAGTAGGTTAGCGTAGCGCGTTAGGGATTGAATTGGAAATCCTTTTTATGAAGTATGAATAAAAAGATTGTAAAAGAAAGCCCGACCTGCAAGGGAACGCCCAAAAGTAAATTATCTATGTTATTTTATAGTTAGATAGTTTGTAGATTTAGTAAGTTGTCAGTATCTTTATAAGATATATAATAGTAGTATTATAGTAGACCTTAAACATTGTAGATATGTTAGAAAAAAATGAAGTAAACGTTGATAAGACGGAAAAGAAAGTAGAAGAAGTTTTAAATGAAACTAAAAAAGTTGAAGCTGTAGAAAATCTTGAAAAAACAGATGATACTGTTGATGCGGTTGATGAAATAGAGAAGTCTATTGCTAAGGATGCTGAAAAAAACAGTGACAAAGAAGAAGAATCTGATGTTGTAGATTACACAAAATTATCTTTAGAAGATTTAGTTTTAGAACTTAAAAAAACACTTTCTAACAATCCTGTTCAAAAAATAAAAACTCAAGTTGAAGGTATTAAAAGTGCTTTTAATCAGAAATTTGGTGCTCTTTTAGCTGAAAAGAAAGCAGCTTTTTTAGAAGAAGGAGGTAATTCTATCGATTTTCAATTTTCTAGCCCTATAAAAACGGATTATAATACGCTGTTGTCTGATTATAAAAAACAACGTGATGCACATTATAATGATTTAGATAAGCAACTTTCTTCTAATTTAGAAAAAAGACTTTCTGTTATTGAGCAATTAAAAGATTTAATTGAAAATGCAGATACTGCAACGATGTATAAGAGTTTTAGAGAATTGCAAGATTCTTGGAAAACTATTGGACCTGTTTCTAAGAACCATTATAATGATACATGGAAAACGTACCATCATCATGTAGAGCGTTTTTATGATTTATTACATTTAAGCAACGATTTTAGAGATTTAGATTTTAAACATAATTTAGAAGAAAAATTAAAAATTATAGAAAAAGCAAATGCATTGGCAGAAGTAGCTGATATTAATGTTGCTTTTAAAGAGTTACAAGATTTACATAAAATTTGGAAAGAAGATATTGGACCTGTTTCTCAGGAAATGAGAGAAGATGTTTGGGGGAAATTTAGTGAAGCTACTAAAAAAATTCACGATAGAAGGCATGATCACTTTAGAGAAATGCGTTCTAAACATCAAGAAATTATAGAGAAGAAATTGTTGGTGGTAGAAAAGCTAAATGCTTATGATACGGCTAATAATAAAACGCATAACGATTGGCAAAAAAGTATTAAAGATATAGAAGAGTTAAGGCAAGAGTATTTTAATGCTGGTAAACTTCCATATTCTAAAAGTGAAGAAGTTTGGCAAAAATTTAAAGCGGCTACAAAGAAATTTAATAGTGCTAAGAATGTTTTTTACAAACACGAAAAGAACGATCAGCAAGATAATTTAAAGAAGAAAATGGAGTTGATAGAACTTGCAGAATCTTTAAAAGAAAGTGATGATTGGGAATCTTCTACAAATACTTTAAAGAAGATACAGGCAGATTGGAAAAAAATTGGTCATGTTCCTCGTAAATTTTCTGATGATATTTGGAAGCGTTTTAAAGCGGCTTGTAACCATTATTTTGATAGGTACCACGATCAGAAAAACTCTTTAAATAAAGAGCAACAAGAGGTTGTAGATGCTAAAAAAGAATTTTTAGAAACGGTAAAAGAATTAAAAGATCCTACTAAAGAAGGTATTTTCGAAATTATAAGTAACTGGAGAAGTTTAGGTGCATTGCCAAGAAATGCAAGACATATAGATGGTAAATTTAACAAGTTAATAGATAGAGCCTTAAGTGGTTTAGATTTAGATAAGAACGAAGTTGCCATGTTAAAATTTACACATGTTGTAGATAGCCTTGCGGCAGATGACGATGTTAGAAAGTTAGATTCTGAGCAAATGTTTGTTAGAAAGAAAATTGATGAAGTTGTTAAAGAAATTCAGCAATTAGAAAACAATTTAGGTTTCTTTTCTAACGCTACAGATGATAATCCTTTAGTATTAAATGTAAAAAATAGAGTAAATGAGTTTAAGGCAGATTTGGCTATTTGGAAAGAAAAGTTAAGTTACATAAAGAACTTAGATTACTAATTTAATTATAAAGTATATTAAATTTAAAACTCGAAGCAATTTGCTTCGAGTTTTTTTGTGATTTTTAGTTTTTGACTTATATAATTATAAAAATTACATGTCTTTCTGAGCTCTTCGCATTTGCTGGGTAAAAGCTTTGTCGAATACCTTATTTTGGTTCCTGAATGTACTTCGACAAGCTCAGGAAGACATTTAGATTTTCAATTTTTTTAGCGAAATATAAAATTGGTATAAAATATCTTGTAGTGTTAATAAATAAAACGAGCTAGTCTAAAAAGGGGAAATCTTGTCATGCTGAACTTGTTTCAGTATCTCAACTTATAGACGTTCGGTTTCTTTAGAATCTGAAATAAATTCAGATTGACAAAAAACTACCTTTTTAGGCAGCCACTTTTCTTATAAAACAAAAAACTCGAAGCTTTTAAGCTTCGAGTTTTTTTATAATTTATGAGTAGAAAGATTAAGAAAAGAATTTCTCCATTTTTAATTTTTCTTCTTCAGCCAAAGCGGCATCTACTAAAATACGACCACTATGCTCATCGATAGTAATTTTCTTTCTGTTTGCTATTTCTAATTGCACCTGAGGTGGAATTGTAAAGTAAGAACCTCCAGAAGCTCCACGCTCAATAGCAACAACTGCTAAACCGTTTTTTACTTTAGTTCTAATTCTTGTATAAGCAGAAAATAAATGTGCATCTAAAGTTTGAGAAAACTCTTCAGATTTTTGAGCCAATAACTCTTCTTCTTTTTCAGTTTCTTTTAAGATAGCATCTAATTCAGCTTTTTTATGGCCTAAATGTTTTTCTTGTTTTGCTAACTTTTCGTTAGTAGCATCAATTACCTCTTTTTTCTGAGCTATTTTTGCTTTGTATTCAATAATTCTTTTTTCAGCTAATTGAATTTCTAAATCTTGATATTCAATTTCTTTAGATAAAGAGTCAAATTCTCTGTTATTTCTAACTTTCTTTTGCTGCTCATCATACTTTTTCATTAACCCATTAGACTCATCAATAGCTAATTTTTTGTTGTTAATGTCAGTTTCTAAGTTTGCTGCGTCTTGGTTTAAGTTCGCAATTCGCGTGTTTAATCCGGCAACTTCATCTTCTAAATCTTCAACTTCTAAAGGTAGTTCACCTCTAACGTTTCTAATTTCGTCAATTCTAGAGTCGATTAATTGTAAATCGTATAAAGCTCTTAACTTTTCTTCAACCGAAATTTCTTTCTTCTTTGCCATGTTTATATATAATATATAGGATTTGTACTTTCTTCTGATAAAATGACTGCAAAATTACTAAATTTTTTCGTAAGATAGTCTACCAAAAGGTTTTTTGTAAACTGTTCACTCTCATAATGTCCAATATCTGCCAAAAGGATACTATTTTCGGCTTTAAAAAACTTATGATATTTAAAATCTGCACTCACATATGCATCTGCACCTGCTTTTATTGCGTTAGAAATGGCAAAACTACCAGATCCACCTAAAACAGCTACTTTTTTTATTTTTTTATTGATTAAATTAGAATGGCGTACACAATCTGTTTTCATTGTGGCTTTTAAATATAAAAGAAAGTCGGTTTCATCCATCTCCGATGGAAGTTCTCCAATCATTCCCATTCCAATATTCTGATGTATATTTTCTGTAGTGATAATTTCGTAGGCTATTTCTTCGTAAGGATGATTTGCTCTTAATGCTTTTAAAATAGCAGCTTGATTTTTACTTTCGAAAATGATAGAAATTAAAGTTTCTTTTTCAGTAGTATTTTCTCCTTTTTTACCAACAACCGGATTCGAATTTTCATTACCTCTAAAAGTTCCTTCTCCTAAAATATTAAAAGAACAATTATCATAATTTCCAATATTTCCTGCACCTACCAAAAATAGAGAATTTCTTAATGCTTCTGCATCTTTAGTAGGAACATACGTGGTTAGTTTTTTGATAATTCCTTTCTTAGGAATTAAAACTTTAGGATTTTCTAAGCCTAAAACTTCACACATTTTAGCTGAAACACCATTGTTAGAGTTGTCTAAGGCTGTATGCGTTGCATAAATTGCTATGTCATTTTTTATAGCTTTTAAAACCACACGTTCTACATAAGAATTTCCGTTTAGTTTTTTTAAACCTCCAAAAATAATGGGATGAAAGCTTACAATTAAATTACAATTCTTTGCAATTGCTTCATCTACCGTTTTTTCTAAGGTATCAAGAGTTACTAGTACACCAGAAACGGTTGTATTATAATTTCCCACTAATAAACCAACATTGTCAAAATCTTCAGCGTAGTTTAAAGGTGCTAATTCTTCTAAGTAGTTGGTAATGTCTTTTATGATCATAAATAAATATTGTGTCAAAAATCAAAGTTAACATTTTCCTTGTAAGAATCTATATAAATTACCTGCTTTTTAGGTGTGATTTCCTATAAATTTATGCAAGGAATTAATTTATTTTATAAAAAATATCGCAATTAAAATAATAGATAAATTTCACAAAAGAAATATACGTGAAATTCGTGTTTTTTTCTTTTTTAATGTGTGTAACCTGCTTATTTTTGAATTAATGAAATTTCTAAGATTTTTACTATTTCCGTTTGCCATTATTTATGATGTGGTCACTAGCATACGAAACTTTTTTTTTGAAGTAGGTTTTTTTAAACAGACTTCTTTTAAGGTTCCGGTAATTGTGGTTGGTAATTTAAGTGTGGGGGGAACAGGGAAAACTCCGCAAATAGAATATTTAATTCGTTTATTAAAAGATGGTTTTAAGACAGCTGTTTTAAGTAGAGGATACAAACGTAAAACGGAAGGTTTTGTGTTGCTTAATAGTACGCATTCTGCGGAAGATGTAGGGGATGAACCTTTGCAATACTTTAAAAAGTTTAATAGCATTGATGTTGCTGTTGATGCAAATAGAGTAGCAGGAATTTCTAAATTAATTACAGACAATGCTCCTGAAGTTATTTTATTAGATGATGCTTATCAACATAGAAAAGTAAAAGGTAGTTTTTACATTTTATTGACAAAGTATGATGATTTATTTACGGATGATTTTTTATTGCCGACAGGAAATTTAAGAGAAAGTAGGAGAGGAGCAAAGCGATCAGATGTTATTTTGGTAACCAAATGCCCTGTAAATCTAACGGAGTCTTCAAAAAATAAAATTGAAGAGAAGTTAAAGAAGTTCCATAAAAAGGTGTTTTTTACAACGATTTCTTATGATGATAAAATAGCTGGATTTGATTCTATTTTGGTTGATGATTTAAAGAACTATGAAGTTTTATTAATTACTGGAATTGCAAATCCAACACCGCTTTTATCATTCTTAAAGGAGAAGAACGTGAATTTTAAGCATTTAAAGTTCCCCGATCATCATCATTTTACAGAGAATGAAATAGAAGAAATTAAGAAAGAGTATACAGATTTAAAATCTTCTAAAAAGCTTATTTTAACTACAGAAAAAGATTATGTACGTTTAGAAAATAGGGTAGAGAAGCTTTCTTTTCTGGGAATACAAACTTCTTTTTTAGGGAGTGACGAAGAATTTAATTCAATGATTAAAAATCATATACAATAAAACCAGCGTTGTTAGGACGCTGGTTTCTTTTTTTTGATTTTTGTTAGAAGTATCTTTTTAAGTACACTTCATTTATATGACACCATTTTTTTAAATAAGTCACATGATGTTTTGTTATTCTGATTTTATAAAAAACAAAGACCTCAGATAGTTGTTATATCTGAGGTCTTTGTATGTATTATAAATATTTAAAATCTAAAATCTTCTTGCGTTAGGGATAGCAGTAGAAAGCCCACAGCCCGAAAGGGCGAGGACTTGTAACGAATAGCCCGACCCTTGTGGAAACGCCAAAAAAAAATTACATTTCCATTGAATGAAATACATTTTGCACATCATCATCTTCCTCTAGCTTCTCCAACAATTTTTCAACATCGGCTTGTTGCTCTTCGTTTAATTTTGTGGTTGTAGTAGGGATTCTTTCAAATCCTGAAGATAAAATTTCTGTATTATTTTCTTCAAAGTAAGTTTGGATAGCTCCAAATTGCTCAAAAGGAGCATAAATAATAATTCCTTCTTCGTCATTAAAAACTTCTTCCACTTCAAAATCGATTAATTCTAATTCTAATTCTTCTAAGTCGATTGTAATATCCTCTTTTTTGATAGTAAAAGTACACACATGATCGAACATAAAAACAACAGAGCCAGAAGTACCTAAATTTCCGTCACACTTATTAAAAGCAGACCTAACATTGGCTACCGTTCTATTATTATTGTCTGTTGCAGTTTCTAAAAGAACGGCTATTCCGTGAGGTGCATATCCTTCAAACAAAACTTCTTTATAGTCTGCAGTATCTTTATCTGTAGCTTTTTTAATAGCACGTTCTACGTTGTCTTTAGGCATGTTTGCAGCTTTTGCATTCTGCATAACCGCCCTTAATCTAGAGTTAGAATCGGGATTTGGACCGCCTTCTTTAATAGCCATTACAATATCTTTACCAATTCTAGTAAAGGTTTTTGCCATTGCTGACCAACGTTTCATTTTTCGTCCTTTTCTAAGCTCAAATGCTCTTCCCATTTCTAATGATGTTTTTATAAAAATTATAAATACAAATGTAAAAATTAGCAAGTTGATTCACAATTTTTTAAACAAGGATTTTTTAGAAATATACCTATTTGTAGGTATTGTGCTGAGTATATCTTTTCTATAACTTTAAAGTGAAACCTTTAAATATAAAAATTATGAAAAAAATTACTTTATTACTTTTAACTTCTTGCTCATTTACATTGCTTGGGCAAGTAAAACTGACTTCTTCTGTAGAAAAATATTTTGATGGAACAAATTGGTTAAATAGTGCTAAATATGTGTACGAATATGATACCAATAATAATTTAACATCTGAAAATTATTATTATTGGAATAGTATTACTTCTCTATGGGAATATAGTCGTAAAGAAACAATAGCGTATAATAGTTCCAATAAAATTACAAGTGAATCTTATGAAGGCTATGATTCTAGTACAGGAAATGTTACTTACGGATATAAAACAAATTATATCTATAATGTTAATAATGAACTTATTGAATCTACAAGTTTAGAATTAAGTAATGGTGTTTATGTTAATGAAAATAAATCTACTTATACCTATACGAATAACAAAATTACAGAATTAATAGACCTTTCTTGGAATGGTTCTGCTTGGGTATTGATTGCAGAAAGTGATGATCAAGATTCATCTTCAAAAATTACTATAAGTTACGGAGTTAATGGTTTGGTTTCTGAATTTATTTATTACGAATGGAATGGTAGCTCTTGGAGTCTTGATGATAAGGATGTGTATACTTATAATGCAAATAATAAAATTGCAAACCTTGTTTCGTATGATTGGAATGGAAGTGCTTATGATATTAGTTATAAGGAAGAATACAATTATGATGCAAACGATAATTTAATATTAGAGGAAGATTTTGATTATAGTGATGGCTCTTATGAAAGTGAATATGAAATGAGTTATACTTTTGATGAGACACAAATAATGAGCAGTTTTATACATCCGTTTATAGATAGACATGGTTTTGAAGCTTTAACTGGGCAGGATACTAAATTTATTAATAAATTAATTGGTTCTGTTGAAGATTCAAATTACAGGAATACTTATTATTATGGAGAAGCAACTGCAAGTGTAAAAGACTTTAGTTCTATTGATTTTGCAGTGTTTCCAAATCCTACTAAAAATATTTTAAAGATTGATGATGCTCTTTTTACTTTAAAGAATATTGAAATATTTAATGTTTTAGGAAAAAAAGTATTTGCATCAACCAAAAATGAAATAAATATAGCAAATTTAGTGAATGGTGTTTATCTATTGAAAATAGAATCAGAAAAAGGTAGTGTTGCTACCAAAAGAATTATTAAAAATTAAAAGGAAAAGTATTCCTAAAAAAGAAGCAGTCTAAAAAGGTTTAAATCTTGTCATACTGAACTTGTTTCAGTATCTCAACTTACTGAAGTTCAATCTTTATAAGAATCTGAAATAAATTCAGATTGACAAAAAACTTACTTTTTAGACAGCCTCTTTTTATGTAAAATAGGTTTGTTATTTTAACAAATCATAAGTTTCTTTTGCAATTTCTAGTTCTTCATTGGTAGGAATTACTAAAATCTTCACTTTACCTGTATCTTTCTGAATTTCTCTAATTTCTTTAGAACGAATGTCGTTTTTTTGTTCATCTAATTCAATACCAAAAAACTCTAAATTTTCGCAAGACATTTGTCTCATTAAAATTGAGTTTTCTCCAATACCAGCCGTAAATATAATAGCATCTAATCCATTTAAAGCAGCAGTATAAGCTCCTATAAATTTCCTAATTCTATAGCCTGCTAAATTTAAAGCAATTTGACACTCCTCATTACCATTACCTGCTTTTTCTTCAATTTCTCTTAAATCAGAATAACCAGTTAAACCTAACATTCCAGATTTTTTTTGTAAGATATCATTCACTTCATCTGCTGTTTTATTTAATTTTTTCATTAAAAAGAAAATAACAGAATGATCTATATCTCCAGATCTTGTTCCCATAATTAATCCATTTGTTGGTGAAAAACCCATTGAAGTATCAATACATTTTCCATCTTTTACAGCTGCCATACTGCAACCGTTTCCTAAATGAATTGTAATTATTTTTGATGATTTTTTACCTAAATGTTCTATTGCTTTTTCTGATACGTATTTATGACTTGTACCATGAAAACCATAAGCTCTAACTTTGTTTTCTATTAAGTATTTAGTTGGTATAGCGTACTGAAAAGCTTCTTTTGGCATTGTTTGATGAAAAGCAGTATCAAAAACAACAGCTTGTTTTGCAGATGTAAAGATAGTTTCTGCAATTTCTATACCTGTTAAATTTGCAGGATTGTGCAAAGGAGCTAAGCTAAATAAATCTTTAATATTAAATTTTACTTTTTCATCAACTTCTACAGTACCACTATATCTGCTTCCGCCATGTACAACTCTATGACCAATTGCTTTTATTTCATCAACAGAAGAAATAACACCAATTTCTTTATTTAATAAAGCATCTGATACTTTCTTTAAACCAATTTCATGGTTTAAAATAGGACTAACTTCAGAATGTTTTTCACCATCTTTTTCATGTGTGAAAATAGCATCTTGCATACCAATTCTTTCTACTAAACCAACGCATTTTACTACTTGTGATGGCATTTCTATTAATTGGTACTTTAAAGAAGAAGAACCTGCGTTTAAAATTAAAATATTCATATTATCCTATCCTTGGTGTGCTTGTATTGCTGTTAATAAAACGGTGTTAAAAATATCTTCTACAGTACAACCTCTACTTAAATCGTTAACTGGTTTGTTTAAACCTTGTAACATTGGGCCAATTGCTAAAGCACCTGTTTCTCTTTGTATAGCTTTGTAGGTATTGTTTCCTGTATTTAAATCTGGGAAAATTAATACAGACGCTTGTCCTGCTACTTCAGAATCTGGCATTTTTGTTTTTGCCACAGACATATCTACGGCTGCGTCATATTGTATAGGTCCTTCAATTTTTAACTCTGGATGTAAGCGTCTCACTATTTCTGTAGCTTTTCTCACTTTTTCTACTTCTTCTCCTTTTCCGGAGCTTCCAGAAGAATAAGACAACATGGCAATTTTTGCTTCTATACCAAAAGCTTCTGCAGATTGTGCTGAAGAAATTGCAATTTCGGCTAATTGTTCTGCATTAGGGTTTGGGTTTACAGCACAATCTCCCATTACAGAAACTCTGTCTGATAAACACATAAAAAACACAGAAGAAACTACAGATACACCTGGTTTTGTTTTAATTAACTGTAAAGATGGTTTTATGGTATGCATGGTTGTATGTACTGCACCAGATACCATTCCGTCTGCTAGACCATTCATAATCATTAAGGTTCCGAAATAAGAAACATCGTTTACTAAGTCTTCGGCAATGGTTTCTGTCATGCCTTTATGTTTACGAGCTTCATACAATGTTTTTACAAAAGTATCATTGTGTATAGAATCTTCTGGATTTAGAATGTTTATTTTATCTAAATCTATTTGCAAACCAATTTGATCACATTTATACTGAATTACATTTCTGTCTCCTAATAAAGTTAAATCTACAATGTCTAATAATTGTAAACGTGCTGCTGCTGTAATAATTCTTTCATCATCACCCTCAGGTAAAACAATATGTTTTTTATAAGCTCTTGCTTTTTGCAATAGGTTATACTGAAACATACTTGGTGTTAACTTTACAGAATTGTACGAGGTAAGTGTGTTTGTTAAACCTTCTGCATTTACATAGGTGTCAAAAGTATCTAGAGATAGTAATATTTTTTTGTTGTGGCTTGCGTAAATTTTAGACTTTACTGCTCCAATCTTATTGGTAATACCAAAAGTACCTCCCTTAACGGAGATAATAGGTACGCTAGATTGTACCCCTTCAATTAGTTTGGTAATGGATTCTTCTGGTAGTAAAGATCCTGTTAAAACAATACCTGCAATTTTTGGGTAGTTGGTAGAAGCATTTGCTTGTAAAGCACCTAAAATAATATCTGCTCTGTCACCAGGAGTAACTACTAAAGCATTTTCTCTAATTCTTGTTAAATAGTTGCGCAGTTGCATAGCTCCAGTACTATAACTTCCAATGGCATTGTCTAGAAATTGTTCTCCAAATAATACTTTTCCTTCTAAAGCTTGTAAAACTTCTCTAACGGTTGGATATGCTAAAAAGTCAATTTTAGGAATTACGTTTATTTGTAAGTTTTCTGGAAAACTTTTTTCTAATTCTTGTTGAATGTAGTTTACCTCATCAACTTCAATTTTATTAGCAATAATACCAATTACATCAACTTCTTTTTTGATAAAAGACTTATAAGTAAGTTGCATGGTGTTTACAAAATCTTTCTTTTTCTTGCCATTTCCAGACCCCACTATTAAAGCAGGAATACCTAGGTTTTTGGCAATCATTAAATTTACATCTAGCTCTGTAAAACCACCTTCACCAGAAAAGTCTGTACCTTCTACTAAAACATAATCATATTTAGCTTCAAGCTTTTTATATTTTTTAATTACTTTATGAATAACGTCATCTGTTTTTCCTTCACTTAAAAGTTCTACAACTTCATTGTGCTTATATGCATAACAGTCATCATAATCGATATCTAAGTTAAAAAAGTTAATAGCAGTGTTGGTATGATCATCAAATTTACTGTCTTTAACTTCGTTGATAATAGGCCTAAAATATCCTACTTTAGAAGATTTGGTCAGCATCATTCTTAAAAGACCTAATGACACCAAAGATTTACCACTGTCGGATTCAATTGCGGCAATATATATAGCTTTACTCATTTTTTTTGTTAATTGTATTTGCAAAAATATGTTTTAAAGGAACTATTAAGTATGATAATAGTCACTTTTGGATGTTGATTTTATTTTTAAATTTATCTAAGTCTTTTTTAGATCCCAAGAAAAAAATTCTAGTAAATATATTTAAATTAAATAATATATATAATAAACAAGAAATACTAATAATTAGTACAAAAACTAGAATGATGTTTAAATTATAGTTCCTAAGGTAAATGTATATTGGTTGATGTAAAAACATTATAATAATGGATTTTTTACCGATATATTTTAGCATATTAGATATGTAATTGAGATGTTGTATTCTTTTTGAAATTAAAATAATAAATAAAATAGAAGCTAGTGATAAAATAAAACTAATAAAAGGTATACCGTAATTAGCAATTTTCATATCGTATTCAATTGGAACTTTAAGGTAAATAATATATGCGGATAAAGCATTTAAAACCAGTATAAATAATGAATTTATTGAGGTTTTGTTTTGTTTGAACAGATAACCAAAGTAAAAAAAAGGAATAGCGGCTAAAACAATATTAGCATTCCAAGGAAGTCTAAAGTAAGGAAAAATTTCTGAATTTATATAACTAGCTATTAAAAACAAGAACATAACAATGCCAAAAATTTTTTTAGACTTTATTTTATGAATAATTAAATTAAAGACTTGTTGAGTTAAAAAAAGACAAGTTATGAACCAAAATGCTATTAAACCATTATTTAAAAGTTGTCCACCATATATTGGTTTCAAAATATAATTTAAAATATTTTTACTATCAGAATAAGGATATTCTATTGGATATAAGATAATTAAAAAAGTAAAATAAGGAAGTAATAAGGATACTGTTTTCTTTAAAAAAAACTTTTTTTTCTCTTGAGGTTTAAATAAATAGCCTGATATAAAAAAGAAAAGCGGCATATGCACAAGAAAGATTAGGCTTTGGCTATAACCACCTTTAATATGGCCTAAAACAACAAGAATAATTCCTATACCTTTTACAATATCAATCCAGGGGTATTTCATAAATTTAAACTTGTAAAACGCCCATATTAAATTGTTTTGTAATAGGAGCGTGGTTTGCAGCTTCAATTCCCATAGAAATCCAATCTCTAGTTCTTAACGGATTAATTACAGCGTCTGTCCAGATTCTGGCAGCGGCATAATAAGGTGAAATCTGTTTGTCATAACGCGATTTTATTTTATCGAATAACTCAGCTTCTTTTTCTGGTGTTATTTCTTCTCCACGTTTTTTTAGGGATGCCGTTTCTATTTGTAGCAATACTTTAGCAGCAGAATTGCCACTCATTACTGCTAGTTCTGCACTTGGCCACGCAACAATTAACCTTGGGTCGTATGCTTTACCACACATGGCATAATTTCCTGCTCCGTAAGAATTACCAATAACAATTGTAAATTTTGGAACTACAGAATTACTTACTGCATTTACCATTTTTGCACCATCTTTTATAATTCCACCATGTTCAGATTTTGATCCGACCATAAAACCGGTAACATCTTGTAAGAAAACCAACGGTATTTTTTTCTGATTACAATTGGCAATAAAACGGGTAGCTTTATCTGCGGAATCGTTATAGATAACTCCTCCAAATTGCATTTCTCCTTTTTGTGTTTTTACTAGTTTACGTTGATTGGCAACAATACCAACAGCCCAACCATCAATACGAGCGTAACCAGTAATAATTGTTTTTCCGTAGCCTTCTTTGTATTGTTCAAATTCTGAATTATCTACCAAACGCTTAATGATTTCTAACATATCATATTGTGCGTTTCTTTCCTTCGGAAGGATTCCGAAAATATCATCTTCATTTTCTTTTGGAGGAAAAGCTTCGGTTTTACTAAAACCTGCTTTGTCATAATCACCAATTTTATCAATAATGAACTTTATTTTATCTAGCGCATCTTTATCGTCTTTAGCCTTGTAAT
Organism: Polaribacter sp. 20A6; assembly: GCF_011378915.1. Taxonomy (NCBI): domain Bacteria; kingdom Pseudomonadati; phylum Bacteroidota; class Flavobacteriia; order Flavobacteriales; family Flavobacteriaceae; genus Polaribacter; species Polaribacter sp. 20A6. The sequence goes on from NZ_WTPZ01000001.1 coordinate 394,416, forward strand.
CTGTAACTCCAGAAATTTCGCAATGTGTAGTTGCACCGCCTAAAGTTTCATTGTCTATAGATTCGCCAATAGCGGCTTTTACTAAATAACTTCCGGCAAGAAAAATACTGGCAGTTTTATCTACAATCAAAGCTTCATCGCTCATAATTGGTAAGTACGCACCACCTGCAACACAGCTTCCCATAACGGCAGAAATCTGTGTAATTCCCATACTACTCATAATGGCGTTATTTCTAAAAATACGACCAAAATGTTCTTTGTCTGGGAAAATCTCATCTTGCAAAGGCAGATAAACACCCGCAGAATCTACTAAGTAAATAATTGGCAATCTATTTTCTATGGATATTTCTTGAGCACGTAAATTCTTTTTTCCTGTAATAGGAAACCAAGCACCTGCTTTTACAGTAGCATCGTTTGCTACCACTATACATTGCTTTCCTTTTACGTATCCCATTTTTACAACAACGCCTCCAGAAGGACAACCGCCATGTTCTGCATACATATCTTCACCTGCAAAAGCACCAATTTCTATAGATTTAGAATTGCTATCCAATAGATAATCGACTCTTTCTCTTGCGGTCATTTTACCTTTTTCATGCAGTTTGTCAATTCTTTTTTGACCACCACCTAATTTTACTTTGGCAAATCTTCTTTTTAGATCTGATGCTAACAATTTATTGTAATCTTCGTTTTTATTGAAGTTGATATCCATCGAAATTTATTTCTTAATTTATGCTAATTTAAGAAATATTCTTTTGATTAAAATGATAAAAAAAAGAGGTTGACTAAAAAGGAGTTTTTTTGTCAATCTGAATTTATTTCAGATTCTTAGGATTACTTAAATTTAGTAAGTTTAGATACTGAAACAAGTTAAGTATGACAAGGTTTAAAACTTTTTTAGAAGACCTCTTTTTATTTTTAAAAAGCTGCTTTTATTTTCTCAATAAAGAAAAATGTCCTTTTTTAAGAATTGGCTTTTTTTCAGTATCAATAGGTATTAGTTGTACAGAAAACCAATAATCGTTAGAAGGAAGGAGTTTACCATTATAGGTACCATCCCAACCGTCACTATTTATGGTTGTTTGTGCTACTAATGTACCATATCTGTTAAAGATATTAATAGTGCTGTTTGATTGATATAAGGTGGTATTAACTCCTTTTACAGCCCAAGTATTATTTTTTGCATCTCCGCCTGGAGTAAAGAATTTTGGAAACTGAATAACAGAAACCACTAGCTCGGAAAAACCACAACCATTTTTATTTTCAACAATTATTTTATAAATTCCGCCTTCTATATCTTCAAAAATATTACTGTCCTGAAAAGAGCGAATTGTCATTCCGTTTTCATCTTCTAATGCATATTGAAATTCTTCGTTAATTAAAGGATTTCTAGGAATGTCTATTCGGATATTTAAATTAGAATTTATAATAGAAAGATCATCTGTAATGGTAACAAAACTTTCTTCTAAATTCTCGAAATCTGATTTAAAAACGGTGATGTTTTTTTGTAATGAACAGGTTTTTCTGCTTGTAGATGTTGTTTTACTAGATGCTATAACTGTATAAATTCCGGCATCTTCAATTATAATTTCTTTTGTATTTCCACCAAATGATGCACCGTCTTTTAACCATTCATAATTGTAATCACCAAACGTATCCACAGTTAATAAATACGGGCTATTTTCTGCACAAATAATTATAGGGTCATTAGGTTCTTCACCATCAATATAAAAAACAGGGATAGCATTGGTTTTTAGAAATAATTTTCCAATTCCTTCACAATCGTTATTGTTCCTGTTTTTTATTTTGATGTAAATAGTTTGATTGTAAGCATAAGAGGTATTACGATAGTTAGAAATATTTGAAATTTCATTTATAGCGGCATTTCTATCTGAGGTTGTTTCATAAAAATAGACTTCAATATCCCCTTGAATTACTAAAGGAAAAAGATCGATAACTTCTTGTCTTGCTTCATTAAAGTTGAAATTAGTAATTCCATCTGGTTCATCATTAATATCAATAAAATCATCACATTCTTCGAAGATTTTATCATACAAAACATCATCAGCATAAGAAGCTTCAACTTCAATTTTAGCTGTAGAATAACAGCCCTTGTCAGAAATTATTCTTACACCAGCTTCTGCTAAACCATTAGTAACAGGGTAATTTTCTATGTCTTTAATTATTTTGGTAGTATTACCATTAATCGCATCGATTTCAGTTTCATAATATTCAAAAGTAAAATTTTCTGGAGTTTCAATTATATTAACTTCTGCTTCTGAAAGGTTTATAATGGTATTTCTACTTACGTCATCGGCACATTGTTTTAGTAGGATTTCATTGTTTAATAATGCTGGTTTAGGGTTTACGGTTAAAGTAATTGCATTAGAAATTAATCCACACGTATTTCCTATTTTACTTAAAACGACTCTGTATTGATAGTTGTCATAAAGTAAAGGTGTATTTGTAATTTGTAATGAATTTGTAGTACTACCAGAATAAAAAGTATCGTCAGAGACTGTGTTCCATATTGTACCATCAGTAGAAAACTCCCATTCAAAATTATCTGCATTAGCATCTATAGTAATTGTTTCTGTATCACCTTCACAAAAAGTAACATCGTTAAATGTTATTATAATAATAGGGGCAGAGGTTGTGTAATTGGCGTTAATAGGATTTATATATCCATCAGAGTTTTTAACCTTACCATTGGCATCAACTTCAAAAGGATTTGCAAATAATTTACCAAAACCATCTCCAGTAAAACCAGCTTCAATGACATCAAAACAATCATCACCATCAGAATCTAAATCAACAAAATCAGAGAAAGTATCTTGATTAGCTACGATTATTGTAGCGCTATCAGAATTTTTAATCAGAGTTTTTAAAACACCTGAATCTGGTAAAGTTTCTAAGTCATTTAACAAACCATTTGTACCAAAATCCCCGTTTACTCTTCCATTATTATCAGTATCAAAATCTCCATAACCAGCTTCAATTACGTCATAAATACCATCATTGTCAGAATCGTAATCTAAATAGTTGTTAACGCCATCTCCATCGGTATCTAAATTTGTTGTGATGGAATCAAAAACATCATCTAAACCATCAAGATTTGTATCTGTTTTTAATAATGTTATATTTTGGCCGTAAGCATCATATAAATCTGGAATTCCGTCATTATCAGAATCTAGATCAAACATATTTTCAATTTCGTCACCGTCTGAGTCTAATGAGAAACATGTTAAACCTAATGTTCCATTAAATGTAGAAATAGCACTGCTATTGTTATTATAATGTTCAAAAGTGATATTGTTAATTTGACTGGCTACAAATTGAAATGTACTTGTATTCCCTACTAAATTTGACTTAAACTTAAATTTAATAACTGATGATGAAAACTGCGTAAAATCATCTTCAAATTCATCATCAAAATTAGAGTCTACTAAAATCTGGTTGTCAGGATCTACTAATGTAATATTTTTATTTGCTTGAGATAATCTTAGGATAAAATATTCTTCAGAAGAAATAGTGTGATCTTTTGTAGTATTTTGAGTTAATTTAAAGTTGATATTATCATCAGTAAATGTTAAAGTGTATCTAGAGTTTGATATAGTACCAGTATTAGCCGTACTAACAAAATTACCATTTGCATCTCCACTAAAAGTGGTGTTTTCTGATGCTAAATTAGCTGTAATTGGAGTTAAATCTTCTTGTACAACTGGAGAACTAATATTTGTTAAATCGATGATTTTGTTTCCTAAAGATTCATCAATATTTAAAATTCCATCATTGTCTATATCAATATCTAAGTTGTCTATAATGCCGTCGTTATCATAATCATCAGGACAAATACTAACTGGGATTTCTACAGATTCAAAAGTTTTTAAGTTGAGCGGATCACAACCAATGGTACCAACTAATTTGTAGTTTCCTGGCTTAGTAGGTGTAATTTTAGGAGTAATAATTCCTGTTGAAACATTGTTGAAAAACCATTCAAAAGTATCAAATAAGTCAGAATTTGCAACTTGTAATTCTAAACCATTACCAAGACAGTTTCCTAAAGTAGCAATAGCTACATCAAATTTTATTTCAGGGTTAGAAGGAAAACCAGAAAAGAAACTACCAGAAGAAGCAGCACCGTTTTGGTTAAAATAAGCGCAATACAATTCTCCGCTACTTTCAATAGAAATATTACCTGTTAAATTGGTTACTTTATAGGTAACGTAATTTGGGTTTCCTTGTACATCATATGGTCCTGAAGTGCTATAGGTAGAAATAGGTTGAGCATTAATATTAACAGTAGCTCCTTTGTTTGTAACAATAGTAATACCACCATCAAAAGTTGTAGCGCCGATATCTTCAATATTAGGAATATTATCTACTTTACCTCGGTTTTCACAACTTAAAGGCGGAACAAAAAATAAACCTTGATTTGCTTCACTTGTATTTGCTCCAATTCCTTGGTATGCAAAAACAGGAAGAGAAGTTTGTACGTACATATTTCCATTGGAATTGTACTCATTTCCTTCAATCAAATAATACTCTCCTGCATTTAAAGTTGTTTCAGCAGTAATATTCCCGTTAATAAAAATATCAGTATTATTTTCATGTGCAACAATTAATACATTTTCCCAACCATTAGAACCGTCACCTTTCACAAAAATATATTCAGAACCAATTTTATCTACTCCTACAATTTGGTCTATTCCATAATCTCTACCACCTCCATTATGAAAACTTCCGTTTGCAGAACCTATATTTACAACAATAGGTTTATCTGAAGTAATTAAAGTACCAATTAGACCATCTCTATTTATCGTGTTATCAAAAGAATTTGTAGCTACAACATAGCTTTCGCCTTCATTTAAAGTAACAGAAATTGGTAAACTCCCAGAATAATTTTTGATTAAAATTCCAGTTGGTAAATCATCAAAATCTACTGTTGTATTATCTTCTGTAGCCATCACAGAAATAAAATTTAAGTAATTGGTTTGAGGGTTTTGATTTGTAAACATTCCTGCTCTAAAAGTTGTTCCTAAAGCAGAAGCACCTTTACTAACCAATGCACCGGCTTGTGCACGAGAACCAGCTAAAACTCTTACAGAAACATACACAACATCACTAGCTTCAATTATATAGCCTTTATCGGAATGCACAATACTTGTTTGTCTTGAATCTACAAAAAGCTGACTGTTTCCTGTACCAATAGATATTTCTTTCGGAGAAGTATTAGTGATAATACCGGTAATAGGTGTAGTAGAACCAACTTGTGTAACTGTATAACTTACATTTTGATTGCTTGGAGTAGAAATATAAATATATTGTTCCTCAGGATTTGCATTTCCTACTTCAGCGTAAGTTAATGGCGGAATAAAATGCTTTCTACTTAATTGTGCATTTATATTTTGAAAAGTAATAAAACAGAAAAAAAGTAATAATACGTGGGGGAAACTTTTGCGCATTGTAATATTAAATTAAGTATTCTTATTATTAGTGGTTAAACAATTTTAACAACACAATAATTTAATGCCAAATTACAAAAGTTTATTGATTTTTTTTTATTTAATTATACTATTAATAGATTCTAATATGCTTATAAATCTCTCTTTTGTAGCAATCTGTAAGAAAGGTAAACAAATATGAATGTCCAGAAACAAACAATAAGAATAGAAGAAAAATGTACATCGTAACTTTTTGTGAAACTTTCTCCTATTTGGCTAGCTACAGACTTTACAGCACCTAATCTAGAAAAAGGTTCTTTTATTAAGTTTGATATAGCTTCTAGAGGTAAAAATTGCATAATAGCATCTACAGATTCACCTGTTTTGTCTGCATCTCTAAAAGTCCAAAATAAATATCCTTTAAACATACTTTCTGCTATAAGCCAAACTACCATAGCACCAACAGCAAAAGCAGAACGTTTTACTAAAATTCCAAAAAATAACCCCATAGAAAAGAAACCAACTAGTTTTATAAAAAAAGCTAATAAGTAGACTAGATCTGTAGTGATTATAGAAAATTCATTGTAATCTGAATATATCAGACCTAAAATTAAAGAGACAACAAATACAAAAATGGTTGAAATTAAAGCAAATACAACTACTGTATAAAATTTAGAGAGTATAAATTCTTTTTTACTTAAACCGTCAATTAAATTTTGCTTTAACGTTTTGTAACTATACTCATTCGCCATCATAGAAACAATAACCAAGAGTAAGAAAAACTTTAAAATTGAAGCCACGTAAGTATTAAAATGCCAGATGTATGGAAAATTAAAAATACCCATATCTGCTAAATGGAATTTTATTGGACCAATATCAAATTTTATCACTGCAATTAATGCAATAGAGGTAAGTAGGCCAAAGTAAATAAGTGATAATACTTTACTGGCACTGTTGTGTTTTAATTTATGAAATTCTATAGTAAGTAGTCTTAACATGACTTTGTAGTTTAAAAGGTGATTAATTGTTGTTGGTTAGATCTAAGAATTGTTGCTCTAAACTAGGTTTACGTTTTACCAAGTGAGATAGAATAATCCCTTTTTTAAATAGAAATTCATTTATTTCTGTTGATGAGATTTCGCTATTTAAAGTAGCAACTATGGTTTCGTGATCTTTACTAATTTTACCAATTGCAGGATGCTCTTCTAAAATAGTCATTAATTTATCTTCGTTCGTTTCTACTTTTAACTCGAACAAACCATTAGAAGCTGTCATTTCATCTACACGACCTGCGTATAATTTTACACCTTTTCTTATAACCACTACGTGAGAACATACTTTTTCTACTTCGTCTAATAGGTGGGAAGCTAATAAAATAGTGGTTCCGTTTGCTGCAATATTTTGTATAATCTGACGAATTTCATGAATTCCTTGTGGATCTAAACCATTTGTAGGTTCGTCTAAAATTAAAATTTCAGGATCATTTAATAGGGCAGAAGCAATGGCTAAACGTTGCTTCATTCCTAAAGAAAACGTACTAAACTTACTGTCTTTTCTGTCAAAAAGGTTTACAGTTGCAAGTTTCTCGTTAATTTTTTCTGTGGATATTTCTTTTATCTTACAAATTAAAGCTAAGTTCTGAGTAGCTGTCATGTAAGGGTAGAAGTTTGGTCGCTCTATAATAGCACCTACTTTTTTTAAGGCTTCATGTGTAGTTAGTTTTCCGTCAAACCAAGAAAACTCTCCAGAAGTTCTGTTTACAACATTTAAGATAATTCCTAAAGTGGTAGATTTTCCACTTCCATTAGGACCTAAAATTCCGTACACATTTCCTCTCTCTATATCAAAAGAAAGATTGTTTACTGCGTGAACTTTTCCGTATTTTTTATCGAGATTTTTTAGTGATAAGATAGTTTCCAAAGAAATTGATTTAGTCGATTATGTTTGTAAGACGACTAATTTACAATTTTGTTACGGGAAATTTTGGTAATTGTTGAAATGTGTAAAAGTGTAATTGTTAAAACTAGATGCTTAATAATTATTGTAAGTGTAATTTTAAACACAGTTACACAAATAAACGCTTAAACAATTACACATATTTCCTAATATTCAGTAAAGTCGTAATCATCATCAAAATGACCAAACTCATCATCAATGTCTTCTTCATCACCAAAACCATCGTCTAATTTTTCTGCAATAAATTCTTTTTCTGGAGCTTCACTAGGTATTTCACCAACAGTTAAAATAATTTGTGGTAAATCATCTTTTTTATCAGCCGAAACCTCAATAACTTCAACGTAGAAAGTCCACATTTTTAAGAAATCGTACACATAAATTAGTTTATCACCTTCTTGGGGTAACGTCTCATTTAAAATACAAGTCTGCATAGAAACACCTTCTCCAATCTCTTCCATATTAAACAACGGAATTTCTTCACCTTGGTTCCACTCATCATCGGTTTTATAAAAAGAAGCCATTTCTTGACCTCCAAAACCAAAAGATTTTGCAATTGTTGCATGTAAATCTTCTAAGTTTAAGTTGTCATCAACTAAAATAGTTCTGATTACATCTTCTTTTGTGTCTAAAATTATGCGTATTTTGTACATGAAATGGTTTCGTTTTTCTGCTGCAAAAATACAAAATTTTATATGTACTTTTACCATATAAAACGAATGATATGGATACAGTTGCTATTTTAAAAGCATTTAACGAGAGTTCTAAAAACACATTAATGGAAACTCTTGATATTGAATATGTTGCTCTTGGTGATGATTTTTTAACTGCAAAAATGCCTGTGAACTCTAGGGTGCATCAACCTTACGGACAATTACATGGTGGCGCAACTGCGGCTTTGGCAGAAAGTGTGGGTAGTGCAGCTTCTAATTTTTTTATAGATAGTAAAACGCAGTTTGTAAACGGAATTCAGTTGTCTATAAATCATATAAAAAGCAAAAGAGAAGGTATGGTTTTTGCTACTGCAAAGAACATTCATAAAGGTAAAACAACGCATTTATGGGAAGTTAGAATTGTTGACGAAAATGACGATTTAATTTCCGTAGCAAAAATGACCAATATTGTTTTAACTAAGAGATCATAAATACAACACATTGAATATTATTTTTAATAAAATTGAAGAAAATTACAAAAGAAACATCCCTTTTGTAGTTTATAGAAAACCGAATACAGAATCCGTTAATGGATTTTTTATGAAGGATGATACATTGCATTTTACAACTCAATTTAAAGAAACCGGATTTGTTTTTGCGCCTTTTAATGCTGATGAAAAAGCGGTTTTATTTCCTTTAGAAAAATCAGAATTTATTCATGAAAATATTTTAATTGAAGAAAATTTATCTCTTAATGATACTGTATCAAGCGAGGTAAGTTCTGATAAAGAAAAACATCTTCATTTGGTAGAAAAAGCGCTAGATGAAATAAATAATAACGAGCTTATTAAAGTTGTAGTCTCTAGAAAAGAAGAAATTCAATTAGATGAATTTGATGTGCTACTTACTTTTAAAAAATTATTAAATACCTATGCAAATGCATTTGTATATGTTTGGTTTCATCCAAAAGTAGGTTTGTGGTTTGGAGCCACTCCAGAAACACTTTTAAATATTACCGGAAATACTTTTAAAACGATGTCTTTAGCAGGTACTCAAGTTTATGTAGATACCGAGGAGGTTGTTTGGAGAGGTAAAGAATTAGATGAGCAGCAATTAGTTACAGATTTTATTGAAAGTCAATTAAAACCAATTTCTACCAATCTTAAAATTGATAAGACAGAAACGGTAAGAGCTGGGAATTTGTTGCATTTAAGAAGTAGTGTAGAAGGTGAGTTGAGGTTTACTTCCAATTTAAAAACATTAATTAGAAGTTTGCATCCAACACCTGCTGTTTGTGGTCTTCCAAGAGAAAAAGCCGAAGAGTTTATCTCTAAATATGAAAACTATAAACGTACTTTTTATAGCGGTTTTTTAGGAGAACTAAATATTGAAAACAAAAATTCTTCTCTTTTTGTAAATTTAAGATGCATGAGTGTCGCAGATAAAATAGCTTCTATATATGTTGGTGGCGGAATTACAAAAGATAGTTCAGCAAAAAAAGAATGGGAAGAAACTGTTGCGAAGACTAAGACAATTAAGAAAGTACTTTAATTTATTGAATATTACCCCTAAAAGGGTTTCAAACCCTTTTAGGGGTATATAAACCAAATATAGTTTAAACAAAAATCAAAAAACCGCAAATAGTAAATTTGCGGTTTTTCTTTTTGTGTAAAACTTGAAATAAAATATTTTTAACGTACTTATTTATTCCTATTTGGTATTCTCAATTAAGCAAATACAAAAATAGTTTAAGACTGTTATATATCGTCAAAAGAAACATTTGTAAAACTCTCTGTAGATTTTACTTCTTCAGTAGTTTCAGTTCCTTCTTCCTTTTTAAAATCTTTTTGGTGACGCTCACTAATTACTTCGCTCCCTTTTTCATTTAAAATGTAGTCGGTTGCTTTACCTAACATTTCTTGAAAATCGGTAAAATCTTCTTTATATAAGTAAATTTTGTGCTTTTGGTAATGGAAAGATCCATCATCATGTGTAAACTTTTTGCTCTCCGTAACAGTTAAGTAGTAATCATCTGCTTTTGTTGCTCTTACATCAAAAAAGTAAGTTCTTCTTCCTGCTCTTAATACTTGTGAAAAAATTTCTTCCTGTTCAACTCTCTCTGCTCTCTCTGCCATAATTCTTGTAAAATAGTAATTATAATATTTTTTTTATACTTAACAAATCTAACAAAATATTTTATGTAGCAAGGTTAAACATTAAATTTCTTTTTCTAAAAGTTGTTGGTCATACAAATCTTTGTAATAACCGTCTATGTTTATTAGTTGATTATGAGTTCCTTGTTGTATAATTTCTCCTTGATCTAAAACAATAATTTTATCGGCATTTTTGGCCGAAGAGATTCTGTGACTAATTATAAAAGTGGTAATATTTTTTGATATTCTCTCTAAATTTGAAAGGATTTTTTCTTCAGTTTCTGTGTCTACAGCAGACAAGCAATCATCAAAAATTAAAATTTTAGGTTTCTTTATTATTGCTCTTGCAATAGAAACACGCTGCTTTTGTCCACCAGAAAGCGTTACACCACGTTCCCCTAAAACGGTTTTGTATCCGTTAGGAAAATCGATAATATTTTTATGTACATCTGCATTTTTAGCTGCAGCAATAATCTCTTCTTCCGTGGCATCTTCTTTACCAAATTTAATGTTATCTTCTATACTTTCAGAGAACAAAAATGGATCTTGTGGCACAAAACCAATCTGACTTCTAACAGCATCTAAATTAGCCTCTTTAATAGGGATGTCGTCTAATATGATTGTTCCTTTTTTAGTGTCATACAACCTAGAAATTAATTCTATAATGGTAGATTTTCCAGAACCTGTTTTACCCAAAATAGCGATGGTTTCGCCAGATTTTACTGAAATGTTAATGTTCTTTAGAGCAGTTATATTAGTATCATCATACGTAAAAGTAACATCTTTAAAGGTCACATTTCCTTTTAACTCTATTGGTAAATTGCTGTTATTTTGTATTTCTGGTACATGCTGTAAAAACTCATTAATTCTAGCTTGTGAAGCTTCTGCTTGCTGCACCATAGAAGTAACCCAACCTACAACAGCTACTGGCCAAGTTAAAATATTTACATATAACATAAATTCTATTATGGTACCTATTTGTATCTCATTTTCTATATATAATTGACCACCAACATATAAAACCAATAAGTTACTAATACCAATTAAAAAGACCATCAACGGAAAAAATAACGCATTTGCTTTTTGAAGGTGTATGTTCTTTTCCTTACTTTCATCTGCAATTTTATCGAAGTCTTTTATAATGGATGCTTCAATTCCGTAAGATTTAACCACATTAATTCCTGAGAAAAACTCTTGATTAAAAGTGGTTAATTTTGATAAATATTGCTGAACAATTGTACTTCTTTTATGTATTACTTTACTTAAAACGAATATTGAAATCGATAATAAAGGAAAAGGAATTAAAGTGTACATGGTTAACTCCACATCAATACTCATCATTTGAGTAAAACCAACAACCAACAAAACAATCATGTTAATGGTATACATTACTGCAGGTCCAACATACATTCTTACTTTAGAAACATCTTCAGAAATACGATTCATTAAATCTCCTGTTCTGTTTTTTTTGTAAAAATTAAGAGATAACCTTTGGTATTGTTGATAAATCTCGTTTTTTAAATCGAATTCTATCAACCTAGAAGTAACAATAATCGTTTGTCTCATTAAAAAAGTGAAAAATCCAGATAATATAGCGACACCAATAATTAGAAGTACGTTTATTAATAATTGATGCTGTACGTCTTCTAAATTAGTAACGGTTCCGTTTTGGTAATCTTCAACAATGTTTAAAGAGTCTCCTACTATTTGAGGTATTTTTAAAGCTAAAAATTTGGCTAAAACAGTTATTAATAAACCTATTAATAATCGCCATTTATATTTAGAAAAGTATTTGTTTACGTGTCTTAGTTCCTTCAATGAATATTGAATTTTTAAAAAAATAAAATTACAATAATTATAATATCTATAAATTATTTTTTTGTTAAATAAGTAAAAATGCAAAGATACAAGATTCAGGATAGAATTAATTCTTAAAAAAGAATAAAAAGGTAGTCGAATAAAAGTAAAATAACACTATTTTTGCACCCAAATTTATATATAAGTTCTTTAGAAAATGATTAACAGGAGACATATTCGAGTTAAAGTAATGCAATCTGTGTACGCTATGTTACATTCTTATAATGATGATATCATTAAAGAGGAAAAATTTTTAAAACATAGTATTTTAAAAATGTACGATTTGTACGTTTTAAACCTACAGTTATTGGTAGAAGTACAAAAATTAGCAGCTAAAAAAATAGCACTTTCTAAAAAGAAAATTCTTGCTACCAAAGAAGATTTAAACCCAAACAACAAATTTTTAAACAATAGACTGATAAATACCATCGCAGAAAGCGTAAGTATAGAAGGTTATGTTGAATTAAATGATGTAAATAACTGGGAAGAAAATGATGAGTATGTAAAAATTATTTTTGAGAAATTGCAAAATAGCGATTTGTATAAAAAATATTTAGCTACTGAAGAAGATTCTTATAAAGTAGACAAAGCTTTTGTAATTGATTTCTTTAAAGAAATTATTGCACCAAATGAAAAATTAGGAGAATATTTTGAAGACACTATGATTTCTTGGTCAGATGATATTCCTTTTGTAAATACTTGGGTTGTAAAAACGTTAAGTAAGCAGAAAGATAATACTATTTTTGTTTTAGGTAAATTATATAAAGACAAGGATGATGAAGATTTTGTATCTAAAATGTTTAAGAAAACAGTTTTAAATAATACAGAGTACGAATCTATTATTGAAGAAAAAACACCAAACTGGGAAACAGATAGAATTGCCGATATAGATATGATTCTAATTAAAATGGCAATTGCAGAGTTTTTTAATTTCCATTCTATACCAACCAGAGTTACTATTAATGAATATATAGAAATATCTAAAGATTATTCTACAGAAAAGAGTAGCTACTTTATTAATGGAGTTTTAGATAAAATTTCTAAAGAATTTATAGAAAGTAAAAGAATTGTTAAAATAGGTAGAGGATTGCTTTAAACTATTGTTTTAGGTAATTAATTTATTATTTTTACGCAAAATTAAATCATAATGAAAAAAATAACAATTTTATTAGCATTTGTAATTACAGCATCTTTCTTTACAGCTTGTAAAGACGGAGGAAGTGCCGTTAAAAAAGTAAACCAAGAAAATTTAGATAACGCTGCATCTAGAGATAATGAAATTAAAAAAGGAACAGCTTTAATTTCATTAGATAAAACAATCTATGATTTTGGTACTGTAAATGAAGGAGATTTGGTAGAAACTAGTTTTGTGGTTACCAACTCTGGAAAAACAGACTTAGTAATTACAAACGCACAAGGTTCTTGTGGTTGTACAGTTCCTACTTGGCCAAAAGCACCAATTAAACCAGGAGAAACGGGTACTGTTGATGTGAAGTTTAATACAAACGGTAGACCAAATAGACAACAGAAAACAGTAACCTTAACAACAAACACAGAAGCTGGTAGACAGGTTTTAACAATTAAAGGTTCTGTAACACCAAAAGCAAAATAAAAAAATATGTATACTGTAATATTTTTACAAGAAGGAATGAGTGGTAGTTTAATGAGCATGTTGCCTTTTTTAGCAATTATTGTTGTGTTTTATTTTTTTATGATAAGACCACAAATGAATCGTCAGAAAAAAGAAAAAGCTTTTCAATCTGAAATTAAAAAAGGAGCAAAAGTGGTTACTTCTAGTGGTATTCATGGTAAAATAGCTGAAATTAATGAAGCGGAAGGTACCGTAACTATAGAAACTGGAGCAGGGAAAATTAAGTTTGAACGTTCTGCTGTTTCTATGGAATTAACAAACAAAAAATTAGCACCAGCTAAAAAATAAATAGTTAGTTAATTAAAATATTAAGTGAGCTATGTCTTTTTAGATACAGCTCACTTTTTTGTTAACAAGCTTTTGTGTAGATTGCATTAAAATTGATTTACTACCTTGATAAAGAATAGAAAAATAACGAAAAGTTTTATTAGTTTTTTAATAGCCTCTATTTTAATGTGGTTTTTAATTACGCTTTCTAAAGAATATACCACTAGTCTCACTTTTTCTGTAAACTATAAAAATATTCCTCAAGATAAATTATTAGAAAATAAGCCTACAAAAGAAATAGATATCATTGTAAAATCTACTGGTTTTAATATTATAAGATCTGGTTTTGGTGATAAAACAATTACCCTAAATGCTAATAGTTTGCGTAAAAAATCTTCTGGGAGCTATTATTTTTTAACAAAAAACCAAGTTAACACAATTCAAAAACAATTGCATTCTGGCATTGAATTACAACAAATTGTGTTGGATACTATTTATTTAGATATTGGTACTTTAACTTCTAAAAAAGTGCCTTTAAAACCAAATTTAGATATTAAATATCAAATTGGTTATGATATTTTAGAGCCAGTAAGTGTAGAACCAGATAGTATCTTAATCTCAGGTCCAGAAGCACAAGTAAAGAACATAACTTCCATAGATTTAAAAGTAATAAAATTAGAGAATGTTAGAGAAGATTTTTCTAAAGATGTTGAAATTGTGTTGCCTAAAAACTCTGGTAACGTTAAGTTTAATGCTAAATTTACAACCATTAGTGGTAAAGTAGAGAAGTTTACAGAGGGTACTTTAGAAGTTCCCTTTACAATAAAAAACCTTCCAAGAGGAGTAGATTTAACGATACTTAATAAAACTGTAGAAATAGTTTATGTAGTAGGCCTTTCTAACTTTAATAAAATTGATAAAAACTTTTTTGAGGTAGTTTGTGATTATAATCTTTCTAAAGATAATAACCTGGGGTATTTGTTACCTAAAGTAATAGGAAAACCAGATTATGTTAAAAGTTTTAAAGTGATACCTAATAAAATAGATTTTTTAATTCAGAAATAAAATGGTTGTAGGTTTAACAGGTGGTATAGGAAGCGGTAAAACTACAGTAGCTACTATTTTTGCCAATTTTAATACGGTTGCTATTTACAATGCAGATCTAGAAGCTAAAAAGTTAATGAACACCTCTCCAATAATAAAGGGTAAAATTATTGAAGAATTTGGAGATGAATCTTATCTAGATAATCAATTAAACCGACCTTTTATAGCGAACCTTGTTTTTAAGGATAAAAGTAAATTAGCAGCGTTAAACGGAATTGTACATCCCGAAGTAAAAAATCACTTTAATGAATTTGTAAAGTTACATGCAGATAAAGAGTATATTTTATATGAAAATGCAATTCTTTTTGAAAGTAAAAGCAATCTAAAATGCGATATTATTATATCTGTTTACGCACCTCTTAACGTTAGAATAGAAAGAACAATGCTAAGAGATAACAGTTCTAAAATAGCGGTAGAAAACAGAATAAAAAACCAATGGTTAGAAGATAAAAAGTTACTACAATCTAACTATGTTATTACCAATTTAAGTAAAGAAAATACTCATTTTCAGGTTCTTAAAATCCATAATATTTTAACAAAAAAGGAGGTCTCAATTTAATTTTATTCAATAGGATTGTTAAAAGAGTCTTAAATTTAAAGTAAAGTTGTTAATTTAGGTTAAAAACAATAAAATCAACTTTTGAAAGCCGTAACTTTGATGTATGGGTAAGAAAATGTTTGTTCTTATTGTGGTTTTAATGAGCATTTCCTTGATAGGAATTATTGCTGTGCAGTTGTTTTGGATAAACAATGCGGTTGAAAGCAGAAATGAGCAATTTAAGAATGATATTCAAAAATCTTTGGGTAATGTAACTCAAAGAATAAATGATAAAGAGGAAGCTTTTTTTGATAAAAAAATGGAAGATTTCTTTGATAACGTTGGTTTGGCTAACGACGCTCAAATAAGAAATTATTTGTTTCAAGAAATAGATACTATTACGAAAGAGCGTTTTTCTATAGGGACTACTTATTTAGAAGAAAATTTTAAATTACCAACAGAGTTTTTAGACAATGATTCTATCATAGTAAAAAGAGTTACTGGTAAACAAGATTTTTTTCATTCAAGATTAATTAAAGGAGTAGACAATGCTTTTTCTTCTACAGATGAAAATAGATACTCTTTTACTAAAAGATTTAAGAAAATAGAAAATGCTTATAATTCGGCATATTTTGAAGATTATAAGAAAATTACACCTCTTCATCAAAGAATAAGTAATAACGATTTAAATAATACGATTAAGGAAGAATTAGAAAAACGAAATGTATATTTAGATTTTAAATATGGTGTTTATAGTAAAGATGGTTTAGCTACAAAGCTAAAATCTGGATATTACACTATAAACAAAAAAGAAAGCTATCCGTATCCTCTTTTTTTTAATGAAAATGGGGACGTTGAGTATGAGTTGTATGTAACTTTTCCGTCTAAAGATAAACACATACTTTCTGGTCTTTCGGGTATTTTAATACTTTCATTGTCCTTTATTTTTATCATTATTATCGCTTTTTCTAGCTCTTTATATCAATTGATTAGACAGAAAAAAATATCAGAAATAAAAACTGATTTTATAAATAATATGACGCATGAGTTTAAAACACCAATTGCTACCATTAACCTTGCTTTAGATTCCATTAAGAATCCAAAGATTATTAATGATAACGAAAAAGTGTTGCGTTATGTAAAAATGATTAGAGACGAGAACAAAAGAATGCACTCTCAAGTAGAAAATGTATTAAGAATATCTAGGTTAGAAAAAAATCAGTTAGATATTAGTAAGGAAACTATTGATATGCACGACACAATAGAAGATGCAATTACACATGTAAGTTTATTAATAGCTGATAGAAAAGGGACTATAAATACACATTTTGAAGCAATTATAACAGAAATTCCTGGTAACGAATTTCATTTAACAAATATAATTGTTAACATATTAGAAAATGGTTTAAAATATTCTGAAGGTGCACCAAAAATTAATGTGTACACAGAAAGTGCTAATAAATTCTTTATCTTTAAAATAAAAGATGAAGGAATAGGAATGAGTAAAGCAGTTCAAAAACAAGTTTTTGATAAGTTTTATAGAGAACAAAAAGGAAACATACATGATGTAAAAGGCCATGGACTTGGTTTAGCTTATGTAAAAGAGATTGTAGAAAAACATCATGGTACTGTTTTTGTAGAAAGTGAAAAAGGAAAAGGAAGTACGTTTACAGTAAAATTACCTTTAATTTAAAAACATAACAATGGGAAGTAAAAAAATTTTATTAGTTGAAGATGATCCAAATTTTGGAACAGTCTTAAAAGATTATTTAGCATTAAATGATTATAATGTAACACACGCTAAAGATGGTATAGAAGGTTTAATCATGTTTAAAAACAGCGATTATGACTTATGTATATTAGATGTTATGATGCCTCGTAAAGATGGTTTTTCTTTAGCACAAGATATTAGAACTACCAATAAAGAAGTGCCTATTATTTTCTTAACGGCAAAAACTTTAAAAGAAGATGTTTTAAAAGGATATGCAGTTGGTGCAGATGATTATTTAAACAAACCTTTTGATTCGGAAGTATTACTGCATAAAATTAAAGCGATTTTACAGCGTAAAGACACCGATAAAACTGCAGAATCAGAACAATTCGAATTTGTTATTGGAGGCTTTTTCTTCAATTCTAAATTAAGACATTTATCTATTGGTGAAAATGGAGAACCTATAAAATTATCTCCAAAAGAAAGTAAATTGTTACGTATGTTGGCAATTCATAAAAATGATTTAATGCCAAGAGAATTAGCATTGACAAAAATATGGAGAGATGACAATTATTTTACATCTAGAAGTATGGATGTTTATATTGCAAAACTTCGTAAATACCTAAAACCAGATGAACATGTAGAAATTTTAAATATACATGGTGAAGGATTTAGAATGGTAGATAAATCTTAAATAAAAATAAGTTTCCCAGAAATAAAAAACTCAACATGATTGGTTATCAGGTTGAGTTTTTGTATATTTAATATATGGCAGAATTTATCAAAATATATAATGAGAACCCAAATCAAAAAGAAATAGACAAAGTTGTTGCTGTTTTAAAACGTGGCGGTTTGGTTATTTATCCAACCGATACTGTCTATGGTTTAGGTTGCGATATTACCAATAATAAGGCTTTAGAAAAGATAGCTCAGATAAAAGGCGTAAAATTAGAAAAAGCAAATTTTTCTTTTATTTGCAACAATTTAAGCCATTTGTCAGATTATGTAAAGCAAATAGATAGTGCTACCTTTAAAGTTCTTAAAAGAGCATTACCAGGTCCTTATACCTTTATTTTACCTGGAAGTAACAACTTACCAAAAGTCTTTAAAAAGAAAAAAACGGTAGGTATTCGTATTCCAGATAATAATATTATTAGAACTTTAGTAGAAGCTTTGGGTAACCCAATTGTATCTACTTCTATTAGAGATGAAGATGAAATCTTAGAATATACTACAGATCCAGAATTAATCTTTGAAAAATGGTCTAAGCGGGTAGATATTGTTATTGATGGTGGCTATGGAGACAATCAAGGATCTACAATTATAGATTTTACAGATGGATATCCGGAAGTAATAAGAGAAGGTAAAGGAAGTTTAGATATTTTGTAATGCCAAAAATTCACTTAGAAACCATTATTAATATAGCTGATATTGATATTGTTTTCAATTTAATTAGAAGTATCGATTTACATAAAATTTCTACAAAAAACTCTAAAGAAGAAGCAATTGCAGGCAAAACTTTTGGCTTAATATCACTTAATGAAACAGTAACTTGGAGAGCAAAGCATTTAGGTTTTTCCCAAGAATTAACTTCTATTATAACAGATTTTAAAGCACCAACTTTTTTTGCAGATGAAATGGTTCATGGAGCTTTTAAAAGTTTTAGACATGAACATTTTCTTGAGCAGAAAGGCGATAAAGTGATTGTAAAAGATGTTTTTGACTATGTTTCTCCTTTTGGTGTTCTTGGAGAAATTGCTGATTTTATTTTCCTAAAAAAATATATGCAGCATTTTCTAATTGAAAGAAATAAAGTAATTAAAGACTATGCAGAGTCTGGTAAATGGAGAGAAGTTTTAGAAAAGGAATTACTTTAGTTCGTCAAACTTTTTTCTACCCAACGCAAAATACTGCCAAACAATACTTGTATGTAAATTGTAATCTTGTTTTTTATGTAAAGCTCTACGTTTTTTTAAAAACTTAAAGAAGTTTTTATAAACGCTAAAATGAGCTTTAACAATAGCTAAGGTGTGAACAGGTTTTAACTCTAATAGAAACTTTAAACCTGCAATTCCGTCTAAAATTAAACGCGAAAAAAGAACGAATAGAAACCATCTTTTAGGAACGTTTTTTACAATATTTAGTAAGCTATTTCTAAAGTTTAAATATGTTTTATGAGGGTTTGTTTCTTCTAAAGTAGCGCCACCAACATGGTATACCGTAGAAGCGCCCACATATTTTATTTTGAAACCTCTATTTTGTGCTCTCCAGCATAAATCTATTTCTTCTTGATGCGCAAAATAATCTTCATCTAAACCACCTAGTTGATGAAATACTTTAGAGCGAATAAATAAACAAGCTCCAGAAGCCCAAAAAATAGTAGCTTCATCATTAAATTGCCCGTTGTCTTTTTCTAATTGATTAAATAGACGTCCTCTACAATAAGGATAGCCATATAAATCTATAAAACCACCGGCAGCACCTGCATATTCAAACTTCGTTTTGTCTTTAAAATCTAATAATTTTGGTTGAATAATAGCCGTGTTTTCTTCATTTCTAAAAACAGTTTTAATCGGTTCTAACCAATTTTCTGTAACCTCAACATCAGAATTTAAAAGACAGTAAATATCGGCATCAATAGATTGCAATGCATCGTTATATCCTTTTGCATATCCACCATTTATAGTATTTTCTATTACTTTAACCGTTGGGAAATTTTCTTTTACATAGGTAACAGAAGAATCTGTAGAGGCATTGTCGGCTATATAGATTTTAGCTTCTTTAGAACTAAAATTTATAACCGATGGTAAGAACTGTTCTAACAGTTTTTGACCATTCCAATTTAATATGACGATTGCTATTTTCAAGAATGCGAATTTACTGTTTATAAGTTAGTTTTTTTATATAATTTGTCTTAATAAAAGTATAAAATAAGTCCGCTTATTTGGGGTTTCATTTTCTTTAAAGTAAAGGTGTTTTGTTATATATTTTAATAGCTAAACAATGACAATTGTTATTTATAATTAGGAATATCCTTTAAAAAAATATAGGTTTCCTTTTCAAAATCCATTTTACAATAAAAATGCTGTAAACCATTGGTAACAATTAAGTAATTGGCTTTTAACTTTAAATTATATCGTGCAATTTGATCGAAAGTGTCTTGTGTGATTTTTATGGAAGGTGCTTTGCATTCTACAATAATCTCATGGTTTCCTTCTTTATTAAAAACTAAAATATCCGTTCTTTTTTTGCGATTATTAATGGTTAATTGTTTTTCTAAAGCAATTAAGGTAGTAGGATATTTTTTTTCTTCAATTAAAAAAGAAACATAATGTTGACGCACCCATTCTTCTGGAGTTAAAACCATATATTTTTTTCTCAATTTATCAAAAATAAGCGTCTTATTTTCGCTACTTTTGAGTTTGAAATTATAAGAAGGTAGGTTAAGTTTTTGCATCAGTCAAAAGTAAGTAAATGAACGAAATAAAAGACATTGTTTCAGATATAAAGAAAGGAATTATAAAGCCAATTTATTTTTTAATGGGTGATGAGCCTTATTATATTGATAAAATTTCTGACTATATAGAAGAACATATTTTAGAGGAAGCCGAAAAAGGTTTTAATCAGCAAGTAATGTATGGTAGAGATGCAAGCATAGAAGATATTGTTTCTGCTGCAAAACGTTACCCAATGATGGCCGAAAGACAGGTTATAATTGTTAAAGAAGCCCAAGATTTAAGTAGAAATATAGAAAAGTTAGTTGCTTATGCAGAGAATCCGCAACCAACCACTGTTTTAGTTTTTAACTATAAATATAAAAAACTTGATAAGCGTAAAAAACTGCACAAAGCAATTGCAAAAACAGGTTTAATTTATGAAAGTAAAAAGCTGTATGAGAATCAGGTTTCAGATTGGATTCGTAGAGTTTTAAGTGGTAAAAAGTATAAAATAGAACCCAAAGCATCTCAGATGTTAGTAGAGTTTTTAGGAACAGATTTAAGTAAAATTTCTAACGAGTTAGATAAATTAATGCTAATTCTGCCTAAAGAATCTATTATTAGTGATAAGCATATTGAAGACAATATTGGTATTTCTAAAGATTTTAACAATTTTGAATTGCGAAAAGCAGTAGGAGAGAAGGATATTGTAAAAGCCAATAGAATTATAAATTACTTTGCAGAAAACCCAAAGAACAATCCTTTGGTAATGACCATTTCTTTGTTGAATGGGTATTTTACACAACTCCTTTCTTTTCATGGTTTAAAAGACAAATCTAAAAGTTCTGTGGCAAAAACGCTAGGTGTTAATCCTTATTTTGTTGATGAATATTTTTTAGCCGCTAGAAATTACCCAATGCGTAAAGTGGCACAAATAATTGCCTTTTTAAGAGATGCAGATGTAAAAAGTAAAGGTGTTGGCGCAAGTCAATCTCAAAAAGATATATTAAAAGAATTATTGTTTAAAATATTACATTAGAATGAAAAATATTTTCGAAAAAGAAATTACAAATGACGTAATTAAAAGAATCAATAATTTATCGGCTACAACAAATCCAACTTGGGGAAAAATGTCTGTATCTCAAATGTTAGCGCATTGTGCTGTTTCTTATGAGATGGTTTTTACAGAAAAATATCCTAAACCAAATGCTTTTACCAAATGGATTTTAAAGATGATTGTTAAAAATATTGTTGTTTCAGAAAAACCTTATGCTAAAAATGGAAGAACTGCATCTCAATTCATTATTGCTGATGATAAAGAATTTGAAGTAGAAAAGAAAAATTTAGTAGATTACATTATTAAAACCCAAGAATTAGGAGAAACTCATTTTGAAGGTAAAGAGTCTAATTCTTTTGGTAAACTAACTGCGGTAGAATGGAATAATTCATTTTATAAACATTTAGACCATCACTTAACTCAATTTGGAGTTTAGAATATATCAAAGTTTAAAAATAGCAAGAAGCTGTCTAAAAAGTAATAAACCTTGTCATGCTGAACTTGTTTCAGCATCTTAACTTTCTGAAATTCAAACTTCAAAAGAATCTGAAATAAATTCAGATTGACAAAAATTCACTTTTTTAGACAACTTCTTGTTTATTAAAATCAAAAATTAATTTATAATCAATTTTTTAGTAAGAATTTGGTTCTTTACATCCTTAATTCTAATAAAATAAACACCTTTTTTAAAGGCTGATACTTCAAAGTAATTGCTGTCTATTGCTTCTTTAGAAAACGATTTTACTTGTTTTCCGGTAATATCAAAAATGGTAACTTCATTAGTTTTATCAGAAAGAACAAAGTGTGTTTTAGCTGGATTAGGGTACAGTTTCATAGAGTTTTTATCGTCTAACGTAAAATCATCCGAAGAAAGAGAAGCCGGGTTATTTGCATACACTTTAAATTCACCTGGAGCTAACGAAATACTAGCAGTTGTATTTGTAACTGTTATTGTAGTGTTATCTTCTAATAAATTATACCAGGTTCCTGTTTGTTGAAAAGTAGGAGAAATACTTTGCGTGGTTACACCAAAATTACCGATAATAGTAATGTTTTGTATGTCTGAGGCAGATGCATCTGTTAAATGAATTGTATTTAATCCGTTAGCATTACCAACATTTAAAGTGAAATCTGAAGTTTCAAAAATATCATATTTCAGTTTTAATTGAATTAATTTAGACCAAGTTTCTTTTAAATTCTTTCTATTAACATTGTCTAAGTAATTCCATAAAATTGGTTTATTACCTGTTCTACCATTTTCTTCTATAGAAATATCATATCCTAATTCTCCGAATTGCCAAATCATTTTTGGTCCAGGAACTGTAAAATAAAAAGCGCCTGCTAATGCTTCTCTAGCTAATGCTGTGTTTAAGTCTTTAATATTATAACTTCCGCTAGCGTTACCAAATTGTACGTTTTTATACATTAAACGCTCTTCGTCATGGCTTTCCATATAGCTAACATTTGCAGGTACAGACCAACCTCTGTTTTTGTAAGAAATCCAAGAAAAATCAGCTTCAGTACCATAGCCCATAGTCGCTTGGTTGTATTGATGATTGTGGTTGCCCCAAACCATAATTCCTTTTCCTTCATCTAATTTATAATTCACCCATTCAGTTTCTTCTTCGTTGGTGCCTAAATGTTCGAAAATAATATAAAAATTAGGGTCTATTTCCCATTGATCATCAGCATATTCTTTTAAAACATCTACTCGGTCTTGCTGATATGCGTTTGTACAAGCATCTCCAGAAGCACAATTTTGAGTAAATCCTTTGGTTAAATCCCATCTAAAACCATCAATTTTATATTCGTCAATCCAATATTGAGAAACTCTTTTTACATAGTCTTTTACAGCTTGTTTAGAGTGATTAAAATCGTTAAAAACACTGTAAGAATGTGTTGCCGTTGGATTGAAAAAAGGGCTGTCTGAATTTGCTTGTCCGCCATAACCACCATTGTCTGTATTGTACATTCTATAATACGGATTTTGTCCGGAAGCATGATTAAAAGCAACATCTATAATTACAGCAATACCTCTTTGATGGCATTCGTCTATAAATTGTTTAAAAGCAGTAGTGTTGCCATAATATTTATCTAAAGCCATGTGAAAAGAAGGATTGTATCCCCAAGACTCATTTCCGTCAAATTCCATAACAGGTAAAAACTCGATGGTATTAATACCTAGTTCTTCTAAATAATCTAATCTTGCTTTTACAGCATCATAAGAATGTAAGTCATCAAAATCTCTTATTAAAAGTTCGTAAATAACCAAGTCTGTTTTTTCTGGCTTCGTAAAGTTGGTCGTTTGCCAAACATAATCTGCATCTCCAGTTCTTAATAAAGTAACTGCGTGGTTGGTTTCTCCTGTAGGATAACTTGGTAAATTAGGATAGGTTGTTGCGTTTATATATTGATCGTTATATTCATCTAAAATTACAGTAGAGTATGGGTCTGCAACTCTTAAATCTGCATTGATGATGTATTGATACGTGTAATCTGTTTGCGGAGTTAAATTTGTAAGTTCTATCCAAAAACGATCTGTAGCACTGTCTTTTTTAAGTAAATAGGCATTGTTAATTTCCCAATTGTTGAAACTACCAATTAGGTGAATAAACTCTTTTTCGGGAGCATAAAAAACCAAAGTAGCTTTTGAATTGTCTGATGGATTTAAGTTAATTCCGTCTTTCAAGCCTGCAGGAACAGGTGCTTCTGAAACCGTTGGTTTTACAATAACTTTAAATGTTGTGCTTTTAATTTCTCCGTTATTTGTAGCTTCTAGAATAAAGGTAGTATTTTCTGTAACAGTAGGAGTGTGGTTGTATGTTGATGTACTGTTTTGTTGATTAATAACAGCTCCATTTGCTTTTAAGCTAAAGTTTGATGATAATGAAGTTGTTGCAGCAATTGGTAATGTTTCTCCAGAATTTAGAATGGTTGTAGTGGTTGTAGGAGCATTTAAAGTTAATTGATAAGCGCCAACTTCAAAATATTGGTCTTGAGTTTTCTTATCTCCAGAACCATCCTTAGCTTTTACTAGCATTCCAATACGTCCTAAGCCAGTTCTGTTATAGAAAGTTGATGGTTTAAAAGTTATTGAATAAGTACCATTGCTATTGTTTGTTAGTCTTTGAGCTTCGTTAGAGTTCGTCCAACTTCCATTTGTTGGAGAATCCATAGAGTTTGCATCATTGATATCATAAGACCAAGTCCATAAATAGATATCTGAAACTCCCCAAGAAGCAGTTGTAATACCAGAGACCGTTATGGCTATTTCATCACTCTCGTTAAAAGTAGTAGGGGAAACAGAAAAGGTAGCATTTTGTACCTGGCTATAGCTTAAAGTAGTTATTAATAATAAAAGTAGTGTAATTTTTTTCATAAGTAATCGTGTTAAAAAACAAAGACTACCGCTTTTAGGGGTAGTCTTTGTAAAGTTTAAAAAAAAATTAATTTATTGTATACGTTGGGTTTTCTGGATCTGTAAAGTTTAATACAAAAGAATATGTACCAGCAGTAGCTACTAAATTAGCACCACCTTTTTCTAAAGCACCATCTGCTCCATCATCTCCATAATCTAAAGCCCATGCTCCATTAGATCTAAATTTATATTCACCATCTTTAAGTGTTACTTTATTTAGGACCCAAATATCATCATTTGGTTGAGACCAATCTCTGGTAAATAATACGTCTGGACCATCCCATCCATTAGGAGTTGCTTCTCCTACAAGTCCCCAAATATCTTCTATTGGTTCTAAAGAATAAGATAGATCATTTAAGTTTACAGTAACAATATATCTACCAGCTGTAGTAGCAATATCACCTCCAGATGTGTCTAGGTATCCTGCAGCACCTTCTCCGTAAGCGGTACCCCAATCATTATTCATTCTAAACTTCATTTCACCGTCTAATAACTTTACAATTCCTCTAAATTGATCTGAATAAGAATCGTAAGTAAGAGCAAAATCTGGAGTTTCTCCCCAATTATTATAAGCAGAACCCACAATGCCTAAAGAGAAATCTTCTATTTTATAGGTGTTGCTATTTAAGTTCATGGTAATTTTATAAGCACCAGCCTCAACAGCAATGTTACTTCCACCAGTATCTAAAGTTCCGTCTGCACCGTTATCTCCAAAATCATTGGTCCATTCATTGTTTTCTCTAAATTTAATTTCTCCATCAATTAAAGTAACGTATGCTACTAAAACACCTGCAGTACTGGTTGTGTAGAATGGTAAATCTGGAGTTGCACCCCAATCATTAGCAGCAGAACCAATAATTCCCCATGTAGTAGATAAGTCTAAAATACTAGAGTATGGAGTTACGCTAATGGTTTGTAAATTAGTATTAATTAACAATTGATTGCCAATAAAACCTTGTAATTTGATAGACAAATCTGAAGCAACACCTGCTTCTGCACCTAAAGCTAATGCAATAGAATTTAATTCTAAAGTTGTAAATGATTTCTCTAATTTATCACCAATTTCTATGGTTTCTGCACTACTAAAATCTCCTGTAGCTAAATCTATCAGAATTTTATACGTTGGCACTGCATCAAAACCAAAATCTGGTGCTGTCCAAGTTGTATGTAGAGCAATTTCATCTTGATTTTCCTCTAAAAGTACAATAGGTGCAGTTTCTTGAATAATCAACGCTGTTGTAGCTGCTACATCTGGGTTTATGATTACTCTGTCATTAATATCTTCACAACTGGTAAAACCAATTGATACAATAATAAGAGCGAATAATGAATTTATTATTTTTTTCATGTCTTTAGTTATTAGTATCCTGGATTTTGTTTTAAATTAAGATTCGTTGTTATAATATTGTTAGGTAAAGGAAAAAGGTTTCTATAATCTTGAACTCCAGATCCATTTTTAGAATTACCTTTAAAAGGCCATAAATACGTATCAGAAGTAAAGTAATTATATCTAATTAAATCTGTTCTTCTTTGTCCTTCCCAATACAACTCACGAGATCTTTCGTCTAAAACAAATTCTAAAGTTAAGTCTGCTGTACTAATGTTTCCACTTGCATTTCCGAAAGCTCTTTCTCTTAATTCGTTAATTTTAGTTACAGCCAATCCTAAATCTCCGCCGCCACCTCTAAGAGATGCTTCTGCGTAGTTTAAATAGATTTCTGCTAATCTTATTAACGGTAAATCTGTATCTACAAAATCTCCAGCAGCATCAGATCCTTGGTTTCCATTAGAATCGATGTTTTTAAATTTAGTAACAGCATATCCATTTTCAAAAGTAGGAATCTCTTCGATTTCTAAAGTTTGACCATCTGAATGAAACATTCCTCTTTTATCGTTTGCATCAAATTTATTAACCAAGTTTTTGGTAGTTCTTAAGCCTCCCCAGCCACCGTTTACACCAAACTCTGTAGCATTCATGTTTCCACCAATTGCAGCATGTACTAAAAATGTAGTACCTCCATAAGTTTGAGATCTAAGACCATCAAAATTTAAGGCAAAAATAAATTCATTTTGTGCTCCGTTTGTGTTATTGTCTGCTAAGAAAAGTTCGTCATAAGCACTTCCGTTTCCATTGGCATCTACCGTATTAATAGAATAACTAGAAGTCATTACTTTGTTAGAATACGTTACTGCTTCTGCATATTTTGCTGTACCAGTAAAAACTTCAGCATTTAAATATAATTTAGACAATAATGCCCAAGCAGCAGCTTGATCTACTCTACCATACTCACTAGATCCACTTACTTTTAATTCATCTTGAATTTCTAATAATTCAGTTTCAATAAAATTGAATATTTCTGTTCTTGATGCTTGCATTGGCAACTCAGTGGAAACAGAAGTAACTAAAGGTACGTTACCATATATATCCATTAAATTATAGTAAGCAAATGCTCTTAAAAAACGAGCTTCTGCAATATAACTTGCAACCTCCGTATCTGTTAAAACAGCTGCATTATTTATAAATGAGTTACAAAAAGATACTTCTTGTGCTAACCTATAGTACAATGCTTCAGAAAAATCGTTACTACCAGACCAATACATTCCATGTAAATCTGGTAAACCTGCATCTCCCCAACCAACTACAGCGTGGTCTGTTGTTAATTCATTTAAGTTGAACAACATTCTAGAATATTGAGAAAAACCTTCATCAATATCTTGTATGTCTGCCTCACCTGAAGGTCCTTTTTGACCTGTTAAAGCCAAACTAGCATATAATTTAGCAAGTGCTCCTTGTGCTTCTGTTGCATTAGAAAACACATCTTGTTCTGTAAAACTATCTGGATCAATAGGTAATTGATTCAAATCTTCGTGACATGATATAACTCCTAAAGAGAATAACATGATTACAATTAAATATTTAAATTTTTGTTTCATTTTTCTTTTTATTAAAAGTTAACATTTACGCCTAATACAAAAGATCTAGGTCTTGGGTAAAAATCATTATCGATTCCTAAGTTAATTTCTGGATCTAAACCATCATAATCGGTTATTGTTAAAACATTTTGTAATGATCCATAAAAACGAAACGTTGTGTTTTCTATCTTATCTAAAGTATAACCAAGTGAAATGTTATCAATTTTAAAGAAAGAAGCATCTTGTACAAAATGATCACTTAAGGCCGTTCTATCATTAATAACTGTAAAACCACTATTGTAGTAATCTGCATGTAAATTAGATAATATACTGTTGTTTGTAGCGTTTTTTTCAACACCTTTATTTGCAGCAACATCATTGTACATATAGTTACCAAAACTAGCTCTAGTTTGTATAGATACATCCCAGTTTTTATAACTAGCACCTGTGTTAAAGCCCATTAAAACATCTCCAAAAGGATCCTCATTAATGTATTTATCATCATCATTAATCATATTGTCGTTATTTCTATCAACAAAAACCCCTTCTAAAGGTTTTCCATTGGCATCGTACACTTGTTGAAAAACTAAGAAACTATTTGCAGTTTCACCTTCTCTATGTACTTGTACATTATTACCAACCCCTGTAGAGATTCCTCCTTGTGGTTGGTCTGCAGATAATTTGGTAATTTTATTATCATTTAATGAAATGTTGTAGTCTACTGTCCATTCAAAATTATCTGTTCTAATAGGGGTTGTGTTTAAGTTAAACTCTAAACCTCTATTTTCCATGTTACCAATGTTGGCGTTAATTCTGTTTCCAAAATTTGTAAAAGGGTCTACAATAGAACTAGCAATAAGATCGTTTGTTTCTTTTAAATAAGCATTTACAGAACCTGTAATTCTTCTATCAAGAAAAGCAAAGTCTACACCAAGATTTAAAGTTCTTCCAACTTCCCAACGTAAATCGGTATTAATTGGTTCTGGTCTAAAAGTTTGATAAAAAGAGTTTCCGAATTGATAGTTAGCAGTATCTGTACTACCTTGATACCTAGTTAAAAACTGATAATCACCTAAACCATTAATGTTACCTATTTCACCGTAACCAACACGTAATTTTAATTCATTAAAGAAAGAATCTTCCATAAAAGCTTCTTTATGAATACTCCAAGCTGCAGCAAATGATGGGAAGAATCCCCAACGATCATCTGGGTTTAATTTAGATGAAGCATCTGCTCTTACGGTTGCTGTTAAATAGTATTTACCTTCATAATCGTAATTAGCACGACTGAAATATGATAATAACACGTTTTTAGATTTGTCTATAAATTCATACGTATTACCATCTTCTTCCGCTTCACTATCATAACTATAGTTATCATATTCAAAAGATTGATATGCGTAACCAGCAACTGCTGTTAAGTTGTGCTTTTCATTAAAAGTTTTAGCGTACGTTAAGTAGGCGTCTAAAACCTTGTTGTCTGAATTTTGAGTAAATCTTGATAAAGAACCATTAAAAGTTGCATCTGAAGTTGGAATAAGTTCTGAAGTAACTTTTCTACCATGACTGTTAGAAGTATCATACCCTAAGTTAACTGTTGCGGTAACATCTTCTAAACCATGTATTTTATAATCAAACTTTACATTCCCTACAAAACGTCTAATTTCTGCAGAATCATCTATTAAGTCTAATAATGCTAAAGGGTTTGTTGGTGCTAAGTTGTTTTGGTTTCCGGTACCAGCGTCTAACCATGCAAAGTATCCACCGTATTGAGAATTTGCATCATACACAGATTGTGTAGGATCAAAAGACACCGCTCCACCAATTGCACCTCTATCTGCAAATTCATTTTCGGTGTACATTCCTTTTACGTTAAAATCTATCTTTAAGTGTTTATCAAATAAAGTAGGAGATAAGTTCATAGAAGCAGTTGTACGTTGTAAGTTATCTCCTTTTAAAATTCCTTCATGTTCAGAATATCCTAAAGAAGCTCTCATTGGTATTCCATAAATTTTACCTAATGCACTAAAGTTATGATCTTGCCCTATAGCAGTTGTATAAATTTCTTCTTGCCAATCTGTATCAGCATCACCTAATAAAGCAATTTGGTTAGGTGTTCCAATATCATTTATTAAACTTCTAAATTGATTTGCTGATAAAACATCTACTTTATCTCTTAAAGTATAAACAGTTGTTTGAGAGCTTGCGTTAAACTTAAACTCACTGTCTTTACCTTTTTTAGTAGTAATTAAAATTACCCCATTTGCAGCTCTAGAACCATAAATAGCAGTAGAAGACGCATCTTTTAAAACTACAAATGTTTCAATATCATTAGGGTTTATAAAGTTTAATGGATTTCTAGATCCTCCAACACCACCATTGTCTAATGGGATACCATCTATAACATATAATGGCTGGCTATTTAATGATAAAGAACCTGTACCACGTATATTAATGGTTTGTCCATCTCCTGGAGCACCAGAACCCGCAATTACATTTACACCTGCAACTTTACCACTAATAAGTGATTGTGCAGAAACAATAGGTCCTTTATTAAAATCTTTACTTGTTAATAAATCTGTTGTACCTGTTAAATCTTCTTTTCTTACCGAACCGTAACCTACTACAACAATTTCGTCTAGAGATTCTAAAGATTCTTCTAATACTACAGATAGATTAAAATCTGTACCTATTGTAACCTCCTTGTCTGAAAAACCTAAATATCTAAAGACAAGTACGTTTCCTGTTTGTACCTTATCTAGAGTAAAGATTCCGTCAAAATCGGTTTGCATACCTCTAGTAGTACCTTTAATAACTACACTAACACCAGGCAAAGGATCGCCAGATGTTTTATCTTTTACAACACCCTTAACTGTTTGTTGTGCAAACACGCTAAATGAGGTTGTTAAAAGAATTCCAATTAACAATAATTTAAATTTTTCCATGTATAATTTGTTAAATAATAACTGTAAATTTGACTTTTTTGATTACAATAAATTTACATTCCACATTGTAAATATAGATATTAGTAATATGTTTACAACATGATATAAATCACGAAAACGTTTTCGTGTTAACAACTTTTCTTATGAGATTGTCATCATATTAATAAAAAATCACGCTAATATTTTAGATTTAATAAAGAATGAAGCAAAAAATTACTATAAAAACAATTGCGAAAGAATTAGGAGTTTCTACGTCTACCGTTTCAAAAGCCTTAAAGGATAGTCATGAAATAAGTAGAGAGACTAAAGAAAAAATTCAAGCTTATGCAGATTACTATAATTACAAACCTAACAGTTTAGCGCTTCAACTTCGGAATCAAAAAACAAAAGTAATTGGAGTTATTTTACCTAAAATAGTGCATCATTTTTTCTCTACAGTAATTATGGGGATTGAAGAAGGTGCTAATGAAAAAGGGTATCATATTATGGTTTGTTTCTCTAATGAATCATATAAGAAAGAAGTAGATACCTTAAAAGTTTTATCAAACGGAAGTGTAGATGGTTTAATTGTTTCCATTGCAAGTGGAACATTAGAAAATAAAGACTTTAAGCATTTTGAAGATCTAGTGGCAGAAGAAATTCCGTTGGTCTTAATAGATAGAGTTGTAGATGAAATTTTGTGTGATAAAGTAGTGGTAGATGATGTTGGTGCCGGTTATAAAGCGACGAAGCATTTGTTAGAAAATGGTAGAAAAAAAATTGCGCTAATAACAACACCAAAGCACGTTAATGTAGGAGCTTTAAGAAGGCAAGGTTATGAAAAAGCATTGATAGAAGCTTATATTAAAACAGACTCTAATTTAATCCTTGAAATTGATGAAGAAGCTGATATCTCTGATCAAATAGAAAAAGTATTTGAACAAGATATTGATGCAGTGTTTGCTGTAAATGAAATTTATGCAGCTAAGGCAATGAGAGCAGCGAAACAAAAAGGACATAAAATACCAGAAGATTTTTCTGTAATAGGTTTTACAGATGGTTTAATCTCTAGATATTCTTCACCTTCTATTACAACAATTGCACAACATGGTTTTGTAATGGGGAAACAAGCAGTTGAACTTTTAATAGAACGAATAGAAAAAGAATCTGAAGTATTTAAACCTAAAAAAATCGTGATTTCTAGCGATTTAAAACTACGAGAATCTACGAAACCGTCGTCGTAGATTTTTACTTTCCTTTTCTTCACATATATAAAAAACACATACCTTTGCTAGATATTTACGATTTATCAATAAATTACATTCCACAAAATTTATGAATTGATAAGTCTAAACGCTTATCGTAATATTAACTTAATAGCATACGATAAATGGAAAAGCGTAAATTAAGTTTTTGGCAAATCTGGAACATGAGTTTTGGGTTTCTAGGAATACAATTTGGATTCGCCTTACAAGGTGGATTTATGTCGAGAATTTTTCAAACACTAGGCGCAGGAAAAGAAGATATTCCTTTGCTTTGGATAGCCGCACCTTTAACAGGTTTACTTGTACAACCAATTATTGGTTATATGAGTGATAGAACTTGGAGTGTAAAATGGGGGAGAAGAAAGCCTTACTTTTTGGTAGGTGCAATTTTAAGTTCATTAGCACTATTTTTTGTACCACAATCTCCTGCATTATGGGTGGCTGCTGGTTTTTTATGGATTTTAGATGCTTCCATAAATATTTCTATGGAACCTTTTAGAGCATTGGTGGCAGATAAGTTACCTCAATCTCAAAGATCTTATGGTTTTGTTGTACAAACATTAATTATAGGAATAGGAACTTGGGTAGCAAGTAACTTACCATGGATGGTTTCTCAGTTTGGTGTTAGTAATGAAGCTGCATCTGGAGTTGTACCAATGTCTGTAAAAGTTGCTTTTGCAATAGGTGCAGTTGTTTTTATGGCAAGTATTCTTTTTACCGTTTTTACAACGGATGAATATCCGCCAGAAGACATGGAAGAGTTTGAAAAAGAAAAAGCAAAAAAGAATAATTTTATTCCTGATATATTAGAGAATATTGGTAGCATGCCAACTACAATGAAAAAGTTGGGAGTGATTCAGTTTTTCTCATGGTTTGCATTTTTTACCATGTGGTCTATGGCAAATCCTGCATTAACGGAACACGTATTTCATACACCCGCTCCAATAGAGGCTGCTTTTAATATGGCAGACACTGTGCAAGCAGAAGCATTTAGAATCGCCAATACAAAATTTCAAGAATCCTCTAATTCAGTAGGTTCTGCAATGGGGATTTACGGGTTGTCTTCTATGGCATTTGCCTTGCTACTAACCTTATATACATCTAAAAGAAACATCAACAGAAAATACGTACACATGTTTTCTTTAATTATTGGTGGTTTAGGGTTTTTAGCGATGAGTTATGCATCACCAGAAAATTTAAAATATTGTTTTGTATTAATTGGTTTTGCTTGGGGTAGTATTTTGTCTATGCCATATGCCATGTTATCTAGTTCTGTAGACCCAAAGAAAATGGGTGTTATTATGGGAATATTTAACATGTTTATTGTAATTCCGCAAATTATTGCAGCATTAGGGGGGATTAATTATGTATCTAATTTATTAGGTGAAGATGCTATAAATGCAATGACAGTTGCAGGAATAAGTTTAATAATTGCAGGTTTATGTAATTTATTAATTACCAATAAAAATGCAATTAGTTATCAAGAAGGGACTTAAAAAAAATAAATAGTTTAGATAAAATTAATACATGCTAAAATTAATTTTATTTAAAAATAAAGAAGAAAAGTAGATGAAAAAAGGATTTATATTCGATTTAGACGGAGTTATTGTAGACACAGCAAAATATCATTATTTAGCGTGGAAAAAATTAGCAAACGAATTAGGTTTCGAATTTACCAAAGAACAAAACGAATTATTTAAAGGCGTAAGTAGAAAACGTTGTTTAGAAATTTTGTTAGAAATTGGTAATAGAACAGCAACACAAGAAGAATTTGACACTTGGATGATCGAAAAAAATGTAGATTATTTAAAGTATATAGAAAATATGGATGCTTCAGAAATTTTACCTGATGTACCTAAAGTTTTAGCTTTTTTAAAAGAACAAAACATTCCGATTGCCTTAGGTTCTGCAAGTAAAAATGCACAACCAATTTTAGAAAAAGTAGGTCTTTTACATTATTTTGATGCTATTGTAGATGGTAATAATGTAACCAAAGCAAAACCAGATCCAGAAGTTTTTCTGTTGGCAGGAAAACAATTAGGTGTAAATGCAACTGATTGTGTGGTTTTTGAAGATGCAGTAGCTGGTGTAGAAGCGGCAAATGCAGCAAAAATGATCAGTATTGGTATTGGTGATAAAAACATACTTTCTGAAGCACAATTTAACTACAATGACTTTACGGAAATTAGTGTTGAGTTTATTCAGGAACTGATTGATAAATAAGTAGGTCGAGAATAGAAACAAGACTAAAAGAATCAAGATAACAAAATAAATTACAGAACAAGAATCAGTCTAAAAGCGTAGCGGTCTAGCATCTCTGTTCTTATATCTTAAAAAAACAAAATGAATCAAGATTATATCATACCAAACGAATGGTCTATTATAGAAGAAGGCTTTAATTCAGAGA
The DNA here is from genome assembly GCF_011378915.1 of Polaribacter sp. 20A6. NCBI lineage: Bacteria > Pseudomonadati > Bacteroidota > Flavobacteriia > Flavobacteriales > Flavobacteriaceae > Polaribacter > Polaribacter sp. 20A6. The sequence continues at coordinate 429,168 of NZ_WTPZ01000001.1, forward strand.
AAGTAAAATCATCAGAAAGCCTGTTCAGTATTGGTAATGGCGCCATGGGACAAAGAGCTAATTTTGAAGAAAATTATTCAGGAGAAACTTTTCAAGGAAGTTATATCGGTGGTGTTTATTACCCAGATAAAACACGAGTTGGATGGTGGAAAAATGGATATCCAGAGTATTTTGCAAAAGTATTAAATGCTCCAAATTGGATTGGTATTAACGTATTGATCAATGCAGAGAAATTAGATTTAAACACCTGTAAAGAGGTTTCTAAATTTAAGAGAGAACTAAACATGCAAGAAGGTTGGTTGTCTAGAGATTTTGAAGCTGTTTTACAAAACGGAATCAAAATTAAAGTAGCAGCAAAACGTTTTTTAAGTTTAGAGTTAGATGAAATTGGTGCGATTAGTTATACGATAACTCCGTTAAATTCTGATGCTAAAATTACGTATACTCCTTATATAGATGCAGGAATTACCAATGAAGATACCAACTGGGACGATCAATTTTGGGATGTTTTAAAAGTTTCTCAAAATAACCAACAATCTTATATTGAGGCAAGAACCATGAAAACACATTTTTACACGTGTACTTTTATGGAATCTCGTTTGTTTGTAGACAATAAAGAAGTTGAGGTACCTTGTAAAAGCGAGCAAACTTCAAATTTAATTTCTTGCACATATCAACAAGAGATTAAAGAAAATGAAGCATTTACCATCCATAAATTTGGTGGTTATGTAGTGGATAGAGATTATGATAAAGACGCATTAGTTGCTGCAGCAAAAGTAGCTTTAGACAAAGCTGTTAGTTTTGGTTTTGATGTTTTGTTAGAAAAACAAAAGGAATCTTGGGCACAAATATGGAGCATGAGCGACATTACCATAGAAGGTGATGTAAAAGCACAACAAGGAATCCGTTTTAATATTTTTCAATTAAACCAAACGTATTTAGGTACAGATGCTAGTTTAAATATTGGTCCAAAAGGGTTTACAGGAGAAAAATATGGAGGAAGTACGTATTGGGACACAGAAGCATATTGTATTCCTTTTTACATGGCAACTAAAGACCAATCTGTAGCAAGAACTTTGTTAGAATACAGATACAATCATTTAGATAAAGCGATTGAAAATGCAGGGAAGTTAGGTTTTACAAACGGAGCAGCATTGTACCCAATGGTTACCATGAATGGTGAAGAATGCCATAACGAATGGGAAATTACTTTTGAAGAAATTCATAGAAATGGTGCCATCGCTTTTGCAATTTATAACTATCACCGTTTTACAGACGATTATTCTTACATTCCAGAAAAAGGATTGGAAGTTTTAATTGCTATTGCACGTTTTTGGCAGCAAAGAGCAACTTTTTCTTCGGATAAAAACAAATTCATGATTTTGGGAGTTACTGGTCCAAATGAATATGAGAATAACATCAACAATAACTTTTATACAAATTACATTGCTAAATGGTGTATTAATTATGCATTAGAAAATATCGAAATTGTAAAAACAGACCATATTTCTGATTATATCAGAATTAAAGAAAAAGTAAAATTTTCTGATGAAGAATTGGCCAAATGGAAAAGTGTTGCAGATGATATGTATTTTCCATATTCAGAAAAACACAATGTGTACTTACAACAAGATGGTTTCTTAGATAAAGAATTAATTACGGTTGCAGATTTAGATAAAAGCCAGAGACCGATTAACCAAAAATGGAGTTGGGACAGAATTTTACGTTCTCCGTACATCAAACAAGCAGATACATTGCAAGGTTTTTATATGTTCGAAGATGATTTTTCTACGGAAGAATTAGAGCGTCACTTCGATTTTTATGAGCCATATACAGTGCACGAAAGTTCATTGTCTCCTTGTGTACATAGTATTCAAGCTGCAAAGTTAGATAGAATGGATCAGGCATATACATTCTATTTACGTACTTCTCGTTTAGATTTAGACGATTATAATCACGAAGTAGAAGAAGGATTGCATATTACTTCTATGGCAGGAACTTGGATGAGTATCGTTGAAGGTTTTGGGGGAATGAGAGTACAAAATAACACGCTTTCTTTTGCTCCAAAAATTCCTAAGGGATGGAAAGCCTATTCATTTAAAGTGAATTTTAGACATCAAGTAATTACAGTAAATGTTTCTCAAACAGGAACTGAGTTTACACTAGAAGGAAAAGAATCAATTGATATTTTAGTTGATGGAGAACAAGTAACTGTGTCACCAAGTAAATAAATATAAATAGATACCTCAAAGGTTTTTAAAACCTTTGAGGTTTACATAATAATCGAATTAAAAATATGGAAAAATATGATGTTTTAGAACCTGACCATTTTTACCATATTTATAATAGAGGAAATAATAAAGAAAATTTATTTGTTGAAGATAGTAATTATTCACATTTTTTAAATTTAATAAAAAAGCATATTTCACCAATTGCAGATGTATATGCATACTGTTTGTTGAAAAATCATTTTCATTTATTGATTAAAATAAAATCAAGGGAAGAGTTATCATCTATTAATAAAATAAATTTAGAGAAATTATCTCAACCTTTTTCTAACTTATTTAATGCTTATACAAAGGCAATAAATAAAAAGTACAACAGAGAAGGTAGTTTGTTTAAAGTTAGATTTAAACGTAATAGAATTAAGGATTTAAAATATTTAAGAAATGTAATTTTATATATTCATTTAAATCCTCTTAAACATGGTTTTACAGATAATTATCAAGAATATTTATATTCTTCTTATAAATCTATTTTATCATCAAAACCAACAATTTTGAAGAGAGAAGAAGTGATTGAATTTTTTGATGATAAAGATAATTTTATTCATGTTCATAAAGAAAATGAACAAAGTGATAATTTTGAAGAAATTGAATAAATAGTAACAAAGCAAACCTCAAAGGTTTTTAAAACCTTTGAGGTTTAAATAGGATAAAATGAAACTATTAAAATACAACCATTTAAATGTTCTTATAATTTCTGTTATTGTATTTTTGTTTTCATGCCAAAAACGAGAACAAAATAAAATGGAGGTTACTAAGGAAATTACAGCAGTAATAAACGAAATTGAAAGAGTAGAACCACCAAATTGGTTTGTGGGTTTTAAGGATACTTCGTTGCAATTATTAGTAAAAGAAGAAAATATTGGTGATGCAATACCTTCTATTTCTTATCAAGGAGTTACTATCGAAAAAGTACACAAAGCTAGAAGTAATAATTATTTATTTATCGATTTAAAAATTGATGAGTCTACAGAAGTAGGGGAATTTAATATCGATTTTACTTTTGCAGATAGCACAAAAAAAACACATACGTACGAGTTAAAATCAAGAGATAAAAAGTCGGACGATTTTATAGGTTTTAATAGTTCTGATGCTATTTATTTAATTACTCCAGATCGTTTTGCAAACGGAGATGATTCTAATAATATCAATACAGCATTAAAAGAAACAGATATAGACCGTTCTGATAATTACAAGCGTCATGGAGGCGATATACAAGGAATTATAAATCACATAGATTATATTTCAGACCTTGGTTTTACAACTGTTTGGCCAACGCCAGTTCTTTTAAATGATATGGCAGAAAGTTCGTATCATGGCTATGCAATTACAGATTATTATAAAGTAGATTCTCGTTTCGGAAATTTATCAGAATATAAAGAGTTAGCTTATAAATTAAGAGAAAAAGACATGAAATTAATCATGGACCAAGTTGCAAATCATTGTGGAATTGGGCATTGGTGGATGGAAGATTTACCTTTTGGTGATTGGTTAAACAATCAAAAAAATTATGAGGACAATATAGATAATTGGAACAATGAAACCAATATTGGGTCTAACCATAGAAGAACTACAAATCAAGATATATACGTATCAAAAGCAGATTTAAAAGGAAATAATGAAGGATGGTTTACACCTGCAATGCCAGATTTAAATCAGCGAAATCCGTTTTTAGCAAAATACATTATTCAAAATAGTATTTGGTGGATAGAAACGTTGGGTTTAGGAGGTATTAGACAAGATACATACCCTTATCCAGACAAAAACTTTATGAGTGATTGGGCAGGTGCTATTATGCATGAATATCCTAATTTTTCTATTGTTGGAGAAGAGTGGAGTTACAATCCATTAATTGTTGGTTATTGGCAAAAAGGGGCTAATAATAGAGATGGTTATGAGTCTAATTTAAAATCTCCTATGGATTTTCCAATGCAAAAAGCCATTGTAGAAGGTATTAATGAAGAAGAAGAATGGGACAAAGGTTTGATAAAACTATATGAAGGTTTAGCCAATGATTTTCATTATGCATCTCCAAAAGATGTGTTTGTCTTTTTAGATAATCATGATAAAACAAGAGTTTTTACAGAGCTTTGGGAAGATACCTCAAAAGTAAAAATGGGATTGAGTTATATGTTAACCTTACCAAGAATTCCTCAAATTTATTACGGTACAGAAATTCTAATGAATGATTCTGCAAACCCCGGAGATCATGGTTTAATACGAAGTGATTTTCCAGGAGGTTTTAAAGATGATGCTGTAAATGCTTTTACTGGTGAAGGATTAAATGAATACCAAAAAGACATGCAATCTTTTATTACAAAGATTTTGAATTATAGAAAAGATAGTAAAGCGATTCATGATGGTAAAACCATTCATTTTGCTCCTTTCATGGGGACTTATTTCTTGTTTAGAACAAAGGGTGATGAAACGGTTGTAAATATTATCAATAAAAATGACCAACCAATTACAATAGATTTAAAACGATTTGAAGAGGTTGGATTAGAGGGTAAAACCTTAAAAAACATTATTACGGGCGATACTTTTATTTGGGGAAATGAAATTCATTTATCAGAAAAAGGTAGTGTTCTTTTAACAACAAAAATATAAGTAGTACGGTCTAAACCTTTTGGGTTTTTAAACATAAAATATGAAGAATTATAAAATATTTTTTTTATTACTTTTTATAACAACTTTTTCATTTTCACAGAATACAGACAGAGTTTTTAAAAGCATAAAACAAACAGCTAATGGTTTTAATATTAATGTGAATGATGGTTTGTATATTGTTACATTTTTAAATACAAAAATTGTAGAAACTAGCTTTATTCCTGCTGGTGAGCAGCAAGTTAAAGAATCTCATGCGGTAGTTTTAAAACCATCAGAAGTAGACATTACTCCTGTAATTAGTGCAAACGAAAGTAATTTCTTTTCAGAAGGAATTTCGGTACTTGTAAAACACAAACCTTTTCAAATTATTTATACATATAATAATGAAGTTGTTACTTCAGAAAAAGCAGGTTATTTCAAGTCAGAACACGAACCAATGGATTTGGTTAGAGGCAATATTGTTGCCAATAAAACGGAAAAAATTGAATTCAATTTAACTTCAGATGAGGTTTTATATGGTGCAGGATCAAGAGCTTTGGGTATGAATAGAAGAGGCAACAGATTGCCACTTTATAACAGAGCACAGTATGGTTATGAAACGCATGCGGAGTTAATGAATTTTACGATTCCTTTAGTCATTTCATCAAAAAAATACATGCTTCATTTTGATAATGCTCCTATTGGTTATTTAGATTTAGACAGTAAAAAAGACAATTCTTTAACGTATGAAACCATTTCTGGTCGTAAAACGTATCAAGTTATTGTAGGTGATTCTTGGATCGATTTGGTAAATAATTATACTGATTTAACAGGGAAACAACCTTTACCAGCTCGTTGGACTTTAGGTAATTTTTCGAGTAGATTTGGTTACCATTCACAAAAAGAAACAGAAGCTACTATAGCAAAATTTAAAGAAGAAAAAATTCCTGTAGATGCTGTAATTTTAGATTTATACTGGTTTGGAAAAGAGTTACAAGGAACTATGGGGAATTTGGAGGTTTACAAAGATTCTTTTCCTGATATGAAAGGAATGATTTCTGGACTTAAAGACAACGGTGTAAAAACGGTTTTAATTACAGAACCTTTTATTTTATCCACTTCTAAAAAGTGGGATGAAGCTGCAGCAAAAAAAGTTTTAGCAACAGATTCAATTGGGAATCCCGCAAAATATGATTTCTATTTTGGAAATACAGGTATTGTAGATATTTATAAAAAAGAAGGGAAAGAATGGTTCTGGAACATATATAAAGAACTTATAAAATTAGGCGCAAAAGGGCTTTGGGGAGATTTAGGAGAACCAGAAGTTTTGCCTTCTTGGGTGAATTTTCAGAATAAAACAGCAGACGAAGTTCATAATATTTACGGGCATGATTGGGCTCGTTTAATTTTTGAAGGATATCAAAAAGATTTTTCAAATGAGAGACCTTTTATTTTAATGCGAGCAGGTTATTCTGGTTCGCAACGTTTCGGTATGATTCCTTGGTCTGGAGATGTTAACAGAACTTGGGGAGGATTACAATCTCAACCAGAAATTGCCTTACAAATGGGAATGCAAGGTTTGGGATACATGCATTCTGATTTAGGCGGATTTGCTGGCACCAATTTAGATGATAATTTATATATCCGTTGGTTACAATATGGTGTTTTTCAACCGATATTTAGACCTCATGCTCAAGAAGATGTTGCAAGTGAACCTGTTTTTAGAAGTGATAGAGCTAAGAAATTGACAAAAAAAGCCATTGAATTACGTTATAAATTATTGCCATATAATTATAATGTAGCATTTGAGAACAATCAAAAAGGAACGCCATTGATGCGTCCTATTTTCTTTGAAGAAGACGATGAAAAATTGATGACTAATTCAACGACATATTTATGGGGAAATGATTTTTTAATCACACCAATTTTAAAAGATTCGGTAGCAACCAAAGAAATTTATTTTCCAAATACTGCCAATTGGTTTAATTTTTATACAGATGAAAAAGTTGTTGGTGGACAAACAAAATCTGTTGAATTAGAGGAAGCAACAATTCCTACCTATGTTAGAGGAGGTGCTTTTATACCGATGGCAAAATTAGTGCAAACTACAGATGCTTATAAAGGTGATGTTTTAGAAGTTCATTATTATTTTGATGCTTCGGTTAAAGAAAGTAAAAGAACGCTTTATAATGACAATGGTTTGCTTTCTAATGCATTTGAAAAAGGAGCTTATGAAATTCTAGAATTTGAATCTGAATTAACCAAAGGTTGCTTAGAGTTTGAAATGAAAGCAGGATTTGGTGAAAATTGGAATCCAGAACAAAAAGAAATTACGTTGGTATTACATAATATCAACTGGAATCCTAAAAAGGTAAAAGTTGATGGAAAAAGAAAACGAATTTCATCAGAAAAAAATATGCTTACAATTCCATTAAAATGGAATCCTAATAAAGAATTAAAAGTAAAAATATCATTAAAATAAAAAATCAATTATGAAAAAAATATACAGCGTTATATCTGTTTCAGTTTTAGCAATAATAATTGGTTGTTCAACAGAAAAAACACCAAAAACTAAGAAGATGAATACAAATCAAGAGAAAAAAACAGTGGTTTATCAGGTATTTACACGATTATTCGGTAATACAAATACCACTAATAAACCTTGGGGAACTATTGAAGAAAATGGTGTTGGTAAATTCAATGATTTTACAGATAAAGCCTTGTCTGAAATTAAAGATTTGGGTGTTACACATATTTGGTACACAGGTGTTCCGCATCATGATGTAATTAGAGATTATACAGAGTTTGGCATTTCAAATGACGATCCAGATATTGTAAAAGGTAGAGCAGGATCTCCGTATGCGGTTAAGGATTATTACAATGTAAATCCAGATTTAGCGGTAAATGTAGAAAACAGATTAGAGGAATTTGAGGCTTTAATAGCGCGTTCTCATAAAAATGGATTGAAAGTAATTATAGATATTGTACCAAATCACGTTGCTAGAAATTATCAAAGTTTATCTAACCCAGAAGGAACCAAAGACTTTGGTGCAGATGATGATAAAACAGTGGAGTATGATGTAGATAATAACTTTTATTATGTACCTAATGAAGCATTTGAAGTGCCAGACTTTTTAAATGGATATGCGCCTTTAGGCGGAGAGAAAAATCCGTTATCAGATCATAAATTTGATGAAAATCCTGCAAAGTGGACAGGTAATGGTTCACGAGCTGCAAAACCTCATTTTAATGATTGGTACGAAACTGTAAAAGTAAATTATGGTGTTTCTCCTGAGGGGAAAAAAGATTTTGACGAATTACCAGAAGGTTTTGATAACGAAGATTACAAAAAACACTTTGAGTTTTGGCAAGACAAAAAAGTACCTAGTTCTTGGATTAAATTTAGAGATATTGCATTGTATTGGACTGCAAAAGGAGTAGACGGATTTAGATATGACATGGCAGAAATGGTGCCTGTTGAATTCTGGAGTTTTATGAATTCTGCTATTAAAATGAAAAATGAAAATGCTTTTCTATTGGCAGAAGTGTACAACCCAAATGAATATAGAAATTACATCCGAAAAGGGAAAATGGATTATTTATATGACAAAGTGCAGTTGTATGATACCATAAAAAATATTATGCAGGGTCATGGATTAACAGATCATATTGCGCCAATTCAAGAAGATTTAAAAGATATTGAACACAATATGTTGCATTTCTTAGAAAACCATGATGAGCAAAGAATTGCGAGTCCGGAGTTTGCCGGAGACGCCTTAAAAGGAAAACCAGCAATGGTGGTTTCTGCAACCATTTCTACAGCACCAACAATGGTGTATTTCGGACAAGAATTTGGAGAGCCAGGAGCAGAAAATGCTGGATTTGGAAGTCCATCTAGAACTTCTATTTTCGATTATATTGGTGTGCCAACATTACAACGTTGGGTAAACGGTAAAGAGTATGATGGCGGGCAATCTACAAAAGAAGAACTAGCCCTAAGAGATTTTTACAAACGTTTATTAAACTTTACCATTAAAAGTGATGCCTTAATGGGCGAGTACCAAGATATTCATCATTTTAACCGTCAGCATACAGAATGGTATAATGAAAGAGTTTTGTCTTTTGTACGTTACAGCGATGATGAAAAATTAATTATTGTTTCTAATTTTAATGCAAATGACACCTATGGATTTGAGTTAGGTTTATCTCAAGATATTATTGCAAAATGGAATTTAAAAGATGGCGAATACCAAGTAGAAGATCAATTGTATAAAGAGTATTCATCAACTTTAAAAGTAAAAAACGGAGAAGCTAGAGTTAGAGTAGATCTAAAACCATTAGAATCTTTTATCCTTAAAGTTAAATATTAATAGCATAAACCTCAAAGGGGGTTAAAATCTTTGAGATTTAAAACATAAAATATAATTATGAAGAACCTTGTTTTTTTCATCTTGTTAGCAACTATTATTAGTTGTAAAGAAAATTCATCAACAGAAAAAGTAGCAACACAAACAGTTCAAAAAGAGTTTGTTTGGGAAGGCGCAAATATTTATTTTTTATTGACAGACCGCTTTAATAATGGAGATACCACCAATGATATCAATTTTGAAAGAACTAAAGAAACAGGAAAGTTACGTGGTTTTGAAGGTGGAGATATTAAAGGAATTACTCAAAAAATAAAAGAAGGTTATTTTACCAAACTAGGAATCAATGCCATTTGGATGACGCCAATTGTAGAGCAAATTCATGGTGGAACCGATGAAGGTACTGGTGTATCTTATGGTTTTCATGGTTATTGGACAAAAGATTGGACAAGTATAGATCCGAATTTTGGAACCAAAGAAGACTTGAAAGAATTGGTAGCTATTGCGCATAAAAACGGAATTCGTATTTTATTAGATGCCGTTATCAATCACACAGGTCCAGTTACAGAAAAAGATCCGGTTTGGCCTTCAGATTGGGTAAGAACGGGACCAGCTTGTACGTATGATTCTTATGAAAATACGGTTTCTTGTACGTTGGTAGAAAATTTACCAGACATTAAAACAGAAAGTAATGAGGTTGTAGAATTGCCAATTCAGTTGGTAGAAAAGTGGAAAGCAGAAGGACGTTACGATCAAGAAGTAAAAGAATTAGATGCCTTTTTTGCAAGAACTGGTCACCCAAGAGCACCACGTTTTTACATTATGAAATGGTTAACGGATTATATTACAGAATTCGGAATTGATGGCTACAGAGTAGACACCGTAAAACATACAGAAGAATTTGTCTGGCAAGAATTTAAAGAAGAATGCGATGCTGCTTTTGCTATTTACAAAAAAAATAATCCTGAGAAAGTTTTAGATGAAAACAATTTTTATTTAGTAGGCGAGGTGTATAATTACACCATATCCGATGGAAAAGCATTTGATTTAGGTGGAGAGAAAATCAATTATTATGACAATGCTTTTCAAAGTTTAATCAATTTTGAGTTGAAATGGAATGTGAAACAAATGGCAGCAGCTTCTGTTTTTCAAAAATATGATTCCCTTTTACATACAGATATTAAAGGATACGGTATTTTAAATTATTTAACCTCGCATGATGATGGTCAGCCTTTTGATAAAGAAAGAGAGCAGCCTTATAAAACGGCAACAATGTTGTTGTTAACACCCGGAACTTCTCAAGTATATTATGGAGATGAATCGGCAAGAGATTTAACCATAGAAGGCACTGTGGGAGATGCAACCTTGCGTTCTTTTATGAATTGGGAAGACATTAAATCGAAAGAAGAAACTCAGAAAATTTTAGAACATTGGCAAAAATTAGGTCAGTTTAGAGCCAATCATATGGCTGTTGGAGCAGGAAAGCATGAATTAATTTCTGAAGAAAATGGTTTGGTTTTTTCTAGAGTTAGAAACGATGATAAAGTTGTAGTCGGACTTAATTTACCACAAGGAAATAAAGAAATTATTGTTTCTTCAATCTTTAATAATGGCGAAAAAATAAATGATTTTTACTCAAATCAAACAGTCGAAGTTAAAGAAGGAAAAGTAAGTTTTACATCAAAAGACACTGTGGTCTTATTAGAAAAAAAAATAAGTTATGAAAATTAAGTTTTTATTAGTAGTTATTTGTATTAGTTTGTCTTCTTGTTGGATGAAATCAGAAAAGGTTTTAGTTTCTCCAGATGAAGCTATTTCTCTTGAATTCTCTTTAAATAAACAAGGAAAACCTTTTTATACTGTCTTTTTTAAGAATAAATCAATCATAAAAGAATCTTCTTTAGGTTTCGATTTTGAAAACAGTAAACCATTTTTAGATAATTTTAAAGTCATTAAATCATCAACAAAAGAATTTAACGAAACCTGGAAAATGCCTTGGGGAGAGCAATTAGATGTTGTAAATAATTACAATGAATTAAGAGTAGAATTGCAGGAAAAATCAGATTTAAAAAGAAAGTTAAATATTGTTTTTAAAATATACAATGATGGTGTTGGTTTTAGATATGAATTCCCAAAACAAGATAATTTTTCGGAAGCTTTTATAACTGAAGAAAATACACAATTTAATTTAACAGAAGACTATAAAACTTTTTGGATTCCCGGAGATTGGGATATTTACGAGCATTTGTATAGCACTACAAAGTTATCAGAAATTGATGCATCTGTTAAAAGAAACCACCCAAGTTTAGGACAAACATACATTCCAGAAAATGCTGTAAATACACCAGTTACTTTAGTTGGTGAAAATGGCATTCATTTAAGTTTTCATGAAGCTGCTTTGGTAAATTATTCTGGAATGACTTTAAAAGTTGATACAGATAAATTATCTTTTAAAAGTAGTTTAGTAGGTTCTAGAAATACAACTTATAAAGTAAAAAGAACATTGCCATTTCACACCCCTTGGAGAACGATTCAGATTACTGAAAATGCACCAGATTTAATTCAATCTAACTTAATTGTAAATTTAAACGAACCAAATAAATTGGGTGATGTTTCTTGGTTTAAACCTATGAAATATACAGGAGTTTGGTGGGAAATGCACTTAGGAAAATCTTCTTGGGATTATGGAATGGAAATGGTTGATGGAAAATGGACAGATACAGGAAAAGCGCATGGAAAACATGGAGCAACCACAGAAAATGTAAAACGTTTTATCGACTTTTCAGCAAAGAATAATATTGGTGGTGTTTTAGTTGAAGGTTGGAATACTGGTTGGGAACGTTGGATTGGTTTTGAAGACAGAGAAGGTGTTTTTGATTTTGTAACTCCTTATCCAGATTATAATTTAGACGAAGTTACTGCGTATGCAAAAGAAAAAGGTGTAGAAATTATTATGCATCATGAAACTTCTGCAGCAACTGCGACTTATGAAAAACAACTAGATGCTGCGTATGCATTAATGCAGAAATATGGAATGCATGCAGTAAAATCTGGTTATGTTGGTAAAATTTTACCGAAAGGAGAATATCATCATGGACAATATATGGTGAATCAATATAACAATGCAGCCATAAAAGCAGCAAAATATCAAGTAGCTGTAAATGCACACGAACCCATAAAAGCAACAGGTTTAAGACGTACATATCCAAATATAATTTCTAGAGAAGGTTTACGAGGTCAAGAATTTAATGCTTGGTCTTCTGATGGAGGAAACCCTCCTGAGCATTTACCAATTGTCGCTTTTACAAGAATGTTGGCAGGACCTATAGATTATACACCAGGAATCTTTAATATTAAATTTGATGACTATAAAAAGAATAATCAGGTAAATACAACTTTGGCGCATCAACTTGCTTTATATGTGGTTATTTACAGTCCAGTTCAAATGGCTGCAGATTTAGTAGAGCATTATGAGGCGAACCCAAAACCACTTCAATTTATTAAAGATGTTGGTATAGATTGGTCTGAAAGCAAAGTTTTAGATGGAGAAGTTGGTGAATTTGTTACAATCGCTAGAAAAGAACGTGGAACAGGTAATTGGTTTTTAGGAAGTATTTCTGATGAAAACTCAAGAGAAATTGAAGTAGATTTTAGTTTTTTAGATGACAATCAATTATACGAAGCTAAGATTTACAAAGACGGTAAAAATGCTCATTGGGACAAGAATCCATTAGATATTGAGTTTCAAACTATAGAATTACAACGCACTTCTAAACTAAAATTTCCTTTAGCTGAAGGAGGTGGATTAGCGATTAGTATTAAGAAAATGAATTAATTTATTAGGTACAATAGTTTTTACAATCAAAATTTGGAAATGTAACCAATTTACATACATATTATGCATCATAATAAAATAACAAAAGTAATAACTTTTGATTATATTTAAATCACCTAAAAAGGACGCTAAACTGCTGCTTTATAGGTCGATGTTTTAGGTTAAAAAAAATAAAAACAGTAAAATAGTCCAAAATTAATTTTTTGGACTATTTTTTTATAATTTTTTTAAAACCAATTGATGGCAATACATCATGTAAGTTTTATCTACATATCAATAATTCAAAGAGTTTGTTAAACTCTCTATAACTGCACAAATACGGACAGTAATTTTAGTGTCTTAAAAAAACTAAAAGACAGGTAATAGTGTACTTATATTTTTTTTAGTTGTAAAGAAAAAGCATCAGCAGATAAAGTAGAAGTTAAAGACGGAAAAGTAATTATAGATTCAGAATTTGATCTTGTTTTGTTAGAGAAACAGTAAAATTTAATTATCAAAGTAGTAACGCAAACGGTAAAAATTTATTTTTGGACGTTTTTTTTATGCAAATTAAGTTATTTTCAGGGCGTTACCTAAAGGTCGGGCTTTACACTATATCTTTTTGAGAAAAACAAAAAGGATGCCGTTTCAATCCCTAACGCAAGCAAGATTGCTAACAATAGAACAAAATAAAAGAATGAATAAAATTTTATAAAGAAGGCTTTTTTTAGTCTGTATTTGAACTCCTTTTTTCTATTTATTAAAAAAAGAAAAACCAATCAAAAAAATAATACAAATATCCGTAAGAATAGGGCAAACAGAGCGTACTTTTGTACTTGCTAAAAAACAGCGTATTTAGAAGCAATTTAACTAGCAATTATTCATAAAATAAAGATCTATTAGAAAATGGCATAATTGATGAATAGGTAAACAAAATAAGTGTGTTATTTAGATATTACAAAAAAAAGTTGTAAATTATAATATTAAGTACACAAAAAAAAATATTATTAAAGTTGGTTGCTGTCAGCTTAAAACGGTGTTTTTTTGAAAAAATAAAGAGTCATTTTGTAAAATGACAAATAAAGAAATAATATGGGAACATTGGTAAATAATTATATTTTTAAAGCATTAGAAAGTTACCCTTTCGATTTAGAGGAGGTAATGGAAGCTTTAAACTTTGCATTATCTTATGATGATAAAAATACAATGGCATTAACTTTAATGGGTAGAGTTTATGCGGAAAAGTTGTATAAATATGAAGAAGCAATTGTATATTTTAAACAGGCTTTAGCAGAAAATATTCATGCTTTTGAGGTGTATACACCTTATATAAATACACTTCTATGGAATGAAGATTATAAAGAAGTAGAAGATTTTATAGATTTTGCCTTAACAGTAAAAGGATCTGATAAAGCACTTTTATATTTAAAGAAAGCAATTTTACATGAGCAATTAAAAGACTATAAAACAGCTCTTACTTTTATAAAGTTAGCAAAAGAGCATACTTTTAATTCAGAATTTATGGCAGATATTGTTATCGAAAAAGAGAGAATAAAAGGAAAAATGCCTAAGAAAAAGAAAGCAAAAGCAACAAAGAAACCCGGTAAGACTCCTAAAAACAAGAAATAAGTTTAAAAGAGCTGTCTAAATAAGGATTAAATATTGATATACTTATCTTGTTTCTGTAGATCAACTTACTGAAGTTCAATCTTCATAAGAATCTGAAATAAATTCAGATTGACATTTTTTTTTAGACAGTTTTTTTATTCAAATAAAGCGTCTAGAGTTAAAACATCTAAAACACCATCTACAAAAAGGTTATTTTTTTCTTCAAAACCTTTAATCGCATTTAAAGTTTCAAGCTTATAAACCCCATCTAATTTTATCTCGAATCCCTTTTGATTTAATTGCTTTTGAACTTCAAATATTAAAGCACTTTTATACCCAGAAAACATTGTTTTATCAGGATTAAACATACTTTTAATTTTGTTAACTGTAATTGATTTTTGGTGAGATTTTAAGTCGGTTCCTGAATTTTCTAAAAATTGAATTTCTTCATTAGACAAACCTTTCATTTTTAATACAGCAGATTGTTCTAATTTGCTTTCATAAAATTTAAGAGTAGCAACTTTATCAGCATAGTTTTTAACGGCTAATTTAGTTTCTTCTGTATCCTCTTCTGGAGTTCTAACATCAATATGATTAGCTGTCCACTGCAGTTTTAAAAAACTATTTAAATCTTCAATAGCTTTATAATAATTAATAACCGTTTCCTGGTTGTAGTAAGCGTTATCTATTTCTTTTGTCGTTTTATAATCAACATTAGGAGAATTGAATCTTTGATATTGAGAATACTGTCCGTATCCAATAAAAAAGGCAATAATCAATAAAAGTAAAATAATTAATTGTTTCATAAGGTTTGATTATTGTCTATTAGGTATTAACAAAAATAAGCAAAAGAAAAGGTTAGGAGTGTTTTCTATTAGAAGAATCTCTAATAAGTAATTCTACATCTAAAATCTTTTTGGTAAGTGTTTGTTTTACAACATCATTTTTAACATGTTCTAAAAAAGATAGAGCTGCGAGTTTCCCTATTTCCTCACTATGTTGCTCTATACTTGTAATAGAAGGGGTAACCATAGAGCTAAAAGGTTCATTACCAAAACCAACCAAAGCTATTTCATCTGGAATACTAATTTTTTCTTCATTTAACACTTGCAACGCACCAAGAGCTGCATAATCTCCAGCTACATAAACAGCGTCAGGTCTATGTTCTAATGCTAGTAATTGATGCATTTTTTCTCTACCATCTTCAGTTGTTAGGTTACTTTCTATTAATAACTCATCTATGAGAGGTAAGTTGTGTTTATTTAAAGCATCTATATATCCTTTAATTCTGTTGTTAAAAATTCGAGTACGTTTAAAACCACCAATATGTGCAATTCTTTTACAACCTTGTGCAACAAGGTGCTCTACTATTAAATGACTACTGTTGTAATCATCAATACCAATATAATCTACATTTAAATCATTTTCTCCACGATCAAATGTAATTAAAGGAATTCCTGCTTTTTTTACTTTTTCAAAATAACTTAAGTCGACAGTTTCATTTGCCATAGAAGCAATAATACCATCTACTTGCGTAAATAATAAAGTATCTATACTAGCACATTCTTTTTTAAAAGACTCGTTAGATTGTGTGATTATAATGTTATAGCCTTCTTTATTTAGTACTTCTTCTATATTTTGTATTACAGATGAAAAAAAATTGCTATTTGTTCTAGGTACAATTACACCAACAAGTTTACTTTTTCCACTTCTTAGCGCACTTGCTAGGTGATTGGGCTGGTAGTTTAGGTTTTTTGCAACTTGTCTAACGGCTTTTTTTGTTTTCTCACTTATTCGCGAGTCGTTATGTAATGCCTTAGAAACAGCTGCTGGAGAGATGTTTAAAACACTTGCAATATCTTTTATGGTAGTTTTCTTTTTGATAATACTTTTTTTTATATATTTGCTTAATCGATTAAGCAAATATAATTCGATATTTAATATAATCAAAACGATAGTTCATTTCTTTCCTTTTGATTTTATTTTGAAACATTGCTTAAACGTTTAACCAATTAACTATAATATTTAAAAAAGGATTAAAATGGCAAAAGTAGTAACATTCGGAGAGATCATGTTAAGATTAGCTCCTCAAGGATTTTTAAGATTTTCACAAGCAAATAATTTTGATGCAGTTTACGGAGGAGGAGAATCTAACGTAGCAGTATCATTAGCAAACTACGGAATAGATGTAGATTTTGTAACACGTTTACCAAAGAATGATATTGGTGAGTGTGCAATGATGGAAATGCGTAAAAGAGGTGTTGGTGTAGATAAGATTGTTTATGGTGGAGACCGTTTAGGAATTTATTTCTTAGAAACTGGTGCTGTATCTAGAGGATCTAAAGTGGTTTATGATAGAGCGCATTCTGCTATTGCAGAAGTAGAATCTGGAATGATCGATTGGGATGCAGTTTTTGAAGGATGTGAATGGTTTCATTGGACAGGTATTATCCCTGCAATTTCTCAAGGTGCAGCAGATGTAACTTTAGAAGCTTTAAAAGCAGCTAGTGCAAAAGGAATTACTATTTCTACAGATTTAAACTACCGTGCAAAATTATGGAATTTCTGTGATGACGCACATAGAGAGTCTATTATGACTGAATTAACTTCTTACTGTGATGTAGTTTTAGGAAATGAAGAAGATGCAGAAATGCATTTCGGAATTAAGCCTGATGGAGCTGCAGTTCAAACAGCAGGACATGATGTAAAAGCAGAAGCTTTCTTATCTGTTTGTAAGCAAATGATGGAGAAATTTCCAAGAGCTAAAAAGGTAATTACTACTTTAAGAGGTTCTATTTCTGCATCTCACAATACTTGGGCAGGAGTTTTATATGATGGAAATGAAATGTTACAAACACGTCAATACCAAATTACAGATATCGTAGATAGAGTAGGTGGTGGAGATTCTTTTATGGGAGGTTTAATCTACGGATTATTAACTTACCCAGATAACGATCAAAATGCATTAGACTTTGCAGTTGCTGCATCTTGTTTAAAACACACTATTAAAGGTGATGCAAACTTAGTTACAGTTGCAGAAGTAAATAAATTGATGGGTGGTGATGCATCTGGAAGAGTAGCTAGATAAATCTAGTTTCTTGTTTAACTGTTAAGTAGTTTACACTATTTAACAGTTAAACAAATTTATAACTGTACACATACTAATTTTAAAATCAACGATAAAATATGAAGAAATCTGTAGCTATAATGTGTGGAGGTGGTCCTGCTCCAGGAATTAATACAGTAATTAGTACTGTTGCTAAAACCTTTATGAAAGATGGTTATGAGGTAATTGGTGTCCATCATGGATATCAAGGATTGCTTTCGGAAAATCCTGAATTGGAGATTTTTGATTTTCATCGTGCAGATCGTATTTTTAGTAGAGGTGGTTCTAGTCTTATAATGAGTAGATTTAAACCTAAAGACAGTGATTTTAAAGCAGATTTTTTTAAGAAAAATAATGTAAAATTATTGGTTACTATTGGTGGAGATGATACCGCTTCTACAGCAAATAGATTAACCAAATATTTAAAAAGTGAAGCGTTAGACGTTAGACATATTCATGTACCAAAAACAATAGATAACGATTTACCTTTGCCAGATAGAAACCCAACATTTGGTTTTCATACCGCAAAAGATGAAGGTGTACGTATTGGAAATACGGTTTATGAAGATGCAAGAACTAGTGAAAATTGGTTTGTAATGTCTGCAATGGGACGTTCTGCTGGACATTTGGCGTTTGGAATTGCTTCGGCATGTCATTTCCAAATGGTGATTATTCCAGAAATGTTTAACAAAACAACCATTACATTCGAGAAGTTAATCAATATGATTATTTCTTCTATTATAAAATGTAAAGTTATGGGTGTAGAATACGGTGTCGCTTTAATTAGCGAAGGTGTTTTTCACTTTATGGAAGAAAAAGAAATCATCAATTCAGGGATTAATTTTACCTATGATGATCACGGACATCCAGAATTAGGGAACGTAAGTAAATCGCATATATTTAATTACTTACTGCAAGTTAAATTAAAAGAAATAGGATTAGATATTAAATCTAGACCAGTAGAATTGGGGTATGAATTAAGATGTTGTAATCCTATAGCATTCGATTTAACCTTATGTACTTTACTTGGTATTGGAGTTAAAAAATTATTTGATCAAGGTGCTACAGGTTGTATTGTAAGTGCTAATTCTAATGGAGATATTTCACCTTTATATCTAAAAGATTTTGAAGATGAAAATGGTAAAATTCCACCAAGATTAGTAGATATTAACTCTGATATGGCACAATTATTCATAGAAAACTTATTCTTTTTAAAAGAAAAGGACTATGAAAATGCGAAGAAATATGTTACCAATCCAGAAGCATATGATTTCAAAAAAATATTAAACTGGAGTTAAAATTGTTAAAGGGTTTAATTGTTAAATTGTGTAACTGTAACACTCAGGTACAATTCAACAATTACACAATCAAACAATTACACAATTACACAATTACACAAATAAACGATTACACAAATAAACAATAAAAAAATGGCACAATTTTCAAGATTAGAAGTAGCGCAAGTAATGAAAGAAACAGGAATGATTCCTTTATTTTTTCATAACGATATAGAATTAAGTAAAAAAGTATTAAAAGCATGTTACGATGGTGGAGCTCGTTTAATGGAGTTTACAGCACGTGGAGATTTCGCTCACGAAGTTTTTGGAGCGTTAACTAAATACGCTATTGCAGAATTACCAGGTATGATTATGGGAGTTGGTTCTGTAACAGATGCAGGAGCAGCATCTTTATACATGGCTTTAGGAGCAAACTTTATTGTAACTCCGGTTTTAAGAGAGGATATTGCAATTGCTTGTAACCGTAAAAAAGTATTATGGTCTCCTGGTTGTGGTACTTTAACAGAAATTACTAGAGCAGAAGAATTAGGATGTGAAATCGTAAAATTATTCCCTGGTGATATTTATGGACCACAATTTGTAAAAGGAGTAAAAGGACCTCAACCTTGGACTAGCTTAATGCCAACAGGTGGAGTTTCTCCAACTGAAGAAAACTTAAAAGGTTGGTTTGATGCAGGTGTAACTTGCGTTGGAATGGGATCTAAATTAATTTCTAAAGAAATTATAGCAAATGAAGATTACGCTAAGTTAGAAAAAGATGTGAGAGCAGCTTTAGCTATTGTAAAAGCAGTAAGAAAATAGTCTAAACTATTTTTATAAATTTAAAACTCCAACTGAAAAGTTGGAGTTTTTTTATGATAAGTAATTTTTTTAGTAAATATCAAATGTATAAAGTAAATATTTTATGCATTATAGAAACATATTCAGATGTTAAATAAAAAAAAATGAATATTTTTACGGAAAGTAACAGATTTTAATCTGATATAATAAAAAGGAGTAAAACAACTTATGAAAAACTTAGACAACAAACTACTTAGAATTGAAGGTAAAGTGCAAAATTATGATTGGGGAGGAGAAAGCTTCATTCCTAATTTAGTTTCAGAAACTATAAAGCCAAACACTACGTATGCAGAATATTGGTTAGGAGCACATTTAAAAGCACCTTCAAAAGTTATTACTGAGGAAGGTAGTGTTTCATTAGATGAGTTTTTAGCACAAAATATAACAGAAAATTTAGGAGCTGAAGTTGCAAAAGACTTTGGTAAACTACCATATTTATTCAAAGTTTTAGATGTAAGTAAAATGCTATCTATTCAAGTACACCCAAGTATTGCTGCTGCTAAAATAGGGTACAAAAAAGAAAATGAACAAGGAATTCCTTTAACTGCCGATAATAGAAATTATAAAGACGAAAATCACAAGCCAGAAATAATGGTGGCTTTAACTGATTTTTGGCTCTTGCATGGGTTTTTAGAAAGTGAAAAACTAGCAAAAAACTTAAAAGAAACTTTAGAGTTAAGTTTCTTGTTAAATACCTTCTTAGAAGAAGGTTATTTAGGGCTTTATAAAAAAGTGATGGAATACTCACAAGAAGAAGTAAATACAATTTTGAGACCTTTGGTAAAAAGAATTCTTCCAAAATTTGTAAATAATGAATTAGAAAAATCTTCACCAGCATATTGGGCAGCCAAATCATTAAACAATAAAGATTCTGAAGACATTGATAAAGGTATTTTTTCTATTTACTTTTTTAATATTTTAAATTTAAGTAGAGGAGAAGCTATTTTTCAAGATGCAGGTGTGCCACATGCGTATTTAGAAGGAGTAAATATGGAGTTAATGGCAAATTCAGACAATGTGTTAAGAGCAGGATTAACTAGCAAGCACATAGATGTTGAAGAGCTTATAAAAAATACAAAATTTGAAGAAACGATTCCTATTATTTTATTCGGTGAGGAAAATAAAGAGAATGGAGAAGTTGTTTTTAAAACTAAAGCTAAAGACTTCGAATTAAGTAAAATTGAATTGACAAAAACAGTATCTCATTCTTCAACTTCAAATTCTGTAGAGATATTAATGGCTTTAAAAGGAGCTGCTACTGTTTTTCAGAATAATGAAACTATCTCTTTAGATAAAGGGCAGTCTGTACTTATAAAAGCGAATACAACGTATAAAATTACTACAGATTCTGAGGTTGAAATTTATAAGGCAAGTGTGCCAAAATAAAGTTATAAATTAATTTAAAATTGTTTTAGAGTTTTGTACTCTAAAACAATTTTCTTTTCCCAAGAATTTTGGGTTACCCAATTCTTCAGACCAAAAACCTTCTAAAATATCTTTACTAAGGCATTGGTAAACCACTACGCCTTTATATATCTTATCTTCAAAACCTAAGTATTTAAAGTTAATAACAAGAATGTTATTCTTAAAAAAACCTGTACCAACTTGTTCTTGAGTTTCATCAATCATCCATTTTGCAACAATTCTTTTATTTTCATCTAAAGATAAATGAAGTTCTCCTTTGTAGGAGTTTTCATCTGCATCTTGATTACTTCCAATAATAGAATATGTACCAACTAAATCTTGAATTGTCATTTTTTTGAACGGTTTAGACTTTTAAGTTTACAATAATAAGCTATTTTATAACTTCATAATTAATTTTACTGTTTTTAAAAGACTATTTTATGGTTATAAAATATTCGTTGATAAAAAAAAATAAACCATGGTAATTCTCGAACAAGACGCTTATTTAGCTTAGAAATTTAAATTAGAAGTCAGTATAATTATTTTAAATTAAAGAGAAGTACTGTTTAAACAAACGAAGTTTAAAGTTTGATATACATAAAAAAATAAATATAATTAAAAGTTAAGTTTTTATTCTTTAATTTTATCAGAATAAGAAAAAAGACCAATATAGATAAGTTCACAATACATAAACATAAAATTAAGATAAAAATATGTCTCAAACATTATTTGATATTACAGGAAAAGTAGCTTTAGTTACAGGTTCTACACATGGTTTAGGAATGGCAATGGCTATGGGTTTAGGGAGAGCAGGTGCTACTATTGTTGTGAATGGAAATTCATCACAAGAAAAAGTTAACAATGCCGTTGCTGAATATAAAAAAGAAGGAATTACAGCTTTTGGTTATCAATTTAATGTGGCAGATGAAGCTCAGGTTATTGCTGCCGTTAAAAAAATAGAAAAAGAAGTTGGTGTCATTGATATTTTGATAAATAATGCCGGAATTATTAAAAGAACTCCTTTGGTAGATATGGAAGTTGCAGATTTTAAGCAAGTAGTAGATATCGACTTGGTGAGTCCTTTTATTGTTTCTAAACACGTAGTTCGTGGAATGATAGAAAGAAAATCTGGTAAAATTATTAATATTTGTTCTATGATGAGCGAGTTGGGGAGAAATACTGTTGGGGCTTATGCTGCAGCAAAAGGAGGCTTGGTTATGTTAACTAAAAACATGGCGACTGAGTGGGCGCGTTTTAATATTCAAATAAACGGTATTGGTCCAGGGTATTTTGCAACTTCACAAACAGCCCCAATTAGAGTCGAAGGCCATCCGTTTAACGATTTTATTGTAAACAGAACTCCGGCAAGAAAATGGGGAGATCCTAATGATTTGGCTGGTGCAGCAATTTTCTTATCATCTAAAGCAAGCGATTTTGTAAACGGACATATTTTATATGTTGATGGTGGAATTTTGGCAACCATAGGAAAACCATTGAACGAAGAGTAAAAAATAAAGATATAATAAGCTTAAAAAATAGAATTATTTTTATCACAAGCATATAATTGAGCTTAAGGTAATTGGGTTGCTATATTGTTTATTAGTGAGGTTTATTATCAAAATAAAAACCATACAGGTTATTGATTTTAGTCTTGTTTAATGATATTTAATGTAATTTAGTAACCAAACATATTGTTACAAGTTATGTATAGATTTTTATTTATATTTTTTTTTATTAATGTTGTTGGATTTGCACAAGAATTACCTCCAATTAAAATTTTTACAGCAGAAGATTATAAAGGTCAAAATCAGAATTGGGGAATAGCGCAGTCTGAAGATAATTTAATATATGTAGCTAATAATGGTGGGCTTCTCGAATATAATGGAGAACAGTGGCAACTATATACGCATATTTCAAACCCCATTTTAAGATCTGTAAAAGTTAAAGACAAAATAATTTATTCAGGTTCTTTTATGGATTTTGGCTTTTGGGAAAAAAATGAAAAAGGACAATTAGAATACAGCTCATTAGTAGAAAAGTTATCAATAAAATTAAAAGAAGGAGAAGAATTCTGGGATGTCAAATTTTATCAAAATTGGATTCTTTTTAAATCCAATACAAGAATTTATTTTTTGAATACCGTTTCTAAAGAGGTTAAAATAATAGAATCTAAAGAAATTATTTCTGGACTTTTTGTATCAAATAATACCATTTTTTTTCAAAAAAAGAATGTAGGTTTATTTTCTGTCCAAAATGGAGAAGAAAAAGTTTTCTCAAACGATGCTTTTTTTAAGGATAATAAAATTATTAATTGTTTTTATCATAATAAAGAATTGCTTTTTTTATCCAAAGAAAAAGGTTTTGTTACGGTAAAGGAAACAGGTATTACACAACAAAAAACGGATTTAAATAAACACAGTTTTTTAATTTTTAGTGCTATTCAATTAGAGGATAAAAGTTTCTTGCTTGGTACAATTTCTAATGGTATTATTTTTCTGAGTGAAAATGGAGAAATTACGTCTACTATAAATCGAAAAAAAGGATTAAGTAACAATACTGCACTTTCTTTATTTCAAGACAATTCTCATAATATTTGGGTTGGTTTAGATAACGGTATAAATTACTTAAATGTATCATCAGCATTTAAAATTTTTGAAGATGAAGATGGCGCTTTAGGAACTATTTATACTTCTTTGTTTTTTGATAATCAACTTTATTTGGGGACCAATCAGGGATTGTTTTTTAAAGATAAAAATTTAAAGTTTAAGTTAATTGAAAATACAGAAGGTCAAGTTTGGTTTTTGAAAGAAATTGAAGGAAATCTTTTCTGTGGACATGATAAAGGAACGTTTGTTATTAAAAATAAAAAGATAATAAGTGCTATAACTAAAGAACTTGGTACTTGGAATATAAAAGAAGTACCAAACAATAAGGATATTCTTATTCAAGGTGGTTATGACGGTTTATCTATTTTAGAAAAGGATAATGGGAGCTGGCAGTTTAAAAATAAAATTGATGGATTCGATATTTCTAGTCGGTTTTATGAGTTTTATAACGATAAATTATATGTAAATCATGAGTTGAAAGGATTCTATGAACTAGAAATTGATGAAAGCTATACTAAAGTGATCAAAAAAAAGAAAATAAACATTCCCCAAATAGGGTATGGGTCTAATGTTTTTTCTTTTGGGAATGATTTATTCTACTCATCTTCAGTAGGAATATATAAAAAACAAACTGATGGTAGTTTTAAAGTAGATTCTTTGTTTTCAAAAAAAATAAATGATTTAGAGAATATTACAACGATAAGAAAATTAGCGGAACAAGAGAACAGGTTGTATAGTTTTTCTAATAATAATATACTTCTTATAACCTCTAATAGTATTAGTTTAAGCCCGCAAGTAAAAGCAATTCCTATTGCTGGTAGCATCAGAAATAATGTTTTAGGTTTCGAGAACTTAACACAAATTAGTGCAGATAATTATTTAATAGGTACTTCTCACGGGTATTTACTCTTAAATGATGCTCTTGTAAAAAAAGAAAAGAACGTAACTATTTCCCTTCAACATGTACTTGTAAATAAGATAGATGGTGTAAAAACGGCCCTTTCATTGACAGAAGCACCAGTGTTAGAGAATAAGCACAACAATATAGAATTTTCATATAGTATTTCTAAGTATGATAAAATGATAAAAAACGAATATCAATATAGATTAGAAGGACTGTCTAACAACTGGTCCGATTGGACGGAGAATTCATCTCAATTATATGAGAACCTACCTTATGGAGACTATATTTTTCAGGTAAGAGGAAAATATGGAAATCAGATAGCAAACATTAAATCTTTTAACTTTTCTATCAAACGCCCTTTTTATTTAAGTAATCTATACATCGTATTTTATGTAATAGCTGTTTTATTCATTATTATTTTGATAAATATTTATTATAGAAGAAGGTATAAACTTAAAAGTAAATCTCTATTAGAGAAAGCTCAAAAAGAATTAAAGCTAAAAGAATTAGAAAGTGCTCAAATAATAATGAAACTTAATAATGATAAGTTAAGAGTAGATATAGAGAGTAAAAGTAGAGAGTTGGCAAGTTCTACAATGAATATTATAAAGAAGAATGATTTTTTAAATACTATTAAAACTGAATTGGCAAACAGTGAGAGTAAAGATATCTCAAAAGTAGTTAAGATTATTGATAAGAACTTAAACAATACAGATGATTGGAAAATGTTTCAAGAAGCATTTAACAATGCTGATAAAAACTTTCTAAAAAAAGTAAAGGACAAACATACAAGTTTAACTCCAAACGATTTAAGACTTTGTGCTTATCTAAGGTTAAACCTATCTTCTAAAGAAATAGCTCCTTTATTAAACATTTCTCCGAGAAGTGTTGAGGTTAAAAGATACCGATTAAGAAAAAAAATGGGTTTAGCTCATGATGAGAACCTAACAAACTACATTTTGGAGATTTAATACCCAAACACTACTTTTTTTCACCACTACAATACCTATACAAGGGTAATATAATTATGTTTTGGGTTAATATTTCATATATTCTGTAAGCCTTGTGTTTATTGAGGATTCATCATTTTTTTGCCGTTTTATTTGTGATGTATGTTTTTTGTTGTGGCTGTTTTTGCCATTTAACTATAATTTAACTATAATTTTATAATCAAAATAATAAATACCTTATTCATGAGAAAACAAATCACATTATTACTCCTTTTACTTATAGGTTTTTGTGCTTCTGCGCAAACTATAGCAGTAAAGGGTGTTGTTAAAGATGCTAAAACGGGTGATCCATTGCCGGGAGTAAGTATATTAATTAAAGGAACAACAGTTGGAACTGAAACAGATTTTGATGGACTTTACAGTTTTGCCAAAGTGGAGGAAGGAGCAACTTTTGTATTTAATTATTTAGGATATGCTGCAAAAGAAGTTGTGGTAAATCAGCAAACATTAAATGTTTCTTTAGAAGAGTCTGCAGAGGCTTTAGATGAAATTGTTGTTGTTGGTTATGGTAAACAAAAAAGGAAAGATGTTACAGGTTCTGTATCTATTGTAGGAGAAAAAACTTTAGAAGCTTTAAAACCTATTGATGCAACAAGTGCATTACAAGGTACAACTTCTGGTGTTGCAGTTAATCTTTCATCTGGTGCACCTGGTGCAAAAGTAAATATCTTAATTAGAGGGGTTAGTTCTAATACAAACAACCAACCCTTAACAATTGTAGATGGTTATGAAGGTGATTTAAATAGTATAAACCCAAATGATATTGAATCTATTACTGTTTTAAAAGATGCACAAGCTGCTATTTACGGTATAAAAGGTGCAAATGGTGTTGTTTTGGTAACTACTAAAAGAGGTAAGAAAAATAAGCAAGCAACTGTAAAATATGATACATATGCTGCTTTTCAACAAACTACTAAAAAATTAGATTACTTAAATGCAACAGAATATGCTTTAGTTTTAAATGAAGCATACGCAGCAAGTGGACAAACTGTTCCTTTTAGTAATATTAGTGATTTAGGTGTAGGAACTAATTGGCAAGATGAACTTTTTAATGACGCAATGTTAGTAAACCATAATATTAGTTTATCTGGTGGTGGAGAAAATTTTAGATATTTTGTAAGTGCTTCTCGTACAGAACAAGATGGAATTATTGCAAAAGAAAAATCTAATTTTGTTAGAAATAATATTAAATTAAACCTAGGAGTTGATATTAGTGAGAAATTAAATTTTTCTTTAATAGCAAACTATTATACGAGTGCTTCAGAAGGTTTTGATGCTTCTCTTTTATTTAATGGTTTAAATTACGCTCCTACTTTTGGAGTAAATGAAGAGGATACAAATAACTTTTTAGGAATTGAAGTTGTAAATCCTTTATCATTATTAAACAACACATTTGGTGAAAATGAAGGTAACGGAATTGAAGGAAACTTTAAATTAGAATACAAGCCAATAGAAGGTTTAAATATAGTGTCGCGTGTGGGTTATAAGATTTATAACGAAAAGCAACGCACATTTACACCTATTCAAAACTATGGTTCTAGTAAAGTATATAATAAAACACAAAGTTCTGTTTATCAGTTTAAAGCAACTTCTACAAGAGTAAATTGGGAAACATTTGCAACCTATCAGAAAACGTTTGCAGAAAATCATAATACTACTTTTACAGCAGGTACAAGTGTACAGAATGATTTATTTGATGGTATTTATGCTACAGGTTTTGATGTGCCAAATAATTCTTATGAATTTGCAGATATTAGTTTAACAAACTCACAAAGTGAGCAAAGAAGTATAGATACAGGTAGTGGAGATATTAGATTAACATCTTTTTTTGGTAGAGCTCAATATGATTATAAAGGGAAATATTTATTTTCTGGATTAATTAGAAGAGACGGTGCTTCTGTTTTTGCAGAAGATCAAAGAGTAGATAATTTTTGGTCTGTAACTACAGGTTGGAAAATTTCTGATGAAAACTTCTTAAAAGATAATGAAACTATTAATTTTTTAAAATTAAGAGCTAGTTATGGTACTTTAGGTAATTTAGTTGGAGATAATTTATATAGATCTTTATTAGATGGTGAAGGAGAATATGTTTTTGATGGAAATTTAGTTGATGGTACTGCACAAGGCGCTTTGTCTAATCCGTCAGCAACATGGGAAACAGCAGAAAAATTGGACATTGGTTTAGATATCAACTTATTTGATGATAAACTGACTATTGTTGCAGATTATTTTGAAGAAACAAGAAAGGATTTACTAATTGAAAACTTTCCAGTTTCTGGTTTGTTAGGTTCTGGCGCAGCAGGAGGTGAAAACCCAACGGTAAACGCAGGTACTTCTAAAAATACAGGTGGAGAATTGGCAATTAATTACAATGCTATTTCTAAAGAAGATTTTTCTTTAAATTTTGGATACAATGTTACCTATGTAAAAAACAAAGTAACAGATGTTTTAGACGACGCTATTGTAGAAGGAGGTGATTTTGGAATCGGTAACCTTCCTATATCAAGAATGGAAGTAGGACAACCAATTGGTTATTTCTTAGGCTTACAAACAGACGGAATTTTCCAAACACAAGCAGAAGTAGATGCACATCCTTCGCAAACTGGGCTAGGAGCAAGTGTTACTTCTCCTGGAGATATCAGATATAAAGATACAAATAACGACGGTGTTATAGACTTTGACGACCGTGTGAACATTGGTAATCCGCAAGCAGATTTCTATATGGGATTCAATATTTCTGCAAAATATAAAAACTGGGATTTTACTTCTTATTTATATGCAGAGCTAGGAAAAGACATGGTTAGAAATTTTGAACGTTTTTTACCAAATGTGAATAAACCAGCTTATTACTTAGATAGATGGACAGGTGAAGGAACAAGCAACTCGGTACCTAGGTTAACTAACGATGCTACAAACAACAGACTGTTTTCAGATTTCTTTGTAGAAGATGCTTCTTTTTTACGTATGCAAAATATACAAATAGGATACACTTTTGCGCCAGATTTATTAGAAAAAGTAGGGCTGTCTAAATTAAGATTATATACTTCTATCAATAACTTATTTACGCTAACAGACTACACTGGTTATGATCCTTCTATTAATGGCGGAGCAATTGGTGCAGGTATCGATTCTGGTAACTATCCATCTGCTAGACAGTTTTTGTTAGGTTTAAATGTTGAATTTTAAAAAATAAAAGATGAGAAATTACAATCAAATAATAAAATTAGGATTCATCTTTATGGCAAGTTTACTTCTTTTAAGTGCTTGTTCTGATGAATACTTAGATAATGCAAAAGTTTATGCAGAAGATTCTGAATCTTTCTTCAATTCAGAAACAGATTATTACAATGCCTTAGTGGCAGCTTATGATCCTTTACAATCTACATTTAGAAATGTATTAATGGGAGAAATAGCTTCTAACAATACTTTGTGTGGTGGAGAAACAGCTACAGATGTTCCTGGATATCAGCAAATAGATGATATGACGCATACTCCTGTTAACGATCAACTTCAAGACCTTTGGAGCCTAATGTACGGAGGTGTTAATAGAGCTGCTTATATTATTGAGTTTAAAGATAAAACCGACTTTACGGGTAAAAATGTAATTCTTGGGGAAGCTTATTTCTTAAGAGCGTATTATAATTTTGAATTGGTAAAATGGTTTGGAGATATTCCTATTAAAGCAGACGGTCGTTTTGTTTTGGGTGATGAAAAAACAATACCAAGATCGCCAAAAGCAGATGTATATGCATTAATTGAAGCAGACTTAGAATATGCAATTGCAAACATGACGTATACAGCGCCTCAAGTTGGTAGAGCAACAAAAGGTTCAGCACAAGCATTATTAGGAAAAGTTTATTTATATCAAGATAAATTTGATGAAGCTGCAACTGTTCTAGAAAGTGTTATAAATAACGGAGGATATGTTTTAGAATCTGATTATGACAAAATTTTTGAATTTGACGGAGAAAACGGTACAGGTGCTGTTTTTGAAGTGCAATATACAGATACACAAGGTGCAAGTTTCGATTGTTTACAGTGTAGTGAAGGTAATGTTGCCGTTGGGTATCAGGGTGTAAGAGGATATGAAGGAAGTTTATTTACTTCAGGATTTAGTTTTAATGTACCAACTCAAGAAGTGGTAGATGAATTTGAAGATGGAGATAACAGAAAAGAGGTTGCTATTTTAGATATTGATGCATGGGCAGCTTCAACTGGAGCAAAATTTACTACAGGTTATGAGCATACAGGTTATTTTAATAGAAAATATCTTCCTAGAAAAAGAAGTGAAGAAGCAGCAGGAGACTTAAACTTAACAAACCCTAATAATTATAGAGCTATTCGTTTTGCAGATGTTTTATTAATGGCAGCAGAAGCTAATAATAGAAAACCATCAGCAGATGATGCTAAAGCTAAAACATATTTAAACAGAGTAAGAGAAAGAGCTTTTGGTGATGCAGATCATAATATTGTTACAACAGGTTCTAATTTAACAGCTGCAATTTATAAAGAGCGTAGAGTAGAATTAGTAGGAGAAGGTCATCAATTTTTCGACTTGGTAAGAACAGGTAGAGGGGCTCAAATACCAGGTTTTACAACGGGTAAAAATGAGGTTTTTCCAATTCCGATTGAAGAAATACAATTTTCACAAGGAAATTGGAAACAAAACGATAAATACTAATAATTATGAAGAAATTAAAAATAATATACAAAGCATTAGTAATACTTTTGATTATTAATGCTTGTACAGAAGAAGATAGATCTTTAGACTTCTTAGATAATGTAGCACCTCCATCTAATGTTGCTGCTAGTTATAATTTATCGCAAGATAATTCTGGTTTGGTTACTATTTTACCAACTGCGGTTGGTGCAACCTTGTTTGATGTGTCTTTTGGAGATGCATCTGCAGAAGAAAAAGGTGTTGAGGCTGGTAAAATGGCGCAACATACCTATGAGGAAGGAACGTATAATGTTAAAGTGGTAGCTTATAATACTAAAGGAGATACAGCAGAAGCAACACAAGAATTAGTCGTTTCTTTTAAAGCTCCAGAAAATTTAGAAGTTACTATAGAAAATGATATTGCAATTTCTAAACAATTAAATGTTACCGCGAAAGCAGATTTTGCAGCTACTTACGATTTTTATTCAGGAGAAGCAGATGTAGCTCAACCAGCAGCATCAGCTAATATTGGAGATGTCATAAATTATCAATACGCTACAGCAGGTACTTACAATGTAAAAGTAATAGCTAAAGGTGGTGCAATTGAAACAACAGAATATACCGGTGAGTTTGAAGTTACTGCTATTTTAGCACCTTTAAAATCAGCAAATACACAACCAGCAAGAGACGCTGCAGATGTTATTTCTATTTTTAGTGATACCTATACAGATGTTGCAGGTACAGATTTTAACCCGAATTGGAGCCAAACAACTGTTTATACTCCTTTTGAGTTAAATGGTGATGCTATGATTCAGTATAGTAATTTAAACTATCAAGGAATTCAAATTGGTGAAACACAAGATATTTCTGGTATGGAGTTTCTTCATTTAGATGTTTGGACTGCAGATGCTACAGAATTAGATACCTATTTAATTAGTGTTGCAAGCGGAGAAAAAATGATAAAAACAGCATTAACAAAAGATGCTTGGACAACGATTAACATTCCTATTTCAGCATTTACAGAGCAAGGTTTATCAGTAGATGATATTCACCAATTCAAGTTTGAAGGTTCGGGGTCTGTGTTTATAGACAATCTTTATTTTTACAAAGCGAGTTCAGCGCCAGTTACTGGTGTAACTCCATTAACTTTTGAAACAGATTATGAATTAAGTTCTTTTGATGGTGGATCTGCTTCCGTTATTGCAAATCCAGATGCAAATGGAAATTCATCTTCTTCAGTTTTAGAACTTGTAAAAAATGCAGGTCAGCTTTGGGCAGGATCTAAAATTACAATTTCGTCAACATTTGATGTTTCTAATACAACAATTACTGCTAAAGTTTGGTCTCCAAGAGCAGGTTTAGATTTATTGTTAAAATTTGAAGATGCTACTCCGTGGCCTAATACTGTGTCTTCAGCAGAAATTACAGCAACTACAACTACAGCGAATGCTTGGGAAGAGTTAACATTTGATTTTTCTGGAATAAGCACGAGTGTAGATTTTAATAATCTAGTTTTAATAATGGACAACGGTACGGAAGGAGATGGATCTGCTAACTACACTATTTACGTAGATGATATTTCTACAAGTCCTGTTTTAGATTTCGAACCAGAGTTTATATTAAGTTCTTTTGATGGTGGTGCAATTTCTGTAATTGCAAATCCAGACACAAACGGAAACGCATCTGCAATGGTTGCAAAACTTGTAAAAAATGCAGGTCAACTTTGGGCAGGATCTAAAATTACAGTTCCTACACCATTTAGTTTTACTGGAGGAACAAGTGTTAAAGTTAAAGTTTGGTCTCCAAGAGCAGGTTTAGATGTACTATTAAAATTTGAAGATGCTACTCCGTGGCCAAATACCGTGGCTTCAGCAGAAATTACAGCAACTACAACCACAGCGAATGCTTGGGAGGAGTTAACGTTTGATTTTTCTGGAATAAGTACTTCTGTAGACTTTACAAACCTAGTTTTAATAATGGATAATGGTACAGAAGGAGATGGTTCTGCTAATTATACTATTTATCTAGATGATATATCACAATTTTAAAATAATGATTATGAAAAAACTTAAAAATATTTATATAATCTTATTTTCTTTAATGACAGTCCTTTATGGATGTCAAGAGAATGAGTACGAATTCGGAGAAATTGTTTCTCCAACAGACATCGTAATAACGGCAGAAGTTGTAGGTGTAGATGCTAATAATCCTTACGGAGACGGAAGTGGTTCTGTAAATTTAACAGCAATAGCTGCCAATGCTTCTTCTTATGTATATTATTTTGATGGAGTTGCACAAGCTTCACCATCAGGAGTCTTAACAAAAAGGTTTTCTAAAGTAGGTGTAAATCTATATACCGTTGTTGTAAAAGCAAATGGTACAGGTGGCGTTTCATCAACAAAAACAATAGATGTAGAAGTTTATAGTTCTTTTTCTGATGTGGAGGCAGAAAACTTTTTAAGTGGTGCAAACGTAGGTGATAGTAAAAAATGGTATTGGCAAGCAGATGTTGCAGTACATGTAGGTATGGGACCAGCTACAGATGACTATGGGAATGGAGAGTTTGCATATGAGGCTTGGTGGAATGGAATTAAGGCCTGGGATGATGAAAAATCTTGTATGTATGATAATGAGTTTGTATTTACAAGAACTGCAAACGGACTTACTTTTGAGCAAACTGTTGGACCAGCTTTTATACCTGGTACTTATGGAGATTTAATAGATGTAGATGGAGATCAATGTTATGATGAAACGGTAGCAACGACAATGTTTGGTGTAAAAACGGTTGCTTTTGGACCATCAACATCTAAAGCAGGAACAGAAGGATCGTATAATGATGAACCTTATAGAGGTACAGAATTCGAAATTGCAGATGGAGGATTTATGGGATGGTATGTAGGTGCTAGCACGTATGATATTATTTCGATTACTAATGATGAGATGATAGTTAGAATTATAGAAAATTCTGCTTCAGGAAGTGGTGCTGCTTGGTATCATAAATTTACATCAACCAAACCTGTGGAAGGTGCAATTACTCCTGATTATACTTATAACAATTTAGTCTGGGAAGATGATTTTAATACAGATGGAGCCCCTAATGCTGCAAATTGGACCTATGATTTAGGTGCAGGTGGTTGGGGTAATGGAGAATTACAAACTTATACAGAAGCTGCAGAAAATGTGAAGGTAGAAGGTGGTTCTTTAATTATTACAGCTAAAGCTGATGTAAGTGATGGTTATACTTCTGCAAGATTAAAATCTCAAGGATTGTATCAATTTAAATATGGTAGAGTTGAGGTAAAAGCGAAGTTACCAGCTGCGGCAGGAACTTGGCCAGCAATTTGGATGTTGGGATCTAACTTTCCAACTGTTGGTTGGCCACAATGTGGAGAAATTGACATTATGGAGCAAACAGGAGATGATAAAAATACCTCTTTAGGAACTTTACATTGGTTTGATGATGCTAGTTCTTCAAACGCAAGTTATGGAGAAACTACTGCGATTTCTAATGCAGCTTCAGAGTTTCATGTTTACGGTATGGAATGGACAGAAGAGTCTGTTAAAATTTATTTAGATGATGTAATGTTTTATGAAATGACAAACAGTGAAACATTGCCATTTAATGCAGATTTCTTTTTAATTCTTAATGTAGCCGTTGGAGGTACTCTTGGTGGAGATGTAGCAGATACATTTACAGAAGATACCATGGAAATAGATTATGTAAAAGTATATCAATAATATTTTTTGGTTTATTTAATAAGGTCAGTGTTTTATGGCTGGCCTTATTTTTTCTTCTCTTTAGTTTGATGATACATTAAAAACTTACGCATTAAAGTTGATATTTATGAAATACATTTTCTTACCAATAATCCTACTTTTTTTTACTTTAAACTCTTGTGATAACAAGACAGATAAAGTTGCTGTTTTAAAGAATGAACAAGGAATGAAATTAGTTGTAAATGGAGAAGCTTTTATAATTAATGGAATGAATTGGGATTATTTTCCGGTTGGTACAAATTTCGCTTATAGTTTGTGGGAACAACCAGAAGCATTTATAAAAACGGCATTAGATACAGAAATGACTTTGCTGAAAGACATGGGCGTTAATACAATTCGTGTTTATAAAGGGATTCAACCAAAATGGATTACGTATATCTATAAAAATTATGGCATTTATACCATGTTAAACCACTCTTTTGGTAGATACGGAGTTGCTATAAATGGCAACTGGGAACCAGAAACAGATTACAGAAATTCAGACGCACAACAAAGTTTACTTACAGAAGTAAGTGAAATGGCAACAACCTATAAAGATATTCCGGGATTATTAATGTTTCTTTTAGGTAACGAAAACAACTACGGACTTTTTTGGTCTGGTTCAGAAACAGAAGATTTTCCAGAAGGAGAAAATGAAAAGAAAGAAATAGGAGAGTTAAGAGGTAGAGCAATGTATCGATTAATGAATGAAGCAGCTGTTATAATGAAAAATATAGATGTAAATCATCCCGTTGCTATTTGTAACGGAGACGATTTATATATAGATATTATTGCAGAAGAATGTAAAGACGTAGATATTTATGGAACAAATATGTACCGAGGAAAGTCTTTTGGAGACGCATTTGAAAAAGTAAAAAACACATTAGACATGCCTATCTTATTTACAGAATTTGGGGCAGATGCTTTTAACTCAATTACCCAGAAAGAAGATCAAAAAATGCAAGCCTATTATATGGTAGAAAATTGGAAAGAGATTTATGAAAATGTGGCAGGCTTAGGTAAGGCAGAAAATGCTATTGGAGGTTTTACGTTTCAATTTAGTGATGGCTGGTGGAAAAATGGACAAACTACAGGCTTAAATATTCATGATAATCATGCTTCTTGGTCTAATGCAGGCTATGCAATAGATTATGAAAAAGGAGCAAATAACATGAATGAAGAATGGTTTGGTATCTGTGCAAAAGGATTAACAGATAAAAATGGTTTTTACACATTATCACCTAGGGCAGCTTATTTTGCTTTACAAAAAGCACATGAATTAAATCCATATGCAAAAGGAATGACAACCGATTTGATTTCGGAGCATTTTAAAGAAATAAAATTTTAACGAAGCTTCAAGCGCTTCTTCTTGCAGGGTTTCTAAACCTGTAGGTATATATATAAAATTCTATAAGGTTGAAAAGCACCTTGTGGAATCAATAAATAACAACCTCTTTAAATGAATTATAAGAGGTTCAAAAAATAATTTTGATGACAAAAAAGACTATTTTTTTAGGAAATAATAAAGCAGCGTTTAAAGCGCAAGAGGTAAAAGGAGAAATGATAAACTTCGAAAATGAAGTGTATTATAAAATTTCGAATAGCAATGAAATGAGACCTTTTTTTATGAGTATTGTTTCAGACTCTAACCATTGGATGTTTATTTCTAGTAATGGAGGTTTATCTGCTGGTAGAAAAAATAGTGAATACTCACTTTTTCCTTATTATACAGATGATAAAATTACAGAGTCTGCAGATGTAACAGGGAGTAAATCTATTTTTCAAGTTACTAAAAATGACAAAACGTATGTTTGGGAACCTTTTTCTCAAAGACAGATAGGTTTATATCAAACAAAACAAAATTTATATAAAAACAGTTTTGGTAATAAAGTTATTTTCGAAGAAATTAATGAAGATTTAGGAATCACTTTTAGATATCAATGGAGTTCTTCTGATCAATTTGGGTTTGTAAAAAAATCGACTTTAATTAATAATTCACCTGAAAAAATTGAAGTTACTTTTTTAGATGGTTTGCAAAATATTATTCCTTCGGATGTAACTACAGATTTGCAAAACTCTTATAGTAATTTAGTAGACGCCTATAAAAAGAGCGAATTACAAAAAGAAGTTGGTTTAGGTGTTTATGCTTTAAGTGCAATTATTGTTGATAAAGCAGAGCCAAGTGAAGCTTTAAAAGCAAATATTGTTTGGTCTTTAGGGGTAGATAATCCTATGTATTTATTGTCATCATTACAATTAAATAATTTTAGAAGAGGTCTAGAATTACAACAAGAGGTAGATGTAAAAGCAGAAAAAGGAGCTTATTTTATTAGTTCTGATATCGCCTTAGAAGCTAATGAATCTAAAGAATGGCGTTTTATTGCAAACGTAAATCAAACAATTGGTGATATTCAAAAAGTTTCTAAAGCAATAAAAGAAGATAAAAATTTATTAGAAATTATTACTAAAGATATTGAGTTAGGGACAAAAAACTTAATTGCTTTAACTGGAGCAGCAGATGGTTTACAAGTAACCGATGATGCTTTGGTAAACACAAGACATTTTGCAAATACGCTTTTCAATTTAATGAGAGGTGGTACTTTTGATGATGATTATAAAATTGAAAAAGAAGATTTTATAAAATATATTGGTAAAGCAAACAAAAAAGTTCTAAAACTAAAAGAAGACCTTTTAAATGCATTACCAGATTTATTTACATTAGATGTTATTCTAAATATTGCAGAAAAAGATGAAGATAAAAACTTTAAAAGACTTTGTTTTGAATATTTACCATTAAAGTTTAGTAGAAGACATGGAGACCCAAGTAGACCTTGGAATAAGTTTTCTATCAATACAAAAAATGAAATTGATGGTTCTAAAATTTTAGATTATGAAGGGAATTGGCGAGATATTTTCCAGAATTGGGAAACTCTAGCGCATTCGTATCCAGAGTTTATAGAAAGCATGATTCATAAGTTTTTAAATGCAACTACTTTTGATGGCTACAATCCGTATAGAGTTACAAAAGATGGTTTTGATTGGGAAACGATTGAAGAAAATGACCCTTGGTCTTATATTGGATATTGGGGAGATCATCAGATAATTTACTTATTAAAATTCTTAGAATTTATAGAAAACCATTATCCAAATCAATTAGAAAAACGTTTTTCTGAAGCTATTTTTGTCTATGCAAATGTGCCTTATAGAATTAAGAAATATGAAGATATTTTAAAAAATCCAAAAGATACAATTGATTTTGATTTTGAAGAACAAGAAAATATAGAACAAAGAAGAGAACGTTTAGGTGCTGATGGTGCTTTACTAAGAGATGAAAATTATTTTATTTATAAAGTAAATTTAATCGAGAAATTATTAGCTACCGTTTTAGCAAAAGTATCTAATTTTATTCCTGAAGGTGGAATTTGGATGAACACTCAAAGACCAGAATGGAATGACGCAAACAACGCTTTGGTTGGTAACGGTGTTTCTATGGTAACACTTAACTACCTAAATCGTTTTATTAATTTCTTCGAAAAAGTAGTTGTAAAATCAACAGCAGAAGAAGTTGCCGTTTCTTCAGAATTAGCAACATTTTTTAATGAAGTTGTAACTACTTTTAATCAAAATAAAAATATTTTATCAAGAAAATTTTCTGATGCAGAAAGAAAAACTGTTTTAGATGGTTTAGGTGAAGCTGGAAGTAAATTTAGAACTTCAATTTATGAAAACGGATTTTCTAGTGATAAAATTATTCTTAAAAAAGCAGCTCTTTTAGACTTTTTTACCATTACAAAAGAGTATTTAGATCATACCATAAAAGCAAATAAACGTACAGATAATTTATATCATTCTTATAATTTAATGACAATTGAAAACGATACAGAAGTGTCTGTTTCTTATTTGTCTGAAATGTTAGAAGGGCAAGTTGCTGTTTTAAGTGCTGGCTATTTATCGTCAAAAGAAGCTTTAAAAGTTTTAGACGGAATGAAAGCAAGTGCGCTGTTTAGAGAAGATCAATACAGTTATATTTTATATCCGAATAAAGAATTAGCTCGTTTTGATGAAAAGAATATAATTCCGAAATCTTCAGTAGAAAACTCTGAGTTGTTATTAAAATTAATTACAGATAACAATACGCAAATCATTAATAAAGATGTTTTGGGTACCTATCATTTTAATGCCAATTTTAACAACGCAAATAGTTTAAAAGCAACTTTTAAAGACTTACCAGAAACGTATGTAGATTTAGTTGAAAAAGAAGGGCAATTATTAGCAACTATTTTCGAAGAGGTTTTTAACCACAAAGCATTTACAGGTCGTTCAGGAACCTTTTTTGGTTATGAAGGGTTAGGTTCTATTTATTGGCACATGGTTTCTAAATTGTTGTTAGCAGTGCAAGAAAATTGCTTGTTAGCAATAAAAAATAATGAAGATGAGGTTCTTATTGGTGCGTTATTAGATCATTATTATGAAATTCAGGCAGGAATTGGAGTACACAAATCACCAGAATTATATGGTGCATTTCCTACAGATCCATATTCTCATACACCAGGCGGAAAAGGAGCACAGCAACCAGGAATGACTGGTCAGGTTAAAGAAGATGTTTTAAGTAGAATAGGTGAGTTAGGCGTTTTTGTAAAAGAAGGAAAAATAAACTTTAATCCAAGGTTATTAAGAGCAAGTGAGTTTGTAGAAACTCCTAAAACTTTTAAATATAACGCAATTAATAAAGAAGCAAAATTGATTGATTTAGAAAAAGGTTCGCTTTGTTTTACGTATTGTCAAGTGCCTGTTATTTATAAAAATACAGGTAAAGAAAGTGTAACTATCTTTTTTGTGAATGGAGAACAAGAAAACTCAGAAAGTTTAACTCTTAACATTGCTATTTCTAAAATGATGTTCGAAAGAACAGGAGAAATAGATCGCATAGAGGTTTCAGTAAAAAAGTAAATAATACAACTCAGCTGTAAGGTTTTTGCTTTACAGTTGGTGGAGTATTCGTAAAATATAGTAAGGAATGAACATATTTAATATCAAAAGGAAAATGAAAAATTATACTGGAAAAATGAATATGCAATCTGATATTCTAAATATTGGCGGGTTATGGTTTTTATTTATATCCATAATTTTTGTTAGCTGCTCACCAAAAAGTGCTTATGAAAATTATGTGTCAGATGTTTATCAAACATCACAAGCTGGTGACAACCTTAAATTACTATCAAGTGATGAAGTTAAAACACCTGCTACAGAAGTAAAAAAAGTAACATTACAGCTTTTTCCTAATGAAGAATATCAAAAGTATTATGGTTTTGGTGCTTCTTTTACTGAATCTTCAGCATGGAATTTAGCTACCATACCAGTCGATTCTCGTAAAAAAGTTTTAGCCAAACTTTTTAGTCCAACAGAAGGTGCTGGCTTTACGCTTACACGAACGCACATTAACAGTAGTGATTATTCAAACAATCATTACACTTACGTAGAAGAGGGAGATGAAGATCTTTCAACTTTTAGTATCCATGAAGATATGAAAGGATTTTCTGGGGAAGAAAACGATCAGGTACGTGGCATTGAATTGATAGATCCAAACTATGATCTTATTCCAATGATTTTAGAAGCAGCTAGTATTCCTGGTGCAGATTTTAAGATTATTGCTTCACCTTGGAGTCCTCCATCTTGGATGAAATCAGGAGAAACTGCTAAAATGACTAATGGTAGTTTACTACCGGAATATTATGGCCTTTGGGCTGAATATATGTCTAAATATGTATCTGCATATAAAGAACAAGGTATTACTCTTTGGGGGCTTACGCCACAGAATGAACCATTACATGCGCATGATGCACAATGGGATAGTAATGGATTTACGCCAGAACAAGGGAGAGACTTTTTAAGAGATCATTTGGGGCCTCAATTGGTTAAAGATGGTCATCTTAATCTTGATGATTTAGATGCTGGATTGCACGTATTGATTTATGACCATAATAAGTCTACAATGAATGACTATGTTGCAAAAACGTATGAAGATCCAGAAGCATCTAAATATGCTTGGGGAACTGCTTTTCATTGGTATACAAATTCAGAGTTAAAAGAGAATAATTGGTATGCAAAAGAATTGGCAGAATTACAGAAGAATTGGCCAAACAAAGGGATGATTCATACCGAATCTAGTATAGATATTGATGCCAATGATCCAATTGGTCAATATTGGAGATCAAGTACAGATTATGCAGGTACTTTTGTGCCTTTCGAAACGTATGCAAACGATATTATTACAGATTTAAACCACGGAACTCAAGGATATATTGAGTGGTGTAGCATTCTTAGTAATAAAGGACAACCAAATCCTTACGATAATTTTAATAGCGCACCAGTACTTATCAATCCTGTTACTGACGAAGTAATTTATACGCCTTTATATTATTTATTGAGTCATTTTAGTAAGTTCATTCGCCCAGATGCACACAGAATCGGTGTAAAAGGTGAAGCAGTAGATGGCGTAATATATACAGCTGCAAAAAATACAGATGGTTCTATTGCTGTGGTTGTTTTTAACCAAAATGAAGAAGCTCATGAAGTATCGATTGTTTTAGAAACTAAGACTTTTACAACGAAAATAGCACCTAGAGCTGTTCAAACGATTGATTTACGTAATAAGTAAAAAAAAATCAAAACGTATGCTTTAAGGTAGACTAGGCTAAGGGTAAAACTGAAATATAGTGTCAATTTAAATGCTATGTTTCTTATACAAATCGGTATTCTAAATAAATATATTCAAGGTTATAAATCTTGATGTGTAAATAGCATTTAATTATCAAAAATATGAATTCAATTATAAAAAATTTGTTTGCAATTATTGTGTTAATTTTTGGTGTTGGTTGTAATTCTAAAGTGAAGTTAAAAGAAGAGCAAAAGGTAGTAATAACAGCAGAACATATTTTAGGAAATCCAGAGTATTTAGCCATTTCTTATGGAGGTTATAGAGAGAATTCAAGAGAAAATCAACCTACAATAAAAGAGTTGAAAGAGGATTTAAAAATTCTTTCGGCAATGGGTATTAAGATTTTAAGAACCTATAATGTACAACCAGAATTACCACATGCCGCGAATGTTTTAGAAGCCATTCATCAACTTAAAAAAGATGATGCCAATTTTGAAATGTATGTAATGTTGGGGGCTTGGATAGATTGTTTAAGTGCTTGGACGGACAAAGAACCAAATCATGATATTGAAAGTGATCAAAATGAAGGAGAAATTGCAAGAGCAGTAGCGTTGGCAAACAAATATCCAGACATTGTAAAAGTAATTGCAGTGGGTAATGAAGCGATGGTAAAATGGGCGGCAAGTTATTTTGTGCAACCGAATGTAATTTTAAAATGGGTAAATCATCTTCAAAATTTAAAGAAAAACGGCGCATTGTCTAAAGATGTTTGGATTACAAGTTCAGATGATTTTGCTTCTTGGGGAGGCGGAGATCCTGTTTATCATACCAAAGACTTAGAAGATTTAATTAAAGCGGTCGATTATGTTTCTATGCACACGTATGCATATCATAATTCTCACTATAATCCAGAATTTTGGAAAGTTCTTGAAAATGAAAAAAGTTTATCTGACAAAGAAAAGGTAGACAATGCCATGTTGCGTGCTTTTACGTTTGCTAAAAAACAATATAGTGATGTTGTAAATTATGTAAAAAGTATAGATGCTACCAAAACGATTCATATTGGCGAAACTGGTTGGGCAACTATTTCTAGTGGGCATTATGGCGTAAATGGTTCTAGAGCTACAGATGAATATAAGCAAGGTTTGTATTATCAACATTTAAGAGAATGGACGCATAAAGAAGGAATTTCTTGTTTCTATTTTGAAGCTTTTGATGAACAATGGAAAGATGCAAATAACTCAAATGGATCTGAAAATCACTTTGGTTTAATCAACTTAAAAGGAGAAGCTAAATATTCACTTTGGAGTTTGGTTGATAAAGGTATTTTTAAGGGTTTAACAAGAAACGGGAAAGAAATTACAAAAACATATAATGGAAATAAAGAAGCATTAATAAACGATGTTTTGGTTCCGAACACAGAATATAATAGATAAAAATAACAACAATGAAAACAAACTATTTTTTTTACACACTATTTTTAGTCATAATGATTAGTTGTAGCCAGAAGGATAATAAATTATCTGTGGATGTTTATGAAACTTCGGAAGCAGGAAATAAGTTAACTAAAATTACTGATTTTACTCCTGCTGAAAATGCAGCTACAATTACATTAAATACTGATAAAACCTTTCAAACAATTACTGGTTTTGGAGGTGCTTTTACAGAATCATCTGCTTATTTATTAAATAAATTAAGTCAGAAAAATAGAGATACCATTATTCAAGCGTATTTCTCAGAAGAAGGCGCAAATTATTCGTTAACAAGAACCCACATGAATTCTTGTGATTTTTCTATCAGTCAGTATTCATATTCTCCGGTAGCAGATGATGTTAATTTAGAACACTTTACTATTAAAGATGATATGGATGATTTAATTCCGATGATAAAAGATGCCATGAAAGCGTCTAAAGACGGATTTAAAATATTTGCTTCTCCTTGGACAGCTGCTCCGTGGATGAAGGATAATAACAAATGGGTTGGTGGTAAATTATTGCCAAAATATTATGATACTTGGGCATTATTCTTTTCTAAATACATAGATGCTTACGAGGCAGAAGGAATTGATATTTGGGGGTTTACTGTAGAAAACGAACCACACGGAAATGGAAATAATTGGGAGAGTATGCATTTTACGCCTAAAGAAATG
The DNA here is from genome assembly GCF_011378915.1 of Polaribacter sp. 20A6. NCBI lineage: Bacteria > Pseudomonadati > Bacteroidota > Flavobacteriia > Flavobacteriales > Flavobacteriaceae > Polaribacter > Polaribacter sp. 20A6. The sequence continues at coordinate 472,216 of NZ_WTPZ01000001.1, forward strand.
ACCGATTTTGTTGAGTTTCATTTAGGTCCAAGATTAGAAAAAGAGGGGTATGGCGATAAAATTATTTTAGGCTACGATCAAAATAGAGAAGGCTTAAAAGAATGGGTAGATGAAATGTATAGAAGTGAAAGTTCATCTAAATATTTTGATGGAACTGCTATTCATTGGTATGAAAGTACCTATGAAGTTTTCCCAGAAGCATTACAATATGCACATAATAAAGCACCAGAAAAATACTTAATTGAAACAGAAGGATGTATCGATTCTGAAATACCTGTTTGGCAAGACGATGCTTGGTATTGGAAAAAAGAAGCAACAGATTGGGGATATGACTGGAGAGAACCAGAAAATAAATATTTACACCCAAAATATGCTCCTGTAAATAGATATGCAAGAGATATTATTGGTTGCCTAAATAATTGGGTAGACGGTTGGGTAGACTGGAACATGGTTTTAGATACAAAAGGAGGACCAAACTGGTTTGAGAACTGGTGTGTTGCTCCGGTAATTGTAGATCCTGAAAACGATGAAGTTTATTTTACACCATTGTATTACACCATGGCACATTTTAGTAAATACATTAGACCAGAAGCAAAAGTAATTGGTTTAGAAAATTCTGATAAAGAGTTGCAAGTTACAGCAGCTCAAAATCCAGATGGTTCTATAGCTGTGGTAGTTTTTAATGAAGGAAAAACAAAGAAAAGTTTTAAAATCTCTTTAGGAGAAAAAGAAACACTTATAAATATAGATGCACAAGCATTACAAACGATAATGATAGCAACTAAATAAAATCTAAATTATGTCTTATACTAAAACGTCTTCTAAAGTTCCATTGAGTCAAAAAATTGCCTTTGGAGTAGGTATGCTTGCAAATCAAATGTTTCCAGCTGTAATAGGAATATTTATAGTCGTTTTGGTAAAAGATTTAGGTTTTCCAGGATGGATGTGGGGAGTTATCTCTTTAGTGCCAAGAATTTTTGATGCGATTACAGATCCTATTATGGGATACATTTCAGACAATACCAAATCTCGTTGGGGAAGAAGAAGACAATATGTTTTTATTGGGGCCATTGTAATGGGGATTTCTTTTATAATTATGTGGCAGTTGTTTAGAGAAAACTCGCTCGATTATAATTTTTGGTATTTCTTATTAACGTCATTTGCTTTTTATTTAGGTCTTACCATTTTTAGTGTTCCTTATGTGGCTATGGGCTATGAGATGAGCGACGATTTTCATGAGAGAACAAGTATCATGGCAGTGGCACAATGGGTTGGTCAATGGGCTTGGGTAATTGCGCCTTGGTTTTGGGTTATTATGTATGATCCAGAATGGTATGTTACAGCAGATGTTGCGGTAAGAGAATTGGCTGTTTGGGTAGGCGTTATTTTTGCAATTTGTGCAATGGTACCTGCTATTTTTATCAAAAGTAAGTCTACTATAAATGAAAATTATGCTTCTTTAACATTAAAAAATATTGGAGGAAGTTTAAAAGAAATAGGAAATAACTTTGTAGAAGCTTTTAAATCTAAACCTTTTAAGAAACTATGTTTTGCTACTTTCTTTGTTTTTAATGCATTTAATACCGTAGCAAGTTTTACCTTTTTTATTATTGTGTATTATCTTTTTAAAGGAGATGCTGCTGCCGCAGGAATTTGGCCAACGCTATTTGGAAGTGTTGGAGCTTTGGTAACTACTTTTTTAGTGATTCCTATTGTGGCTAAAATGTCTAAAATGTTAGGTAAAAAACAAGCCTTTATGGTGTCTCAAGGGATTTCTGTAGTTGGTTATATTATGTTATGGTTCTTGTTTATTCCTGGTAAACCCTATATGTTTCTTTTTGCTTTGCCTTTCTTTTCTTTTGGTATTGGAGGTTTATTTACCTTAATGATGTCTATGACAGCAGATGTAATAGATTTAGATGAGCTAAATACGGGTAAACGTAGAGAAGGTGTTTTTGGTGCTATTTACTGGTGGATGGTGAAGTTCGGGTTCGGAATTGCTGGTGGATTAAGTGGTGCAATTTTATCTGTTGTAGGGTTTGATTCTGCAGTTAATATTCAGACAGAAGAGGCACTTATTGGGTTGAGATTATTCTTTTCAGGGTTTCCTATAGCAGGAACTCTTATTGCAATGTACATCATGAGAAATTATGACCTTTCAGAAAAACGTGCTGGAGAAATTAGAATAGCATTAGACAAACGTAAAGAAGTAAAGTAAATTTCTTGTTTCGTTTAAATAAAATGAATTTTTTAATTTTTGCGATGGTTCTAATAAACAAAGTAGTACTAAATTTTAGTTTCATATTTTTGCTTTTCAATATCATTATAAATAACCATAATTATTTATAATAATATTGAGTAAGTTGCCCTCGGCTTATAAAAATATAAATAATTTAGAATGGATATTGTTATTATTGAAGATGAAGATTTAGCAGCTGCGTCTTTAGATAAATTACTGTTAAAAAGTGATTTCACTGTAAACATTATAAAGCGATTAGAAAGTGTTGCACAATCTATAGCGTGGTTTCAACATAACTCGTGCGATCTAATTTTAAGTGATATTCATTTAGGAGATGGAGAAAGTTTTGAGATTTTTGAAGCTTTAAAAATTAATGTTCCAATTATTTTTACAACAGCATTTGATCAGTATGCAATTCAATCATTTCAATTTTTTGCTATTGATTATTTATTAAAGCCATACGACAAACATAAATTAAATACTGCGCTAGAAAAGTATAAAAACTACGCGATAACTCCTGCTAATGATTCTAGTGATTTAGAAAAACTATTAAATCATTTTAAAAAAACTAAAGAAATAAAAGAAGCGCAACAACGATTTTTAGTTTCTAGAGGCGAAAAATTAATTTCTATAACTGCTGATGAAATTGCCTATTTTATGGCAGAAAACAAATCTCTTTTTTTATATACAATTAAAGGAGACAGTTTTTTGTATGATGATACAATCATGAATTTAGATTTAAAGTTATCAAAAAAAGATTTTTTTAAAATAAATAGAAAATTCATTGTAAGACATACAGCTATAAAAACAATTATCAAATACAGTCAGAATCGTTTAAAAATAGAATTAGAACCTTCTTCTAAACAAAATGATTTTGTTTTAATTAGTTCAAAAAATGTGCGTCCTTTTAAAGAATGGTTAAATAATTAATATGCAAACCTCTATATTTTGGACTCGTTTAAAAAAGCATCAGCAATATTTATATATAAGTATGCTGTTGATTGCTGTTTTTTTTATTGGAAGTTCATTAATTACGCCTAAAATTACATCGGTTACAGAAGATTTAATTCAAGATATTATTCAAGGTAATTTAAAATCCAAAGAAAATATTGTAGCTTTTGAATTTAATCAACTGAATAACTCTTTCAAAAACTCCCAAAAAATTCTTAGAAATTCACAAAATAATTCTTTTGAATTTTTAAAGGAGAAATTACTATTCACTTCAGATTTGGCTATAGAGAATCATAGCATTTATAATAGTTTTGTGTCCATAAATCTACCTAATACAATAAGTGAAACTCATTTTTCGAATAAGAAAGATTCTTTGTATCAAAACGAAATACATACATTTCTAAAAAATATTCATTTTGTAGAAGATGAGGTGGTTATAGATACTATTATAACGAGATCAAATAACGTAATTAATAGGAAAATCTATATTAAAAAATTACCAAACAATACCGTTGTTTATACAGGTTATGATGTTGATTTAATTTCATTTTGGCGCTATTTTTCTGAAACTTATAAAGGAGATGGTGGTTATACGGTAGTTACCAATAAAGACGGTATTTGTATGTTGCATCCGGATACGGCGTACATAGGGAAAAAAATAGACACTTATTTTAGTACCATTTCTATTGAACAAATTTTAAATAGTTCTCTTAAAATTAATGGATACTATGTACCAAATAATATCAACTCTCTTAAAGATAAAGCCATATCAGAGTTTTTAGATTTAGAGGTTTTACGATATTTCGATACCATTAAAATAGGAAATACTCCTTTAATTGTTGTCGTTAGTTTTCCTGTTGATATTCATTTAAAAGAAACCACAAAAAATTTACAAGGATATTTTTCTTGGATTAGTTTTTTAGCATTTACTACATTTATGTTGCTTTTAATAGCTTCTAGATTGCAGTTAAAAAAAGAATATGTAGAAAATTTAAAGGTAGTAGAAGAGAAGGAGCAATTAATATATAGCAATGAAAAGTATCAGAAAGAAAATGCAATTCTTCAATTGAATCAACTTAAGAAAAAGATAAATCCTCACTTTTTATTCAATAGTTTAAATTCACTGCATGTTTTAATTGATGTAAATCCAGATTTGTCACAACAGTTTGTCTTAAAGTTAGCCGATGTTTATAGATACCTTTTAGATGAGAGAGAAGGGAATTTAATTTCTGTAAAAAAAGAAATGAGCTTTTTAGAACAGTATATTTTTTTACAAGAAATTAGATTTAATAAGAGTTTACATGTAATAATTAAAAATAATTGTGATGAAACCATTTTACTTAAAAAAATACCCTTTCTATCTTTAGAAACGTTGGTAGAAAATGCAATAAAACACAATGAAATAACAAAACAAAATCCGTTGGTTATTCAGATTTTTATTGATAAAGAGTTTATTACGGTCAAAAATAATTACACACCAAGAAAGTGTAAAACCAAGGATAGCTATTATATTGGGTTGAATTATTTAGAGAATACATACCAATATTATCAAATTTACACCTTTAAAACGGGAGTAATTGGTGATGAATACGTGTGTAAATTACCATATATTACTCAAAAATAGCATTTCACTCCGTTTTTTAATGAGTTCACTCTGTTTTGTTTTTCTAAGTTGTTAATAACAAGCAAATTTGATGTTTTAATAATATCATTTATGAAAACAACCTCTTTAAAAGGTACTTTATTGGTTCAGAATTTAATTGTTGCTATTTTAATTCTGATTAGTTTTTCTGGTTTTTCTCAGAGTAAAAAAGAAAATGCAAAGAAAGATCACCAAGAGAAAAAAGACTCTATAAAAACAACTGATGCTAAAAAATTGACGTATCAGAAATTTTTAAAAGAAGGAAACGTTAAAAAAGGATTGTTCAATGTATATGCTATAAAAGAAGATTACTATTTTGAAGTTCCAGATTCATTATTATCAAGAGATTTATTAATTGTAAATAAAGTATCTAGCGTTCCTTATGCCTTAAACGGACATGGATTAAACAAAGGAATGACTTTTGAAACCAAACTTGTTCGATTTTATAAAGACACTGTTTTAAATAAAGTTTGGGTTAAAACGATAAATCCTAGGGTTCAATCTCCCGAAAATGATGCAATTACTTTATCAGTAAAAGATAACTTTGGAGAATCTATTATAGAAGAATTTGAAATTGAAACCAAAAACACCGATTCCACTTCTGTATTTATTAAAGTGAATAAAATTTTTAATGGTAAAGAGCAAAGTTTTAGTGATGTATTAACCAATATTGGTTTGGGGGGAAGTGTAAAAACAAACTTATCTATTTTAGAAAGCATTAAATCTTTTCCAGAAAACATTGTTGTAAAATCTTTATTAACGACCTCTGTAAAAGAAGGCGGAAGTGCTGCTTTACCTTTATCAATAGGTGTTACTACAAATATTATTTTATTACCAACAGATGTAATGAAACCTCGTTTTTCAGACAAACGTATTGGGTATTTTACAAAACCAATGGATTATTTTTCTGATGATCAACAAGAAGTTGAATCTAGAGAAATGATTACAAGATGGAGGTTAGAGCCTAAAGAGGAAGATATTGAAAAATATAAACGTGGAGAATTGGTGCAACCAAAAAAACAAATCATTTATTATTTAGATCCTGCTACCCCAAAACAATGGCGTCCCTTTATAGAACAGGGTGTGTATGATTGGAATGTTGCTTTTGAAGCAGCTGGATTTAAAAATGTATTAAAAGTAAAGTTTCCTTCTAAAGAGGATAAATATTTTGATGCAGATGATGTACGATATTCTGTAATTACCTATGCAGCATCAGAAAAACAGAATGCTATGGGACCTTCTATTGTAGATCCTAGAAGTGGAGAAATATTAGAATCGGATATTATTTGGTGGCATAATTTAATGAAGGGTTTGCATTCTTGGATTCGTGTACAAACAGGTCCTATTGATGTAAAAGCAAGACCAAACAAGTTTACAAATCAACATATGGGAGAAGCAATTCGTTTTGTTTCATCGCACGAAGTTGGCCATACCTTTGGATTAAAACATAACATGGGCGCATCATTTAGCTACCCAGTAGATTCTTTAAGATCTAAAACGTTTACCTCTAAAATGGGAGGAACAGCACCGTCTATTATGGATTATGCTCGTTTTAATTATGTAGCGCAACCAGAAGATAAGGTTACGGATATTACACCTAAAATTGGTGTGTATGATACCTATGCAATTGATTGGGGATATCGTTGGATTGAAAATACGTCTGCTCACGAAGAACTTCCTATTTTAAACCAATGGATTCGTCAGCACGAAAATGATCCTTTATATTTTTATGGACCGCAACAAGCTGAAATAATTGATCCAAGGTCTCAAAGTGAAGATTTGGGAGATGATGCTGTAAAAGCAAGTGAATACGGATTGAAGAATTTAAAGAGAATATTGCCAAACATTTTAGATTGGACAGCGGCAGAAGGGCAAGATTATTACAAAGCATCTAAATTGTACAAAGCGGTTATAGATCAATGGGGAACTTATAACGGTCATGTAATGGCAAATATTGGTGGTGTTTATGTTAACAATACCGTTTATGGAGATGGTAAAAATACCTTTGAACCTGTATCTGTTAAAAGACAGAAGGAAGCATTGAATTATATTATAAAAAATGCTGTTTTACCTCAGAAATGGTTATTTATGCCGGAAATTATAAATAAAGTTTTTGCCGTAAGAGATGCTCCAGACGGAGAAAGATATTACTCACCTGTTTCTATGTTACGCATTCATCAAACAAATGTTATTTATGCTTTGATAAAGACAGAAAGGTTGATGAGAATTACGGAAAACAAAGTTTTAGAAAGTGATGATACAGACGTTTTTACAGAAGAGTATGTGTTTGATCGTTTATTTGAAGCCATTTTTCAGAAAACTCAGAAAGGAGCATCTTTAGATATGTTTGATCGTATTACACAGAAAAACTATGTAGATGTTTTAACTGTAGATAGAAATAAGTTGTTAGAAAAAACAAAGGAAAATACAATTTCTGAAGACGCTAATAATTTTAAAAATGTACACTTTTCATATTTACCTAGAGTTGCAGATATTGGAACTAGTAAAAGAGCTGCATTAGAGAAAATATTGGTGCTTTTAAAAAGAAAGAAAAATAGAGGAAATAGAGCTACTAAAGCACATTATAGTGATTTAATGGCAAGAATTGAATATAATTTGAAAAATTAAATCATGAAGAAATTAATATACCTGTTAGTTTTTATTCCTAGTTTACTTTTTGCACAGCAAGAAAAAGTAATCAACGGAAAAGTTATTGACGCTGGCTTTAAAATGCCAATTGTTGGTGCATCTGTGTACGCATCGTCTGCAATTATAGGAAATACAACCAATACAGACGGAGTTATACAAGGCACAATGTTGGGAACTACCACAGATTTTGATGGTAATTTTTCTCTAAAAATAGGAGCAGACATTAAGTTTCTTTTGGTTTCTTATATGGGATATGAAACTGAAAAAATTGATGTTTCTAAAATTACTTCAAACGTATCTATTACTTTAAAAGAGAGTTCAGAAAGTTTGGATGAAGTTGTTTTAACTGGATATCAAAAAATTGAAAAGCGCAAAATAACCTCTTCTTATGCAGAGGTAGAAATGACAGATATCAATCAAGCAGGTGTTGCTAGTGTAGATCAAATGTTGGTTGGGCAATTATCGGGTGTATCTATTCAGCCTATAAGTGGTGCTCCAGGTGCACCTTCAAAAATATCTATTAGAGGAGCTGCAACTTTAAATGGTTCTTCAGATCCTTTATGGGTGTTAGACGGAATTCCGTTAGAAGGAAATGATATTCCACAAGATTTTAGAGATAAAGATAATATCGATAATTTACAATCGTACCCAATTGCAGGTTTAAATCCAGAAGACATAGAAAGTATTACGGTTTTAAAAGATGCTTCTGCTACTTCTATTTATGGTGCAAGAGCAGCAAATGGAGTAATTGTGATCACTAGTAAAAATGGAAAAAAAGGAGCAATGCGCATAAATGTAAATGCGAATGTATTTGTAACTCAAAAACCAGATTTTAGTAAGTTGAATTTAATGAATTCTGCTCAAAAAGTAGATTTCGAATTACTTTTGGCAAGTAGATCCGATTTAAAATATCAACAAGATAGAGGTGAAGTTGCTAGAATTTTGAATAATTACAGCGAGTATGACAATTTTAGAGATAATGGTTTTGGTAGTATTTCTAGTGATGCTCAAAATGATATCAATAACTTAAAAAACACCAATACTAATTGGGGAGATGAGTTGTATGAAATGGCTATAAACCAACAATATGGTGTTAGTCTTTCTGGAGGAACAGAAAATAATGATTACTATTTTTCTACAGGTATTTTCGATGAAAAAGGAACAACGAAAGGTACAGGTCAGAAACGATTTAATATTACGTTAAAAGATAATTTTAAGGTTAACGAAAAACTAAAAGTTGGTGTAGCGTTATTTGGTAGTCAAACCACAACATCTTCTTATATTACAGGAGCAGATGCATATACAAATCCTTCTAATTACTCAAGAAATGCCAATCCATATTTAAAAGTAAAGGATGCGGATGGCAATTATATGTATGATCCAGATTTGGTAGAAAGATCAGATTTAAATCTAGATTATAATATTTTAGAAGAAAGAGAAAATACGAATTACGAGTTAGTATCAAGCTCATTAAAAGCCATTTTTGATGTTGGTTATAAATTGAATAAAGATATTCACTTTAATACACAATTAGGTTTACAATTAGATTTTGATAAAACTGAAAAGTATAGTGCAGAAGACAGTTACTATACCCGTAAATATGAGCAAAGATCTGAATATGCATCATCTACAGGTACTTCTTATTATATGCCTAAAGGTGGAATTATTCAGAATTGGAATGCAGATGTTTTTCAATATAACTGGAAAACAACTGCTAATTACAACACTTCTTTTAATGATGTTCATGAACTAGATGTTATGTTAGGGACAGAATTTAGAAGAAACAAAAGAACACAAATTCATACCAAAGGTTTTGGGTACAATGCAAACACTTTAACTTCTGTTGCTATTACAGATGAACGTTCATTAACCAATTCTTTATTTGATCCTTATCAAAAAACATTGAGCGAAAATGCATACGCTTCTTTCTTCGGAACAGCTTCTTATACATACGATAAAAAATATACAGCTTTTACAAGTTTAAGATATGATGGTTCTAACTTATTTGGGGTAAATCCTAAATATAGATACTTACCTATTTGGTCTTTTGCAGGTTCTTGGAATGTATATAAAGAAGACTTTATGTATAATGTTGATTTTGTAACCGATTTAAAACTAAGAGCATCTTACGGTGTGCAAGGGAATATTGATAAGTCTACATCACCTTTTGTGGTTGGAGAATATTATACAGAATCGATTCTTCCGGGAGTTAGCGAAGAAACTATTAGAGCGTTAAACGCACCTAATGGAAATTTAAGATGGGAAAAAACAGTATCCTCAAACGTCGGTTTAGATTTAGGGTTATTAAATAATAAAATCTATATCTCAGGAGATTATTATGCAAGAAAAAGTACCGATTTAATAGGTTTAAGATCTGTACCATTAGAAAGTGGTTATAATTTTATCAATACCAATTGGGCTACTGTAAGCAATAAAGGATTTGAACTTGCTATAAATACCACCAATATTGATACACCTAATTTTAAATGGACAAGTGGTTTAAATATCTCTCACAATAAAAGTATTGTTGATAATATTGAAATTAGAGAAGAAGACTTTAAACCTTCTTTAAAAGGATATAGTGTAAATGCCATTTTTGCAATTAAAACTGCAGGATTAGATAGCAACGGATTACCATTATTTTGGAAAGATGGTAAAAAAGTTTCTGCAGTAGATTTTTATAATTTAGAAGCAGGAACCAACGGAAGTCAATTAACAAGAGAAGAACACAGAAATTTATATTCTTATGTGGGCGATGGAACACCGAAGTTTAGTGGTGGATTTAGAAATAGTTTTAAATACAAACAATTTGATTTACGTGTATTAACTAATTTTAATATAAAACAAACTGTAAAAGCTGCTCCAAGTTATAACCTTGCCTTAGCACAACCCGGAAATAATTATAGTACAGATATTTTAAAAGCAGGAACTGGTAATTATCCAGCATTAATTGGAGCAACCTCTCCTGGTTTCGATACCGATTTAGTGTACACTTGGTTCAATTCTTCAGATGACGGACAAACGTATAATGACTTAGATATTTGGGTAAAAGATATTTCTTATATCCGAGTGAGTAGTATTAAGTTGAGTTATGCAATACCTATCAAAAAGTTAGAAAAGTTAAAAATATCAAGCTTAAACTTTAACCTTGAAGGACGTAATTTATTTGTGATCGGAACAGATTATGATGGCTTTTTTGATCCAGAAACGTATGGTAGTTTATATGCACAACCTATTCCTAGAATTATTTCAGCAGGATTTAATCTTTCTTTTTAAAAAATAATTTATGAAAAAATTAATATATAGCATTTTTGTCACTTTAAGTTTTATCTCTTGTGATAAATACTTAGATATTGAACTAGTAGGGCAAGTAATCCCTAAATCTGTAGAAGAGTATAGAAGTTTTCTAACTTCAGCATATTCAATAGCCAAAAATCATAAGGTTTTAACAACGTACAGAACCGATGAATTATCTTTAAGTGCAGACGCAGCTGGAATAGAGTTTTATCAAGATCTTTTTATTTGGAATGATCTAAACCCAAGTCCTTTAACAACTGTTTTTCCGTATGCTACTTTTTACAATACTATTTTTTACACCAATCATGTAATAAATAGTGAAGCCACTATAGAAGGAAATTTGTCAGAGAAAGAACAATTGGTAGGAGAAGCGTACGCTTTACGTGCAATGCAGTATTTTGAATTGATAAATCTATACGCAAAACCTTACAATAAAGCAACAGCAAATACAGATGCTGGTGTGCCAATTACTACAGAATATGATGCAGAAAAGGAATATGATGTGCAAACGGTTGAAGAAGTGTATGCATTAATTTTAAGTGATCTTGCTAAAGCAGAAATATTAATAAACATTCAAAAACAAGATGTAGGATATAATTATAGATTTTCTGTAGTTGCTATAAAAGCATTGAAGTCGCGTGTGTATTTATATCAACAAGAATGGCAAAAAGCAATAGACGTAGCAAATGAAGCACTTGCTATAAATGCTGAAATTCAAAATCTGAATGCTGATACTTCTATAATGCCATCAGAATACAACTCCGTAGAATCTATTTTGGCATTAGAAACCATTGCTTCTGTAGATTTGGTTAGTAATACAACCATTTCAGATGCTTTAATCAACGCTTATAATCAAACGACAGATTTACGTTTTCCACTTTATTTTAAGCAAAATACAGACGGAAGTTTTAGTTCTAAAAAAGGGGCAGAAACTAAATTTAAAGTTTCTTATAGAACAGCCGAATTACATTTAACCATTGCAGAATGTTTAGCTGCGTTAAATAAAGATGTTTTAGCAAAAGAAAAATTAATATCATTTGCAGAAAATAGATATACAACCGATGGTTTTAATACTTATAAAGCAAACGTAAATTCATTAAAAAGTAACGACCTAAAAATAGAAATTTTAGAAGAACGTAGAAGAGAGTTTGCTATTGAAGGTCAAAGATGGAATGATTTAAGAAGAACTACGCAACCTAAATTAACTAAGATTTTTGACGGAGTAACCTACATATTAGAGGAAAACGATGCTAGATATGTGATTCCTTTTCCTAATGATGCTACTATTAATAACCCTAATTTATAAATAAAAACAGTTGTAACCCTTTATTATCTTATAGGTTACAATTTTAATAATAAGATAAAAATAACCCAATTAAATATTTAAATTATGAAGAAAATTTTTTCGATTCTTACTGTTTTTTTAACCTTAGCTGTAACAACTGTTTCATGTTCAAGTGATGATGATGCTCCAATAGAATCATCTTTGGCAACTATTACCGATTTTTCAATTGCTATTGATGGTGTAAATGCAGCTGATATTGTTTACGACTTAGGAACCGATATTCTTGTTACTGTTCCTTTTGGAACAAACTTAACTGCCGTTGTTCCTACAATTATGGTTTCAGAAAATGCAACTGTTTCTCCAGTTTCTGGTGCAGCAATTTCTTTTGTAGATGGTGAAGCTAAAACTTTTACGGTAACTGCAGAAGATGAAGTTACTACTAAAAATTATACTGTAACTATAACTGTTCGTGGTGAAGTTGGTAGTGGTTCTCAATTAAAAACTTATGAGGTAGATGAACTTTGGTTTGGTTTATCAACAACTACATATTCTTATAACGATGCTAATTTTGCTAATTCAATAACTAAAGAAGCAGATGAATGGGGAACTATAATTACAACGGTAACTGATTTGGTTTATGACGATAAAAATCAAATAATAGAGAAAAAAGTAACAGCAACTAATCAAAGCACTATTTATACTTATGAATCTGGAAAAATTACAGAAGCAGATTATTCTGTAGATGATGTATTAACGTACGTTTATAATTATGCATATAATGAATTTGGAGATTTAATCTCTGAGAAAAGAACAGATAAAACAGGAGATGAAGATGAAGTAACTGAAACTTTATTTACTGTTGTTGATGGAAACGTTACAAAAGAAGTTAGATACGGAACTGATTACATTGCTACTTACGATATTAATAATAACCCTTTTAAAGGAATGTATCCAACCGCATATGCTGCTATTAATGTCGGAATTGAATCAATAAATACAAATAACCCTATTTCTGGTTCTTTAGCGGATGATGTTGTTACTTATATATATAATACTGATAACTACCCTTTAAGTGCTTCTTATACTTCTTATGATGGAGGAAATACTGTAGAAAAAACATTTACATATTACGCTAATTAATAAATAGCATCAATAACAACCCCCTTTTTTTTATTTTTAAAACAAGCACCCTTAATTTTAAGGGTGTTTGTTTATATAACACTTATTTTAAATGAAGAAATTCCGTTTAATATTCTTAGTTTTTTTGATGTGCGCTTGCAATTCAAATTCCTCTAACGAAGTTATACTTCCTGAAAATGAAATTATTCCATTAACAAAAGAAGAAGAAATTATAAAAATATATAACGAGTCTGTTTTACCCTTATTTAAAGAATATTCTGATGTAGAAATACCTACAGAATTTAAAATTGATAAAAGTGATTTAAGCATAAATGCGGGTGCTAGTTTTGGCTATGTAGAAATAAGCCAAGGTTTGATAAACGTAACAAAAAAACATATTCAACTATTTGCTTTATCACATGAAGTGGCACATATAGTAACCATTCCGCAAGCAAGATTATTTGGTTTAGAAGGTAGCATACCAAAGGGTAGTATCACAAACGATTATAAAAAAGCAGAATATTTAGCAGATTTAATTGCAATTCATTTAATTAAATCAAAACTGAATAATGAGTTTTGTTTATTAAGTACAGACTTTTCTTTTTTACAAAACTTGTTAGGAGGTAGTTCTTTTACCCATCCTTCAGGAAGTCATAGAATGAATGAAATACAAACGTATTTAGAAAATAGTATATCAACGAATAATGATGAAGCTTTTAAAACCAGTTTCCTTAGAATATGGAAAATGGAGTAGGAGAAAAATCGAAATTGATTTGTATTGAGGAAATATGGATAGATTCAATTAAGTTTTTTAAATTCAAATAAATCCCTGAAGCGCTGCTTCAGGGATTTATTTTTTAGATGAATTTCTACACTATAAGAAATCGAAAAGCTAAATTTATATTGATAGTTTATAACTTATATTTTTTCTTTTAAGTTTTATTTAAACAAAGATGGCATTAGTTTCATTTTAACTAAATATATATACAAGTGTGTTTAATAATATCAATCTATAAAATAAACAAAAGTTTACTTGCTTTTTAAAAGTCTTACGTTTTATGAACTCTCAGAATAACATTAAAAGAAATCGTACAGTCTAAGGGCTTTAATCACAAAGTTATTTTAGGCATTTTTACTTCAAAATGGGTAATAGGTTATAGAATTGGTTTATAAATTATATGTATAAACTGTTGTGGTTTTTAAATTTACAATTAATAAATTTTATACATAATGATTAATAGAAATACTGTTATTACTGCTTTTCTTTTTGTTTTTCTCTTGTCTTTATCTGGATGTAAAACTGAGAAAACAGTAAAAGTTTTAAAGTTAGCTCATGCTTTAGACACACAACATCCAGTTCACAAAGCAATGGTAATTTTAGGGGAGCGACTAAAAGAAAAATCAGACGGTAAACTAATTGTAAACATTTACCCAAGTAGCCAATTAGGTGGGGAGCGAGAATGTTTAGAATTATTGCAAATTGGAAGTTTAGATATTACAAAAGTATCTGCTGCTGTTTTAGAGAATTTTATACCAGAATATAAAGTGTTTAGTGTGCCCTACATGTTTAGAGATAAAACACATATGTTTAGTGTTTTTGATAGTGAGATAGGGGACAATTTATTATTGAAAGGAGAAAAATTTAGACTACGAGGTTTAACTTTTTATGACGCGGGTAGTAGAAGTTTTTATATGAAAGAAAAACCAGTAAAATCACCTGCAGACTTAAAGGGTAAAAAAATAAGAGTTCAAAAAAGTAACATGGCAGTTGCTATGGTTAATGATTTGGGAGGGTCTCCAACACCAATTTCTTGGGGAGAATTATATACAGCACTTCAACAAGGAGTTGTAGACGGAGCAGAGAATAATCCTCCAAGTTTTTATACTTCAAAACATTATGAGGTTTGTAAGTTTTTTTCTTTGGATGAACACACGTCGGTACCCGATGTTTTATTAATTGGTACAGATACTTGGGGACGATTTAATGAACAAGAGAAAGGTTGGTTAAAAGAAGCGGTTGCAGAAAGTACAATTGTACAAAGAAAATTATGGGCAGCATCAGAAAAAGAATCTCTAGCAGCAGTTAAAAAAGCAGGTGTGGAGGTTTTTTATCCAGATAAAGTACCTTTTGAAGAACAGACGCAAGGTGTTTTAGATATGTTTGCTGATAATGAAGCTATGAAGTCCTTAATACTATCCATAAAAAACAAACAATAATGAGAGCGAAAATTGATAATATATTAGAAAAATTAGTGCTTTTAATCTTAACAATAATGTTGTTAAGTGTTGTGTGGCAGGTATTCTCAAGATTTATTTTAGGAGCACCAAGTACTATAACAGATGAAATTTCTAGTTTCTCTCTAATTTGGATAGGATTATTGGGGGCTGCGTATGCAACTGGTAAACATTTACATTTAGCGATTGATTTAATACCGGAACATGTAGTTGCAAAAAAACAAAGTTTCTTTGATGGAATTGTCTACTTATCTACTTTCTTTTTTGCCTTTATAGTAATGGTTATTGGAGGAATTAGATTGTGTCAGTTAAGCTTCCAGTTCGGTCAAACATCTGCAACTTTAGAGATTCCTTTGGGAATTGTTTATTTAGTGGTTCCTATTTCTGGAATTCTAATTTGCTATTACACCATAGATACATTAATTAATAAAAGAAAATTAAATAAAGCCTAAAAAGATATGAATTTAGTTGAAGTCCTAATTTTAGTAACCAGCTTTTTAATTTTCTTATCATTAAGAGTCCCAATAGCCTATGCTGTTGGTTTAGCAGCCCTATTAACCTTGTTAAGTTCAATGCCTTTTCTGCCAACTGTAGCTACAATGGCGCAAAGAATGGCAACATCTTTAGATAGTTTTACATTGTCTGCAATTCCGTTTTTTATCCTAGCAGGGCAAATTATGAACCGGGGAGGAATTGCCGTCAGATTAATCAATTTTGCTAAGGCTATTGTAGGACCACTTCCTGGAGGCTTGGCTTTTGTAAACATTATTTCGTGTATGTTGTTCGGAGCAATCTCTGGTTCTGCAGTTGCGGCTGCTTCTGCCATTGGTGGTTTTATGAACCCAATGATGGAGAAGGAAGGTTATGATAAGTCTTTTAGTGCTGCTGTAAATATTACAAGTGCTACAACAGGGTTAATTATACCACCAAGTAACGTATTAATTGTTTATTCTTTAGCGAGTGGAGGAGTTTCTATTGCGGCATTATTTATAGCAGGTTATGTGCCTGGTTTGTTAATTGGTTTTGCTTTGATGGTTGTTGCTTTAGTTTATTCAATCATAAAAAAATACCCGACAGATAAATTAGTAACTTTTAAAGAGTTTTTTAAACGATTTCTTGCAGCTTTCCCTAGTTTAATGTTATTGGTTGTAGTAATTGGAGGAATTGTAGCCGGAATTTTTACAGCAACGGAAGCTTCTGCCATTGCGGTAGTTTATACATTGGTTTTAGGTTTTGTTTATAAAGAAATTACAATAAAAGATCTCTCTCCAATTTTTTTAGAAACAATAAGAACATCTGCAATTGTACTATTTTTAATAGCAACGTCTATTGCAATGTCTTGGGTAATGAGTTATGAAAACATTCCGCAAGAAATTAGTAATACGTTATTGGCTATTAGTGATAATCCGGTAATAATCTTAATTATTATCAACTTAATATTATTATTTGTAGGAGTTTTTATGGATATAACTCCGGCAGTTTTAATCTTTACACCAATCTTTTTACCAATAGTAACAGAATTAGGAATGAATCCTATTCATTTCGGAATTATTATGATCATGAATCTATGTATTGGACTTTGTACACCACCAGTTGGCTCGGTTCTTTTTGTGGGATGTAGTGTTGCAGATTTAAAAATACAACAAGTAATAAAGCCTTTATTGCCCTTGTTTTTGGTAATGATAGGTGTGTTGTTACTAATTACTTATTTCCCGGAATTAACACTTTGGTTACCTAGACAGTTTGATTTGTTGTAGCATCGATATCAATTATTTATCCATATAAATAATTTAAAACCCAATATGTTTTACTAAAACGTATTGGGTTTTTCTTTGTGGAAATTATACATATCAATTACCTTTTTAGCCAAGCAATTTTCATTGTTTGATAATTCAATACTACAATATTTCATTTAAATGATTGATTAAGGCTTTCCTTAATATAGTCCTACTTTATATATTCAGGGAAGTGCTTTATGTTTTTCCCTATTATATATTAGGGATTGTGGTTGGAACCGCCTTATTATCTTTTAAAATTAAGTTTTAAGCAATTGTTTTTATAATTGATTGGGACAGTAAAATATAATTAAAAACAAGGCTTGTAAGAAAAGATAAATATTATTGAAACTCAATACATATCTAATTATTAGTATTGTATTATTCACTCTCATAATAGACTCTTTATAATCTTTTCAAACTATTAATGAGTTTATAATTGTAAAAGAAAGAACTTCGTCTAATTTTAAACGTTCATTTTAACGAACCTTAGGTAAGGTAACTTTAAATTGAATATGTCTTTTGCAATTTGTTAAGAAGACAAAAAATTATGATAAAACATTATTGTTATATCGATAGGAAAGTTATGTTTAGTTAAAAAAAGTTTTTTTATAAACGATTCAATTTATACACTAATTTAGTGTGTATAAGAAGGTGTTTTTTAGATGTGTAGGTGTTGTTCAGCTTTAAATTGGTAAAATATGGTAAACTTATAGCTATAGAAATAGCGTTTCCAAATGCAACTTTTAGTATAAATGTAAAGTTCTTATATAAAAAAAAACAGCTGTAGATATTTTATATCTACAGCTGTAATTAATTGTAAAATAATTCAAATAATAAAACAATTATTTACCAACCAGGGTTTTGTAATAATTCTGGGTTTTGATCTATCTGAACAGAAGGAATAGGATCTATATAATTACTTATAGAGAAGTTTCTGTTTCCTGAAATATCTAAAATTAATGCTCCTGGTTTAGTGGTTGCTATACCTGCGTAACTTGATACTGATTGTTCAGTAGTTGTTGTACCATATGAGAATGCAGAAGGATTATAAATTGTAGAACTAGGGTTCTTTGGGTCTACAGCTGTTTCAAATTCTGTACCTATTACGTATGTTGTTGATACAGCATGACTAAGCTCTTCTTCTGCAATACCCCAACGTTTTAAATCATTGAAACGTTGGTTTTCACCAAATAGCTCAATAGCACGCTCTCTACGTATTTCTCCTAACATATTTAAATCTGCATATGGAGTAATTAATGCATTTGTTAAAGGTGCTACATTAGAACGTTCTCTAATTTTATTAATAGAAATATCTAAATCACTATCAGAAATTGCACCTCCTCCTAACTCTACACTTGCCTCAGCATATGTTAATAATACTTCTGCATAACGTAAATGTGGGTAATTAAAAGACTCATCTTTAGTTTCACTTCCTTTATCTTCAGTTGTTAATTTAACACCTTGGTATCCAATATTACGTCCTGCTGCAGGACTTGTTAATTGAGGAACATATCTATAATCGAAATTTGTACCAGCATCTGCAAAATCTACACCATATTGTGCACCTCCACCATTTGTACTATTTCCCCAACCCCAATATTCTTTAAGAGGTTCGCTAACAAAACTTGTTAGACGATAATCTCTGTTCTGAAATTCTGAAATCATTTCATCATAGCCTTCAAAAACTGATGAGTGTTGTACAGGTAAACCATCTGAACACAAATACATATCCATTAATTTACGTGAAGGTGTATGTTTTTTAGAATGTGTTAAGTTTTGATTTATTCTTCTTAATGGGTTGTCATAAACCGTTTGAATAATAAACTCTCTATTATTTGCTTTAGATAATCCAGCAGGGTTAGAGCCATCATCTTCTAAACTAAATAGATAAAATAAATTTCTATCTCCAAATTCTGCACGATGATCCCATAATTGGTAAGCTGCACTATTAATAACTGCTAAAGATTGTTGTTTTGCTTCTGTTAACATTTCTTCTACACTAGGATATCCTGCAGGTTTATTAGATCCTGCTCCTACGTTAAGTCCATCACCGTCTGTTGCTGTTCCTACGTATTTTTCCCAAGTAGCTTCATATAATAAAATACGAGCTTTAAAAGATTTAGCAGCTTCTGTAGAAAGTTTCCCTTTTTCAGAATCTGGAATTGTGTTTTCTGAAGGTAAACCTGCAATGGCTACATCTAAATCAATAAATATTTGATTAACTACTTCGTAGCGACTATTTCTTGGAGCGTGTAATTCTTCTGAATCTACGTCTAAAGAACGAGTAACTATTGGTACACCACCAAAACGTAATAATAATTTATAATGATTCCAAGCTCTAAAGAAATGAGCTGTTGCTACATAGCTTGTTATTTCAGATTGATTTCCGTCATATTCTGCAGCTTTTTCTATCAGTTGATTGGCCTCTCTCATTTGATCATAATTATTATCCCAAATTTCGTCTGAAGTAGGAATAGAAGTTTGACCTTGACCGTAAGAAGGCGAAGTTTCTAGATTTCCAGATAAATCTGAAGATTGGTCTCCATCATCATAACCAAATGATTGACGATAAAAATAATTGGCAGCTAATTCAAACTGTTCCGGAGTTGTAAAATAAACAGCTTCTGTAACAGAATCTAGTGGCTCTTGGTCTAGATATTCTGAGCATCCTGCAAACATGAATGCCGTTACAATGGCTGTTAGACCTATTCTTTTTATATTATAATGTATGTTTTTCATATTCTTTAAATTTAAAATTAGTAATTAAAATCCGATTTCAAGACCAAAGATCAATGCAGATGAAAAAGGGATTAAACTTCCTTGTCTTGTTCCTTCACCAAATTCTGGATCTAAACCATCTTTTATATTAGAAATTGTAAACAAATCGTTACCAGTTATAGATAAACGAATTTTATCCATTCCAAATTTTTCTAACACGTCTTGTGGTAATCCATATCCAATAGATATTGCTTTGGCTCTTAAATATGCAGCCTTAATAACATTAACATCATTTAAATTTCCATAATTCCATGTTTTTCTAGATCCGTTAAGAAAAGCTGCAGGGTATTCGGCATTTTGATTATCTGGTGTCCAGGTTTTATCTGTAAAAATCGGGTTTTGATTTGTCCACCATTGCATAAATGGATAAGAAAGAGAACCTGTTCTAACAATATTTATGTCTGCAACTCCTTGAAAGAAAGCACTAAAATCGAAGTTTTTATAAGTGAATCCTAAATTAATACCAAAACTTTTATGAGGATTTGCATCGCCTACGTAAACTAAATCGTCTTCATTAATTATACCATCTTCATTAACATCTACACGGTTTACGGTTCCTGGTACTAAACGATCTGCACTTCTGTAATTAGGCAACTTTGTTTTGTTTTTCATGTCTGTTTGGTCTGAAGGATCTGTAAAACCATATTGGTTATAATAATCTAATACTTGACTCTCTGTAGATAATATACCATCTGTTTTATATGCATATATTGCATTTAATGGTTTTCCTTCTACAATACTATTTTTACCTAAACCAATGGTTGTTTTTCCTTCCATTTTGGTAACTTCACCTTCATTATCCCAAAAAGCAAGACCAACACGGTATGTAAAATCATCTCCAATACGATCTCTCCAGTTTAAAGATAATTCATAACCCTTAGTTTTAAAATTACCACTATTTGTTTTTGGAGCAGTAGCACCTATTATTTCTGGATATGTAATATTAACTAACATATCATCATTTTTACGAATAAAATACTCTGCACTACCTGATAATCTATTATCTAATAGCCCAAAATCTACAGCAATATTACTTGTAGATACACGCTCCCAAGTACGGTTTAAAGAAGTCATTCCGCTAATATTAGAGGTTGATGTTAATTGTGGCGTATTACCAAACAATACAGTACCATTACCAATACTAGAATAATAATCGTAAGCACCAATACCTGTTACAGAACCTGTTTCTCCGTATGATGCACGTAATTTTAATAAGTTAATTTTACTATCATCCATAAATGACATTTCAGAGAATACAATACCTGTAGAGGCTCCAAAGAAGTTTTTCCATCTATAGTCTGGGTGTAAACGAGAAGAACCATCTCTACGACCTAACGCTTCTAATAAATAAGTTTCTTTGTAATTGTAATTTATTTTCCCTAAATAAGATACCAAACCAACTACATTACTTCCTCCACTATTTGTTTGTGTAGGAGTATCAAAAGCATTTAAATCATTTAGAGATGCATCAACTAAATTAGAACGAGACATAAAGTATTTATCTGTTTCTGACTGTTCTGCTGTATACCCTGCCATAACACCTAAATTATGATTTCCGAAAGAACGGTTGTAATTTATTTGAAAAATATGGTTTTGAAATACGTAATCTGCCTCTGTTACCTCTAATTTAGAGTTAAATAATGTTGTTGGAGTACTTGTTTCGTTTCCTTCCCAATCGTACATTGTTACAGGTTTCCAGGTTTTATTTTTTCTACTTTGTGTCATTGCTATGTTTCCAAAGTAAGAGAAAGCTAATCCTTCTACGTATTTGTCTAAGTCTACCGAGATCTTACCTCCTAAACGAAATACATTAGTACGGTTTATTACACGACCACCTTCTTTTAAATATGCAAGAGGATTGTTTCCTCCAAAATTATCGTAAAATTGTCCATCAGGATTATACAGTGGAAAAATATTCATATCTTGAATTCCAAATCCAATACCTTGTGTAGGTGTGTCTATAGTGCTACTGTTATAAGAGATATTAAAATCTGTTTTTATAAAATCATTTACTTTGTATCCTACATTTGTTCTAAAGTTGTAACGTTTTTGTCCGTCGTATACAAATGCTATTGGAGAGCGTTCGTTTGCATACCCAAAAGATGTTCTGTAGGTAGCATTTTCATTACCTCCAGAAAGAGATAAATCATGTCTTTCTGTAATCGTTGTGCCGTAAACAGCATCAAACTGACTCGTATCAGAAAAGTAATGATCATTACCAAATACATAAAAAGAATCTGGAGCTGTTGGTAATGTTCCGTTAGACATCATCTGAAACTGTTCTTCTGTAAAAAATCTAAAACTTGTTGCTGCTGTTTGAGCATTTCCATCACCATCAACAAAATCAATAGCATCATTTGTTGCTGCTGCTAACCATGCATCTGCAAATTCACTCATATTTGCAACAGGGAATTCTTTAGGTAAATTTAATTGAGTTTCACCTTTATAAGTAATTCTCATTTTTCCTTGTTTCCCTTTTTTAGTAGTTACAAGTATAACTCCACCTGCAGCTTTAGTTCCAAATATTGCAGCAGATGCATCTTTTAATATAGAGTAAGTTTCTATATCATTTGCGTTAATTGCAGATAAGTCTCCTTGTGAAATTTCTACACCATCTAATAAAATAAGAGGACTAATACTATTAACAGAAATGTCTCCACGAATGCTAATAGAAGTTCCTTCTACACCAGGACGAGTAGATGAACGTGTTACCACTAAACCAGGAACCTCACCTTGTAATGCTAATACAGCACTAGATGTTCCTTTCCCTTTTATAACTTCGTCACCTTTTACTTGTGCTACAGATCCTGTAAGTGTAGCTTTTTTCTGTGTACCAAAACCAACAATAACAATTTCATCTAATGTAGTAGAGTCGTATATAAGACTCACATTAATAGAGTTACTATTTCCAACAATAACTTCTTTAGTAACATAGCCTAAGTAAGAATAAACTAAAGTTGCATTTTCAGGAATACTAATAGTATAATTTCCATCAAAATCAGAAACTGTACCAGTAGTTGTTCCTTTTACTATAATAGTTACTCCAGGAAGAGGCATTTTGTCTTCTGCTCCTAAAATTTGACCAGTTATAGTTCTGTCTTGGTTGTTGTCAAAAGAAGAATAAGTTGGTGTGGCTGCGTGCAACTGTGTAAATGAACCACAAATCACAAAGCCCACTATCCAAAATAGACTTGCGAAAATTTTCAGATTAATCTGACATTGTCTTAGTTTAGTCATAAATTATTTTTTTAAGTTAATTAATTTGTATCGATTTTCTTTGTTATTAAATCGTTAAACAATGTTAAAAATTATTAGAGAAACAGATTGTAAATTAGTATTCAAAGGACATAAAATATCATCCATTTAATAAATTATACCCTGTTAAATCATTGATATGAGGTTATTATCTCTTTTTTTTGTTAATTATGTAATGGTAATAGTATTTTAACATAATATTATATATGAATGTGTAATCTTTATTTTTACATGTTCTTTTTAGGTCTTTGAAAAGAATGTAAATCTGATTTTTTAATTGTGTTGAAAATTTTAACTTATAGAAGATACAATCTAAAAAGTGTGTTTTACTTAATTAGTTTGTTGGTTTAATTTCAAAATTGAATAAAAATTACTTAGAGAATAAGAATTGTGGAGTTTAAAAAGCATTTAATTATTATATTTTAAGAGATGAATTGATAGTTGTTATTAATGTATGCTGTTAAAAATATAAATATACTTTTATTAAACGTTTTTAGAGAGTTTAAGTGTTAAAAAAAATGATGTTGATTTTAGATTTTAAAGACTAATAAAAGGATTATGCTTTATGTAGTTTGCATTATAAGTTATGCTAAGTTTTTGTTAATGATATTAATATTTTAAAGAAATAATTCTGTTTTTAAGTGTTTTTTTTATTCTGAAAATTATAGTTTTTATAAATTTATTTTTATTTAATAAAGTATTATATCAATTTTTTAAAATTTTAAATATATATTTACACTGTTGCATACCGGAACAGAACAGAATGATTTTAATGTAGTCTTTACACCAAATTTAAATTATTAAAAATGTCTTATAAGAAAATAACTTTTATTGTTTTATTTCTATTAATTATAGTTGGTAGTATTCAGTCTCAAAATAGTAATCCAAATATTTTAGTTTTTTCTAAAACGGCAGCTTTTCGCCATAAATCTATTCCAGCAGGTGTTACACTAATGACCGAGTTGGGGGCTAAAAATAATTGGAATGTTAGCTTTTCAGAAAATTCTAATGATTTTACTGATGAAAATTTAAAAAAATATAACGTGTTGGTATTCTTAAATACAACCGGAAATATTTTTAATGATCTGCAGCAAAAAGTATTTAAAAGATATATAGAAAAAGGTAATGGATTTGTAGGTATTCATGCTGCTTCCGATACGGAAAAAGAATGGGGTTGGTATAATGAAATGGTGGGAGCTACTTTTAAAGATCATCCAAAGGTGCAAAATGCAAGTTTGATGATTGACAAGTCTAGTAATCATCCTGCAGTTAATCACTTAAAAAAAGAAGAAGTTTTTAAAGACGAATGGTATAATTTTATAAAGCCTGTTGCAAAATACGTTAATGTATTGGCTTCTTTAGACGAAAGTTCTTATCAAGGAAAAAGAATGCATACAAAAAGACATCCAATAACTTGGTTTCATAATTATGATGGAGGTAGAGTCTTTTATACAGGTTTAGGGCATACAAATGAATCTTATACAGATGTTCGGTTTATAAAAATGATTGAAGGAGGAATTCTTTGGGCAGCAGGTTTAAAACAAATAAAAAAGCCATCTAAAGAATAGTAACATATTTAAATAACAGCATAGAAAAACATGAATAAAAGTATAATTTCACTAACCATTAATCATGAAAGCGATATACCAAAATATCAGCAATTGGTAAATGCTATTAATGATGCTATTGGAGAAAATATATTACAAAAAGGAGATGCTTTACCTTCTGTAAACAAAATTTGCAAAATGAGTAAGCTCTCTAGAGATACCGTTTTTAAAGCGTATTCAATTTTAAAAGAAAATGGTGTTATAGAATCTGTACCTAATAAAGGATATTATGTAGCAAATGAAACTAAAAAAGTTTTATTACTCTTAGATACTTTTAAGGCTTATAAAGAAGTTTTGTACCATTCATTTGTTAATAATTTGCCAGATAATATTATTACAGATGTGCAGTTTCATCATTATAATATAGATAATTTTAAAACAATTTTAAACAATGCAGCCGGAAAATATTATAAGTATGTAGTTATGACTTTTAATAATGATGAGGTACCTTCTGTATTAGCAGACATTGATAATGATAAATTATTGTTGATAGATTGGAGCGTACATTCCAATACTAGTAATAATTATGTTTTTCAAGACTTTGGTAACTCTTTTTATGAAGCTTTAAAAGAAGCAGTAGATGTTTTTAGAAAGTATAAAGAACTGGTTTTTTTATATCCAACCTATACATATCACCCGATAGAAACGATTACTTATTTTAAAAAATATTGTGAATTATTTCAATTTAAATATCAAATAGTTACAGATCCTAATGCTTTCTCTCTCCAAAAAGATGCTGCGTATATAAGCACAAGCGATAGAATGTTAGGTGTTTTTTTAGAACAATGTAAAATCAAAAATTTAGAACCTGGGGTTGATGTTGGTTTTTTATCCTACAATGAAACACCAATGAAAAAATTTATTTATAAAGGAATATCAGTTATTTCAACAGATTTTAAAGAATTAGGAACCAAGGCTGCAGAGTTTGTATTACAAGAAAAACCAATGCAGTATTATGTTCCAACAAAATTAATAATAAGAGAATCATTGTAAAATTATGTATTACTTAGGATTAGATATTGGAAGCTCTTCCATAAAAGCTGCACTAGTAGAAATTGCAACCGGTAAAAGCTTGGGAGTTGTACAAGAACCCAAAGAGGAAATGAGCATGTTTGCTCAGAAAAACGGTTGGGCAGAACAGAAACCAAACGATTGGTGGCTACATATTTGTAACGCCATTACAAGTTTGAAAAAGCAATATAATGTTAGCAGAACCCAAATAAAAGGAATTGGTATTTCTTATCAAATGCACGGTTTAGTGTTGGTAGATAAAAAAGGAGAACCACTTCGTAAAAGTATTATTTGGTGCGATAGTAGAGCGGTAGAGATTGGTAACAAGGCTTTTGCTGGAATTGGAACAGAAAAATGTGCTTCACATTTATTAAACTCACCAGCAAACTTTACAGCTTCAAAATTAAAATGGGTAAAAGAAAATGAGCCAGATATTTATAAGAAGATTTATAAATTTATGTTGCCAGGAGATTATGTGGCATATAAATTTTCAAACAAAATAAATACCACAATTTCAGGTTTATCAGAAGGTATCTTTTGGGATTTTAAGAACAATTCCGTAGCAGATTTCCTTTTAGAATATTACGGGATAGACAAATCTTTAGTACCAGATATTGTAGACACCTTCGGAATTCAATCTTTAGTGGATGAAAAAGGAGAGCAAGAAAGCGGTATTGCAGCCGGAACTCCAATTTATTACAGAGCCGGAGATCAACCAAATAATGCACTTTCTTTAAACGTATTTAATCCCGGAGAAGTTGCTGCAACTGGCGGAACATCTGGTGTTGTCTATGCGGTTACAGATAATTTATCAGGAAAAGAAAGTACGCGCGTTAACAATTTTGCACACGTAAATTATTCATCAGAAAATAAAAGAATCGGTAAACTATTAAATATTAACGGAGCCGGAATTCAGTATCGTTGGTTGCTAAATAATTTGGATGTAAATTCTTACGAAGAGATGAATAACTTGGCTTCAGAAATTCCTGTTGGTTCAGACGGAGTTTGCTTAATTCCCTTTGGTAACGGTGCAGAACGCATGTTAAATAACAAAGAAATAGGTACACGTATTGTAAATATGAACCTTAATAATCATCATAAAGGCCACATGTGTAGAGCAGCTTTAGAGGGTATTGCGTTCTCATTTGTATACGGAATAGAAATTTTAAAATCAGACGGAATTAAACCAAGTGTTATAAGAGCAGGAAACGATAATTTATTTCGTTCAGAAATTTTTGCAAATACCGTTGCCACTTTAATTCAGCAAGAAATAGAAATCTACAATACCACCGGTGCAATTGGTGCGGCAAGAGCGGCAAATCTTCATAAAGGAGATTTCGAAGCTTTCAGCAAAGCGATAATGGACAATGATCACGTTATGACTTTTATGCCTTTTAAAGACCAAAAACCATATTTAGAAGCTTATCAAAATTGGAAAAAAGAGTTAGAACTCGTTTTAAATAAATAGTATTTGTGCGTTCCTAAAAAGGTCGGGCTTGGAGTTTATCTTGAGCGAAGTCGAAAGGCATCAATCTTTTTATTAGTAACTCATAAAAAGGATTTCCACTGCAATCCCTAACGCGAATGCAGTACATAAAACATCAATTACACAAATAAACACTTAAACAACATACAAAATGGCAAGTAAAGAATATTTTAAAGGAATTAATAAAATTCAATTCGAAGGTAAAGAATCAGACAATCCGTTAGCGTTTAAATACTACAATCCGGAACAAATGGTTGCAGGAAAAAAAATGAAAGACTGGTTTAAATTTTCAATAGCCTATTGGCATACATTCTGCGGACAAGGAGGAGATCCTTTTGGACCAGGAACACAAAATTTTGCTTGGGATCAATCTTCAGACGCTATTCAAGCAGCAAAAGACAAAGCAGATGCTGCATTTGAATTCATCAACAAAATGGGGTTTGATTATTTCTGTTTTCATGATTATGATCTAGTGCAAGAAGGCGCAACATTTGCAGAATCAGAAAAAAGATTAGAGATCATTACAGATTACATTAAAGGAAAACAAGCAGAAAGCGGTGTAAAATTATTATGGGGAACAGCAAACTGTTTTTCTAATCCACGTTACATGAACGGAGCTGCTACAAATCCAGATTTTGATGTAGTTGCAAGAGCAGGTGGTCAAGTAAAATTGGCTTTAGATGCTACTATTAAATTAGGCGGAGAAAACTACGTGTTTTGGGGAGGAAGAGAAGGTTATATGTCTTTATTAAATACAGATATGGGACGTGAATTAGACCACATGGGCCAATTTTTAACCATGGCAAGAGACTATGCAAGAGCGCAAGGGTTTAAAGGAACCTTCTTTATTGAGCCTAAACCAATGGAACCAATGAAACACCAATATGATTTTGATTCGGCTACAGCTATCGGATTTTTAAAAGAATACGGTTTAGATAAAGATTTTAAAATAAACATTGAGGTAAACCATGCAACTCTAGCACAACATACCATGCAACACGAATTGGCTGTTGCAGCTAAAGCAGGAATGTTGGGTAGTATTGATGCAAATAGAGGAGATTACCAAAATGGTTGGGATACAGATCAGTTTCCAAATAACATTCAAGAAACTACAGAAGCGATGTTAGTATTTCTACAAGCAGGTGGTTTACAAGGGGGGGGGGTTAATTTTGATGCAAAAATCAGAAGAAACTCTACAGATTTAGAAGATGTTTTTCATGCGCATGTTGGTGGAGCAGATACGTTTGCTAGAGCGTTACTTACGGCAGATAAAATTTTACAATCATCTTCATATAATTCATTAAGAGAAAAAAGATACAGTTCTTTTGATGCAGGAAAAGGAAAAGATTTTGAAACAGGTAAATTGGAGTTGTCAGACTTGTACAAAATAGCTAAAGAAAACGGAGAATTAAGTTTACAAAGTGGTAAACAAGAATTATTCGAAAATATTATCAATCAATATATATAAAAAGAATAGGCCTTTTAGATTTTAAAATCTAAGAGGTCTTTTTATATACACCTTATTTTAAACTACATTTTAGCAGAAGTGTTAGAAACAATTAACTAAAACATATTATGGCAAATTCAACAAATTCAGGATACCTTATAAAACTAACCTTAGTGGCAACTTTGGGAGGTTTATTATTTGGGTATGACACCGGTGTAATTTCTGGAACAGTAGGTTCTTTAGATAGTTTTTTTGTAATCCCCAAAGGGATGTCAGAAACAGCCGCAAGTGCTTTTAAAGGATTTTTAGTTTCAAGTGCATTAATAGGCTGTATTATTGGTGGTCTGTTTGGAGGAGTTATCAGTAAAAAATTAGGAAGAAAAAAAGGGTTGATTTTAGCAGCTGTTTTGTTTTTAATATCCGCTTTAGGTTCTGCAATGCCAGAAATGTTTATAGCGCCTATTGGTGAATTAGATCATACGTTTTCAACCATTTTTATTGTGTATAGAATTATTGGAGGTATTGGAGTAGGTTTAGCATCTATGTTGTCTCCGCTATACATAGCGGAAATTGCACCCGCAGGTAGTAGAGGAAAATTAGTGTCATTTAATCAACTAGCTATTGTTGGTGGTTTTATGGTGGTTTATTTTGTAAACTACTTTATTTCAAGAGGTGGAGGTTCTGATGCATGGCTAAATGAAATTGGATGGAGATGGATGTTTGCATCAGAAGTAATTCCTGCAGGTTTATTTTTAGGGCTTTTATTCTTTGTACCAGATACACCACGTTCTTTAGTGTTACGTAACAAACCAGAAGAAGCATTAGAGGTATTAGTAAAAGTAAATGGAGAAAAAGAGGGGATTAAAATTTTAGCAGAAATACAAGATTCTATGAATGATACATCATCAGGAAACTTGTTGTCTTTTGGGTGGTTAGTTATCATAATAGGAGTTTTGTTATCTATATTTCAACAATTTGTAGGTATTAATGTCGTGTTGTACTACGCTCCAGAAATTTTTAAAACCATTTCAACGGGTACAGATAGTGCATTATTAATGACCATTATAGTAGGTGTTGTAAACTTCTTATTTACTATTGTAGCGGTAAAAACTGTAGATAAATACGGTAGAAAACCACTAATGATTATTGGAGCTTTAGGTATGGCGATAGCCATGTTATCATTAGGTTTTGTTTTTTATTCAGGTGCAACGGGTTATTTAGCATTGTTTTGTATGATGTTGTATGTAGCAAGTTTTGCAATGAGTTGGGGACCGGTTACTTGGGTGTTATTAGCAGAGATTTTTCCAAATAAAATTAGAGGAAAAGCATTGGCAATTGCTGTTGCGGCGCAATGGGTTTCTAACTATTTAGTTTCTTTAACATTCCCGATGATGAATGATAATT
Source organism: Polaribacter sp. 20A6 (assembly GCF_011378915.1). NCBI lineage: Bacteria > Pseudomonadati > Bacteroidota > Flavobacteriia > Flavobacteriales > Flavobacteriaceae > Polaribacter > Polaribacter sp. 20A6. Next base: position 502,399 of record NZ_WTPZ01000001.1, read on the forward strand.
CATATTTAACAGGTTTATTCAATCATGGATTTGCGTATTGGGTGTATGGTATCATGAGTATTTTAGCGATGTTATTTATCATGAAATACATTCCGGAAACAAAAGGAAAAACTTTAGAGGAAATGGAAAAACTTTGGAAAAAATAACCTTAAAAATTAAATTATAAAACAGGAATAAGCTTCGTTTAAGCTAAAGTTTTTAAACGAAGTTTATTATAAAAAATAAACATGAACAATAAAATAGACCAACAATCAGCAGATAATATTAGAGCATTATGTGTTGCCATGGTAGAAAAAGCAAATTCAGGACATCCAGGAGGCCCCATGGGAGGTGCAGATTTTATGCACATCTTATATTCAGAATTCTTTAATTTTGACCCTTCGGATATGGAGTGGGCTTTTAGAGATCGTTTCTTTATGGATGCAGGACATTTATCAACCTTAATGTATGCACAGTATTATCTTTTAGGAAACTATGAAAAAGACGATGTTGCCAACTTTAGACAATGGGGTTCAATTACTCCTGGTCACCCAGAATTAGATGTTGCAAGAGGGATAGAAAATACATCAGGACCTTTAGGACAAGGGCATACTATGGGAGTGGGGGCAGCAATTGCGGCTAAATTTTTAGAAGCACGTTTTGGAAATTGGATGGATCATAAAATTTATGGTTTTATTTCTGATGGAGGAGTGCAAGAAGAAATATCTCAAGGAGCAGGTAGAATTGCTGGGCATTTAGGGTTAAGCAATTTTATTATGTTCTACGATTCTAATGACATTCAATTATCTACACCAACAGACGAAGTAACTTCTGAGGATACGGAGATGAAGTACAAAGCTTGGGGTTGGAATGTAGTTACAATTGATGGTCATAATCATGATGAAATTAGAAAAGCATTAAAAGATGCAAATAACGAAACAGAAAAACCTACGTTAATTATTGGTAAAACAATAATGGGAAAAGGTTGTGTTACTGCAGATGATAAAACTTTTGAAGGTGAATGTGAGTTACACGGTCAGCCAATTGGGGCAACAGGAGCAGATTATACTAAAACCTTTTTACATTTAGGAGCAAATACTGAAAAACCTTTTGATATTTATGAAGGTGTAAGTGTTTTTTACAAAGATTTATTAGATAGAAAAATAGTAGAAGCGAGAGATAAGAAAGCCGATATTTCCATTTGGAGAGAAGCAAATGTTGAATTAGCTGAAAAATTAGATTTCTTTTTATCAGGAGAATTACCAGAATTAGATTTTGAATCAATAGCACACAAAGCAGGCTTAGCAACTAGAGCAGCATCTTCTGGAGTATTGGGGTATTTAGCGGAAAAGGTAGAAAACATGATTGTTTCTTCTGCAGATTTATCAAATTCAGATAAAACAGACGGATTCTTAAAGAAAACACATGCACTTAAAAAAGGCGATTTTTCTGGATCATTCTTACAAGCAGGTGTTGCAGAGTTAACCATGTCTTGTATTGCAAACGGAATTGCATTACACGGAGGAATTATTCCTGTAGTGGCCACTTTCTTTGTCTTTTCAGATTATATGAAACCAGCGATTCGATTAAGCGGAATTCAAGAGTTAGGTGTAAAATATGTGTGGACACATGATGCTTTTAGAGTTGGAGAAGATGGACCAACGCATCAACCTGTAGAGCAAGAAGCACAAATTAGATTGTTAGAAAAATTAAAAAACCATAGTGGAAATCCTAGTTTTATGGCTTTACGTCCTGCAGATTCTGCAGAAACAAGCGTTGCTTGGAAAATGGCTTTAAAAAATAAAAATACACCAACAGGTTTAATTTTATCAAGACAAGGAATTAAAGATTTACCAGCTTCAAAAGCATCAAGATATCAAGAAGCTTTAGCTGCTGAAAAAGGTGGTTATTTGGTAAAAGAAGTAGCAAACCCCGATGTTGTTTTAGTAGCCAATGGTTCTGAAGTAGCAACCTTAGTAGTTGCTGCAGAAATTTTAGAAACTGAAAATGGTTTAAAAGTAAACATTGCTTCTGTAATTTCTGAAGGAGTATTTCGATTACAGTCTAAAGAATATCAGCAAAGTGTTATTCCTAAAAACAAACCATTATTTGGTTTAACAGCAGGTTTACCTGTAAACTTAGAAAGTTTGGTTGGAGATGCAGGTAAAGTGTTTGGATTAGATCATTTTGGGTATTCTGCACCAGCAAACATCTTAGATGATAAGTTTGGTTTTACAGGAGAAAAAGTAAGTCAACAAGTATTAGCATATTTAAAAACAGTATAAAAATAAACGTATGAAGTTTTTTATTGACACAGCAAATTTAAATGATATTGCAGAAGCAGAAGCTTTAGGAGTTTTGGATGGTGTAACTACAAATCCATCTTTAATGGCAAAAGAAGGAATTACAGGGGTAGCAAATATTTTAGACCATTATAAAAAAATCTGTGACATTGTAAAAGGAGATGTCTCTGCAGAAGTAATTGCAACAGATTATGATGGAATGATTGAGCAAGGAGAAGAATTAGCAGCGTTACATTCTCAAATAGTGGTAAAATTACCAATGATTGCAGATGGTGTAAAAGCATGTAAATATTTTTCTGATAAAGGAATTAAAACAAACATGACACTAATTTTTTCTGCAGGACAAGCATTATTAGCTGCTAAAGCAGGGGCAACATACGTATCTCCTTTTTTAGGAAGATTAGATGATATTTCTACAGATGGGTTAAATTTAATATCAGAAATGAGATTAATTTATGATAATTACGGGTTTAAATCTAAAATTTTAGCAGCATCTGTACGTAATACAATGCATGTAATTAACTGTGCTAAATTAGGTTCTGATGTAATGACAGGACCTTTATCATCTATTACAGGACTGTTAAAACATCCTTTAACAGATAGTGGATTGGCTCAATTTTTAGAAGATTATAAGAAGGGGAATTAGTAGTGTTAAGTTGCACTGTTTTTAATGCTATAGAAGCAGTGTAACTTTTTTATCTTTTTAAATAAAGATTCTTTTGTTGTAAGTTATTCTTTGACTTTTACAAATTGTATCTTTTTCTTTATTTATTATTAATTCACAATCATATCTATTTTTTTTGTTTTTATCATTCTTACTTTCTCTACAATATACAAGTACAAAATTGGTCTTGTTATTAATTGTTTCATTTATAATTAAAGTAAATAAGCTACTATTATTAGCAACTAAATTTTTTGAAATAAACTTTCTATTATAAAAGGTTTCAAAAAGTGAAGTATTATGACAGTTTTATCTTTTTTTAATAATTTGATTATCAGATATAATTTATAACCTTAAAATTGATTTTTTTTAAGTTTTATTATTTATAAGAATTAATAATACCTCTATAGGTATTAGGATTGCGCCTATAGATTTATTTGAGTTTTTTCTTGACTTATTTCTAATAAAGGCAGTTTCACCCTTTAAAATGGGTGATAAGTAGATAAAAGGATGATGTTTTATAGCCTTTGAGTTATAAGTTATGTTCATTATTTAGTATTGTTATTATAATTGTAACCAGTATAATTGGGGTTGAATGTTTTTTGTCAACTCATAGTTTTAAAAAAAAAAATCAATTAAAAAACAAATTAGATGATAATCAAAAAAACATTAATGCTTTTAGCGGTATTACTTATAGTAATATCATGCAATTCAACGAAAGAGAAAGAGACTGTAATACAATTAGATGCATTTAATACAAAAGAGGTATTAGATATCACCACCTTAAAGGCTAAAGAAGTTGCCTCAAAACTGGTGAGTGCAGACAGTTTTCCTAGAAATATAGACAAGGGAAATAAAAACTGGAATTTTGTAGATGTAAAAGATTGGTGTAGTGGTTTTTATCCTGGAGCTTTATGGTTTGCCTATGAATACGCTAAAGATGAAGAAATAAGAAAACAGGCAGAAAGATTTACATTACCTCTTAAAGAAATAGCATATACAAAGGCAGATAATCATGATATAGGATTTATGGTGTATTGTAGTTACGGTAATGGTTATAGATTAACGGGTAATGAAGCGTATAAAGAAGTTTTATTGGCAGCTGCAGATACTTTAGCTACTTTATATAACCCTAAAGTTGGTACTATTTTATCTTGGCCAAGTCAAATGCATAAATTCAAATACAATACTATTATAGATAATATGATGAATTTAGAGTTGCTTTTTTGGGCAGCTAAAAATGGAGGGAGTAAAGATTTATATGACATTGCTAAAAGTCATGCAGAAGTAACCATGAAACATATTGTGCGTAAAGACAATGCTGTTTATCATGTTGGTTCTTTTGATGAAAATACAGGAGAATTTTTAAGAGGATACACGCACCAAGGTTATGCACATGAATCTATGTGGGCAAGAGGACAAACTTGGGGTATTTATGGTTTTTCTATGGCATATAGAGAAACAGGAGAGCAAGCATTTTTAGATACAGCAATTAAATTATCTGACCATTATATGGAACGTTTACCAGAAGATAAAATACCTTATTGGGATTTTGATGATCCAAAAATACCAAATGCACCTAAAGATGCTTCTGCTGCAGGAGTTGCTGCTGCTGGTATGTTAGAGTTGTCTACGTTGGTTAAAGATGAAAAATTAAAAACAAAGTATTATAATGCAGCAGTGAGTTATATTAAAGAACTTTCTAGCGATAAATATTTAAGTGGAGATACAAACCAAGCTTTATTATTACATTCAACAGGTCATTTACCTCATAACTCTGAAATTGATGTACCAATTGTTTATGCAGATTATTATTATATGGAAGCGTTAGTGCGTTTAAATAAAATGCAAGTTGCAGCAGGGGAAACTAAATAATAGTAATAGAGTTTAAATTAGTAAAATATACAAATATGAAAAAACCGGCACTAGTACTACTTTTGATTCTTTTGGTAATTAGTTGTAGCGTAAAAAACACAAAACAAGTGGTTACTAAGAATATTAAAGTAGAAAATATTACTGATGAAGAACGCATGGAATGGTGGTCTGAAGCAAGATTTGGTATGTTTATTCACTGGGGAATTTACACGGTCCCTGCTGGTTTTTATAAAGGTAAAGAAGTTTCTAATAGTGCAGAGTGGATTATGAATAAAGGTGAAATTCCGATTGCAGAATACGAGAAATTTGCAGACGAGTTTAATCCTGAAAAATTCAATGCAAGAGAGTTTGTAAGTTTAGCAAAATTGGCTGGTATGAAATATATCGTTATAACAGCTAAACATCACGATGGTTTTTCTATGTTCGATTCTAAAGCAACAGATTATAATATTGTAGACGCAACTCCTTTTAAACGAGATGTAATGAAAGAGTTGTCTATAGAATGTCAAAAACAAGGTTTAAAATTTGGTTTTTATTATTCTCAGGCACAAGATTGGCATCATCCAGGAGGTTTAGGAAATACTTGGGATAAAGATTTAAAACGAGTAAGTAGTGATGAGTATGTGTATGAAAAAGCCTTACCAGAAGTAAAGCAATTATTAACAGAATATGGTCCGATTTCAATTTTTTGGTGGGATACACCAAGAGAAATGACAAAATCTGTGGTAGATAGTTTGCATCATATTACAACTGCGTTGCAACCAAGAATAATTACTAACGATCGTTTGGGAGATGATTACCCTGGGGATCATAAAACTTTTGAAAGAAACGGACCAAGACATCAGCCGGAGGCTAAATATTGGGAATTATGTCAACCAGTTAGTGGAAGTTGGGGATATCGTAGTGATGATGATGATTTTAAATCAAGCACTACTTTAATTAAGAACTTGATAGACCAAAGTAGTAAAGGAGGAAATTATTTACTAAATGTGAGTCCAACCCATGAAGGAATTTTAAAACCACAAGCGGTAGAACGCATGAAAGCGATTGGAACTTGGATGTCTAAAAATTCTGAAGCTATTTATGGTACACAGGCGAGTCCTACAAGTACAGCACCAGATTGGGGAAGAATTACCATGAAAACAGAAAATAATAAAGCATTATTATATCTTCATGTATATGATTGGGAAGATGGAGCGTCTTTACCAATTCGTTTAAAAAATAATGTAGAATCTTGTTATTTATTAAATGATAAAAGCAGAACATTTGAAACCGTAGCCTTTGATGATGGAATTCAGGTTAAAATAACAGGAAATGCACCAAACAGTATAGCTTCTGTTATTGTTTTAAAATTGAAGGAAATGCCAAATGCATTGCCTATAAAACCTTTAGGTCAAGATGAAAACGGATTGGCAACATTATCTGCATACAGAGCACAATATGAAAATTTACAAGGACCAGGAGCCTTATATCATGAAGAATGGGATTGTATATCTCATTGGGAAAGTGAAACTGCACGTGTGTATTGGACTTTTCAAATAGATAAACCAGGTAATTTTGAGGCTGAATTAGGATATTCGTTGTTAGAAGAAAATTCAGAAATTGCAATAACGCTTAATGGAAAAACTAAAATTGTAAAAGTTTCTAAAACAGGTACAAATCCAAAACGTTTTAAAACAGTCGATTTAGGAGATTTTAACGTTGATACAGCTGGGAAGTATGAGTTGTCTATCATGCCAGTTGCAGGAAGATGGAATGCGATCAATCTAAAAAATATAAAATTGATACCTATTAAAAAATAAAACCATTTTAAAAAATGAAATATTTTCTTCTTTTATTTATCGGATGTATCATGTCTACCAAGGCACAGAATGTCATTTTTGATAATTTAAAAGAAGCGCCAATTAATGGAGGTTTAGAAATGGAAAATTATTGGGTTTGGGGAAGCTCGGTAATAAAAGGAGATGATAATATGTATCATATGTATGCATCTCGTTGGCCAAAAATGTTACCGTTTCATCCAGGGTGGATGATTAAATCTGAAATTGTGCATGCAACTTCTAAAACACCAGAAGGACCTTATCAATTTAAAGATGTTGCTTTAGGAGAAAGAGGCGCACAATATTGGGACGGAAAATCTTGCCACAATCCAAAAATTGTAAAATATAAAGATACTTATATATTATACTATATGGGGTCTACACATCCTTTTGAAGATGTTAATAAAGAAAATTTAAAAGACTTTAAATTAGGTAGTAAATGGAGTATTGCTGCAAGATGGAGTAAACGCATTGGTATAGCAACCTCTAAAAGTCCTTACGGACCTTGGGAGCGAAAAGAATCACCAATTTTAGATATAAAACCGAATTCGTATTACAGTTTTTTAACATCCAATCCATCTCCTTTAATTAAAAAGGACGGATCGGTAGTTTTATTATTTAAAGGAAGAAGTTATAAAGAAGATGGAATAGCACAAAGTGATATGAGTATTGGTGTTGCTACAGCACCTCATTTTGATGGTAGATATACTGTTGTTGGTGATGAACCATTATTTTCAATGGAAAAATTTGGAGAAGTTGAAGATCCTCATTTATGGAGTGATAACAAAGGATACCACATGATTGCAAAAGACCAAAGAGGATTATTAACAGGAGGAAAAGGTGATGGTGTTTTAGCACATTCTAAAGACGGAATTAATTGGGTTATTGATGATAAGCCAAAAGCATATACGAAAACGATACAGTGGAATAATGGAAAAATAATTAAACAAGGACAATTAGAACGCCCTTTTGTTTTAGTTGAAGATGGAGAACCAACACATATCTTTTTTGCAACAATGAATGGTCCTGGAGGATTTGGTAACGGAACAAAAACTTGGAATATGGTTATTCCATTAAAGTAGTATTAAGAAGAACAAACTAAATTAAGATATAAGATGAACAAAAAAATATTATTATGGTCTATTACCGCAGCTTTAGCTGGGTTTCTATTTGGATTTGATGTAGTTGTTATTTCTGGAGCCGATCAAAAATTACAAGCTTTATGGGGATCTTCAGATTCTTTTCATGGTTCTGTTGTTATGGGAATGGCGTTATGGGGAACCGTACTTGGAGCCATTTTTGGAGGCATACCAACTAATAAATACGGAAGAAAAAATACACTTCTAGCAATTGGGGTCTTGTTTGCTGTTTCGGCAATAGGTTCTGCTTTTGCAAACGATCCATATATATTTGCTTTTGCTCGTTTTATTGGAGGAATTGGAGTGGGAGCATCAACCATTGCGGCACCAGCATATATCTCAGAAATTGCACCGGCAAAAGACAGAGGGCGTTTGGTTGCTATGTATCAATTTAATATTGTTTTCGGTATTATGATTGCTTATTTATCTAACTATTTATTAAGTGATATTGGCGAAAATGCTTGGAGATGGATGTTAGGTGTAGAGGCTATTCCTGCAGTATTATATATGTTATTTGCATTAAAATTACCTAAAAGTCCTAGGTGGTTATTATCTCAAGGAAAAGAAACAGAAGCAAGAGAAATTTTAAAATTTATTGATGAAAATGCAGATGTTGAAAAAGAAATTAGCGATTTTAATTCTCACAATGAAAAAAGTGATAAAACAGAAACCATATTTCTTAAAAAATATAGATTTCCATTAATCTTGGTTTTTTTAATAGCATTTTTTAATCAGTTTTCTGGAATTAATGCCGTTTTATATTATGCGCCACGTATTTTTGAAGCAGCAGGTTTAGAAGAAAGTTCAGCTTTATTAAATAGTATTGGTTTAGGAGTTACCAATCTTGTATTTACATTATTAGGTGTGTTTTTAATTGATAAATTAGGAAGAAAAACCTTAATGTATGTTGGGTCTGCAGCGTATATTATTTCATTAAGTCTTTTATCTGCAGCGTTCTTTTTAGAGTGGACAGGTATGGCAGTTCCTTTTTTCTTATTCTTATTTATTGGTGCACATGCCATTGGGCAAGGAACCGTAATTTGGGTATTTATATCAGAAATTTTCCCGAATCATTTAAGAGCTTCAGGGCAATCTTTTGGTAGTTCTACACATTGGGTTTTAGCAGCACTTATTCCTTCATTATTTCCTTTTATGTTAAAAGCAATTGGAGGTGGAATGGTATTTTTAGTATTTGCAGGAATGATGGTTTTACAATTGCTATTTGTAGCCTTTATGATGCCAGAAACAAAAGGAAAAACATTAGAAGAATTAGAGGATATTATTTTAAAGAAATAGTAAAAATAAACTTTTATAACATGAAAAATATATTCGGATTTATACTTTTTTGTTGTTGTTCACTTCAGCTTTTTGCAGCTAAAGTAGATACTTTAAATTTGTATAGTAAATCGATGAATAAGCATATAAAAAATGTAGTAATCACTCCAGATTCATATTCAAAAAAAGGAAAAGCATATTCTGTTGTTTATTTATTGCATGGAGCTGGTGGAGATTATAAAGCGTGGTTAAAAAAAGCACCAGAATTAAAAAAATATGCAGATTTATATAATGTAATTATTGTTTGTCCGGACGGAAACAAAACAAGTTGGTATTTTAATAGCCCTATTGATAAAACCATGCAATATGAAACCTATATTTCAGAAGAATTAGTTACCGAAATAGACAAATCATTCAATACAATTATCAACAAAAATAATAGAGCAATTTCTGGTTATTCTATGGGAGGTCATGGAGCTTTGTATTTAGCTTTTAAACATCAAGATATTTGGGGAGCAACTGCAAGTATGAGTGGTGGTGTAGATATTAGACCGTTTCCTTTAGGATGGGATCTTTCAAAAAGATTGGGTGTTTATGCTGATAATAAACAAACTTGGGAAAATAATACGGTAATAAATATGGTGTATTTATTAGATAAAACCAGTTTGAAAATTCTTTTTGATTGTGGTGTAGATGATTTTTTTTATGATGCTAATGTAAGACTTCATAAAAAATTATTACAAAGAAATATTCCACATGATTATATAGAAAGACCTGGTGGACATACCAACAAATATTGGAGTAATTCTATAAAATATCAACTATTGTTTTTTAACGATTTCTTTAATAATTAAATAAAGATGATGAACAAATTAAAATATGTATTACTCATTATTCTTGTAATAAGTATTTCTTGTAAATCAAAACAAACATCAAAATCTGATGGTAAAATTACTATAAAGGAAAGCGTAAAACAACCAAATATTATTGTGATTTTATGTGATGATTTAGGGTATGGAGATTTGGGCTCTTTTGGACATCCTATTATTAAAACAGAGAATTTAGACAAATTAGCTTCATCCGGAATTAAATTAACTAATTTTTATTCGGCAGCACCAGTTTGCTCCCCTTCTAGAGTTGGTTTGTTAACAGGTAGAAGTCCTAATAGAGCAGGAGTTTACGACTTTATTCCTGGTCATAAAAAAAGTGAAGATAATAGAGATTTAGTACACCTTCAGGCTCATGAAGAAACAATTCCTGCAATGCTAAAATCAGTAGGATATGAAACTTGTTTGGTAGGTAAGTGGCATTGTAGTTCTCAATTTAATTCTGATAAACAACCGCAACCAAACGATTTTGGTTTCGATCATTGGATGGCTACACACAACAATGCTTCACCAAGTCATAAAAATCCAAAAAACTTTATTAGAAATGGAGTAGCAGTAGGAGCAATGGAAGGTTTTAGTAGTCAGATTGTAGTTACAGAAGCTATTGATTGGTTAAATAAAAAAGACTCAGATAAACCATTCTTTTTAGAAGTTGCTTTTCATGAACCACATGAATCTATTGCGTCTCCAGAAGATTTGGTTCAAAAATATTTACCGCAATCAAAAAATAGAGAACAAGCAGAATATTTTGCCAATGTAGAAAATATGGATATTGCTGTTGGACGATTAGTTGAATATATCGAAAAAAATTATGGAGAGAACACTTTAATCGTTTTTAGTTCAGATAACGGTCCTGAAACATTAAATAGACATCCAAAAGCTAAACATTCTTACGGTTCTCCTGGAGAATTAAAAGGAATGAAATTATGGACAAACGAAGCTGGTTTTAGAGTACCCGGAATTGTAAAGTGGCTAGGGAAAGAAACTTATACAGGTACATTTGATAAAGTAGTTTCTGCACTCGATTTTTTGCCAACATTTGCAGAGTTATCAGGCGCAAAATTACCAAATAGAAAATTGGATGGAGAATCTTTTAACTCACTTTTAAATACAGGTAATTTTGATAGAAAAACACCTTTAATTTGGGCTTTTTATGATGCTTTAAATGAAAGAAGAGTTGCTATGAGAATGGGAGATTGGAAAATTATGGGACGTTTAGAAATCGATAATAAAACATTACCAAATATTCATAATTTATATGATGGTAACGAAGCGTTTGTAAAAAGTGCCAAACTAACAGATTTTCAATTATTTAATATGAAGGAAGATCAAAAAGAATTACAAGATTTGTCTTTAAAAGAATTAGAAGTTTTTAATGAAATTAAAAAAGAATTCGAAATTCAATATAAAGAATTATTAGACGGGAGTCATGTTTGGGTGCGTGAAAATTGATATTTACTCTTTAATTATATCAAATATATAGAACTGGTGTTAAATGTTAAAAAAAATAAGATTATATGAATAATTTATCAATTAAGTATGTAATTGTTTTAATTTTCTTGTTATTATTTAACTGTAACAAGCCAAAATTTATAGAATTAAGGTCTCCAGATGAAACTAAAAAAATCACTTTTTTAGAGAATAAGAAAAATAACGAACTTTCGTTTTCTATAAAATACGAAAATAAAGAAGTAGTATTACCCTCTGTGTTAGAGCTTGTTTCTGAAGAAATAGATTTTTTAGGAGAAGTGTCAGTTTTAAATATAGAAGAGTCTACAGTAGAAAACGAATGGAACTCTAATTTTAGTGAATTAAGTATTATTCCAGATAATTACAATCAAGTTAAAATATATTTAAAATTAGGTGATAGTTACCTTAATATTATAGGGAGAGCTTATAACGAAGGAATTGCTTTTGCTTATGAAATTCCGAATCAACAAAATATTACAGAAATAAGTTTAGGAGAAAAAATTCATTATAACTTTAAAGAAAACCATCAGCTTTGGTCAACTCCTAAAAGAGGTCCAGGTGTTTTAACGGCACAAGGAGAATATAAAAGAATTCCTTTAACGGAGTTAGAAGTAGGTTCCGAAAGACCTTTAGTTATCGAAATAAATGATAGTTTAATAATTGCTTTGGCAGAAGCAAAACTAGTGGATTATGCAAGATTGAGTTTTGATAAAGGGACTTCTTCTAAATACAGTATTTTATCAACATTAGATGGTAAAATGAATGATCAAAAACAAGATACTATTACAGGTGCTATTTTAGCAGAAAGAGAAACTGGTTTAAACATTTATAAAAAACTACCTTTTCAATCTCCTTGGAGAGTAGTAATGATGGGGGAAAATGAAGGTGAACTTTTAGAAAATAATTACATAATTCAAAACCTAAACGATCCATCTAAAATTGCTGACGAATCTTGGATTAAACCAGGAAAAGTTTTAAGAGAAACTACATTAACAACCCAAGGAGCTTTTGCCGCTATAGATTTTGTCGCTTCACACAATATGCAATATATTATGTTTGATGCAGGCTGGTATGGAGATGAAATGAAAAATAGTTCGGATGCCACTACTGTTACTTTAGATTTAAAAAGATCAAAAGGTCCCTTAGATATGAAAGCGGTTACTACTTATGGAAAAGAGAATGGAATAGGACTTATTTTATACGTAAACCGTAGATCTTTAGAAAAACAATTGGACGAATTACTGCCTTTATTTAAAGAATGGGGCGTAGCAGGAATTAAATTTGGTTTTGTACGTGTTGGAGATCAAGACGCAACTACATGGATGCATGAGGCTATAAAAAAAGCAGCCAAGTACGGTCTAATTGTAGATGTACATGATGAATATAGGCCAACAGGATTTTCAAGAACGTATCCTAATCTTTTAACTCAAGAGGGGATTCGTGGAGACGAGGAAACAGTACCAAATGAACATACTTTAATTAGCATGTTTACACGAAATCTTGCAGGTGCCTCAGATAATACGGTTTGTTATTACAGTAGTAGAGTTGATAAAATGGGATCTAGAGCTTCTCAATTAGCAAAAACAGTTTGTATTTTTAGTCCACTACAATTTTTATATTGGTATGACAAACCAGCGGCTTCACCAGAAAAATTAGATGGTTTATGGGGCGATACGCGTCATATAGGAAACGAACCTGAATTAGAGTTTTTTAATGCAGTACCTACCACTTGGGATCAAACGAAAGTGTTAGAGGCCGAAATAACTAAAATAGGAATTATAGCTCGTAGAAAAGGAAATGATTGGTTTGTTGGAGCAATCAATGGAAATACAGAACGTAAGGTTTCTTTAGACTTTTCTTTTTTAACGGATCATCAAACATATAAAGCAAAAGTATATACCGATGATGAAACGGTAAAAACGAGAACACATGTTAAAATAGAGGAAATTGAAATAAATAATACCTCAAAATTAAATTTAACCATAAAAAAGAATAATGGTTTTGTAATTCATATTGTAAAAATATAAACACCATAAAATATTAAAATGAGAAATAGAATTATTTTTTTTAAAAAAATATCACTTTTGCTTTTTATAGGTATGGTGATTTCCTGTAAAACAGAGCAAAAAAAAGAGAAAAAAACGTTACCACAAAAAAGACCAAATATTATTTTTATGATGTCTGATGATCATGCATATCAGGCAATAAGTGCATATAGTAATCATTTAATTGAAACTCCAAATATAGATCGTATTGCAAATGAAGGTGTAAAGTTTACCAATGCTTGTGTGTCTAATTCTATTTGTGCGCCATCAAGAGCAACTATTTTAACAGGAAAACATACACATATTCATGGTAAGGTAGATAATGTTTTTCCGTTTGATGAATCTCAAATGACGTTTCCACAATTGATGCAAAAGGCAGGCTATCAAACAGCAATGTTTGGTAAGTTACACTTCGGAAATAATCCAAAGGGAATAGACGAATTTAAAATCCTTCCGGGTCAAGGTCAATATTACAATCCAGATTTTAACACCAACGATGGTAGAATTACAGTTGAAGGTTATGTAACCGATATCATTATGGATATGACCCTAAATTGGTTAAAAAATGACAGAAAAGAAGACAAACCTTTTATGTTGTTTTCTATGCAAAAAGCACCACATAGAGAGTGGTTGCCTGCACCTCGTCATTTTAAAGAATACACAAAAAAAACATTTGTAGAACCAGCAACGTTGTTTGATGATTACGAAGGAAGAGGAACTGCTGCTAAAACAGCAGAAATGAATCTTTTAACGCATATGAATTGGGCTGGAGATTCTAAATTGTATCCAGAAATGATGGCAGAATTAGGCATAAAAGATATGTCTGGTTGGGATTTAGAAGCTTTTGAGCGTGAAGTTGGTAGAATGAATAAAGAACAAAGAGCTGTTTGGGATTCGGTTTATAAACCAATGATGGAAGACTTTAAAAAGAAATATCCTTCTATGAATAAAACCGAATTAATGAAATGGCGTTACCAACGTTATATGCAAGATTATTTAGGTTGTATTGCTTCGGTTGATGAAAATGTAGGACGTTTATTAGATTATTTAGAAGAAACCAAGTTAGATGAAAATACCATTATTATATACACATCAGATCAAGGATTTTACTTGGGAGAGCACGGTTGGTTCGATAAACGTTTTGTGTATGATGAATCTTTTAAAACACCCTTATTAATAAAGTGGCCAAACGTAATAAAGCCAGGAACTACAAATACAGAAATGGTGCAGAATTTAGATTTTGCCCAGACTATTTTGGAGGCAGCTCATATTGTGCCACCTTCAGATATGCAAGGGGAAAGTTTAATTCCGTTATTATTGGGTAATAATGAAGAATGGACAAGAGATGCTGTCTATTATCATTATTACGAATATCCTGGGATTCACATGGTAAAAAGGCATTATGCTATTATTACGCAAGAATATAAATTGGCTCATTTTTATTATGATGTAGATGAATGGGAGTTGTATGATCGTAAAAATGATGTAAACGAAATGAATAACGTTATTAATGATCCTGCGTATGCAGACGTTGTGATAAAACTGAAAAAACAATTAGTAGAATTACGTAAAGAATATGGAGATAGTTCAGAATTAGATCAAGAAATATTAAGAAAATATTTAGAAGCAAAGAACAATCCAGATATAGAAACAGTTCCGCTTCATTAAAAAGTAATTAAAAATAATAGTCATAAAATAGTTTTTATCCAGATGAAATTATCAAAATTAGTTCCATTATTAATCATTTTATTTTTAACAAAAAGTTTTATACACGCTCAAAAAATAGGGGATCATCCTCGAGTTTTTGCAGATAAATCTGATAGGCAAGAGATTTTGTCTAAAATAGAAAGTGAAGTTTGGGCAAAAGCATCTTGGAAAAAATTACAAGAAGAAATTACGCCTTATGTAACGCGTCATATTAAAGATCCGGAATGGATTGTATCGCGTTTAGCAATGTATTGGAAAGATGGAGAACATTTTACACAATGTTATATTAAGAAACAAAATTGGGATTATGGAGAAGGAAATGCACCTTTACCAACAGTAAGATTACCTGGTATGCGTACTTGGAATGATTATGTAAACGTACCTCTAGAAGATAGAATTCCGTATAACGAATCTGGAGATTTATTAGGGGTTAGCAGATCTAGCGCAGACAAAACACCTGTTTTAATTCCTTATAAAGAAACAGGACACATGATTCGTGCAAACAACATGGAAATTTTAAAGTTAGCAGAAAAAGCGGCTTTTGCCTATTATATTACGCAAGAAGAAAAATATGCTAAATTTTCTTCGGATATTTTATGGACTTGGTTATTAGGTACCTATTATATGCAGCCACCTTTAGATCCTCAGCAATCTACTAAAGGACCTGGTGGTTATGAAGCTGGTGGTATTATGGGCTTCTATGATTATGAAGTGATTCATGACGATAGACAAATTCCTGCTGCTGCTGCTTACGATTTTCTGTATAATTATTTAAATGCAAATCCACATCCTCATTTAAAAATATTAAACAAAACCACTACAGAAGTTGCTGGTAATGTGTTTAAACGTTTTATAGAAATTGGATTGATTAGAGGAGGGAAACATGGAAACTGGAATGTAAACCGTTATAAAAATATACTGAATAGTATGCTTGTTTTAGAGTCTAATGATTTTTATGAGGATGGAAAAGGGAAAGAATATTACATTCCGTTTTATACAGAAGTAAAAGCGTCAGATCATTTTGCAGGTTTGCCTGTAATCATGGAGTTCTATAATAAAACTACAGGTTTATGGCCAGAATCTCCAGGATATGCTTCTGGTATGATTCCCTTAGTATTAGAAATGGGCGTAAAGTTGTATAAATCTGGTATAAATACTTTGGCCGGTAACCCTATTATAACCAAGGCTGCTTTGGCAAATTTAGGATGGTTAGATGCACGAGGAAATTTAGTGGTTTTTGGAGATATGCGTGGTGGACCCGCTAATATTTCTTCTTTCGAATCTCTTTTAACTTATGCAACTTGGGAAGGTGATACAGAAACTGCTGAAAAAATGGCTACTGTAATCCGTAAAAATATTGCATCAGGTCAGTATGATAGAAATACTTCAGACTGGCAAAGCATTATTTTTAATCAACCTTTGTTGGGTTCTGGTAGTGATTTACCGTTTCATAAAGCCGCTTATTCTCCGTTTCATAAACACATTATTATGAAAAATGGAAACGATGAAAATAATGGATTGATGTTTACTTTATATGGAGGAAAACACAAGTCTCATTTAACTAAAAACGGTTTAGCAGCACAGTTTTACGGAAAAGGTTGGGCAATGTCTCCTGATGCTTCAGCATACGAATCGTATTGGTCTAAAGATGCAGGTTATCATAGAGGAATTACAGGTTCTAACACCATTTTACCAGGTTATAAAAGTGGAGACATTACTATAAATGCTATGAATCCGTTTGTAGATACTGCAACAGGTTTTTACAACACAACAAAAACATCAGACAAAGTGTCTTTTACTGATGTTTCTGCAGATGAAAAACGTCGTTTGGTAGCCATGATTCGTACTTCTAAAATTACAGGTTATTATGTAGACGTTTTTAGGTCAGATCAATTAGATAACGATTATATACATCACAATTTAGGGAATTCTATGGATTTAAAAAATGATGTGAATAAAACATTGAGTTTAAAAAATGTAAGTGATTTAGGAACAAAGTATGATAAAAATTATGCTTTTTTCAAAAATCAGAAAAAGATAAAATACGCAGATGATTTTAATGCAACTTGGACTACAACAGCGGTTTTACCTGCATTAATTACAAACATGTGGATGATGGGACAAAATAATCGTGATTTGTATGTAGTTGATGCACCACCAACCACATTACGAAGCGATATTACACCAGGTCAAGTAAATAAAAGTCCAGAAAGTACGCCTACTTTAATTGTAAGACAAAATGATATCAATGGAAAAAAACATCCGTTTGTAGCTGTTTTTGAAACGTATGAAACTGGTGAGAAATCCATTAAAAATATATCTAAATTAAAAACGTCAGAAAATTTTATAAGTCTTTTAGTTACTTCAAAAAACAGCAAACAATATATATGCAACGCTATTGATGATGTCTTTTATAAAGTTGATAAGAATATAACTTTTAAAGGGATTTTTGGAATTGCTTCAGAGAAAAACGGAGAGTTTGAATACTTGTATTTAGGAAAAGGGAAAAGTTTACAAAAAGATGATTTTAAAATAGCAGCCGTAAAAGAAGCTGTTTCAGCAGAGTTAAAATACAAAAATGGTAAATATTATTATTCATCAGATAAACCTGTTTTAATTCAGCTTAAAAAAGGAAAACTAAATGAATACCCAGCAGGTTATAATGTTGAAATAAAATAATTAATATGAAAAAATATTTTTCAAAATTTTATATTTCGTTTATTTTTTTGATGCTGTCATTTACTGTTTTTGGTCAAGTAGAAAAACATCCTAGAATTTATACCAATAACGAATCTAAAGAAGCATTTATTAAAACGTTAGAAAGTGTTTCTTGGAAGAAAAGTTTAGTAGAAAAGAAAAAGAAAAATCTTGAAAAATATCTTAAATATGTAGAAAAAGATCCAAATTGGTTAGTTTCAAGATTACAAATGAACTGGAACACCAAGCATAAAAAAGTCTTTTTAAAAGGAGGAGATTTTGCGTATTCTAAAGATGCTGCTCCGGTAGCAACTGTTAGATTTGCAGGTTCTAGAGATTGGGCTACAGATTATAAACGACCAAAAATAGAAAATATAGAACCTTATTCTGATGATAAAAGAGGACTTTTTTGGGAACATAAGAAAACAAGTAAAAAAGAATGGATTCATCCTTCTAAAGCAGGTACAGGAATAGAGAAACTGAACGAACAAATAATGTCTTTAGTAGAAGATGCTGCTTTTTTGTATTGGTTAACTGATGATGAAAAATATGCAAAATTTGCAGCACCTGTGTATTCTAAATACATAAACGGAATGTATTATAGAGAAGCTCCGGTTGATTTAGAAAAATCGAATCAACAATATATTTCGGGTTTGGCTACATTTGAAGTTATACATGAAGGCATTGTAGTTTCCTTAGTAACTACTTATGATTTTTTATACGATTATTTTAAAACCAATAAAACTAATTTAGACACAAGTGTTGCGGTGTTTCAGAAATGGGGAGATCAAATTATAAAAAACGGAATTCCGGATAATAATTGGAACTTATTTCAAGCACGTTTTTTAACGTATATAGGTTTGGTTTTAGAAAATAATGCTACCTACAAAAATGGAAAAGGAAGTGAATATTATTTAGAGCATACTTTTGATACCTCAACAGATAGACAATTATCTATAAAAGAATCTTTATTAGTTTACGATCATAAAAATGGTATTTGGCCAGAATCTCCATCATATTCTGTACACGTAATTACCACACTTTTACGCATTTTTACTCTTTTAGATCATGCTACAAATAAAGACGAATTTTTAAATTATCCGATAGTTGAAAAAGCGGCTTTGGCATCATTTCAATACTTATTTCCAAACGGATATACAATAGGTTTTGGAGATGCAAATCATAAAATATTGCCGCCAGAAAATTTTGAACTTCTAATTTCTAATTATCAAAAATATGATAAAACAACAAAAGAAACTTTAATCTCTGACATCCTTTCTAAAATGATTTCTGATGATTTATATACACGAAAAGCAGATGACTTCTTTCAACTTTTCTTTTATGCTGACATATTAAAATCGAATAAAAAACAAAATTTATCAAGTATTAAAAATCTTACATCTCAAACATTTTATGCTTCAAACGTAAGTATGTTTAACCAAAGAATGGGAGATAAAGAAAATGCAGTAATGGTTTCTACGGTTGGTTCTTTTGGTAATCATGCACATGCAAATGGTCTTTCTATAGAGCTTTTTGCAAATAATTATGCACTTGGGCCAGATATGGGAAAAGGATCTAGTTATTGGCATAGTGATTTTAAAGAATTCTATTCTAAGTTTCCGGCACACAATACGGTTGTTGTAGATGGAAAATCAGACTATGGCGCTATGCGTTCTTACAATCCTTTTAGATTAGACAATGCATATCCTAATTCTGGCGAAAAACCAGCTTTTGATAAAGTTACATTTTCTAAAGTATCCTTTTTTGAACCAGCAACAGTTTCCGACCAACAACGTTTTACAGCTATTGTAAAATCGAACTCAGCAAAGAGTTATATTATTGATGTTTTTAGATCTAAAAAGCAGCAAGAAGGAACACAAAAGCATGAGTATATTTATCATAATTTAGGTCAATCTTTAGATATTTATGATGATAAAGAACATCCATTAAAACTATCTGTAACTGATGATTTAAGCGCTGAAAAAGGAGATCTAAAAGGGTATGATTATTTTACAGATAAACTTAAAACACAATCATCAAAAGATATTACGGCATTGTTTACTTTAAAAAGTGAAAATAAGCCAGATAATTTAATGAAATTATGGGTTAAAGGCGCAGAAAACCAAACGATATACAGCGTTAAATCACCAAAATCTAATGCAATTAGTAAAGGAACTGCTCCTAAAGAAGTTTTAAAAAAACAACTTCCAACCTTAATTTTAAAAAGAGAATATGCTTCTTGGAAAAATCCATTTGCGTTGGTCTTTAATCCTTTTATAAAAGGAGAAGAAAACCCTATTAAGAATGTTTCTTATGCTTCCATAGAGAAATATCCAAATTCTCAAATTATAAATGTTTTATTAAATAATAATCTTACCAAGGATAGAATTGTATTAAATGCATCAGAAAATGATGTAACAGTAGAAAAATCATTTTACCAAAAAGGATTGGTTTCTATTACACGTCAATTAGATGAAGAATTAGATTTTCTCTTTCTTTCTGGAATGTATAAATATGAAAATTTTGGATGGAATATCATATCCTCAGGTAATCCTTTTACGTTTTCAATAGAAAAAATAAAAAGAGGTTTTAGGTTTCAAACAGATGAACCAATCACTATAAATATGCCTGTTTTAAAAAGTGAAAAATCGGCAACTTTAAAACTTTATGAAAACGGAAAAATTGTAGCGAGTAGAAAAGGAACAACTAATAGGAATAATGCAAATCAGCTTATATTTAAAATCGCAAAAGGGTATGATAAAGCAGAAATTATATTTGATAAAAAATAAATACACATGTAATATGGAGTTTAGAAAAATTATTCTAACAATATTGGGGTTATTTATTTTTGCTTCTTCTTATAGTCAAGAAAAGCAAGAACGACTAACTAAAGATGTAATTTATAAAGTGGTTAATAAAGACTCTTTAATGCTTCGTCTTTATTTTCCAGATAATTTTAAAAAGCGAAAAAAATATCCAACCATCGTTTTCTTTTTTGGAGGCGGATGGAATGGTGGAAGTATTAGCCAGTTTGAAGATCAATCAAAATATTTTGCATCTAGAGGTATGGTTTCTGTGGTTGTAGATTATCGAGTTAAAAATAGACAAAATACAACACCTTTTGAGTCTGTAAAAGATGCTAAATCTGCAATGCGATATTTAAAAATTCATGCAAAAGAATTTGGAATTAATACTAAAAAAATGGTTGCATCAGGAGGTTCTGCTGGTGGTCATTTAGCTGCGGCAACATCTTTACTTTCTGGTTTAAATGAAATTACAGATGATGTATCGGTAAGTTCTAAAGCAAGTGCGTTGGTTTTGTTTAACCCCGTAATTGATAATAGTAAAGAAGGGTATGGGTACAAGCGTGTTGGAGAACGGTATTTAGAAATTTCGCCAATGCATAATATCACAAAAGGAGCACCACCAACTTTATTTTTATTAGGTAGTAAAGACAAACATATTCCGGTTTCTACAGCCTATTTATATAAAGAAAAAATGGAAAAAGTTAATAGAAGATGTGATGTAAAAATTTATGAAGGACAAGAACATGGTTTTTTTAATCAATGGAAAAAAGAAGGTCCAAAATACTTTAAAATAACATTGCTTGAAACCGATTTGTTTTTACAATCTTTAGGCTATTTAAAAGGGAAAGCAACACTTTAAAAGCATTTAATAAATATGAAAAAAAGTTCTATTTTAATAATTACATTGATAGTTTTATGCTGTTTTTCTTTTACTTCAACAGTTGAGGTTAAAGAAATATATGTTTCTAAAAATGTTGTAGAAAAAGCTGATGGAAGTAAAGAAAATCCATTTTCTAGTCTAGAATATGCAGTAAAAAAGGCATCAGAATTAAAACAAAAAAATAAAAATATTTCTATTGAAATAAAAATAGGTTCTGGAGATTATTACTTAAAAAAAGCGATAGAAATTACTCCGAAATTAAGCGGATTAACGATTACAGGAAATACTTCTGATGTTACTTTAAAAGGATCTGTTCCGTTAAACTTAGATTGGAGTAAATTGAATGATACTATTTTTGTAGCCGATGTTAAAGAAGGATTAGATTTTGATCAATTAGTCATCAATAATAAACCACAAATTTTAGCACGTTACCCTAATTATGATGAAACTGCTCATTATTGGCAAGGTTTTGCAGCAGATGCTATTTCTAAAGAAAGAATTGCCACATGGAAAAATCCTAAAGGAGCTTATTTTAATGCTTTACATGGTGGTAAATGGGGCGGTTTTCATTATGTAATAACAGGTGTTAACGAAGACGGAACTGCAATTTTAAAAGGAGGTCAACAAAATAACAGAGGGTCTAAACCACACGAAGAATACCGAATGGTGGAGAATGTTTTGGAAGAGTTAGATAGTGCTGGAGAATGGTTTTTAGACAAAAAAAAGAACAAATTGTATTATTGGCCTTTAGCAAACACCAATTTAAAAACGGCAAAAGTAGAGGTTTCTGTGCTTAAAGATTTAATTCAGGTTGTGGGTACTTTAGAAAATCCTGTAAAAAATATTACTATTTCTAACATTTCTTTCCAGAATACGCAACGTACTTTTATGGAAGAATTTGAACCTTTATTACGAAGCGATTGGACAATCTATAGAGGAGCTGTTCTGTTTTTTGAAGGAACAGAAAACTGTAAAGTAGAAGATAATGAATTTACCAATCTTGGCGGAAACGTTATTATGGCTAGCAAATACAATAAGGGATTGCAAATTACAGGAAATCACATTCACGATGCTGGCGCAAGTGCTATTTCTTTTATAGGTGATGCTTCTGCAGTGCGTTCTCCATCATTTAATTACGGACAATATATTGATGCAAATAAATTAGATACCGTTGCCGGACCTAAAAATGAATTGTATCCACGAGAATGTTTGGTAGAAAATAATTTAATTCATAGAATTGGTCGTGTAGAAAAACAAACAGCAGGTGTACAGATTTCTATGGCAATGGATATTACCGTACGTCATAACAGTATTTATGATGTGCCAAGAGCAGGGATTAATATTGGAGATGGAACTTGGGGAGGTCATATTTTAGAATTTAACGATGTTTTTAATACAGTTTTAGAAACCAGTGATCATGGTTCTTTTAATTCTTGGGGAAGAGATCGTTTTTGGTTACCAAAACGTAATGTGATGGACAGTTTAACGATGGGAATTCCGGATATGTATACATGGGATGCTGTTAAAACTACCATTATTAGAAACAATCGTTTTCGTTGTGACCATGGTTGGGATATTGATTTAGATGATGGTTCTTCTAACTATCATATTTATAATAATTTACTGCTAAATAGCGGATTGAAACTGCGAGAAGGCTTTAATCGCGTAGCAGAAAACAACATTATGGTTAATAATTCTTTGCATCCGCATGTTTGGTTTGCCAATAGTCAAGATGTTTTTAAACATAATATTGTTGCAGATACGTACCAAGATGTTGGCTTGTTAGGATGGGGAAAAGAATTAGATTATAATTTATTTCCGAATGAAGAATCGATGATGAAATCTCAAATTTATAATAGAGATATGCATAGTACTTATGGAGATCCGATGTTTAAAAACCCGTCTGAATTAGATTTTACGGTTTCAGAAAATTCACCAGCATTAAAAATAGGTTTTAAGAATTTTTCTATGGATGAATTCGGAGTTCAAAAAGAAAGTTTAAAAAAGATTGCTAAAACTCCAGAAGTTCCTATTATTAAAGATTTATCAGAAAACAAAAGTAGTCCAGTTGTAGCTTGGTTACGTAACAATATTAAAAGTGTAGATTCAGAACAAGAACAGTCTGCTTACGGACTAAATTCGGCGGAAGGAGTTATTATTTTAACTATATGGAAACCGAGTCCAGCAGTACAAAATAACGGAATTAAAAAAGGAGATGTAATTTTAAAAGCAGGTGGAAAAAAAGTAAAAAATATTCAGGATTTTTTCAAAATAAATGTAGAAAATAAAACAGATATGTTAGATCTTGTGGTGATGAGAAATCAAGCTGAAAAAGAAATTAGAATTAGGGTAAAATAAGATAGCATTAGAATTTTTTTGATATCATTTTAAAAGGATAGAAGAAACAGTTAAAGTAGTTATAGATTACAGTTTTATTAGCTTAAAAACCATCAATTAATGATTTTTAAGCTAATAAATACAAGTTATAAGCCATAATTTATAGAAGATGAACCATTATTTAAAGAGAATAAAAGTTAAAATGAATAACATTGTAGCATCATGATAAATGAGTTGTAATATTATTTATAATGATGCAAAAATGAAAACCAAATTAAAACTGAATAAGAATGTTTAAAAAATCATTATTAGTACTATTTGTTGCCATTTTCTGTTTAGGAAATGTAAACGCACAAAAAAAATCAAAAGTCAAGAAATTATCTGACGATGAAAGAATGGAATGGTGGAGAGATTCTAAATTCGGAATGTTTATTCACTGGGGAGCATACTCTATAATTGGTGGAGAAAGAGGAACTAAAATTGCTGGTGGTGGTGCAGAATGGGCAATGGATAAATTGGATTATACGATTGAAGATTATGAGAAATTTCCAGAAATGTTTAATCCAACCTTATTTGATGCAGATGCTTGGGTAACAATGGCAAAAGACGCAGGGATGAAATATATTGTACTTACCTCTAAACATCACGAAGGTTTTGGACTATGGGACTCTAAAGTGTCTGATTATGATGTAATGGATACGTCTCCTTTTAAACGTGATATAATAAAAGAATTATCTGAAGCTTGTAAAAAACAAGGCATTGTATTTTGTTTTTACTACTCAATTGTAGATTGGCATCATCCACAAGCACAAGGGAATTTATATCCAAATTATAACATTTCTCAACATGATGATCCATCGGTTGTAAATCCAGAATTCCCAGAATATTACGAGAAATATATGAAGCCTCAAGTTGGTGAATTATTAAAAAATTACGGAGATATTGGTGTTGTTTGGTTTGATGGTGATTGGATTTCTGATTACACAACCGAAATGGGGAAAGATTTGTACAAATACATTCGTGAGATTCAACCGAACACAATAGTCAATAATAGAGTTGATAAAGGAAGAACTGGTATGGACGGAATGAATAATCATCCAGGAGAATTTGCAGGAGATTTTGGTACACCAGAACAAGAAATTCCAGATACAGGAATTGATACTGATTGGGAAGCATGTATGACTATGAATGGAACGTGGGGTTACAAACCATCGGATAACAAATGGAAAAGTAGTGAGGATTTAATTGAAAATTTAGTAGATATTGTATCTAAAGGAGGTAACTTTTTATTAAATATTGGTCCTGATGGTTTTGGACGTTTTCCAGCTGAAAGTATTAGACGTTTAAAAGCGATGGGAGAGTGGACAAAGAAAAATGGTGAAGCTATTTACGGAGCAAAAGCGAGTCCTTATGAAAAACCTAAATGGGGACGTTATACGATTAAAGATAATGTACTTTATGCACATGTTTTTGATTGGCCAAAAGATGGATTATTAAAACTGAACAAAGAAATTAAAGTTAAAAAAGCCACAGTTTTAACAGATCCTAAGACTAAATTAAGTTCAATAGCAACTTCTAGAGAAGTACTAGTAGATGTGCCAATGTTAGCTCCAGATGCTACTGTAACGGTAATAAAAATAGAATTAAAATAAGCAATATAAGTTATAGTTTATATAGATTGAACTATAATTTAAAAGAAAAAATATTTAAAAAGAATAACATTGTAAAGACTTTATAAGTTGACTACAATGTTATTTTTTTGTTTTAAAAATAACCGTTTTAATAAAATAAATTAGAGAACTAAAAATAATAAAATATGGAATTAATTAAAAAATCGATACTACTTATCATACTTGCAATTGTAAGTTTTAGTACTGCTTTTGCTCAGAAAGATATTTCAAATATTGAAAAGCTTAAAGAAACGGTAGCATGGACCAAAGAAAATAAAGAAGCGATTTATAATGTAACTGAAAATCCGTTTAAAAAACCAGATTGGGGATTTTATACAAAAAAAAATGATGTAGTTTATGCACATGTTTATCATTGGCCAGAAGATGGGAAATTAATTATTGATAGAGAAATAAAAGTAAGAACATCTTATTTAAATTATGGTGATAAAAAATTAAAAACCAAATTGGTTGATGGTAACTTAACTGTTTTCTTACCCAAAGAAGCACCAAGCACTATTGCTACAGTTATTAAAATTCAATTAACACCTACAGAAGATTGGGCAAATTTTAAACGTTACAGAAAAGCAAATACTGAGTTAAAAAAGCCTGCTAAAAATGAAAAAAGAGTGGTGTTTATTGGTAATTCTATAACAGATAATTGGACAAGAGATCACGGATCGTTTTTTGAGGCTAATCCATCATATGTAAATAGAGGAATTAGCGGACAAACAAGTGCCCAAATGTTGTTACGATTTAGAACAGATGTAATTAAACTACAACCAAAAGTGGTTGTGATTTCTGCTGGAACAAATGATATTGCAGGTAATAGAGGTGCTATTGGTATTAATGAAATTGCTGGAAATATATTTTCTATGGCAGAGTTAGCTAAAGCAAATAATATTAAGGTTGTTTTAGCCTCAGTACTACCTGCATCTAGTTATTCATGGAGTCCGTCTGTAGAGCCTGCCGATAAAATTATCGAATTGAATAAATTAGTGAAGGCTTATGCAAAGAAAAATAAGGTAGTTTATTTAGATTATTATACACCAATGGTTAATGCAGACAAAGGATTAATAAAAAATCTTGGTAGAGATACCGTGCATCCAAATGCTGCTGGTTATGATATTATGGAACCTTTGGTAAAGAAGGCAATTATGACAGTTTTAAAATAAAAACGTATTTATTTTAATTATAGTTAAGTAGACTTTTGGGAGTAATAAAAGATTGTTTTTTTTGAAATAAATTAAAAGTAAAATATTTGTATTCAACAAAAATATAAAATGTATATTATCAGTGATATAGCGTTTTTTTTTATTTAAAAGTTGTTTTCAAGTGGAGGTTTAGTTTATACTAAGTAAATGGGGAATATTTTAACTAAATAGAATGGTAATTTATAAAATTCGAAAATAATTCGATATAAATTTATTCTTTTAAATATAAAACTAAACCATAAATATGATTAAAAAATTATTTATTGCTTTATTGTTTGTGATTCCTATTATTGTGAATTCTCAAACGCAGGTAACTGTAAACTCCTTATTAGAACTTCGGAACTATTTGGATGTTGATAACTATGAGGTTACACTATCTCCTGGTACTTATACTATTGATGCCAGCATAATTACTAGTGAAAATTATGCTAATTCACGTCTTTATGAACTTACGGGGGGAACTAATGTCCTTTTGGCGTTTGAGGGAAATAATAATATATATAACTTTACAGGTGTTACGATCAATTTTGATACAGATATACATACAAAAGCTTTTTCAGGAGAAGTTTTTCAAATACAGACTTATGGTAATAATAATATATTGAATGACTTAACCATGGTCGATGATGGTTCTAAGTTTGATATGCCTAATCATGGTGGTGTTAATCTTGTACTTGATGGTGAAGATAATACAATAAACAACTTCAATATGTTAGTTAAAGCATCTTATCCTTATGGGTTCGGTGATACTTTTGGAAAAGGGTCTGGTGCACTTATCAAACATAATAAACATTCTGGTGTGTTGATTAGAGGTACTAGAAATACTGTTAAAAATTCAAAAATAGTTTCACGTGCATATGGACATATTATGTTTTTTCAAGGAGCCATTGATGGTCTTATAGAAAACTGTATCATAGAAGGTGAGATGAGATCAACAGATAATATGTTTACAGGTGATGATTTAACTGATGAAGAATTTAACTCTGTTGGATATAAACGAGCTCATAAAGTTGCAACTGAACTTGATTTTTTATCAGTATGGGGGTATCAACTACCTAAAGGATATTATAAAAGTTTAAATGAAGCAGGTATACGTGCATATGGATCTGGTGTAACTATAATTAATGGAGAAGTAATTGATAGAAATACTGTTACACCTGTCGTTAAAGGTTGTACAATTTCTGGGTCTAGGGCTGCAGTAACCCTTTCTCAGGCATCAGGTAAGGAATCGATTATAGATTGTATTGCATTAAGTAATGAAAGAGGCTTTGCTTTAGCAGATGGTGAATTAACTAATTGTAGTGCAGACGCTAAATACGGAGCCGCACTTAGTTGTGATTCAAATAATGGTATTACTGGTGATCTTACAATTCTACCTTATGAAGGAGAGGAAATGAACGGAAGCAAAACATTGGTATTCTTATCAGGAAAAGATCATAATCTAACAATAAGGAATGCAGCATCAAATACAAATCCAGATCAGGATTTAAAAATAAAACTATCTGGAGATTTTACCGACATAGGAAACTTGGATGTAGTTGATGTATTTGAAGCAAGTGATATTACATTGAATAATTACACAAATTATCCTTTAATTTTAAGTTCTAAAGCAGCCAACAATAATGGTGTTTCGGGAGGTGTGGTTACCGATTATGGAACGAATAATATTTTTAATCATTCTGCTGTTTCGATTTTAAGAATAGAAGCAGAAGAGTTTATAACTCCAAATACAACTATTACTACCGAAAAAACAAGTGATATGGAGGGAGGTAATAATGTAACGGATATAGATACTGGAGATGTATTAGAATATGAAATTGATGTTCCTCTTGCAGGAACGTATACTATGGGGTATCGTGTAGCAAGTGCATCAACTAATGGCGATTTTACAGTTAGTCTTAATGGAAGTAGTCAATTAGAGCAAGTAAGTTTTAATACTGGTGGTACTCAAACTTGGACAACTGTAGTTTCTACTACTCCATTTACCTTAGAAAAAGGAGTACAGACAATTACGTTAATCTCAAATGCTTCAGATTGGAATATTAATTATATGGATCTATTGTTAGAATGTGCAGTGGTACCTATTATACCTTATATTGAAGAGTTTAATAATTTAAGTGAGTCCTTAGGGAAAAAAGAAACGACTGATTTAACTTTGTTTCTAGGTAATACGGTAGTTCTAGATCCAGAACCTTCTATTGGTGGAACTTGGAGTTGGATAGGACCAAATGGCTATATATCAGGTACAAGAAAGGTTACCTTATCAGATTTTAAAGAGCATCAAGCAGGGATTTATCAAGTAACACATACGAATGATTGTGGTCAATTAAGTACAGAAGACTTTAATATTTCTGTTCAAACAGAATTATTAATAGAAGCAGAAGATTATACTGCTATGACTGGTGTAACTGTAGAAACAACAAGCGATACAATAGGGAGGAATAATATTACCTCAATTGATCGTGGAGACATATTAGAGTATGAAATTGATGTTCCTTTTACAGGTAATTACACTATAGATTATCGTGTAGCAAGTACAACTGCAGGGAGCTTTACTATAAATATTAATTCTAAAGAATTAGAACAAATTTCTTTTGACGCAACAGGAGGAAGTCAAACATGGACAACAACAAGTTCTTCATCTCAAGTTTATTTAAAAGAAGGGGCACAAACACTTCAAATTGTTGCTAATTCTGCAGGCTGGAATATAAATTGGTTAAAATTAAATGTAAATGAATTAGTAAGACCCTGTGATTTACCATTAAATAGCGCTGGGTTTAATATTCAAAACACTACAGTCAATTGGTCTAGTATTGTAGATATTTCTTGTGAGTCTGATTTAAGTATTTTCTTTACTGTAGAAGGTATGGGAGATTTAAAAGCAACAGATTATCTTAATATTTACTATAAATTAGATGGTGGTGAAAAGGTTTATATATTAGAACAAACGGGTGCATTAGATGCCGTGGTAGCAAAAGTAGAAGGGGGTATAACGGGTGATTTTTTAGAATTAATTATTGAATCTAACTCAGAAAATGAGCAAAATTATTACAAGATATCTAATATTAGTATTTTAAATATAATAGATCCTTTTGCTAGATTGGAGATAGAAGATGCTGATGACGCTGGTTTTTTAAGAACAGAAGAAACATCAGATGTAGGTGGAGGCCTTAACGCAGGTTGGACTAGCTCTGGTGATTGGTATAAATTTAGTAATTTAGATTTAACAGAAGTAAAAAGTGTTAATGCAAGAATAGCTTCAGTAGAATCATATAGTTTACAGGTTAGAATAGATGCTGTGGACGGTCCTTTAATAGCAGAATTAAATGTACCTGTTACTGGAGGTTATCAAGTTTGGGAAACAATAAATGCTAATATAGATGCTCAGGTTGGTATTCATGACGTATATTTTGTTATAACGGGGTCATACAATCTTAATTGGTTTGAACTTTCTAAAGATGTTTTAGAATCCCCATTTGAAGATGGTAGACTTGAGGTTGAAGACTATGATGCAGCATATGCAAAAAATGATAGTGGTGATGATAAGCCAAGAACTGAATCTACAAGTGATGAAAACGGAGGATTAAATGTAGGATGGATTACTAGTGGAGATTGGTATATGTTCAAAAATCAAGATCTTACTGGTATAAAATCTATTGATGCAAGGTTATCCGGGAATAATAATGATGCTAGTATAGAGATTAGGTTGGATGCTGTAGATGGTACTTTAATTGGTACTATAAATGTTCCTAATACTAATGGGGATCAAAATTGGGAAACTGTGACTACAGGTATTGATGAAGTTATAGGAGAATATGATCTTTATTTTGTTGTTGTTGGAAATGGGTTTAATACTAATTGGTTTAGAAAAAATACATCACTACTTAGTACTGAATCTAATTTAATTAGAGGTCTTAATATTTTTCCAAATCCCGTAAGTAATTACCTGGTAATTAGTGGGGAAAGTTGTTTTTCTGCTAACACTACTTTGGAAATCTATGACGTTAACGGTCGTCAGATACTGAAAAAGACAAGTATTGAAAATTATAATGAACAAAAAATTGATGTAAGCGCTTTAAACAAAGGTATATATATATTAGTAATTAAAGATTCTAAAAATTCTAAGGTTGTTAAGTTTATAAAAAAATAATATTTTAAAAAAATATAAAAGTATTAAATAGGAAGATAGAGTACTTAATATGTTCTTATATATTAGAATTTTAAAGAGATTAAGATAGCATGGGTATGCTATCTTAATCTTTTTCTCTTTTTTACAATAAAAAGGAATAGTTTACATGTTATGAGTATAGGTTTTCTTTTAGATTAAAAATCATTTGTATATCTTATTAAATTTTAACAATTTAATAAGATATATTTAAATAGAAAGTTACCTAGTAAAATCAAATTATAGTTAGGTATATACTATAATTAAACAGGTTATGATATTATGTATACTTTGTAAAACAAGCTATAAAGAAAGTATTGTCGTTTTAAAAGGTCATGTTTTATAGTATTTGAATCATAGTTTAAAAAGGTTTTAAGTAAAAATAAATAACATTGTTATAGTCTTAGATGTTTTGTTTTATTCTTTTTTTTGGAAGAATTAAAATTAATTAAAATTAAAAAGTATATGAAAAAAAAAATTTTATCTATTGCTTGTTTTCTTTTTGCTTTCGGATTAGTGGCTCAAGAAAGAAATTATTTATTATACACAGATGCTAATATTTCAAAATTAAAAAATCAAATTTCTAATGATAGGTCTGTTAATGATAATTGGAATGCGCAATATAAAAAGGCGAAAGGTTTACTTAAAAAAGATAAGTTAAAAGCGAAGGATGGTCTCCTTTTAGGATTAGTTTATAGAATGACTGGTGAAGAAAAGTTTGCTAAAAAAATAAAAGAAATACTTTTTAATTATGCAGCAAAGAAAACTTGGGAAGGAGCAACTTTATTAAAAAGAACACCTGCATGGAAAGCGGGTTTAGGGACATCGCATACCAGTTATGATATTGCAATGAGCTATGATAGTGTTTATGAGTATTTATCCGAAAAAGAACGTCAAGATTTAGCTAAAGCTATTGTACGCTTAGGGATTACTCCAGCACAAGACGATTGGTTCAATCCTGCAAAAAACATGCATACTTATGATACCATGGGACACAATTGGTGGAGTGCTTGCGTATATATGGCCGGATTAACATCGTTGTCTGTTAGAAATGAAATCCCAGAAGCGATACAATGGGCAAAAGATATTCAGGAATCTGCCATAGAATGGATTAATTATACAGGGAGTGTATTGCAAAATAAACCAGCTACATTCGATCAAGATGGTGGATTTTATGAAAGTATCAATTATGCATCATATGCTTCATCTCAATATTTATTGTTTTTAAATGCTTACAAAAATGTTTTACCAAATGAGTCTATATACAAATCTCCTATACTTGATGAAATTGGCGATTTTTTTATTAACACAACGTATTATGTTGAAGACGGTAAAGATTTAGCGGTTAATTTTGGAGATTCGGGACTTATTGCTACTGGAGATAGAATTGTTAGGTTGTTGTGGACTTTAGGTTATCAAAATGAAGACTATCAGTATTATATGAATCATGTGTCTAATGGAGAAAATAAAGATTCGAGTTCAGCTGAAGCTTTAATTTTAAATCCAGATTTTAATTCTGAGACTTTAAGTTTTCAAATAGATAGACCAAAATCTCATTTATATAAAGATATGGGATGGGCTACTATGCGAAATTCTTGGGATGACAACGCGACCATGTTGGCTGTGAAATCTGGCTTTACTTGGAATCATGCACATGCAGATGCGGGGTCGTATATTTTATTTCATAATGGAAAAAACTTAATTATAGATTCTGGAACGGGAAGTTATTTGAATCCATTGTTTTCTGCATATTACTGCCAAAGTGAAGCCCATAATGTGGTCATGTTTGATGGACAAGGACAAAATAGAAACGATCCCTATTTTGGAAATGTGAACCCAGGATCTTTGCATAACCTTATTGAAGGGGATAATTTTAAATATTTATTAGCGAATGCTACGGGGCCTTATTCTCATATTTTGGCTCGTAACTATCGTAACTTTATTTGGGTAGACGATGTCATATTAGTGATAGATGATTTATTGGCTTTTGAACCTGGTAAGTTTGAATGGTATTTGCATTATAATGGCAAATCTGAATTAAAAGGCGGTATCGATTTAACAATTCAAGATGAAGATGCTAAAGTTCGCGTACGTCCATTGTTTCCAAAAACCTTTCCTCCGGGAGGCGAGCGTCCTCACGATTTTCCTGAGCACATGACCTTAACGGAAAAAATAGGGCATGAAGATCATCATCCGGAAGGAGAAAAATCATTTTGGTCAATCAGTCATTTTGAAGAAAAGACACGAACTAAATTTATTTCAGCCATTATTTTAGAAAATGATGAAAATGAAAATAATTTGCCAGTTATCACAAGAGATGAAACTAAAGATTATTTAAAAGTTTCTATTACTCAAAAAGGAGAAACTACGGAAGTTTATTTTAATTTATTAGCAGACGGTCGTTTAAAACATCGTAATAGTTTAATAAATATTAATGGCTGGGAAACCGATGCGTATATCACCGTTTTAAAATTTGATGAAGGTGTTGATAAAACAGATATTAATGCTGTTAGAGAATTGTTTATTGGGCATGGTAGTTATTTGCGTCGCGATGGGCAGGTTTTAATACATGCATTATCTAAATACACTGCGTTGGTAGAAGATTTTGGAGATAATCCAAAGGTGAAATTTCAAGGACAACCCAACGCCACTTTAAATATTTATAGTCCTAAAAATATCAGGAGTTTAAAACTAAATACTATTGATAAAAATGGAGATTATAATGTTTCAGAAAAATTAATTCGATTATTAATTAGAGATAATAAATAAATAAATATTTAAAATTAGCAATAAAATAAGTATGAAAAAAATAATTTTAATAGCGGTCTATTGTGTTGCTATGCTTGTTGTAAAAACGGCTGTAGGGCAAGATAGAGCAGCGCTACATAAAAGTGCAACTAAGCAAGCAAAGAAGTTAGTAAAACAGATGACTTTAGAAGAAAAAGTCAGGTTAATTGAAATGACCAGTTTGCCTATTGAGCGTTTAGGTATTCCCGGGCATCATTGGTGGAATGAAGCATTACATGGTGTTGCACGTCGTGGTGAGGCTACACAATTTCCTGTGCCACTTTCTATGGCTTCTGGTTGGAATCCTACTTTAATTAAACAGATGACCACGGCAATTAGTGATGAAGCTCGTGCTTTAAATAATGCAGATTCTGCAGAAGATAAAGCAAAACGTTATCATGGTTTAACATTATGGAGTCCTGTTATTAATATGGCACGTGATGCTCGTTGGGGACGTACGGAGGAAACCTATGGAGAAGATCCGTTTTTAACAAGTGAGTTAGCGAGTTCATTTGTAGATGGTTTGCAAGGCGATGATCCTAATTATTTAAAAGCAGTGGCTACTATTAAACATTTTGTGGTAAACAATACAGAGCATAATCGTTTGTATGTGCGTCCGGATGTATCAGAACGTGCCTTACGAGAATACTATTTTCCTGCGTATCGAGATGTAATTGCAAGACATGATGTAGAATCAATTATGACCTCTTATAACGGTTTAAATGGAGTGCCTGCTTCTGCCAATAAATGGCTGTTAACAGATGTATTACGTAAAGAATGGGGCTTTAATGGAACTGTAGTAACGGATGTTGGAGTACCAGGGCATTTGGTTGAAAAACATAAATATGCTAAAAATGGACCAGAAGCAGCTAAAATGATGATAGAAGCTGGTGTAGATATGTATTCAGGATCGGATAGAAAAGGTGAGGTGAACGAGAGAGAGTGGGCAAAACAAGCTGTAGAACAAGGTTTATTGAAAGAATCAGATTTAGATAAAGCGATTATTCGTAATCTAGCAACGCGTATTAAATTGGGACTTTTACGTTCGGATGAAGAGAATCCGTATACCAAAATATCAACAGATGTTGTTGGTGCAGAAAGTCATTTAGAAATAGCCAGACAAATAGCTCGTGAAGGTGCCGTTTTATTACAAAATAAAAACAATGTACTTCCTGCCACACCAAAGAAATATAAATCGATTCTTTTTGCTGGACCTTATGTAAATGATGCTCCTTTTGGTGCTTATAGTGGTAATGCTGCAGGTATTGCTGCAACACCTATGTTCGGAATGAAAGAATTGGCTGGAGAAAAATTTGATATTAAGAGTCAGTTAGGTGGTAAGTGGTTGTTTATTCCTGAAGGAAATCTGAATGTGCCAGGGAAACCAAATACAAAAGGTGTAAAAGGAGAGTATTTTGCAGGAACCAAACTTGCAGGTGAACCTGTTTCCGTAAGAACAGATCGTTCTATAGATTTAGATTTACCAAAACCATTGGAACATATAGACCCAGAGATTCCTCAACCTACTTTTTCGGTACGTTGGTCGGCTCAATTAACTCCAAATCGTACAGGAATTCATTATTTTTCAATTACGGCTTTAAGTGGAGCACGTGTTTGGGTAAATGACGAAAAAATACTTGATAATTGGCATAGTAAAGCACCTAATAACAAAGAATCTAAAGGAGTGTATTTAGAAGCTGGAAAATTAGTGGATTTAAAAATGGAGTATTACAATGATGAAAAGGAGCCTGCTCGTGCTTTATTAAAGTGGATTGAACCACAAGAAAAAGTTATTGTAGAAAATCCAGAAGATAAATTATTGATTTATGTTGGTGGTCTTACCTGGAGAATGTCTAAAGAGTCTCATGACAGAATGAATTCTATTGTGCCAGAAGATCAAATGAAAGAAATTAAAACGTTGGCAGCAATATATCCTAACATGTTAGTAGTCCTTAATGGCGGAACGGTAATGCAATTATCCAAGTTAAATGAGGTAGTTCCTTCAATTTTGTTGCAATGGTTTCCTGGGCAAGAAGGAGGTTATGCCTTGGCTGAATTAATTACGGGGAAAGTAAGTCCTTCAGGGCACCTTCCAATTACATTTTATACAGATCCAGATAAATTACCAGATTTTGAAGATTACGAAATTAGTAAAGGGAGAACCTATATGTATATGAAAGACAATATTACGTATCCATTTGGATTTGGATTGAGTTACACTTCGTTTGATTATTCAGGATTAAAGGTTACGAAGCATAAAAAACAAGTAACGGCTGTATTGGATGTTAAAAATACAGGAGTTATGGATGGAGATGATGTGGTTCAGTTATATGTTACCAATTTAGATTCTGATGTTTATCAACCTATAAGACAACTAAAAGCATTTAAAAGAATTGCTATCGCCAAGGGTGAAACAAAGAAAGTTACATTGAGTTTTTCTATGGATGATATGAAATGGTGGAATGTTAAAAAACAAAAATATGTTTTAAACTCTGGACGATATGAAATTCAAATAGGAAAATCTTCTGACGAAATTGTAGCAAAACAAATAATAACTGTAAAATAATTGCATCAAAATTTAAACTAAATGCAGGTACAAAGAAGATTAAAATCAATATTCTTCGTTGCAATAGTAACTTTAATTACTGGAGTTATAAATGCGCAATCAAATCCTTTATCAAACAAAGGTTTTAAGAAGATTTTTAATGAAGAAAATTGGGATGGTTGGCATCTTAAATTAAGAAATGGAGACGAAGAAATGGCAAAAGAAGTATTTGCTATTGAAAATGGTAAAGTTCATGTTTTTAAAAATATGCCAGATAGTTTAAATCTTGGAACTGGAAAAAATACCACACACGGACTTTTTTACACGAATAAAAAATATAGTAAATATATTTTAAGGTTTGAGTATAAATGGGGATCAAAAATTACTAATAATTTTGATAAATGGCAATATGATGCAGGGGTTTACTATCATGTTTCAGATGATAAAGTTTGGCCAATTGGTATTGAATATCAAATTAGATATAATCAAACTACAAATAAAAATCATACGGGAGATTTAATTAGACCTAGTGGAGCCGATTATGATTGGTTTTCGACAAAAGAGGGTAAAACTTTTTTAGCACCTAAAGATGGAGGTGTGCCTGAAGATAAAAAAGATTGGATGCATTTGGCGAAACCAACTCAAAATTATAATGCCTTAAATGATCAATGGAATAAGTGCGAAATAATTGTTATGGGAGATGCTTATGCTATTCATAAATTAAATGGAGAAATTGTAAACATGGCATTTAACTTGACTCCAGGAGAAGGAATCATAGGTTTTCAATCAGAAACTGCAGAAGTATATTATAAGAATATAGAAATTAAAGAATTTGATAAAGTTATTCCGTTAGAAAAATTCATTGAAAAATAGTTTAAATAGAAAAATATAAGAATTATTTTATAATACAAAGTACATTTATTTATAAACGTAAAAAGCTCAGAATTATTTCTGGGCTTTTTTTATATAGTTGTTGCTAAAATTAATATCTGTAGGGTTTACAGTTGTTTTAACTTCTAAAAGGGTAATATGTACAATCAAACGAATCATATTTCATATAAAAATCAGAAAGTTTTCTTTAAAATTGATGTTATATATAAAGTCCAATAAAAAATGAGATTTGAAAAAAAAATAACTTGGCTGTTAATTTTAGTACTTGTATTTGCTGCTTGTGATAGTGATAAAAAAACAACGAACCCAGAAGTCTCTTTAGACATAGCATCGTTTTTAAAATATGCTGATGGAAATAAAATTTATCCATCAGAAAAACAAATAGAAATATTGAAAGCTGTAATGCCAAAAGAAGCTTTTCAACCAGCTCCATCTATAAAAGACAGAAAATATTGGGGTAAAATAGCAAAAACACCATCTGGAAAATCTTATTTAGAAAAGGCAATTTCTTTATTACCAAAAGCACCAGAAGTGCCTATTACAGACGAAATTTACAGAAGAGCAAATAAAGAAGGAAATAGACAAATTTATAAACCGAGGTATTACAGAACGATGGATCGTTTAGAGCATTTTATTTTGGCTGAATGTATCGAAAACAAAGGGCAATTTATTCCTCAAATAAATACCTATGTACAAGCTATTATGGATATGAAATCGTGGTTACACCCTAATCATGACGATAGAAATAACACTGTTTTAGAAGGAAAAAGAATGACGATAGATTTAGGAGCAAGAAAATTTGGTTCTGTGCTGGTTTTAGCAAAATCGTTATTAGGAGACGTTTTTTCTAGAGAAATGCAAACTCAAATAACAACAGAATTACAAAGAAGAATTACCGATTCTTATTTAAAAAGTACCAAAAGATTAGACAAAAATAATACTTGGATTGACGGAACAAGCAACTGGAATTCTGTATGTACAAGTGGATCTGTATTTGTAAGTATTACCAATGCTAAAAGCTATGATGAACGTTTGGGAGCAGTTGGTGCTGCAATAAACGGAATGAAATATTATTTAAGTGGTTTTGGTGCTGATGGATATTGTTCTGAAGGTTTAGGATATTGGGGGTATGGTTTTAGTCATTATTTATATTTAGCACAAATTATACATGAATATACCGATGGAAAAGTCAATATGTTTGAAGGAGAAGATTTCGAAAAATTAAAAAGAGTTGGTAATTTTCCTGAGCATTTTGAAATTCAAAACGGAACTTGCGCACCTTTTGCAGATGGCGTTTCGCACACATCTAGTAAAGGAAGTAATTTTGCAAATGTATTGTCTTCAAAATATTATGGAGCAATAAAACCAACTGAAATTAGATTTGAAGAAGCGGTAGAACAAATTATTGCGTGGAATAATCCAGAATTATTCAGTCCAAATACAGAAGTTTATCAAACTAAAACCTTAGAAAATCATACTTATTTTGAAGATTTTGGAATGATCATCTCTAGAGGTAAACAAAAAACACCTTTTTCAATAGCCGTAAAAGCAGGTCATAATGCAGAGAATCATAATCATAGTGATGTTGGTACGTATATTTTGGTGTTAGATGAAGATTTAATCTCAGGAGATATTGGAGCTCCTTCATACAGAGCAGGTTCTTTTTCTCCGCATAACAAAGCAAGAAGTTCTTGGGGACATCCAGTACCTAGAATTAACGGAAAGTTACAATCTAACGGGCTTCAATTTAAGGGAGAAATTATAGAAACTGTCTTTAGCGAAACTTCGGATAAAGTTGTAATGGATTTAAAACCTGCTTATGAATTATCGATGTTAAACTCTTTAAAAAGAACGATGATTAACGATAAAACTGAAAACGGAATTATAAGCATAAAAGATGATTTTGTAGCTTCTAAAAATGTTGATTTCGGAACCGCAATTATGACATATTCGAATTACGAAATTCTAAACGCAACGACATTAATTTTATCAGGAAAAAGTCAAAAAGTAAAAGTAGAAATAAAAAGTACTGGTGGTAAAGTTACTTTTAATCCAGAACCTGTTCCTGTCAAACATTTAAGAGAAGGAAAGGATGCTAAGAGAATTGGTATCGATTTTGAAAAAAAACTTAAAAAAGGAACCATAACAATCATTTATACGCCAATATTGTCATCAAAATAAAAGAATAAAATATGAGTCAAAAGAATATTATTCTTACTGTAATGATGCTTTTTCTATTAACAATGGAAAGTGTTTTAGGTCAACAAAAAGAAAATTTAAAACTTTGGTATGATGCTCCTGCAGCAGATTGGAATGAAGCCTTACCGTTAGGAAATGGACGATTAGGAGCCATGGTTTATGGATTGCCAGAACATGAAAACATTCAGTTAAATGAAAGTACACTATGGGCTGGAGGACCTCATAGAAATGATAACCCAGATGCAAAGGAAGTGTTATCAGAAATTAGAACGTTGTTATTTGATGGTAAATATAAAGAAGCACATAATTTAGCTAATGCCAAAATTATTTCTAAGACTTCTCATGGAATGCCATATGAAACTGTCGGTAATTTAAGATTAGACTTTTTAAATCAGGGGAAATATTCTAATTATTATAGAGTTTTAGATATTGAAAATGCTGTAAATACAACTACTTATACTGCGGATGGTGTAAATTATAAAAGAGAAATATTTACGTCGTTTACAGATCAAGTTATTGTAATGCGTTTAACGGCAGATCAAAAAGGAAAATTGACTTTTACAGCAGATATGGATAGACCAGAACCTGCTAAAGTGGCCGTATCTACAGAAGGAAACAATGTTTTAAAAATGATTGGTTTTGGTAGCGATAATTTAAATAAACGATTAGGGAATGCAGCCCCAATAAAAGGAGAAGTAGAATTTCAATCTAGAGTTAAAATAGTTAATGAAGGAGGGAGTGTTTCATCGGTAAATAATAAGCTAGAAGTAGCTAATGCAAATAGCGTAACATTATATATTTCTATTGCAACTAATTTTGTAAACTATCAAGATGTTAGTGCAAATGCACATCAAAAAGCAACAGATTATATTACAAAAGCAGAAAAAAAGGAGTACAATCAATTATTAAAAAACCATGCTGCGTTTTATCAAAAATATTTTAATAGAGTTTCATTAAATTTAGGAAAATCGATACACGAAGACAAACCAACGGATGTTAGAATTAAAGAATTTGGTTCGGTAACAGATCCTAGTTTAGCAGCTTTATATTTTCAATTTGGAAGATATTTATTAATTTCTTCTTCGCAACCAGGAGGACAAGCCGCAAATTTACAAGGAATTTGGAACAAAGATTTAACACCTCCTTGGAAAAGTGCTTACACGGTTAATATTAATACGGAAATGAATTATTGGCCAGCAGAGGTAACTAATTTATCTGAAATGCACGATCCTTTAATTGAGCTTGTAAAAGAACTTTCTGTTGCTGGTAAAGAAACGGCAAAAGTAATGTACGGTGCCGATGGTTGGGTTACACATCACAACACAGATCTTTGGCGAATTGCAGGTCCTGTAGATGGCGCAACTTGGGGAATGTGGACAACAGGCGGAACTTGGTTAGCGCAACATTTGTGGGAAAAATACATGTTTAGTGGTGATGTAGAATATTTAAAAACGGTGTATCCAGCAATGAAAGGAGCAGCGGAGTTTTGTGTCAGTTTTTTAACAGAAGATCCGAATGGATATTTGGTTATTTCGCCAACAATTTCACCAGAACACGCACCAAAAGGTCGTCCGAAAAGTGTAAATATTGTAGAAAGTGCTGCTATGGATACGCAGTTAG
This sequence comes from Polaribacter sp. 20A6, assembly GCF_011378915.1. NCBI lineage: Bacteria > Pseudomonadati > Bacteroidota > Flavobacteriia > Flavobacteriales > Flavobacteriaceae > Polaribacter > Polaribacter sp. 20A6. Next base: position 543,369 of record NZ_WTPZ01000001.1, read on the forward strand.
TATTTGATATGTTAACCAAAACAATTGCTGCTGCAAAAGTATTACATGTTGATGATGATTTGGTCATTAAAATGGAGTCAACTTTAGAGAAATTAGCACCTTTTAAAATAGGAAAATACAATCAAATTCAAGAATGGATGGAAGATTTAGATGACCCCGAAGATGATCACCGTCACGTTTCTCATTTATATGGATTATACCCATCTAATTTAATTTCACCTTATCATAATTCTGAATTATTCGAAGCTTCAAAAAACACTTTAATCCAAAGAGGAGATCCATCAACAGGATGGTCTATGAACTGGAAAATTAATTTATGGGCAAGATTATTAGATGGAAATCATGCGTATAAGTTAATGGGAGATCAAATTAAATTAGTTGGTCGTCCAGATTCTCCAAGAGGAGGAGGTACGTATGCAAATATGTTAGATGCGCATCCACCATTTCAAATTGATGGTAACTTCGGATTTACATCTGGGTTAACAGAAATGTTGGTACAAAGTCATGATGGAGCTATTCATTTAATTCCGGCTTTACCAGATGTTTGGCAAGATGGTAAAGTAAAAGGACTACGTGCTAGAGGAGGTTTCGAAATAGTAGATTTAGAATGGAAAAATGGAGAAGTTGTAAAAGCTGTAATAAAATCTAATTTAAGTGGAAACTTACGTATTCGTTCTTATGGCGAACTTCAACTTGAAAATAATAATTTGGTTGTCGCTAGCGGTGTAAATTCAAATGCATTTTTTCAGGTACCAGAAATTAAGACACCATTGATTTCAAAAAAAGCGACTCTAAAAGATTTTACAGCACCGGTAAGCTTCTTATATGATATAGCCACAGCTAAAGGACAAACTATTGTTTTAGTAAAAAAATAAGAGTAGAACTAGTAAATTTTATAAGTGAATTAAAAATTGATAGACTTATAACGTTTATAGATTTTAGTCTGTCGAATACATGTATTGGTTTTAATAAATTAGTTATTATAATGATGAATAAATTGAGCTTTCTAAAAGTTTTTGCAGTATTATTTTTAATGATAAGTCTTGCAACAACAAATACTGTTTCTGCACAAAATCATATAGCTAAACCTTTAGTTTTAGACATGGTGCATCATAACCCAGGAGAGACTCCTTATAAATCTAAGTATAATGATCCTGCGGTAATAAAAGAAATGGGATATAACGGAAAGGTTTACTTTCTATTTGAATCTCCTGCATTAGCCATTAACTGGGAGTCTGTTGATGCAGACATTTTACCAAAAGGTTCTAAGGAGCGAGATTGGGTAGAGGCTAAAGCTGTAGAAATTAAAGTCATGCATGCCGAGAGTAAAGCGCAGGGTATAGCGATCTTCGCAATGTCCGATTTGGTTTTATTCCCAAAACGATTAATAGAAAAATATAATATTGAAGAAACTTATGGAGACCCAAATAATCCGTTAACCGAAAAATTTATTCGCGCTCAAATTAATGAAATGTTCGATCAATTTCCAGACTTAGATGGTTTAGTTGTTCGCATAGGGGAAACGTATTTGCATGATGCTCCTTACCATCAAGGTGCTATTGAAAACAAAACCTCTCCTGAAAAAACAATTATTCCTTTAATGAAAATTTTAAGAGAGGAGATTTGTGTAAAACGAGATAAGCAACTTATTTTTCGTACTTGGAATGCATTTGATAGAAATACAGGATCTTATACACAAGTTAGTGATGCTGTAGCTCCACACGAGAATTTAACGATAAGCATTAAACATTGTGAAGGCGATTTTCATAGAGCACGTCCTTTTAGTAAAGTTATAGGGCAAGGGCGTCATAAGCAAATAATAGAAGTGCAATCTGCTCGTGAATACGAAGGGAAGGGGGCTTACCCTAATTATATTGCAAATGGTGTTATTGAAGGATTTGAAGAGCATACTAGAGTCACTGAAGAAGAGATTAATAGTATTCGAGAATTTGTTGAGAAAAAACCGAATTTATATGGCGGTATTTGGACATGGTCTCGTGGAGGAGGATGGGAAGGTCCTTATATTCAAAGTGAAATGTGGTGCGATTTAAATTCATGGGTTATGGCACAATGGGCGCAAAACACCGAAAAAAGTGAAGCCTATATTTTTAATAGATATGCCACCGAACGCTTGCATCTAGAAGGTGACGATGTTTCTAAATTTAGAAAATTATGTTTACTTTCTGCGGAGGCGGTAGTAAGAGGTAGAAACACGACATACAATGATATTAGTGATGTATGGTGGACGCGTGATCAAGGAATTGGATGGCCAAAGTCTGCAAAAGATGAAATAGGTCAAAAACGAAATTTAGAACAAAAAGATGAATCTGTTGACAAATGGAAAGAGATTGTTAAACTGGCAAAATCAATTCATTGGGATAGTAAGGCTACTAAAAGTCATGCTATAGGTTCTGCGGAATACGGATTAAGACTTTATAAAATATACCGCATCATTATTAATATGGAGGATGCTGAAAATAAAGGGGATACAAAGGCTGTTCAAAAATGGATTAAAGCTTATGATAAAGCTTGGATCCATTACAATAAACTTTCAAAAGAATACCCTTTGTTAGCCACGCTTTATACGCAAGACTATAACCGTCATATTGCTGATAACGCTAATAAGAAAGTAGACGAGTTGCGAACTAAAAAATAAAGGGGATATAAAGGATAACCATGAATAAGGATTTTATAACTTAATTTTTTTTGTTCTTTATAAATTAGTTTTTTATCAATTTAAATAGGGGTTATATGTGAAATAGTAAATAAAGAGGTATGGTTTATAGTGAATTAATTATAGGTTACATCTTTTTGATATATAAACTAATAATTTTAACTAATTATTAATTGACTGTAATCAAAATAGAAAGAAAGGTATGTTATCATGCCTTCAAATTTGTTTTGATGTTTAAACTAAACCAAACTTATTTATGAAAAAATTATTATCTACATTATTGATTTTCGCAACAGTATTACCGTTTTTAGCAATGGCTCAACTTGTGTATCCAGGAATTTTGTGTAAGGCATTTGATTTAGATTGAGTTAGGTGTCGAGTACAAGCTAAATTAGAACCTTGGTATTTGATATGCTAAGAGATGAGTTCAGGTTATAGAGTAGGTTAAAGTTATGGGGTCCAAGGGAACACATCGACAACAAAATATGAATTTAAAAACAGTCAATTTGATAATGATATTAGGAGCTCTAATATGAATATTCAAATTAGTTTGTATAACGTAAAAGGAAGAGCTGTATTCAAAACAATTAAATTGGTTATAACTAATTTGTGAAAAAGGTATCTACTTTTTAAGAATAAACCATCAAACTTTAAACGATCTTAATAGAAATGAGATCTTAAAAAATAAATTATGAAACAATTAAACTTATTTAAGACACTTTCAATAGTGTTTTTATTAACTATTTCTCAAAATATTAATGCGCAAACGGTTAAAGTTAATAGCCTTTCAGGCCTTCTCACCGCAATACAGTTGAGTAATCAAGAAATTATTATGGAATCGGGGAATTATAATCTTGAAGACTTACCTAGTAATTCAAGAATTATTGGTTTTTCAGGTTCAAATAATACAATCGATCTAACAGGAGTTCATATAGACGTTCCTGTTGGTATTATTCGTGAATCTTACATCTTAGTTCAAGGTAGTAATAACACCATAAAAGGTGGAGAAATTGAAGATGTATATAGAAATGGTTTAACCGAAATAACGGATTTTGTAGCCTACCATCAAGATGCAAGTAATTTAGCTTATGGACTAAAAGGCGCAGCTGTTATGACGGTTTCTGGAGAAGAAAATTTAATAGATGGACTAAAGCTAACTCCAAGAGGTTCTCATCTTTATGGCTACGGAAGTATGTATGGAATTAATCAATACAATACATTTGGTATGAATAAACGGTGTGGTTTATTGATTAATGGTGCTAAAAACACGTTAAATAATGTAGAAGTACAAATGAGATCTTTTGGACACGGAATATATATGCAAGGAGATGCTGATGAAACAGTAATAAAGAACTGTTTGGTTGAAGGCAGAGTCAGAGCTTATGCTGAATTATATAACGAAACCGACCCTAATTCTTTTCCTTATAGATCAGACTATAAATTGCCAGAAACTTCTGGAACTGACTATGACCTCCCTTTTAGTTCAAGTGTACTTCCAATTCCTATAGATGAAGTGTTTTCTCTTAGTGAAGACGGTATAAGAGCATACACAGGTACAGGAAGTGTTACGGTCGAGAATTGTACAGTCAAAAAAATGAGAGGTGGTATTCGATTGTATTTAGGTGCATCAGCTATGGTAACCAACACTACTGCTATTGACTGTGGTAGCACCAATTTTAATATGCCTTCAAATGGTATAATCACTAATTCATCAGGTAATTTTGCTTATGCTCCTTTGTCAGATTTCAGGTTAGGTAGAAGTGGTATGGATATTGAATGGACAATACTTCCATCTCCCAATGCAACTGGACCTCATAATTTAGCAGATGTTCAAGGAAATAATCATAACATTATTTTTCATAGATCAGAGGGAGAACCAGTAGATAGTGATGAAGATCGTGCTATTGTAGTTACAGGAAATAATTCAACTATTACAAATGAAACAGAATACGCTATTGTTTTAGATGCTAGTACTAGTGGAAATACGATATATACATGTGGAGGTGGATTAATCACCGACAATGGCACAGGTAATATGGTGATAGAATTTGATAGCTGTGAAGAAGTTGATGAGTATATTGATAATGCATGTCCCAAAACAGCAGCGTTAATGGAGGCTGAATGCTATGATAGTATGAATGGTATTAGAACAGAAGATACCAAAGATACCGGAGGAGGTACAAATGTATCTTATATTGATAACGATGATTGGGTTAAATTTGAAGATATAAACTTAACGGGAATGAAATCTGTGAGCGCAAGAAACTCTGGGAAAACAGAAGGGGCTTCTATAGAAGTATATTTAGATGATTTAAAAGGAGATTTAATAGCTACAATACCTGTAAGCTATACAAAAGGTTGGCAAAATTGGATAACGGATGCTATAGATTTAGATAACTCTGTAAATGGTATTCATGATGTCTTTTTTGTTTTTAAAAGTCCATTAACGGGTTCTGTATTTAATGTAAATTGGTTAGGGTTTTCTTCAGGATCATTGACGGTAAACACATATTCGTTGGATCACGGAATAGAGATCTTTCCAAATCCTGTATTAGATAAACTTTCTATTTCTTTAGAAGATACTAATTTAGATGTGGCAAATACAACTATTGTTTTATATACGATAAATGGACAAGAAGTAATGAAAATACAACTGAACAATAAGCAAACAGAACTTAATTTTTCTGAATTAAATAGAGGTATTTATATTTTAAAAATTAATAATTCATCTAAAATAATCACAAAAAAAATAATCAAAATTTAAAAACCATTAAAAAACCATTTAAGAACTCTAAATAGTACATTTCAGTACAGCTTTTAGTTATTAAATAGAAATTTCAAATTAAATTAAAACAGATCATGAACAAATTAAAGCAGTCAAGGTTTTGTATTTCAATTCTACTAATAGTTTTTTTAGCTAGTTCAAGTTATGCCAAAGATTTTTATGTCTCTCCATCGGGAAAAGATAAAAATAAAGGAACTTTAAAAAAGCCATTTGCAACTATTGCTCATGCACAGTTTAAAGTAAGGGAATATAAAGCGTTAAACCCTTCCGAAGAAATAAACGTTTATCTCCGTGGTGGTAAATATTACTTAACTACACCTGTTGTTTTTAAAGCAGAAGATAGTGGTTCAGAGAAATACCCCATTACATATAAAGCCTATAATAATGAAATCCCTTTAGTTTTAGGAGGTATAAAACTAAACGGGTTAAAATGGGAAAAGCACAATGATAATATTTATAAAACCAAAGTGCCAGAAGGCCTCATTTTCGAAACTTTATTTGTGAATGATAATCAACAAACTCTAGCACGTTACCCGAATTATACCGAAGATGCTCCGGCTTTTAATGGTATTGCAGCAGACTGTTTATCTAAAGAACGCGTGGCAACTTGGGAAGATCCAACCGACGGGTATTTTCATGCCATGCACAAAGCCTTATGGGGCGGTGTTCATTATAGAATTACTGGTAAGAAAAATAATAATGAAGTCACCCTTGTTGGAGGTACTCAAAATAATAGAGGAAGTAGTAAACATGCAGAATATCGTTTTGTAGAAAATATTTTCGAAGAATTGGATACGGTTAATGAGTGGTATTTAAATCGTAAAACATCCGAATTGTTCTTTTACCCTAAAAAAGGTTTAGATCTAAATCATGCTGAAATTGAAGTGGCAGCACTCGAACAATTATTTGTTTTTGATGGCAGTTTAGAAAATCCTGTAAAACATATTTCTATAGAAGGACTTACTTTAAAGCGTACCATCCGTACGTTTATGAAAACTGCAGATCGTTTGTTAAGAAGTGATTGGACTATTTATCGCGGTGGTGTAGTCCATTTTGAAGGTACAGAAAATTGCGTACTTAGAGATTGTAAATTAACAGATCTTGGTGGAAACGCTGTGTTCTTTAATGATTATAATAAAAATAGTTCGGTAGAAGGCTGTCATATTTATAATGTTGGTGGTAGCGGTGTTGCTTTTGTAGGTGATATTAATACAGTATGGCATGAAAACTATAATATAGGAAATGCTCCCGAACTTGATGAACTTGATTTTACAAGAGGACCAAAAACGAATAACTATCCGCAACATTGTCAAGTTGATAATAATTTGATTCATAATATTGGTACGGTTGAAAAGCAAACGGCTGGTGTGCACATGAGTTTATCGGCGTATATTACCGTAAGTAGAAATAGTATTTACGATGTTCCGAGATCAGGAATTAATATTAGTGAAGGAAAATGGGGTGGACACATTTTAGAATATAATGATGTGTTTTTAACGGTTCAAGAAACGCATGATCATGGTGCTTTTAATAGTTGGGGACGTGATCGTTATTATACCAAAAATCGTGGTGCAGCAGGAGAACGTGTTGCTAAACATGGGTATGATTTGGTAAAACTAGATATGGTTGCTAAAAACGTTATTCGTAACAATCGTTTTCGTTGCGATAATGGTTGGGATATCGATTTAGATGATGGTTCTGCTTGGTACGACGTTTACAATAATGTATGTTTAAGTGGTGGTATTAAATTACGAGACGGCATGTTAAGAACCGTGTATAACAACGTGTCTATTAACAATTCCATGAATTTACACGTATGGCTTAAAAATAGTGGAGATACTATTCAAAGTAATATTAATACACACGGTTATATTCCTATCGGAATGCGCAATTGGGGGTCTTTGGTAGATTCTAACTTGTTCTTTCAAAAAGAATCGTTAGACAAGGCTCAAACATCTTATGGAACCGATGAAAACAGTGTTTACGGAGATCCTATGTTTGCGGATGCTAAAAATGGAGATTTTACAGTAACCAATACGGAATTAGCAGAAAAAATAGGTTGGGTGAATTTTCCAATGGATGAATTTGGAGTACAAAAACCAGCATTAAAAGCGATTGCCAAAACCCCTGAAATCCCAGAAATAACGCTTACTGCTGATGAGGTGATTGAGGGTATTGATTACATGGGAGGTGTTATTAAAAACATTGTAAACGATGGCGAAAAATCGGCTGCAGGTTTACCTGATTATAAAGGAGCTAAAATTGTAAAAGGACTTACTAAAGGCATTTTTTCTGTGGTGAAGTTGCAAGATGATGATGTGGTTTTAAAAATAGACAACAAGGAAATTACAAATATTGAAGATTTTATGAGCAGCATTGCTGATGATAAAACGGATAAAACCATGAGTGTTTGGAGGTTTCAAAAAATGATTGTTATCAATTTGCCAGATCCTGCAGATTGTAATATTCCTTTAGAAATTGATAAAAGCAAGTGGAAACTGGTTTCTACATCTAGCGAAGCAGCTCCAGATTATACAGCAAAAAAGGCTTTCGATAATGATATAAATACATTCTGGCATACAGAGTTTGAGCCTAAAGAATTGCCTTTTCCGCATAACATTATTGTTGATATGGGTGAAGAACATATTTTAAATTCATTTGAATATTTGGCACGCCAAGGATCATCGCATCCACGTATTAAAGATTTTAAACTGTTTGTTTCAGTAGATGGAAAAAAATGGAATAAACCAGTTTTAGAAGGTGTTTTAAAAGATTCAGAAGACCTCCAAGAGTTTTTAATCAATAAAATAAAAGTACGTTATTTTAAATTTGAAGGATTATCGGGTTATACGCGTAAAGCGGCTTCGGTAGGAGAACTTTCTTTTTATGGGACCTGTGTGTCTTCAAAAAAATAATAAACCGATTTATGATAAGAAATATATTAACGCTGTTTTCGTTTTTAGTAGCAAGCCATATTATGGCTTTGGATATCGCTATGCCAAGCATTTTTGCAGACCACATGGTTTTACAGCAAGGTCAGAAAGTACCCGTTTGGGGAACAACAGTGCCAAATGCTTTTATTCAAGTTGAGTTTGCAGAACAAATTAAAACCATTAAGGCCGATGGAAAAGGGAATTGGTTAGTTAACCTTAATGCATTAAAAGCTTCAAGCGAACCCAAAAAACTTACCGTTACTTCAACATTTAATAATGAACATTCTCAATTAAAATTTTTAGATGTTTTAGTTGGTGAAGTTTGGTTATGTAGTGGGCAATCTAATATGTATCGTCCTTTTAGAATGTTAATGGGAGAAGCTGTAGATTTAAAATACGAACCTATTACCGAGTATTTAAGGCATGAAGCTGCAACTGCAAATGATCCACTTTTTAGACAATTTAAGGTAGGAAAAGATTTTAGTGTATTTGAAGAAATGACTATAGGAAGAGGGAATTGGTCTAAAGCAGTTCCTGTAGAAGTAAATGAATTCTCTGGAACAGCCTATTTTTTTGGACGAGAATTACGACGTAAACTCCATGTTCCTGTAGCAATAATAAGTTGTAATTTAGGAGGTACTAAAATAGAACCATGGATGCCAATTTCTGCGGTTAATACAAGTCCGTCATTTAAGGAATACTATGATAAAGACATCGCTATATATCAAAAAAAACTAGAATCTTGGGACGATGTTAGAGAAGATGAAAAGTACAAGGCTTTATTGGAATCGTGGGAATTAAAAGTAAAACAAGCTAGGTTACAAGGGGCGAAAGAACCTCAGAAACCAAAAAAAACAGAGCATCCAAGTCGGAATAAACAAATACCTGCAACCCTTTATAACGCCATGATACATCCACTAATTCCGTTTGCTATTAAAGGAGCTATTTGGAGTCAAGGGGAGAGTAATTCTAGTCGGTTACCAGAGGAATATGGTTCACGGCTTAAAGCCATGATTAAAAATTGGAGAACTGCATGGGGGCAGGACACTTTGTTCTTTTATACCAGCCAATTGGCAAACTACAGAAAACCAAACGAAAGGCCTGTTGGTGATGATGATGGCTGGGCTTTAGTTTCTTATGGGCAAAGCCAAACTCTAGACCTTCCAAATACAGGGTTGGCAGTGCTTAATGACATTGGAGAGGCGAAAGATATTCATCCCAAAAATAAAATTGATGCAGGCAAAAGACTTTCTCTTTGGGCTTTTAAACAAGCGTATCATAAAGATATTGTTTTTAGTGGCCCCTTGTATAAAAGTTCCGAAATAAAGAACAATAAAATAATAGTAGAATTTAGTCATGTGGGGTCTGGATTAATGGTAGGTAAAAAACATTTAATGGATCCAACGGTGGAAGTCAATGAACCGTTAAAACGCTTTCAAATTTGTGGAGAAAACGGCGAATGGAAATGGGCAGAAGGCAAAATTATAAATAAATATAGCATAGAGGTTTGGAACAAAGATATTTCTAACCCATTGGAAGTACGTTATGCATGGTCTTCAAACCCTGAAGGCGCAAACTTATATAATAAAGAGGGGTTGCCGGCATCGTTATTTAAAACTAGCGATTAATGGCTAATTATTTTTTTAGAGAAGATTGAAAAAGAATAAGTAAACAGATATTCTAAAAATAGAAAGATGAGATGATGAATGGATTATCATCTAATAAAAATAATTAATAAAAATGAATACATTTAATACAAGATTATTTAACAATCAATATTTAATTATACTATTTTTTTTGTGTTTTGCGAATAACGTAAACGCTTTAGATAAAAACTTGTCTCCTGGAGATGATATACAGGCAGCAATTGATGAGGTAGCAAATTCTGGAGGAGGTACTGTTTATCTTGCAGCAGGAACATATATATTAAGCGCATCAATAAAGATGTCTAGTTATGTAACCTTAGAGGGAGAAGGTACTAGCACACGTCTTGAGTTACCTTTAGATGCTACCTACGCAATGATTGTAGATGATGGTACAGAGCCATGTATAAACATGACTGTACGTAATATGTTGTTAGATGGTAATATTCCTGAGAGTTCAGTAAGTCACGACCCTGATTATACAGACAACCCTCAGCAAGATTGTTTAGGTATTTATTTTGATGCATACAATGAAGCTACATATCATCAAAATGTAGTTATAGAAAATGTTGAAATACATAATACGGTGGATGGTTGTCATTTAAAAGGGGTAACTGGTGGTTATTGGGATAATGTATTTTTTCATCATAATGGTATTTTTTTCTGGCCTGGACATAATAGTTACTTAAGAAGAGTTAATAACTATACGGTAATGAATTCAAAATTTGAAGATTCATATAATGGTAGCGGAATCAATTGTTCTTGGTCCAAAAACCTTTTATTTAAGAATTGTCAAGTAACAAGAAGTGAAGGACGTGGAATCAGAAATGCTGCTTCACAAGGTTTTGTTGTTCAAGATTGTATAATAACAGACTGTGGTGATGCCGGAATAATTGCCAATTCAGAAGATGGGATAACGACATCAAATGTTGATTTTAGACGAAATTGTGTCTCTGGATGCGAAACAGGAATAACGGGTGGTGCTGATGGTGTAGCGTATGACAACAATGTGTATAATAATGATACCGATTATAGTTTAGGATCTGGAGTTCTTCAATCAGGTAATACAAGCGATTTTAGTCAATCATGTGCTGATGCATTGATTGAGGATAATCAACTTCATTTAATGTCTGCAATTACTAATGAAAATCCTAAGCAAATTGTATTAGAAATCTCAAAAGAGATTGAAGATAACACTATTTTTGAAGGGTTTAGTGTTGAAGTTAATAATGCTTCTGTTATTGTTTCAAGTATCAATTTAATTGATTCTAATTACATTTATATTACTCTTGTTAATGATATTTCAGAAGGAGATAATGTTACCGTAACATATGTTGAATCAGGGAATGTTCAAACAGATGATGGAAATGCATTAATTGGTTTTGAAGATGTCCAAGTAGATATGACAACAGGTTTACCTTTTGAATTCATATCAGCAAGTATTGATGTTAATGGTGAATTTGTAACTTTTATTCTCAACAATGATATTGGAACCATTCACGATCAATCAGAGAGTTTTATTTTTAAAATAAACGATGAGATAATAACTACAGATAAAACTATTGTTGGTGTAAATGACATACAGGTTTATCCGTCAAGTAGAATTTACACGGAAGATGTCGTGGAGGTAAGTTACATCCCAGATAGTTTTGTAAAAATTGTATCTGTAAATGAGTCGGAATTAATACCATTCAGTGATTTGTTATTGGAAAATGTAAGTACATTTACTCTAGCTACAATTCCCAATAAAATTGAAGCGGAAGATTATGATAGACAAAATGGTACTCAATTAGAAAATTGTAGTGAAGGCGGACAAAACCTAGCCTATATAGGAACTGGTGATTGGGCAGAATATGATGTAGATGTTTTAGATGATAAAACATACAAAGCAACATTTAGGGTAGCTTCACCTTATGATGGAGGAGAAATAACGATTTTAGTAGATGGTAATCAAAAAGGAATTATTACTGTACCTAATACAGGTAATTGGCAAATTTATCAATCTGTTAGTGTTGATATGAAAATTAGCACTGGAAAACATACTATTAGATTAGAATTTACTGAATCTTTTAATGTTAATTGGATGGAATTCGAGGAAACTACGCCTGGAAATGAAGCTGATTATTTTGATAGGATTGAGGCAGAGGATTATAACAATAATTCAGGAACATCAACTGAAACTTGTTCAGATGATGATGGTGGTGAGAATGTAGGATCTATACGAAATGGGAATTGGATCATGTTTAATGATATTGATTTAAGTGATGTTAAAGCTATTAATATGCGTTTGGCTAATACTAATTCTGGTGGTACTATAGAGGTTAGATTAGGGTCAAGTTCAGGGGCACTTATTTCAACTGTAGATATGCTAAATACAGGAGGTTGGCAAGATTGGGAAACAGCAAGTTCTGATGTTATAAGTACAGATGGGGTTTACGATGTATATCTCGTATTCAAAACTACAAATTCTTATGTAGGAAATATCAATTGGTTTCAGTTGCATTATTCTTCGCAGTCATCGTTAAGTACTGATTTAAATTTGAGTAAATCTGATAACACTTTAATATATCCTAATCCGGTTTTTAATAATTTAAATATTAATAGCGCTATTAATTCAGAAGTTGAAATATTTAATATATCGGGTAAGTTGATGATTAATAGTAAAGTAACAGCTAATGAATATTCTTTTTCAACTGAGCTATTGAAACCAGGAATTTATATAGTGAAAGTTACTAATGAAAATGGCTCCATTAAGAACTTTAAATTGGTAAAAAAATAGTGATTTATATAACTTAGTAAAATTATTCTTGTCAGTATAAATATTTGTTTATATTCTTGAGCAAAAGTAAATAAAATTTTAAAAATGAAATTAAAACAAACACTTTTATTGTTTTTTACAGGGTTAAGTAGTCTAGGTACTTTTGCGCAAGTATCAGAAAGATCGAATGTTATTTTTTTAATGCCAGATGATATTAGCCATAGTGCTTTTTCATATTATAAAGAACATTAATATTAATAAATTTCTCAAAAAAAAAATTGTTTTCTATAGTATATAATAATCAAGAATAAACGCATGATAAGCACTAAACTAAGTAAGATTGTCTATTTGTTTATATTAGCCGTAGTAGTTTTTAGCTGTGACTCAAAATATAAATACAAAGTAGAAAAAAATAAAAATGGAGTAACTATCCATCAGGATAGTACGCTTATTAATATTGAAGTCGTTAATGCGTCTATCATTCATGTTAAAAAAATGATAGAAGGAAGTGACGTTTCAGAACTTCCCGATTACGTTACCATTTTAGAGCCTCAAAATGTGTCTTGGGAGCTAGTAGAAAGTGAAAATATGCTAACCCTCTCTACAGATGCTTTGCGCGTAACAATCGATGATGAAGGTGTTATTGAATATCAAACCGTAGATAATAAAAACTTGTTGTCAGAAACCAAAGAACTAACCTTTATTGGTACCGATCCAGAGGCAGAACATACAGTGTCTCAAGGCTTCGTAGCAGGAGATGAAGGCTTGTACGGTTTAGGACAATATCAAAGTGGTATTATGAATTGGAAAAATGTGCCTATTCGTTTACAACAGTACAATCAAGAAATCGCGATTCCTTTTTTAGTGTCTACTAAAGGTTATGGTATTTATTGGCATAATTATAGTCTTACAGATTTTAACTTGCCTCAAAATGAAATTGAATTTAAAGAAACTTCAATAATTTCAGAAGAAAAAGAAGAGCTAGTAGTACCTGCAGGTGATGAAAAAGAAAACGTAGCGGCTTATGCAGCTAAAGAAGCAAAAGAAAAAAACATTCGTAAAACCACGTTTACACCTAGTAAAACAGGAGAATACACTTTTTTAGCATTCAGTAGTCCAGATGGTCGTATGCGAGGAGAAATTAGCGTAAAAATTGATGGTGATCCAATAATTAATTATTCTACCATTTGGATGCCAAGACGCTATTCTGGAAAAAAGCAGTTGGAGGCCGGAAAAACCTATGAGGTTGTTTTTCAAAATACAGGTGCTAAAATCCCTGGTAATTTATATTATAACGAACCAGATTATAATAAAACCGTCTTTTCAAGTACTAAAGGACATGTAATAGATTATTATTTAGTACAAGGCGATAATCCAGAAAAGGTTATTGCTCAATATCAAAACTTAACAGGTAAAGCGCCAATGTTTGCTAAAACGGCTTATGGTTTTTGGCAATGCAGAGAACGTTACCATAACCAAGAGGAGTTATTGGAAAATGCGCGAGAAATGAGAGATAGAAAAATTCCTTTTGACAATATAGTACAAGACTGGTTTTATTGGCCTAAAGGAACAAAAGGACCGGAGTGGGATCCTGCAAAATATCCGGACCCAGATGCTATGGTGGATGAGTTAACACGCTTAAATATTAATTTAATGGTGTCTGTTTGGCCAGAGGTAAAAAACAAACCTTTAGAAGAAAAATATGGTCTTACAAAGATTGAAGGTAGTAACTATATTGATGTTTATGATGAACGGGTTAGCGAACAATTTTATAGAGCCTTAAGCGATTCTATGTTTCATAAAGGCGTGAAATCTATTTGGTTAGATGGTACAGAACCCGAAGGTGTAAATAATACAAAAGTAAATACCGCTGTTGGACCTTATGAAAGTGTACAAAATCCGTATTCGTTATTAGTAACAAAAGCGATGTATGAAGGCAGACGAAAAGAATTTCCTATGGAGCGTGTGTTCAATTTAACACGTTCTGCCTATGCTGGTCAGCAACGTTATGGAGCAACCTCTTGGTCTGGAGATGTCGAAGCTTCTTGGGAGCAGCTTGAAGAGCAGATTGCTGCTGGCTTAAATTTTACTATGGCGGGAGTCCCGTATTGGACACATGATATTGGAGGTTTTTTTAGAGATTCAAAATCTATAAACCCCGAATTTGATAGTCAATACACCAACCCAGAATATATTGAATTATTAACACGTTGGTTTCAATTTGGAGCATTTAGCCCCATTTTTAGAATCCATGGTTATGTTTCTGAAACTGAAATATGGAGATATGGAAAAGAGTTTGAAACTATGGCTCGTGATTTTATCGATATTCGTTATCAATTAATACCGTACATATATTCTGAAGCTAGAAAAGTAACTACCGAAGGAAAATTAATGATGGCGCCATTGGCGTATCAATATCCAAACGATAAAAATACTTGGGGTATTAAAGATCAATTTTTGTTTGGAGAATCTATAATGGTTGCCAATGTAACAGCATACAAACAAAGAACTAAAGATGTTTATTTACCAAAAGGGGATTGGTTTAATTTTTGGACAGATGAAAAAGTAGAAGGTCATACAACCAAAACATTTGACGCTCCTTTAAATGAAATGCCAATTTTTGTAAAAGCGGGTAGTATTTTGCCGATAGGACCTAAAGTGCAATATGCCATAGAAAGAACAGATAAGCCTACGGCCATAAAAATATATCCAGGAAAAGATGCTAGCTATACGTTGTATTTAGATGATGGTGCCTCTTATAATTATGAAAAAGGAACCTATTCCGAAATTGTTTTTACTTATTCTGAAACTGATAAGACGATAACAGTTAAAAAAGGAGCGGGTGATTATTATGATTTTGATATGACACCATTAGGATTTGCTTTTCAGATGATTGGAAGTAAAAAAAGAGAACGGGTTTTATTCATAGGAGAAGAGGTTATAATTGAATTATAATCTAAAAATCAGAATATAAATTTTAATGAAAAGCTTTTAAAACTAAAAGGTAAATAACGAGTTTTTACTTGTTATTTGCCTTTTTTGGTTTTGTTTTATAGGAAATGAACTATAGTTTATATCATAATAATTTAACTTGAATTAAATTTATAAATTAAATGAAAATAATATAATTTGATGAAGTTAAATAGCGTTTTATTTTTGATTATAGGAGTTATAGCACTAAACATAACTGCACAAAATCCACTTTTTACTCACGTTTTTACGGCTGATCCTTCTCCACATGTGTGGCCGGATAATCCGGATAAACTTTGGGTATACACAAGTCATGATGAACCTGGTTCTAATAATCATTATGGAATGACAGGGTATCATGCGTTCTCTACGACCGATATGGTAAATTGGACAGATCATGGTCGTATTTTACATTTGGAAAATGTAGAATGGGCAGAAAGCCATGCTTGGGCAATTGATGCTGCTTTTTATCGCGGTCAATATTATCTAATTTATTGTATGAAAGAAGCCGGAATTGGACTTTTTAGAACAGGAATTGCTCGTAGCGATACTCCTGGAGGCCCGTTTACAGATTTAGGTTATGTAAAAGGCGTAGAGTTTGGTCAAGACCCTGCATTGTTTATTGATAATGGAATTCCATATTTATTTTGGGGACACGATCGTAAATGTTTTGCAGCAGAGTTAAATGAAGATTTGATGTCTATTAAACAAGAAACTTATGTCGACTTAACCAAACAATTAACACACGTGTTTGAAGGGCCTTGGGTACACAAACGTAAAGGAAAATATTATTTGACCTATCCTGGTTTAACACCAAGAAGATGGCCAGAAAAAATGTTTTATGCCGTAGCAGACAAACCGTTAGGGCCTTATGAATTTAAAGGTGTTTTTATCGATGATTTTGAAGGGCAAAGTGGAACCAATCATGGTGGTACAGTGACTTATAAAGGAAAAGATATGATGTTTTATCACAGTGCATGGTTGTCTGGTGGTTTAAGCGAGACTAGAAATGTTATGGCAGACTATCTTAAGTATGATAAAGACGATAATATTATTCCAATCATTCCTTCCAAAGCTGGTTTAGGAAATGCAAAACGTACTAGAACAACATTGCTTTTAGAAGCTGAAAATGGTTTTGCAGCAGGAGGTGAGTTGTACAATGTATTTGTTGATACTTGGATAAAAGATTATAGTGGAAAAGGATATGTAACCAATTTTGACAATCCTTATGACCATGTTTCTATGTTGGCTCAAGTAGCAAAACCATCAAAATTTCGTTTTAAAGTAAGATATGCGTCACCAGATGGAGAATCTAATCATGATATCTTAATTAATAGCCGTATTTATAGAGCGTTTAAATTTCCTCAATCTAAAGGATTTACAGAAATAGATTTTGGTATTGTTGACTTGAAAGCTGGAGATAATTTGGTTAGAATTTTAAAAAGAGATTGGAAACCATCTAAAGGACAATTTGCTGTTGATTATATCAAGTTAGAGCAAGTTTTTGAGGACGAGAATTAAATCATTTTAGTAAAGAATAAAAAATATTAAAAATTACGATATGAAAAAAATATTATTAGGCTTACTTATCTTAACACAGGTGAATGTTGGTTTAGCACAGAATGTTTCTGTGAGTGCAAAAGACAATGGCGAAAAATTTGAACACTTTTGGAGTAAAAGTGTAGGTGCTGGTCGTGCTAACGAAGGTTTACGTGCCGGATGGTTAGAACAATTAGAAACCGTTCAAGAAAACTGCGGATTCGAATTTGTTAGATTTCACGGGATATTCCATGATGATATGTTTCCAATTTTTGAAAAAGATGGAAAATACACCTACAACTGGCAGTATATTGATGATTTGTTTGATAGAATGTTGGATTTAAAGGTAAAACCTTTTGTTGAGCTGGCCTTTTTTCCAAAAGTTTTGGCTGCGGAAAACAGTAAAACTCAATTTTGGTGGAATGCTAATATTACACCAGACGAGTCTAAGTTTGATGAATGGCATAATTTGGTACAAGCATTTACACAGCATTGTGTAGAGCGTTATGGTATTGAAGAAGTGTTGACTTGGTATTTTGAAGTGTGGAACGAGCCTAACTTGTATTATGGTTTTTTCGATGGTACAAAATCCCAATATTTTGAGTTATACAAACAATCTGTATTGGCAGTAAGATCTGTAGATAATCGTTTAAAAGTTGGCGGACCTTCGAGCAGTAACTTTGTAGCAGATGGACGTTACGACGGTGAAACAGAAAGTAGAAATGGTGATCTTATCACATTTACAGCAGATAATATTAACGATTTAGAATGGAAAGGGGCTTGGATTGTAGACTTTTTAGAATATTGTGAAAAAGAAAATCTTCCTGTAGACTTTGTATCGACGCACCCATATCCTACAGATTATCCTTTTAACCCAACAACAGGGAAAGGAAAAGATTTTTCTCGTAATGTAAATTCAACCAAAACAGATATTGAATGGTTGAATAGAACCATAAAGAAAAGTGCTTATCCTAATGCGGAAATTCATTTAACGGAATGGAATACAAGTCCAAATAGTAGAGATGCTATGCACGATTTTTTACCTCCTGCGGCTTATATTACAAAAGTGAATTTAGATTGTATTGGATTGACAAATTCTTTAGCATTCTGGACATTTACAGATATTTTTGAAGAAAAAGGAGGAGCCGAAAGTATTTTTCATGGTGGTTTTGGAATGATTAATTACCAAGGCTTGGTAAAGCCTTCTTTTCATGCATACCGTATGTTACATCAGTTAGGAGATCAAGAACTTTATAAAAATGATTATATGTTTGTTAGTAAAAAATCTACAGATGGTAAAGTTGTAGCGTTGGCTTATAATTACCCTGAAGATCATTACAAAGCCGTACCATCAAGTATAAAGAAAATAGATCAGTATGAAAATGGAGAGTCACGACAATTAGATTTTACAATTTCAGACTTAAAGCCAGGAATAATGTTTAAAGTAGAAGTTTTAGATGCAGAAAGTGGAAATATTTACAAATATTGGGAGGCTATGGGGAAACCTGAGCCACCTACAAGAGAACAAATTAAAGTAATGAAACAATATGCTGAAAATTTAAAAAAAGATTTATATACAGCTGATAAAGATGGTAAGGTTGTAATTAAACGTGAATTAACTCCTTGGAGTTTGGTTTTAATAGAGCAGGTAAATTAATCATCTTTATAATCAATTTAATGAGTTCTAATTTATAGGATGTTTATTTCTAAAATCTAAACCTAAAAAAAGATAAATGCTAAATAATAAAAATATTTTAAGAAAAAGCCTGTTTATTGCATTGCTATTAGTTTTTCCAAGTTTAAAATCGCAAGCACAAACGGTGGTGAATTCTCTTAAAGAGTTGCTTCCATATTTAAAACAAAGTAATGTAAAAGTAGTTTTAAAACCAGGTGTTTATACAATTACTGCGCAGGATATTAAAAATGGTGATTTCTCAGATAGCTCTATTGTAAAAAATCATGCAAATGTACTTTTTCTCTTTTCAGGGAATAATAGTATTTATGATTTTACTGATGTCACTATTAATGTAAAAACAGCAGTATTAAGTGCTTTTCCTAGTAAAAATGAAGAGTTATACGAAATACAAATTATAGGTAATAAAAACGTTTTAAAAAATCTTACCATTGCCGATGTTGGATCTGTAAATGATGCTCCAACAAGACGAGCAACCAACATTGTTATGGATGGTGCAAGTAATAGAATAGAAGGGTTTCATATTACCACAAAAGGTTCTTATCCTTATGGTTATGGAGAAGTTTTTGGAAAAGGAGGAAAAAGTGTAATTAACCACAGAAAACACTCTTCTTTTTTAGTAAGAGGTTATAAAAATCATGCAAAAAACTGTACTATAATCCATCGTTCTTATGGGCATGCTATGTTTATGCAAGCAGCAGATTGGCCTCTTATAGAAGGTTGTTATATTGAGGGAGTTATGCGCTCTACGGATGATATGTTAACAGAAAAAGGAACTGGATCTGATGCAGATAAAGTAGACTTTAAAACTGCTTTTGACTATAAATTGCCTACTGGATATATGTTGTGTTTGGGAGAAGAAGGGATTAGAGCATACAATGGTGGCGAAACGGTTATTGATGGTGTTCAGTATAGGCGAGGTACATCAAACCCTACGGTTATTAATTGCACAATAAAGAATATGAGGGCTGGAGTAACCTTAACACATGCCACTGGAAAAAAATATGTTTCAGGAACTACAGCTATTGGTTGTCAAAGAGGTTTTTGTATTGGTACGGGAGATATTGTTGATTCTTATGCAGATACTCAATATGGTCCTGCATTGGGGGTAGATTACCCTAATGACGAAGGTATGAATGCTGAAATTACATTACTGCCTTACAAGGGGAAATCTTATAATGGGAGTGGGCATGCTGCTATTATTATAGGAAAAAATCATAAAATTATTTTGAGAAATGCTATTGAAAATGCAGATCAAAATCTTAAAATTAATTTAGGAGGAGATAATAAAACAATTGGGCTTTTAGGGAAAGATGAAAATTATTCTGCATCAAACATTGTGTTACATAACTTTACTAATTATCCTGTTGTTTTAGATGATAATAGTAAAAATAATACAGGAGTATCGGTAGGAGAAGTAACGGATGAAGGAGAAACTAATCACATTTTAGAGCTTCATAAATCAGAAAAATAAATATAGAGATCAATATTGTCCGATAAAAGACATAAGACCGCTTCGCTTTTAGAATCGAGAACCAAGACTTGACTCTAACTGCGTAACAAAGAGATGTAACTTAAATTAAAGTTAGTCTGCCTTTTCTAAATAAATTTATTTTAAAAAAGCAAGGGGTATTATATTAAAAAAAAAAACACGTAAATATCTCATTTTAAAAGGTTTGTAAAATTAAAAAAATATTAATCGGACACTAATGTATAGAGGTATAAGTTCAGTTTTAGAAAAAGTAAAATAAATTATAGGTTATGTTTATGATGAATAAATTTCTAAAACTAAATAATAATGGAGTATTTAAAAAAATAAAAAAGTATATGCGATTATTGGTGATTTCCTGTTTATTATTCACACAATCAATAGACTTATTTGCATTTTTTCAAGACAAACCGAATATTATTTTTTTGATGACAGATGATCAACGTTGGGATAATATGGGCGCTTATGGAAAACCTGAATTTAACACACCAAATATTGATAAGTTGGCAAATGAAGGTGTTGTCTTTGATAAAGCTTATTATGCCGTTGCAATCTGTATGCCTAGTCGTGTTACAATGATGACTGGGCGTTACAATTCAAACCATAAAGTAGGATTTGTTGCACCTACAGATTATACTTTATCTCAAGCTGATTTTGCAAATGGATATCCATCAATACTTAAAAAAGCAGGATATCGTACAGGTTTTATTGGTAAGGTTGGTTTTACAGTAACAGAAGAAACGATTCGCCCCAGCACTCAAAAAGAACATTATTACAAAAAGGAGATGGGAAACGTTTTTGACTTTTTTGCAGGTAGTGAAACGCACGATAGAAATGGTGTTGTCACTTGGCCAGAAAATGATAAAGGCTTAAAAGAAATTTATAAGAAAGGGAGACAAAACTCTGGAAGAACTTTAAGAACTGGAGAGGCAATGTTACGTTTTATAGAAACACAACCTAAAAATAAACCATTTTGTCTTTCGGTTAGTTTTTATGCTGTAAAACACGATAGCGATAAAGATGTGTACATGCCACATTATAATTTATTTAAAGGAAAAGAAGTATCGGTGCCAGAAAACTGGCAAGAAGGAGAAAATGAAAAACTACCAACAGTTGTTAAAGAAAATGCACGTGGTGTTCGTTTACATAAAGAAAGATCTTCAACTCCAGAATTGTATCAGAAATTAGTACAA
This sequence comes from Polaribacter sp. 20A6, assembly GCF_011378915.1. Classification (NCBI taxonomy): domain Bacteria; kingdom Pseudomonadati; phylum Bacteroidota; class Flavobacteriia; order Flavobacteriales; family Flavobacteriaceae; genus Polaribacter; species Polaribacter sp. 20A6. Next base: position 565,046 of record NZ_WTPZ01000001.1, read on the forward strand.
CGTTTCGCAACACAAGGTTATAGTGTTGATGATCAAGTTGGTCTTTTGATGAAAAAATTGAAAGAAAAAGGAATGTTGGAAAACACTATTATTATTTATACGAGTGATAACGGACGATTTCAAGGTTCTCACGGACTTTTTGATAAATGTTTGTTATATGAAGAATCTGTAAAAGCACCTTTAATTATTTATGACGGACGAGTATCTAAAGAGAAAGAAAGTTATAGGGAAAATGCACTTATTTCATCAGTAGATATCGCACCTACCATTTTATCATTTGCAGGAATTAATGCACCAAAAAGTATGCAAGGGAAAGATTTTAGTAGAATTTTGAATAAAACACAAGACATGTCTCAATGGCGAGATGCCGTATTTATGGAAGATCTTTTTTTGGTGGAAATGTTTAACCATCGTTATAAAGAAAATGTAGATGAAATTAATCAAAATTTAATCAACCAAAATAAATCTTATCGCAGTCATGGAGTTAGAACAGATCGATATAAATATTTTGTTTACTATGAACATTCTCCTAAAATTGAAGAATTATACGATTTAGAAAAAGATCCGTTAGAACAAAATAATTTAGCAAATAATAAAGAATATATAACAACTCTTAAAAAGTTAAGAAAAAAGACTGAAGAGTTATATTTAAACGCGTTGAACTAAAAATTTAAAGCATGAAAAAAAACATATTAAGATTTTCTAGTCTCTTATTAGTTGTTAGTTTAATAGCAACTAGTTGTAAAAAACAAGAAGATTATCAATTAGAATTAAACTACGTAACATTAGCAAACGGAACAATCGTTAGTCCACAACCTGTAAAAAGTAAAAATATAGACTTAATTTCTAAAAAAGAAGGAAGCCTTAGTTTTAAGGTTGAGCTGGATAGTGTTATTCATCAAAACTTGAGTGGAATCGGTGGTGCGTTTAATGAAATGGGCGGAGAGGCTTACATAAGTTTGTCTTTAGAAAACCAAAAAGAATTATCAAATGCACTTTTTAATATAAGAGAAGGTTCTGGTTTATCTAATTGTAGAACAGCTGTTGGTTCGTCTGATTTTGGATTGAGTGCTTATAGTTATAGTGAAATTCCTGAAGATTATAAAATGGAAAACTTTTCTATTGAAAGAGAAAAGTCGTCGGTAATTCCATTTTTACAAGCAGCATATAACGTAAACCCTGATTTAAAAATGTTTGCTTCACCTTGGAGTCCTCCAGGTTGGATGAAAGAATCAGGAACAATGGATGGTGGAAATACCAATCTTGAGAAAAATACTTTAAGAAAAGATCCGAAAATTTATGAAGCGTATGCTTTGTATTTTGCAAAGTATATTAAAGCATATAAAGAAAACGGTATTAACTTAGATAGGTTGATTATTCAGAACGAAACGGATATGAACCCTACATATCCTGGTAATGATATGCAACCAGAAGAAATGGCAAATTTAGTGTCAAATTATATCATTCCTCAATTTAAAGAATCAAATATAGATACAGAAATTTGGGCAGGAAGTTTTAGAGGAAAACGTAAAGATGCTCAAAAATTTATGTCTTTAGAAAAAGCTAGTGATGTAGTAGGAGTAGGTTTACAATATGCTCCATCTTCAACTTTGAAAACGTTGAAAGAAAACCATCCAGATATTAAGATAATGCACACAGAAGGGCGATGTGAAAATGGAGATAACTCTATGAAGCAGGCTCGAAATAGATTTTCTGAAATTGCAACTTGGTTAAACTATGGAAGCGAAAACTACTGCTATTGGAACATTATCTTAAATGAAACTAGCACAAGCGGTTGGGGTTGGAAACAAAATAGTTTGATAAATATTGACAGAGAAAAAGATGTAATAACCTATAATGCAGATTATGCACCAATTTCTTTATTAAGCCAATACATACGTCCAGGAGATAAAAGTTTGATTGTAAATACACCCGAAAATAAGAAAGCAATTGCTGTAAAAAATAAAGATAGAGTGGTGGTGTTTTTAGAAAATAATGAAACTGCTGCAACTACTCAAAACATTGAGTTAAAAGGAAAAACGTATGCTGTAGATCTACCAGCAGAAAGTTTATGTGCTTTCGTTTTTAAAAACAATAAATAACGAGTTTTAAAAATAGGTTATTAAAAAAAAGTTATTGTATTTCAATTCTTAGTTTATAATTAAAAAACTAGAGAACAAATAGTATTAAAAAATATTTAAGTATAAAAAGTTATTCCTTATCAAATAATCAATCATTTAAAATAATTAAGAAAATTATTAAATATTAAGAACATGAAAATAATAACAACATTCACTTTATTATTGATGGCAATTGCTACAACTTTTGCACAAGATAGACCTAATGTTATTTTTGTAATGCCAGATGATATTAGCCACAATGCTTTTTCATTTTATAAAAATAATGGACCCAGAACCCCTAATATTGATGGCCTTGCAAAAGAAAGTGTACGTTTAACAGATTTTCATGTTTCACCAAGTTGTTCGCCAACAAGAGCAGCTCTTTTAACAGGAAGACCAAGTGATGTTGTTGGGGTTTGGCATACCATTAATGGTAGAAATATGATGCGTGCAGATGAAATTACCATGGCAGATATCTTTAAAGCAAATGGATATGCTACAGGTTTGTTTTTTAAATGGCATTTAGGAGACAATTATCCTTTTAGACCTAAAGATCGTGGTTTTGAGTATGTGGCCTGGATAAAAGGAGGAGGTACAGGACAACAACCAGATTATTGGAACAACACCAACAATCATGCGAGTATTTGGGTAAATGATGAATTGGTTAAAATGACAGATGAAGATGATGGAATTAAAGGTGCATTTACTAATAATTTCTTTTTTAATCGTGCTATGGAGTTTATGGATGCTAATATTGAAAAGAAAAAACCTTTTTTTGTATACCTTCCTTTAGGTACGGCACATGCACCTCACGTAACACCTCCAGACGCCAGAGAAGGTATTGGTGCTAAAACAGCTACTATTGAAAATATTGATAAAAATATGGGACGATTAATGCAATATTTAGACGATAAAGGAATTGCAGATAATACCATTTTAATTTTTACGACAGATAATGGTGGCGGTACTTTTTTAAGAGGAGGAAAAGGTTCTAATTATGACGGTGGAACTCGTGTGCCTTCTTTTGTAAGATGGGAAAAAGGTGGACTAGGTGGAGTAGGAAAAGCTAGAGAAGTAACGGCACTTACAGCGCATATAGATTGGTTGCCAACATTTATGGATATTTTAGATTTAAAAGATGTACCAAACAGACCCGAAAAGTTAAAAATTAGAGGGAAAAGTTTTAAATCATTTTTAGATACAGATCCGTCAAATGATCCTGTTGAATATAAAAATAGAGCTGTTATAATTAATGATATGTGGACAGAGTTTCCCGAAAAGTATAAAAAACTATCCGTTAAAAAAGATATTTGGAGTGGAAACGTTATCACTCATAAATGGCGTCTAATAAGAAATAGTGCTGATGTAGATTGGGAATTATATGATGTTTTGGTTGATGAAAAACAGAAAATAGATGTTATTAAAAATCCTGCAAATAAGGTTATAATATCAGAATTAAAAGAAGAATATGAACAATGGTGGCAACTTGTAGATGAGAGGTCAGCTGAATATACAAGAATCATTCTAGGAAGTGATGCGGAGCCAAAATCAGATTTACATGCAATGGATTTTCATGGAACCGTAATTTGGGACCAAGATGCTGTTAAAAAAGGAGCAACTGGAAGTGGTTTTATAGCTGTTGAATTTGAAAAATCTGGAACTTATAATTTTGACCTTCGTCGTTGGCCAAAAGAGATTGAAAAGGAAACTACAATAACATCTGCAGGAGCAGGAATTGCTTTGCCAATAGTAAGTGCACGTATTAAAATTTGGAATGGAGATACTGTTTATGTTGATGAAACTAAAAAAGCAAATTCAAGTGCAGATGGAGTAAAGTTTGCGATTAAAGACCTACCAAAAGGTCCTGCATTTATTCAGACTTGGTTTTATGACTCATCTGGACAAATGGTTGGAGCTGTCTACTATAATTATGTTAAGAAGGATATATAAAAAAAGTTTTATAAAGATGTAATGATTAATTAAAACCAGAGTAGTTCGCTATTCTGGTTTTTATTTATATAAAGTCAAGAGTTTCATGATGTTTTGTTTTAAATAAACTATAAGTTATTGGTAATGAGCTATGTTTTATGTGGTTCTGCTGTGAAAAAATATATTTTTGAAAGAACATTAGTATCATTAAAATATTGAAGTAATGGTATTATCTAATTAAAAAAACTATAGACATGAAAAAAGTATTATTATCATTTGTTGCTATTGGGTTTTGTTTTTTTGCAAATGCTCAATTTGTACATCCTGGGTTATCCCATAAAATATCCGATTTAGAAAGGATGAAATATCAAGTGGCAGCTAAATTAGATCCTTGGTATTCAACATATCAAGAAATGGCGAAAAATGCTAGAGCAAGTTATAATTATAAAGTTCAGGGAGATACATCTATAACAAAATATGAATTTAAAAACTCTGCTTTTGATAATGATAGTAGAGCAGCATACTACAATGCCTTACAATGGTACTTTACAGGTGACTCACGGCATGCTGAAAAATCTATAGAAGCTATGATGGCTTGGACCGGACTAACGGATGTTGAGGATCGTGCATTGCATACTTCGGCTATATACATTATGCTTGAAGCTGCAGAGATAATTAAGAGTACATATTCAGGATGGTCAACTACTGATATGGATATGTTTAAAGCAATGTTAGTATACCCTGGTTATAGTACAACAGTTGCTCCTTCTTCTGGAACATCTACTTGGTATTGGAGTGCTTATATGTTTGGTACAGGTGGCTCAGCGGGAAACCAAGAAATAGCAGGTATTCGTGCAGTTATGGCAATGGGGATATTTCTTGATAATGAAACGATGTATAATCGTGCATTAAGTTATGTAACAGGAGCTCCTCATAATTCTAATGATTTACCTCACAACCCTGGTCCTCCAACAACTACTACCATAGATGATCAGTGGGAATATAGAATTAAATATAACCGAAATTTTGATAATGTTACTGATGAAGATTATCACTATGATGCGTATTTAGGAAATTATATATGGAATACTGGGCAGTGTGAAGAAAGTTCTAGAGATCAAGTACACACATTTTTTGGTATTGGTTTGTTATGTGCTACTGCAGAAATGGCATGGAATCAAGGAGATGATGTTTGGGGACTTTTAGACTCACGTTTGTTATTAGGACTTGAATATACACAAAGGTATAATTTATCATATCGTCAATCTTATCCTGATCAAACAAGTCCTTGGGAACCAGAAATTGGAGAAGGAGAGTTTCAATTTGCTCAACGTATATCTTCTAGTGGACTTACCAAGTCATTAAAAATCAATCCAAATAATGATCAGAATTATGATAGGTTGACAAGAGGAGAGTTTTTAAACGAACATATGTGGGAGTTACCAATAGCTCACTATGTTGGTAGAGGTTTAAAAGATGCAGACACAGATGCAAAATGGATTGTTAGAACTAGAGATTATATTATAGAGGAAACAGGTGGATTTGAAAGTGCACCAAATGGTCAAGCATATTTAGGCTTTGGAGGTTTAAATTTCCGTCGTCCTGATGGTTGTTTTGGAGATCCTATTGTTGGATTTTTAAATAATGGCTTGCCAAATTATGCTATGAATGTATTACCTATGACTATCGAGGTAGAAAATTTTGATTATTCGCCTATTATTGGTGAAGGAAGAATTTATAGTGATTTAAGTTCTAATAATTCAGAGAGTGAATACAGAATAGAAGATAATGTTGATATAGAAGCTTGTTCTACAGGTGGATATAATATTAAGAACATGGAAACAGGTGAGTATTTAACATATACAGTTAATGTTCCAGCAGATGGTGAATACAATATTGGAGTTAACTATGCAGGAATAAGTGGGGATGGAGAAATAAGTGTACTTTTTGGAGGAGTTGATAAAACTGGAAATGTTATTTTACCTTCAACAGGTGGAGCTCAAACGTGGGCTGATTTAGCTATTGCCAGTAGTGTTGCTCTTAATAAAGGTGTTCAAAGTATGAAAATACTTGTTGGAGGAGTTAGTAATTCATTTAATTTAAACAACATTAGTGTAACTTTAGCTGAAAAGTTTGATCAAACGATAACTTTTAATCCATTTCCTGTTGGTGAAATAGGAGGTGATAATGTTCCAGTAGTAGCAACTGCAAGTTCTGGATTAAGTGTTTCTTTTAGTAGTTCAGATATTAATGTAGCAAGTATAGTTGATGGAACTTTACAAATAAACGGAGTTGGAACAACTACTATTACGGCAACCCAAGAAGGAAATGAGTTGTATAATGCAGTGATCGAAACACAAATTTTTCAAGTAAATTCGGCAGGATCAGCACTTGTTGTTCAAGCAGAAGATAACACTACAAATTCAGGTTTAAAACAATATACAGGAGGTGGTGATACATATATGGGAAACACTACTACGGGTAATTATCTATTATATACCGTTAATGTTCCTACTACGGGAACCTATTTAGTTGATTATAGAATAGCCAGCAATTCAGAAGGAGGTAGTCTTAGTTTACAGGTAGATGGAGTTAAAGTCGATAATTTAAGTTTTCCTTTAACAGGAGGATGGGAAACATGGGATATCGTTTCTTCAGCTACTGGAATTGAATTAAAAGAAGGAGAACAGGTTATGCGACTTGATATTGATGCTCCAGGTTGGAATATTGATTGGTTTAGATTAAGCCCCAAAAACACATTATCAATAGGCACCAATTCTCAATTAGGTAATAATATTAATTTATATCCTTTACCTGTATCTGATGTATTACACATATCAAATGGGGAAGGTTTAAGAATGGAAATTGTAAATGTGTTAGGTGAATTACTATTAAAAAAAGAAGTTTTAAACAATTACGAGTCTATCAACATAAATAAATTAAAGGCAGGTCTTTATTTAATAAGATTCACTAATAACAATATTTTTATTACTAAGAAAATTATTAAAAAATAATTATTTAAAATTAAGATAAAAAGTTCAACCGTTAATAATCGTTAAAGTATTTTTAATAGCCCAGTTTCACATTACTAGGGTTTAAAGAAATAATAAAAATCTTGTTTTTTTTATTTTAGAACTCCTAATCCATATTTTGGTATTAGGAGTTCTTATTTTAAGTACTTAAACATATAAGATTATATAGTAATTGAATAGCTGTTGTTTTTGACACATAGTTAGATAAATACTTATAAATAATGAGATATCTTATATCTGAAAAATTAAACTTAATTATTAGATAATTAATAGCAATATTTTAATTCTAAGAATTAACTGTTTTAAAATAATACATAATTTATACTTATTGAGCAATAGTTTATATATCAAGTAGGTCTTTTAAACGATATTGCATTTAAATTAAAGTAATTTATACTTTTGTTAAAATCAAAACATAAGAGAGCATATAATATGAATAATTTTTCAAGGAAAATAAGTGTAAATAAAAAGAGAAGTAAAATAGTAAAGAATCTAGTTTTGTTTATATGTATCGTTTTTGTAGTTAAACTACATGCACAAACAAATAATACAATACCGGTTCCAACAAATTTAGAACAAGGATATCCGAGGTTGTATGTTACAGAATCTGGTAAAAAAGATTTGAAAAAGACGATAAAAAAAGAAGGTTGGGCAACTGATGTTTTAGCAGGAATTCATAATCGAATAGATGAGCATGTAGAACGTCATGTAAATGATCCGGAATGGATTGTTTCTCGTTTGCAAATGTATTGGAAAACGAAATCTACCAACGTTTATGTTAACGGAATTAATTATTCTCACGCAGACGGAGAAGCACCAGTACCAACAGTACGCTTTGTAGGTTCTAGGGATTATACATCAAATTATGGTGTACCAAAATTAGGAGATATTTTACCATATATGGATGATCCTCGTGGTTTGTATTTACCTAATAGAAGTAAAGAAGGAAATCCGTTTGAATGGGCCGAAATTTCTAAAACTGGTAGAGCAATTTATACTATTAACGACAATATTATTAGCTTATCTCGTGATGCAGCATTTTTATATTGGTTGGAAAATGATAAGCGATTTGCTAAGTTTTCTTACGATGTTTTTCATACCTATATGGAAGGAATGTCTTACAGAAGTGAGCCAATCGATTTAATGAATGGTCATATTCAAACATTAGTAGGTTTTACAAATTTTCAAGTAATTCATGAAGGAACGCTGAAAAATATTGCAGAATTGTATGATTTTTTACATCAATATATAGAAGAAAACCATCCAGAAGATATTGCAATGTATGATAAGACTATTAAAAGGTGGACAGATCAAATTATAAAAAACGGAGTACCACAAAATAACTGGAACCTTCATCAAGCAAAAACCATTTTAAAAGCTGCCATGGTTTTACAAGATGATAAAAACTATGAAGACAAAAAAGGACGAGAATATTACATCAATTATATTTTAAATGTTACGTCTGCACGCCAATGGTCTCTTAACAAGTTTATGGATTTTGGTTATGATAAAGAAACAGGTGTTTGGGCAGAATGCCCGGGATATTCTCAAGGTGTGACGAAAGATCTAACTACTTTTATTAATGATTTTGATAACACTTTCGATCATAATATTTTACCATACACACCAACCATAAATAAAGCGGTAAAAATGTTGCCTCAATATTTATTTCCTAACGGACAAATAGTTGCTTTTGGAGATACAACTTATGGACCAATTTACACAGAAGCAATAAGTAATATGATTCGTATTGCTCAGAAAAATGGTGATAAAGAATTAGAAGAAGAATTTACAGGAATGTATCGTTTGTTCGAAGATACTTCAGAAAAAACGAAAAGCAAAAGGAAACCTAAAGCTAATATTTCTTCTTTTTTTGCTGCTAAACCTTTAGAATTAAATAAGAAATATAAAACTGCAGATATAAAAGATTATATAACACAAACATTTTATGCGCCAAATGTAAGTTGGCATGTACAGCGTATGGGAAGTGGTAAAAACGGAATGATGGCTTCTTTAAATGCTTCGTTGGGTAACCACATGCATGCAAACGGAATTAACTTAGAGTTGTATGGTAAAGGCTTTGTGCAAGGTGCAGATCCTGGTAAAGGAGCAGGTTATTTACAACCAATTTATTTAGAGTTTTACTCTCAGTTTCCGGCACATAATACGGTTATGGTAGACGGAGTTTCGTCGTACACAGAAATGTTTAGTAATCATGCTTTTGATTTAATGGCAGAGTACCCAAAATCAGAAAAGAAAGAAGGTTACTACAAAAACATTACTTTTTCTGATGTTTATTTTTTAGAACCAGAAACACGTAGCGACCAAAATAGAATAGTAAGTACTATTAAATCAGGAGAAACAACAGGATATTATATTGATATTTTCCGTTCTAAAAAACAACGTAAAGGAGATAAATTTCACGATTATTTTTATCATAATTTAGGACAAAGTATGCAAGTTATGGATGCTTTAGGAAAACCTTTAGATCTTACACCTAGTGAAGAAATGGCTTTTGCCGGCGGATATTTATATGCGTTTGATTATCAGTGGGATAAAAAATCAATTAAAAGTGATAAGGATTATCAAGCGCAATGGAAAATTGATAGACCAGAAGGACAAGAAGATGTATTTATGAATCTTTGGATGAAAGGCACAGAAGGCCGCGAGATTTTCTCATTAAAATCGCCACCAAACAAAGCGTTTAAGAAGCACAATTTACCTTATGATGTAAGTAATGCTCCTTATTTAACGTTAACTGCTCGTCAATATGGAGAAGCTTGGGAACATCCTTTTGTGTCTGTTTACGAACCATTTACATCAACGGAAGGAAAAAGTATTAAAAGTATTGAAAGTTTTGAGGACGAAAAGAATAATAAAGAATTTGTAGGTTTACATATCACTAGTAAATCAGAAAGAGAAGATTTTATTTTTTCATCTAAAAATCAATATAAAGCAAACTATAAAGGGATGGTTTCTGATGCTTCTTATGCTTTGGTTGGAGAAGAAAAAAACGGAGATGTAATCCTTTTTATGGGAAAAGGAAATATTTTAAAAGCAAAAGGTTACACAATTAGTACAAGTACTTTAGGTAATGTTGTTTTAGAAGTGAAAAACGGACAAGTATTTTTGCACAATGAAGTACCTGTAGTAATTACTCAAAATAACATAGAAAAGAAATTTAGTGCAGGAGATTTTAGAGTTATAAATTTAAAATAAAGTATTAGTTATTTGTTGGGAATTCAGTGAAAACTGAATAAGAAAAAAGACTGTCTTGACATAGACAGTCTTTTTGTTTTTTATATTATATACAAGGCTTAAAACCCAAAATGGGCTATAAGTTAACAATATTGAGTATAGTATATAAAGATTAAAAAAGAGTATTTTTAAATTTGTGGTAAGCTTTTATTTTAGCGAATTAGTATTTTTAATTTTAAATAAAAATTGTTAATAATGACGTGTTCAAAACCGATAAAAAATATTTCATATTGTATTATAATGTATTGTTTTATTTTGTCTTTTCTATCTTGTTCAACTAAAGAAAAAGTACAAGAAAAAAAGAGTAAAAAACCAAATGTAATTTTAATTATGGTAGATGATATTGGTTACGGAGATATTGCTGCCTTGGGTAATAAAGAAATTAAAACTCCAAATATAGATGCTTTACAAAGTAAAAGTACACGACTTACAGATTATCACGTAAGTCCTACTTGTGCGCCAACAAGAGCAGCAATGATGACGGGGCATCATAATTATAGAACTGGTGTGTTTTTTACCATAAAAGGACGTTCATTACTACTCGAAAGAGAAAAAACTATGGCCGAAATTTTTAAAGAAAATGGATATAATACAGCTATGTTTGGTAAATGGCATTTAGGTGATAATTATCCTTTCCGTCCGCAAGACAATGGTTTTGATGAGGTTTTAATGAATAACGGAGGTGGAGTTGGCCAAACAATGGATTATTGGAATAATGATTATTTTAATGATACTTATATTCATAATGGTAAACCAGAACAATTTGAAGGTTACTGTACAGATGTTTGGTTCGAAAACGCTAAGAAATACATAGGTAATCAAAAAGACAAACCTTTCTTTTGTTATTTATCTACAAATGCTGCACATTCTCCATATTGGGTAGATGATAAATATTCAGATCCATATAAAAACAATGAAAATATTCCCAATCCTGCCTTTTACGGTATGATTGCTAATATTGATGAAAATCTTGGTAAGCTAGTAACTTATTTAAAAGAAATTGATTTAATGGACAATACTATTTTAATTTTTACTGCGGATAATGGTTCTTCAGCAGGAAGTAAAATGGGAAAAGGAGAAGACAGATTAGATGGGTTTATAGAAAAAGGAAACAATGCAGGAATGCGTGGTGTAAAAGCAAGTATGTATGAAGGCGGACACCGTGTCCCTTTCTTTATCCATTGGAAAGACGGAAAAATAAATGTAGGAAAAGATATAAATGCATTAACGGCTCATTATGATATTTTACCAACTTTGATAGATTTATGTAAGTTAGAAGTAAAAGAAGATTTAAAGTTTGATGGTTCTAGTTTAGTGCCTTTAATGAAAGGTGATGATTCTAAGTTTGATGATAGAATTGTATACGTAAATACGCAATTTTCTACAGATCCTATTCCTTGGAAACGTACCGCTTTAATGCATGAAAATTGGCGAATGGTAGAAGGAACAGAATTGTATAATTTAGATACAGATCCAGAACAGAGAACAAATATTGCAGATCAATATCCAGAAAAAGTAGCAAAATACAAAGCAGAATATGATAAATGGTGGGCAGAAATTTCTCCTACTTTTGTAGAAAAACCATATTTTATTGTTGGTAATGAAGCAGAAAACCCTACTACTTTATTTTGTCATGATTGGCATACAGATACTTTTACACCTTGGAAACAAGATCATATTAGACAAGGACAAATAAACAACGGTTTTTGGCGCGTAAAAGTTGAAGAAGCTGGTACATATTCTATAAAACTACGTCGTTGGCCAGAAGAATCACATTTAGCGTTAGGAGATAAGGCTCCTATTCGTCCTGCTTTAGAAGGTACGAGTGTAAGTGCTAGTAAAAAAGGAAAAGCTTTGGTTATTAAAAATTCTAGAATTAAAATTCAGAATATAGATATGTCTAAAGAAGTAGATTTAACATCAGAATTTGTAGAATATACGGTAGAATTAGAAAAAGGAGAAACGCACTTAGAAACTTGGTTTACCTTAGATAATGATGTTGAAATAGGTGCTTATTATGCTAAAATAGAGAAGATTTAAACATATTAAATAAGTATGAAAATATTAAAAAAAATAATTGTTTTAATTTTAATAACAATATCATCATTATTGCATGCAACAGAGTACCATGTTAGCATTGTTAGTGGTAATGATTTTAATAAAGGAAGTATTGATTATCCTTTTAAAACAATTTCTAAAGCAGCTAAAATTGCATTGCCAGGTGATGTTATTACAGTACATAAAGGTACTTATAGAGAGAGAATAAACCCTTTTAACGGTGGTTTTAATAATATTAGTAGAATTGTTTATCAAGCAGCAGAAAACGAAGACGTTTGGATAAAAGGTTCTGAGGAAATAAAAACGTGGAAAAAATGTAAAGGAAATGTATGGAAAGTTGTGTTAAGCAACAAAATGTTTGGCGATTTTAATCCTTATCAAGAAATTTTAAAAGGAGATTGGTTAACAGAAAAATACGGAAGAGAGCATCATTTAGGAGAAGTATATCTCAACGGAAAATCTTTGTATGAAATAGATAGCTTGTCTAAGGTTTTTGAAGAAATTCCGTTAAAAAGAGCAGTAGATACAGAAGGGTCAAAATATAAATGGTTTTGTAAAAGTAATGAAGAAACGACTACAATTTATGCCAATTTTAAAGGGCATAATCCTAATAAAGAATTGGTAGAAATAAATGTAAGATCCACCGTTTTTTTTCCAAAAGTAACGGGGATAAATTATATAACAGTTCGTGGATTTAAAATGAGTCATGCTGCAACACAATGGGCACCACCAACAGCAGAACAAGGTGGGTTAATTGGTCCGAATTGGAGTAAAGGTTGGATCATTGAAAACAACCTAATTTCAGACTCTAAATGTACCGGAATCAGTATTGGGAAAGAAAGAGCTTCTGGGCAAAATTTATGGATTAACGATAAGAAAAAGCATGGTACACAAAGAGAAAGGGAAGTTGTTTTTAAAGCATTACAATTAGGTTGGTCTAAAGAAATGATTGGTTCTCATATTATTAGAAATAATACCATTAAAGATTGTGAACAAGGCGGAATTATTGGTCATTTAGGATGTGTATTTAGTGAAATTAGTAATAATCATATTTACAATATCAACGTTAAAAAACAGTTTGGTGGTTGGGAAATTGGAGGCATAAAATTACATGCAGCTATTGATGTAGTTATCAAAAATAACTTTATTCATGATAATCACAGAGGTATTTGGCTAGATTGGCAAGCACAAGGAGCAAGAGTAACTGGAAATTTATTGTATAATAATGATGCAAGCGAAGATTTATTTGTAGAAGTAAATCATGGACCTATGATTATTGATAACAATATTTTATTATCAGAAATTTCTTTATTAAACGCATCTCAAGGTACTACGTTTGCAAATAATTTAATGGCAGGTAAAGTACAAACTCGTTCTGCCGGAAATCGATTTACACAATATCATTTTCCGCATTCTACGCAGGTTATGGGGTTAATGACTATTATTCTGGGAGACGATCGTTTTTATAATAACATCTTAGCATCAGATAAAGATAGTTTACAAAGTAGCCAACAACATGGTTTAAATGTTTATAATGATTTTCCGGATGCTTCTTATAAATGGAAATTTAACGGAAGTCTTAATCGTGCAAACAAACAGAAATTTCCGACGTTTATTGATGGTAATTTGTATTTAAATAAAGCATTACCCTCTAATATTGATAGCAATAAAATAGAGAATAGAAACTTAAACCCAAATATTAGTTTAACTGAAGAAGCAGACGGATATTATTTAAATATTACTGTTGATGAAAGTTTTGCAAATGTAAAAACGAATATTGTAGATACTCAATTAATGGGAGTGGCATTGCAAACAGAAACTCCTTTCGAAAATGTAGATGGTTCGCCTATCACTTTAACCGAAGATTATTTTGGAAAAGCAAGAACGACTAAGGTTCCTTTAGTTGGGCCTTTTAATAATTTAAAATTAGGCAAGAATAAAATTAAAGTATGGTCTAAATAATTAGTATTACTGATGAAACGTAGAGATTTTACAAAAATTTTAGGAACAAGTATTTTAGGAGTTTTAGTAACACCTAAAGTCTTTGCAGAAAGTTATGCTAAAAAAACAGATTATGAGATTTGTAAAAAGACTTGGGAACAATTATGTGGTAAAATAGGTAAGGTTTATAAAACAGATGCTTTTAAATATGTAAATCCTGTAAGAAGAAAACCCAATGTACTTATTTATGGCGATTCTATTTCCATAGGATATTCATCTACAGTTAAAAAAATTTTAGAAGAGAAAGCTACGGTAATTCGGTTGTTTAAAAATGGAGGAGCTAGTCATAATTTTATCCCAAATATGGATAAAATGCAAAGGACCATGTTTCAACCAAATTTAAAAAAAGGATGGAAGTTTAAGTGGGATATTATTCATTTTAATGTTGGCTTACATGATTTAAAATATCTTAAAGGAAAACATCTAAATAAAAATGGAAAACAAGTTTCATCCATAGAAAAATATAAAACAAATTTAGAGGAGGTTTGTAATTATTTAAATAGAAATTATCCAAAAGCTACATTGATTTTTGCTACAACAACACCGGTTCCAGAAAAAGCAAAAGGACGTTTTGCTGGCGATAGTATTAAGTTTAATAAAGCAGCTTTAGAGGTTTTAGAAAATCATCCGAATATTGCTATAAACGACCTTTATACATTTACAAAACCTAATAGAAAACAATGGGAACAAGAACCAGGAAACGTTCATTATAACGAATTAGGTAAAATTAAGCAAGGTAAAAAAGTAGCAGAAGTAATTGCTAAGTATTTATAATAGTCATCATAATAATTGAATATGATTAAAAACATAAAACATTTCTTTGTTATCGCTTTTATAGGATTAATTTCATCTATAAATGCACAAAAAAAAGCATTTGCATATACTAAAGTAACTATAGAGCAAGAAGTATATGCTGTAATGTCTGATAAATGGAATGATGATTTTAAACATGTAGACTATCCTAAACAATGGTTGCAAAATGTTGTAGAGGTTAAACCTGGTCAATCTATACAAAAAGCTATAGACAAGGTTTATAATGAAGGTGGTGGAGTTGTTTTCCTAAAAAAAGGAACTCATATTTTAAACAGTACCATTACTTTAAAAAGTAATATTTCTTTAATTGGAGAAGGGAGAGATAAAACGATTCTTTTACAAGGAGAAGGAATAGATAATGCTGCTTTTAACATTGAAGATAAACCACAAGTTACAGATTTAGTCATAAAAGATTTAACTCTTAAAGGAAAAAGAGAAGGGAAAGTAAATGGTATTCTATTTAGAGGTAGAAACGAAAGCAGGCACACAAGAGTAATGCTTCAAAATATTGATGTTACAGATTGGTCTGCACAAGGTGTTCACATGAAACGTACTGATAATGTTATAATGGATAATTGTAATTTTCAATATAATGGGTCTGCAGGAGGTTTGTACCATAATGTATACTTTTTGTATAACAAATACATTTTACAGTCTGATTGTAATATGTCTTATCCTGTAAAGGGGAAAGGAAATAAATATACATCTTGCGAGTATGTTTTGGCACAACGTTGCACTATAAAAGATACTAAAACAAATGGTATTCAGGTAGATCATGACGAAGCTGGATACATTTTCTTTCATAAATATCATGTTTCAGGATGCGCAAGAGTCGCACTCTGGTTTCCTTGTGAAAATTATTATGATAAATATCATTATACAGAAAATCCTAAATATGCACCTCAAAAAGTAATTTTAAATCGTTGTGAGATTGTAAACAATACTTGGGGAGCAATGTGGAGATCGGTTAATGATTCGTATATAATCAATAGTGTTTTTGATAATATAGAGGTAGATATGGGATTGTTAAAATGTGATGTTACTCTAGAGAATAGTACTTTTAAAAAAGGAAACGAAATATATACTGATGTTAAACAATGGCCAAAGGATGTTAGAATTTTATGGTAATTAAAAAATAATATTAATAATTAAATTAACCTTATGAACAAACAGCATAAATTACTTTTTGTTATATCAATCTTAGTTTTATTTGTAGGATGTAAAAGCACTGAAAAGAAGCAGAAAATAACAGAAAAAAAGCGTCCAAATTTTTTGTTTGTTTTGGTTGATGATCAATCTCCTTTTGATTTAAAAACATACGACCCAAATTCAATTTTAGAAACACCCAATATAGATAAGTTAGCAAAAGGCGGACTTGTTTTTGATCAGGCAAGAAATATGGGATCTATGAATGGAGCTGTTTGTACACCTTCTAGACACATGATTATGTCTGGTAGAACAGTTTGGAATTTACCTAAAAGTGCAGAAGATCAAAAAAATAATGAATATAACGAAATAGAAGATTCTACCATGGGTGCTGTTTTTAATAATGCAGGTTACAATACCATGCGTACATGTAAAAAAGGAAATTCGTACCCAAATGCCAATAAACAATTTACGGTTGTAAAAGATGCTACTAAAAGAGGAGGGACAGAGGAAAGTGGAAGTGCGTGGCACTCTAAACAAGTTTTAAGTTATTTATCAGAAAGAGAAACAACCCAAGAAGTAGCCCCTTTTTTAATTTACTTCGGATTTTCGCATCCGCATGATACAAGAAATGGTACTCCTGAATTATTAGCTAAATACGGAGCAGTAAACCATAAGGATAAAAATAAGATTCCTGCTTTAAGTGAAAAACAACCCCAACTTCAGGATAATTATTTAGAAGAACACCCATTTTTTCATGGACATCCAGATCTTAGAGATGAAGAGCGTGTAAGTGGTGTTTGGAAAAATAGAGATGAAAATACGGTAAGAAATGAATTAGGACGTGAGTATGCTTGTTCGGAAAATATAGACATACAAATTGGTAAAGTGTTAGGTAAGTTAGAAGCGATGGGGGAGTTAGATAATACCTATATTATTTATACATCCGACCACGGAATGTCTATTGGAAGGCATGGTTTAATTGGGAAACAGAATTTATACGAACATACATGGCGTGTTCCATTTATTATAAAAGGACCTGGAATTGAAGCAGGAAAAAGAGTAAAAGGAAATATCTATCTTTTAGATGTATTACCAACTTTATGTGATTTGGCAGGTATCGAAATTCCAAAAACGGTACAAGGAAAAAGTTTTACATCCGTAATAAAAGGAGAAAAAGAAGAAGTTAGAGATGTAATGTATGGTGTGTATGCAGGAGGAACAAAACCAGGAATGAGAACCGTTAAAAAAGGCGATTGGAAATTGATTAAATACGATGTAATGGATGGTGCAGTGAGAGAAACTCAACTTTTTAATTTAGCGAAAAACCCTAATGAATATTTACCAGAACATCATAAGAATGGTGAGATGGAGACCGATTTAGCAGAAAATCCAAAGTATGCAGAAAAATTGGCTGAGATGGAGGCTTTGTTGTTGGAACAGATGGTAGCAAATGATGATCCATACAGATTATGGAACCAGCCACAAATTAATTAAATACCATAAAATAATGTCATTATATAAAGGTCTTATACTCAATTTAGAGTGTAAGGCTTTTTTTATTTTGGGATTAATAAATTATTCGTTTTACTCTTAATTTATTAGTAATATGTGATTTTTTTATGAAATTGAATGATAATTTAAAGATATAAAGTCATGATTTATACTTTTAATTTGTTTCAATTACTAATATTGCTATAACTAATCAAACTAAACCAATGAAAATATTATTCACTTTAAAGGAAGCTGGCATATTGTCTTTTATATGTTGCTTCATTACAATACTTCGGACTACCTATATGAATACTAATTATTTAGGTATGAGTATTCAACAAGTAATTAAACCAGTATCTATTCTTTCTGTACCTTTTTTTAATACCAAAAACAACCACCATGTTTTTTGGTGAAATTGAAACCTATTAGGTTAATATTAGCATTTTAATACAAGCGAATCGATAGGTTCGGTTTATAGACCTTGTATATTTCTCAGAGCCAAATTTAGTTCATGTTAATCTGTGTATAAAATCTTTTTGTATTTAAATCATACGAAGTTTTCAGGATTAAATACCGCAAATTACTTTTTACAGCTAATAGAATTTTTTTTAAAAAAAAATAAGCCTTTGTCATTTAGGTGTTTATAAAATTAAATTTCTATATCAGGATGTGTGTGAACTTTAAATAGTGAGCTATAGTTTTAAGTTATCAGGATTGTGGTAATAATTTATAGACTTAAAAACTTTCTACATCATTTATTCAACATAAAATAATAACTACAATTAACCATTAAACTTTTTAAAACTATGTAAAAACAAAAACTATTAAAAAATTTAAGAACAATTAACTAATTTATTAAATCAAAAAAATATGAATAAAATTTATTCTTTAATTTATCCGTTGCGAACTTGTAAACTAAAAAGCCGCAGGATAATTAAATCTATAGTCGTGTGTTCCTTTTTTATTTTAGAAGGATATGCTAGCTCGAAAACAGCGTTCGATATTTCAGATTTTAAATTCCCCGAAGTAAACAATGTTGTAAGTAGCGACTTTCAGCAGCAAACAGTAACAGGAATCATTTTAGACGAGCATGGAATGCCTTTGCCGGGTGTAAATATTATAGTGAGAGGGACCAAAAGGGGGAGTCAAACCGATTTTGATGGTAATTTCTCATTAGTAGCAAATACTGGTGAAGTTTTAGTAATATCATTCATAGGTTTTAAAACTCAGGAAATTAAAGTTGGTAACTTTAAAAACATAAATATTACTATGATTGAAGACCTTACCAGTTTAGACGAGATTGTAGTAGTAGGTTTTGGTACCCAAACAAAAGAAGCTTTAGTTGGGTCGGTGACTACTGTGAAACCAAAGGACTTAAAAATACCATCAAGTAACTTAACAACATCTTTTGCTGGTAGAGTCCCTGGTGTTATTGCGTTTCAAAGTTCTGGAGAACCAGGAGGAGGATCGGATAATGCAGAATTTTTTATCAGGGGAGCAACTACTTTTGGTAATTATGCATCGCCGCTAATATTGATTGATAACATAGAATTAACAGCCGATGATTTGGCGAGAATATCTCCAGATGATATTGAAAGTTTTTCTGTATTTAAAGATGCTACCGCTACTGCAATTTATGGAGCCAGAGGTGCAAACGGGGTTATAGCTGTTAAAACTAAAACGGGTGAGTTAGGTAAACCTAGAGTATCGATTAGGTATGAAACCACATTTTCTCAAGCAACTCAAAATTTAGATATAGCAGATCCACTTACCTATTTAAGACTGCATATGGATGCTGTTAATACTAGAAATTTGTCCCCTAATATAAACAGCCCTTTACCATATTTACAAAATAAAATAAATAATACGATTGCTGGTACAAACCCATTTGTATATCCTGTTACGGATTGGCAAGATGAGTTGTTACAAGATTTTACTAGAAATCAAAGGTTAAACTTTAGTGTATCTGGTGGAGGTAAAGTTGCTAGATATTATGTGTCTGGGTCTGTTGCTCAAGATAACGGTATTTTAAAAGTGGATAACAAAGCAAATTACAATAATAATATTGATAATAAGGTTTACAACTTAAGGTCTAACGTAAATATTGATTTAACACCTTCAACAGAATTGATTGTGCAATTGAATACTAGTGTAGATGATTATAGAGGACCAGTACCTACTGGTAACCAGGTATACAATATGATTAATAGAACCAATCCTGTTAGATATCCTGCTTATTACGAAGCTGATGCTGCTAATGAATTTACAGAACACCTTTTGTTTGGTAATGTAGATACAGGAGATGGTGAGTTAGCTGGTTATTTAAATCCTTATGCTGAATTAGTAAGAGGATATCGTGATTACAGTAGATCTGTTAGTGTTTTAAGTTTACAGGTTAAACAAGACTTAAGTGGTATAGTAGATGGATTAAGATGGAGAGCTTTAGGTAATATCACAAATACATCTTCATATAACATATCTAGAGAATATGAGCCTTATTATTATGCTATTGGTGATAATAACTACAATAGAGCAGATGATAGTTATACATTAACAAGTTTAAACCCATTAGGAGGTACGGAATATTTAAGTTTTACACAGGATGAAGGTTCTAGGGTTGTTAATAGAAATATTTATTTTGAGACTGCACTTAACTATGATAATACATTTGCAGAAAAACATAGTGTTAGTGGTTTGTTAGTAGGTATTTTAAGAGAATCTGTTGATGGTAATGCAACCGATCTACAATCGTCACTTCCAAGTAGAAATGTTGGTATATCAGGACGTTTTACTTACGATTTTGATAGACGATATTTTATTGAAGGAAATTTTGGATATAATGGGTCTGAACGTTTTGCTGAAAAAAACAGATTTGGTTTCTTCCCTTCTCTTGGTGCAGCATGGGTTGTTTCTAATGAGGATTTTTGGAATATAGATCTAATAAGCAGGTTTAAATTAAGAGGGTCTTATGGAGTTGTAGGTAATGCGCAAATTGGAAGTCGTAACGATCGTTTCTTCTATTTGTCAAATGTTAATTTAAATGATTCAGGTGCGGGGGCAACCTTTGGAACTTTTGGTCAAGACTCAAGTGAGGGTGTTTCTATTAGTAGATATGAAAACCCTCATATTTCATGGGAAAGAGCGTATAAACAAAATTATGGTTTAGAAGTTAACTTCTTAAATGATGCGATTCAATTTCAAGCAGAATATTTTAATCAAATCACAACAGATATTTTACAAACTCGTGCTGATATACCTTCATTTTTAGGACTACAAGCAGCACCAGTTGCCAATTTAGGTGAAGGGAAGTCTAATGGTTTTGAGTTTACTTTATTAGTGAATCATAAATTTAATGAAGATTGGTGGTTACAAGCAACTGCAAACTTTGTAAAAACCAATAGTGAATATACTGTTTATGAAGAGCCAGATTTATCTGCAACACCTTGGCTGTCAAAGTTAGGTAACACATTTAATCAATCTTATGGTTTAGTAGCTGAGCGTTTATTTGTTGATGATGATGATGTATTAAATTCACCAGAGCAGCAATTTGGGGAAGTTATGCCTGGAGATATTAAATATACCGATATTAATGGTGATGGAATTATATCTAGTTTAGATGTTGTGCCAATTGGAGAGCCAACACAAGCTGAAGTAAGTTACGGTTTTGGATTTTCTTTAGGATATAAAAACTTCGATATCTCTGCATTTTTTGCAGGTTTAGATAATGTATCATTTTTTATAGATTCAGAAGGTTTAACGCCTTTTGCAGATACAGATGGTAATGGTGATTATTTACCAGGAGCTATAGCAGAAAATCAAATTTTACAAGCCTTTGCAGATAGTCATTGGTCGGAAGAAAATCAAGATGTTTACGCTTTATGGCCACGTTTATCTAATTATGCTGTGCAAAATAATAACCAAACTAGTACATGGTGGATGAGAGATGGAGCTTTTATGAGGTTAAAATCTTTAGAGTTAGGATATAATTTTGAAAAAGGAAGTAGTGTATTTGGACAAACTAGTGTGCGTCTATACTTAAGTGGAACAAACTTAATGCACTGGAGTAAATTTAAACTTTGGGATCCTGAGTTAAGGGGTAATGGATTAAACTATCCTTTACAGAAAACGGTGAACATAGGCGCTAGAATTAATTTATAAAAAAATGAAAATGAAAAAAATAAATAAAATTATATACTCTATAATGTTTTTGTGTGTTTTTTCGTGCGAAAGTTATATAGATATAGTACCAGATAATGTAGCTACTTTCGATTTGGTTTTTAACAATCGAGCAAATGCTAAAAAGTTCTTTTTTACCTTATATGGTTATTTACCAGAGTTTTCAGATGTTAATGGTAATGTGGCGTTAGTAGGAGGAGACGAGATTTGGACGCACCAAACTTGGACCGCAATGCAATTGTCTCAAGGGCAGCAATCTAAAGCAAATCCGTTATTTGATGATTGGGGAGACGGAAGTCGTCATAAACCACATATAGCACTTAGGGATTGTAATATTTTCCTTAATAGAATTAATGATGTTCGGGACATGACCACCGATGAAAAAGATAGATGGATAGCTGAAGCTAAATTTTTAAAGGCTTATTATCATTATCACTTATTAAGAATGTATGGACCTATTCCTATTATCGATGAAAATATTGATGTTAGTGAAGACGTACTTTCTGTTCGTGTAGAAAGAGATCCAGTGGATGATGTGGTAAATTATATTGTATCTTTATTAGATGAGTCTATTGAAGATTTACCTGCTCAAATTGTTTTAGAGGGAGAAGAATTGGGTAGAGCAACAAAGCCAATTGCTGCAATGTTAAAAGCCAAAGTTTTGGCATTTAGCGCAAGTCCGCTTTTAAATGGTAATTCAGTATACGCTTCATGGACTAATAATGCAGGTACACCTTATATTAATCAAACTTTTGATTCTAATAAATGGCAATTAGCTGCAGATGCTTCTAAAGAAGCTATTGATTACGCTCACCAAGCAGGTAATACCTTATATAAATTTACATCAGCTTATAGTTTATCAAATGAAACTATGACAAAAATGAATCTAAGAGGTGCTATTACAGATAGGTGGAATGAAGAGATTATATGGGGACAAGCTTACCCTACAACTAATGGTATTCAGGGTTTTAGTTTTGCTAGAATAGATCCAGACGTATCAGCAGAATCTGCAGGTCAGGTAAACTCTTTTTATTCTGCACCTCTACATATGGCAGAAATGTTTTATTCTAAAAATGGTGTGCCAATGGACGAAGATCCAGCATATAATTTTGGTGCTAGATATGATTTAGTTACTGGAGATGATGCTAATAAGTTTTATGTAAAAGAAGGTTACGAAACGATTGGCTTGCATTTAAATAGAGAATCTAGGTTCTATGCGTCTTTAGCTGGAGATGGTATATTGTCTTATGATGTTAATAATGAAGCAGACGATACAGACTTATTTACTGTAGATGCTAAAAATGGAGGAGTATCAGGTTATATTAATGATAGACAGTTTAATCAAACAGGATATTGGCCAAAAAAATTAGTACATTATAAATCGGCAATAGGAAATAATACGTTTACAGCCGAAAATTACTCATGGCCAGTTTACAGATTAGCCGATATTTATTTATTATATGCAGAATGTTTAAATGAAGCTGTAGGGCCATCACCACAAGTATTCGAATATGTTGATATGGTGCGAAAAAGATCAGGATTAGAAGGTGTAGAGGCTGCTTGGAGTGCTTATTCAACCAATCCAGCAAAACCAACTACAAAAGAAGGTTTAAGAGATATTATTCATCAAGAACGGGGTATAGAACTCGCTTTTGAAGGGCAGCGTTTTTGGGATTTAAGAAGATGGTTTAAAGCACATGTTGAACTAAATAGTACGCCAATGAATGGTTGGAGTTATAGTGACGCAACACCAACAAACTTCTATCAGATTAATAACTATGGTGCTACCGAATTTTCGATAAAGGATTATTTTTGGCCGATATCTGAAGCAGATATATTGGCAAACCCTAATTTAGATCAGGCGTTTGGTTGGTAGTTTAAAATTAATATTAACAAATAAATAAAAATATAATGAAGACTTTAAAATTATTTATTATGCTTTTGTGCATAGCAGCTGTTTACAGCTGTAAAGAAGATAAAATAACTTCGTTAGTTTCTGACGATGGTGTTGCTCCTGGTGCCGTTGTTGTAGACGCGAGTTCTGTCGAAAATTTAGCAGGTGCTTCTAACATAACATATAACTTACCCGATGATGAAGATGTGTTATATGTTGTAGCAGAATATCAAAGAACTGGTAGTGGAGAGCTAGTAAGTGTAAAATCATCTGTTTATAATAACACATTAAAAGTTGAAGGTTTTGCAGAAGCGGCTCAATATAATGTAGAATTATATGCAGTAGATCAGTCAGAAAGAAAATCAGAAGTTGCTCCAGTAGTAATAAACCCAGAAAAACCACCTTATAAATATGTGTGCGAAACACTTTATGCAGAAGAAGACTATGGAGGTATTAAATTATTTTGGGAAAATCCAGAAACCGGACTTGTAACCATAGAGGTGTATTCGGTAGACGCAAGTGGTAGTTTAATTTTTCAAGATGCTGTTTATACATCTGCTCCAGTTGGCGAACGTTTGGTTTTAGGTCAAGAGGCTGGAGAAACCGATTATGTTTTTGTAGTAAGGGATAGATATAATAATACTTGTGATCAAATAGAAATGACATTAACACCACGTTATCTTGAGTTATTCGATAGAGCTAATTTTCAAGCTGTATATCAACCACACGATACCGAAACGGCTTATGGTTGGTTGCTTCCACATCTTTTTGATGGAGTAATGAGTGGTAATAACGGATTTCATACCGGTTCAGGATGGACAAGTCCTGATGGTGAATTACCTGAATATGAAAATTGGTCCTATAACGGGATAGATCTTGAAGTAACTATGTTTACAATAGATTTAGGTGCTTTATCTCAAGTTTATAGATTTAAGTATTGGCCACGACTTGGTAATTTCATGTGGCGTCATGGAAATCCACATCTTTTTGATTTGTGGGGAGGAGAAACATTAAATGAAGATGGAAGTTTAGATGGTTGGACACTATTATTAGAAGATGCATCACCTGTAAAACCTTCTGGTCGACCAGGTAATGATAATACTACTGAAGATATTGAAGCAGCAGAAGCAGGATTTAATTTTGAAATTTCTCCAGAAGCACCTAAAGTACGTTATATCAGGTTTGTTCAAAAAGTGAATCAAGATAGAAAATCTACACTACTACATCTTAGTGAGATAGAGTTTTATGGTGATAATCGACAATAAATTAATCGAAACGAATTTAAAATATGAAAATTATGATTTATAATTTTATGAAAAAACAAATTACTTCTATAGGACTTGGAGTTGTAGGTGTTTTACTTTGTATTTCTTGTGATACAGATTTAGTTGAAACCTACGAACAATACGTTCCAGAACAAGTAATAAGTTTAGCTATGCCAGATTCTGTGGCTCCAGTAGCCACGGCTTATAATAAAATTTTATTTAAGGTTTTTGTTAACGCAGATCCAAAAATAAAAAAAGCAGTGGTTACTTTGTTTGATGATGATATAACCGATGACGATGAAAAGATAGTAACTGTTATTGATATCAATAGAACGATATACAAACCAGAAATTTATCAAACAGAATTAGAATTACCAGAAGGCGGTAGTGAGTATTTTGTACATTTAGAAGATTCTGAAGGTAATAAATCTATAAAGTATGATGTTTTTGGAACAGTACTAGGCGATACTTATAAAGAATCATTACAAGCTAGACACTATGATGAAGTAACGTATCCGTCTGAGGTAGGTGTAGTGATTAGCTGGACATCGAATAGAAGATTTCAAATGGATTCAAGTGGTAATCCTGAATTAGATGACGATGGTAATGAAATTGTTCTTGTTATAAATAATCTTTTGGTAAAAACAGCGATAACTTATACAAGTAGTACCGATGGTACTGAAAAAACAATTGAAGTTGACGAGTCGGAAGATGAAACAATAATTTCTGATTTTGTTTCAGAAGGTACATTTAGCTACGTTACTTATTATAGAGTTGCAGTAGATTCACCTTATTTTTTTGAAAGCAATCCTAATGAAGCGATGTTTCCAGAAAAAATATAAATAGTATAAATTTTTATTACAAAACCAAGGTCTCCTTAAACAGGATGTTGTTTAAGGAGATCTTTTGGTTAAAAAAACAACCAAACTAAATTATTTAACATTTATAAGATGTTGATATGTAGTTTTTTTAGGAGTGTTGTTGTGTAGGTGATAATAAATTTAAAACCTATCCAAATCCTGTGAAAGATAAACTTAATAGCTCCAGTAGTGTCGCTGCTAGTGTAGAGGTTTATAGTATTTAAGGTTGGTTGGTAATCAAACAAAGGCTTTTACGAAATAAATAGTAGATTGATCTGAGTAGCTTAAAAAGTGGTATATATCCTTTAAACATTAATAAGGATAATCAAGTTTAAACTAAGAAAATTATTAAAGAATAATTTTCTTAAAAATATTCTTTTTAAAATAAAGGTAGAATATTTAAAATAGTAATTATTCAGACTGAAAATCCTGTCTTCTAATTTAGAAGGCAGGATTTTTTTTATTTTATAAGTTATTTAAAATCAGTAACTTTTGTAAACTGTTTTTTGTTGAAAAAAAGTCATAATTTAAACATTAAGGATTATAAATTATAGTTTATGCTTTATTCTATTTGTAATATTAGCAACAATTAATAAACTAAAAACAATGAGAAAAAATTACACTTTTAACAAATTATTCGCAGTAACATTTTTATTATGTTTTGTGAGCTTTTCCATGCATGCTCAATTTGTACACCCCGGCTTGTCTCATAAGAAATCCGATTTAGATCGAATGAAAGCTATGGTAGAAGCAGAAATAGAACCTTTTGCTTCTTCCTTTCAACTATTGGCTTCGCATCCTCGCGCGAGTTATAACGTTGAAGTTGCAGGAGGGAGTAAGGGGATGACAACTTTAACCGAAAGTTGGAATAAATTTTTAGTTAATGATGGCATTACAGCTTATTACAATGCACTAATGTGGTATATCACAGAAGATCCTCGACATGCAGAAAAGGCAATCGAGGTTTTTACAGCATATTCAGATCTTAAACGACAAGAGTTAAGTGTTCCACTTGATAGTGGTCGCCATTGGAAACTCATTGAGGCTGCTGAAATTATTAAAAGCACATACTCTGGGTGGGACTCTACTGCACTTCAAAAATTTAAAGATATGCTGGTATATCCTGGGTATTCTAATACTACGGCTCCAACTGCGGCCATTGCAAGTCGTGATCATACATTGTATTGGCATATTTATCAAGGCGACCCAGCACGTCATGGTAATCAAGGCATTTTCGGAATGCGAGTTATGATGGCTATGGGGGTATTTCTTGACAATGAAATTATGTATGATCGCGCCGTAAGATATTTGAAAGGGTTACCGCATCGAGCAGATGATTTGCCTTACCTTTCAGGGCCACCAACGAATAGCGGTCTTAAGTCTACAAATGAATACTTTGAAGAATACAGTTTTACTGGAATGTCAAATACAATTCCAGATTATGGTTACAATGAAGTTATTAGTAATTATGTATATGAAAATGGTCAATGTCAAGAAAGTTCTCGAGATCAGGCTCATGCTCATGGAGGCGTAGCAACGCTTTGTACTATGGCAGAAATTGATTGGAACCAAGGCGGAAATCTGTATGGACATTTAAACAATCGTTTGCTTTTAGGGCTTAGCTTTTGGTACCGCTATAATTTAAGTTGGGTTAAAAGTTTTTCAGATCAACCATCACCATGGGAACCAACAGTTGAAAATGGAGAATACCTCGAACGTTTCGATCGTTCAGGACGATGGAAATCACTTAAAATTAATCCATACTTAGCTCAAAATACAGATGAAGAAGATTGGCACCGAGGAAGAACAGATCTTTTAGTAGGTCCTGCTTTGGAATCTAATTTAGGCCATTACAAATACAGAATGAACCTTCCTGCCGAAGATACTAAGTGGTTAGAAAGAGGTTTTGATTTTTTAACAGATGAAATAGGTATAGAACAATTAACTACTACAGATTATCCTGGTTTAGGTGGGTTGAAATATAGACGAGTAAGCCCAGGTGATCCAATAAACGGATTTGATTTAAATGGTTTGCCAGATTATAGTATGAATACTTTACCGGTAACAATCGAGGCAGAAAACTTTGATTTTTTCGTGTTAGAAGGACAAGGCAAAACATATCATGATTTAACCACGACGAATTCTGGGAGTGAATATAGAATTGATGAAAATGTAGATGTAAAAACCTGTAGCGAAGGCGGGTATAATGTTACGAGCATACAAGATGGAGAATGGTTAACTTACACGGTAAACGTGCCGTCTAACGGAACTTATGATATAAACATTCGTTATGCATCAGCAAATGCTAATGGAAAGATTAAATTCAATTTTTGGGGCAACGATATTACTTCAGAAGTTGCCGTCCCTTTCGGAACACCTAATTCTACAAGTTCAACCGATTGGAAAGACTTTAAAGTAGGTAAAGCCGTACGATTAACAAAAGGTGTACAGTCTATGAAAGTTTTTTTTAGTGGAGCAGATAACGCTTTTGAGCTTAATTATATTAATGTGTTATTAGTAAAGGAAGATTTAGAGCCCGTAAATTTAGCATTAAATGGTACAGCATCACAATCAACTACAGATTATGAGGGGGTTCCAGAACGGGCGATTGATGGAAATACAAATGGTAATTATGGTGGTGGATCTGTTTCTCATACAAGAAATGATGACTTTAATTCTTGGTGGCAAGTAGAATTAAAATCAGAAAGTATTATCGATCATATTAATATTTTTAATAGAACTGGAGGTAATTATGGGGCTAGATTAAGTCATTTTAGAGTTACAGTTTTTAATGAAGCAGGTGGAGAATCTTTCAAGAAAGAATATACATCAGCGCCTAGCCCTTCATTAACTATTGATACAGGAAATATAACAGGTAAAATTGTTAAAATCGAACTTTTAAAAGAAAATCAAGGCGGGATGAATTTAGCTGAAGTAGAAGTGTTTGGTAATGCTACACTTTCTATTGATGAAAAAGTTTTAAATAAAATTAAATTATACCCAAATCCTGTTAGTAATGCTTTTGTTTTAAGTAATAGTGTAGGCGCTGTGGTAACAATTTATAATATTTTAGGAAAGCAAGTTTTAACTACAATTATTCAACACAAAAAGCAACAAGTAAATGTCGAACATTTAAATAGTGGCATGTACATTATTCGTGTAAATAATCAGGGTAAGGAGGTGATAAAAAAAATAGTAAAATTATAGTTTGAAATAGGAAGTAAGTAGAACGATTTGTTTCACATAAAACAATTCAGAATATTTAGAAAATAAAAAGTTCTACCGAATAAAATTTGGTAGAACTTTTTTGTTATAAGCGTTAAATCCCAAAGGAAACAATGTTATGGTTATAAATGAGTAATAAGTTAAAATGAAGGAGCAATAATTTATCGATTTGTTTAGTAAGAAATTATAATATTACACTAAAAGAGAAATATTAAGAACCCTGAGGTATTCTTATAAAAAATAAACTTTTGTTTCATGAAAAATCATTATCAGTTTTTACTTATTTTATTATTTGTGCTGCCAAAAATGGCCTTAGCAAATGTAAGTTTAAATAGTTTATTTTCCGACCATATGGTTATTCAACGTGAAACCATAATTCCTATTTGGGGTTGGGCAGATGCCAACGAAATTATTACCGTAGAAACAAGTTGGGGAGCATCGGCACAGGTGATAACAAATTTAGAAGGAAATTGGAGAGCAGATATAAAAACCCCCGAAGCTGGAGGTCCGCATACCATAACTGTTTTTTCAAAAAATAAAATTGTTATAAACGATGTGCTATCTGGAGATGTTTGGTTATGCACAGGACAGTCTAATATGGATTTTGGAATGTCTAAATTTTTAAATGATGCAAGAGACCCAAAACATCAACCTTTAGTAACCTATATTAGAAACGAAGTTAAAACGGCAAATGACAATTGGATTAGACACATAGAAGTGCCGCAAACTACTTCTTTGTTCGAGAAGAAAAAGAACTTTAAAGGGAATTGGGTTTCTGTAAACCGAGAGGATATTGGTAAGATTACTGCAACTGGATATTTCTTTGCAAAAGAGATACGTAAACAAGTTGATGTTCCTATTGGATTACTAGAGTGCTCTTGGGGAGGAACTAGAATTCAACCTTGGTTATCTGAAGAAGCGTATTTAGCAAATGAAAATATGAAGGCTTATTTTGAAGCAAGTAGAGTTAAATCTAAAGCTGCTATAAAGAAAATGGAAGCCAAAGATTATGTCGATTTAGAATATCAGAAAAAAATAAAAATTTGGACACAAAAGGGAGAAAAAGGAAGAAAACCTAAACCTTTAAAAAACCCGAAGGATGATATGCAGCTAGAAGCTACATTACATAATGGCATGTTGTCATCAATAATTCCATTTGCAATTAAAGGATCAATTTGGTATCAAGGAGAAAGTAATGCGGAGTATTTACCCCAAGAATATGAAAACTATTTAACAACGATGATAGATAGTTGGAGATCAGAATGGGCACAAGGAGATTTTCCTTTTTATTGGACACAATTAGCTGCATGTAATAGAGGTTCTAAAAAGAAAGATTTAGGTTGGTCTATAGTTAATGATCAGTTAAGAAAAACGTTAAAAGTAAAAAATACAGGAATGGCTGTTTTATATGACATTGGTGAACCTAAAGATATACATCCACATAATAAAATGGATGTAGGAAAAAGACTTGCATTGTGGGCATTAAAGAAAGATTATAATATAAGAATACCTGCTGTAAGTGGACCTTTGTATCAATCTAAAAAGATTGTAAATAATAAAATTCAAATTAAATTTAAGGAAGTTGGTTCAGGTTTAATGATTGGTTCAAAAGTATTATTAAATAAAGCTATAGCAGTTAATGAACCTTTAAAAAGGTTTGAGATTTTAAGTGAAAAGGGTATTTGGGAACAAGCAAAAGCTAAAATAATTTCTAAGAATAAAATAGAAGTTTGGAGTGAAAATATTTTAAACCCTAAAGAAGTTCGTTATGCTTGGGCTGCAAACCCAGAAGGAGCAAACTTATATAACATAGAAGGGTTACCTGCGGCTATATTTAGTTCAGAAAAGTAATTGATTATAATTAAAAGAAATATGAATATGAATAAATTTAATTTTTATAAACAAAGCTTTAAATCATTGTTATTATTGGCTTTGGTGTTTATAGGTAATGTGTCTTTTGCGCAAAAAGTAGAATTAACCTACACGACAGCAACAAAACGTTGGGTAAAAGCAAAACGATTTTTAGAAAAAGAAAATATAACAACTACAGATATTACAATTTATAAAGATAGTATTTTACAAAAAGTAGATGGAGTTGGTGGTGCTTTTAATGAATTAGGTTGGGATGCTTTAAGTGCCTTGCCAAAAGAAGCATCTAAAAAAGTTTTTAATGATTTGTTTTCTAAAGAAGGAGCCAATTTTTCTATGTGTAGAATTCCTTTAGGTGCATCAGACTATGCTTTAAGTTATTATTCTAGTAACGATGTTCCTGAAGATTTTGAAATGCGAGATTTTAACATAGACAGAGATAAATATATATTAATTCCGTATTTAAAAGAAGCTTTAAAAGTAAATCCAGATTTGCAAATTTGGGCATCGCCTTGGTCTCCGCCAGCATGGATGAAAGTAAACGAACATTACGCAATGAGAAGTGGCAATTTTGAAAATGCTATTGAAGGAAATAAAATGAATTTAGGAGCTGAAATAAATAATAATGCAACAGCTTTTAAAATGCAAGAAAGATATTTAAAGGCGTATGCATTGTATTTTTCAAAGTTTGTAAAATCTTATGAAAAAGCAGGTGTATCTTTGTTTGCAATTATGCCCCAAAATGAAGTTGCATTTCAACCAAATTGGCCAAGTTGTACTTGGAGACCAGAAGATATGGCATACTTTATTAACGATTTCTTAGGACCTCAATTTAAAAATGATAAATTAGATACAGAGATTTGGTTAGGTACTGTAAACTCTAGTAATCCTAATTATGTAAAAACAATTTTAGATTACAAATCTACTGCATCTTATATTTCTGGAGCGGGTTTTCAATGGGGAGGAGCAAAAGCAATTCCAACGGTTCATAAAACGTTTCCAGGTTTAAAGTTGATGCAAACGGAAAATAAGTGTGGAGAGCATGAGAATGATTGGACTTCTGTAGAAAGGTCTTGGAAAGATCTTGTACATTATTTTAACAATGGGGCTGGATCTTATATGTATTGGAATATGGTGTTAGATGAAACAGGTAAGAGTGCTTGGGGTTGGCCTCAAAACTCTTTGGTAGTGGTAGATAAAACTTCAAAAAATGTTACGTATACAGATGAGTTTTATTTATTTAAACATTTATCACATTTTATACAGCCAGGAGATCATTATTTAAAATCATCCGAAGGAAAAAATCACCTGGCATTTCAATTAAAAGATGGGAGAGTAGCTATGTTAGTTTACAACCCTAAAGAATCTATTGATACCTTAAATTTAAAAATTGGTAGCAAAACTATTTCTGTGAATGTAGAAGCAGAATCAATTAACACCATTGTGTTTACAGAATAATACAAACTTAATTAAAGAATTTTAGACTTTAAAAACAATTATTACATAGAACCATAAAAAACCATTAAAATAAATAGAAAAATGAATATAGTTAAAAAAATAATTTACGGATTAATTTTCGGTTGTGTCTTAAGTTTAAATGCACAAAATAAGATGAAAATTGATGTTCAAAAAGACGGAGAAGTTTTTGATCATTATTGGAGTAAAATGGTTGGAGCTGGTCGTGCTAACGAAGGTTTAAGAGCTGGTTGGTTAGAACAATTAGAACAAGTTCAAGAAAATATAGGATATGAATATGTTCGGTTTCATGGAATATTTCATGACGATATGTTTCCTGTAATAATAGAAAAAGGTAAAACGGTTTACAACTGGCAATATATTGATGATTTGTTTGATAGAATGTTAGCATTAAAAATAAAACCTTTTGTAGAATTGGCCTTTTTTCCAACAAG
This sequence comes from Polaribacter sp. 20A6, assembly GCF_011378915.1. NCBI lineage: Bacteria > Pseudomonadati > Bacteroidota > Flavobacteriia > Flavobacteriales > Flavobacteriaceae > Polaribacter > Polaribacter sp. 20A6. The sequence goes on from NZ_WTPZ01000001.1 coordinate 598,096, forward strand.
TATAGCTGCAAAAGATTCTAAAACTGTTTTTTGGTGGAAAGCTAATATTACACCAGATGAAGAATCGTTTGGAAAGTTTCATGATTTAGTAGAAGCATTTACGCAACACTGTGTGGATCGTTACGGAATTGAAGAAGTACTAACATGGTATTTTGAAGTTTGGAACGAACCTAATTTATACCCTTTATTTTGGGACGGAACAAAATCTCAGTATTTTGAATTGTATAAACAATCTGCTTTAGCTGTAAAATCTGTAGATAATCGTTTAAAAGTTGGAGGTCCATCTACCAGTAATTTTGTGCCTGATGCACGTTTTGATGGGGAATTAACGGATGATAAAGCATCTGACGCTGTGTTTGCTGCTAAAGATATTAATGTTTTAGATTGGCATGGTGTATGGATTGAAGATTTTTTAAAATACTGTAAAAAAGAAAATCTTCCTGTAGATTTTGTTAGTACACATCCATACCCAACAGATTATGCCTTTAATCCAGAAACAGGAAAAGGAAAAGGATTAACAAGACATGTAGGTTCTGTAAAAGAAGATTTATTGTGGTTGAATAAAATAATTAAAAAGAGTGATTTTCCTGATGTAGAAATACACCTTACAGAATGGCATACAAGTCCAAGTAGTAGAGATGCGATGCATGATCGTTTGCCGGCAGCAGCTTATATTGTAAAATCGAATTTAGATTGTATTGGTTTAACCAATTCTTTAGCTTTGTGGACTTTTACTGATATTTTTGAAGAAAAAGGGGGAGCAGCAAGTATTTTTCATGGTGGTTTTGGTATGATAAATTTTCAAGGTTTGGTAAAACCATCATATCATGCATACAGAATGTTACATCAACTGGGAGATCAGCAAATATATAAGGATGATTATTTATTTGTAAGTAAAAAATCTTCTAATGGAAATATTATAGCTTTAGCGTATAATTATCCAGAAGAATATGAAAATGCAGTTCCTTCTGGAACAAATAAAAGAGAAGATGGAACCAATAAGGATTTAAATTTTTCTTTAAAAGGATTAAAAGCAGGAGCAATGTTTAAGATGGAAATTTTAGATAAAGATCATGGTAATATTCATAATTATTGGGAGGATATGGGAAAACCAGAACCACCAACAAGAGAAGAAATTAAATTGATGAAAGAATATGCAAATACAATGAAAACATCATATGTAAAAGCAGATAAAAATGGGGTATTAACTATAGATCATCAAATAACTCCTTGGAGTTTGGTGTTAATTCAACAAATAAATTAAATGAGAAAATATATTGTAAAAGGAAGAGTATTGTTGCTAGCGTCTCTAATTATTGGGATGCTAGGTGCATGTTCTAATAATAATGATACCGTAACTGTTAAAGGAGAAAAGTTACAAAAAAAACTTATTTTCGAAGAGAACTTTACAGATGGTTTAGTTAATTGGAAAGTTGAACAAATGCCTAATGGAACCGTAGAGGTAGAGGATAGTAAATTGGTAATTGATGATGTTTCTGGATGTACTGTTTGGTTAAAAGAAAAGTTTTCTGGCGCTATCCAAATTGAATATGATGTGTTTTTAATAGAGAATGGAGGACCTAATGATCGTGTTTCTGATTTAAATTGTTTTTGGATGGCTTCGGACCCAGAAAATGTGCAAGATTTGTTTGCTAACTCAGAAAAAAGAGGAGGGAAGTTTTCTAATTATGATAGCCTACAGTTGTACTACATGGGAGTTGGTGGTAATGACAATGGAACAACAAGGTTTAGAAGATATGTTGGTAATGGAGAAAGACCATTATTACCAGAAAATGATCTAAAAAATGTCAAGTTTATGTTAGAAGGCAATAGGTCTTATCATATAAAAATTATTGCACATAATGGAGTGATTCAATATTATAGAGATAATGAATTATTTGTAGATTTTAAAGATACAAATCCTTATACTTCTGGATATTTTGGTCTTAGAACTGTAAAAAATCACATGACTGTAGATAACTTTAAAGTCTTTCAATTATCTTCTTTAAACAATAAAGATTAAACACTTAATTTAAGACTATGTTTTTTTAGATAAAAACTAGTTATAAAAAATAAAAAACGAGCCCTATTTAAGGTTCGTTTTTTTTGTTGGTAGCTATTTTAATAGTTTTTTTATTTGTAAAGTTTCGTAATATTTGATTATAAGTGTTTTAGATGTTTATTTAAGTCTTGCGCCAAGGGTCATTTTTTTTATAATGTTTATGAAAAATACAGTTGGTATCATTTTTTTTTTTAAGATTCTGAAAATAAAAAGTAGAATTAATATATTTACAATAATGATAAATATTTCAATTTATTGAGTTATTACTCTATTGGAATGAAAGTTGAAACAAATTTATGAATAAGTTACAAATAATTGGAATTGGGATTATAATTTTAGGAGGTATTGCTAGCTATTTTTATGAGGAAAATAATATAATTAGTGTTTTATCTGGAGTTTTGTGTGCAGTAGGTTTAACATTCGTGTTAAAATGGTTTCCTTTTCAAAACAGAAATTAATTGAATCATTAAAGGTCTGAATAAAAGCAACAAAATAATTATATATACTTAATTGCTAACTTTTGCACTCTTAAGAAAATCCTTAGAACTTTTGACGTTCATGTTTTAATAAACAACTTTATATCTTTTAATACTAAACTAATTATGCACATCCTGCTATGAGGTTTAAATAAAAAGTAAAAACTTCATTTTATAAATTTGGCATTCCTTCTTTTCCTTCTTGTTCCATAAACTGAGTAGGTGTAACATTAAATAATTCTTTAAATGTTTTGCTAAAATAGGCGGTAGAATTAAAGCCACACATATGTGTAATTTCTTTTATAGAATGTTGTTTTTTTAATAGTAATTCAGAGGCGTGTCTTAGTCTTATAGTACGAATATAACCACTAGGGTTTAACTCTGTTAAAGCATTTATTTTTCTATAAAATTGAGATTTACCAATACCTATTTCTTTTAATAAATGATCTTGCTTAAAATCGATATCACTAATATTTTCTAAAATAATTTTTCTAGTTTTATCTAAGAAAGCTTCATCTAAATTAGAAGTTGTATCTTCAGTTAAAGAGAGTGCTCCTCCAATTTTAGAATAACGTTCTCTTAGCCTTCTTTTAGTTTCTAATAAGTTATTTATCCTTGCTCTAAGTAAACTGGTTACAAACGGTTTAGAAATGTAACCATCTGCACCATTATCGTAACCGTGTATTTTATCTTCATCTAAGGTTCTTGCAGTTAATAGTAAAACAGGTATATGGCATGTTTCAAAATCTGTTTTTATGGATTTACACATTTCAAAACCATCCATTTTAGGCATCATAACATCACTAATTACAATATCTGGATAGTGTTTTTTTACCATTTTTAATCCATTAACTCCATTAGAAGCTTCTTTTATAATATAGTCATCTTTTAAGTCGTTTGTTAAATGCCTTCTTAATTCAATGTTATCTTCAACAATTAATATCGTTGGTAGTTTTTTGTCATCTAGAGTTTCTTCTTCTTCCGTGGTTGGACTTATTAAAGAGTCATTAGAGATAAACATATCATATTCAACAGCTTTCATAGAGTTTATTAGGAACTCATTTTTAATATTTTCTACTTTTTCTGCTTTTGCATTAACGTTTAAAGGCAAGCGAACAGTAAATTTACTTCCTTTTAAATGTTCACTTTCAATAAAGATTTCTCCACCACATAATTCTACCAATCCTCTTGTAAAGTTAAGACCAATACCGGTACCAGCTTTATTTATATCTAAATTATAAAAACGAGAAAACACATTTTTTAACTGATGTTTATTTAATCCAACACCGGTGTCTTCCACAATAATTTCTACATAATCTGTTAGTTTATCTTTCTTTAAAAATGAAAGTTTAGATTTTTTTTCAGTTTCTTTTATTTTTTTGATTGATACTGTAATATCTCCTTCATTATTCGTAAACTTTATAGCATTAGAAATCAAATTTGTAATAATTTTTTCTACTTTATCAAAATCAAATAATGAGTTTAAAGTGTTGATAGAGGTTTTAAATTGATAATTAATTTCTTTTTTTGCTGCTAAATCTTTAAAAAGACAAAAGATATCTCTACTAAATGTTATAAGATCTCCTTTTTCAAATTGTAAAGGAGCCATTCCAACATCCATTTTTCTATAATCTAATAATTGATTTACCAAATGGAGTAACCTTCTGGCACTTCTTTGAATGGTGATTGCAGAGTTTTTAATAGTATCAGAATCTTGGTTATAACTAGATAGTATTTTATCGACAGGGTTTAGTATTAAGGTTAGGGGAGTTCTAAATTCATGAGAAACATTAATAAAGAATTTAAGCTTCATTTGGTCTAATTCATGTTCTTGAGACTCTTTTACTTTAAGTGTGTAGTAATGTATTACAATATAAAATAATAAGGCACCTATTAAAGAGTATAGTAAATATGCCCACCACGTTTTCCAAATGGGAGGAAATATTTTTATATTTATACTTGTTGTTTTAGAAGTATCCCAGTGGCCATCAATAGAAGACTTTACTTCAAAAGTATAACTACCTGCTTTTAAGTTAGAATGGTTTACCACTCTGTTAGAACCTATGTTTATGAATTCATTATCTAGACCTTCCATTTTATAAGCATATTGTATTTGCTCAGGATTTTCAAAGTATAATGATAAAAATTCAAACGAAATATAGTTCTCGTTGTATTGCAACTCTAAATTATTTGTTGCTGATATTGTTTTATTTAATAATACTCTACCGTTTATAGTATCGCCAACTGAAACTAATTTGTTATTTAATTTTAAAGCAGTAATTTGTGGATAAAGTATTGCAGATTCAGGAGCTTTAATATCATTAGGATTAAATATATTAAAACCATTTATTCCTCCAATAAGTATTCTTCCATCTTTTGTTTTTTCTATAGATTTACTTTGAAATTCTGGTCCTTGTAAACCGTCATGAATATTAAAATTTTTAAATTTCAGAGTTTGAGAATTTAAAAAAGACAAACCACCTTTAGTTGTAATCCAAAAATTATTATTGTTATCTTCTACAATACCAACAACAAGGTTATTAGGTAATCCGTCTTGAGAAGTGTAAGAATTTAATAACTTTAAATTGCTATCTAGTTGACGGATTCCACTATCGGTTCCAATCCAAATATTACCTAAATGATCTTCTGTTATATAGTTAATCCAATTATCTCTTACACCATTTTCTTTAATTTCAGTAAACTCGATATTTTTGGGAATAAAATCTTCTAATGTATTTAAATCGACTACATTTAAACCTAAAGTTGTACCAACAAGCAATCGATTATTAGAATCTATAAATAAATACAATATATCATTACTTACTAGGTTGTTTTTATAATTAGTAAAGTGTTTTGTTTTTGGGTTAAATAAACTAATACCTTCTGTTCTTAATCCTAGCCATATTCTGTTTTTAGCATCTTCAACCCCTGCCCATACCGAGTTTTGGTTAATGGACAAAGAGTCTTTACTGTCGTGTAAAAACTGCTCTACCGTATTGTTCTCAGGATTAAATTTATTTAATCCTCCATCTAATGTACATACCCAAATATAACCATCATGACATTCGAAAGTATAGAGAATTTTATCTGAACTTAACCCTTTATTATTCTGATAAGAAATTTTTTTAAATGTATTATTTTCCTCTTCAAAAAGGTTTAAACCACCGTCATAAGAGCTAATCCATATTCTTTCTTTTTTATCTTGTAATACAGATTGTACCGTTTTAGCACTCAGTCCTTTGTTATTTCCAGGTTGATAATAATAGTGACCAAAAGAATATTTTTTAAGGTCTAATTTACTCACACCTTTATCGTAACTACCTATCCAATAGATACCATTTTTATCTTGAAATACTGTTGATGGTTTATTATTAGGCAGAGAAAATGGATCTGAAAGGTTATTTTTAAAATGTTGTTGTATACTAACCTTATTTTTTTCCTTTTTTAATAAATACAAACCTTGTCCTTCACTAGGAACCCAAAAAAATCCACTATCATCTTGAAAAATATTAAAGATTGGAACATGGTTATCAACCAAAGAAATATGACTAAAACGATTTAGTTTTTTTTCCCATAAAATTAGATTATTTAAGTCGTTACCTATCCAAAAATCTCCATCTGAATCTATAAAAAATCCTTTTGGAATGTGGTTTAATTCGTAAGGTTTTTTACTCTCTATAAGAATGCGATTAAAATTATTTTTTGATGCATTGTATTGGTTTAAGTGATTCCCATCCGTTCCAATCCAAATATGATTGTTGTTATCTTTTAAAATAACATTAACACCATTATTATCTATAGAGTTTAAATTTGATTGATCATTAATAAAATAAGAAAAATGAAAGTTTTTGGTATTTACATTATCATCTCCTAATTTAATTTTTATAGCTCCATTATTGGTAGCTACCCAAATTATATTATTTATTTTATCGTACAGTAAATCGTTAATGTTTTTTTGGGAACTGTTGGATAATGATAATTGTTTGTAAAGATTTATTTCAGAAAATTTACTTGTACGTTTATTAAAAAAATTTAAACCATTATTAGTACCTACCCAAAGATTTCCTTCGTTATCTTCTTGAATTGAAGTAATTCTATTATTGCTAATGGTTTTAGAATCCCCTAAAACAGATCTAAATATTTCAAATTCATAGCCATTGTATTTATTTAAACCATCTATGGTACCAAACCACATAAAACCCTCTTTATCTTGAAATATATCCATACAAGTACTACTAGATAAGCCATCTATAGTATCGATGTTTTCAAATTTTAGATTATTAAATTGACCAATAACAATATTGGAAATTAAACAAAAGAGGATGATGATATAAGACCTTAAATTCATTTTTAATGATATCAGATAAATACTTTGATTCAGTTATTTGAAATTGCTTAAAACTATCTTTTAATAGTTCAAAAGAAGCACATATTACAAATAAATTTCTAGAATTTCTCCCTTTTCAGAAGATAATTTAAGCTGATTTAGATTCGCTGGAAGCAAAATAGTTTCTCCCATGTTTAATCTATATATTTTATTTTTAGATGTAATTTCTATGGTCCCATTTACACACATGTAAATTACAAATGAGTCTAGGTTTGTATAGTCTTTTTCTAAAGTACCTATTAGCTTAATAAAGTTGGTTTTAAAATAAGGAGAGTGTACTAAAGTATTAGAGGTATTAACGTCTTTTTTGTAAGTTGTTTTAAAATTACTGTAGTATTTAAAATCGATAGCATCTATTGCTTGTGAGGTATGTAACTCTCTCTCTTTACCTGTAGCATTGTCTTTTCTGTTATAGTCGTAAATTCTATAAGTTATATCAGAAGTTTGTTGAATTTCAGCCAACAAAACACCTGCTCCTATAGCATGTACACGTCCTGTAGGAATATAAAAAGTATCTCCTTTCTCTACATTTTCTTGATGTAAAAGTTCTAATATTGTGTCTTCATTTAAATGATTTTGATATTCTTCTTTATTGGTATCGGTATCAAAACCAACTATAAGTTCTGCATCTTTATCTGCTTCCATAACATACCACATTTCATTTTTTCCAAATGAATTATGTCGTTCTTTTGCAAGTGCATTACTTGGGTGTACTTGTATTGATAAAGGAGTTTTAGCATCAATAAATTTTATCAGAATAGGAAAATTAGTAACAAAAGTTTCATAAACAGATTTACCTAAAAAATCTTCTTTATAGGTGTTTATAAGTTGTTTAAGTGTTTGTCCTGCTAAAAAGCCATCTAAAACCTTAGTTTCATCTCCCTTAACATCAGAAACCTCCCAAGATTCGCCAATATTTTCTTCGTCGTATTTTTTATTAAGATATGTTTTTAGTTTATTTCCTCCCCAAAGTCTGTATTTAAAAATTGGAGCAAATTTTATAGGATACAATTCCATGATGTTGTTTTTTAAATTAATAATTATCTAAAATTAGTAATGAAATAGAAGCTTTATCTGTAAGTAAAAAAGACATTCCATTTAGGAATTAAAAAATAGCATGTTTTTTATATAAAAGCTTTTTAATTAATTCTTAAATGGAATGATGTGATAAATAAAGACTTTAGAGAATTTCTAAAGGGGTATTTATTTTCTTAGAAAAGTCTTCTAAATAGCTTTCCCATTCTTTTTGTGTATTAAATTGATTGCTTTTTTTCCAACCAAAACCAGCATAATAAATTACTTTACCATTTACTACATTTAAATTTGCATAGAAATTACTTTGATCTACTTTAGATGTAAGATATTTTTCTGAATCGATAAAGTATGCATCTTCAGCTACTACTCCTTGTCCTAATTCAGAATCATCAAAAGGTTCCCAATAATTTATCCAATTGTTACTTGAAGATGTTTTACCATCTTTTTTGTGTAACGTTAAACCTACAGCAATCTTTTCTGTACCTTTTACGTCTATTTCATAACGAGATAAGTTTTGCCCGTAATCTAAAGAGATGTATTTTGTTTCAGAAATTACTTTTCCGTTAGCATCCCATTTAGGGTATGTTAGTACAAAACTAGTTCTAACAGCACCAGTTGTAATAGTTTTGTATGATGTAAAGTTTTTAGAAAAGTAAAAAGAAGTATCAATTTTTACAGCAGTACCACCAACACCACGGCTAGAACCTACGTGAAAATTATCTAAACCTTCACCAGAATCTATATGATAAGCACCTATATCAAGAGTGTTTTTCTTATACCACTTATTAATTATTGGATATTCTACTCGTTTTAACCAAGCATCTATACCACTAGAAAGTGTACCTCCAGGTATCGAATCTTCAACCATTTGTTGAGCAACAGGTCCATAAGTTCTAAAAGCAACTCTATTGTTTTCCCAAGTATAATCATCTGTTCTTTCTGGTACAAAACGAGAATAACAATAAACAGGAACAGCGTCTTTTTTAGTTTCTGTACTTGTTAATGTGTAGTTCTTTGTAGAGTTCGCTTTAATTTTAGGTTGAAAAATGATAATATCATTTTTTCCGTCTAAATCTGTATCCACAACTTGAGAAATAATTTCTTCTTTTGTATTGCTATCAAGTATAACAAAAGAAGAGTTTTTATCTAAATTAAAAGTAGAGATATCAACTTCTACAGTTTCAAATTCTCTATCAAGATCTAAATTATTCTTGATTTCTATACTAGAAATTGCTGCTGGTTTTTTATCACAAGAGATAAAAAAAGTAAGGGTTAGGAAAAGATAGATTAGTTTTTTCATTATTCTTCGTTTGCGGGTTTACCGATGGTTGCTAAAATACCACCATCAACATAAATAATTTGTCCATTAACAAAATCACTAGCACTAGAAGCTAAGAATACAGCTGTACCAGCTAAATCTTCTGGATTACCCCAACGTGCTGCAGGTGTTCTTTGAATTATAAAATCATTAAAAGGATGGCCATTTACTCTAATAGGAGCCGTTTGGGAAGTCGCAAAATATCCAGGACCAATTCCGTTGGTTTGTATATTATGTTTTGCCCATTCTGTAGCCATATTTTTGGTTAACATTTTTATACCTCCTTTAGAAGCGGCATAAGCAGAAACCGTATTTCTACCTAATTCACTCATCATAGAGTTAATATTAATTATTTTACCAGCTTTTCTAGCAATCATTTTCCTACCAACATATTTAGAAACGATAAAAGGACCTACAAGATTTACATCTATTACAGCTCTATAATCTGCAGACTCCATATCTTCCATAGGTACTCTTTTTATAATACCTGCATTGTTAATTAAAATATCTATCGGTCCTACTTCTTTTTCTATTAAATCTATATGCTTTTCAACATCTTTATCATTGGTAACGTCAAAAACATAAGTATGCACTTTTAAACCTTCGCTTTCATATTCTTCCTTTGCTTCTTGAAGCATATCTGTAGAGTAATTGTTTACAATTAACTCTGCACCGGCATGTCCTAAACCTTTAGCCATTGCCATTCCTAACCCATGAACAGCACCAGTTATTAATGCTCTTTTTCCTGTTAAATCGAAAATGTTTTTATTTTTTTCCATAACTTATCTTAATTCTGTAATTTTTGCAACATCCATATCATTGTAATCTAAATTTTCTCCTGCCATACCCCAAATAAAGGTATAGTTTGATGTACCTGATCCAGAATGAATTGACCATGGAGGAGATATTACTGCTTGGTGATTATTCATCCAAATGTGTCGTGTTTCTTGAGGTTCTCCCATAAAATGACATACGGCCTGATCTTGAGGAATATCTAAATAATAATAAATTTCCATTCGTCTATCATGCACATGTGCTGGCATTGTGTTCCAAACAGAACCTGGTTTTAACTCAGTCATTCCCATTTGTAATTGACATGTTGTTACAATTCCGCCAATAATCATTTGGTTTACGGTTCTATGATTTGCAGTTTCTAAACTTCCCAATTCTACTTTATTTGCTTCTGCTTTACTTACATGTTTTGTAGGATAAGCAGAATGAGCAGGAGAGGAGTTAATATAAAATTTTGAAGGATTGGTAACATCATCACTGTTAAAAATAACATCTTTTGCTCCTTTACCGATATAAAGTGCATCTTTATGGTTCATTTTAAAAACCTTTCCGTCTACGGATATACTGCCGCTTGGTCCTGCATTTATAACCCCCATTTCTCTTCTTTCTAAAAAGAATTCTGCTTTTAAAGGGTCTATTGCTTCCAGTTTTAAGGGAGATGTTGGTACAATTCCTCCAACAATATACCTATCGTAATGTGTATACGTAAATTTTACTTTCCCTGGTTCCATTAAATCAGGAATTAAAAACTCATCTCTTAATTCTTGAGTGTCGTATTTTTTTACTGTTTTTGGGCTAGATGCGTAACGGGTTGTATAACTTGTTTTCATAATTAAAATTATAATTTTCTTTAATTAGTGTTGTTCTTAAAAATGTGTTTTTTAATCTTTCAGGTGTAAATCTAAAAAATCACTGTATGAATTTTATGTAATTTATATTCCATTTATATAAAATATAGCCCATTTCCCTATGTTTTATTAGGGATAGGGCTATAACACATTTATAAAAATAAATAGTCCGTTTTTTTTGTTAAAAGAGCGACTCTAATTTATTTGGAGATATTAATATTAAAATAAAAGATATCAATTGATGAATTTATTTTTTAAGTCTTTAAAATATTAATCCTTTTTGTGATTATAGGAAAAGTAAATTTATGCCTTACTTGTAAATTTTTATGAAACAAAAAAGTATAAGAAAACTGATGAAGAGAAGAGGTTTAGTAATTACCGAATTTTGGATAACGAAATTGAGTTTTATTATAAGTTGTAATAAAAGCAATCTATATTAATTCTTAAAGGAAATACTTTTACAATATTTATTTGAAGTTCTTTTTAGATTTAATATAATTTTAGGTGTGAAGTTTTTTATAAAATAAAAGGTTAGATTTTTTACAAAGCACTTTTATACACCCAATGATCATTTTCCTTTACAAAAAGAGAATTTTCATGTATCACATTTAAGGAACTATTCTCATAAAAAAAAGCTTTAAACTCAACTGTGTTTTCTGTGGATTGTAAAACATCTAATTTTACCCATTCTACAGATTTTGTCCAAGTTAATATTTCTTTTTTCTCAAAATTAGAAGGTCGGGTAGAGCTATGGTGACTTTTTTGAAGATAGTCAATATTAGCCATCACAAAAGCACTATACCTAGAGCGCATTAAAACTTCTGGTGTAGTTACAGAACGTATATTTTGATGTGCTTTTTTACAACAATCAATATATAACTTAGATGGATTACAAGGACATTTCATTGTTTTATTCTTTGCTAATACAAATTATCCTTTTAAATAGAAGGATATATTGAATTATGTAATGCAAATATAAAGGTATATCATCTTATTTGTAAAACTTAAATTATTATAAAATTGATGGCGCAGAGAAGCAATATATTTTTTGTAAAAAAAAAATGAAGTTGTTCGTTTAATTCTTAATCAAATTAAAGGAGCAACTTCATTTTTGCAAAAAAAACTATTCGTATGTAATAGTAAATGTTTTAGCTACACCCTAAAAGGTACTTCACTATCTATATCATCAAAATTACGTTGAGACACTAATTTATTTTCTAAAGGCTCATAGAGTTCAGATTTCATATTGCTACCATTAAATTTAGAGGTCCAGTAGATCAATTTCTGTAAGTTAAGATTTCTAAATTCTTCAGAAACTTTTTCAGAGAAATCACAACCACTAATACTTAATACTTCCAGTTGTGTTAGTGTTGCTAATTCTACCGGTAAAACCACTTGTTTAAAGTCATTTATTCCCAAAACACGTAGGTTTTTTAGATTGGTAATCCAAGTAGGTATTTTTTCTTCTTTATGATGTGCACTGATAAAAAGTGTTTCTAAATTTAATTCAGAAATCGTTTCAGGATACGTGGTGCCATTTTCATCTAAACCTTCTAACCAAAGGTGTTTTAGAGAATTCCAGCGTGATATCATTTCGATACTTTCATCACTGATGTTATCACATTGTATTAATTTTACCGCTTCAATAGTTTCAATTTTTAGATTGTCTATGGTTTTAACAGCTACACTCTGCATTATTAATTTTTTAAGCTGAGGCAATGTTACAGCAGGAAAAGCATCAAAACCTCTGGCTTCAAATACATCTAAAAATTCAAGGTTTGGTGTGTGTGTTAATAAACGCTCTAAAGCTTCAGTAGTTCCGTTATAACTATCAATTTTTAATACTTTTAAATTTTTATGCAGATGAGCAGTTAATGCATTGTTATGTTCTGGCTTATTTTTTTTAAACGTAATGGTAAGCTCTTTTAAATTCACAAAGTTTTTAAATAAACTCCCTAACTGACTCACATCACTCGTAAAATGATACGATTCAATTTTCTGTGGATGTCTAAAAGTTTCAAAATCTAACACATTATTTACATCATTATTTCTATGTCCTAGATTAAATTTAGCTGCACTAATTACTGCATAAAATTGCTGTAAATTTAGTATTGGTGTGTCTTTAATTTTTAGATGAAATACATCAAACTGTTCTGTTCCTGCATTTATGCCTTTAATTTCAGAAATCGTTAAATTGGTAATTTCCTTAGGTAAATAGTCAGTATTTACAACTAAAGCACTCGCATTTTTAATCGTCAAGTTTTCTAACTGTTCTATTTTTGAAAACACATTAGGAAAAATTCTAACCGCTAATTTGAAATCTCTAGTACCTGACACTTGAAACCTGTATAATTCTACATTTTTAAGTTTTGTACATTGTTCAATTCCTTCAAAAAGCCAATCTAATTTATGTTCTAGTTTGTAATTAAGCGTTGTTAAATTTTTAAATGCAGCTAATGATGTTTTATGCGGAATTTCTGGTGCTTCACAATCTACAGTTATCGTCTTTAAATTAGGGAAAAACGACGCGTTATCTAACACAAAATTAAGTAGTTTTGGTGAATCTATTTCTATAGATTCTCGCAGATTTACTTCCGTTATTGGTGTAATATTAGTTTCGCTATATGTAATTTTTGTTTCTAATTTAGGTCTAGGCGTTTCTTCAAAACATCTAGACTCATCTCCAAAAAATAAGGTAGACGATATGGAATCTATCTTAGGGGCATTAAGCTCAAAAAGTTCTAATTTTGGTAAATCTTCAAAACCACTTGGTAAGTTATCTATGCTTTTAGATAGAATTTGAAACTCTTTTAGTTGCTTTAAATGGCTAACATCTTTAGGTAATGTTGTTAATTCATTTAAGTAAAACAATTCTATACGTTTTAAGGATGCAGGAAACAGGACTTGAGACAGGTCTTGCACGCCTACATAACGTAGTTTGAATACTTTTAATTCAGTAAGGTTTGTAAGCCAATTAAAATCGGTTAGATTCATATTAGGAATAATTTTTCCAATCCAATAATCACCTTCTATACGTAATTTTTTTAAGGCTGTTAACTGCGACATTGTACTAGGAAACCTTTTTAGACAAGGCGCAACAAGCTTTAATTTATTTAAATTTAATAAATTACCAAAATCCTCTGGTAGTTGTTCATAATCACCTTCTAGATCTATTTCTTCTAAAGACGTTAATTTTGATATCTCATTAAGAATACTATCATATTTATTACCAAAATCTTTTAAATGGATTTCTAAACTTTTTACGCCGTTAAATCGTCTTAATATATGTGGATGTTCTAACAAGCGATCTAAAAAATCTGTCGAAGAATGAAAAAACCATAGTTTTGATCCTCCACCAATTAGATTATGTAATTTAAGAAGGTCTAAGTCTTCAGATAGCAATCCATATTCTAAAATAGAAATCATTCTGGCTACACGCTTTCCTTTTTGTGTTATTCTTTTTCGACTTTTAAAAGCTATTTGTAAAGCTTCTGGGGCTTGTTTTTTTATGATGTTAGCACACTCTGTTCTATTTTTTTTATTAGATGTTGCTTTTGCAATCACAAAAATTTCATAATAAAAATCCTCTGGAAAGTTTTTACACTTTTTAATGTCTTCATAATATTCATCCATTGTATAAAACTTGAAAACAGGTGTTTCTGCTGGTTTTGTCATAATAATCGTTAATTTTTAAAGTATAAATTTCTTTTGAAAACAGGGTTTTTAGATTGCAGTACGTTGTGCTTAAATTTCTTTAACAGTACAGATTATATTTTTCATCTCTGTTAACAAAATCTTCTTTTAATATTTTATTTCCAGCTAATGCGTAAAATTTAGACCACTTCATATTGTTTCCATTAAATTTTGAATACCTGTAAATTAATATCTCTAAATTCAAATTCTCAAATTTATCAGAGACTTGCTCTGTAAAATCACACCTTCTAATGCTCATTATTTTTAATTGGGTTAATTCGGCTAATTCTTCCGGTAATGGGGAGTACTTAAAGCTTTCTATACCTAAAACTCGTAAGGATTTCATTCTTCCTATCCATTTTGGAATTTGTCTTTTAGTTAAAAATCCATCAATAAAAAAGGTGTCTAAATTTAAGTCTGCAATGGTCTCTGGGTAGATTTCAAGATCTTTACTAATGTGTTCTAACCAAAGAAATTTAAGCGTTTTCCAATGCGATGCCGTAACCATAGCATCGTAACCAAAATTGTCACAGAATAAAACTTTAAAAAATTCTATGTTGGGCACTGTTAAGTTTTCTATAGACTTTATATCATCGCTATAAAATAATTTCAGTGTTTTTAGTTTGTTTAAAGTAACTTTAGGTAAGTCTGCAAGTCCTACACACTCGTAAATTTCTAAAAATTCTAGATGAGGCGTATGTTCTAATAATAACTTAATAACATTAGTGTTACCATTAAAATTTTTAATGGTTAAGTTTTTTAAATTATGGTGCGTATAAACGGTTAAACCATTGTTTTGTTCGGCATTATCTTTATTAAAATCAATGGTTAGTGATTGTAAATTACAAAGTGTTTTTAATGCCTTATCTAAACCTTTTACATTACTATTAAATATAAAATCTTTAAAGCTTTCAGGGTCTTTAAAATTATCAAAATCTAAAGTCTCATTTTTAACACTGTTTACATCGTCTAACTTAATTTTTTTAGCACGTATGACCGAATAAAATTTTTGTAATGCGGTAATAGGTGTACCTACTACTTTTATATGATTTACCTCAAAATCTTCAACACCTGGCTCAATGACTTTTATATCTGTAATGGTAAGACTGTCTGTCTTTATAGGTAAATAATCTGTATTTAAAACTAGTGCTTTTGCACTGTGTACGCGTAAGGTTTGTAAATGCTTTACTCTAGAAAATGCTTGAGGGAAATTAGTAACGTCAGCGTTCGTTATTTCAGCATCAGCTCCATTATATATACCATAAATAAAAACGTCTTCTAGCTTTTTACATTCATGAATATCCTCTAAAACCCATTCTAAATGATGCGCTAACTTATACTTAAGGTTTTTAAGTTTTTTAAATGCAGAAAACGTATGTGTACTTCTTCTTTGTGGTGCTTCACAAGTGATTTCTATATCTTTTAAATTGTTAAAAGACAAGGAATTATCTAATACAAAACTAAGAAGCTCTGGATTGGTAAAAACGATTCTTTTTAGTTTAGTTACAGGTGTTACTCCATAAGGCATAAATTCTGTATACAAACCTAGTAAACGTTTAATATTCGGTCCAAAAATAAAAGATGCAGGAACTTTTTTTAATTTTGATAAATGAATAACTTCTAAAACCTCTAACTTTTTAAATTCACTAACAGATGCAGGAAAGTGTTCTAACGATTCCATACCACTTAGCCTCAATTTTTTTAGTTTTGGTAAGTGACCAAGTGTTTCTGGTAAAGCGGTTATATTTTCTAACCTAAAAAGCTCTAATTTTTTTAAACTTTCCGGAAGCTCTACATCAGAGAGGTCCTGTACCGTAAAAGAACCTATTCTTAAATGCTTTAAACTGGTAAGTTCTGTAAGCCAAGTAAAGTTAACTATGTTAGGGTTAGCATCGTCATTACCAAAAGGAAAACTCCCTCTAAACTCCAACTTTTTAAGTGCTTTTAACTT
The DNA here is from genome assembly GCF_011378915.1 of Polaribacter sp. 20A6. Taxonomy (NCBI): domain Bacteria; kingdom Pseudomonadati; phylum Bacteroidota; class Flavobacteriia; order Flavobacteriales; family Flavobacteriaceae; genus Polaribacter; species Polaribacter sp. 20A6. The sequence continues at coordinate 614,658 of NZ_WTPZ01000001.1, forward strand.
GGTTATTCCTACGGGAACCCATACCAAATTAGGTGCTGCTAGTATAAACTCTTTTAAGTTAACTAATCGTTCTAGTTCTTCTGGTATGTATTTATAATCAATTTCAAGCTCAAGTTTTTCTAATGAAGAAAGTTGCGTTATGTTGTTTACAACGTTACTAAAACCTTCTTTCTGTCTAAAGGTGCTAATTGTTAATTCTTTAATACCATTAAACTGACTTAAAAGACGGGGTGTTTCTATGAAAAGTTCAATGATTTCTTTTTTTGAATATTTAATGGAAAGTGTTAAACGTTTACAAACAAGTGTGTATAGTTTAAAAAGGTCTAAGTCTTCTGAAAGTACGCCATACTCTAATATAGCAATTAGCTTCTTGTTAAAAGAATAAGAATCTTCTACTAACGTTATTTTTTTTCGACTCTTAAAAGCGAGTTGTAAAGCTTCTGGTGCCTGTTTTTTTATGATATTGGCACATTCGGTTCTAATTTGCTTGTTTTTAGTAGATTTAGCAAGTACAAAAATCTCATAATAAAAATCTTCTGGGTAATTTTTACAAGCTTTAATCGTTTTATAAGATGCTTCATCATTATTAAAATTGAAACCATGTTCGTGTTTAGCAAATATCATAAGGTTGTTTATTTTTGATGTTACAAACCTATTTTAAATATGGAGGTATTTTATCACTGTATTCTGTGATATTATAAATACACCTTCATCTAAAAAGTTAAAACTTTACAAAAAAATATCACTAAATACAGTGAGTAAAAAAAGTTGAAGTACTTTTATCTTGCCATTAATTATAATCCCTTTTTTTTGATAAGGTTTATAATCAGCATTTATAATTGATTTAAAGAATTAAGACATATGATTCCAGTAGAAGACGCTAAAAAATATATAGAAAAATATAAAAAACCAGAAATAGATCGGTTTGAATTTCGTCCATTTTCTGAACCTTATAGAGTTTTAGCAAAAATTTTAGGAGGCTTTGATAAAGGCGAAAGAAGAAACTATTATAATGTAAGTGATTTTGTTGCCATTTTTGACGATGCAATTACAATAAATCCATGGAGAACCGAAGAAGGAATGCGTTTAGCAATTCAGTTATATGGTATTGTTCAAACTCCGTATTTAGCCGATATGTGGGATTTTATGGATACGTTACCTTATCAAAGAGGATACGACAGAAAAGCTTTTAGGTCTGTAAAAACGCAAGATACATTACGTAATAAATTACAGTTTTTCACCCATTTTTTACGATTAAGTAGAAGAGGTTTTGGCGGCTTAACATTACAAGAGCAGTTTCAATATAGCACGTATTTTCCAGGATCGAGTAGTTATTTCTTAGCAACCTTACTGCATAATGGAGAAGGAGTGTTTGATGAGTTATTAGACGATATTATTCAGGGAGAAGATGAAATTGGTGGTATTAGTATAGATATTATAAAAGCATTATTACTGTCTGAAGACGAAAAACATTGGGAAATGGTTGGTAAATTATTACTCGCAGCTCAACGTCAAGAAGGATTAAGACAAACTATTCTAGAATCTTTAGATGAAGCTGGTCTTGGTGCTTTAAAATACACGATTAATATTGTTTTAGAAAACGATCTTACTCGTTTTAGTAGTGTTACTAGAGCAGTAAGTACTTGGTTTGGTTTAAATTGGGACACGCCTAAAAAATCGGTAATCAATAGAGTTTTAGAATTGGCACAATCTTTAATTTTAAATTTAAAAGAAGTAGACACACTTCTTAAAAGTAAAGATAATTTAGAGGTTTTAGTTGCTTTATGGTCTATTGCTATTTTAGATGTAGACAAAGCAAATGCAAAATCGTTAGATCTTGTTTTTACATCAGAAGATAGAAATAAAAAGATTTTAGCATTATATTTTATATCTAAAACAGACAGAACAAACGATTCTTTAGTAGAGTATTTTAAAAATGAAATTGGTAAAGATTATGCCCTAGATCATTGGATGGCGGTAAATTTACCACACAATACTTCATTAGATAATGATACTTTTTCAAAATTATTTGATGTAGCAAAAGCAGCAGAAGAAAAAGGGAAAACCTTCGAAACTAAAATATTCTCTTGGTGGAGTTTTACACCTAGCTCTTATTATTTTTATCAGTTTCTTTTAAGCGGATCTACAGAAAATCAATTAGAATTAATGGCGAACGATTTAGAAGTGTTGCCAACAGAATTTAGAGAGAGTTACATTCGTAAAGTTTTTCCTATAGATTACAGTTATTCTTTTTACAATTATCAAAAAGATTCTGAGAAAAAAGAACCTTTAAATTTTGATAAAAATTCGTGGAAAAGAGCTTTAGCAAGGAAAGCAATTTATAACAGAAATGAATTGTTAATGGCTACCGGACTTAATTTGTTTAGTAGAATGCATCTTTATGATGAAGATTTAGAAATTGCAGAAGATTTATTAAGAAGAAAACATAAAGAATTACGTACTTCTTTAATTCAGTTATTGATAAAATTACCAGCAGATCGTTTAAGAAATAGTGCTACAAATTTGGTAACAGCAAAAAGTATAGATCAACGTTTAGGAGGTTTAGAAATGTTAACGCTTTTACACGACGAAAATAGACAGTCTAACTTTGTAGAAGACCAAATTCGCATTTATAACGAGCGACCTAAAATCACCAAAAACGAACAAGTTTATTTAGATAAATTTTCTGACAATGCAGAAGAGTTTAATTATGGTAATGGTTTTGGAGCTATAGATTATGATAACTTAACACCATTATATATACCACAATCTCGTTTTGAAAAAAAGACCTGTTTCTTTGATAAATTAGGAATTACAACATCAGAATCTGCAGGATTTAAATTTAAAGAATTTATAGATGCTAATAAGATTATAAAAGAGGTAAATAAGTTAATAGCAATTGTTACTAAAAACAAACACTTCGAATATCAAGCGGAACTATATAGAGGAGAAATAGCAACCACTTATATCGAAAAAGGGATTCGTAGTATAAAAAGATTAGATGAAGATGCTACTGCAGAAGATCATTTACAGAACCTTCCTTTAGCAAAATTATGGATTGCTTGGTATGAGCAAAGTACGCTTAATGATTTTGAAATGCATGCTGCAATCCGTTACATTACTAATCATAATAATCCATTTGGAGATTATAAAGAATTAGGCACTTTTGCGAGACAATATTATCCAGATTTAAGCGGATTAAATTTAGATAAAGAAGACTGTTATAACTCAAAATCTGAAGCTTATAATGAAATTTTACAACGTCTATATAAAGTGTATGTAGAAGAAAAAACAATAGCTAATTTTAAGCTAGATGTTATGGAAGATATGATTGCTAATTTCCCTGACAAGCTGAAGTTAGTACAATATCAAACCTCTAATTACCGCTATAATAAAAAAACGTACAATTGGGCAAACATCATTTTACCACTTGTACCAAGTTTAAGTATTAATCACTTGGAACTTCTTACAGAAGAACAAGTACATAAATATTGGAGCTTTTATATGTATTTAGTTGCACAAGATATAGAATATCCTAATGCAACTACAGATGTAAGCGTAATTACAAAACAATTCAGTAGACCCGGAATTGTTCCTTTTCCTAGTATGCCGGTAACTTTAAGACTTTACAAAAAAGGATTAATCAATGATGATGATTTATGTTTACAAGCTTTACATTCTCGCCAATTAATGGCTCTTATGGATGGTGGTTATAATTCTAGAATAAATTATAAATGGATAGAAAAAGACAGCGTACCTAAACATGTTTTTGCTGCCTTAAAAACTAATTTATTAGAAACAGAATTAGAACGTGGAGATATAGAAACTACTGCAACAGGTTACATGAATGGTATTCATCGTGTAGAAGGTGTAGATTATGTATTTAGAATTTTAGAACGTTTAGGAAAAGATAATTTTGAACGTGGTTATAGTTATTACGGAGAGAGTAAAAAAACTATTTTTAGTTCTATGCTTAAAAAATCTCTTTTTAAAGATACCGAAAGTTATGCCGATTTTGCTGCACGTGCAGATGCTTCTAAAGTGACTAAAAAACGTTTGATAGAACTTGCTTGTTATGCAACACAATGGACAGGTGTTATTGGAGAGTATTTAGGTTTAGAAAAATTAGAAGATGCCGTTTGGTGGTTTCAAGCACACGCTTCAGATCGTATGAATAGCGAACAAGAAACCATTATTTCTCGTTATTCTAACATTCCGAAAAGTGATTTTGCTCTTGGTGCCATAGATGTAGATTGGTTTAATAGAGTGTATAAAACCATCGGAAAAGCCAATTGGAAATTATTACATGACGCAGCCAAATATATTTCTGACGGAAACGGACATAGACAAGTAAAATTATATTCTAGCGTAATGTTAGGTGAAGTAAAAATTACTGAAACCTTAAAGAAAATTAAAGACAAGCGAGACAAAGATTATGTGCGTGCTTTAGGTTTAATTCCGTTAAGTAAAACCATACCAGAAAAAGATTTATTAAAGCGTTATAATTTGTTGCAAGATTTCTTAAAAGAGAGCAAGCAATTTGGAGCACAGCGTCAAGAAAGTGAAGCTATTGCAGTAGAAATTGGTTTAGACAATTTATCGCGTAACGCAGGTTATCAAGATCGTGTACGTTTTAGTTGGGCAATGGAAGCAAAGGCGACTCAAAAAATTATGGAGAATGCTAAAATTTACATAGAAGAAACAGAGATAGAATTAGTAATTAACAATCTTGGTAAAACAGATATTAAGGTTACCAAATCAGGTAAATCGTTAAAAAATATTCCTGCTAAATTACGTAAAGACAAACAAGTAATCGCTTTAAAAGAAAACAAAACATACCTTTCTAGACAATACAGCAGAACCCGTTTATCATTAGAAAATGCAATGGTAAATGAAGATGAATTTACAGCGCTAGAAATTCATAATATGATGCAACATCCTATTGTAAGAGTGATGTTGAGTAAATTAGTAATGTACGTTCCAGAAAAAGAAGTTTCAGGTTTTTACAATGAAAGTGTTTTAACAGATGCTAACGGAAAAACGCATCAATTAGAAGAAAACGACCTTTTAGTTATTGCGCACGCCTCTCATTTATACAAAGCTGTAGAATGGGATATGTATCAGAAATACTTATTTGCAGAACGCTTAACGCAACCTTTTAAACAAGTATTTAGAGAATTGTATTTAGTTACCGATGATGAACGCGAACACAGCAATCGTTCAGAACGTTACCAAGGACACCAAATTCAGCCTAAAAAAACCATAGCACTTTTAAGAAGTCGTGGTTGGACGGTTAGTATGGAAGAAGGTTTGCAAAAAGTATATCACAAAAAAGGTTTTATAGCCACAATGTATGCTATGGCAGATTGGTATTCGCCCTCAGAAGCAGAAGCGCCAACTATAGAAGATATCTGTTTTCATTCTGTAGATACGTATCAAAGAATTCCGCTTACCGAGATTCCGTCTGTAATTTTTAGTGAAATTATGCGAGATATAGATCTTGTGGTAAGTGTTGCACATGTTGGTGGTGTAGATCCAGAAGCAAGTCATAGTACCATGCAAATGCGTGCTGCTTTGGCAGAAGAATCTGCAAGGTTATTCAAGCTTAAAAACATTACCGTTAAAGAGCGTTTTGTGTTTATTAAAGGAACCTTTGGCGAATATAGTATTCATTTAGGAAGTGGTCAGGTTAGCAAAAACGGATTAGCATTGTCTATAATTCCGGTGCATAGTCAGCATCGTGGACGTATGTTTTTACCATTTGTAGATGACGATCCAAAATCGGCAGAAATTATTTCTAAAATGAAACTTTTATCCGAAGACAATAAAATACAAGATCCAACAATTTTAGCACAGATAAATAGCTAATTTAAAAAGAATAAGGGCGTTACCTCGCTTAGGCGAGGTCGGGCTTTTGTTGCAAGTCCTCGTGCTAACGCACTGTGGGCTTTCCACGACAATCCCTAACGCAAAAAAACATTTAGCATATTATGGAAATCACGTTACAACTAAAAAGGCTAGGTAAGAAGAAGGTTAAAAAAGTGCCTTTTACTTTAGAAGAAAATCCTAAAAATTTAGAAGAATTATTAATTGGTTGTGTAAAAAATCAAGTAGAAGCTTTTAATAAAAAACGAACAGAAGTTAATGTTATTGGATTTTTAAGTCCTGCAGAAATACAAGAAAAAGCAGAAAGTGGTAAAGTAGAATTTGGCGAATTAGCCAATACAGATTTAGCCAATTTGCAAAAAGCAATAGATAATGTTTTACTTTCTTTTAAAGACGGTTTGTTTGTAGTTTTTGTAGATGAAGATGAAATTACCGATTTAAAAGCACCTTTAGAGTTAACGTCAGAAAGTGTCATTGCATTTATAAGAATGACGTTTTTAGTAGGTACGTATTGGTAGTATTTAAATTCAGTAAATATGGATATTGAAAACATACAAAACCAATTAGCAGCACAAATTTCTAATCATCACAAAACGTGGGCAAACCTATTAGCAAATTTAGACTTTGGCAATACAGCTTCCAGTTATTGGGATGTTACCTTAGAACCAACTAACATTTCTGTTGAGGTTAATACTAATTCTTTCACTTTTAATAATGCCAAATTTATATTTGATGTAAATGTAGGAGTTTCTTATGGTGATGATCATAACCTTTTTACCAAACAAATTTCTGGTAAAGGAGTTTATCAACTTGTTGAAAATAAAACAATTAATCTTACAGAATTAAAAATAGAGGAGTAGCGTTTAAAAAACAAATCTTAATAAAAAATGCTATTCAATATAAATGAGAAAAAAAGGATGAGGTTTAAAAAATAGCAAGAAAATTAATGGAAAAACAATTTAAAACTAAAACAGGATTTTGTCATATTTTACCAGATAAAATTATTTTAACAAGAGATGGAATCATTGGAAATGTGGCAAAAGTGGCTGTTGGAAAAAGCATCACTCGAGTTTTAATAATTTATGGAGGAATTTCTGCTTTCTTACTTTATTCAGCATTTGATAGTTTTCAAACAGGTCAAATTCCAATGTCTATATTTTATTTAATAATTGGTTTATTTCTAATGTATGGAATATTTACAAGCCTTAATAATTCTGCAACACCAATAATAGAAAGAAAAGACATTAAAAGTGTCAAGTTAAAAAAAGCAATTTTCGGAATAACACGTTCTCGATTTGAAGTCCTCTTTAAAGACGAAAACGGAAAAATTAAGAAACGTATAATTATGTTACCAGGTTCATTAGATAATGGAAAAAATGAAACAGAAAATGCGAAAAAAATAATGAAAGAAGAGAAGTTATTAAGTGAATAAACATAAAGAAGTGCAATAAGACGTTTAAATAACAGTTTAGAACATTAGAGTAAGTAAAAAATTATTAAATGTTATGAAACAATATACAAACGCAATTATTTTTGGAATAGCCATAGTTACATCTTCTATATTCTTAGGAAAAGCATACACAGATAGAAATAAAAAAGATGGAGAAATTCAGGTTACTGGTTTAGGTAAAACGGATTTTTCTTCAGATTTAATTGTTTGGGAAGGAAGTTTTAGTGCAGACAATGCAGATTTAAAACAAGCCTATTTAACATTAGAAGAAAAGAAACGCACCATTAATAATTACCTATCTAAAAAAGGAATTAAACCAGAAGAATTAATTTATAGTGCTGTAAAAACAAATGAAAAAACGAAGCAATTATACACTACAAATGGAGAATATGCTGGTCAGGAATTTGTTGGTTACGAACTTACACAATCTGTACAAATAGAATCTAAAGAAGTCGATAAAATAGAAAAGGTATCTAGAGAAATCACTGAGTTATTAAACCAAGGTGTCCAATTTTACTCACAAGCTCCTAGATATTATTACACAAAACTTGCCGATCTTAAAATAGAAATGATTTCTAAAGCTACAGAAGATGCGAGAATACGTGCAGAGAACATTGCTAAATTTTCTGGAGGAAATTTAAGTGATTTAGAATCTGCTAAAATGGGAATTTTTCAAATCACAGGTCAAAATTCTGGAGAAGATTATTCTTGGGGAGGAACGTTTAATACAGCAAATAGAGAAAAAACGGCTTCAATTACTATGAAGCTGGTTTATAAAGTAGATTAATATCTTACTATATTTTTTAAGTAATTAAAATACAAAAGGGAGGGAAATAGCTTTATTTTCCTCCCTTTTTTAAATTCTGTTTTCTAAAATCTACAGGACGGATATGAGATATTTGATAAAATACATTACTAAATGCGCCAATACTGCTATAACCACAAGCATAGGCAATTTCACTAATAGACTTGTTTGTTTCTAATAACATTTCCATACTTCTAATTACGCGGGTCATTTTTAAATACTGAAGAAAAGAAATATCAATATGTTCTCTAAATATTCTAGATAAACTTCTAGAACTCATTCCGAATTCTTTTGCAACCAAATTGAGTTTTAAAGGTTCTTCTAAATTATGATGAATGTATTTTAATATAGGTTTTAGTAATTCATTTTTTGTAGTTGGTAAAGCGATAGGAATTGGAACTCTTGAAACTGCCATCAATACATTTCGAAAAGCAATTAAAAACTCATATTTTTTTGTTTGTTCTTTTGTAAATTCACCATTCCATTTTTCAGTAAACAAAATCATTTCCTTTATTAAGTCGGTAACGGGATAAATACCCATGACTCTTAATTTGTGACCTGTTGGAAACAAATCTACTGGAAAATATAAATTACGCACCATAATAAAAGGCGAACGCAATTCTAAGTTATGTTCCATACCTGCTGGCATCCATATAAAATGTCGTGCTGGTAAAAAATAAGAATTGGTTGGCGTATTTAAATAAGCAACACCACCTTCAATATAAGACAATTGATGTTTATAGTGTTTGTGCATGGGCAATTGCTCTTCAATTTTAGTATGGTGTATAAAAACACTGTCATTTATATGATCAACATCCTTTAAAAACTGAAATGGATTATAGTTCTTTTTCATCTTAATTATTATTTGGCTCAAATTAGTAAATATTTGTCTATTTACAAAAAAAAATAATTTAATAGTCTGTGTAATTTTGCACTAAAAATAGAAACAGAAATGATAAACAGTTTTATAAAAAGAATATTCTTCTTTTTAGCAGTACTTTTTAACACCTTTGGCTTTGCTCAAGAAATATCAAAAGATAGTGTTTTCTTAAGTTTAGATGATGTTTGGAGTAAAGCAGAAGTTTTTAGTAAAGAACTAAAAGCACAGCATTTAAAAACTGAAATTGGTAAAGAAAATATTCTCTACGTAAAAAATAAAAGATTACCATCTGTAGATTTTGACGCGTCTTATGGAAAATTATCTAATATACCTGTTTTTGTAAACGGAATTAATAACAGTGCAGCGTTTATTCCTTTAGAAGATCATAGTATTTATGATGCGTCAGTATCTGCTTATTTTAATATTTATGCAGGTGGAGCTTCTAAAACGGCGATTAAAACAGCCGAAGCAACTAAGGAGTTTTTAGAACATATTGAAGAAGAAACAAGCGACCAATTGCATTTAGAGGTAATTCAATATTACGTAAGTCTGCAACGTTCGTATCAGTATGAAGGTTTAGTGAAGCAAAATATCAAACAAAATGTAGAACGTGTTCGTTTGATTGAGCAATTGTTTAAAAATGGAGTTGTGTTAAAAAGTGATTTACTACGTGCAAAACTACAACTTGCAAAATTAGAAACACAGTTGGTTACCATAAAAAACGATCTTGTTATAGTAACGCAAGCCATTAATATTTTAGTAGGAAATGAAGATGATACACTTTTAATTCCGTCTGACACAATTCAAACAAATGACATTGCTATCGATAAAGATTATGAAACTTTTGTTTCGGAAATGCTTAGTGATTCACCTTTAGAAAAAATGGCTGAAAAACAAATAGAATTAAGTGAATTAAAAACAGCCGCTTTAAAAGCAGATAAGCTTCCTAAAATTGGTTTTTTTGGAAATTACACCTATTCTTATCCTCAAATAAAGCTTTATCCTTATGAACAAGCACCTTATTTATTAGGTGTTGCAGGTATAAAATTGTCTTACGATATTTCTGCGCTTTATTATGATAAGCATAAGGAAAAAGCAGCTGAAATAGCAGTAGAGCAACAAAAGTTAGCCAAAGAAAATGTGGATGATAATTTAAGGATGAAAGTAAAAACAGCTTATAGTCGTTTTAAAGAAGATATCATAAAAATTGATGTTGCACAAGAAAACATTCAATCTGCACAAGAAAATTATCGAATAGTAAAACAAACTTATTTTAATCAATTATCACTTTTAACAGATTTGATTGATGCAGATACGCAACAGTTAGAAGCCCATTTTGAATTGATTAACAATCAAATTGCAGCCAAAGTACATTATTATCAATTATTAAAAATATCAGGAAAATTATAAATGAGCACAGAATTACAAAAATACGAAAAGACAGATAGAATTATTGTGAATATAACCTATCTAGTTGCCTTATTTGTCTTAATAGGTTTAATAATATGGGGTGTGTTTTCTATGATTCATCATTGGAGATATGAAACCACAAATGATGCACAAGTTAAAGAATACATTAACCCAATTTTGAGCCGTACCAATGGCTATGTACAAGAAGTAAAGTACAAAGACCACGAACATGTAAAAATGGGAGATACTTTAGTTGTATTAGATAGAAATGAAGCTTTGGTACAACAAGATATTGCGCAAGCAAAATTAAGAGCAGCCGAAGCACAATTGCATGTTTTAGAAAGCAATCAAAATACGTCTAACGTAAGTTCAGGCATCAATCAATCGCAAATTAATGCGGCAAAAGCACAATTATATCAGCAGCAAAAGGAATATGAACGCTACAAAAACCTATTAGACAACAATGCCGTAACCCCACAACGTTTTGAAGACATCCAGACCAAACTAAAAGTTGCTGAAGCGAATTTTGAATCTGTAAAAAGAAGCTATCAAACGTCACTGAGTAAAACGACTGATGTTGGCGCCCAAATAGAAGTTGCAAAAGCAACAATTCAAGAGAAAAAAGCCGATTTAAATAAAATTTTGCTCGATTTAAAATATGCAGTAATTACTGCGCCAACCAATGGTTATATGGGTAAAAAGAATTTACAAATAGGACAATTGGTACAAAAAGGACAAACCATTGGTTTTATTGTAGATAAAAATCAAAGTAAATGGATTGAAGCCAATTTTGAAGAAACACAAATTGCAGCGTTGCATGAAGGACAAAAAGCAACTATTACAATTGATGCTTTTCCAGGAGAAACATTTAAAGGAACTATAGAAGCATTTTCTGCCGCTACAGGATCTCAATTTTCATTATTACCACCAGATAATGCCACTGGAAATTTTGTAAAAATTACACAACGTTTTCCTGTTCGTATTAAACTTACTGATAATGAAAATAGCTTAGAACAACTTCGTGCTGGTATGAATGCCGAGGTAAGCGTTCCTAAATAATAAAATTAAATTATGTCGACAACTTATCACCATTCCTTTAAATCTTGGGTTCCAAGATGGCTTATGGTACTTGCAATTTTGCTTACACTTGTTCCTGTAACTGCTGTTTTAGGGATTTATATGGGCGGAATGGATAGTGCGATGAGTTATTATGCTGCCGATTCTTATGACATTAAATTTTCTATTATAATGTTTTATTTAGGGGTAGCGAGTGGCTTTTCTTTAGAAAAAACAATCTCGACTAAGTTTGCTACCAAACCTTATTTTACCATGTGTTGCATCTTGTTTATACTCGTAAACTTAATACTTTACAATACCCAAAATTTAATCTTATTAATTGTTTTTAGGTTTTTAAACGGAATGCTGGCACTTGTTTTTGTAGGCACTTCATTTAATCTAATATTTCAGCAGTTTCATTCCCAAAGAAGTAGAGTATTAAGCTATGCTTTTTTGTACGGAACCATGTTTGGCTCTGTACCGCTTTCTTATATTGTTGATGCTGTTCTTTTTTCAAACTACAATTTTAATATCCTTTTTATATTAATTATATTCTCTTGTTTACCTGGTTTTGTATTGCTTTTTGTTTGCTTAAAAAATGGGGTAGAATTAAGAAAAGAGAAAACACGCATTAAGGATAAAGTAGATTGGGTAAGTTTTGTATTATATGCGGCTGCTTTAACCACGGTGACTTATATATTATGTTACGGGCAATACTACAGTTGGTTTAAGAGTTTACATATTATTTTAACAACAATAACCTTTGTTATTTTGTTACTCTTGTTTGTTTTTAGGCAATTAAAGTTAGAAACACCTTATGTAGATCTTAGCATATATAAACATCGAAATTTTAGGATTGGAATGTTAATGCTCGTTGCTTTTTATATTACAAAAGGAGATACTAGCGTGTCGTTTGGTTTCTTTGCCAATGGACTTAATTTAGATGTATATCACAAAAGTTATGTGATGATAATAAATGGAGTAGGAGTTATTTTTGGAGCACTATTAACGGCACGATTTATTTTAGCAGGTGTAAGAATACGATTAATTTGGCTTACAGGATTTGCTTCATTTTTATTTTTTCATATCTATATGATTTTCATATTGGGAAATCAAGCAGAAATACTAGATATTATATTACCCTTATTTTTTCAAGGTTTTGGTAATGGTATCTTAATTGTTTCTATAGTTATTTTTTATGTTACAGGAGTTCCTTCTGAAATAGGTTTTTCTGCTTCGGTTACTGGAGTTTCGTATCGTTGTTTTACTTTTACATTAAGTATGGCGTTGGTTACTTTTATGGGCTTGCGTCAAGGAAGTATGCATTATAATAATTTTGCAGAGGACATTGTAATTACAAACCCTGTATCTGCTCTACGGTTACAAAACTACAAGGAAACCTTATTAAGTCACGGAGCTTCTAAATTACAAGCTTCTGCAGGTGCAAGAAAAATGTTAGGAAAAGCAGTAGGAGTTCAATCTAATCTTTTGTTTGCCCGAGATTACTATATTTACTTAAGTTGCTTTATCATTTTTGTAATGCTTGGTATTGCTTTAATTCCGCATTTTCATTATCACCTTAGAAAAATTACAGATAAATTAACGCCTATTTAATGATTCTTTAAATATTGATGCTGTTATGAGTTTATAGGGGGAATTTAAACGAATCGTTTATTATATTCTAGTTAAAGAATAATACCATTATATTTTTATATCACAGAATACCGTGATAAAATTGGTCAAATACTCTTATAGATTTGTATTAAATTAATTACAACACTATACTTATGACAGATCAAGAAAAAAAACAATATTTAGCAGAAATAGACGAAGTAGTACAAAAAGCTGTAGATGGAGAATATAAACTTTATCCTGTACTACAACCAGCAAGTTGGCCAGGTGTTAAAAATGGTGCGTTATATAATGTAGAAGTTTCTGAAGACGATAATAAAGATGTTCCTTTAGTTATTAAATCTTATGCCGTAGAAACGCCAGATGGCTTAGTGTATCTATCAAAGAAACATAAAGAATTCTTTGGAAATAGAAACTTATATCAAGAAGCTAGCGACAACTTAGACGAGCTTGAACAAGAATTTAATTTTGAAAAAGAATTTGATAATAAAGTGTTGAGTTCAAATGGAACTCGATTTTCTAATGAAAGAGCTCTTAGTTATACACAGATGCGTATGGCTCATGATTTTTTAGAGTCAGAAGAATTATTTGTATCTATACCTAGACGTGGTAATATACTTATTATTCCTAAAGATTCGGACAAAGAGCTCTTAGATATGTTTTTACATGTGCATAGACATAATTGGAATGATACAACTTACAACAATGCGCATATTGCTAATATACTTTTATACATAAAAAGTGGTAATAGAGAAGGTATCGTATATCTATAAATCTAAAAGCTATATATATAGTAACATTTTCTATTTCAGAGGAAATAATCATAAAAAAAGGTATTCTTAATATTAGGAATACCTTTTTTTTTATGAATTTTATTTAAAAAACGTCCAGAATAGATAAACCGTTAAATTTTGAAATAGCTGAATACAGTGATAAAAAAAAATAGATACCTCTGTAGTTTTGTAATAAATAATAAAAACAAAACATTATGAGCAATACAGCAAACGAAAATTCAAAAGAAGTAGAAAAAATAATTGAACAAACTAAAAATAGTGATCAAAAAATATATCCTATTTTGAAACCAGGAAATTGGGTTGGTTTAAAAGCAGGTGCTTTAAGTAATACTTTAATTCCTGCCGAAAATGGAGCAGAAGTGGTAATTGCATATGGAATGGATACACCAGATAACTTTGTGTTTTTAACTCAAAAACATTTAGAAACTATGGATGGGCAAAAAATAACAAGTGAAGCTTTTGAAAACTTAGGAAACTATGAAGCAGAATTAGAATTTGTTGGTTCGTTAGATAATAAAGCGGTTGCAACTAACGGAAACGATTTTTCTAGTGAAATAATTCTTTCTAAAGCACATATGTTAAAAGCACATGCAATGTTAGATGCAGAAGAATTATTGGTGTCTATTCCAAGAAGAACATGTATGACTATTATTTCTAGAGATGTAGATGAAGAAACAATGAATAAATTTGCATACCTACACAACTTTACTTGGGAAGATGATAGTTTTGGAAATGCACCTATTACCAATTCTCTTTTTATTGTAAAAGAAGGAACTATTGTAGGGCACATTCCACTATAATTCAATTTAAATAATTACAAAAAAGGCATTCTTATTTTTAAGAATGCCTTTTTTTATGGATCTAATTAGGTTGAATTAAACATCATAGATAATTCACTAAATTTTGAAATAGCTGAATACAGTGATAAAAAACTTTATATGCTTTTCTAATTTTGTAGTAAATACTAAAACACAAGATGATGAGCGGCACTCTTTACGGAAAAGAAAAAACAGAAAAAGAAATAGAAATAGAAAAAATAATTGAAGAAACTAAAAATAGTGATCAAAAAATATATCCTATTTTAAAACCAGGAAATTGGGTTGGTCTTAAAGCTGGAGCATTAAATTCTAACTTAATAAAATCAGAAGCGGGACCAAAAGTAGTTATTGCGTATGGTATAGATACTCCAGATAATTTTGTGTTTCTAACACAAAAGCATTTAGAAAATATGGATCTAAAGCAAATTACAAATGAAGCTTTTAGAAACTTAGGAAACTATGAAACCGAATTTACGTATTCTAAAGCTTTTCAAAATAAATTATTAACCTCTAGCGGACATGATTTTTCTAGTGAAAGAATTCTTTCTAACTCACATATGTTAAAAGCTCATGCTATGTTAGATGCAGAAGATTTATTGGTTTCTGTTCCAAGACGTAGTTGTATGATGGTAATTTCTAGAGACTCAGATGAAGAGCTACTTGGTGCATTTTTAGACATGCACAAAAATGCTTGGGAAGATGATAGTTATGGAAATGCACCTATAGCTAATATTCTTTTTACAATGAAAGAAGGACATATTACAGGACATATAGCATTAGATAATATAACAAGAGATGAATAAAAATAGCTAAATTTTATTGCTAGTTCTTTTATCGATTTTAAATTATCAGATAAACTACTAAATATTTAAATAGCGGAATACAGTGATAAAAAAATGCATATGCTTGTTTAATTTTGTCGTAAATATATAAGATGTAGTATTATAAGTCTAACAAATTAGTACTACTTATATTTCTTTTTTTTCGTCGGTTTTAAATAACTAACGATACATATTAAAAATCAACTTTAAAAAAATAAAAATTGAAAAATCTAGCCCCTAATATTAACGATAGAGTACAAAATTTAATGGTAGATGTCTTTGAATCTATAAGTGCTTCTGATAAAGGAACAATAGATATTAGTGAACTTTTAGACACTAGAAGTATTTTTGAACTCGTTTTTGAAATCGTTAAAGAGTCTGGGTTTTACAGTCAGGATGAAAATTTTAATCTTATTAAAGCTTTAAATATAGATACTGAAGAAGATAGTTTAGAAGACGCTTTATGTACTTCTTGGGTAACTATGGGCACAAATTTAAACACCGCAAAAACACAAGAAGAGTTTAATGCTAAATTTGCCTTATTTGTACCTATCATTCTTAAAAAGATGGAGGGTATTAAGCGCATAGCAGGTTAAAAAATGAAATTTACTTTATTGTTTTAGTATTAAAAATAAACTATGGAATTTAAAATTGAATATCTTACTTCTTATTATAAAGAGTTAAAAACAGCACAGAATTATCCTGAAGCTTTCTTGTACGAAATGTTTCTAATAGGTAAAATAACTAGAGATGAGGTTATTATTGCTGAGGTTACTGAAATTTTAGAAGAATATGGAACTACAGAAATTAACAATGCGTTTAAAACACGTAATAAACTTCCTGAAAATGGTGAGGATTATGGTAAAATAATAAATGCTTTGCTTCATTTTGGAACTAAAGATCCATTGTTTCCAATAGGGAAACTTTACAACATGTTTGAGTTTTCATCACTTTCTATAAGAGACGAAGCTATTGCTCAAAAATTAGAAAAGCAACCTGACCTTATTTCTCGTTTAAATGGTATTACTCACCTAAAAGTAAGTGATGTCTTTAGCAACGATTTTCCAAAGGAAATTTGTGATATCACTTCTTTAAAGACTTTAGAAATTAAAGGTAATTACCAAGCATTACCGGTTTCTATAGGGAATTTACAACAACTAGAAAGTGTTACTCTAGAATTATCAAAACTTGTTACATTTCCAGAATATTTTTGGTCTTTAAAAAATATTAAAAAACTAGAAATAAGCTACATAGAAACGGAGTTCCAAGAGTCACTTCAATTAGAAAAACTAAGAAACTTAGAAGAGTTAGATTTTATTTTAGTCAATTTAAAAGACGTCTCTCAGTTACAATTACCAACGAGTTTAAAGGAAATAAGTTTTATTCGTTTAAAACATTTAACCAAACTTCCTACGTGTATTTCTATGCTTAAAAAGCTTAAGAAATTCGATTTGTATATGTGTCCTAATTTGATTGAAATCCCTAACGGATTCAATCAATTAGACAATTTATTTGTGCTGAAGTTAGATGCCATTCCTTTAATTAAAACCATTGAAGACCATCAAATATTTACCAAGCATTGTGAATACATCACTTTGGATGATGGTTTAGAAATTATACAGGGAAATGAGCCAATTCTAAATTCTGAACTATTAATTAATGATGTCGAAATCTTAAATTATGTATTCTCGCATCCTGATAGATTTACCAACCTTAAAAAAATAAAAATACAATATATTACAGATTTTTCTGCTGTATCGATCGGGTTTGGGAAATTAACAACGCTTGAATCTATTGATCTACATCAAGGAAGTAATACAGATTCTCTTTGGCAAAATATAGGCGAATGTACACAGTTAAAATATTTAAAACTTTACGGTGTTAACATAGAAAGTATTCCAAAAGGTTTAAAAGAATTGCAATACTTAGATTATTTATGTTTTAATAGTTGTAGAAGTTTAGTTTTAGAAGCTAAATATTTACCTTCTAAAATTAAAGAATTATATTTATTTGACATTAAAGAATATATTGCAACTGAAAAATTACTAGAAACAGAACACGCTTATTTTGCTAATTTATCTATTGAAAAACCTAAAGTATTATTTAGCAACTTAATCACTAAAACACTTCATTTTTCTAGTATTAATGAATCTAAAAATTCGCAAGAAGACTTAACAAAATACTTACCAAAACCAAAAGTATTAACCACACTAAAAGCTTATACAAATACGGAACAATTTAAAGATGTACTTAAACATTGTACCAATTTAGAGTATTTGCATTTAGATAATAAGGAAGCTAGCCTTGCTGAAATAACTAGTGTAGCTGCACCACATTTAAACTATTTAAAATTAGATTTTTATAAAGCAGAAAACTTAGAAGCGCTTATTAAAAATATGCCTAAACTAGAAACTTTAGACATAGCGCATTATGATGTTACAAGTACATTTCCTGAAGTTACATTGCCGTATTTAAAAACTTTAGATTTAAGTTATACTACTTTTAAAACCTTAGAAACCTTAGAAGCACCTGCTTTAAAATCTTTATACATCGCTTTAAGTTATGAGTTTGGAATGGAAGGGTATGCTAAATTAAATCAGTTTAAAGCCTTAAAAAAGTTAAGTTTTATGGGGATTGGTGACGATGTAAATAGTATTCCTGAAAGTATCTCTGAACTAAAATTAACTGAGTTTTTAATACACCATAAATTTGATGTATTACCAGAATTTCTTCAAAAAATAACCACTTTAAAAACCTTATCGCTTGGCGGAAACGATTTTATAGATTTACCAACTTGGATTGCCGATTTACCAAAACTAAACCGTTTAGATATTGATGGCTGTAAATTTGAAAATGCTGTTCCAGAATATTTTAGAAAGTTAAAACTGAAAGAACTTAAGTATTATATTGGAAAATTTAATGGTGGAAATATGAATCCTGATAAGTATAAATACTTAATAACGCCAGGTTACACCGAATTAAAAAAGGAGTTTAGTAAAGACGCTATTGCGTAACTTCTAATAAGATTTACTATTTAAAACAAAATTTATGAAAATAGAAAAATTAATAAAAACTCGTGAGCCTTACCAGGAAAGTTTATTTGACAGTTTCTTAATCGAAGACATAAAGTCGTACGAGGAACTTATTGAGGTTTATAAAACCTATAAACAAAATCATCCTGACAAAACAGTAATCTTAACGCTTGATAGTTTAGATCAAGCTGAATATACTAGTGGTCACGCTTGTGATTGGAATTCTCTGCTAGATACAGACGGTTATGATTTATCTGGACTTGACAAAGCTTGTTATGATGAAGATAACGAGCATTTGGGGCATCTTTCTACACCATCGGAATATTTCATTATCCGAGAAAACTTTTTGAAACAAACAAAAGGAATTGATTTTAAAATGGTTTGTGAAAGAAACATAAACAATTCTGAAGATGATGTTTTAGATTTAGAAAACATGAATGAATCTCCATTAGTATTTTTAGACAAACAGGTGATTCTTAAAATTCTTCCCGTAGAAAAGCCATACGAAGGACTTACCGGATTTCCGAATGGATATTTTAGTGCAGATTTAAGTCCTTTTGAAAATTACGCTTTATCAAAACATTTATTTGAAAAATACAATCTTGAACTTTTTGGTATTGGTGCTTCATTTTTAGGATTCATTAAAAATGAAAAATTCGAAGAAAATAAAGTAAAAGAATTAATTACTGATTTGGCTAAATTGTATAATACAACCGAATCAGAATTTGAAAAGTTAGCAGAAATAATTAAAGATAAAAATCATTTATTTTTAAGATACACTGAATAATTTTATTAAAAAAAAAGTAGATAACTTCATTCGGAATAAAATTATAAATAACCCCAATAAAACTGTTCAGAATAAAAATAGCAGGTTTCTTTTAAAGAAAAGAAACCTGCTATTTGATTTAATATAAAATAAGAGTTTAAGACTATTTTCCTTGACGTTTTTCCATAATAGTCTGTAATCTTTGCTGAAGACTTTTATCTACTTGAATTTTCGCTGCTAAAGATTCAAACTGCTTTATAGAAATTCCTGTAGACTCTATACTTTCAATAGCCTTTTTTTGCATTTCAGGTTGTAATTTCTGAAGTTTAGTAGTTACAATTTCATGCTTTTCTTTTTCTGCATCCGTTACGTTTGATTCTTTATTCGGATTGGTCTTAGCCTCTTGTATTTCTTGGAAACGTTCTACTTCTAATCCTTCTTCTTTTATAATCGCTATCATTTTTTGCTGAGATTCTTGACCTTGAACTTGAGCCTCGGTATAGGCATCAGCAAATTGACTTAATTCTTTATCAGAAACATCTTTTTGTTCTTGTGCTGTTAGACCGATAGATCCACAAACGAACATAATAAGAAATAATTTTTTGATTTTAAATGACTTTAACATAGTTTTAATTTTTAAGATTTATTCAAACTTAAAAGTTATATTATGTACAGCCAATTATAACAGCCTTATTAACATTATTTTATTATTATTTGTCAAAAAATTATATTTTTTTTAAGAGATGAAGCTACTATTAAATTAGGAATATGGTTTTAATAGTGTGTATCAGAAGAAGCAGACATTACAACAAAAAAAAGCCCAATTATAAAATTTATAATTGGGCTTTTTTATTATTTACGCTAAGTACCTAAAATTTACTCAGAAAATTGTTTAATAATTTCAAACAAGGTTAATTTAGTTCTCTTTATACTGCCATCATCGTGACGAAATAAATGTACTTTAGTATTATCATAGCAACCAAAAAATAATAAATCACCTTCAGAATTAGCACCAATAGCTTTACCTAAAGCTAATTTTTCTAAACTCCACTTATACCCATTTAAATCATTAAATATAGGATTCATAAATTCACTTAATGTTTTAACATACGGGGTTAATGCGTCAATCTTACTGACTTCCATTCCATCTATGTTGGTAAGCTCCATCATCTTTTCAAAATTATATAACTTAAATTCCTCTTCCTCAAAAATAACAGTCCTTGGCTTTTCTGTAATAAACTCCCTGTAATTTTTTCTAAACATTGGTTTTAGTTCATCTACCGAGGTTATAATTAAATTTTCATTCATAGTTGTAACTTTTTTAAATATTAGTTTTTAGTATTTTCTTTGGTTTTAGTATCTACAATCTGTAGTAACGTTGGCATTCGGTATTTACCGTGCATTCGTTCTATGGCGTGGCAAATCTCCTCTTTATCAACTCCAATAGTGGTCACATACAATGGCTTTTTACTTTCGCCACGAATCACTTCTTTAAATACAGATGTTTTAGACACAAACTCAGATTTAGCAATACCAACAACCTGAATTTTATGGTCTAAAGCTTGGTACAAATAGCCACCTAAGCCCAAGTGTTTTTCTTCTAGAATAACGTAACCATCAACGATAATTAAGTCTACTTCTTCTAAATTCACTTGTTTAAGCAGACTTAAAATGCACGGTAATTCGCGTTTGTAAAAAGATCCTGGTTCATACGGTTCTACACCTTCAATAATATCTGTGTAAATTTGTGTAGGTACTTCATCTTCCCAATTGTTAAAGCTTACTGCAATTGTTTTCGCCTTTCCGTCGTAATAATAAGTGTCAAAAGCAAGTTTCATAATTGTTGTTTTTATCCTTTTTCAGTTTGATGTTCGTAATAACTCAATGCTTCAGTTCTTACTAAATCGGTATAATTCTTATTCTCAGAAATCGATTTTAATAAATCGATATGTTTTTTACGTTCCTGTTCTTTTAAACCATTGATAAATCGATTCAACAAAAGGGTAGTAGTAATCGTTCCGTTTTCGGTATTGAATTTCAGTAATTCAGCATCATAAATTTTGTAATCTGGTTGATCTATAGCTTCTATTAAATGAATGAAAGAAAAATCTTCTTCTAACTCTGGATCTTGACGTTTTAAGAAGTTAAAAAATGCTTGAATAAGCTGCTGCTTTTGTAAATCTGTAAAACTATTTACATCTTCTAATTCATCGCCAATAGCATCAAAGAATTCACTAATTTCATAATCTTCCATATCATCATTGACATCGAATTTTTGAATTTTTATGATGGCATTTTCTAAATCCATATTGTTATTTTACTATTCGAATTATTACTTTTTATCTATGAGAAATTCATATAGAAATTAATTAAAATCCTTTATTTAAATACGTTTACTCTCCCTTCTCGTAAAAGCTAAAATTGTTCAAATCAATTTCGTAGTTTAAAGCTTTTACATCATTAACAGCCGGTTGATGAATACTGACTGTGTTATTTTTCTCATTCCATTTAAAATTTGTAATTCGAGCATAAAATTTTAGTGGAATATAGAATAATGCCTTCGGATTGCTTTTCTGTAATTTTGATGGAAATGTCCCTTCTTCCTTTAGATTTGGATACACTTTTGTATCAAAAAGGAAAATTTTGCAATAAGCATGATCATCAACATTTGCAGATTCCATATATACCACTAAACTACCATCTAAAGACTGAGAAACATGACTTTCATCTTCTTGAAACTCCTCTCTATTTGTATAATTAATGATAGAATATGTTGCTAAACAAACAAGAAATACGGTAAGTAATAGTACTATTTTTTTCATCTAATTGAAATTTTGAAGTTGTGGAATGATATTTTTTTAATTACTTATTAAATCATAAACATTGTCATCGTTCACTTCTGAAATTGGTATTAATATTTTATCTAAAGAGCTCGTTTTTTTCCCATCTATTGTAGAAGTTCTCTTTCTAGAAATAAAATTGGTACTTATATTTCCGGCGCCAACATGTGCCGCATTTCCATAATTATTATATTCAGCACCAATTAACATATAGTCTTCATCGCTGTTTTGATATCTGAATTTTAATTCATAATCATGTCGCATAGATTGATGTTTAAGACTAATTATATTGATATCTGTGACTTTAACTCTAACATCCGGATTTGTATAAATAAAAGAATAAGTTAAATTACCTGTTTCATTTTTCAAGATAAAAGAACCGTCTTTCTGTCCTTCAAATATGGCAAGTTTTACGCTCGTTGCATTAGAATATTTTTCTTTCTTATTTCCGTTTGCTATTAATATTACATAATCAAGAATGCCATCTGTATTTAAATCTGCCTTTATTTTATTAGACTCATTTCCAGAAAATACAACTTCATATCCATCAGGAATAAAGTTGTCTACATCATTGTCTTTGACAATAATATTTTCTTTAGGCGCTATTTCTTGCTTTGAAGTCTTGGTCGATTTTTTAGTGTTATTACAAGAAAAGAAGACAATTGAAATGATTAGTATGTATAATTTATGCATTGAATAGGTTTAGATGTTTTAATTACAAATTAGGCTTATTTTATCTTTTGTAAAAGTTTTATTCGATTGAATCTTCTGTAATAAAATGAAATTTATTGTCTATTAACATTTGTAAATACGCTTCAAAACTATCAGCAATTACTTCAAACTCATTCGGATCATGAAGAAACCTCACAACTTGACCTATTTTTCCTTTTTCAGAAGGACTATAATCTATGTAAAGTTGAGACGTTCCGCCGTTATTTGTACAATCTGAAAAATGAAGCCAGTTAAGATCTTTTGCATTTTTTAAGATTTTTTCATCGATGTCTACGATATCATATTCTCCATATAAATAATCTTGAAAATTATATGGTGCATCACCTTGATTTTTTAAAATTTGCTGAGACGATAATAAGTAATATTGACATTTAGATAAATCAGAACCCAATAAGGTAAAAGCAATATCTTCGTCACCATACGTTCTCCAATACGTACCATCTACATATTGCAATAAATCAATTAACGCCTTAGGAATAGTAGGACAATCGGCTTTCAATTCATCTAAATTTTCTTGAGAGGCACCGTGTTTTATATTTTCAAAATGATCCCAAATTTCTTTTCCTTTAGCATTGTAATAGGCATTTTTAAGTCCTGAAATATATGTGTCTGCTATGTTGTCCATTCAATGTGTTTTTAAGCTCTGTTTTTATTAATACTAAAGTCTATAAATTTTAAGGTTGCTTAACAACTTTATAAATTCAAAAAGGTTAAGTGATTAAAAAGGTAAACCTATTCTAAATTATCTTCTTCAATAAAATCCATCTCATTATCCATCAGCATTTGTAAATAGTCTTCAAAACTATTTGCAATCACTTTAAACTCATCAGGATCGTGAAGAAATCTTACAATTTTCCCATTTTTTCCTTTTTCTGAAGGACTAAAATCAATAAATAATTGTGACGTTCCGCCGTTATTCATACAATCTGAAAAATGAAGCCACTTAAGATTTTCTGCTTTATTGGTGATTTTTTCATCAATATAAACGCCTTCATACGCTCTTTCGATATAATCTGAATAATAGCTTGCTGCTGCATTTTTGTTTTCAATAATCTGTTCTGATGACAATAAGTAATACGGATATTCAGCCATATCAGAACCTAACATTAAAAAAGCAATATCTTCTTCGCCATAAGTTTTCCAGTAGGTGCCATCTACAAACTGTAGTAAGTGCAATAATGTTTCAGGAACTTCTGGAAATATGGGTTTTATCTGATCTAAATCTTTTGGAGATGCACCATGTTTTACGTTTTCAAAATGATCCCAAATTTCTTTTCCTTTAGCATTGTAATAGGCCTTTTTAAGACTTGATATGTAGGTGTCTGCTATTGTTTTCATCTCGAATTTTGTTTTAATTTTTTACTTATTTTCAATTATAAATTCTAGTACATCAGAGTTCATTATATGGTTATAAGTTCCGTTTTGTAGTTCTAAGGTATTGATATTAAAATCTAGATGTGTTATCCTATAAACTTTTAATATCTCTCCATTTTTACTCCATTCAGAAAGGCTTTTTTTTATGGTATTTTGATTATCCCAAACGTATATTTTACCTAAATGTTTTTCTATAACTCCAAATTTATTAAAGTCGGTTAATGCTCCTTTATCAGTATTTAGAGCACTAAAAATAATGTCACCATCTTTAATTTTTTCAATAAAAATTGAATTCATATTAGCGCTTTCTTGGTTATTGATAAAGAACCAAGAGAGCGCTAATATGGCTAAAAGACCAATAAAAATATATTTGATTTTTGCTTTCATAAAAAAATGATGATGATTAATTTTATTTTAAAATTGGTATAAGGTGAGACCAGTTTAGCGCTGTAGCAAAATCGAATGCTGTTTTTCCTGTTTTAGTTTTAGCATTTTTATCTGCACCTAACTCTAATAAAATTCCTACAGCTATTTTGTTTCCTGCAATGGTTTCTGTGTGTAATCTTGTCATACCATTTTCACCTACAGCAGCTACTACGTCTAAGTTTTCTGTAAAGAAATCTCTAGCAGGTTTTTCCATTACTTTACTCATTGGGTGCTCAATAAGGTTTTCTTCTTTTTCTTCTTGTTGATGAGCGATTAGAATATTATTATAATCCCCAAAGTTTAAACCCCAAGCATTATCATGGTTTTCTCTTGCTTTATCTGTCATATCAGAGCGTAGTGCCTGAATGGTATATCCGCCATAAGTTTTACGATCTATAGATAACATCCAATCTGATATTTCTGATACTTTTCTGGTTACGGTATCGCCTTCAGCAACATTTGTCAATTTATTTGGTGCATTTTGTAAAATACCTGTAATAAATTCTCCATCAAAATCAATTTCACTAATCCACATGTGTTCTACTAAAGGTTGTTCTTTCCCTTCAATTTTTTGTTGAAAAGGAATTTTTACTAATGCTAAATCGTGAGCAGGAACAACTCTTTTAGCTTCCCAATAAATTTCACGCCAAAAGTAATTAAAGGTAGACTGCGCTTTAAGATAAGCAGCTTTCATTTTTGCGTTTTGTTCGGTGTAGATTACATTATTTTCTTGACTCATAATTTCTTTATTTTAATTATTTATTTTTATTCAATACTAAAAATTTGATGATTTTGTAAATAGGAAACAACCTTTCAATTAGCAACTTTATTTTTGCCAGTTATATTCTTTAGGTTGTTTTAAAGCGTACGTCTTCATTTTAGAATGACTTATTTTATTAGTAATCTTAAAGTTCTTTTTATTAAGATATTGTGTCATTATTGGGTAATTATTTTTTTCATTAGCATTGGTAAGTCCCAGTTCTGTAAATTCAAAAATGTCAAATGTCCAATAATTATTATTTTCATAATTATCAAGTTTCATTGTAATCGTTTCAAAGATTCCATCCTTATTAAAATCTCTTTCTTCACGATTTCCATCCATCATATCATCATATGAAATTTTTGAAAACTTATTGTTTTTACCTTGTATCAGGTATATAACACGAACATTTAAAGCTGCTATTCCATTACCCATATACGGAATTAAAAGTTTTATGTCTTTTAAATTATCAGCATTAAAATCAGTTATTCTAATTGGTTCAAAAATATTTAACGTACTAAAAAACATATCCTCAGAAAGCTTCTGAATCTGAGTTTTACCTCTAAATATACTTATGGAAGAGGCTTGATCTTCATCTCCTGTATAAGATGTTAATTGAATGGTTAAAGCTTCTGTTTCAAAAAAATCATTAATAGTAATTGTATAATCTGTTTGTTGTTTTGTTTCTGTTAAATCGTATAATTTCCAATCGTTGAATTCCTCATAAACAGGTTTAGGCGATGCTTCAAAAGGATATTGGCTATACCCAGTTAAATAGATTAAATTGAATATAATTAGTAATGATTGTTTCATGTTACGGGTACTTCTGTATAAACAGATCAATTAAATATTTTGAATAAAAATGAATTGCTTTTATTTCTTTATACGAACAAAGATGAAGCTTTGTACGTGTTTTTATGTAACGGTTTTCAGTGATATTAAAATATAAAGAAAAGTGTTTTACTGTTTTTTCTTTCTTACAGAATTACCATTTCATAATAGATTCTTCTTTCCAAAAAATGAACCTGAATTCTTCATAATGATTTCCATTTCCAATGGTGTGGTTATCTCTAAGACCTTTATCTAATTGTAGTTTATGCAGCATTCCTGATGCAGAACCAATCCATAATGTGTTTTCATCGTCAGAAATAGTAATACTTGTAATGGTAGAACCTAAAAAGTATTTCCAAATGCAATTTCCTTTGGTATCAATGGCTTTAATATATCCAAAAGCATCACCCAAAATGTAATGTTTAGAAGTTGCTACACCACAATAAACTCTCATTCCGTCATCTATAACTGTATAATCTTCGCTTTCTTCGTAAGCTATTATATTGATGTTTTTTAAATCTGTAGCATCTACACCAATAGTTACTCCATTATAAAAATGACAAGAATTTGTAATTAATTGATGGTCATTTTTAGAGAAAAGACAAAAATCTGGATAAGAAGATTGCGGGCCAACTTCTCCAACTTCTACGCCATTATTATCTAAAACTCTATGGTCGCTGCATTGGTCGCCAACAACAATGTAATTATTATCATTAGAAATTGTTGCGTTTTCCATGTCCATATCAGATTCCCATTCTTCGTCTTCTAAATCTGGAACTGGGTGAATCATGTTTTCTGCATCTTTAGAAATAATATAAATTCCTTCGGATGTTGTTAGTAGAATTTTATGTCCGTCGTTAAAAGGAGTTAATTCTGTAACTCCTAAATCCTTCGTTTTTTCTAAATTAAAAGTTGCAATAATTTCTCCTTGCCAACCTTGTGTTGTTACTATTTTATGATTAGAAACAATTGCAAAAACGTTATTCTTTTTAGATTTTCCTATAGCACTAATAGCGTCATCAAGTTCTATAATTGCATCATTTTTAAGAAGATATGCTTGTCTTTTTTGATAGGCTGTACCTACTAAAAACACAACCTTCTGCTCATTTATAAAATGTAATTGTTCTATACTTTTCCCTTTATCTTGCAAAAGTTTGATGAAAGGAGTGTGCGCAGGCGGAAAATCATTTCTAAATTGAGCAACCGTATTATTTTTATTAGCTTCTTTTAAAAGCTGATAAACAGCATCTGCTAAATGATCCCTTTCGTCTTTAGGTTCTTCTCCTTTCCAATTTTCCCATCCGTTCGTTTCACCAAACTTCACCATTTCATTTACATCAGAAGCATATTTGCTTCCTAATAAATTCCATTCTTGTTTGATATTTTCTTTACTCTTGTCTGTGAATTTCATTTGTACTATTTTTTTCTTTTTTGGAGAGAACCTAAAGTTAAAAGAGGTTACTATTTAATTAAAAACAATTGCTGTTTTGTTATTGATACTAAATTTAGCTGCATCTAAAAGAGTAGCACAAACCAATGTTTCAATCCAAAAATCACCTTCGTTTTTAATTTTTTCATTCAATTCTGGTAAATTAGATATAATATCATTTTCATTTAAAGTGATACCTAAATGCTTTGTAAGACTTTTTAATTCTCTTAAAAGATCGTAAGAAGAACCAATCATTGCACCAGGAACAGGAGCCTCATCTGTATCATAAAGAACTTCTGGCAATTCTACAGGAATATAAAAACCTTCTGAATCTGAATGTGTTAAAAGGTGGCTAGATAAATAAGAATATTGATCTTCTAAAACTGCATCACCTTGTGGTTCTTCTTCCGGAGAAAAAGGTGTTGGTACCCAATTTTCATCAAATTCATTTTCCCAAACATGAGCTGCAAAACGTCTTAAATGATGTAAAAAACCATAAGAAAATCCGCCAGTAGATAAAGTCTTTCCTTCTAGGGTATCTGGTTCTGTGTAAGGTGCTACACCATTTTTAACTAATATGGTATTTATATTCTCAAAAATAACTTTATAAGCCTCGTAACCTTCTGGCTCATTTTCTTTAAAATCTGCTAATATTCCACTTGAAATCGTTAGTCCCATAACTTTTTTTGTTTTTTATATTGTTAGACAAAATTAGAGGGAATGTGCTTTTTGTTTATCACTGAAATTAATGATATTTAAAAATAGTAGATTTTAGTTTAGAGTTTTTAGTGTGCTAAAAGGCAAAAAAAAAGTACATCAATTAAGTGTACTTCTTTTTAATTCTTGGCAATCCAATTATAAAGACTCTGCTTCAATACCCATTTTTTCAAATTCGTCATAAACACAATCTTTAGCGTAACATAAAGTTGCTTTTTTAAGGTTAGGAAATTGTTTTGCATCAACAGCCGTTTCCATATCCCAATCATCTTCACCACCACCAGAAAAAGGGGAGAGGTTCATATAAATATCGTTTCCGCCATCTTGATAAATGTCTGTGATTTCTGTAGCCAAACGTTTCGGAATTGGTAAATCTTTAAAATATTGTACCACTTCTGCTATAGGTTCGTAACCTTCTTCATCAATATCTATTTTACGATTTTTATACCAATCTGCAAATTCATGAATGTCGAATTTAGGTTCTAGTAAGCCTTTCATATACATTAATTCTTCTATAATAGACAGTTTAAATCCAAAGTCTACAAAAGTAATTTCTTCTTCCTCTAAAGGTTTAATACTATATTTATCATCCGGAATACCTTGCCAACGCACATAAGGTTTGTATGTACTTATTTCAATTGTTTTTATAGTTTCTTCTTCATCAACATTAAACCAAGCACAAATATCATTTAGTGCCAAAGCACCAGAATCATCACCTTTAAAAAGTGCTACACGTTCTTCTTTATGTGTTTTATAATAATTGGTAATCTCTTGATCATTAAAGTAGCATTTTCCAGAGAATTTGTTTTTAGAAGAGAAATCGTACGTCTCTGGTTCTAATTCTAAAGAGAGTGATTCAATGAGTTCACCATTTTTAGAATAACCTAAAAGCCCTAATTCATCCCAAGTAAAAACAGTATTTCTTTTTCCTTTAGTTATTCTGTAATTATCATCTAAACATTTTTTTAAAGTGTTTATAGAAATAGGAAACTCTATAGAAACTGAGTTAATTTTTAAATCAGTTGAAGTTAAATGTATGGTTGTCATCAGTAGTTTTTTTAATCATCAAAGGTAATTACTCGATTAAAAAAATTACTGCCTGATTTCAGTGATTTTATATATCTATTAAAAACAGATATTTTCAATAAAATAAATAAATCACCCTTTTCAGGGATAAAAAAATGAAGAGTTACCTATAATTTTGGTGAAAATATATTTGATGGAAGATAAAATTAAAAGTGCAGCTTTTTTAGATTCATTAAAGCGCAACAACGAAAAAATAAGAGACGATCGTGCAAGTGCCATTGCAGAAGATGCGCAATTAATGTACAAACGTGAAACGGAAGATTTAGCCTTGTCATTAAAACGCTTAAAACGCGAACAAGAAAACATGTTAGACATGAGTCCGACAGATGCAAATAGTTTGGTTTTAGCATCCGATTTTGATGCAAAAGATTATGTAGCCAAAGACTTAGAAATGTCTGTAAAGATTAGAAATTTAGAAATTAAATTAGAATTAGCTAAAAAGCGATACACGCATTTATTTGGCGGAATCATAAACGAATTATAATTATGGGAGGAGGAAGATTTAGTAACGACGCTTATAAAAAATTAAGAAAAACAAAAGACTACAGCAACAAGTCTAGAGAAGAAATATTTACGTCTAGAAATATAGATGCAGAAATGGATCCTACAAAAGCACTTGTTAGAGAATCTAGAGATTCTGAAGAGCATCCAGAAACGGTTTCTATTATTGTAGCATTAGATGTTACCGGGAGCATGGGCTTTGTGCCAGAACATATTGTAAAAGAAGCTTTACCTGATCTTATTGGTTCTTTAATGGAAGCAGGAATTGAAGATCCGCAAGTATTATTTTTAGGAATTGGAGATTTTATTTATGATACAGCTCCTTTACAAGTTGGTCAGTTTGAATCTTCTGCAGAATTGTTAGACCGTTGGTTAACGCGTGTGTATTTAGAAGGTGGCGGTGGCGGAAACAATCAAGAAGGATACAATTTGGCTCATTTGTTTGCAGCACGTCATACTTCGATTGATTGTTGGGAAAAAAGGAAGCAAAAAGGTTTTTTATTTACTATTGGTGATGAACCTGTTTTTCCTACAATTCCGGCAGAAATTATTAAAAGATACACCTGCGCAGAAGAAGCAGAAACTGTTACTACAGAAAACATTATTAAAGAAGCTCAAGAAAAGTATAATGTATTTCATATGCATTTAGAGCATAATGAATGGTCTAAAAGAGAACACCGAAAAGGAAATTGGAAAGCGCTTTTAGGAGATAATTTTATAGAAATTGCTGATTTTAAAACCGTAGCAAAACGTATTGCACAAGAGGTGATTCAAAATCATAAACCATTTAGTGCAACCACAAACACCAATACTTCTTCTGATGATATAGAAGTCGAAAATATGTTATAAATGACAAAATGTAGTATTGTTATAGATTTAGGTTTTGGTGATGCTGGAAAAGGTTTAACGACCGATTTTCTGGCATCAAAAAATCCTAAAGAAAGTTTAGTGGTTCGGTTTTCTGGAGGACATCAAATTGGGCATACCGTAAGTACAGATGCACTTACGCATACGTTTAGTAATTTTGGTTCAGGAACATTATTAGGTGTTCCTACGTATTATTCAGAGCATACTACACTTTTTCCACCGGCTATTTTAGACGAAGGAAATTTCTTGAAAAAATATCAACCAAAACTGTATTTTCATCCGCTTGCGATGATTACCACTTTTTATGATATTGCTTTTAATAGAGCCATAGAAAAGCAACAAAATCATGGTTCTTGTGGTTTGGGTTTCGGTACAACCATTGCTAGAAATAAAGAAGAAGTTTATTTATATGCCAACGATTTGCAGTTTAATTGGGTTTTAAAACAACGCTTAATTAGTATCAAAAATTACTACGAAACGAAGTTAGAAAGTCAGCCAAAAAGCGTTCAGGAATATTACAAAAACGAACTAAAGGATTATAACGAAGCGTATTTTATAGAAAGTTGTTTTTCTATTCAGAAATTTTATAATTTAAAATCTCTTTCAGAATTAAAAACAACATTCGAACATTTTATTTTTGAAGGCAGCCAAGGAATTTTATTAGATACACAACACGGTTTTCATCCGCATACAACGTGGAGTTATACCACTTCTAAAAATGCAATTCAGCTTATAAAAACGCATTTAGAAGAAGATGCAGAAATAGCTATTTTTTACGTTACACGTTGTTATCAAACAAGACACGGAAACGGACCAATGTCTAAAACAGCGTCTGTAACACTGCAGAATAATGAAAATGAAGCAAATGTTACAAACGAATTTCAGGGTGAATTTAGAACGCAAGATTTAGATGCTGAATTATTAAATTACGCCTTAAGTTGTGATGCAGTTCATCATCAAAATTTAAAAATTGAGAAAAATTTAATGATTACTTGTATCGATCAATTGCCTAGTTTTTCTTACGAGAATTTACTTCAAAAGTTAGATGTAAAATTTAATACTGTTCATGGAAGTTACGGTCCAAAACGAGCATGTATTAGCCAATTTTTATCAAAATAATTTCTTTGTATTGATATCTAAAAGTATTCCGTAGTTTTTAAAATCATTAGTTTCAGTGATAAAAAAATCATAGCTCTAAAGTATCTTAGCGGTATCAAAAAAATAAGAGAAAATGAACAATAGTATCCAATATTCTGAAGACTTTAAATTGTTGAAATGGAACGATTTTAACTTTGAACCTATAGAAATAAACACACTTTCTATTCTTGAAGATCCAAAACATTACAAGAATTCTTTTACGTTTAGAGATGCAATTATATATGCTATTGAAACTCGCTCCAGTAAAAAAATATTCAAACTCTCACTTATTACACCAGATTATAAATCTAGTAAAAAATTCTACGGTATTGGATTTTTAGAAGACAGAACTGTTGCTACTTTTGAAATAGAAAATATGCCAATATTTGAAGAATGGTTTATAAATATTCAGCGTTTTAGAAGTGATGACGTAACTAAAAAATTTGTTCCATCTATTTACAATTTTAGTACGAGTTTGTATAGCTCTCAACCTGTTTCTAATATAAAGAATATCACTTTTCAAGAAAATACAGGTGCTTTTATTGATCAATTTATTCCTGATCAATTTATAGCAGAAAAATTAGCAAAAGAAAAAGTAGATTTTTTAACTCCATTTATTCAGTTAGAAGCTAAAATTAATTTAGAAGAAGTAAAACAATCTTTTAATGCTTTAATTGCAGAAAAAGGTTTAACAATACATCCACCAAAGAACAATGATGCCATTTATGCTCAATTTGAAAAAGAAGCTGGTTTCCCTTTTCCTGCAATAATAAAGGAATACTTAACGTTGCATAATGGGATTGATAGATGTGCCATAATGGGTGCAGAAGATATTTATAAGAAATGGAAAGATTGGAAAAAATGTTATGATGATTGGACGCAAGAAGACTTGTTAGATACCTATTCTACAAACCAAGGAAAAGCGTTATTAATGTACACGACACCTTATTGGATTCCGTTTTTCGATTTAGAAAATGGAAATTTTTTAGCTTTCGATTTCGCGCCAAATACAAAAGGAAAAGCCGGACAAATTATTCGTTTTGGAGCCGATCAAGAAATTGCATATATAGAAGCTGAAGACCTAAATACTTTTCTAAAAAGTTTAATGGGTAACGAAGGAGAAATTGAAGAGAATGAATGGTTTTTCGTCGAATAAAATCTTCCCAAAAGAATAAAATTGATTACAATATAATTTGAATAACACCCAGCAAATGTCTGCGATTTTTAAAGAGAAAATAGTTCCGAAATTAGAGATGTCATCTTTAGATGCTTCTGAAGTAAAAGCAATACTTCAAGTTTTAGAATTAATGAACATTACTGATACTGATGTTTATCAAAATACAAAAAACAATTATAATACAGAGGGTGTAAAAGCTGATTTTACAGAAAAAGTAGCACAACTTATTTATTTTCATCCTGCTATTTTTGCAAATGAAAAAGAAGGATTATCGCTTATTGCATCTTGGATTCCATTGTTAGAAAAAGGATTTTATCCGGATGAAAAAAGCACTAATAAGCTCCTAGAATTTTTATATTTCAATCTCAGTTATTTACAAACCGATGCTGTTTCTGAAGATTTGAAAACGCAATTTTTTAAGGTTTTAAAAATGTTGGTACAAAGTGAATCTAAGGCTTCTCTTTGTGTGGCTCGCTTTTTAGTTTACAGAATTTTTGATATTAGAGATGTGCTGAGTTCAGATTTTTTAATTCAGTATTGCATTCGATATCAAATTTTAAACGAAACATATTCGGTTGTCAATGCTGATAAAACCATAGCTACTTTTCCGTTTAAGATAGACAATGCTTTTGTAGAACATTTTTTTGATAATAATTGGTATAAATTTATTTCAGAATTTCATAGAATATTACCTGTAGGACGTGTGTATGTTAAAGGTGTATACGATTTAATTTTGCCTTGGTTTAGTACAGAATTAGCTGCTTTTTATTACAATGATTTACAACTGATTAACGAAGCACATAAAGCGATAAAAGAACGCATTATTTACTTAGAAGTAAATAGTTTAGAATTGTTAAATCTAAAAACTACCGAAGGTTTTCATCCGTTAATTGCCGCATTAGGACCTAGAATGTTATGGGATTCAGGCGATGTTTTATTATTTAATAATCGTGATAAAAATATTCCGCAAGAACAATTAGATGTTTGCTATTTACGTTTTGTAGATTGGTTAAACGCCGATGGCGGAAGTAATTTTTATACAGAAGCTTTTAAAGATTACGGTAAGTTAATTCTTACAGAAAATAGGGTAGAAGCACTTCCGTTACAATTCATTCCGTTTTGGTTTGATAGATGTCACCCTAAAACAGGTGTTAAAAATCAGACAGAAACCTTTAATACCATATTTTCAGATTTATTGATTAAAGACAGAAAAGGGCAATTTCCTGTAATGCGTTATGATCACAAAGATTTTCAAATGACAGGTTCATTTTTAATTCAAAACGTTTATCAGAATAAAGACAACTTAAAAGGTTTTCTTCAAGACTTTATAAAAGAAGGCATTAAAATTCCATTAAATCAGTTTTTAATTCTCACTTTTTATGATGCTCGCGAAGAGTTATTAACTTTATACAACGCAGAACAACAAGAAGTTTTACAATTATACTTGTTAGAGATCGCTTATTCAACAAGAGATGTTAGTGATGAAATCAGTAAAGAAAACTTACCTTTTATTGTAGAAACATTAGCTAATTTATGTGTAGAGCCAGGTAATTTTACGCGTGTAAACGAAATTTGGGCACTAAAAAACATTGATGCTTGTGTTACCGATCTTTGTAATAATTTTGCAAAAGGACATTATGTTAATGAAGAGCGTCCTTTAAACTTAAATATTATTCAAGCTTGGTTTAATTATTTAGGCGATTTTTATTATAGTTCTAGACAAGAGGCCGTTTGGATTTCAGATGTTTTAGACACGCAAGGTATTCGTACAGCAAACTATTTTAATGCAAGAGAAGACGATGTGAGTTACTTTTTAGATAGAGCTATAAATAGAATTATTACTTTTCATAGAAAATGCAAACTCAAAGAAAAAGACAACGGCATGTTAGGTTATATTTCGATGCAAATTGATACGTATTTAACTGATTTTCTAAAGACATTAAATAAAGAAAAATTAAATACAAACACGGTAAAATATCTTACTGATTACAGTAGAAGTGTTATAGCGTGTTTTACGTATCAAGAAGAATTATTAGCCGCTATTGATGGTTTTTATCATTTTCATTTTAAAGGAGAACCTCAATCAGAAATTGAAAGTATTGCAGCAGAGTTGCAAACTATTAATGTTGAAATGGAAGTTAAAGAAATTAATCAAAAATATGTAGATGCTGTACTTTATAATCTAGAAAATTATAAGGAAAATGGAAATTGTGACACTAAACTTTTAGAGCCTTTAGATGAAAAAATAGAAGAATTTAAAGTTTGGTTAGCTGATGATAAAACAGGCATTGAAGCTAAGTTTATTCAGGCTCTTTATATGACTTTACTCGATACAAATTTAGCACCAAAAACAGAACAAGAAACGTACGGAATACTTTGTAGAAGTTTATTTGTGCATTTGGTAAAAGGAACTAAAATGGCACCATCATACGGAATGGGATTAAAATCGATGGCAAAATCTGAAGCCTATTCAGAAGATTTAACAAAGGCTTTATTAGAAGTAGTTGACCATTTAAAAGCTTAGATAATGACACAAGAAATAACACCAAAAATACAAGACCAATTAAATTTATCGGCCTTGATATTGATAAAAAATTATAAGAGTGCCGACTTAACAAGTTGGTCTGGTTTCGATTTAGAAAACCAAATGCATGTGAAGCAAGCAAAACGACTTTTAAGTTTATATGGCATAAAATCTGGTTTGCATTTACGCAATAGTTTGCAACGTTATGAAAACAGAGAAATGGTTTCTAATGCATTCGAAAAACTTGCAATAGAATTCCGAATGAGTACCACAAGAGATTTTGATGCAAAATACAATGCCGAAGAAAACCCAAAAACGAAAGGCATTTATAAAATGGTTTGGAAATATCGGTTTAGTCTAAAAAAGCAAAAATTAATTGGGTACGAAATGGCGTATTATATTTTTCAAATGCGCTTAGGGCATGTGTTAGGTTTTATTGATACAAGAGAAATGATTTTACGTTTAGAAGAAGCGAACGACACTATAAAATCTACTTTTTCTAGTTGGGGAGAATTTCATAGAAATGTATGTTTAGGAGACGAATATGTTTTAGGAGCAACAGAACAAGATGTTAGTAAATTTCCTGGTATGGAAACACTTTGGGAATGCTACCAACGCTTATATATAGAACATGCCGATTGGTTTAAAACATGGAAAAAATGAGTTTAACAAGACAAGAAGTTATCACACAAATAGAGCGTGCAGAAGAACTTTATAAAGCTAATCTTTATGCTCCTTTGCAGCCTATTATGGCCAATATTCAAGAAAATATTGAAATATTAGGAGAAAGTTATCCTGCAGATACTGCGAGATATTATCGCATGTATATGCTTTATATTGGTGTTTTTGAAGAACTAAATATGCCTGTTTTAGAGTCTTATTTACAAGCTTTAATCAATATAAATGAAGTTTTACCTTCAGATTATGAATATGTCTGTAGTTACTATAAATACTGTGAAGAATGGGTGTATGAAAAGGCATTAATGACATATCCGTACAACGAAACCTTACACATACATTATGCTCTAAAGTTACAAGAAGAACAGCGATTTGAAGAGGCAATTAGTACGCTAAAATATATTTTAGAATGTTATCCTGCGTTAACAGAAGCTCGGTTTTTACTTTGGGAGGTGAAAACTGCTCGTATAGAACAATTACGTATTTCTAATGAAGCAGCAGATGCTTATGAATTATTAAACTTAGCATCAGATACACATCGTAAAGAAATTTTAACTCCCTTACAATTTGATGATAATTTAGACCAAGCAGATCAAAATTTAGCGCGTATTCAATTGACTTTATGGAGCAATAAGTCTATCGATAATAAAAAACAATGGATTTCAGAATGGCGACATTTAGAATTGACAGATACCACACGTTTTTTATTAGCGGATTATGCCAAATCTTTTATGATGTACGATATGGTTTCTCAAATTTTAGCTGCACCAAAAGAGCCTGTATTTCCAGAAGAAAACTATACCAATTTTAGCGAGTATGAGAATTATATGATAGCATTGGCTAATTCGGGTTGGCAATTAGCACAGCATCAATATATGTTAATAGGAAATTCATCATACTATTATTCAAAAAATAAAAAAACAATAGAGATTTGTGTAGAACGAGGTTTGGCTTTAAATCCTAAAAACCCATTATTACTAGTCTTAAAAGCGAAGTCTTTTTTCTTTGTAAAAGATTACAATGCTACTGGAGCAGCTTATCACGAGGCCTTTAAAAACGGACTAAGAATGAGTGAATATTTGTTTTATTTACTAGAAGTGAATAGTAGAATAGAAAGTTGGCAAGGTATTTTAGATGTTGTTGTACAATTTCATCGAAGAAAAACACCAACGCTTAAAACGTTATTTTTTCAGTCACGAGCGCTCATTAAATTAGGTAGATTTGATGAAGCGCATGAAGTTATAAATGAATCACTTTCAGATTTTCCGTTACCATCACATTCTTATGCACCTTGGTTGTATAATTTACGTATGATTATTCATGCAAGAAACCAGAATTACAAAGCTTTTTTTGAGGATATGAAAGAAGAAATTAGCTTTTATAAAATTGGTGACGGTAATTATTGTAGCACCATGAATATGTGTGTGGAAGCGCTTCTAGAAAAAGGAGATTATGCAGAATGCCATAAATATGCAATCTATAATTTTGAACAAGGAAAATTAGCACCCTATTTAGAACCTATTTTTCAATGGATTTGCTATGAAACTTTTTTAGAAAAGCCAGAAGGTTTAGGAGAGGTATCTACAGATGATTTAATAGCCAACCCAACTACATTTTCAGATTACAGAAATAATGGATTTATACATTGGATGTTAAGAAATAATGCTGCAGGAT
Organism: Polaribacter sp. 20A6; assembly: GCF_011378915.1. NCBI lineage: Bacteria > Pseudomonadati > Bacteroidota > Flavobacteriia > Flavobacteriales > Flavobacteriaceae > Polaribacter > Polaribacter sp. 20A6. The sequence goes on from NZ_WTPZ01000001.1 coordinate 652,761, forward strand.
CAGCATCTTTAAAAAAGGCAGCAGATTTATCAACGAATAAAGGTGCTTATTTAAAATTATCATTTGAATGTTTGTTAGCAGGTTTTGATAATCCGGCTGCTATTGCACTTTACGAAACTATTAAAAAAGAAGCTCCGGAAGCTAGAGATTGGAAACTAGATTTTCAATATGCCAATTTATTAGAAGAAGAAAATAGATATAAGGAAGCTTTTGTTGCATATCAACATTTAGGACAAAGTTATCCGGAAGAATCATTTTTTAATTTACCTAAAGATGAATATAATGTGATGTTAAGAGTGTTTAAAAAATTTACAAAAGGATTGAATGATGTAGAAGGTTTTACAAAGTACAACGCCATGTATTTAAGTAAAGATAATCCGTCTGAAGATGCTTTATTAGAACATTTAGAGGTTGCAACAACAAATTATAAAGAAGATGTATTTTTACAACATAATTTACTAGAAAGCATCTCTAAATTAAATATTGAATTTGAAAATAATGAATTAGAAATGTTAAAAGAAATGAAATCTAGAATAAGAAACAATTATTTCGCTTAAAGGTATTAAGTTTACTTTTTTTTAGAAATGAAGCAATTTACAAGATATATAGTTTTAGTCCTTTTTTTAGGGATTTATAATGTGACTTTGTCGCAAGCAATAGACAGTACAGCTCGTATAGATTCGCTTGCATCGGAATACCAAAATAATATAAATTCTAATCCGCAGACAGCAAAAAAAGCGGCTACAGAATGGCTTAAAGAAAGTAGAAAATTAAAAATTGATATTCAAGAAGTTAGTGCGCTTTATGCTTTAGGAAACTTAAGTAACATTACAGGAGATTACAAAAACACCATTAAATATTCAAGTGAAGCAATCTCTTTACTTCATAAATTTAAGATAGAAAAAGGTTTGGCAGCTTGCTATAATATTATGGCATCTGCTTATAAGCATTTAGGAGAATATCCGAAGGCTATTGATTACTTTATGCAGTGTTTAAGTTATTCAGAAAAAACAAATGATAAAATACAAGAAGCAAATGCGTATCAAAATATTGCGACACTTTATTTGCTTCAAAAAGAATATAAAAAATCTGCAGAAAATTTAGATCGTGCAGCCAATCTTTACAGAGAATTAGGGGATGATGACGGTGTTTTAACCACCTTATTTAATTTTGCTAATATTTTAAAAGAAGAAGGGAAGTTTGACCAAGCACGTACACATTATAAAACAATTTTAGATTATAGAGAACGAGAAGGAAATAAAGCGGTTATTGCTTATGTAAACATTAATCTTTCTCAAATGTTGGTAGAGGAGGAGCGTTGTGGAGAAGCTGCAGTTGCTTTAAAGAAAACATTAGGGCTTTTAAAAGAGTTAAAATTTCATTCTGATATTGCTATTGTTTTAAACGATTTGGGCTTATGTGAAGCTAAATTAGGACATAAAAAAGAAGCGATTAATTACTTTAAAGAAGCATTGGCTATTGGAGATGAACAATCTCTATCTGTTTATAAATCTGATATTTACAAGAATTTAGCACAACTTTATCAAGAAGAAAAAAACTTTGAAAAAGCTTTAGAATTTTATCAAAAAGGAGTTGCTACTGTTGCAGATCAGAAGACATTAGATAAAGAGAAATATGTAGCTAAAATTCAGGAAGGATACGAAACACAGTTAAAAGAAGCTAGAATTCTGCTTTTAGAAAAGGAACAAAAATTAAGCGAAGTTGAGTTACAAAAAGTAGAACTTACGGTTAAAAGACAGCGTATTGTTAGAAATGCTTTTATAGTTGGTTTTATATTGGTCTTAATTATTTTAATTATACTTAGATTATCTTACGTTAAACGTTTACGCATTCAAAAAGAATTGAATTTACAGCAAGAAGAAAATGCAAAACAAAAAATTACAGATATGATGAAGGATCATAAATTATCTGTAATAGAACGTTATCAAGAAGGACAAGATGAAGAAAGATCTCGATTAGCACGCGAAATTCATGATGGAATAGGAAGTGATTTGGCGGGTATTAAAATTGCTTTTGAACATTATACAGAAAATCATAAAGACGAATTAAAATCTAAAAGAATTGCAAATGCTATAAATAATGCTTGTGTAGATGTACGTAGTCTTTCTCATCAATTACATCCGCTTTCTTTTTCTAAAATAGGATTTATTAGTTTTTTAACTGATTTTATTGATCAAATAACAAAGAAATCGAAACTAGATATTCAGACTTATTTTTTCCCAGAAGAAGACATCGATAAATTACCTGCAGAACTTTTAGCAGATGCATATAGAATTGTACAAGAATTAATAAATAACATCTTAAAACATGCAGAAGCAACAAAGGCAGATGTACAATTAACCAAGCATGAAGACCATTTAAATATTGTAATTACAGATAATGGTAAAGGATTTATAAAGAATAAAAAACAAGGAATTGGGCTACGTAATATTAAAGAACGTTTACAAAAAATAAAAGGTACTTTAGATATAGATAGCGGTTCTAGTCATGGAACTTCAATTACAATAGACATTCCAACAACATAAAAATTGTGAAAAAAGCAAACATCATTATTGCAGACGATCACCTTATGTTTTTAGAAGGCATAAATACCATATTAAGTGATATGGAAGAAATTGGTGAAATACATTTAGCAACAGAAGGTAAACAAGTAATTCGATTATTAAATCAGTTTGAAGTTGGTTTAATTATTAGTGATATCAGCATGCCCAAAATGGACGGAATTGAGTTACTAACCGAAATAAAGAAAAAGCATAGTAAGGTAAAAATTATTATGTTAAGTATGTTAGATAACCACAGAACGGTACACAAAGTAATACAAAAAGGTGCCGATGGTTTTGTACCAAAATTTACAAGCAAAGATGAATTACAGAAAGCAGTACGTACTGTTTTAGGAGACGAACAATATTTTTCTAAGTTGATAAAAGAGCGTTATATGGAAAGCGTTTTTAAGCGTAAGAAATATAAAAACATAGAACTTTCTCCTAGAGAAAAAGAAGTGTTAGCACTTTTAGGAGAAGAATTAACTTCTAAAGAAATTTCTGAAAAACTATTTATTTCTGTCAATACGGTGGAAACGCACCGAAAAAATATTCTTTTAAAAACAGGTTCTAAAACAACAACAGGAGCTGTAAAATATGCCATAGAATCTGGTTTATTTGATTAATAAAAAAAGAGGCTTTAAACATATTAAAGCCTCTTTTTTTATCTAAAATTTGAAATGAAATTATTATTTAGTTCTAATTCCTTCTTTTTCTATCGTTTCTATAATTTGTCTTAATTCTTTTACATAAGACATTTTATCATTTTCTTCTGTTAACAATTCTCCACGATATATAAATTTAGAATCTAAATCAAAATAGACCACATAAAGTCCTGTTTGTGGGTTTTTCCATTTACCTTTTCCTTCATTTGTAATTCTCTTATCTTCTAGATATTGTAACCAAGCACCTTTAGATAAAGAAGATTTATCCATATAAATTTTGCTATGCTCAGTAATTTTATAATAAGGATACGGAGTTTCTAATTTCGCTTGAATGTTTTTATGAACCATTGTTTTTAAAACATTAAAATCACTGTTAGATTCTGATAATATATACGGTTTTCTCTGCCATTTACCATCTTCTATTTCTAATGGGATTATTATAAATCCTTCGGGATATGTAAGTGTTTTAATAACTAAACTAAATTGAAAGCTGGTATTTAATTCTTTAAAATTTTCATTTAAGCTAACCACAAAACGTGTAGTTACATCTTCTAATTCATTTGGTTTTAGATTTCTCTTAAAATTTAATTCAATAGTTTCTGTAGAAAAAATTATTTCAGGAATTTCATTTTTAAAATCGGCTATCACCGCTTGTCTTGTTTCGTATTGTTTTACTGCATCTTGGTATAAATCATCAAAAGTCATTAAATCTGATATTGGATACATAGGCAAAGTATCATTTTCTAAAATCTCTTTTACATTAATGTGTGTGTAAAATTCAATTTCCGGAATGTCTTTATCAAATATTAAGACACCAAACATATTAGGGTCCATTGTGGCTGCGTTAAAAAAACGTTTTAAATCACTAAAAACAAGTCTACCATTATATTCTCTTTGTAAATAGGTTTCTAAATTTAAAGATGCTTTCTTTTTAGATATTCCAATATAATTAGAACAACCTGCTACGATTAATACTAAAATTATTAAGCAGATTATTGACATAATTGTAATTTTCATATGTTGTTATTTTTATTAAATAAATGTAGACGAATTTATTGATGCAGTACTCACGGAATTCAGTGAGTTTTAAGTTTCACTTAATGGTGGTGCTAATTTAAGAATCTCTTCTAATACCTTTGATACATTACTGAAACTAAAAACACCCATTATGAAATTAGAAAAAGAAAAAGCTGCAAAAGTAATAGAAGATCAGTATTTAGAAGGTTATCAAAAAGAGATTAATGAGATTGTTGGTAAAGAAATTCCGATTAACATCAACTGGAATACTTTTGAAATAGACTTCATTAAATTTGTACCAAGTATTTGTTTACAACGCCTTACAGATGGTTTAAAATCAGTTTGTAAAGACAAAAAATCAAAAGAGGTTGTAGCAGAAAATATAAACTCAATTGAAGTCTATTGCATACCTAATGAAGGAGCAGAAGCTAAAAAAGAATTAAAATTAGATACAAGTGTGTTTTCATTAACAGCTTGTTGGGGAGGTCACCAAAGTGGTTATTTTACAGACTTAGAAATTTGTGAATATTTAGAAAGCAATTTGCAGTAATCTTAAATTGTTTTAAATGTGATTTATAAGTTGAATAAAAAAAGCCTTTAAGACGTTTATCTTAAAGGCTTTTTTAGATAATTATAATAAATATATCTTAATTCATTTTTACATCATTAAAAACAACACCTGATAAAATAGTATTAATATAAGTATCTTGAGATTGTACATTGTTCTCTGAAAAAGATTGATTATAGCTATGAATAATTGCATTCTCAAAAACAAAATTAATTACAGGTTTATCTTGTTTTTGGTGATAAATTTTTAAACTACCAGACCATTCACCTGGTTTACGAGATAACCATTCTAAAAAGAAAGTATCTATTTCATTAGTAACTACGCCAGATAGATTTACATCTAATCCTCTTTCTTCTTCATCATTTGGATAATAAGTAGAAGATAAATTATAATCGCATTGCGATAACTTAAATACCTTTTCTGTATTATCGTCTTTTTTAATTCTTAATTCTATACGCTGTATTACATTTAATTCTTTCATATTATTTATGTTTTTATTATTGTTTCTTATTTATTACAAAGTTGAAGTAAAATAGCTAAATATTTCTAACTGTTTTCAGTGATATTTATAACTATAATAAGAAGTGTGAATGAAATGTTACTTTTTCTAATTTAAAAAAGGTTAAAAAATAAAAGGATGAGTTGTATATGAGGTTTTGTAAAACTTAATTTTAAATGAGATAGATTACTTTTCAATACAATTCTATTAGATTTTTTTTTAATTTATTCTATTCATATTAAATTAAAATAGTCTTTGGATGGTTTTAATTGATTGAAATTTATTTGTAAATATTACATTAAAAATCAATCTTATTAATATTCATAATTATGTTATCGATAGGTTTGCTGATAAAAGAACTTACTCTAATATTTCTTTTTTCTGCTTCTTTTATAATTTTTGTTTGAAGGTAATAGGCTATAGATCCCACAAAATGTAGTGGTTTTGTAAAAAGTTCTTCTTCATAACACATAATAAGGTTATCAAATAGTTCATTTAAACTTTTGTCAATAATAGCATCTATAAATTCGTTAGATTGATTTTCAATTACAAATTTTGCAAAACTAGCTAGAAAAGCACTAGGGTTTTCTTTTTCATAGAGTCCATTTAAAATTACATCAAGTGTTAAATTGTACTCTTCTTCAAATTTTGTTTTTAAGTCTAAAGGCATTTTATTATAAAAATAAGCATTCAATAATTTTTTACCTAAATAGTTACCACTGCCTTCATCCATAATAGAATAACCTAAAGAAACTTGTTTAACAATAACATTTTTTCCATCGAAATAGCAACAATTAGATCCTGTACCTAATATACAAATTACACCAGGCTCTTTTGTTGTTCCATATACAGCTGCTTTTAAATCTTCTTCTACAGTTATTTTTGTTGCTATATCAAAATATTTAAAAAGAAGTTGTTTTAAATTGTTTCTAGAGTCTTCAGAAGCGCAACCAGCTCCATAAAATAAAATGGTTTCAATTTTACTTTTATAAGACTCTAATTCTTTACTAGAAGTAATAATGTTATTTATCTCTTTTAAAGAAAGTAATCTAGGATTAATACCTATTGTAGCTATTTTTGCGACTTTTTTTTTGTTTGAATTTATTATAATCCAGTCGCATTTTGTTGATCCACTATCAGCAATTAATATCATTGTGTTTATTTTAAGTTAAATTTTAATACATTATTATAAATGTTTTCTAATTTTTTTATGATCATAAGAGATGTGTCTTTAGACTTCCCTTTTACATGAATTAGAATGTTTAAACTATTATTACAATCATTAAAAATTTCGATATCAAATGAACCATTTGGTAAAAATACTTGCAATTTTTTTGTTTCATTTTGAAGATACAAATCAAACTCGCTGCTTACCCAGTTTACAAAACGATGATAAACAGTTATGTCATTAATTTTCTTTATCCTTTTAAGATCTACAAATTCAATTAAATTTCCCAAAATATCAATATCTATTTAAGTTATATTTTTTAATACTTCCATCTAACAAAAGCCTCCATAGCAGCATAATGAGATAAACCTAATTGGTTGTATATATCTGCTGTTTCTTTATTTCTATCTTCTGCTCGTTGCCAAAACTCTCTACTATCTGTACCCTGAAAAACTACGCCGTCTTTTTGTGATTGATGTTTAAAAATAGCTTTTCGTTTTTCTAATACTTGGTCTGGCCCCATTGGAACTGCCATTTCTATTTCATCAACACCCCATTCTTGCCATGCACCTCTGTATAGCCAAACCCAACAATCTTTCATAAATTTTTTAGGTTTTAATTCTTTTACCGCAGCAAAAATAGCATCTAAACAAACTTTATGAGTTCCATGAGGATCAGCTAAATCACCTGCAGCAAAAATTTGATGTGGTTTTATCTTTTCGATTAAGTCTTTAGTAATTTCTACATCAGCAATACCTATTGGGTTCTTTTTTATAGCTCCTGTTTCATAAAAAGGTAATTCCATAAAATGGATTTGTACATCTGGTAAACCGATAAAATGACAACCAGCTCTAGCTTCTCCTTGTCTTATTAAACCTTTTACTTTTCTTACCTCTAATGAATCTATTTCACTAGTTTTTTTATTCTTTAAAAAAGTAGCTGCTTGTTTAAATATATTTTCTGCTTCCGAACTTTTTATTCCAAATTTATCATTAAAGTCACATACAAAACTTGCAAAACGCAAAGCTTCATCATCTGCTACAGCTATGTTTCCAGAGGTTTGATACCCTAAATGAACTTCGTGTCCTTGTTCATGTAATCTTTTAAAGGTTCCTCCCATACTTATAACATCATCATCTGGATGAGGGCTAAAAATTAAGACACGTTTTTTTTCTGGAGTTGCTCTTTCTGGTCTTTTACTGTCGTCAGAATTTGGTTTTCCTCCAGGCCATCCTGTTATTGTGTTCTGAAGCTTGTTAAATATTTTTATATTAATATCATAAGCAGGTCCAGAATCTGCCAATAAATCGCTCATACCGTTTTCAATGTAATCTGCATCTGTTAACATTAAAATTGGTTTTTTAAGAGAAAGTGCTAAACTTAAAACAGCCTTTCTAATTAGATGATCTGTCCAAATAATTTTTTCTACTAACCAAGGTGTATTTATTCTTGTTAGTTTAGAAGCTGCCGCTTGATCTAAAATGAACATGGCATTATTATGTTCTTGTAAATAAGATGCAGGTACCTGACTTGTAACTGTATCTTCTACAGATTCTTTAATAATGTTAGATTTACTTTCTCCCCAAGCCATTAAAATTACTCTTTTGGCTTCCATTATTTTCTTAACACCTAAAGTAATTGCTGTTCTTGGTGTACTTGTTAACCCAGAGAAATCTGCACTTGCAGCTACTCTTGTAATATGATCTAAGGCTACTAATCTTGTTTTTGAATTTTGTAGTGATCCAGATTCATTAAAACCAATGTGTCCATTTCCTCCAATACCTAAAATTTGTAAATCGATACCTCCATAAGCTTCAATCTTAGCTTCATACTCATCACAATAACTTCTAATTTTATCTTTAGGTAGTGTTCCGTCTGGTACAAAACAGTTTTCAGGTAAAATATCAATGTGATTAAATAATTGTTCCTGCATAAAGCGAACGTAACTATTTACAGAATCTGGTTCCATTGGGTAATATTCATCTAAATTAAATGAGATTACATTTTTAAAACTTAAACCTTCTTCTTTATGTAAACGAACTAATTCTGCATACAGCCCCTTTGGAGAAGAACCTGTTGCTAAACCCAGGATGCAAGGTTGTTTTTGCGCTTGTTTTACTTTTATTAGGTTTTCGATTTCCTTTGCCACAGATCTTGATGCTGAAGAAGAATCTTTATAAACAACAGTACCTATATTTTCAAATCTTTTTTCAAAACCTGTTGCTTTATCTATATTACTTTTTAACATACTTTTTTTATTTATGTATTTAGAGTTTTATTTTTTTGTCCAATTTTTAATTTTATGACCTTTTATTGCGTAAAAAAGAATCATAACATAACAAGGTATTAATAGCCAATAACTATTTGTAGAAGCAGTAGCTATTGCTTCTAGTTCTTGCATACCATTTGTAATTAATTCGTATTTTTTAGCATCTACTATTTTACCATATAAAGGAGGTATTATTGCACCACCTGATATTGCCATAATTAATAAAGCAGAAGCTGTTTTTGTAAATTTCCCTAAACCTTTTAAAGTTAAAGGCCAAATAGCTGGCCAAACAAGTGCGTTGGCAATACCTAATGCAGCAACAAATAATATAGACGTATAACCAGTTGTATTTATAATACAAAAACTAAAAATGATACCTAACAGAGCACTTGCAACTAAGGCCGTTTTTTGTTTTATATATTTAGGTATTAAGAAGACGCCTAATATATATGTAGCAATCATTGCTAATAAAGTAAATGTTGTAAAGTATTTTGCTTCTTCACCAGTAAAACCTAATGAAATTCCGTAGGCAATAATGGTATCTCCTGCAATAACTTCTGCACCAACATAAAAAAATAATGCTAAAACCCCCAACCATAAATTAGGAAATTGAAAGATGTTTGTTTTTATATTTTCTTCCTCAATATTTTCTTCTATTTCATCAGCTTCAATTTGTGGTAATGGTGCTTTTCTAATTAAAATTCCTAAAAGAAATAACACAATAGCCATAATTAGATAAGGGATAAAAACGCTATCTGCCATGGAGTTTAATAAAATATTTTTTTCTTCTGATGTAACAGATAATAATTTTTCTTGAACATCATCTATACCAGAAAGTAATAATGCCCCAAAAATTAAAGATCCTAATGCACCCGCAATTTTATTAGCAATACCCATAATTGCAATACGTTTAGCACCACTTTCTATGGGACCTAAAATTGTGATATAAGGATTTGCAGCTGTCTGAAGAATCGTCATACCAATTCCTTGGATAAAAATACCCGTTAAAAACACCCAATATGTTCTTGCTTCTGCTGCAGGAATAAAAACTAACGCTCCAATAGACATAATGATTAATCCTAAAGACATTCCTTTCTTATAGCCTATTTTATTTAAAATATAAGAAGCTGGCAAAGCCATTACAACAAAAGATATATAAGAGGCAGATGCAACTAGGTAAGATTGAGTATCTGTTAATTCATTAATAGTTTTCATAAACGGAATTAATGCTCCATTTATCCATGTAACAAATCCGAAAATGAAGAAAACTCCGGCTATTATTATAATAGGAATAGTACTGTTTTTTTTGTTCATTTTTTTTAATTTATAGATGTAAAATTAAAAAATAAAACAGTTTTTAATGAGTGGTTTAATGTTCTATTATTAGGGGTAGGGTGGTCAATGATTAAAAAATAACAAGAAAGTACTTCTGTTAGTTCGCTATTTTTTAAGTAAGTTTAGTTTTAAATAGGTTGTTTACTTTAGAAGTCTTAGCTATATGAAAAAGAATGATTTTGAGTGAAGTGATAAAAAATGGATTGTATTTACTACAATTCATTTTTCTTTTTATGAAACTTACTAAGATTTAAAACGAACTTCTAATAGGCTGTTTATTTGTGTAGAGAATTTGGTTAAATATTTTTACTTTTTTTGAGAAATAAATTGATTACTTATTTATACAAGGATTTTAAAAAGAAAATTAAATCTTCATAAAAAAAAGAGCAAGTAAAAGATATATCTTTTACTTGCTCTAAACTAATTCAAATAAACACTAATTAACACTAAAAATTTGATGCTCCAGTATCCCACCATAAGCGGGTACCTGCATTATCTGATCCTTTTAATAAAGATACAGCTGTTGCTACACCTTCTGAATTTGTAGATATTTCACTATCTACAAATGGTATTCTTCTAATCTGAATATCAGTATCAACTAAGCCTCCACTTTGGTTACTTACAACAGGAAAAATCTTAGGATATCCTGTACGTCTAAATTCGCTCCAAGCTTCTTGTCCTTCCGGAAACATTGCAATCCATTTTTGAGTAATAATACGTTCTAGATTTTTTTCATTGGTTGCGCCACCATCCCAAGCTATTGTTATATTACTTAAAGCAGCTACACTGTTTGTTGCATTTATAGGATCTGTATAATCTAACGGTGTAGATATATTATCTACAATGTAAGAAGCAGACCCGCTTGCTCCATGTTGATCGAAAGATAATTGGATTCCTTTTTCATAGTTTGTTTGAGCACTTCCTGCGCCTGACCAATTCCTTAAAGATGCTTCTGCTTTTAAGAAAGCAACTTCCGATGCTGTCATTAACTGTACTTTAGATGTGTGAATATTATCATTAATAGCTGAAAAACCAATATAATCTGCTTTTTGAGCAAGTTCATCGGCATATGCTCCTAACAAAGGTAATCCTGCTCTAATACCTTTTACGGTTCCAGATACACTTGTTGGTGCATCAAAATAACTAGTGGCTCTAGAATCATTATAACCTGTTAATATAGACTCCATTGTAGCATTCATTCTTGTATCTCCCCAAGAGTTATCTAAAGTTGTTAAAGGATGATCGAATTCACTGTTCACAAAAAAACCATCTGCATTAGTTTCCATAACTCCTAAACTTTGACTTAACGCTTTTTCGCCTTCTAGTTTTGCTTTATCGGCATCTACCTTAGAAATACGAATTGCTAAACGTAAACGTAAAGAGTTTGCTAGTTTTACCCATTGTTTATAATCTCCGTCATAAGACAAATCGAAAGAAGCAAAACTTTTACTATCTATATTTGCCATTAAATTAGCTACAGCAGTATCTAAATCTGTGAAAAAGGCACTATAAACCTCTTGCTGAGAATCATAAATCCCTGCATTTTCTAAATCTCCAAAGTTTGAATAAACTATTGGTCCGAATACATCACTAACACGATGCATTGTCTCTACCTTTAAGATTAAGGCAACTGCATACAATGTAGGATAATCTATAGCTGTTAATTCACTAATAGTTTGTACATTATTCATTACATTAGTATAAGGAATACTCCAAATACTATTATTCCAACCGCTTATCATTTTATAAGTGGTGTTATTAGCTCCAGCAACAAATGGTCTTGGGTTTGTCATATACCCAGAATATACATCTGCGTTTAAATTTTGCTGTAATTGATATTGAGCAGCTGGACTGTATTTATAAATATTCTCGAAAATAGGTTTATATTTTGACCCTACATGCTGAAAATCTACCTCTAATTGTTCTTGCGTAATATTTCTATCATTTACATTGTAATCTTCTAAATTACTACAAGACGTAGCAACTAACCCTAAAACAATTAAACGTGCTAATATTTTATTTATATTTTTCATCTTTTATTTATTTTTTAGAATGTTAAATTAAGATTCAATCCAATACTTCTTGTTGAAGGAAGTCCTAGAATATCTACACCCTGTAATGCATTACCTGTACTTAAAGAAACGTTAGGATCGTGTGGCGCATCTTTATAAAAGAAAAACAAGTTACTACCTACTAATGATGCTTTAACTGAAGAGAAAAATGATTCTTCACTTAATTTAAAGTTATACCCCAAAGCAAATTCTGCTAACCTTACATTAGTTGCACTATAAATATATTCACCAGTAAAACCATTTCTACCACCTACTTTTCCATAATATTCTTGTGCTGTTAATGTTGATGTATTTCCAGCTAAATCTACCACTGCGATGTTAGCATTTTCGGTTTCTCTAGCAGAGTTATTACTAAATCCTTCTACAATAGCTTCGGTCATACTCATGGTTTCACCACCAAATTTTCCATCAATTAAAAAATCTATAGTAATATTTTTGTATTGAAAAGAGTTGTTCCAACCTAAAGTAAAGTCTGGGTTTGCGTTACCTACTTTTGTTAAACCATCAACCGTATTATCATCATTAGCTATTACCGCATCGTTGTCTACAATAGGCAACCCGTTTTCGTCTCTTCTAACTACTTGCGCATAAATATCACCAAAAGAACCACCTTCAACTAAATAAGAACCAAAAGTATTAGAGCTTTTACTAGATATTGTAAAAAACTCAGGTTCAATTAAACCTTCTAAGACTTGGCCATTATAAATTTTTTCAACAGTGTTCTTATTCGTTGCAAAGTTTAATATTGATGTCCATTCGAAATTATCATTTTGTATAGGGGTGAAAAAAGTAGAAATTTCTACACCTGAATTAGAAATTTCACCAGAATTTAAATATGCTTGTTCTGCACCTATAATAGAAACGGATGTTGAAAATGCATAATATTGATCTACAGTTCTAGTATTATAATACCCTAAATCGATTCCAAATCTATTATTATTAAATTTCCATTCCGTACCAATTTCAAAAGATTTCTGTCTTTCTGGCTTAGGTGTAGAACCTGGAAAAGGTCTAATAGGATTTATTGAATTAACACCTCCACCACCAAAAAGAATACTACTATTAGGTGATATTCTGTCTGCAGAAAAACCACTACCAACTTCTGCATAAGATGTTCTTATTTTTCCAAATGAAATATGTTCTCCTAAATCAAATAATTCACTTAAAACACCTGTTACACCAACCGAAGGATAAAAGAATGAATTGTTTTCTTCAGGTAATGTAGAAGACCAATCGTTTCTAGCTGTTAAATCAATATAAATTTTTTCTTTAAAACCAATGGTTGCACTTGCAAATAATGAACTTACTCTTGTTTCTAAAGAGTTTTGCTCGAATTTTACAGAAGGATTTCCGTTAAAGTTTTGAAATGAGAATACATTTGCAAATTGTAAACCTCCACTTATTCCTGAATCTCCCACAAAAGATTCAGTTGTAGTACGTTTGGTACTAGTTCCTAGAATTGCTATTAGAGAAAAATCTTCATTAATACTGGTATTAATATTTGCTAAAAAATCTCCGTATAATTGTGTATAATCATTTTCTTCAACAATATACCTTCCGTTTTCTGGGGCTAAAGTGGCATTTGTTGTAGCATATATTTTTCTTTCAAAATCTAGAAATGATTTATCATACGTACCTCTAGTTTGTAATGTAAGCCAATCTGTAAGTTTAAAACTTAGATTTAATGAAGCAACTAATTTTGTATTTGTATCTTCAGAAACATTACGGTTTAAAATCCAATATGGATTTTGTTCTATATCACTAGTAAAAAATGTTCCAGGTTCTGATCCTTCACCACGAAACCATCTTTGAGTCATTATATTTCTGTTAGGATTGTAAACTTCAAAGTTAGAATAGTCAGATAATTTCTCTGTATCAGATTCAAAAGCATACACACCAACTAAAGGATTATAATATGTTGCAGAAACAGGTCTATTTACTACATTTTGAGTAGATCCCATAACACTAGCATTTACTGTTAACTTATCGTCAAAAAGCTTTGCAGTTTCTCTAATATTAAATGTATGTTGCTTTAACTTGTTTGTTGGTAAAGTTCCGCTTGCAAATGTATTACTATAAGAAAAATAAGTTTGTGCTTTTTCTGTACCACCCGATATAGATATTGCATTAATATTAGTAAACCCTGTAGATAAAAAATCATCAATATTACTTTGAGATTCATCATTAAAATCCATAACATAAGCAGAATTCTCAACAGTTAAATTTGAAGAGTAACCAACCTTAAAACTACCGGATTTACCTTTTTTAGTCGTAATTAAAATTACACCGTTTAAACCAGCACTACCATATAATGCAGAAGCAGATGCTCCTTTTAAAACCGTTAAAGACTCAATATCATCTGGATTTATTAAAGATAAAGCATCTCCTCCATCTCTATTACCGCCATCTTTACTCCCTAAAGAATTTACTGGTTGGCTAGATGATGGGTTAGATAATGGAATACCATCTACAACATATAAAGGTTGGTTATTACCTATAGACGAATTACCTCTTAAAGTTACTTTGACAGATCCACCAGCGCCTGAAGCACTTCTAGAGATGTTTACACCTGCAACCTTACCCGATAAGCTATTTACAGGGTTTGTTTGTTTTACTTTATTTAACTCATCTGCATTAATGTCTTGAGCTGCATAGGTTAAAGATTTTCTTGATTTTTTAATACCAAGTGCTGTAACAACAATTTCATCTAATTGACTTGCATCTTCTTCTAAAATAACATTTACTTTATTAAAAGTGCTTAAAACTGTAATTTTTTTTGCTTTCATTCCTAAAAAAGAAAAGCTTAAAATGTCTCCAACAGAAGCTTTAATGGTATACATACCGTCAAAGTCTGTTTCTGTTCCTATTGTTGTACCCTGTACAACAATACTTACTCCTGGCAGTGTAGTTCCGTCTAATTTAGAAGTAACTGTACCAGAAATTGTTTTTTCTTGTGCTTTTACGCTTAATGTAAAAACAATAGAAAAAACAATAAATAGTAATGTTTGAATTTTTTTCATGGAAATAAATAATTTTAGTTAATAATAAAATTGGTTAGTTATTATTCTCAAAATTAATAAGTTACATGTGTATTTGTAAGGGGGTAATAGAGCTATAAAGAGGGGGTATTAGTTCATTTTATATTTTGAACTTAATTTAAACAATTAAGAAATACAAACAGGTATTTGTAAAGTAGTAAAACGAGTAAAGATATGATGAAAATGTATCTTGAGTAAGTAATAGGGGAGAAGCACTATTAAAGTATATATTAGTAGCTTTATTTAATTAGATTTCTGAAGGTTCTTTAACTGTGGGTGTTTTAATATTATAGGAGCAGTAGTTGTTTGCATGCTATTTTAGCTTTGCAAATAATATAAGCACTCACTATCTTATCACTATGGTTCTAGGATATAGTATATTTTGATGTTGACTTGTTTATTCTAAATTAAAAATGATTTAAAACGTCTATTCTGATTACATACATCCTTTTCTCTGACTTTATTCAGTAAGAAGTGCAGCTATAAAAGCCTTCTTTTTCTTGCTATTATAGCTGCTCTTACCTATTTTCGGCAGAAATTAAAATAGAAAATTTAGAATCTAAATAGGATAAATAAATTTTGTTAAACGAAATTATAAAAAGGCTAAAAATTAATAGAATGATTATTTTATACGAACTTCTAAAGGATTATTTATTTTTTTTGAGAATATTTTTAAATAAGCTTCCCAGGCTTGTCTTGTTTTAAATTGATTGCTTTTCTTCCATCCAAAACCAGCATAATAAACTACTTTATTATTTTTTACTATAAGATGTGCGTAAGCGTTGCTTAAATCCGGAGTATCAATATCATATTTTTCAAATCCAGAAAAAGTGTTTCTATCAGCAATAATTGCAGATCCAAGTTCAGAATCTGCATGAGGTTGCCAATAACTTACCCAACCTTCATCTTTGTTACCAGAAACTTCTCCGTCTTTTTCATGTAAAGTTAAACCTGCAGAAATTTGATCGACTCCTTCAATTGAAGTTGAAAATTTAGAAAGATTACTTCCAAGATCTAAACTGATTGTTTTAGATTCTTTAATTATCTTACCAGAAGCATCCCAGTTAGCATATTCTAAATAAAAGCTAGTTCTTATTGGTCCTGTAGTAATTGTTTTCCATTTTGTATAATTTTTAGATAAAAAATAAGTACTATCTATTTTAACAGCAATACCACCAATACCTCTACTAGAACCAACGTGAAAATCATCTAAACCTTCACCTGTATCTTCATGATAAGACCCTGTTTTATCAATTATAGTTTCTTTGTACCATTTATTTATTATTGGGTATTTTACTTTTTTTAACCAAGCATCAACACCGCTAGATAAAGTTCCTCCAGGAACATTTTCTTCTACCATTTTTTGTGCAACGGGTCCGTAAACTCTAAATGCTACTTTATCGTTTTCCCAAGTATAGTCATCTGTTCTTTCTGGGACAAAACGAGAATAGCATAACTCTTCTGCTTTTGGTTTTTCTGCATCAGAAATAGTTACAACTTCAAAGTTTACTTCAGAATTAGCTGCTATTTTAGGTTGAAATAACAATTGATCCATTGCTCCATCTCCATCAGTATCTACTAATTGTGTAACCAAAAGTTTACCTGTTGTTGTGTTTTTTATGCCTATAGAAGAAAGGTTTTCTGTACTTAGCGCTGTTCTTTGAATTTCTACGGTTTCAAAGGTACGCTCGAAATTTAGTGTGTTTTTAACGGTAATAATTGTATCCTTTTTTTCTTGAGAGCAAGAACATAAAAGTGTTACAATTAATAAACATGAAAGTGTTTTAATTGTATTCATTATTATATTAGGTTTTAGTTTTTAACTTAAAAACCTGCCTCATTTCTATAATAAGGCAGGTTTTATTTATTTAATCTTCATTAGCTGGTTTACCAATAGTAGCTAAAATTCCACCATCAACATAAACCACTTGTCCGTTAACAAAATCACTTGCTTTAGAACTTAAAAAAATAGCTGCGCCTTGTAAATCATCTGGATCACCCCATTTGCCTGCGGGAGTTCTACTTACAATAAAATCATTAAAAGGATTACCTTCAATTCTAATTGGCTCTGTTTGACTTGTTGCAAAATATCCTGGACCAATACCATTAGTTTGAATATTATATTTAGCCCATTCTGTAGCCATATTTTTGGTTAACATTTTTAGGCCACCTTTTGCTGCTGCATAAGCACCAACAGAGTTTCTACCTAATTCACTCATCATAGAGCAAATGTTAATGATTTTACCGCTTTTTCTTTCTATCATTCCTTTAACAACATGTTTAGAAACAATAAAAGGAGCCACTAAATCAACATCAATTACAGCTTTAAAATCAACCACTTCCATTTCTACTAAAGGAGTTCTTTTAATAATACCTGCGTTATTTACTAAAATATCAATATTACCAATTTCTGCTTCAATTTTGGCTACACTTTCTTTTACTGCATTTTCATCAGTAACATTAAAAAGAGAACCATAAGCGTCTATACCTTCGGCTTTATATTCTGCTAATGCTTTGTCTAATTTTTCTTGAGAAGAATTTCCGTTCACTATAATTTTAGCTCCGGCATTTCCAATTCCTTTAGCCATTGCCATTCCAAGACCATGAGTTGCACCTGTTATTAATGCTACTTTTCCTGATAAATCAAATAAGTTAATTGACATAATCTTTTATTTTAATTCGTTTATTTTACAATGATCCATATCACCATAATCTAAATTTTCACCAGCCATTCCCCAAATAAAAGAATAACTACTTGTGCCAGATCCAGAGTGAATTGACCATGGTGGAGAAATTACAGCTTCATTATTTCCCATCCAAATATGTCTAGTTTCTGTTGGTTCTCCCATAAAATGACAAACAGCTTGGTCTGCTGGAACTTCAAAATAAAAGTAAACTTCCATTCTTCTATCATGCACATGTGCAGGCATAGTGTTCCAAGAACTTCCAGGTTTAATAGTTGTCATCCCCATTTGTAGTTGGCAAACATCTACCACACTATTTACAATATATTTTCTTAAAGTTCTTGCATTTGCAGTTTCTGGCGCTCCTAACTCTATAACTTCTACATCATCTTTACCAATTTTTTTATTTGGAAAAGCTTTGTGAGCAGGAGTGGAGTTTAAGTAAAATAAAGCTGGGTTTTCTGATGATGCACTAGAAAACATAACATCTTTGTTTCCTTTACCTACATATAATGCTTCTTTATGTTCTAAAATATAAGAAGTTCCATCAACAATTACTGTTCCTTTTTCTCCAACATTTATAATTCCCAATTCTCTTCTATCTAAAAAGTTTTCAGATTTTAAAGGATTTATAGTTTTTAGTTTTAAAGATTCGTTTGTTGGTACTGCACTACCTGTTATAAATCTATCATAATGAGAATATACTAGGTTTATAACATTTGGAATCATTAAATTGTTTACTAAAAACTCTTCTCTAAGCCTTGTTGTGTTGTAGTTTTTTACATCTTTTGGAGATGCTGCGTATCTTGTTGTGAAATTTGTTATCATTCTTAAATTTAAAGATTAATTGTAAGTTCTCTTACAAAAGTAATAAAAAATATAAAAATACAATCGATTGTATTTTTATATTTTTATATTTACCTTTTATTTATGATAATAATATGTTTAGTTTTACCCTAATATAGGTGCCAATAAAAAATGGATTTTTTTTTAAAATGGAAAACACTGAAGTAACCATACATGACATTGCTGCAATTTTAGGAATAGATAGTTCTACGGTGTCTAGAGCATTAAACAACAGTCCTAGAGTTGCTGAAAAAACAAAAAATAAAATTTTAGAAAAAGCTAATGAATTAGGTTACCAGAGAAACCATTTGGCTTCTAATTTAAGAAAAAATAAAACTTATACATTGGGGGTAATTGTACCAAGAATTTCTAGAGATTTTTTTTCTTCTACAATTTCAGGAATAGAAGAAACAGCTTTTAAGGCTGGGTACAATGTTATTATTTGTCAATCTTTAGAAAGTTTAGAAAGAGAAGAAAATATTATAAAAACGTTATTATCAAATAGAGTAGATGGAGTTTTAATTTCTATTTCTATGGAAACTACAAACTATAAACATTTAGAAGGATTAAAAAAAAGAAACATACCGTATGTTTTTTTTGATAGACATTGTAATATAGAAGGAAATAGTAATGTTCTTATTGATGATTTTGATGCAGCATTTGTTGCTACAGAGCATTTAATTAAGAAAAAAAGTGAAGTTATAGCACATTTTTCTGGACCTCAGAATTTAGAAATTTATAAAAATAGATTTAAAGGCTACAAGGCAGCATTAAAAAAATATAATATTCCATTTAGTAAGGAATTAGTAATTTCTTCAAGTTTAATGGAAAGTGATGGAGAAGAAAATGTAAAAAAGCTATTAACATTACCTTATAAGTTAGATGGTTTGTTTTGTGCAAATGATGTTGTAGCTATTGGAGCAATAAAATATTTAAAAAATATAAAAGTAGAAATACCTAAAGACATAGCTATTGTTGGTTTTAGTAACGAATCTATTTCTTCTGTAATAGATCCATCATTAACAACAATTAACCAACCAGGATTAGAAATAGGTATAACTGCTACAAACTTGTTAATTTCTCAAATTGATGATAAATCAAAAATAATTACCAATGAAACTATAATTGTAAAAACAAATTTAATTGAACGCAATTCTTCTTTAAGAGTTTTTGAGTAAAATGTACTTATCAAAACTCTTCTTTTTAAAGACCTATATGAAATTTATAAAAATAATATTCTCTTTCCTTTTAATCTTAGTAACATATTCTACTATTTCTCAAGATTTCTCTGGTACTAATCAATCATTAAAATTTAAACAATTTTCTTTAGTAGATGGTTTATCTCAAAGTTCTGTATTGTGTATTATGCAAGACTCTAAAGGATATATGTGGTTTGGTACAAGAGATGGTTTAAATAAATATGATGGCCATACATTTAAAACATACAGACACAATTATAAAGATAAAAATAGTATAAGCAATAGTTTTATAAAAACCTTAGTTGAAGATAAAAACGGAGATATTTGGATTGGGACAAACAACGGTTTAAATAAATTTACACCTAATAATGATAGTTTTGAACGTTATAAACATTCAGAAACTAAAAAAAGTAGCTTTGATAATGAAATTTGGAGTTTAACATCTGCAGGAGACAATAATTTATGGGTTGGTACAAACTCTGGTTTAGAAAAGTTTAATATTATAACTAAAGAAAGAACAGACATTGCAAAGGATTCTGTCCATTTATTAAAAAATCAAATTAGATCTTTATTTAGATCTTCTGATAATAATTTATGGATTTGTAATAGAAAAAATATTATTGTTTATAATGATAGTATAGTTAAAGAGATTTCTTATCCTCAGACTCAAGTTAGAAAAACAACAAGAAACTACGCGCCAATTGTTTATGAGGATAAAAACAATACTATTTGGTTGGGGTATAGAGATGGTTTAGCGGTCTTTAATCCTCAAAAAAACGAGTTTCAACATTTTAAAATAAAAACAAATAAAATAAGTTCTATTAATGAAGAGGTTAGGTCTGTTTATGAAGATTTTTATGGAAACATTTGGGTAGGTACTTACAATGGTTTATATATAATTAATAAAGAAAAAAATGTAATCAATCATTACCTGCATGACGAAAAAAATAAAAACAGTTTAAGCCAAAATTCTATTTTTAATATTACAGGAGATACAAAAGGAAATGTTTGGATTGGTACCTATGCTGGTGGAGTAAATTATTACGACAGAAGTTTTGACCTTTTTAAAAACTATTACATAGGGGCAAGTAATTATAAATTAAATTATAAAGTTATAAGCTCTATTGTAGAGGATGCTTCTAAAAATTTATGGATTGGTACCGAAGGTGGAGGTATTAACTTTTTAAATATAAAAACGGGGAAATTTACATATTATACGCACAATGAAGACAACCCAAAATCTATAAGCACTAATAATGTAAAAGCACTTCTAAGAACAAGTGAAGGTAACTTTTGGATCGGTACACACGATGGTGGTCTTAATTTTTTAAACCCAACAAAAACACCTTTCAATTTTAAAAAATTTAATAATGATTCTAACGATAGTTTAAGTATTAGTAATGATAGAATTATTTCATTATTTGAAGATGTAAATAAACATATTTGGGTAGGAACTTCTGGTGGAGGATTAAATGTGTTTCATAAAAAAAAGAAAACCTTTCTAAGAGTTAAAAATACAGAACAATCTATTGGGGAAATAATTTATAATATTTCAAAAACAGAAGATAAAAATGTTTTATTAATTTCGGGCAACAAAGGTTTAGCAAAGATAAACATAAACACTAAAGAGATAGTACCTATAAAATATAAACAAGAAAGAGAAGAAGATACTTCTATTATTACCCTTTGTGCTTTTGAAGATAAACAGCGTAATTTATGGATAGGTACAGAAGGTTATGGACTCTATTTTTACAATTATACTACAAAAGAAACAATAAATTATGGTTTGGAAGAAGGATTACCAAACCAAGTTATTTATACTGTTTTACCCGACGATTATAACAATTTATGGTTTAGTACAAATAAAGGGTTAAGTAGATTAAACTTAGAAAGTAATCAGTTTAAAAACTTTGATATTTCTGATGGTATATCTAGTAATGAGTTTAATTATAACTCTAAAATTAAATTGCAAAACAAAGAATTGATGTTTGGTAGTACAAACGGAATTGTATTTTTTAATCCAAATAAAATTTTAGAAAATTCTTTTATTCCCCCAGTTTATGTTACCTCTGTTTCTGTAAATAATAAGCCATATTTATCAGGTTCTTCAATAAATGAAAAAATAACTCTTAACCACAATCAAAATGTCTTTAATTTTAACTTTATAGCTTTGAGTTATTCAAAATCAGAAAAAAATGAATATGCTTACAGATTAGATGGTTTTGATAAGAATTGGAATTATATAGGACATAATAAATCTGCTACTTACACAAATTTAGACGCAGGTAATTATACCTTTAGAGTAAAAGCATCTAATAATGATGGCCTCTGGAATGAGAAAGGACACTCTATTTATATAACTATACTACCTCCTTTCTGGAAAACTTGGTGGGCATATTTAATTTATTCAATTTTAATTATTGGTAGTTTATTTTTGATTAGAAAATATTCTTTGTTAAGGATATACGAAAAAAACGAACTAAAACAAGAGCGTTTAGAAAAACAAAAAATAGAAGAGATAAATAGATTAAAATTGACACTATTTACTAATATCTCTCATGATTTTAGAACACCGTTAACTTTAATTATTGGTCCTTTAGAGAGGATGTTAAAAAATAATGAAGGTTCTATTTCTATACAAAACCAACATAAAACCATGTATAGAAATGCAAGTGTTTTGTTGCAGTTAATCAATCAATTGTTAGATTTTAGAAAAAGTGAAACAGGTAAATTAAAGTTACGAGCATCAGAAAATAATATTGTTTCGTTTATAGAAAATATAAAGAAATCTTTTGATGAAATGGCAGATTATAGAGAAATTGATTTTACATTTAAATCTAAAGATAAACATATTGATATATGGTTTGATGATGTAAATTTAAAAAAGGTGATTTTTAATTTATTATCAAATGCTTTTAAATTTACACCTAACAATGGTAAAATTAGAATTAAATTATCTACTTATACAAAACCTAAAAATTTAAAGCAGTTTATTCAAATAGAGATAAAAGACGACGGAAAAGGAATTCCTAAAAAGAATGTCAAATTTATTTTTGATAGATTTTATCAAATAAAAAGAGATGAAAACTCTAGATCAGGAACAGGTATTGGTTTGGCATTGGTAAAAAGTATTATAAAACTTCACAAAGGAAGTATTACAGTAAAAAGTAAAGAAAAGGAAGGAGCAACTTTTGTAATTCAATTGCCGTTTGGAAACTCACATTTACAAAAAGAACAAATAGTTGATATATCTGAAGAGGTAAATGAAGCCGTTTTTTTACAAGATAATCCTATAAATTATTTAGAAGAAAAACCTAAAAACAATAATATTGAAGATATAGATGATAATATTCCTACTTTACTATTAGTAGAAGATAATACGGAGGTTAGAAACTTTATCAAACAAATTTTTGAGAATAACCATAATATTTTAGAAGCAGAAAATGGTGAGGTAGCATTAGAAATAGCTAAGAATAATTCGATAAATTTAATTATTAGTGATGTTATGATGCCAATAATGGATGGTATTGAGCTTTGTGAAAAAATTAAAACAGATGTTGTTACCAGTCACATTCCTGTATTACTTTTAACGGCAAAAACTTCTAAAGAATCTCAAAAAGAAGGTTATAAAACAGGTGCAGATGCCTACCTAACTAAACCTTTTGATGCTAGTATTTTAGAACAAAAAGTAATGAACCTTTTGCAGACAAGGCTAAATTTTATTAAAAAGTTTAAAAAAGATATTATTTTAAAACCTAAGGAATTAGAAATAACATCTGCAGATGAAATTTTTCTTAAAAAGTGTATTACAATTGTAGAAGAAAATATCAATAATTCAGAATTTACTATTGTTGACCTTATAAATGAAATAGGAATGAGTCGTTCTGCTTTTTATAGAAAATTAAAAGCATTAACAGGTCAATCTATAATAGAGTTTATTAAAACAATTAAATTAAAAAGAGCTGCTCAATTAATATCACAAACAAAACGTACTATTTCTGAAATAGCGTTTGAGCTTGGTTTTAATGATTTAAAACACTTTAGAAAATCATTTAAAAAACAGTTTAATGAGTTGCCTTCTCAATACAGAGTAAAAAACCATGAAGACATTCAATTAAATTCTTAAGAAAAAATATAACACTTAAACTTCTTTATTCTAGTGGGTTATTTTTATTATGAACAAATACCCCCATTAGATTGAGCTATTTGTCCCTCTTTTTTTTGTTAAAAGTCTCTTAAATTTACGGTATAATATAAAATATTTTAGGAATGAAAAAACAGTTTAAATTGTCTTTAAGTAAATTAAAAACAAACGGAATTTTCTTTTTCTTGTTACTAAGTGTACTTACTACTTATGGTCAAGAAATAACAATTTCAGGTATTGTTACAGATGAAATCGGTTCTCCATTACCTGGAGTTTCGGTATCTGAAGCAGGAACCACAAAAGGAGTTTCTACAGATTTTGATGGTAATTATGTTATAAAGATAACAGCAGGTTCATCTTTAACTTATAGTTATATAGGGTATAAATCTGTTACAAAAAAAATAGGTAAAGAAAATAAAGTAAATATAAGTTTGTCTCCAGATGTAGAAAACTTAGACGAAATAGTTATTGTTGGATATGGGGCTGTTCAGAAAAAAGATTTAACAGGTTCTGTAGCGTTAGTAGATGTTGGTCAATTAACAAAAGCACCTGTTGCAAATTTCGATCAGGCTTTATCTGGTAGAGTAGCAGGGGTGCAGGTTAGTTCTGGTGGCGGAGAACCCGGAAGCGCAGCAAATATTGTAATTAGAGGAGGTAATACTGTAAACGGAGATAATTCTCCTTTATATGTTTTAGATGGTTTTATTGTAGAAGATTTTAACCCTGGTTTAGTAGATCCATCAGACATAGAGTCTATGAGTATTTTAAAAGATGCTTCTGCTACAGCAATTTACGGTGTACGTGGTTCTAATGGAGTTGTTATAATTACAACTAAAAGAGCAAAAGAAGGAAGAACAAAAATTACTTATGAGTCTAGGTTAGATGTAAAACAAGTTTCTAAAACGTTAGATGTTTTAGATGCTTACGAATATATCAAGTTAAATTTAGAACTAAATAAAGGTTCTACAAGTTTAAGATTCTTTTCTGTACCAGATGCAGATACCGGAAATAGTGTTATTGTTGGTGGTTTAGAAGATTACGCAGATTATCCTTCGAGAAATTGGCAAGATGAAGCTTTTAGAACAGCGTATTCTAAAACACATAAACTTAAAATTTCTAGTGGTACAGAAAAAACTAGATTTAATGCATCTATAAATATGGTTGAAGATCAAGGATCTTTATTAAAATCAGAATATGAAAGATTAAACGGAAGAGTTACTTTAAACCATAAAGTAAATGATAAATTAGACGCAACTATAGATATAAATTATACAACCTACAGTCAAGAAGGATTAAACACAAAAGGAACATCTTCGTATTCATTTTTAAGAAGTTTAATAGGGTATACGCCAGTAGCAAATAAGTTTTTAGATTATAATGGACAAGATCCTTTAAATAATATTAGTAATGAATATGATGTAACTAATATTGTTTCTTGGCATCCATTAGTATCATTAAATAATGAATATAGAAAAAGTGAAACAGATCAATTAATAACAAATTTACGTTTAAGATATAAGGTAACACCAAAGTTAACTTTAGATGCTAAAGGAAGTTATAATTCTCAATACAGAAAAACGGGTCAGTTTTATAATAGTCAAACGGTATATGGTAGGTTAATAAATAAAATAGACGGTATTAATGGTTCTTTAGATAATAGCCGTTGGAAATATTATTCATCAATAAATACGTTAAACTATAAAAATACATTTAACGACCACAAAATAGATGCTCTTGTTGGTGTAACTTTAAATATTAGAAATTTCGATCAAACCTATTTTAAATCTATAGATATTCCTCAATATGTAGAACATTTAGGTATTAATGCTATTGATGAGGGTACTTTAAATGATGCGAATGATATAAATTCAAGTGAAAAAAGAAGTGTTTTTTCATTATTAGGACGTTTAAATTATGGATATAAGAATAAATATTTACTTACAGCTTCTATTAGAAGAGATGCATCATCTGCTTTTCCAGAAAGTAATAGAGTTGGTTATTTTCCGTCAGTAGCTGTATCGTGGAAAGCAGAAGAAGAAAGGTTTATTAAAAATTTAAACATTTTTTCTCAGTTAAAATTTAAATTAGGTTATGGTAAAACGGGTAATGATAGAATTCTTAATTATAATGCTGGTAATCAAATTTTAACATCAAACAATGCATCTTATTTTTTTAATGGACAAACGATTCAAGGGCAACGACCTACTAGTTTTGGTGCAAATTTAGATTTACAATGGGAAACAACATCTCAATTTAATGCAGGTTTAGATATGTCATTTTTAAATGATAGAATTTCTTTAACTACAGAGGTATATCAAAAAGACACAAAAGATTTACTTCTTAATTCTGATGCAGCTCCTTCTCAAGGATTTTCTACACAATGGGTAAATTCTGGACAAGTAAGAAATAGAGGTTTAGAAATAAGTTTAAGTACTAGAAATATTCAGACAAAAGACTTTAGTTGGACAACCGATTTTAATATATCATTTAATCAAAATAAGGTAATTTCTTTACCAGAAAGCAAACCAATTTTTGGAACACCAGATTATTATTGGAGACTTAGTAGCCAACAATACATTGTTGAAGAAGGAAAACCTTTGGGTAATATGTTTGGGTATATTTCTGATGGAGTTTATCAACCAGAAGATTTTGAAAACTACAATGCAAACGATGCATCACATACTTTATTAGCATCGCAACCTAGTTACAGAAGTCATCAAGCCGGAGATGAAAAATACAAAGATTTAAATGGTGATGGAGTAATTACAAATGATGATAAAACTATTATTGGTAATGGGTTAGCAAAGCATTTTGGAGGTTTAGGAAATACGTTTAAATATAAAAACTTTCAATTAAATACATTTTTTCAATGGTCTTATGGTAACGATATTTTAAATGCTAATAGAATGGTTTTTGAAGATATGAATACTGTAGGACAAAATCAGTTAGCTACCGTAACAGATAGATGGACTATTGATAATCAAGATACAGATATTTATAGAGCAGGAGGACAAGGTTTTGAAGATATTTCTTCTAGAATTATTGAAGATGGTTCTTATATAAGATTAAAAACAGTGAATTTTTCATATAGTTTTCCACAACCGATACTAGAAAAAATGAAGTTAAATAGCTTAGAGTTATTTATTTCTGGACAAAATTTAATAACATGGACAAATTACTCTGGTTTTGATCCGGAAGTGTCTGTAAATAGTTCAGCAATTATGCCTGGTATAGATTACTCTGCCTATCCAAAGCATAAGATATTTAGTTTAGGTTTAAATGTTTCATTTTAAAAAATACAATTATGAAAATTAAGATAATAATATTATTACTATTAATACTTACAATACAAGGTTGCGATAATCAATTAGATATTGAACAAAACGATAGCATTACATCTACAACATTATATAATTCAGAATCTGGTGCTTTAGCAGGGTTAGCAGGTGTATACAGTAGAGTAGTTACAGCGTATAAAGAAGCAGAAATTAACGCACTTTACCCATCTAGTTATACAGATGAGGGGCATTATAATAGAGTTGGAGCTTTTGGTTATATTAAAAATGATTTTTCTTCTTCAGATACTAAGTTAAGAATACTTTGGACAAGTTATTACGAAGGTATTGTAAGTGTTAATACTTTTTTAATAGGTGTTAGAAATTCTGATATAGATGAAACTCTAAAACAACAACTAATTGCAGAAGGTCATTTTTTAAGAGCTTTTATTTATTTCGATTTAGAAAAAGCCTTTGGAGGTAAAGAAGGAATACCAATGCAATTAGAAGAAACTATTGGAGAGTTGTTACCTAGAACTTCTGGTATAGATGTTTATAAGCAAATTATTGCTGATTTAGAATTAGCAGAAAAAGATTTGCCAGAAGATGCAGATGTTACACCTGGTAGAGCAGGTAAAGGTGTTGCTAGAGGTTTGTTAGCAAGAGCATATTTATATATTGCAGGTGAGCCTTTTAACGAACCCGGAGCTTATGAGAAATCAAAAGAATGGAGTGAAGCTATTATAAGTAATTCTTATTATCAATTAAATTCTAGTTACCAAGATGTGTTTAATAAACTAGCAATGGAAGAGTATGATAATAAAGAAGTACTTTTTCAAATAGGTTTCTCTTTTGCAAATTCAGATGTAAATCAATCATCAAAATTAGGTGCAGTTGCTGGTATGTTAGTGCACGATGAAGGTTGTGGAAAAGGTTTTGCTTTAATGAATGCAACAATTTCCTTATTACAAAAATATAGATCAGATATTTCTGATGAAAGAGGGTTATGGAACGTAAATCCGTACTATGTTCCAAGATTAAATGACTGTAATACAGCGCTTCTTAATAATCAATTTTTAGAAGTAGCATCAAAATATAGAAGATCTTTAGAAAGTAATAACACCAACTCATCTTATGGGGCACACCATTGGCCAGTTTTGAGGTTTTCTGATGTTTTATTAATGTATGCAGAAGCAGAAAATCAAATAAACCCAGGTTCTAGTTTAGCTTTAAATGCTGTAAATCGCGTAAGAAACAGAGCTAAAGCAACACCTTTTACAGAGATTAATGAAGGGTTAATACAAGAAGAAAGAATGTTAGAATTGTGTTTTGAAGGACATAGAAAATACGACCTTTTAAGATGGGGTATTTTAGAAGAAAGAGTAAATGAAACTAAAAGTATAATGGAAACTTTAGGAGCAGATTCAGATTTTGTAAATACAGATTGGTCTATCTATGCAGATGCTAATGTTGGGCCAGACGGAATTCCTTTAAGCGGAGACGAACCAACTACTTTAGAAGTTAGATTAAATAGCCTTAGCTCTTCTTTTAATTATTTTGATGGTTACAATAATTTTGATATCTCTAAACAT
Organism: Polaribacter sp. 20A6; assembly: GCF_011378915.1. Taxonomy (NCBI): domain Bacteria; kingdom Pseudomonadati; phylum Bacteroidota; class Flavobacteriia; order Flavobacteriales; family Flavobacteriaceae; genus Polaribacter; species Polaribacter sp. 20A6. The sequence goes on from NZ_WTPZ01000001.1 coordinate 681,693, forward strand.
TATATACTGCCAATACCAGAACAAGAATTAGGTGTAAATACAAACTTATCTCAAACAGCAGGTTGGTAAAATTTTAGTTTAAAATTTAAAACATAAAGATGAAAAACATAAAACAAATAGTATTCAGTACACTTTTGCTAACATTTTTGTTTACAAGTTGCGAAGATTTTGAAGAGGTAAAAACACCCGATTTTGAAGTAAGTGTAAAGCAATCTATCGCTGTGGGCGAAGAAGTAGAATTTACAATAGAAAATGCGCCAAATTTCTTGAGTTTTTATTCAGGAGAATTTGGTAAAGAATATCAATATAGAGATAGAACAAATATAGAAGGAACTGTAAATATGTCTTTTGATTGTGCTCAAAATTATCAAAACGGAACAAGTCGTTCTAATCCTGGTTTATCTATTCAATATTCTTCAGATTATGATGGTTCTGGAACAGCAGCAGCAATTGCTGCGTCAAATTGGACAGATATTTCAGATAAATTTATTTTACCAACAAACAGAACGTACGAATGGACAAATTCTGGTATAGGAGATATTACAGACTTAGCAGCAGAAGGTCAGTCGGTTTATATTGCCTTTAAAATATTGGCAGAAGGAAAAACATCCGAAGGTAACAGACAAGGAGAATATCGTTTTAATAATTTTGTAATAGATTTATCGGTAGCAGGTAAAACAACAACTTTACCCGTTACAGATTTAGAAAGTACAGAGTGGCAAACCGTAAACGTACAAGGTTCTGGAGATGCAAATACAAACGAATGGATTTGGTGGTCTAATGATTTTTTTAGAATGAATGGTACTTCTGCAGATTTTACAAATGAAGATTGGTTAATTACTGATAAAATTAATTTAACAGCAGTTTTACCAGATCAAGCAATTTCACTTAAATCATATTCAGAACGTTTAGAATCATTTAAACATATTTATTCAGAAGCAGGGGTCTATACAGTAACCTTTGTAGGTAATAATACTACTATTTATGGAAATGAAGAAGATGTTAAGGAGTTAACAATAGAGGTGTTAGAGTAATTACCCCCTCTTTTTATATTAGTTGCCCCCTCTTTTTAATAAAAGAGGGGGTTTATTTTTATAATCTAATTAAAAACAATATTAACATGAAAAAAATTACTTTTTTACTAATGTCTTTAATAGGTATTAGCGCAATTACAAATGCACAAGTTACAGCAACAGGCTCTTATAGTTCTGATGCTACTGTAACGATAACAAATGTTACAACGGATGAAGATAATGGAGATGGTTTTGGTGACGGTGCAAAACTTATAGATGGATCAGATGCTACTTCAGAAACTGAAACAGCATATTTTACATTTGATGGAACAATGGAGAATGGTGCTGACTATACTATTAATACAACATTATATAATGTTACTAATAATTTTTGTATTGTTTCTGTTGCTTTATATAATAAAACAGATGGTACTGAATTGGCTATAACTAGTACTCAAACATCGGGAGTTTCAAATGGTTTACAAGGAATGAGTAGTACTTCTGTTGATAAAATTGTAGCTATGGAATTGATGTACACTGCTACTGCTACCGATATTGGTGATGTATTAGAAGTAAGGTTTATAAAAACTCAAGCTTCAGCAGCTCGTAATTATGCTATTGATGTTTTAAAACTAAATGGAACAGCTGTAAGTGTTGCAACAACCACTTTTTCAGAAACAGGTAATTGGAGTGCTATAGGAGATGTTGAATTAAGTAATACAAATACCGATGCTGATAATGGAGATGGTGTTGCTGATGGAGCACTTTATGCAGATGTACAAGCTGCGGTACTTGGTAATGGTTCTGCATTTACGTTTGACGAAACTATGGAAGAAGGAGACGCATATTCAGTGGTTACAAAAATGTATATAACAAATACTTGTTATACTGTGATTGACGTGTCTTTATTTAATGTAACTAGTGGAGTTCAATTAACTACATTTAAAGCTAATATACCTAATAATACAACTGTTTTGGAAGTGTCATTAAGCTATACTGCATTAGCTAGTGATGAAGGTGATGTATTAGAATTAAGATACGAGAGTGCTCACGGAAGTCCAAATGTATGTCGTGATTATTCTATAGATAATGTAGCAATTAATGGTTCTGTAATATCATTAAGTTTAGCAGTTGCATCTACGGAGGATGCTATTTTAGGTAAAAACATTTCAATATTCCCTAATCCTGCAGAAGATATTATAAATATCAAAAACGAAAGCACTATTAATATAAAAAGTATCAAACTTACTGATATTACAGGTAGGGAAGTATTAAATGGAGATTTTAAAAAAACCATTGATGTTGCAAGTTTTTCTCGTGGAATTTATTTGTTAAAATTAGAATCTGAATTAGGTAATTATACAACTAAAAAACTAATATTAAAATAGAGTAATAAAATTCCAACCCTATTTTTAAGGTAATAAAAAGGATAGGTTTATTATAGATCTATCCTTTTTTATTTTAACTTAAGTTCACTAAACTATAATTTAAATACTGTTTAGTGATTAATATCTGCTATTAATTTTAAAAGAATAGTAAATACCTCTCTTAAGGTTAATTTGCCCCTCTTTATTACTTTATAAATGAACGAATTTTACATCATATTAAATAGCATCAGAATTACAAGTTAAAAGCCCGGTTAAAAAAATAAATTATTATGATAAAAGAAATAGTTATTAGAATCTCAAAAGGTTCAATTTTAATTTTGTGTTTGGTACTAACAAACTGTAAAGATTCTAATAAGAAATTAAAAGAAACTACAGTTGTTTCAAACATAGAAAAAACATTAAATTTTAATTTAGAAAGTGCAATTGCAGATTGTCAAACACAATTAGAAAGAGCTGTGCCTAAATTAACAGATTTAACAAAACATCCAAGGTTTATAGAAAAAGAAGATACAGACTGGCATCAAGTACCTAATGATAAATTAATGTGGACTTCTGGGTTTTATCCAGGGATTTTATGGTATGCTTACGATGTAACTGGAGATAATAAATGGAAAAAAGAAGCAATTAAGCGTACAGAAGTTTTTGAAGATTTTAAGAACATTACAGAACATCATGATATTGGTTTTATGATGTTTCCTGCCTATGGTAACGGTTTTAAAATAGGTGATAAAAAAGAATATAAAGACATCTTATTAACATCTGCAAACTCTCTTGCAACAAGATTTAATCCAAATGTAGGAACGATAAAATCTTGGTCTAATAAAATGCATCCAAGATGGAAACAGCACATTACTATTATAGATAATATGTTAAATTTAGAATTGTTGTTTTGGTCAGCAAAAAATGGAGGGAATCCTGTACATTATGATATGGCTGTAAAGCATGCAGAAACAACTATGAATAATCATTTTAGAGAAGATTTAACTTCATGGCATGTTATAGAATATGATTCTATAAATGGAAAGGTATTAAACAGACACACAAAGCAAGGTTTTGCAGACGATAGCAGATGGTCTAGAGGGCAAGCTTGGGGAGTATATGGCTACACAATGGTGTACAAAGAAACTAAAGATAAAAAGTTTTTAGATTTTGCTAAAAAACTAGCGGATAAATACATTTCATTATTACCAGAAGATATGATTCCTGCCTGGGATTTTGATGTGCAGAGTGATCCAAAAGAAGAAAAAGATGCTTCTGCAGCAGCAGTTGTAGCATCTGCTTTAATAGATTTAAGTTCTTTTGTAGAAAGTAAAGAAGAGCAAGTAAAATATTTGAATGCAGGTATAAAAATGTTAAATTCTTTAAGTTCTAAAAAATATTCTGGTGTTGGTAAATCAGATGCTTTTTTATTACATTCTACTGGTGCAAAATCTTTAGGATGGGAAATTGATGTTGCTTTAATTTATGCAGATTATTATTATATAGAAGCTTTGTCTAGATTAAAAAAGTTAGAAAAAAAGTAGTTTACTTATTTTTATACTTGTTTAAGGTTAACCTCTAAAATAATTTTACCGTAATGATATTAAAATCCCCTATTTTATTTTGTTCGTTTAAAAAGCTAGTTTTTACTTCCTTTTTTTTATTTTGTCTATTAGCTAGTTGTACAAAAGAAACAGCGTTTTCTAATACTTTTACAAGTAATTTTAAAGAAGGAGAAACCGAACAGTATCTTAAATTAGATTATTGGACAAAAAATCCTAAGGATTGGCAAGTAACAAATGATAGAATTGAATGTCTGGTAAGTGAAAAAAATAGTAACATTCACCTTTTAACAAGACGGTTAGAAAATAATAATGGAGATATAGAAATTAAAGTGCATTTAGGTATTCTTAATGATGAGGTTTCTAATAAAAACTGGGTAGGTTTCCATATTGGAGATAAATTGAATGAGAAAGATAATTACAATATTAGAAAAGGCATTGATATTGGTATTTGTACAAACGGAACTTTATTTATTGGTAAGCTAAATTCAAACCAAAAAAATAGTAATCTAATTAATGCTTTAAAAACCGGAGTGTACTTACAGCTTTTAATAATAAATAATAAGAAAGGTAATTATACATTAGATTTTTCTGCTTTAGAAGAAAAAAGCGGTAAGGTTTTAACAAGAATTTCCAAAAAAAATGTTTCAGAAAAGCAACTGGTTGGTAGTTTTAGCTTGGTTAGTAATTTTGAAAACGAGAACAATAATAGTACCGCAAATAAAACTAAAAGTGTTTGGTTTAAAGAGTGGAAAATAGAAGGTTCTAAAGTTACTAGACTTAAAGTTTAAGTAAGTTTTTTAATACCTAATAACATAAAAAAGTAACAAAGATGAAATTTTCAATATTTATAAAAACGATTTTTATTTCAATTGTATTCTTTACAGCTACAGGTTTTGCACAACAAAATAAACCAGCAGTAGAGTCTTTTGAAAAAGAGTCCGTTTTAAGTGAATATAAAACTGAAAACAGTAATTTAATTACAAGTAAGAAACATTATAAATACGGAAAAAACTCCTTAAAATGGTCTTGGTCTGATAAGGCTTCTTTTGGTACTTCTAATTTTAAGTTTTTAACATTAGAAGAAAGTCCGTTAGCTTATGGAAACTATTTTCCTGCAAGCCCAACGTTGCAAATGGCAATATACAATGAGGTTTCACAAGATGAAAAAATCACTATTTCTTATCAAAAAGACGGTAAGAAAGAAGTTTGGTTTAATCTTAGTTTAAACTTTACAGGTTGGCGAAAAATTTGGGTTCCTTTCTATGAAATGGATGGTAATGCACCTAAAAAAGGAACTGCTGTAAATTATGATTATTTTAAAATTACTACAACAGCCAAAAGCGGAACGTTGTTTTTTGATGACATTATTTTTTCTCAATATCAAGATGACAGACATCAATTTCCAGATAATTTAATTCCCTTTATAAAAGAAGATAAAAAGTTAAGAGAAGATTTTTGGATGCCACTTGCAGTGAATTTTAATCGTATTAAAAAGTTAGAAAAAAAAACAATTTCAGTTGCAACAAGGTTAGATTTAAACAAGTTTGAAAGCTTAATTGCAAAAGATTTAGAAGTACCCAAAAAATATAAAACATACATAAATAGTCTTAAATCAGATTTTAATACTTTGGGTATTTATGAAAAAGAAGGAGTTGTGTTAGGTCCGCCTTTAACATTTTATGATCAACAAGAATATTTTAACAAAGACCAACAAGGAGTTAAAATATTTAATGATGTAAAAGCTTTTGGCGCAATTATGAGAAAGCTTTCTCACTTCTATGATAGATCTACGCCAGAAGAAACAAAACAAATAGAAGAAATGTTTGTTTTAGGTACAAAGTACTTTTTAGATCAGGGTTGGCAAGCTGGCACGAGTGGAGGAACAAGACATCATGTTGGTTATTTTGTTAGAGGAATCGCAGAAGGTTTTTTTACAATGAGAAAAACCTTATATAAAGAAGGTTTGTTAAATGATGTTGCAAACAGTATGCATTGGCTATTTAATTTAGGCATGTTATTAGACGATAAAAGTACTTTTAAAGTAAATATAGATTATTTAAATACACAATCTTATTATCATTTAATGCTTATTTTTTTAGTTGATAATCAAGAAGGTCAAGCTGCTTTGTTAAAAGCATATTCTAATTATATGTCTATTATTTTAGCGCAACAAAATGAAGAATGGGGTTTTAAAATTGATGGAACTTCTTGGCATCATAATGGGCATTATCCTGCTTATGGATTAGGAGCTTTCCAAAATGTACCAAAAGTTATAAAAACACTTTCTAGAACAAGGTTTAGAGTAAAAACAGCAGGACATCAAAATTTTAAAAAGGCATTTTTAACATCAAGTGAATATAGTCAACTATACAATTGGGGTTTTGGTAATGCGGGCAGACATCCTTTAGAAAATAACGGAATTGAATCTTTAAAAGATCAATATTTAATGATGGCACAATCTGGTAATCCAGAAGGTAATTCTAAAATAGATAGAGATGTTGCTGCGGCATATTTAAGACTTTGGGGCAAAGAAGATGTCTTTAATAGTACTGTTTTTAGAGATATTGAAGGTATTGCAAGTCAAAAGTTAAAGCCATATAAAACATTGCCTTATGCAGCCACTGCAATACAAAGAAAAGGAAATGATTGGGCGGCAATTATAAAAGGCTATAGTAAATATGTTTGGGCATCAGAAATTTATGTAGACGAAAATAGATATGGTAGATATCCTGCAAATGGTACCATAGAATTATTAAATAATAAAGGAGAAAGTGGTAGTGGTTTCCGTCAAGAAGGTTGGGATTGGAACCGTTATCCTGGAGCTACTATAATTTATTTACCGCTTAAAGAATTAGAAACTAAAAAGCCATTGTTAATGTTTAGAAGCGATGAAACTTTTGCAGGAACAACAACACTAAACGGTAACGGAATTTTTGGAATGATTTTAAATGAGGGCAGTGGTTCTAATGCAGATGGAGACGATACTAAAAATGGTTTTCCAGGAAAATTAAAAGCAAAGAAATCTGTTTTTTCTTTTGGTGATAAACTAATTTCTATAGGAACTAATATTTCTAGTGTTGATACTAAAAATGCTACACAAACAAATTTATTTCAAAGTTTTTTACCAGATTCTAAGCAGGTATTGTATTCTTCGAATGGAAAAATGAAAAAATTAGGAAGTAAAGAAATCTTAACAAAGAACAGTTCTTCTAAAAAATGGATAATTGATCCTTATGGAAGTGGTTATTATTTATTATCTAAAAATGATACTTACATTCAGAAAAAAACACAAGATTCTTACCATAATAAATACTCAATACATACGGGTAAAATGAACGCCAAAGGAAAAGGTGTTAAAGAAACCCAAGGAGATTATGCAACAGGCTGGTTAAACCATGGTTTTGCTCCAAAAGATGCTTCTTATCAATATGTAATTTATCCTTTTTTAGATAAAGATAAGCAAGCTGATTTTAATAAATATGCTTCTAAAGACAATAGTTATACTATTTTAAGAGCAGATAATATAGCTCATATTGTAAAAGATGAAAAATCAAAAATAACGGGTTATGTTGTATTTGAAGCAGATAAAAGTTTAGAAAACGGTTTATTAGAAAAAGTATCTAATCCTTGTTTGATAATGATTGGTAATGAAGAAAACAATGTTGCTGAATTAAGCGTTGTGCAACCAGATTTAAATTTCGAAGCATATAAAAAAGGTCGTTATATAAACTTTAGCAGGCCTGTACCACTTTCTTTTACTCTTAAAGGAAAATGGAATACTTCTAAAACTAATTTTATAAAATCTATAAGTTATAAAGATGGTAATACAACGTTTTCATTAGAATGTAAAGATGGTTTACCTAGAATTTTTTCTATTTCTAAAATATAAATTTAAACACCTTCCTTTACAAGGTATTACTTATTAAAAAACATCTAAATATGTTAAAAATAAAAAAATATTTATTAATTATATTAAGTTCCTTTTTTTTGTTTTCTTGTACCGAATCTACTTCTAATGTTGGTAAAATAAATGAGAATGAAATAGCAGAGATAGTTAGTTCTGATGATACTAAAGATGCTATTACTTATGATTTTCTGATTACAAATGGGATGACATTTTTAGAAATAAATACAATATTAAATTCAGCATTAAGTGGTGATAGGGTAGCTGTAGAAGCTGGTACTTATAATATTACAGGAGAATTAGCAATTAAAGATGGTATTTCTATTTATGGAAAATCAGAAATTAGACCTGTTTTTACCGCAATAGAATCTTCATCAACAGAAATGTTAGAACAATATTGGAGTTCTAATAACAGTGATATAGAAATATATGGTATCGAATTTAAAAACATTAGACTCAACTTAAGGTACGCAAGTAATACAACGATAAAATCTTGTGTTTTTGATTATGGTAAAAGAAAATTAGGAACAAATAAGTCTTTTACTCAAGATGCATATATTCAGCTATTCGAAACAAATAATATTCTACTTTCAGAAAATACTTTTAAAAGAAGACAAGGCAATAGCGGACGTGGAGTTTATATTGTTGATTGTGAGAATACAGAAATTTTAAACAATACTTTTGGAAATGATAATGGAGATGAAGGTTATTTTGTTTGCAGCATAAATGACAATAGTAACGGAACTGTTATTAAGGAAAACATTATAAAAAGAAATGAATCTTGGGTTAACCTAAACGAAACAGATCATGGTATTTATGTTCATAGTTTTAATAATGTAACTATAGAAAATAATACAATTTCTGGTTGGCCTACAAATAGCAGTGGAGGTTCTATTAAGTTACGTAATGGAGAAAATGCCACAATTAGAAACAATACAATGAGTACTTCTGGTATATTAATGTATGTTTATGGAAACACTCCAGATCATCCTATTTTAAAAAATGTTGTCATTATTAATAATAATATTAATGTTGCAATTACTACTACAGATGATATTTATCACGGAATTGGGTATTGGAGAGATACATTAGAAGAAGAGTTCTATGAAGAATCTATTAATATTACTGAAAATGTTTTACCTAACGGAAACATTAAAATATCAAACCCTATAAATGTAGCGTCATTTAATAAAAATGGAGGAGGAGTTTTTAAAAATGATATAAAAGTTATTAGTCTAGTTTCAGGTATTAATAATTCTGGTAATGATTAATAGGTTATATTTATCTTAATATATTATTAAGTTTAAATAAAATCTCTTTTTTACGGTTAAGTGTTTGGTGGTTAGATGTAAACATAACAGTTTGTGAAAAAAAAGTGAATAAAATTTACTGTTTTATATTAATTTATTTACAGAAACTAAATTTTAGTTTGTAATTAAAAATCTGTCTTTGGTATTTCTAATTTAATAGCTTGTAGTTTATTTGGGAGGCATCAAATCTATTACTTAAGTATTTAAAGCTACATATTTATCATAATATCTATTCTGTTTAATTTATTTTTGATATATGGAGGTATTGTCTTTTTATAATAAAGTAAATAATCAAGAAAGTAAAAGACTTAACTCGGGGGTATAAGTAGCAAGAAGTAAATAAGTTATCATTGTTAAAAATAAAGGCAATAAAGGTCTTTTTACTTAACTGTATTTTCTGTTGATTGTAAAACATATAGTTTTATCCATTCTATCAACTTTGTCCAAGTTAATATTTCTTTTTTTCAGTATTAGAAGGTTTGGTTGTACTATGGTGACTTTTTTGTAGATAATAAATATTAGCCATCACAAAAGCATTCTGTTTAGAACGCATTAAAATTTCTGGGGTAGTTACAGAGTTAATACCTTGATGTTCTTTTTTGTAATAATTTTCACATAGATTAGAAGGATTACTTGGATATTTCATATTTTGTTATTTACCAATACAATATGTAATAAACTTATATTCTATTGGATTTTTGGATGTTTTGTTGTTCTAGTAGTATGCATTTATATTCTTTTAGCTGACTTGACTCTAGCTATTATAATCTTACTCATAATAGTTTTTTATGTTTTTATTTGATTAAGATTTTTCAAAACCTATTCCACTTCCTATATATAACAAAATTACAGCTCTCTATTTTTCTTGAAACTCCATAAAGCAAAGAGATTTGTTTTTAGATAGATGACTAATTCATATTCCCGTAATTAAAATATTTGACTTTATTTAATTTCATTTTTTTTAATGAAATGCTTTGAATTATAAGTTGTTAGATTATGTAAACGTAAAGTTATTTAAGAATTTATATTAAGAAATCAATTTACTAATTGCTATAACAAAACGAATATAAAAGCATCGTTTTATCTATTAATAAATCACCTCACAAGTAATTTTGTTTAACAATAATTAATATTAGTTAAACATTTTGTATATTTACACAAAAAATAGAGATGTTCGGAATATTTAAAAAGAAATCAGAAGTACAAAAATTACAAAGTAAATATGAAAATCTTATGAAAGAAGCTTATTCTTTGTCTACTTCGGATAGAAAAAAGAGTGATGAAAAGACATGTGAGGCAGAAGAAGTGATGAAACAAATGTTAGCACTGAAAGCATAGATTTTAAAAGGTATGAAAGAAGATAAAAAACCAGACAATGTAGTTTTTAATACAGAAACGCAAAAGTATGATGCATCGTTAAAACCATATGCAACTTCTGTTGGTGCTCCGGTGATAACAACTTCTGATAGTATTGCTTGGAAAAACAGAAGCATTAATAAGGTAAATCATAAAATGAAGTCGAAATATTTAGAGTTAAAAGCTGAATATGAAAATATGATGAAGGAGTATGAGTATAATAAAATGATTTTTGATGCGGAATTTACTTTTGAACCTATTCTTGGAGAAATATATCATTTGTACAAAAGAGATAACGAAGAAACTTTTTTGTCAATTATAGCTCCAAATGAATGTCGTTTTAATTCTTTAGGTAGTTTTTATTTAAGTGCAGAACAAATTTGGCAAAAGATATAATATGAAATTAGAAACAAAAGAATTTACAGAAATAGAATTAGATCGTATTATAGAGATGGCTTGGGAAGATAGAACTCCTTTTGAAGCTATTGAATTTCAATTCGGATTAGCAGAAAAGCAAGTAATATTGGTAATGCGAGGCAATTTAAAAGAATCGAGTTTTAAACGTTGGCGTAAACGAGTGCATAGTGGTGTAAGTCAAAAACACTTAAAAAAACGCAACCCAAATATTACACGTTTTAAATGTTCTCGTCAAAAAGCAATTTCGGGAAATAGAATAAGTAAACGTTAATCGCAGAGTCATAGGCAGGTCTTTAATTTCTAGATTTTGTAAAAATAAATAAGAATATCTAAAAAAATGTGTTTAACACGGAGGTAATTGATTAAAATACCTATTGAAAAATCAACCTATAAATATTGTTTGGTTAAAACGAGATATTCGTTCACAAGATCACGAACCTTTGCATAAAGCAGAGCAAGCAGGTATTCCGTATAAAATAATTTATCTTTTTGAACCTTCAATTATAGAATATCCAGACACGAGTCCAAGACATTTAAAGTTTATCTACAATTCTATTCAGGTTTTAAATACTATTCTAAAACCTTTTAATCGAAATGTAAGTGTTTTTTATGCAGACGCTATAGACGTATTTAATTACTTAATTGAAGAGTTTGATGTAAAAAATGTTTTTAGTTATCAAGAAAGTGGTATTCAAATAACTTGGAACCGTGATAAAACTATTAGCTCATTTTTAAAAAAACATAAAATTACTTGGCAAGAATTTCAACGAGATGGCATTTTAAGAGGTATTAAAAATAGAGAGAATTGGAATAAGAATTGGCATATTACAATGCACGCTCCTATAATTCAAAATAGATATTCAATTTCTAAGGAAGAAGAGATAAAACATCCTTTTTTAATTCCTGTTGTATTAGAAACAGCATGGAAAGAATATCCGAAACAATTTCAACCCGCAGGAGAACAAAATGCTTGGCGTTATTTAAAATCATTTGTAGCTAAAAGAGGAAGCAATTACCAAAGGCATATTTCAAAACCAACGGAAAGTAGAATGTCATGCAGTAGATTATCACCGTATTTGGCTTGGGGAAATATCAGTATAAAACAAGTTTTTCAATTTGTAGGTACACATCCTAACGGAACAAAAAACGACAAAGCATTTTCGGCAATGTTAACACGTTTACATTGGCATTGCCACTTTATTCAGAAGTTTGAGGTAGAATGTAGATATGAAACGTTGTGTATTAATCAGGGTTATGAATTATTAGCACATCAAAAAAATGAAAAATTTATAAAAGCTTGGAAAACAGGAATGACGGGTGTACCTTTAGTGGATGCTTGTATGCGTGCAGTAGCACAAACAGGTTGGATTAATTTTAGAATGCGAGCGATGGTTGTTTCGTTTTTAACATTGAATTTAGATCAAGATTGGCGAGACGGAGCCTATCACTTAGCACGACAGTTTTTAGATTATGATCCGGGTATTCATTATCCACAATTTCAAATGCAAGCTGGCACCACAGGAATTAATACCGTACGTTTATATAATCCTGTAAAAAATTCACAAGAACATGATCCAGAAGGTGTTTTTATAAAAAGATGGATTCCAGAATTAGGAAATGTTCCAATGGCATACATTCATGAACCTTGGAGAATGTCTACAATGGAGCAAGCGTTTTGCGAAGTTGTTATTGGTGAAAATTATCCGTTACCCATTGTTAATTTGCAAGAAAGTGCGCGATTGGCTCGAGATAAAATATGGGGACATAAAAAGCATTCCGCAGTTGAAAAAGAAAAGAATCGCATTTTAAATATGCACGTAAATAGAAAAAATGATTTACAATAAACAAGATATAGAAGGATTTGACCGTGTTACTAAATTAAAAATTATGAATTCGGTTACAGGTATAAAGCCAGCAAACCTTATAGGGACTATAAATAATAAAGGACAAAGCAATTTAGCTATTTTTAGTTCTATAGTTCATTTAGGTAGTAGCCCTGCGTTGTTAGGTTTTATTACAAGACCACAAACAGCAGAAGTTGGGCATACGATAGCTAATATTCAAGAAAATGAAGTGTATACAATCAATCATATCCACCAAGATTTTATAAAGAATGCGCATTATACCTCTGGAAAGTTCGATGTAGATACGTCGGAGTTTAAACGATGTAATCTTACTGAAGAATATATAGAAGATTTTAAGGCGCCTTTTGTAAAGGAAAGTAATTTTAAAATAGGAATGCGCTTTGTAGAAGCTATTGATATAAAACATAACGGGACCAAATTAATTATAGGAGAAATAGAAAAACTAATTTTTCCGGATGATGCTATGGTAGATGGTGATATTGATTTAGAAGCTACGGAAAGCATCGGTATTTCTGGTTTAAATAGTTATTATTCCCTAAAAAAAGTAGCGAAGCATCCTTATGTAAGAATAGATGAAGTTCCTGATTTTTAGTTGTAGGATGATAATCAATAATTTAATTATCCGATGCTTTGCATCAAGGAAATTTATTGTGTTTCCGTAGTTATTTAATAACTTATTATAAGATTATTTATCAATGAAAAAAGAGCATCTACCAGAAAAAATATGTATCGTTTGCGACCGACCGTTTACGTGGCGTAAAAAATGGGAAAAGAACTGGGAAGCTGTAAAATATTGTAGTCAACGTTGTAGAAGAAATAAATGAAAACAATCAACTTAATATTTCCACATCAATTATTTGAAGAATCTCTAGTTTTTCAAGTAAATGCGCCTGTTTATTTGGTAGAAGAGTATTTGTTTTTTAATCAATATTCATTTCATAAACAAAAAATAGTTTTTCATAGAGCTACTATGAAACGGTATGCTGATTTTCTTCAGAAAGAAAAAAATGTTGCCGTTCATTATATTGAAGCTGTAGAAAGTGTTTCAGATATTAGAGAATTGATTCCCGCTTTAAAGCAAAAAGGAATTGAACATATTAATTATATAGATCCGACGGATAATTGGCTTCAGAAAAGGTTGCTAAAAGGCTGTTTAGAACATAATATTAGCACAACAATTTATGACTCACCTTTATTTTTAAATTCAAAAGAAGAATTAGAAGTTTTCTTTAGAAAGGATAAAAAGAAATACCATCAAACAACTTTTTATACGGAACAACGTAAAAAACGTAATATTCTTTTAGAAGCTGACGGAAAACCAACAGGCGGAAAATGGACTTTTGATATCGAAAACCGAAAGAAATATCCAGCTAAAAAAACACCTCCGTCAATTCAGTTTCCTGATGTTGATGGGTATTTTAAAGAAGCAAAAGCGTATGTGAATAGTCATTTCGCTAATAACTTAGGAAGTTTAACTGAATATGCTTTATATCCAATTGATTTTAAAACAAGCAAAGATTGGTTACAACAGTTTTTTGAGAAACGCTTTATCGAGTTCGGAGTGTATGAAGACGCTATTGTTGCTGAAAATTCAATATTAAATCATAGCGTGTTAACACCAATGCTTAATGTAGGTTTAATAACGCCTAAATATGTGGTTGACGCTTGTTTGGTTTATGCTGAAGCAAATGATGTTCCTATTAATTCTACAGAAGGATTTGTAAGACAAATAATCGGTTGGCGAGAATTTATAAGAGGTATTTATGAATCTAGAGGAAGTGAAGAACGAACTACAAATTTTTGGAAGTTTACAAAAAAGATTCCAAAATCTTTTTATGACGGAACTACAGGTATAATACCCATTGATCAAACGATTAAAAAAGTATTAAAAACAGGGTATTGCAATCATATAGAACGCTTAATGGTGTTGGGTAATTTTATGATGTTATGTGAATTTGAACCTGATGAGGTTTACAAATGGTTTATGGAACTCTTTATTGATGCTTACGATTGGGTAATGGTAACTAATATTTACGGAATGAGTCAGTTTGCAGATGGAGGTTTAATGGCTACGAAGCCTTATATAAGTGGTAGTAATTATATAATGAAAATGAGCAATTATAAAAAAGGAGATTGGCAAGCTACGTGGGATGGTCTTTTTTGGAGATTTATGAATTCACATCGTGACTTCTTTTTGTCGAACCCTAGATTAGGAATGTTGGTTAGAATGTTTGATAAAATGCCTGATGAAAAACAAGAATTACATATTAAAAATGCTGAGAGGTATCTTTTAAAACTTTAAAAAAGTCATATAGAGAAAAGAAAAAATATTACTTATAAGAGTAATAGTTATATTGATATGGGTTTATTACCTTTTTGTAGTTTTATCTTTATACGAATACGAAATAAATACACTTAATAATTTAATTTTAAAAAAATATGAAACAGTTAGTCATTTTTGATAGTAATACGAATCGTAATGGTGATAATTGGAAAATTATTAATGATGCTGTAATGGGAGGGAAGTCGTCAGGAGCATTTTCTTTAAAAGAAAATGGTAATTGTGTTTTTAGTGGCACTGTGTCTTTAGAAAATAATGGCGGATTTTCTTTATTGAGGAATCGTTTCGCTAAAATAGTACCGAACAAATATTCTAAAATTATTATTAGAGTTAAAGGAGACGGAAAACGATATCAATTTAGAATAAGAAGTAAGATAGCAGATGATCACGTTTATATTGCTTTTTTTGAAACGTCTAATGAATGGGAAGATATTGAAATATTATTATCAGATATGTACCCTACCTATAGAGGTAAGAGATTAGAAAAACCAAATTATAGCAAAGAAAGTCTTGAAGAAATAGCTTTTTTAATTGGAAATAAAAAGGCGGAAGGTTTTAAAGTTGAGATAGACAGTATTATTCTAACTTAAATAAATTTAAAGCTGAATACTTTTGGAGTACCAAAACGACCAACAAGGTGTTTTGAAGAGAAATAAAACTAAATTGATTTTTATGAAAAAGCTGTTTTTTTGCTCTTTATAGTCTTTTTCTTTCCTTTGTTAACGCTTGTTTACTTTGCAATACAATAACACTAGTATATATGATTGGGAAGAAGATTGTTGTCTTCGTCATTCTTTTATAAAGACCATTAACCGCACGTATTCTAATTTCATAAACAAGATACTCCAGAAGGAGAAATCAACTATTTAATCTATAGTCTTGATTGTGAATGGTTATAGATTATATCTAAATTTAAGTATTACAGATTATACACTGCTATTAATTAGGATTTGGTTTTAAAATTCCAGGTTCACATGATTTTAATAATAAAAATTGGTTTTGTATTATTGATACTTTTTCACCATCACTAAAAGGTATTGTACTGTTAGAAAAGTAACAATAATAGAAGAATATTCTTATATGGTTAAAGTAAGATCTGTTGTTCTTTTTGTTATTATTTCTATTTAATTGTATTTTTTAATTGTGTCTTATTTAAGTGGATTCATATTATTAACAAACTTAGAATATTTATTTTTGTAGGTTTTCCTTTTTACTTATTTTAACTCCTTTTGTAGTAACTAAAAATTTGAATTATTTTATTGAATTTTAGATTTACAAATTAACAGTAATTATACCAACACAATTTAAAATGAATACAAACAACTTTATTATATTAATTAAAGTTTATTACAATACTTTTAGAATAGTATAATTTTTTTTTTGTATTTTATTTAGAATCAAAAAAAGTTTGTAACTTTGCTAAGTAAACCATAGTGGTTTATTTGGTTTACTTAAATTATATGTATGAAATCTGGAAATAGTCATTCTAAAGAATTAGTTTTTGAGAAAACAGAAAAATTATTGTTGAGTTACGGTGTTAAGGGTTGGAACATGAACGATTTGGCAAAAGAATGTAATATGTCTAAAAGAACTTTATATAAAATAATTGGAAATAAGGAAGATCTTTTATATGAGATAAGTTTAAATTCAATTAGTAAAAATATCAATAATTTAAAAAAATACTTAGAAAGTAATAGTCCCTTTCCTTTGTTGTTACAAAATTTAAGTGATCAAATAATAAACAGCTTTGATAAAATTACTTTATCTAATATAATAGCCCTTAGAATTGAGTATCCAAGAATAAAAGAAATGGGAAAAAGCAAAGAAAATAGCGAAAAAGATTTTTTTATTGACTTTTTCCAAAAAGGAAAAAATGAAAATTGTATATCAGATAATGTTGAAGCATCAACCATTCATAAAATTGTACATGCATTAATAGAATATCATATTTACAACTGTGATAATAAAACTGAATTTAAAAATGAAATGAAAGAAGTGTTAAATGCATATTTTAATGGGATATTAAGATAATTTTTTTTGCTTAAAGGTAAACTAAAAAAACTAAATCGGTTTACTGGGTTTGTTGTGTTGACTAAAACAATAAACGAATTAAAAATGAAAAGTCAATTAAATTTTAAGTGGAAAATAGAATTATAAATAAATCGGCTGAAATGTTTTTAAAACATGGTTTTAAAAGTGTTACAATGGATGATATAGCTTTAGAAATGGGAATTTCTAAAAAAACTATTTATAAATATTTTAAAAATAAAAAAGAATTAATAAAAATAGTTATCACACAATTAATTGAAAAAATTTCATACGGTATAGATTTTATTTTTGAAATGAATTTAAATCCTATTGATAAACTTTTTACAATTAAAGATTTTGTGACGTATTATTTAAAAAGCGAAAGTTCTTCACCTTTTTATCAGTTGCAAAAATACTACCCTGTAATTTTTAATTCATTAATATCTAATCAATTTAATAAAGTAGATGAATATGTAATAAAAAATTTGAAAAATGGAATAGAACAAGGTCTTTTTAGAAATGACATTAATTTAAAGCTTATTAGTAGGTTTTACGCTACAGGAATTAACGGAATTAGAAATGCAGAACTTTTTAATCCAATACAATTTAGAGGTTCAAAAAAACTTTTTAGAATACCATTTAAGAGGTATTTGTACTCAACAAGGAATTAATTACATAGAAACAAATATTAAAATCAAAGTAAACAACAATGAATAAAATTATAATTATATTTTTTCTGCTTTTTGCAATAAAAATAGAGGCACAAGAAATAAAGTTGCTCACTCTAAAAGATGCAATTATCTACGCTTTAGACAACAAGTCTGAAGCAAAAAAATCAAAATTAAAAGTAGAAAATAGCACATACCAAATTCAGGAAGCACGTTCAAGAGCTTTACCACAAATTTTTGCTAATGGTTCATTAACATACAATCCTGTATTACAAACAACAGTTATTGACGGTGATTATTTTGGACAACCAGGAACAATGATTGAAGCAAGTTTTGGACAAAAATGGTCTACAGGTGCTGGTATTATTTTAACTCAAAACTTATTTGATCAATCTATATTCATAGGTTTAAAAGCTGCCAAAACTACACGAGAATTTTATCAAATAAATGACCAATTAACTAAAGAACAGGTTATTGAAAGAGTAGCTAATAATTATTATCAAGTATATGTATTACGACAAAGATTAATTTTAGTTGAAAATAATTTAAAAACCACGACTAAAGTACGTGATATAGTAAAAGGTCAATTTGAAAATGGTTTGGCTAAAAAAATAGATTTGGATAGAATGAATGTTAACATATCTAATATTAGTACACAGAAACAACAAGTTATTAACGCAGTTCAATTGCAAGAAAATACCCTTAAGTTTTATATGGGGATGCAAATTGATACTCAAATAAATATTCCAGAATTTGAGTTTGAAATTAAGCCAACTGTATTAACAAACGACCTAAATAAAACTAATAGAAGTGAATATTTATTACTTAAAAAACAGGAAGAATTATTAGGGTTACAAAAAAAATCAATAATTTCTGAATTTTACCCAACACTTTCCCTTTCTGCTAACTACAATTATATTGGGCAAGGCTCAGAATTACCATGGGGAGCAAATTCTGATGACGATGTTTATTGGTCAGATTTTTCTTCAATTGGATTAAATTTAAAAATCCCTATTTTTTCTGGATTTAGAACAAGAGCTAAAGTGAAGCAAGCAGATGTTCAATTAAGATCCATTAAAGAAGATGTTAAAAACACTCAATTATTACTTGATTTAGAATATAAGAATGCTACTACTCAAATTGAAAATAGTGTTATAACGCTTCAAAATCAGAAAGAAAACATGGCCTTAGCTGATGAAATTTTGAAAAATATTAATAATAACTATGTATTAGGCTTAGCATCGTTAACAGATTTATTAGATGCTGAAAATGCTTATACAACTGCACAAAATAATTATACTGCTGCAATTTTAGACTACAAATTAGCAGAAATTCAATTAATAAAATCAAAAGGAGAATTAAATACATTAATTAATTAAACAGATGAAAAAAACAATAATAACAGGAATAATAGTCATTGGAGCTTTAATTTTAATTGCTTTAGTACTAACAAAAAATAAAAAAGAAAATGAAGTCAAAATAGCTCTGGTTTCAGAACAAAATGCAGCTGTATCAGTTAAAGTTGATACAGTTAAAACTGATAATGTTCTATTAAACTTTAGTACCAACGGTAATTTTGAACCAATTCAGCAACTTACTTTTAGTGCTGAAAATTCTGGAAAAGTTATTCGTATTTTGGTGAAAGAAGGAGATAAAGTTAAAAAAGGCCAAACATTGGCAATTGTAAGAAGCGATATTATAGATTTAAATGCTCAAGCTACAGAAGCAACTTATCAAAATGCATTAAATGATTATGCTAGATTTCAAAGTGCATTTAAAACTGGAGGTGTAACTCAACAACAGCTAGACCAGGCCAAATTAAATATGGTAAATACAAAAGCTAACTATACGCATGCAAAAATAAATTTAGGAGATACTAAGATTAAATCACCTATAAATGGAATTATAAATAAAAAAATGATTGAAATTGGTTCTATACTAACTGCAGTGCCATCGACATCACTTTTTGAAATTGTGAATGTTTCTAAACTTAAATTAAAAGTTACAGTGAACGAATCTCAGGTAGCGAATTTAAAAGTTGATGATATTATTAACGTAACTACATCTGTTTTTCCTGATAAAGTTTATGAAGGTAAAATCACTTTTATTGCTCCAAAATCAGATGGAAGTTTAAACTTTCCAGTAGAGATTCAAATTGAAAATAATATTCAAAGTCAGTTAAAAGCCGGAATGTATGGAACTGCTAATTTTAGTTCAAAACAACAAAAACAAGATATGATTGTTGTACCAAGAAATGCATTTGTAGGTAGTGTAAATAGCAATCAAATTTTTATAATAGAAAATGATATAGCCAAGTTAGTAAATGTTACTTCAGGAAGAATTATAGGTAATCAAGTTGAAATTTTAAAAGGTTTATCAGTTGGACAAATTATTGTTACAACAGGGCAAATTAACCTAGAAGACGGTAATACTGTTGAAATTATTAAATAATTGATTAAAATAATTATTAGACAAAATATATGAAATTAGCAGAAATATCCATAAAAAGACCTTCACTAATTATTGTGCTTTTTACAATTCTAATTATTGGTGGGCTTTTCAGTTATAGTCAATTAAGTTACGAATTAGTCCCAAAATTTGAAACAAATGTAATCACCGTTTCAACCGTATATCCCGGAGCGTCTCCAAATGAGATTGAAAATACCGTTACTAAGAAAATTGAAGATGCAGTTTCCTCGTTAGAAAATATCAAAAAAATTGATTCTAAATCATATGAAAGTCTTTCAACAGTAATGATTACATTGACTTCAAATGCCAATGCAGATTATTCTATAAACGAAGCACAACGTAAAATTAATTCAATTCTAGCAGATTTACCTAAAGATGCAGATCCACCTTCATTAATAAAATTTTCTTTAAGTGATCTTCCAATCATGACTATTGGAACCAATGGAAAAATGGATGAAGCTGAATTCTATGATTTAATTGATAAAAAAATATCGCCGGTGTTATCCCGTATTGATGGTGTGGCGCAAGTAAATATTATTGGTGGTCAAGAGCGTGAAATTCAAGTAAATTTAAATGCAACAAAACTTCAAGGGTACGGTTTATCAGTACCACAAGTGCAACAAATTATTTTAGCATCTAACTTAGATTTTCCAACAGGAAGTATTCAAACTAGAGAACAAAAAATATTAATTCGATTAGCAGGTAAATATAAAAATGTTGATGAATTAAGAAATTTGGTAGTATCCTCTCAAAACAATATTCAAATTCGTTTAAAAGATATTGCAGATGTTCAAGACACTCAAAAAAATGCTGAAAAAATAGCACGTGTAAATCAAAAAAGCGCAATTATTTTACAAATTATAAAACAATCAGATGCCAATGCAGTTGCTGTTAGTGATAAGGTTGTAAGTACAATAAAATTACTTGAAAATGATTATAAAACAAACCAATTAAAATTTAACATTGCTAAAGATAGTAGTCGTTTTACATTAGAAGCATCTGATTCTGTTATACATGATTTAATGATTGCTGTATTTTTAGTTGCTTTTGTAATGTTGTTTTTCTTACATAGTATTAGAAATTCTTTAATTGTAATGGTTTCTATACCTTCATCTTTAATTGCGACATTTATTGGTATTTACTTATTTGGATATACATTAAACTTAATGAGTTTATTAGCATTATCACTAGTTGTAGGTATTTTGGTTGATGATGCAATTGTTGTTTTAGAAAACATCTATAGACATATGGAAATGGGTAAAAATAGAGTTAGAGCAGCTTATGACGGCACTTCTGAAATAGCAGGAACAGTAACTTCAATTACCTTAGTAATTGTTGTAGTTTTTTTACCAATAGCTTTAAGTTCTGGTTTAGTTTCCGATATTATCACTCAATTTTGTGTTACCGTAATTATTTCTACATTATTTTCTTTATTAGCGTCTTTCACTCTTATTCCTTGGTTATCCTCTCGTTTCGGAAAACTAGAGCATATAGAAGGTAAAAATTTCTTTGGAAGAATTATTTTACGTTTTGAAAGCTTTCTAACGAATTTTACAAACTGGATTTCTAGAATACTAACTTGGTGTTTAGATTATTATAAAACTACTTTAATTGTTGTTTTAGTGTTGTTTTTTAGTTCTGTCGCACTTCTTCCTGCTGGATTTATTGGTAGTGAATTTTTTGCGGCATCTGATAGTGGTGAGTTTTTAGTTCAAATTGAAATGCCTAAAAATGCTTCATTAGAGCAAACCAACTTTATGACTCAAAAAGCAGAAGCTTTTTTAAATTCAAAAAAATATGTTTACAGTCAGTATTCAACGGTTGGTCAAACCAGTGAAGGAATGGGTGCTGCTCAAGCTACGGCATACAAAGCTGAAATTAATGTTAAAATGATTGACCAAAACGAACGTACGGATGGTGCTACTGTTTATGCTGCAAAAATAAAGCGAGAATTAGAAAAGGTTTTAGTTGGTGCTAAAGTTAAAACGGTTCCTGTAGGTCTTTTAGGATCAGCCGAAAATGCAACATTAGCATTGGTTGTTACAGGGCCAAATGTAGAAAGTGCCATGAAATTTGCCAAATTAGCAGAGTTAGAATTACGTAAAATTGCAGGTACTACTGAAATTAAACTAACTGTTGAAGAGGGAAGTCCGGAAGTTAATGTTCAAGTAGATCGAGATAAAATGTCTGCTTTAGGTTTAACGCTTCAAACAGTAGGTGCAACTATGCAAACAGCTTATAGTGGTAATACAGATGGAAAATTTAGAGCCGGTGAATACGAATATGACATTAATATTAAATACAATGCATTTGATAGAAAAAATATTAATGATGTTAGTAATCTTATTTTTGTGAATAACATTGGACAACAAATTAAGTTATCACAATTTGCAGCAATCACAGAAGGTTCTGGTCCAAGTCAATTAGAACGAAGAGATAAATCTCCTTCGGTAACTGTTCAAGGACAAAACGTTGGAGTTTCATCAGGAACAATTGTAACACAATGGCAAGAAAAGCTTGATAAATTAGAAAAACCAATTGGAGTTAATTATATTTGGAGTGGAGATCAAGAAAACCAAAGTGAAGGTTTTGGTACTTTAGGAATTGCACTATTAGCTGCTATTATATTAGTTTATTTAGTAATGGTGGGGCTTTATGATAGTTTTATTCATCCATTTGTAGTTTTGTTTGCTGTTCCATTATCATTTATTGGAGCGTTGTTAGCATTGGCCTTAACTAATAATTCATTAAATATATTTACTATTCTTGGTATTATTATGCTAATTGGTCTAGTTAGTAAAAATGCCATTATGTTGGTAGATTTCACCAACCAGCGAAGAGCTGCAGGAGAATCTATTAGAACAGCTTTAATTCAGGCTAATCACGCTAGGTTACGTCCAATTTTAATGACAACTATTGCTATGGTGTTTGGTATGATACCGATTGCGATTGCTTCAGGAGCAGGTGCAGAATGGAAAAACGGTTTGGCTTGGGTAATTATTGGAGGATTAATTAGTTCTCTTTTTCTTACGCTGGTGGTTGTTCCTGTAATTTATGAAATAATGGAAAAAATAGTTGATAAATTAACTAAGGGTGAATCTGTAGATTATGAAGCAGCAATGCATGAAGTTTACGAACATCATGATTTGAGTGAAGATGGATATACTCCTAAGCACGAAATGTAGTTAA
The DNA here is from genome assembly GCF_011378915.1 of Polaribacter sp. 20A6. Classification (NCBI taxonomy): domain Bacteria; kingdom Pseudomonadati; phylum Bacteroidota; class Flavobacteriia; order Flavobacteriales; family Flavobacteriaceae; genus Polaribacter; species Polaribacter sp. 20A6. The sequence goes on from NZ_WTPZ01000001.1 coordinate 705,185, forward strand.
TTCAAAATATTTATATAAAGATAATTCAAAAGCTCCATTTTAAGGAGCTTTTGTCTTTTTAAGAAACTGTATGTTTTATTTTTTACTTAAAAAATCTTTTAATATAAATTAAACATTAAGTTTTTTACAATTGATATTGGCTAAGTGAAGTCAAACAAATCTACTTTCCAATACAATATGTAATATTCCATTTGTTTAAGAGGCTTTAAGAGTGTTGGGGTGGAGTAGTGGTGTAGTGTTTTGTCTTCTTTTGTTTGATTTAGTCAAGTAAAAGAAGATAAATATAAAATTAAATGGTTTTTATATTCAATTCATAACGACTGCTTTTTAAAGTTCCTGTTTTTGTTAAAACACCTTTATCTACCATATCTTTTAAATCTCTCGTAGCGGTGGAAGCAGATGTTTTAGCAATTTTAGTATATTTTTCGGCACTTAATCCACCTATAAAACCAGTATGTCCAGCTTCAAAGATTCTTAACGATACTTTATATTGTCGTTCGTTTAATTGATTTTTATATCGTTCAAAAAACTTTGCTTTTTCTACAATAAAATCTACACGTTTTAAAGTATTTTCTTGAGCATTTAAAATAGTTTCGCTAAAGTATTGTAACCAGTTGGTAATTTCTAAAGTTGTATTGTTTGTTTCAAGCGATGTGTAATACATTTTTCTATTACCTTCTATGGTGTGTGATAATGAACTTAATGTAGGCTGTTTAGAACTGATGGCAATAGATTTCTCAGCTAATGCTCTAGCAATTCTTCCATTTCCATCTTCAAAAGGATGAATACAAACAAAATATAAATGCGTAATGCTAGCTTTTGCAAGTGGTAATAAACTTGTGTTATTAGGATTATGAACTTGATTGAACCATAAAATAAATTGTTCCATTTCAATAGGCACTTTGTCCGATGGAGGAGCTTCAAAATGAACAGTGGGTCTATCAAGCCTTCCGGAAACAACTTGCATTGGATCTGTATGTGTTCTATAGCTTCCAATATTTGTTAAATCTCTTCTTCCATTGGTTAACATTTTATGCCAATCAAACAGTAGATTATGACTTAATGGTTGATTGAAGTTATGATACAAATCCACCATCATTTCAGAAATGCCAAGTTCTGCAGGTGCTATTTTTCTTTTGTCCGTAGTAAAACCAAGATTTTTTTTAATGGAAGATTGTACACTTTCTCTATTCAAAATTTCTCCTTCAATTTCTGAAGTTTTTATAGCTTCTTCACTAAGTATTTCTACTAATAAATCATCTTTAGAGACTCCTTCTATATGTCTTATGGCACCTAATACGAGTCCTGAGTTTTTAGAAAATTGCATTTCTAATTGTTCAAGAGTCTCTTTTCTATAAGTAAAATTTGGCCATTCTTTGTGTAGCCAATTCCAATTTTTATATGCCATGAGCTATAAATATGATTTTTATAGCTCAAATATAATGATAATTTGAGCTATATTTTTTATTTTTATAGCCCAAATTTTATTTTGAATTATTGGATGTTTTTTTTAATCAACTTAACGAAGCGAAACAAGTAAAGATTTGAGATAAGGAAATGTAATGACTTAATGATAATTTTATGCAGTTGAGTGAGGTAAGATTGAAAAGAGAAATCTTTATTAATATTAATACGATATTATATTCGTTGCTGTAATGGCTGATTTTCTTCTATAATACTTATTATGTTCGAAGCAAACTCTTCCTCTTACAATAGCTGGGTGAACTTTGATTTTTTTAGCAAAATTTAAAATAACATCATCGGTAAATACATTATTAGCTATTTCAAAATATTCCCATTCTGATTCAGGTATTAACATATTTCTGGCGAATTGATTCGCTTCAAATTCTAATATGTCGTTTTTGGAACTATTAATAAAAAAGGAATGATTTTTATAATTTCCCGTAAGGTGTAGAAAAACATGACCTAATTCATGCATTATTGTGAATGCAAAATTATCTAAACGTTTATATTTTAGAGATAAAACAATTGATGGAATGCCATTAGACATAAAAGATTTACCGTCTACAGGTGTTTTGGAGGGTCTGTCTAGTGTGTCAAATTTAATACCATAACTGTTTAATGTTTTTTTAGTGTCTTTTATTAAATTTTCGGTGTTCTTATTAAATAAAATATTTAATTCATTAATTAAGTTAGTTTGATTATTAAGGTTGAATTTTTTAACTTTAATATCTTTTACAACGTATTCTGCATAGGTAGACCATGCTATAACGTTATTTTTTTGTTCGCTAAAGGCGTTAGATTTACGGTAATGAGAAAAAACATAATCCTCGTGGTACTGATAAAACTCTTCAAAATTTTTAACATTGTATATTTTGAATATTGATTTGATATTTGATTTAATATCTGAGTCTATTATATTTTTCTTTCTAAAATAACTATTAGGAATTATTTTCTGGATATTATTCCAAATTCTAATAAGTGTTGCTTCTTCTGAAAGAGATATTTCAGTTTTGTTAACATCATACATAGCTTGTTTAACCATCCAATCTTTTGCTCTACCTAATCCAACAGCTTCAAGTTTAACAGATAATTCAGCTGTAAACGGTTTTTTATTGACTAATATATTATTTAGTACGGATGGGGTGAGTTGAATTATAGAAGATAAGTCTCTTTGAGACATGTTTTTATCTTTCATTAATTCAGTTAAAGAGACACTCGGGTGCTGTATTTCTTTCATGGTGCAAATGTATAAAAAAAATTATTATTACAATTTAATAAAAAAAAACTATTCAACAAAATAAGTTAATAACTTTTAATTTAAATTAGTTAAAAAATATCAAAAAAGTATTTACATTTGCATAAGTTAGTTTGTTAAATAAATTCTGTTTTTCAGAACAAAAATAAAAACCACACAAAATGAAATAAAAATAAATAAAAAAAGCTCAGTATAAAATATACCAAGCTTTAAAATTTCTACAGAATCCTGTAGTTTGTATTCGCACTCCAAACATACAAATTTCTTTTTAAATTTTATTGCAAATATTTAGTAATGTTAGAATGGCAAGGACTTATTGTGTAGTCTCAATGTCAAAAAGCTTTTAAACTCTTAGGAACCTTTAGGGAAGGATACACAGACATTATTAAATTTAAAACAAAAAGAATATGAATTATTCATATAAAATTAATGGAGAAAAATTTACATCTCTTAAGCAAAAAATAACAGGTAAAGATATTTTAGACCTTGCCTGTTTAACACCAATAGAAGACTATGAGTTACTTCTAAAAACAAACCATAAAGGATACGAGCCAATTCAATTAACGGAAACGGTAGATCTTTCAGATCCAGGAATTGAATATTTAACTGCTAAACTTTATAAATCAATAAAAATTTTTATTGATGATAAAGAGTATTTAGTAGAAGAATGTTCTTCAACTCCTCAAAAGTTGTTAGAACTTGCAGGATATAATAACGATAGTTATTATTTAACTCAAATCAAAAAAGGGAATACTGAAATTGGGTACAAAGAAAAGAATGATGCAAATCATAAAATTTCGTTGCAGAATGAATCTAGGTTTTGTTTGTATGAGAGAGAACAACAATGCGTAATTGTTAATGCAGAGAGTCATGCTTGGAATAAAAAGACTATTTCTTTTGAAGAAATAGTAAAACTAGCTTTCGGTGATGGATGTAATCCTAGTTTTACTTATACAGTTACATATACTAGAGGCGTTAGTCAAAAACCATCAGGAACGTTGGTTAAAGGTAATGACGTAATTGTTAAATCTAAAATGGTCTTCGATGCACAGCAAACTAATAAATCCTAGTTTAGATATTATTCAACTTCGTAACAATGGTTACGAGGTTGAAATTAAGGAAAATCACCTTTTAATTCATAATATTCCTTATTTTAATACTGCTAAAATTGTATGTAAGGGTATTTTAGTTTCAAAAATAGGGTTTTTAAATAATCAAATAATTCAAATTCGTGATCATAGAGTTTTCTTTATTGGAGATAAACCATGTGATGCAAATGGTGCTGATTTAAACTCAATTATAAACAATAGTAACTCGGCTCGTCTTGGGCAAACTATTGCAATAAATCATATGTTTTCTAGCAAACCTAAAGATGGATATAAGGACTATTATCATAAAATGGAGTCTTATATAAATATGTTAACATCACATGTTCAAAGTATTTATCCTAAAGAAACAGCTAAGACATTTCGTGTTTTGAAAGATGTTGAGTCTAATACTCCTTTTACTTATGTTGATACCAATTCGACAAGAAGTGAAATTCAATTTATTAATGATAAGCTTTCTAATTTAAAGATTGGTATTATAGGATTAGGAGGAACAGGTTCCTATATTTTGGATTTGATAGCTAAAACTAGTGTTTCAGAAATACATCTTTTTGATGGTGATGAATTTTGTCAACATAATGCTTTTAGGAGCCCTGGAGCTACATCAATAAATGTGTTAGATCAGAATTTAAAAAAGGTTGATTATCAAAAAGGAAATTATTCTAATATACATCAAGGAATAATTAGTCATAGTCTGTATATAGAAGAATCAAACTTGATTTTATTAAAAGATTTAGACTTTATCTTTATCTCTATTGATAAAGGACATATAAAAAAGCTAATATTTAACTATTTAGAAGAACGGAAAATAAGTTTTATTGACTGTGGAATAGGGGTTATAAATAAAGATAATTCTTTACTTAGTTCTATTAGAGTTAACTTTAGTATAGATGGAGTTAGAGATCATATATGGAATGATCGAATATCTTTTGAAGATGAGGGTGATGATAAAAACCTTTATTCATCAAATATTCAACTATGTGAATTGAATTCTTTAAATGCTTGTTTTGCAGTTATAAAATGGAAACAACATTATGGGGTTTATCATGATATTGGAAATGGATATAGTAGTATTTATAATTCTAGCGTTAATGAAATAATTAATGATGATGTTAGAGGCTAGATTTGTGAAATTCATTCCTGATCGATTGAAAAAAGGAGTTATATATGTGTCGTATGAATATAATACTGTAATTCATTTATGTGCTTGTGGTTGTGGAAATAAAGTTGTGACACCTATAACGCCTATTCAGTGGTCATATAGCTATAATGGAGAGAGTATTAGTCTCTCTCCATCTATTGGTAATTGGAATTTTGATTGTAAATCTCATTATTGGGTGAGAGATAGTCAATTTGTATGGGCTGAAAATTGGAGCGAAGATAAAATTTCTAAAGTTCAACAAAATGAGCAAAAAGAAATTATTGATTTCTTTGAAGAAAAAAGTGAAAGGAAAGAAGATGGTTTTATTACTAAAATCTTTAAGTATTTAAAAATGATTAATTAATGTTGAAAGAAAAAGGAATAACTAAAATAGTTATTCCTTTTTTTATTTTTAGTATAATGTTAAAGAGATCCTCAACTATAAATCAATACATTTTTTTCTTAGAAGTCGAAAAACAAGCTGCAATATAACCCGTTTTTATTTCAGTGAATTAACTTTTAAAAATAAATTTAAATCTATCTTTATTTATGAAGTATCTGACAGGTCTTGTTTTTTTATTCAACAATTCTTTTTCAACTCCCAATTTCAACCATTCATCCGTTTGCTTTGAGGTTAGCTCGAAATGAGTTGCTATTTTCTCTTTATTTATTTCGTTTTCTGTAAAAGTAGTATATAGTTTATGAATAAATATTTCAAAAAGAGATGCTTCATTAAAATTTATACCAACTTGCTTTAATTCTAATTTAGAGTCTGTTTTTGGTAGATGTTTATTATCTAAGTTATTTTTTTGATCATTTCTCTTATCAAGTTCACCTTTATTCTCTTTTATTTCATTGAATAAATTACCCTGTTTAACTTCAATTTGGGTGTTAAATGATTTTATAGCTAAGGATTCTATGTTTATCTTTAAATCATCAGGAAGCCATTTAGAACCTAACTTGACAACAGCCTCATTCCCTTTATTCTGTTTTTTATCTTGAGAATTAACAACCCACAATTGTACCCATTTATTTTTAATGTTTTCTTTTGCTCCTTCCCAAGTTCCTCCTTTTGTTTCAGCCTTAATAACTATTGTTGCATTAGAGGTACAGTAAATTAATTTGTTTCTACCCATTGCATTACCAACATTGAAACCAGCCTCTGGATTATAGGGAGAAATTAAAACCAATCTATTATCAACAATACTTTCTCTATATATTTTGGAGGAAGATTTTTTTAAAAGACTATCTGCAAGTATTCCTAAAGCATAACCTTTTAAAGACAAGGCACCAACCATAGAGTGTTCATCTACACCTCTTGCACCTCCAGAAATCACACCACAATTTTGATTTACAATTTGCTTAACAACATATTTAGTATTATCTATATCTTGAATTGATAAATTTCTAGAACCAACAATTCCTATATAATTTTTATTTAAAAGCTCCTTATTACCAACCCCAAAAAGTATTGGAGGAACACGATCTTTTAAATTATTCTTTAAACTTGCAGGATATTCTTTATCCCCCCTATTAATTACCCAAATACCTGCCTTAGACCATTTTTCTAATTTAATAGCTAATGCCATTTTACGATCTAGCAATGCTATAATCCTATTTTTGTCAATAGATTTATCTTCCCAGTTCTTCAAAAGATTGTTTAAATCAACTGTCAATAGGTTTTCTGGTTTTAATTTAATTTCTTGCAACCAACGCACAAACCTATTCCATTCCAATAAAGCTAATGGCTTATTCTTTTTATCTAAATCTTTTGAAAAATAAGATGTAAGTAGTAATATGGCTTTTGTTCTTTCTGAAATCATTCTATTCGCTTACTGATGTTGATGTTAAGGCAATAGGAATTACAATTCCTGAACCCGCTTTTCTTAATAATGTTGCTGCTATGGTAAAAGTCCATCTAGAATCTACAGCATCATCAAACAAAAATACAGGTTTATTTGGAACATCACCTTCTATTTGAAAAACTCCATCTAAATTTTTACATTGATGATAACTGTTTTCTTGTTCTTTTTGTGGATCAGTATCTTTCACTTTTATAATAATCGGCCTAAAAGGGATTCCTAATTTTGCCGCCAACCTTTCCGCAAAATTTGGTACTAATTTTGGGTTCCTTAAAGATGGTATACATGTTAACCATTCTGGCAAAGGATTTGGTTGCCATCTTTTTGTAATCATATCATACATTGCATCTACCAATTCATCTCTAAAATGACCTTGATGCTTATCATCTGCAACCATTTTCCCCCAACCAGCATCACCCCATCTAGATAAGACTTTACCAATAGCCGCTTGTTGGTTTTGTGGTATTCTATATGACCAATTATATTCTGGTAAAGCATTACTAACTGTTTGTTTTCTTGGTCTTATATCAAATTCTGAATGTTTTAAATATATAGAAGCTTCCATTACATTTCCAAGAGATGCTATATTTGGTAAAATATTTTCATTTAAGCAATTTGCACACTGTCCACATTGTTTTAAATTTACATCATCTAATTCATTTTGCAAAAATAGCATTAAACACTCTTTTGTTTGAATGTAGTCCTGAACAATTTGCCACTCTAATAATCGTTGATTTGTTAATCTTGCAACTTTATCAGTATCCATTGAATAATTAATGGCTGTTCTTTGCCATTTACTACCAATTTTAACTATTGGAGAAGGTTGCTCAACACTCAAATATTTTATTGTTTTTGTTATTTGACTAGATTTTACATTTAAAAATTCTTGTAATTTAGGCACAGATAAACCTTCATGATCCTCAATAACTTCTAAAATTTTTTCTACTGTTTCTTCTGGAGGAAATGCACCTTCTCTAAAATAGCGATGAACATCTGCATCTTCTTCTCCTGATAATAAAATACCGTAAGCACTTTTTATTGCACGACCTGCACGACCAACTTGTTGGTAATAACCAATTATAGATCCTGGAGCCTGAAAGTGAATAACAAAATTTAAATCTGGTTTATCATACCCCATTCCTAAAGCAGTAGAAGCTACTAAAACTTTTATCTCATTATTATATAATGAATCTTCTAAAAATTCTCTATATGCAGTAGAGTCATCAAAATTATCATGTTTAACATCCGAATAATAAGCCGCTGCATCAATGTTGCAATCATTTAGCCATTGTGTAACAGTTCTAGCATCACGTTTTGTTAAAACATATACAATACCATTACCATCCATATTAGGAATATTCTCTTTTAACCAAGCTAAACGTGATGCTTGGTCTTGCAACTTAATATTCTGTAGTTTTAAACTTGCTCTTGTTAATCCGCCTCTAATAGTCTTAATTCCTCCTAACTGTTCTTCAATATCATTTACTACTCTATCATTCGCAGTTGCTGTTGTAGCTAAAATAGGCATACCACTTGGCATCGCTTTTAAAATACCTACAATACGTCTATAGTCTGGTCTAAAATCATGACCCCAATCTGAAATACAATGTGCTTCATCTACTACAAACAAACCTATTTTATCTGCAATTGGAAACAGAATTTCATCCATAAATAGATCATTAGCTAAACGTTCTGGTGAAATTAATAAAGTATCTATATTATTTTTTAAAACTTCATTTTGAATAGCTTTCCAATCATCAAAATTTGTTGAATTTATAGAAACGGCTTTAAGACCTAAACGTTCTGCTGCTTCAATTTGGTTACGCATTAAGGCTAATAATGGTGAAATAATAATAGTTGGACCTCTACCTTGTTCTCTTAATATTTTGCTACTTATAAAATAAACTAAACTTTTACCCCAGCCTGTTCGTTGAATAACTAACAATTTTTCTTTATTTATAGTAAGTTTTTCAATGGCTTCCCATTGACCTTCTCTAAATGTTGCTGTTGGTATATTTATTGACCTACGCAACATCATTAATGCTCTTTCTTTACTCATAGTTTTTTCTTTTTTTTTAGCAATTGTTTCTCTTAATTCATTTTTCTTTTTTAGTTTATTTCTCTCTCAAATCCTACTGAAAACACATGTTCCAATAACTTAAAATCTAAATATAATATTAAACCTCCCCGTCAATTTGTTCTCCATAATCAATTGAAATTTCATTTCCTAAAAGTAAAACAACCTCTTCATCAGTCCATTCCACATCGAATAACAAAGCCGTTTTACCACTTTGAAAAAATAAAACTTCATTTAGTATTACCAAATCTATAAATCTTAATGATACACTCTCTCCTAACTGTTGTTTAATGTATTCTTTTTCTTGCTCTATAAATTTATCAAAAGCAAATTTAGATTTTGTGCTAATTTCACTTATATTTTCTTTAAATTTTATATATTCCGATTGTTGTAATTTGTTTGGTTGTTCTTCAATATTCGAAGAAAACCTGAGTTCTAATTTATAATCTTTGTCCCATAACTTTATATTTTCAAATTTAGACCAACCTGTGTTAAATTCTAATTTACCAATTACTTTATCTTCCATCTATATTTTATTTTTTTGTTTAATAACTGATATACCACCACTATGAGAAATATTATTATGTATTTCGCAAGGAACTAATTGCATTGTTTTACAATTCTCATGTTCGTGCCAAGTAAAATCATTTTCCATTCGATCTTGAACTATTTGTTCTTTAGTCAATCCTTTTTGTTCTGCTAGTTTTGTATCTGCTTGATCAAAATTAGCTCCTTTACCATACCTTTTAGAGGTGAAATTATCAATTTCAACTTCAGCTTTCGCAATTGGAGTAAAGTCGGGGTACCCTTCTTTAAATGTAATTGAATCAATGTTATGAGGCTGTTTTAGTTCTTTCCAGTTTGCACCATCAGGATTATTTTTTAGGGGGATATAGGTATTATCTGGTTTCCAATCAGAATTACCTGGTTCTCCGCTCCAAGTTCCTTTACTAATAGGTATTCTTGAGGAACCATCTTGTTTTTGTTCTATATGATTTGATCTATCTAAAGTTTCAGCAGGAATTAAAGGTGAATCTAAATTAGTTTTTTTATTTCCAGGATACTCATCAACAAAAATAGTATCATTGTTTTCTACTTTATCTGCTACAGTATTTTTTTTATCAGGGAACTCATCAACAAAAACACTATCATTTTCCGGAACTTTTGTAGGTTTTAAATTTTCATCTACATTATTTTCTAAATTATCAATTGATGATTTATCATTGATAGTATTTGTGTTCTCAATATTAGATTTTGTCTCAGTTTTTTCTACGGATACGGCACTTTTATTTAAAGCTTCTTCCATAATTTAAAATATTTTTTTCCATTCATTATAGTATTCATTGTTAAGCCTCTTAAAATAGCCTTGTTGGACAAAGAATATAGTCTTTTCATCAATATCGCTTTCAAATTTTTCACTTAGAAGGTTATCAAATAATAATTTTAATTTTTTTACTTGATTAAGGTCGGTTATTTGATTTTTAATTTTTTCTAGTTCTTTATCAATATTTAAATATTGAGAAATTACTGATGACAGGTTATGAAATTTACTCTTTTCCCAAATTTTTAGATTTTCATTTTGATTGAATTCTTCTAGATACTTTAATAATTGAACACGAATAGAGGATGGTATATTATCCTGAGCAATACAATTTGAAATTTCTTTTAAGTCTAAAGTATTTTTAGTGTATGGGTATAGTAAAAAATCTACAATACAATTTCTTATTTTTCGTTCTGGATAATCTGGTATATCAAACTTTTCATTGTAAATTAAATTATCATCATAATCACTTTTTGATACGATACATTGAACAGCTTCTTCCCAACTATTTTGGTAAATTATAGCTTCACCAACACTTTGTTTTGCTATTTGTTCAATTTGTTTATCATTCAAAGCCATAGATCTACCAACTACATTACGATCATCAGCTTCTGGCAATGACATTACAATTTTGGTGTTAGTATTTCTTATAACAGAAGGGTCTAATAGTAATGGGGATTGATCAACAATAATAAAACATTCTCCATAGGTACGCATTTCGGCAATACTATTAGAAATCATCTCTACAGATTTTCCTGCTAAATTATCAGACTCCATGCTTTGAGAACTTGATGTTCTTTTTAGTAAATTATGAGCCTCTTCAATTATGGTAATATGCTGTAAGTCTTTATTCATTCCTCCTTCATCAATTCTAAATTGATTTAGTTTCATTACTAGAAACCCCATTATTAAAGATTTAGTTTCGGTAGAACGAATAGTACTTAAATCTATTATGGTGTTTTTATTAAATAAATCTTCATCAGAAATAGATCTTCCTGACAAAATATATTGCATTAAACCACTGTTTAGATCATTTAATCTAACTTCAAGAGCTCCTTTGTAATTTCCTTTGATTTCTGCAGAATATTCCGATTCATTTATATATTCTTTCAGACAAACAATTATATCTTCAAACGTTGGGAATATTGGTTGGTCATTCGTTCTGTATTTGTTTTTAGTCTTTAATAAATCCCAACCACACTTTTCATATGCAGAAATAATAGAATTTTTTAAAACAGCTGGCATTGCTGAATACATAGGCCAACATGCATTAAAAATTTCTACTAACTGATCAATATGTGCTAACACATCAATTGAATCCAACGGAAATTCAAAAGGATTAATTTGTAATAATTTACCAAATTTAGGAGAAGCACTATATACAGTTACATCATCTCTATGCCCAAAAACATGCTTATATTCTCCTTTTGCAGGTTCAATTACCATAAATTTCTTTCCTTTCAGATCAAGCTGATTCAAGAGATGATACATGGTGTTAGATTTACCACTACCTGTTGTTCCTGTAACGAAAACGTGTTTCTTTAATTCGTCTAAATTAAGTGTTACCGATTGCTCACTTTGTTTACCTATATGTAAAATATTTCCTAGACAAATTTGATGAGATTCATCTTCTTGTTTTGTTTTAGTAAAAACATTCCTTGCAAAAGAAGCTTGTTCCGAAACAATAATTCCTGGTACACTTGACTGAGGGAAAGATAAATGAATGGCAAGTTCTTTACTTGTAACAACAGATCCGGCAGTTACAAGTTGATTGTTATAATTAAAAACAGGATGAATACTTTTACTTAAATATTTTACTATCTGATTTGCTGCTGCTTCTTTTTGCCATAAATTGATAGCGCATGTTTCTAGGCTACTTTCCTCCCCAATTATAGCTCCTCTATATATATTAGCTAATTGTTGCGCTGTAGTAGAATCATTCGCCATAAAATAAACAGATGTTGACCATAAACCAAACGGAGAACCATTTTGTAAACGGTTTAATTGTTTATCTAAAATATCTAGATAAAATTGAACATACCTATTTTTATATGTAATCTGTTTTGTTGTACCTGAAGTAATCTGTTTATTGGTTCCCTTTTGTTCAGATTCACCTCTTTGCTCTGATCTGGTTTTACCTGATTGATGCCCTGTTGAATCTGAAAAGTTTTTACCAATTGCTTCAGAACTACTCGTGCCAGAGGTAGAAGACTTACCCCAATTTCTATTATAGGAAGCCCCTCCCATTAAGCCTGGAATCCCGCCTCCAACAAATCCTCCAACACTGTTACCACTATTTGTACCTTTACTTTCATTTGTACCTTCGGTTACTGTTTCTGAAAAACCTTTTGTATGAGTTACTGTTTTTGACAATGAATCTCCTATAGATTTTGAGAAGTTTTCTGTAAAAGATTCTGAAATACCATTACTTTCACTTTCTTGATAGCTGTTTTGTAAAGATAAAGCAGGGGATAGACTAGTATAAAGATTATTGAATGCATCAATCATAGATTTTGAATCTTCATGATTAACGCTATCTGCAATAAAATAAGAACGAAATTTAGAAATTGAAGAGGTTGCATTAATCAAGCGTTCAAGACCTTGAACAAAATTTTCCTTCTTATCATCTCTAAACGATGCGATGGCTGACACCGAAGTAATATTTGGATGAGTGTAATTAACATCACTAGGTTTTGTATTCTTTAAACCTATACCTGGAAAGTAACCTTCCATTCCAGCCTTAAGTATTTCTCCAGAAACATTTTTGGAGCCTTCTATATCTCTTGCACCAATAAAAAGTTCAATATTACCATTGTTCTGTTTATCTAATACCAATATTACACTTTTAGCATTTTTGTGTAAAGACATGTACAACATTGATAATTTATCAGAGAAAAACACATCTGATTCAACTACAATTTTATCTATTTTATACCATCTTATAGGAGAAATTGACACTTCTTCATTTAATGGTAGCACCTCACAATTATTAAGTTCTTGAAGATAATCACGAGTAACAAGAGCATCAAACATAGTACGACTTTGCTCAACGATCTCTGTTTGGTTTGGCTCTTCAGAGATGCTTTTTAAACTATGGTCCTTCATAAGTTATACCTTAAATTTTTTTAATAATTCATTAGAGTTAGTCTCAGCTTTTCTAAGCCATTCTTTTATATCTTCAATCAATCCATTAATTAGTTCTTCTTTTTCTGTCTCAATCTGAATTTCATATTTTTTTAATTCAAATTCATAGTTAAGCTTCTTTTCTTTTTTAATTATTTTAGATGTAGTGCCTAAAACTAATAATTCAGTCAATAAAGCAATCCAAATATTACTAAATATATAAACACCCACCGCAGCAAGTGTACCAACCCCCAAAATGATTGCTGGGCGCTGTTTGTTATAAGTAAGGTTTTTAGGTCTTTCAGTATTTGGTACTTCTATTTTTTTAAGTTTTATTTCATTTTCTCTAGCCCATGATTTCATTGAAAAACGGTAACCTGTTGCAAAATCAATAAATTCTGACAATACTTTTTCATCCCTAATTTTAAATATGCCTTCTGAATAATGTTTGTCTATTGATAAGTAATAATTCTCTAGAGTTGTTTCGCCAACTATTTTAATACCTTCTGAGAACATTTTTATATTTTCTGCTGTTATTTCTGATAAATAATCATTTGCTAACTTTCTAACATCATCTTCAAGTCGCACATAATCAAAATCAAAACTATTAATTTGATCTTCCATAGCTGTCTTTTTTTAATGGTGAATTTTCTAACGTAGTTTTTATTTTTAAGATTAATTCTGAGTTATTTTTTATTTCTGTTTGGGAATTATTCATCTTCCCTTTTAATTCGTTTAATCTCTTTTCTTCGCTATTGATTTTCTTACTTAATTCTTCAGTTATAGCCTTTTCAATATTGTCAGCTTTTGTTTTAATTTGCTTTTCAAAAATTCTTCTATTATTTTTAGCTTCTTTTAAGGCTACTGTTTTAAATGCTTGGAGCTTTTTAGTTTCATTTATTCTAGTATCGTATTTTGCTGCTACTTTTTTATCTTCTTCACACCATCCTCCTTCTATTGTCTGCTCAGGTGTAACTTCATATCTTTCTCTGCTACCAGCTGAAGCATTCTTTTCTATTTGCCCGAAATCAATAGATTGTATGATGGTATCATTAAATTCTATATTTCCTAAAAAAGACCTGTATCTATTTATAATATTCGAAAAAACTTCTTTTTCCTTAGAATAAACATTGTCATAAATATTTGTGATTATGGTTCTTATACTAGCAATACTATTTTGGTTTTTAACCTTATCTAATTCATTATCTATAAATAAGAAGTTTTTAACGATTTGATCTCTTGATGTTTCCTGGCTAGCTGCTCTCATAGAGTTGCTATATTCATTTTTTTTTTTTAAAATTTCTTCTATAGCTTTATCAAGAGCCTTAGTTCCTTCTTTTAGAAGCGTGTTATCTTTTTCTAATCTCTCAACGAAACTAGAATAATCGCTATTAATTAGAAAGAAAAGTTTAGCAAGCTCTTGAGTAATTTCTTTTTCAGCAAATTGATTGATTTCTGATTTGAATACGTCAAAATTAGCCCATTCGGTTATTTTACGATGTAAGGTTTCATTATTTACGGTATCCTTATCTTTCTTCAACTCCCTTTTTGCTCTATATAATATGGTTCCAATTTCTTCTAATTCATTCTCATCCCAATTTTTAAGAACAAAATCATCTTCCATTAAACTCTTCAAATCAATATCGATATTTTGAAGCTCATTTATAAATGAAAACAGAAAGCTATCCACATAAGAAAGGCGGCTTATTTGATTGTTATAATTCTTTTTAAGGCTATTCAATTTATTTTCTTTATTAACTAAGAAATTTTGATCACTTGCATGTGTTAAAACAAAGAATAAACGTTTTTTGTCCTCATCTGTAAAGTTATCAAGTTGGTCTTGAACAAATTTCTTAGTGTCCGTTTGATCTAATGTCTCATTACCTTTTTGCAGGAAAATAATAGAGTCAACTGCTCTAGAGCCATTTTCTTTTTTCTTTTCTAAAAGTTGTCTAGTAGTATCTTCTATTCCTCCAATAGCACCTACTCCTGGTGTATCGATAATACGCCAACCTTTTAACTCTTCATTAAAAGGGAATTTTATTTCAATACTAACTACTACATTTTTTTTGGGTTTAGAGTCCACCAGTTCCTTTAATAAAATTTTATCAATTTTTGAACACAATGTTTTTTCTTCTATTTCTTTTCTAGATTCCCATATTTTGTCAAAGGTAAAACCTGCAAGAATCATTTCATCAATAGCGTTCACTGGCAAATCATGAAATTTTTCTGGAATTGCTACGTATTTTTTTAGTTCTTGATTAAAATCACTTCCTTTTATTTCTTTTTTACTATTATCTCCAAAACTTATTTGGGCTTCTGGTTTTTCTCCGTATTCAATAGTAGTAATTCCACAAGTTGTCTGATCATGCCCTACAGCTAGTAAATCTTTGCAACCTAATAAAGCATTTATAAATGTAGATTTACCTGAACTAACTTTACCAACTATAGCTAATGTAAAATACCCCTTAATAAAAGGTTTAGCTATATCTTCAATAGTTCT
The DNA here is from genome assembly GCF_011378915.1 of Polaribacter sp. 20A6. NCBI lineage: Bacteria > Pseudomonadati > Bacteroidota > Flavobacteriia > Flavobacteriales > Flavobacteriaceae > Polaribacter > Polaribacter sp. 20A6. The sequence continues at coordinate 721,037 of NZ_WTPZ01000001.1, forward strand.
ACTATTAAAACCATCATCAGGAATATTATATTCTTTTCGAATATTTCTATATTCTGAAATAATAGAATTTACAAGCGTACAGCTTTTTTCAAATTCATTTGTTGTTGTTTTAATCATCATTTATTTTCCTTTATAATCAATTTTTTTATTTTATTTTTTCGATTGAAAATCAAACATTAATTTTCAAAAACCTCCCTTAAAACACTCTGCATTAACATCTCACTATGTTCTTGGCCTTGTTATACTTCTTGTACTAAAACATCACATTAAAGCATTTACTTTTTCCATGACAGCCTTCTTTTCAAATAATCACCTTTAATCTCTATTTATATATTGCCGTATGTTTCGATAAAAGACTTTGTTTGATGAACTATAGTAGCTACCATGTTTTCAAAATAGTACTCATCATTATTATTTAATTTTTCTAAAATAGATGTACTACTTAAATTTAAGGCATTTTTTTCTGGTGTTTTAATATCACTTACAATAGGCCAAAAATTGCTTAACCTAAAATCACCATCTCTTATTGATTCATATGCTTTTTGTCTATCAAATATGCCAATAAAAAGTCGTCCTTTATTATTCCCTTTACCAGAAAATGACTCTATACCAATTTGTATTCCCTTTTTATGAAGTATTTCAGAGCTAATCCATATTTTAGAATAATTATGGTTTATATCATTACCAAGACGTGCTTTTACATTTAATTGTAAGTTATTTATTTCTTCGCAAACAGCCTTTCTTAATTTTTCTCTTATACTATCTACTGTTTTTTGATAATGAGAATGAATATATTTTGCCTCTTCTAAATTATTTTGAATAAGTGTTATAAAGTTATTTTCTAAATCTTTTTCCATAGAATTTGTAAGGTCTCTTATTAAAATTTGATATTGTTTAACGGCATTTTTTACAATAGAATCTGGTTTTACAACTGATAAACATGCTTCTAACCAATTTAAAATATGATTTTTATAGGTTATTACTTCAAAATCTTTATCGGTTAAAGTATGTAGACTTTTTTTAGTTGGTTTACCTTTTTCTCCAAAAAGATTTAGGTAAAACAAAGTACAATCATTGCCTTTAAACAAACTATATCTATACATTTGTTTTGGTTGATCTTCTGCATGTATTTTATTTTCAATTGCAATGGCTTTGCCAGAAGGAAAAGTAATTAATATATCTATAAAACCTCCACTGGTAAAATCGTCTAATATTTTTCCTAAATGATGTTCTACTTTTACTTTAACGTTTTTTAAATCACTATCAATAAAAGAAGTGTAACCAATTTCTTGAAGAAAAAGTCTTAAAAATTTTTCATCATAATAATGATTTCCTTTAGGATCTAATAACGAAACCAACATTGCAGAATGGGTTTTGGTTTCATTAGTTTCCATACCTAATATGGAAAATACGTTAAAATCTTCTCCTTTTTCTCTTACAGATATATAATGCTTCTCTACAATATCTCCAGATTCTTTAAGTAACGTATTTAGTTTTTCTATCTCCATAAAATTAATCTTTAACTGTTTTCTTCCCATCAAAAACCTCCATCAAAACACTTTGCTTTAATTGATCGTTTTGAATTCAGGCTTTATTATACTTTCGTTCTAAACCATTACACACAAGACATAAATCATAAAAGCCTTTAATTTCATCTATATATGTATACCCCTCTAATTCTTTAATTATATCTTCATAAAAAAGAGGCTCTATTACTATCTTTTTATGAACTGGTTTAAATTTTGTTTCCAGCCATTCTTCTCTTACTTCATAATCAGCTTCGTCTTTATATTCTTTAACCCTTCTATCAACTATATCTACAATGTGTTCCTTATTTAAGAACTTTGCAAAACTCTTTTTCTTTTTATATTGATCTTCGGGAACAACTAAATAAAAGCCAATTGATAAATCCTTTAACTCTTCTATTTCACCCGCTTTATCAATAGTTTCTGTTATACAAGCAATATACCTCGCTGCTTGATTATAAAATGAAGCATTAGTAACTCCTGTAGAGAATCCAGAATTAATTTTTGCCTCAAAAATATATAATTTGTTTCCAGTTAATTCTAAAAGACCTTTATGTTTAGCGTTTCCAATAGTAAAATTTCCTATTGCTCCGTCTGCATGCGTGTGACTCTCAGCCAAACGCTTTTTTTTACCGTTTGTTAAAAATGGACTACGTAGTAATCCCTCACTAAAAAACTGTTCTTTTTCATTTACATAAAGCACATGATTTTTTACACCAAAATCTGTAATGGCATAAACTAATACTTTTAGCAACCATCCTTCATTATAAAATTCTGTTGTGTGTGTGTATTCTTCCCAGTACTCAAAAAAATCAAATAATTTATTTAAGTCGTAGCTTTTATCATCCATTGGTTTATTTTAAAACTATTTAATAGTAATTCTTACTCTAGGCAAGTCCTCTCTATTATTAATTGAAATTGTTACAGCTTTATTAATACTATCTGTTTGGTAAGATGCTACTGCTTCAATCCAATTATCATTTTCAAATAATTCAAATAAAATAGATGGGTTATCTTTTTTGTGTGATTTAAAAGGAATTGTAATTATCGCATCTTTGTCTTTAATAGCCCAATCAGTTGACTCATAAATTTTAGAAAATGTTTTTCTCATTAAAAAGAGTAAATAAGCGCCACGTAGAGCAAATAAAACTCCAAATGCAGAGATTATGTATTTATAATTTAAATTGGAAACATAAACACTTATATGTGCAATAATTGCTGATAATAAAGTAAGAGCTAGTGCCCATTGACTTCTATTCATAATTTTAAGTTTTTATAATTACTATTCATATTCTATAATAAATTAAGGTTACTCAAAAACCTCCCTTAGCACACTCTGCATTAACATCTCACTATGTTCTTGGCTTTGTTGTACCTCTTGCTCTAAAGCATCACATAAACCCATTAAAGCATTTACTTTTTCTACAATGGCTTTTTGTTCTTCTAATGGTGGAAATGGAATCATGAATTTTGAGATATTACCCATACTTAAATTTGGTCTAGCGTTATCAACTTGTTTATCATACATATATGAAATACATGTTGGGCTATTAAAAAAATGTAAAAAGTAATCATATGATACTTTTGGAAATAATCTAATAATAGTTACTGCTTGATTAATATTTGCTAATTCGTCAATGTTATAAATAGCAGTACGACCAATTGAACCACCAACAATATTCATTAACAAATCATTTCGTTTTAATATCGACCTTGGTTCAATTTCATTAAACTTTGATTCAACGAACTTCTTCTTTTTCCAAAGTAATTTATAGTTTCCAACATTTTCACTGGTAACAAAAAGAATTCCTTCTCCTTCGTCAACATATTGAACACCTTGCCATTTGGGAGATGAACCTTTCGTTATTAATTCTGTAAGTTCATTTAATCTACACCAAACCCAACCTTCAGGTAATTCATAAGGAATATCCTCTTTGGTTATTTTAGGTAAAACTTTTTCCTTCTTTATTTTTTTCTCTGTGATCAGTTTTACTTTCTCCTCTTGAATACGTCTTAATAAAACACTTGCATCTTCAGTATCTAGATTATTAGCTCGCCAATCTGCTGTGAGTTTTCCTTGTACTGCTAATTGTAAAACCGTTTCTCGTAACTTTTTAATATTGGTGGTTTCATTAAAGAAACTTTTAAAATGGTCTTGTAAAAAAGTCCATTTTTGTTTAGCATTATAGGTGGTAAGTTGATTTAATGCAGACGTTACAAAATCTTCTTTTAAACCAATACGTGCTGCCGTTAATTGCTCTAATTGTTCTACTTCTTTAAAAAGGGTTTCTACTACTTTTACGATTTCCTTTTGTTCTTCTAGTGGTGGAACTGGAATTGGTGCATTTAATAAATTTTTATCATTTATTGCAGGATAAGCAACTCCTTTACTAAAAGTATTAACGTATTCTATAAAATAAAAAGACCTTAATAAATGGTATAAATAAAATGGTGAGCAACCTAAAATTGGATTTAATATTGAAAAGGCTGTACTTGCAATAGCTTCATTCTCAAAATCCCTATCCACACAAGCTATATTTAAAAGATATGGTCTAACAGTTGAATAGATTACACATCCTTTTTGTACAATTTTCCTAGCTCGTGAAGGAGCTTCCGCAGGATTTAAAATATTTAAATCACTCTTAATAATTCCCAGTTGATTATCTATTGAAGCAACATCAATGTATTCAAAATTTCTATCTGGTGTTTTTTGTCCAAAATTGTGTGTATAAATTCCAAGTCTTGTGAACGTCCAACTTTTAGGTACTTCATATGGAAGTTCTCCCTCAGTTACTTTAGTTAGTGCTTTTTCTTTTTTTATTTTCTTCTCCTTAACAAGAAGTTCCTTTTCTTTTTGTATTCTTTTTAATAATGCCGAAGCAGGTTCAATATCTTTATTTTGTTCTCTCCAATTCGCAGTCAATTTCCCTTGTATTGCCAATTGTAAAATCAATCCTTTTAATTCTTTCGCATTTTTAGGACGAATGGTTAATTCTTTAAAGTGTTGGAGTAGTTGCATATTACTTTAAAGCTTCATTTAAAACGTTTATAATTTCGTCTTGTATGCTAGAAATTTTTTGCTCTGTAGTTCTAAATTTTTCTAAAATAACTTCAGGACTTTCTAAAGTATCGACTTCTTGGTGTGGGTTTTTAATATCTAGATTGTAGTTACGCTTTTTAATATCTTCAATAGAAACTTTCCAAGCGTATTCATTTTCTACACGTTTATTCCACCACTTTTTTTCTACATCAAACTCTTTAATGTTAATTGGCGTTCCTTTATTGTAGCTTTTTGCTCCTTTTGGGTATTGGTGTTCGTAATACCAAACCTCTTTGGTTGGTGTGCCTTTTTCAAAAAACAACAAGTTGGTTTTAATACTGGTGTATGGGTTAAATACACCATTTGGTAAACGTACAATGGTATGTAGGTTACATTTATCTAACAACTCTTCTTTAAGGCGAGTTTTCATCCCTTCGCCAAACAACGTACCATCTGGTAATACAATAGCACAACGTCCTTTATCTTTTAAGAGCTTAATAATTAAGGCTAAAAATAAATCGGCTGTTTCTTTGGTTCTAAACTTTTTAGGGAAGTTGGTTTCGGTACCATCTTCTTCTACACCTCCAAAAGGAGGATTAGACAATATAATATCTAGCTTGTCTTTGGTTCCCCAATCTGCATAGGGTTTGCTTAGTAAATTATCTCTACGCACTACTGGTAAATCGAAACCGTGTAACATTAAATTGGTAGTACATAGTAAATGCGGTAATGGTTTTTTCTCAATACCACGTATCGATTTTTGTAATACGTCTCTTTCTGTATAATCTTTTACTTGGTTTCTAACATGGTCAATCGTACATGTTAAAAAACCACCTGTACCACAAGCAGGATCTAATACGCTTTCGCCCAATTGCGGATTAATAATATCTACCATAAACTGCGTTACGGCTCTTGGTGTGTAATACTCACCAGAAGAACCTGCAGATTGTAGGTCTTTTAATATGGTTTCGTACAAATCGTTAAATACGTGGCTTTCTTTAGAGTCGTTAAAATCTATCTGGTTAATCACGTTTATTACTTGACGGAATAGTGTTCCGTTTTTCATAAAGTTATATGTATCATCAAAAACCGAACGTATAATTTTAGCTTGTGGGCTTAACGTAATATCTAATTCTTTTAATGCAGGAAAGAGTTCGTTTTCTATAAACTCCATTAAAGCATCACCAGTTAAGCCTTCATCATCTGCTGCCCAATTTTGCCATTTTAAGTGCTCAGGAATTGGAGATTGATAACCGTCAATAGTAATTTCCCATTCTTCTTCTTTATCGGCAAATATTTTCATAAAAAGCATCCACACCATTTGCGAGATACGTTGTGCATCTCCATCTACTCCTGTGTCTTTACGCATGATATCGCGTATTCCTTTTATGTTTGTTGTTATGTTACTCATTAAGCTATATTGTATATTTCGTTTTCTAATTCTTTTACTGCTTGGTCAAAATCTTTCTTTTTCCCAAAAGCTCTCACTAATTCTACAGGAGAACCCATTTGGCTTAAAGGTTGCACTTTTAATACAGATCCTTGTTCTATGGATGTAATGCCTTCTTTTTCGTATTTATCTAATAAACTGTACAATACTCTTTGAGCAGTTGCACTGTATTTTGCAAAATAGTTTCGTTTGCGCACATTGTTAGCGCGTTCTTTTCTTGTTAATGGTGGTTGATCATAAGCTATGTGACATATTAAATCGAAATCATCTAGATCTAAACCAACATCTTCACGCAATGCTTCTAATAAGACACCATGTTCTGCCAACTCTTTTATGAGTTCTTCTTTCTTTTCGGAATCATTCCATTTTTGAATAAAATCATCCAATGATGAAAACTCTTTTTCAATATTTTTTTTAGAGTAATCTTTTAATGACTCTGTAATTAGTTTTCCATCTTTTCCGTAATACTGTACACGCTCATGCACTATAGTTACAGGTATTTGATTGACGTAATATTTTGCTACACCATCTGTGGTGTCATCAATATCAATGTCTGGTGTTGTAGGTCTAAAATCTTCAGGATCTATTGATTCTCCATTATCTGGTTGTGTTGTATCTTCCCCTTCTGGTGGTATTACAGGTTCGTCAGGCAGTGGTTCGTAAATTTGAACAGGATCACCATCAAAATCAGGTCTTGCAAAAATGTTAGTGGCTTTTCTAAAATCCATAATCGTGAAAAACACTTTGCCTTCCGCTTCTCTAATTCGAGTACCACGACCAATAATTTGCTTAAACTCTGTAACCGATTGAATATTGGATTCTAAAACAATAAACTTAACCATTTTAGTATCGATACCTGTAGTCAACATTTTAGAGGTTGTTGCTATTACAGGAAAACGTTCTTCAACATCGGTAAAATTATCGAGTTCTTGCTTTCCAACTTCATCATCACCCGTAATTTTTACACAGTAGTTCCAATTTTTAGCAACTAAATCTGCATTTTCATTTATCAATGCTTGTCGCATTCTATTAGCATGATCTATATCTACACAAAACACAATGGTTTTTGCATAACGGTCTGTAGCTTTAAGATATTCTGTAATCTTTTTTGCTACAATTTCTGTACGTTCATCAATCGCTAATTTTCTATCGTAATCTTTTAAATTGTAAATACGGTCTTCTACTTCATTTCCATATTTATCAATTAAACCTGCAGTAGGTCTCCAACCTTCATCTACACTAGTTGTAATTCTTACTACTTTATAAGGTGCTAAAAAGCCATCTTCAATACCTTGTTTTAAAGAGTAATTATAAACAGGTTCACCAAAATAATCCATATTAGAAACATCTTTAGTTTCTTTTGGAGTTGCTGTTAAACCAATTTGTGTTGCAGAATCAAAATAGGTTAATACATCTCTCCATGCTGAAGCTTCTGCTGCACTTCCTCGATGGCACTCATCAATTACTATTAAATCGAAAAAGTCTGGACTAAATTCTTTGTAAGCGTTTTTATCTTCGTCTGTACTTGTTAGACCTTGATAAAGGGCAAAGTATATTTGGTAAGATTTATCAATCTTTCTGTTTTTAATAATATGCATGATATCATTTCCGAAAGGGGAGAAATCTCCGTTTTTTGTTTGTGTTAGTAGAGCGTTTCTATCAGCTAGAAATAAGATTCGTTTTTTAACGCCTGTTTTCCATAAACGCCAAATAATATTAAATGCAGTATAGGTTTTACCTGTACCTGTTGCCATGACCAAGATAATCTTGTTTTGACCTTTAGCAACCGCTTCTAACGTTCTATTCACAGCGTTTTGTTGGTAATACCTTGGCGTCATTCCGCTATCATCAGCATAATAGTCTTTTTCTACAATGGCTTTAGCTTCTGGAGTTTCAATTTCAGTATGCTTTAAGTATTTCTGCCATAATGTTTCAGGCGAAGGAAAGTTGTCTAAAGTTAATTCCTTTTCTAATTCACCTGATGTATTTGTTTTATCATGAAAAACAAAAGAATCTCCATTGGAAGTAAATATAAATGGGATTTGTAAAATTTCTGAGTATTCTAATGCTTGTTGCATTCCATGTCCGACTGCTTTTTTATTGTCTTTTGCTTCAATAATTGCAATTGGAATGTTTGATTTATAATATAGGATATAATCTGCTCGCTTGTTTTTTCCTCTTGTATATAGTTTACCTTGAACAATAATTCTACCATCCGTAAAAGAGACTTCTTCACGCACTTGAGTTCTCATATTCCAACCTGCTTTTTGAATGGCTGGATTAATAAATTTAGTACAAATATCTCTTTCGCTTAAATCTTTTTTATTCATGCTTGGTAACAATTTCTTTTCAAGCCCTAAAGTAAGCAAACGAACCGATATAGAATTATGGATTTCCGTAAAACTATAAAACTAGATTTATAGAAATGTATAAAGGATCAGAACTACAATTTAGAACCACCTTCAATACCTATTTTTTATATTTGATGATTCTGTTAAGAATAGTTTTAAGCAATTTTTTTATTATGTGCTAATGTATTTTAAAAACCTAATTTATTTCTTAATTTTGCTACAAATCCTCTTTTTTCTTTATCGGTAATTATAAATGATTCTTTAGTGTCAAATAAGCTAATATTTGTATTGTCTCTTTCTTTAATATGTTCCATATTTATAATGGTACTTTGACTTATTTTTTTAAAATTATAGATATCTAATTGTTCATCTAATTCAATTATACTTTTACAAACGTCTTTTTTTAATAACTCGTCGTTTTTACCATAAATATGTACGCAATTTTTTTTTGGCTTTGCAATGTCAAGATTAAAAGAAGCAGTACTTATATAGTACAGCTCTTTGGCCTTAAAGCGTAAGTCTTTATTTTTACCAATATGTAAGGTAATATATTCTGGGTTTTTGATGATTGAGGAGTTGTTTGATTGACCAATAATTTTATTTTTTAGAATAATTTGAAAATCATCAATATCAAAAGGTTTACTTAAAAATCCAGAAATATCAAGACTGTTAATTACTAATTTTTCGTTGTTAGTAGTTGAAGTTAAAAAGATTATTTTTTTATTGGTCGCTATTTTTTTTGCTAACTCTATACCATTGTAAACTGGCATTTCAAAATCTACAATAAGTACATCAAAATCTTCTTGCTTTATCTGTTCGGCAGCTTTTAAAGAACTACTATAACTTTTTATATGTTGTAAGTTATAGTCTTTACTAATTTTATCAATTTTAGCTTTAACATTTTTTAAAGTACTAGGTGAATCATCTACTAAGATATAACGTACCATTATTTTAGTTTTAAAGTTAATTCGGACATGTATTGTTTATTTGGTAAAGCGGTACATTTTAGTTTGCTACCAGGGTAATAAACATTTATCAATTGTTTTAATGCATTTAAGCCGAATTGAGTTGTTATAACATTGTTATCGTCTAAAGTTTGTTCTGTACTGTTAACTAAGCAATAGCTTAATAGATTTTGATCGTTTTCTTTTAAAGAGATATTTATAAAAGAATTATTTTCATTTAAACTACCATGTTTTAATGCATTTTCTACAAAAGGAAAAAATAAGGTAGGTTTAATTTTTATACTGTTTAACTGTTCTTTATTCAAGGTATTGTTCAGTTCTATTTTAGCATTAGGTTTTAAGTAGTTTATAAGTTCTAAAAACATATTAATATGTTTTACCTCATTTTCTAAGGTTATGCCTTCATTATTTAAAGCCGCAACATTATAGTCTAAAAGTTTGAAAATATTTTTTAATGCTTTTATTGAAGGAATCTTATTAGTGTCTTTTTCTTTTTTATACTGATAGCCTAAAAATGTTTTGTATGAATTTTCTGCATTTTCTAGATCTTCATAAATTTGGGTGATCACATTTTTCATAAAATGTGATCCTAGTCTAGTATTATTTGCTTCTACATTTTTATAGTCAGCATAACGTTCGTATGCTTTTTGTTGCAGATCTATTAATCTTTTTTGATCAGATATTTCTTTTTCTTTATTATCAAGGGTAGCATAATGTTCTTGTTTGTGTTTTTTTAATTCGTTTTTTAAATTTAAAATTTCAGACTGACTTTTTACTTCCTTTTGTTTAAGGTTATTAATGATTTTTAATTTGTCGTTATAGTTATTGAATGCTATTTCCCTGTTTTCTAGTTTGATTATTAATTTTTCATTCTTTATTCTGAAGGAACGCTTTTTGTAAAGGTTATACCAATTTCTGATAACCATTAATAGTAATAAAATAAGTAAAATATTAGCTATTAATTCTAATATTTCTAACTGTTCATTTAAATCTGAGTACCTATTCATAGCAATAGTCTATCTGTCTATTTTTTAAATATCCCAAAAAAGTAGGGATACATCCCAAATATAGGCTCTCTGTCATAAATAAAGAAATTAAATTTAAATCTTCCGCAAATTGCAGGTGTAATCGAAGTTTTATAAAAGAAATACTTCTGGTTAATTAGGTCGAAATAAGCTGAAAAAAGACTTTAAACAGGAGTAAGTAAATTTAAAAAATAAATAATTATGGCCAAGTCAAGCGGATTAAGAAATGCACCTAGTACAACAGGAAGACCTTCAGGAGGAGGAAGAGGAAACAATGCTCCAAGAACATCTGGTGGAAGTTCTAGTAGCGGGAATTCTTCTTCTTCAGGTTCTAAAGGTGGAGGATCTAAAGGGAAGTAATTTATTGTAGTAGTTGTCTATGTTAAAATGAAATATTACAATTTTTAACATAGGCAAGTATTATAAAATGTAGAAGAATGTAAAAACTAATAATGAGAATAGACTTATTATTGTAGGTCCACAAGTATTAAAAAAGTAATAAAAAATCGGAAGAAAAATAATTTATAAAGGTTGATAAAAAATTTTAGTCACTTGTTTTTATGGTAAGCTTCAAGAATATTTTATTTCAAAAAAAGAGATCAAAATTATTTAAAGAGATCAAATTTAATAATTAAACCTAAGACTTAATATGAGTTCTTTTAAAGATGTTTTTTAAGGTTATGAAATCTATTTTTATATAAAGCTACTTACAACCTTGGATCACCATAAATACTCATTTTTTTAGACTGAATGACATTCATACTACAAAAACCAAAACGATTGGTAATCTTGCCATAACACGCATAAATTCCCATTCCGTTTATTGGAAATTGATGTACCACATTTGTAAAATGTACTGCATCAAAATAAATACCATCAGCATCTATAAAGGTACTTAAACGCATGAGCTTACCTTGTGATGTTTTGTTGTAACGGGTAGTCACTAATAAACCATAAAGCAATACGTTTTTATTTGAAAACTCAGGCATGTTTTTTGCTTTTGTATGCGGACATAATTTGTCGGCAAGCAATGAAAAATAATCATGAATTGTAAAACCTAATAATTCCATTTCATCATAGACATTTTCTAACCAATGCGTATTTAATTTCGGAATTTCAAAATGCTGATTTTGTACTCGAAATAATTTTCCTTGTTGCTGTTCTATAGGCTTTTTTGTACCGCTTAATTTAAAAGTAGCTTGCCATAATAAAGCTGTTTTTGGTTTGTTTGTAAATCGAAATGCGTCAATTCGGATTAAAATCGTTAGTTGTTCTATAGAGATGGTAACACGATCTATAAAATCATCCAAAGAAAGAAAAAAACCATACAATTGACGCTCTGTTAAAATCCGTTGGATTAATAAATGTTCTAAGTTTTTAAGGTATCCAAAACCCAAGTAAATGGTTTTTCCTTTTACCGTATTTGCGTGATCACTTTTATTGATACAAGGCAACTCTACAATGGCTCCACACATTTTTGCTTCGTGGATATAATGCTCTTGTGAATAAAATCCGCCGCCATTATTTAAAACCGCCACCATAAATTCAATAGGGTAGTAGCATTTTAAAAATAAACTTTGATAACTTTCTACCGCATAAGAAGCCGAATGGCCTTTTGCAAAAGCATAGCCTGCAAAACTTTTTATTTGATTCCATACTTCAAAAATTAACTCGTCTTTGTGTCCTTTTTTTCTGCAATTGTCAATAAATTTATCTTCTACTGCTTTAAATTCTGCTACAGAACGATATTTTCCGCTCATTCCTCTTCGTAAAACATCGGCTTCACCTAATGTTAAATCGGCAAACTGATTGGCGACTTTCATGACATCTTCTTGATACACCATTACACCATAAGTCTCTGGCATAATTTTTAATAAAATAGGATTTGCTTCTTTTCTTTTTTCAGGAAAACGATGTCTTTTTATAAATTCATCTTTCATTCCAGAACCAGAAACGCCTGGTCTAATAATAGAACTTGCAGCCACCAAACCAATATAATTTTCCGTTTGTAATTTTTGCATCAAGCCACGCATTGCAGGAGATTCTACATAATACGCGCCAATAGCACCACCAGTTTTTAAAAGATTGTTGATGTTTTTATCCTTCTTAAAAGTTTCCACATCTGTAATGTCTATCGGCGGATCATCAGGATTATTTTCTTTGATAATTTCTAAGGCATCTTTAATTTTTGCCAATCCACGTTGTCCTAAAATATCAAACTTAAAAATACCAACATCATCTGCAATATTCATATCAAACTGAACGGTAGTAAATCCTTTTGGCGGCATACTAGTTGCTGAATAATAATGAATCGGTTTGTCTAAAATTAAAATCCCTGCAGAATGTACACTCACATAATTAGGAAACCCTTCAATGAGTTTTCCGTATTTTAAAACTAGTTTGGCAATATCATCGATATCAGTATTGGTTTTTCCTTTACTTAATTTATCAATCTCTTCTTTAGGTAAACCAAAGACTTTACCCAATTCTCTAACTACTGCTCTGTATTTAAAAGTAACATAGGTTGCAAGCAAAGCCACATTGTCAAAACGATCAAAAATATATTGCGTTACCGTGTTTCTGTCTTTCCAAGAAAAATCAATATCAAAATCGGGAGGAGAAGCTCTAAACGGATTGATAAAACGTTCAAAATATAAATCCAATTCAATAGGATCTACATCTGTAATTCCTAAAATATAAGCAACAATACTATTGGCACCGCTTCCTCTACCAACATGAAAAAAGTTATTGCTTTTAGCATATTTGATAATATCATAATTGATTAAAAAAAAGGAAACAAATTTTAAATCAATAATTACTTTCAATTCTTTTTGAAGTCGATCGTGTACTTTTTTAGTTGGATTGGAATAACGCTTATGAATATTCTCATTACATAATCTCAATAATGCTTTACAGTCTTGCTCAAAACTATTATAGTATATATTTAGATTCTGGTTTTCACGAGCGTCATTAAATCCGAAGTTAATAGTACATTGTTGTAAAAGAGATTCTGTATTTTTAAGGATAAACAGAAACTCGTTAAAGTGGTTTTGTAACGCTACTTTCGAGTGCATTACATCGGATGTTAAACATTCTTCTGTTGTGGGTAATTTACTTAAAAGTGTATTGTTATCAATGGCACGTAATAATCTGTGTGCGTTAAAATCCTTCTTATTTCTGATGGTTACTTGTTGTTGAATGACTAATTTATCTTCATACTTTTTTAAATGAGAAAATCGAAGTTTATTAATCTCAGCAATAGAAATTCCAATAAATTCATGATCTTTAAAATCTATGATATTTAATTCCAGCACTTTTTCAAAAGGATATATGATAAACACATCTTCTAATGAATCTGCTTTATCAGGAATGGAAGTTTTAGATTCTAAAAAAGTAGATAAATATTGATTGATATTTTGAAACCCAACATTGCTTTTTGCAAGTGCTACAAATTGTTGTTGATTGCCATTTCTAAAATCAACACCAATCACAGGTTTTATGTTCTCTTTTTTAGCTTGTTGTACAAAATTCATACAAGCAGAAGTATTGTTGATGTCCGTTAAAGCAAGCGTGTCAATATTATTTTCTTTAGCAAGCAGCAATAGTTCTACTTCGGAAAATGTTCCGTAGCGCAAAGAATAATAAGTATGACAATTTAGATACATAAAAGGATGAATTATTGTTTTCTATGTGCCAAGACCAACGGTGGTTCTCCGTTAAAAGGATTGTTAAAACGACCAATAGATTTTGCGCCCATAGAAGCTGCTCTCATAATACTTTTCTCTCCGTATTTGTTACGAACCGTATCCATTGCATTGTATAGATCTAGCATTTGTTCCGTATCATCAAAAAGATTAATCTGATAATTACCACTGACAATATCAGATACTTTTACACCTACCAGTCGAATTAATAATCTTCGTTGATACAGTTTTTTAAACAAATCTAAAACTGCAGGAATGATAATATGATCTGCACTCGTATAAGGGATTTTTATTTGTTTGTTATAGGTGTTAAAATCAGAATATCTAATTTTTACACTAATTACACCTGCTAATTTATCTCCTTTTCTCAATTGATAGGCTAAGTTTTCTGCCATTGCAAAAATGGTTTCTTTTAACTTTATCATATCAATCGTATCTTTTGTATAGGTTCTTTCTGTGGATAAAGATTTACGTTCGTGAAAAGCAATAATTGGTGGATTGTCAATTCCATTGGCACGTTTCCAAATGGTTTTTCCATTTTTACCTAAAACACTAATCATCATTTCTAAAGGCATTTCTTGAATTACCTTTATTTTATCAACGCCAAGGTTTCTAAGAATTTGATAGGTTTTATTTCCTACGGATGGAATCTTTTTAATAGATAAAGGAGCTAAAAAATCTTTTTCAAAACCTGCATCAATTAATAATTGATTATTTGGTTTTGCTTCTCCAGTGGCAACTTTAGAAACAATTTTGTTTTGCGACATTCCGAAAGAAATAGGTAAACCACTTTCTTTAATAATTCGTTGACGTAATTCAGAAGCATATTTATAACTCCCAAAAAAAGCATCCATTCCAGAAAGATCAGCATAGAATTCATCAATACTCGCTTTTTCAAAAATCGGTACTTTTTCTTTGATGATTTCTGTAACAATATTAGAGTATTTAGAATAGATACTTGTGTCTCCTCTAATCACGGTTGCTTCAGGACATAACTTTCTTGCAATTTTCATAGACATACCCGAATGCACTCCAAATCTTCTGGTTTCATAACTACAAGCGGCTTCAACACCTCTGTCTCCAGTTCCGCCAACCAACAACGGTTTCTTTTGCAATCGACTGTCAATCAATCGTTCGCAAGAGACAAAAAAAGTGTCTAAATCGAGATGTAAAATATTTTTTTTCACGGTGTAAAATTAGCTACAAATTCATACATTTTTTGCTCAATATTGTAGCATTATGAATAATTTATCTAAAAACATCAAACATTTAAGAGGTTTAAAAGGACTAACACAAGAGTCTTTGGCGGAAGAATTATTGGTAACAAGATCAAGAATAAGTTCTTATGAGGAAAATAGATCTTCGCCAACTATCGATTTTTTGATCGATTTTTCAGCTTATTTTAAAATACCAATTGACATCATTATTAAAAATGATTTGACAAAAGCAAAAGATGTTTCTTTTATTGAAGTGGGAAATAAAAGGGTATTGTTTCCGATAACGGTGGATAGTGATAATGAAAATTTGATTGAGGTAATTTCAGCAAAAGCATCTGCTGGTTATTTGTTAGGATATGATGATCCTGAATATATTGAGCAATTACAAAAAATAAAATTGCCGTTTTTACCAACGGGAAAACACAGAGCTTTTCCGATAAAAGGAGATTCTATGTTGCCCATGAAAGATGGTTCTTATGTTGTAGCAGAATTTGTAGAAGATATTAAAAATGCTAAAAGCGGTGTTTCGTATATTGTAGTTACAAAAGATGATGGTATGACGTATAAAAGGTTGTACAATCAAGTAGAGGAAAAGCAATCTTTTTTACTAAAACCAGACAATCCTTCTTATCAGCCTTATGAGGTGCCTGTTTCTGAAATTTTAGAATTATGGAAATTCACCTGTAGTATTAATACACAAGAATATGAGGAACACGAATTAAAATTAAGCAGTATTATTCAAATGTTTAATGGGTTAGGAGTAGAGTTAGAGGCTTTGAAGAAGTCTTTAATTTGATATAATTATACAAAAGTCTAAATATACTTTTTTACAAAAGTACAATTGTATAAAAGCACATTTGTATAAAAGTATTTTTATATAAGTGTACATTTATATTTATTTAAAAAACGAAGGTAAATTATTGTAAAATTTACCTTCGTTTGTGTTTTAAGGGTAAAATATACCCATGTAGTTTTTCCGTTTTCAAAATCAGTTGATTATTTTTTATCATTTAACTAGAAATTATTAACTGATTTTTAAAATGAGCCCGAGCGGCAGGCTCACGTACAGTTTATCTTTTTATATAAAGGTATAAGTGTGTAAAAATATAAAACGATAAAATTATTTTTCATCCAAAACTAAATCTCTAAATTCTATTAACTTTTGCTTTAGTATATGAAATTTTAATTTTTCATCTGTACAATTAAGGCTTACGGCTGTAATATCTGCGGAGTAAACAACTGCTTCATTAATTGTATGCCATTTAGAATTAGAGCATAAATCTTCAATTCCTTTTTCAATTAAATCTTCTTTAAACCCTGAAACATCTAATTCCACTTCAAAGAAAAAATTATCAAATTCCTTAAGTCCCTCTGAAGGATAAGGAGTGTTTTTTCTAATCATTTTTTTTAGTAGGTCAACAATAATATTACTATCTTTTAAATACATATTTTACGCTTTTTTTTGATTGATTATTAATTACATAGTTTCCATCCATTATTAGTTTTTTTATATTTAACTTGTTTGAATATTTCTTTAGGATTTAACTTCTCATGTGCTTCTCTAAAAAAAGGAGTTTCTTTAATGCGGATTAATTTTACTCTTACATCTGCAATATTTTTTTCTGGTATTTCATGGATTTCTTCTATACTGCCAAAAGTGTATTCACAGATTCTAAACTTTCCTGAAATCTCGCCATTATATTTTTCTCTAGCACTAATTAAGAATTCTTTAGCTTTTGGGGTTAAGTCTACTTTATACCTATCCCTCATTGTATAATTTCTTTTTATACGTTGTAATTCTCCTACGGTGTAAAGTCCTTCTTTTTCTAACTTTTTATATGATGCTATAAAGTTTCCATTCTTTTTTTTAGAACTATCAGACCTTTCTAAAATACCAAAAGAAGATGTATTAGTCTTTATAAGGTTTTCTCCTGCTTGACAAGCAATAAATAACGATTCAGCTTTGCTGGTAGTTAGTTTGTCTGAACTACAAGATGTTAGTAGTATTAAAAATATGATTATTAGGGTTGATGTTTTGATTTTCATAAGCTTATTGTTAATTAATATTAGGTGTTTTTTAGGCACAAAAAAAACGTTGGGACTGAATCTTATTAGTTTTAGAGGTCTCGCCAGAAACCCAATCCACCATAATAAGAACAGCCCAACGCAAAACGTTGGGCGTCTTATCTTTTGAAAGTGGTGGATTATTAACTGGCGAGTTTCTAAAACCAAATCAAAAGCTAAACGCTTTATATGTATATTTTATAATTGTATTTTTTCTTATATAATTGTATTTATTTCAAATTTAAGCAAACTTTTTAAAAAGCAGATTACTTATGTTTAAAATGATTCAAAAAAGCTTATTTAAATTTATTTTAGAGCGTTTTTAATAGCATTATTTACTAAATGTTTCATACTAGTGTCTTCTTGTACAGCTTTTAGTTTTAATTTTTTAAGCAGTTCTTTTTCCATGTAAAATGAAAACTGAATTTCTTCTATTTCTTTTGTTGCTATCGGAACAATCTTTTGAATTGTTTTATTTTGATTGCTAGATTTAGCTTTATTAATAAGCTCGTTTATGTTTTGTTTTTCCATAATGATAGATTTGTATTTT
Organism: Polaribacter sp. 20A6; assembly: GCF_011378915.1. NCBI lineage: Bacteria > Pseudomonadati > Bacteroidota > Flavobacteriia > Flavobacteriales > Flavobacteriaceae > Polaribacter > Polaribacter sp. 20A6. The sequence continues at coordinate 738,929 of NZ_WTPZ01000001.1, forward strand.
TATAGATTTATAGAGATCTATATTTATATCAATTTTGTTAATATTTCTTTAGTTAAATTATCTAATTGTTTTTGAGCATTTTTATCATTTCTTACTCCTTTAACTAAAACAGACCTTGTAAAAGCAACCAAGTCACTAATGTGGGTGTTGGCTATTTTTACATTGTATTCTTCTAAACCAATAAGTATATCTATAGTTAATGTAGTATTGGCTTTTATCATATTAAACACAACCAATGTCTCTGCTGTTTTATTTGCATCTTCTATCAGTTCTAAAGTGCCTTTGATAGCTAATAGATCTAAGATTCCTGCTTTGGTGGGGACAATCACTAAACCCGCTATTGCAATCAATTTAGGTAAGTGATTGGATAGGTAAGGAGGTGTGTCGATAAAGATAAAATCATAATCTAGTTTTAGAATATCATCTATTTTCTTCTTAAAAGGAATAATCTCAAAATCTGTTACCAATTCTTTTAACTGTGATAAACTTCCTTGTAAATCAAAATCTAAAACAGCAACTTTGGCATTTTTAGAAATATTTTGAGCAAGATTAAAAGTTAGGGTTGACTTACCAACTCCTCCCTTTTGATGTGTTACGAGTACGATTTTTGGCATGATTTATAGTGTTTTCAATTGTTTGTTCTTTAGTTTCTATCCTTTTTAGTAATGTTTCTTTTTCTTTGGGAGAACCATTTTTAAGTATATATTGATTGATAAACATTTCTCGTTGTCTTCGTTTATACTGGAAAAAATCATCAAAACTTTTTTCATTCATATTAATCCATTTCATTCTATCAAAACCAACATGATAGGTATTTCCTCCAATGGTTCTAGTTGTAGAGCGTTCTTTGGTTGTTGGTGTTAATTTTAACCTTTGGGTTTTGTCTTTCCTGCTGACTATTAAGTGGACGTGACTATTGACTCCTGGCTTCAATTCTCCTGCTTTATAGATCCCATTTTTAACTTCATCATCAGTACCTTTAAATTTTCTAAAATGTTCAATTTTTGCAAAATAAACTAAGTCGTTACCTGATTTTAATCCTTTGTCTTCTCTATTAAAATTCTTTGCATAATTGTTCATTATTAATTTTGTGTATTCTTTAATTTTATCATTGAATAATTCATATTCTCTAGCATTAAGCTCCCAGACATTTTCAACTTCTTTTTTATCTGTAACCGATTGTATAATATGCTTTAATTCTTGTTGACTAAAATTGATTGTTGGAGCAAAATATTTAGCATCTTTTTTTCCTAATTTCTTAATATTCTTATCAATACTAGAGATTACTTCATTGGTGCTAATGTTGTTTTTAGAATGGGAGAAAAAGAATTGTTTCCTATTTTCAATTTGTCTAGCTTCATCAATAGATTTTGTTTTTTTTAAAAGTTTATCTAGTTCATTATTTTCTTTTTCTAGATACATTGCCAAGTCAATACAGCTAGAAGTATTTGTAGCACCTAGTGTGCTATGAGGTTTACTTATTGGCATATTATTCAAAAATAGATTTAAGAGTTCCCTTAATACCAGATTTATTTTTGGTATCTATTAAATCGGCGATTTCCATAAAAGCTTCTTGTTGTTTGTGGATTTTTCTATTCACTTTATTCAACTCTCCTTTAAGTTTATCTAGCTCTTCCGTTAAGGTTATTGTTCTATCTCTGTCAAAATTATTTATCTTTATTATGGAATCTTGTACCCATTTTAATAAGGTTGAAAATTGTTCTTTTTGTTCTTTAGCATGTTGAAATACTTCGCTTCTTAAAGGCTTTAAAATATCTCGTTCTTGTACTTTTAAAAAAGATACAATTCGCTTATCTAAAACCTTAACCATAGCAGCAGGATTTTCATTTATAGCTTCTACTGGATTGATGCCTGTTTTCTTAAAATAGATAATCATAGATTCTATTAAATCTCCATATTGAGAACCAAAAGTTTTAGATATTTTAACTAATTCTTTATGATGGAATTCTTTAATTAAAATGCTTTTTTTTGCCATGTTTATAGTTTTTGTTGTTGATAATCAACGAGTTGGTTGTTTGTTTATAATCTTGTTATAAAATATTATATTCTTAATTATTGACCTAAAGTCAATAAAATCAGTGCTTTGAACCCCGTAGGGCAAGTTGAAAATAGGGGAGAAGTGCAACAAAGCCCCTGTTCAACTTGCTTCTTTATAAGAACACATGTTAGCACGTAAACAAAACTGATTACTAAGAATGAATTTTATATTGAATATTTTAAAACCTTCTACTTTTTCCATCTAGTTTAATTTGATTAAACATTTGATAAAAGCGATCATAAACTCTTTCACCATATCTTTTCTTTATTTCTTCAAAGCTTAGGTTTGAAGTTATAAAAGTCTTTGTGCCTTTGGTTATAAATTCATTATATCGATACTCTAAAATCCTTATAAAAATATCTTCCTTCCCGTAATTTGATGCTTCTTTTTCAGCTCCTAAGTCATCAAATAGGTATGTACCTCGGGCGTAATATTTTATGATATAATCCTTTTTATTGCTCTCTGAAAGATTGAACTGTTGGATTACATTTTGAGTAGAAATAATTGGTACCCATAATTGTTTAATTGAGTATAATTTGGATATGTTTTGAATAATTTGAAAGCTAGAAGTTTTGCCTGTACCATTATTTCCAAAAACAAATAAGCCTTTATTTAGATTACCATTATGTTCTGTTTCAAAAGTAGGATCTTGAACAAAGTATTTACAAAAAGCATTTAAAAATTGTTTATTATTATCATCTACTTCAAAAGATCTTCTTTCTAAAGCGTAGTATTTTTTTGCTTCATTATTGAAAAGTTCTTTTAATTGATTTGTGGTCATAATTTTTTCTTTTTTTTGCGCAACTTTTTTTCTTTTTTCAAAAACTATGTTTTGAATGATTTTTTGCACTGATTTTAAACTCATAACTTTTATAAATTTTTAAATTCATTTAATTAAATTATTTCTTTTTATATTTTCTTTATTTGTATACTCTTTATTACTATGTGTAGGGATTTCTCTGTGACGGTTTTTTATCGTGTCGGTATTTTTCCGACACGGTAAAATCATTACTGGTTCAGAATTTAATACATATGTGTTTGGGCTAAATTTTCCAGATGTTCTTTTCTGTTTTTCTTTAATTATCCAACCAGAATTTACTAGTTCTTTTAAATATTTTCTTAAAGTGTCTTTGGAGTAGTTTAAAGCAAGCGAGAGGTAATAATTCTTAAATTCCCAATCGTTTGGTTTAGAACACATGTAAATGAATAAAAATCGTGCTCTATCAGTTATTTGATTATCGTTTATTAGTTCATTTGGAGCTATAGTGAAATTCTTACTTATATTATTCTTAACATTATTCATTTTCTTGGTTTTTGGAACTCTATTTTTTAAATGGAGTTTTAAACCGTATATTTGTTTCGGAAATACGGTATTATTGGTAAATGTTGTTTCTTTTGAAAAAAATTGATTGCATAGTAGTTGGAGCTACTATGCTTTTTTATTTTTAAGAGTATAGGAGAGTGCCTCAGATTCTATATCTTGTTTAGATTTTACTTCGTTTTGAAGCATCCAAGATTCTAGTTTTTCTTTGTTGAAGAAAATTACTTTACCATTAGGTTTACTATGTGGTATAGATTTAGAGCTAGTTAACTTATACATGTAACTAGGTTTTATGGAAGTGTATTCACAACCTTCTTCAAATGTAAGTACTGTTTTATTTGATAATAGAAGTCTTTCTAATCTATCAAATCGTTGATTTAGTTCAATAATGTTCATTTTTATTCTTTTAAAAATTAATAATGAACAAAGTCCTTTGTTTTCTTTTACTATGAATTCGAAACAAAGATATATCTAAAGGAAAAGTGTATTTTGATTTGAGATGGAATAAGACTTAATGAGATTATTTGAGAAAAGGGAGTGTGATTTTATCTGTTTTTAAAGCTGTTGCAGTTTTTCCAGTTGTTGAAAATTTACTCGTATGTTTCGTGAAATCTTCAGAATTTAAATAAATGTCTGATTCTCCATCAAACATTTTAATGTATTTGTTTAGATATATTCCTTGTAACATATTATCATCGAAATTACCGTTTTCTTTAAGTTGAAATAGAACTCTACTAGCATTAATTTTTATTGTTGAATCAAATATTAGAGTTCCTTTTTGGTAGTTTTCAAAATTACCATTAATTAAGTTAGATAGTAGGATGTTTATATTATCTTCTTTTTTCCCTCTTGAAAATAATCCTTTTAAGTATTTGATTAATTCTTCATTATTTGAATTAACCTTATTTTTTGTTATAGTTTTCTTTTCTTTTGACTTCTTAAATTTTTCAACCGTATGCTTTATTGAAGAAAATTTGTATACATACATAATTAACATAATAAAAGAAAATAGATTAAGTAAATATGTTATGGCAATCCATGGTGTTCTAAAGAAAACTCCATTTAATGCCAAAATCATAGCTAAAAGAAAAAACGTTTTTATAAAATATTCTGGGTTTAGATTAAATATTTTTTTACCAATAGTAATTAAAATAGGTGTGAAGAATTTTGTAACCCCGATACAAAATATAATAATTGTTGCACTATAAACTATTATATAAATGGCTGTTAATATACTCATAACTATAAAATATTTAATTCAGGTATTAATGTTGCTGCTTCTTTCATTTTTTTGTCAATGATCTTTGCGTAAATTTCCGTGGTTCTTATCTCTTTGTGTCCCAGTCTTTTAGATACGGTATAAATGTCCGCGCCGTTTTCAAGTAAAAGTACAGCATTCGTATGTCTGGCGCTGTGAAAAGTTATGTGCTTCGTAATTCCTGCAAACATGCACCAACGTAAAAGAATCAAATTCATCTGTGCGCTGTAATGTAAATTGACAAAAACTCTGTCGTTTTCATCCTTTCTTTCCCCTAATAATTCTCTAGCTTGTTTGGATAGATATAAATACTCAACCCCATTAGTTTTCTTTTGAGAAAAAATTAATTTATGAATGTCATTTCCATGTTCATCTTTTCCTTCATCTCGTATTTCGCTCCATTTCATTTTATTAATATCTGACCACCGAATTCCTGATAGGCAGCTGAAAATAAAGGCAGTTTTTAGTACAGGAATTTTACATTCAGTTTTTGATAGTGCTTGAAGTTCATCAATAGAAAGATATTCTCTATGAGTTTCTCCCATAGGAATACTTTTTACCTTACTTACAATATTTTCATTAATATAACCTTCTTCAAAGGCTGCGTTTAAACAGGCTTTAAATTTATTGTAATAAGTATGCTTGGTATTTTGAGCAAGTAGAGCGCCCGATTTCGCTTTTGCTTCTGTGTGTAGATATTTTTGAAAGTCTTTTACAAAATCAATATTTATATCATTAAAGGTAGTTGTTGGGGAACAAAATCTTTCAATATGTTTTTGTGCAGCTGTCCAATTATCATAGTTTTTTTCAGATTGATAACGTTCTTCTTTCTTTAAATCATAAAATTGAAGAAAACTATGTTTACTCTTATTTCCGTTTTGAATTTTAAACTTTCCTTGATAATAATCTGCTTGCCTTATTGAAAGTATTTTTTCTGCAAGTTCAAGAGTTTCTTTGTTGCTCTCTTTTTCCTTTTTTGATTTAGGATCAATGAATAAATATTTTTTTAAATACTCAAACTCTCGGTTGTGTTTAGACTTTCCGTTTTTATCTATAATTGTACCTTTATAGTATTCTATAAAAAGACTATGTTTACCTGTGTTTAGTTTTTTCTTTTTTAAAGTAATTTTCATAGAAGGTGGATTTAATTACACCTCTATTGAAAATTATATTTTGAGGTGGATTAATGAGTCCATTAATCTCCTGTAAAAGTAAATTAAAAGAAAATAAAAACAAAGATAATTTTTATAAAATACTGATTTTAAGAACTTTGTTTTCGTTTAGCTTCCTTTGTTTGACTTGCTTACTTCCCAATACAAAAGTTCCCAAATATATGTCCTAAAATATCTTTATCAACATCATACTCCCCAGTTATATTCCCTAAATGACGTAAACACTCTCTAATATCAATAGAAAATAAGTCTGTAGAGATTTCTAGATCAATACCTTCCTGTACAGAAGAAATAGCGATTAAAGCATTGTTTAAAGCCTCAAAATGACGCGAATTGGTCACAATAGTTTCATTGTTACTTAAAGCACCAATATTAACCAAAGAAGTCAATTCGTTTTTAAGTTCTTCAATTCCTGTTTTGTTTTTAGCAGAAAGCAGAATTAAATTCTCAATATCAGATTGCAAAATAGAAGAATCAGAACAAGACAAAGTATCAACTTTGTTGGCAATTACTAACAAGCGTTTGTTTGGGAAACGTGTTTTTATGGTTTCTATTTCTTCTAAAAATTCCTCACTAGAGTAGGAGTACTTATTAGAATCGATTAAGAAAATAATCAACTGCGCATTTTCTGCTTTTTCGTACGCTTTTTTAATCCCGATACTCTCTACAACATCTTCCGTTTCTCTAATTCCGGCAGTATCAATAAATCGGAAAGCAACACCATCAATAATCATTTCATCTTCAATAGCATCTCTGGTTGTACCAGCAATATCAGAGACAATGGCTTTTTCTTCGTTTAAAAGGGTGTTTAATAAAGTCGATTTCCCAACATTTGGTTCTCCGATAATAGCAACCGGAATTCCGTTTTTCATTGCATTTCCAAAAGAAAAACTATCAATTAAACGCTTTAAAACAAAAGTGATTTTTGCCACCAATTCTTTAAACTTCGTTCTATCTGCAAACTCCACATCTTCACCAGAAAAATCGAGTTCTAACTCAATTAAAGCAGCAAAATCTAACAACTGAACACGTAAATCTTTCAACTCATTGGTAATTCCGCCACGCATTTGCTGTATTGCCATTTGATGACTTGCCGCAGAATTAGAAGCAATTACATCGGCAACCGCTTCTGCTTGACTTAAATCCATCTTACCGTTTAAAAAAGCACGCATGGTAAACTCACCATTATCAGCCATTCTACAACCATTTTGTAAGAATAATTGAATAATTTCTTGCTGAATAAAACTAGAACCATGACAAGAGATTTCAACTACATTTTCTCCTGTATAAGAATTAGGGTTTTTAAAAACAGAAACTAAAACTTCATCAACAAGAATATTATTTTGTATAATATGTCCTAAATGAATGGTGTGCGTTTTCTGATTCTTTAAAGTCTTTCCTTTTTTTATCGATTTAAAAAAAGCATCAACAATAGTGATAGCATTTTCTCCAGAAAGTCTAATTACAGAAATAGCGCCAACACCAGCAGGAGTTGCCAAAGCAATAATAGTATCGTTTTTAATCATGTTGCAAAAATACATAAAGATTTTATCAGAAAAGAAAAAAGCTGAACACAAAATGTGTTCAGCTTTTTAGGTAATTGGGGGAATAAAGTTTATAAGTTTAAGATTGCTCTTTATCAACAATATTCTTGATGTCTAACTGTTGGTTGGGTAATATCTCTAATGTTCTCATTGGGAACGGGATACTGATGTTTTCTTTGTCAAACGCTTGTTTAATTTTTATTATCGCGAGACTTTTAGCCTTTAATTTTCCCATTGCATTGGTAGAATCTACCCAAAATCTGCATAAAAAATTAATAGAGCTATCACCAAACTCGGTGTAAAAGAATTCTACTTCCTTATTAGCTTCATTTTGTGTAAAATTGTTAGAAATTACTTCTCTAGTTAGCGCTTCTACCTTATCTAGATCTGCACCATATTCTACACCACATTCTATAGAAATTCTCATTTTCTTGGTGAGAGAATAATTTTTAAAAGGACTTTCTAAAATGGTTTTATTGGGTATAACTACCATATTATTATCTGCCTCTTTTATAACAAAGTAATTTAAATTAATATCTATTACTTCACCAGAATAACCATTGGTTTCTACCCAATTACCAATGTTTAAATTTTGTCTAAAGGATAAAACAACACCAGAAATAGTGTTAGAAAGTGTACCTTGTAGCGCCAAACCAATCACAATACCAGACACGCCAGCAGCAGAAATAATGGCTTTTAGGGTATCATCAAACTTTAATACAGTCATGGCTAAATACAAGCCAAGTAATATAGTTAGGGCAGAGGCAAATCTAGAAACTAAATCTCTAACAGATTTTTGTCTTATTTTTTTTCCTATCGTTTTGTTTACAATAGAGTTCATTCCTCTTGAAGCAAAATAGGCTATAAATAGTACTACTATTGCAATAGCAATGTTGGGAATGTTTTTGATAAAGACATCTTTCCAGATCTCTAGTTTTTCAGTTATTTTATCCATTTTTTAATTAAGTGATGAAATTATTTTGAAGTAATGTAAGCTAATTTTATTATTCTACAAAACTACTGTCCAATACGTCACTCGTGTTTTTAGACCATGCATTCAACATCCAAGAAGATTTTTCTAGCTCTCTAATGTATGCTCCAATTAAATCTGCCGTACCTTCATCTTCGACTTCATTGGCTTTCTTTATTACTTTAGAAAGTTGTGTTAAAATTATATTCTGATCGTTTTTTAGAATGTCTACCATTTCAACATCGGTTAATAATGGACTAGATTCTTTAACGTTAGAAACTTCTATATAATCAGATAATTTACTAATTGGGTGGTATTTTAAGGTGACAATTCTTTCTGCAATATCATCAATTTTAAGTTTTGTATCATTATACATGTCCTCAAATTGATTGTGTAATTCAAAAAAGTTTTTACCTAAAACATTCCAATGAAAATTTCTTAATTTCTGATAATACACTTGGTAATCTGCCAACAGTACATTTAATTCTGATACCACTGGTAATGCTTTGTCTTTGTCAATATTTAAGTAATTCATAATATATGTTTTTAAGTTCCATACAAAATTACAATCAATGCATAGTTTGTCTTTGCTCAAATAGAATACATATTAACTCAAATACTTTTTTATAAAAATAACAACTCAAAATATGTAACAAAACAAACTTTTTTAAGTCTAATAAGTACACAACTAAAACTTTATATATAAAAATGAAAGAAGATAAACAGCTATTAGTACTTACTCATTTAAGTCAATTATTAGATTTTGTAACCGGCATTGGTGGCTTTATAGTTCCCTTAATTTTATGGATCACAAAAAAGGATGAAATCTTTGGAATGGATGCACACGGAAAAGCAATTCTTAATTTTAGAATCTCTATGTTTATCTATATCTTAATTTGTATCCCGTTAATTTTTCTTTTCGGATTAGGAATTTTAGGGTTCATTGTAATCGGAATTTTCTATTTAATTTTCCCAATTATAAACGCCATAAAAGTTAGTAATAATGAAGCACCAAATTATCCTTTTAGCATTGCATTTATAAAATAGAAAAAGAAGAAAGTAGCTTATTAGAATCGTCCATTTTTAGGGCGATTTTTTTTTTGCTATAATTACGCTTCGTAAGTTGGGCGTTCCCTAAAAAGGTCAGGCTTTACACTATATCTTTTTGTAAAAACAAAAAGGATGCCGTTCCAATCCTTAACGCAAACAAAATATAGACTATAAGAAAAATTGATAGCTTTGTTTTTAGTGGTGTTATTTTGTTTTAAAAGATTTAAAATCAAAACATTAGGTACTTGTTGTTGAATCTTTGGTTTAGGTGTTTTTTTGAATTTATAGAGGTGTTAAATGACGTGGTTTCATCTTTAGAGATAATAAAATTAATAAAAAAAAGCTCTAAATCATATAAAAAAAGAAGTAAATAGTTGATTTAAAATCACAAAAAATGAAGACTAAATGTTCTTTATAATATCTTCATATTCGTAAAAAAAGAGCTCGAATTTAGGCATGGTTTCCATGTAAAATTCAAAACAATCTCTCCAAGAATTTTTATTATATACACTAAATTTTCCTTCGAAAGGAACATAAATTCTATGAATTATTTTACCGCTTTCTAGCTCAAATTCATCGTTAAAAATCACCTCTGGTAACTCTGTTTCTAGCAATGTTTTTAAAGATAACATTTGGTCGTAATAAAGCAAATTCACCAATTCATCTGGGTTCTCAATATCTAAACAAACCATGGCTTGTTTTCTTTCTGCAACAAATTTAAAAGAGAAACCTTTAATTTTAGTGTTGTATAATAACCATTTTCTAGGGAAAGATTTCCCAAAACTAGTCCAAAAATCTTTTCGTAAAAGTGCTGATTCTTCTTTAGAGAACATTTGTTATTTTTTATTCGGTGTAAATATGTGAACCTTTTCTGTGCTAAAACCATTAGAAAACCAGGTTCTATAATATAAAAGATCTGTATTAAAATTGGTAGCAATAACGTTGGCTATTGCTTCTAATTTGGTGTTGTTAAAATCGGTATTTGCTTTATCAATATTTAATACAATACCAAAATTATGCTCTTTTGGTACATTATCATCCCATTCATTTAAGGTTCCAATTTTATAAGGTTTGCTTATGTTATAATCGATTCCGTTAAAGTTAACTTCTGCACTTTCTGTTTCACCTTCAGTTATAAAAGTCATTTCAGGTAATGATAAAACCAAACTAAACTGATCACAAAACTCTTTTAAACTCAAATCTACAAAAGCAGAAAAATGTTCAATTTTAGAAATATTATCTATATCCATATCTAGTGTTTATCCGTGTATTTTAGCCGTATTACCACGTTCTTTCATCAACTCTGCTTCAAAAGCTAGTAAAGCATTCCATTTTTCGTTAACAATCTCTTTGTCTTGATATTGGCGTGCAAATTGTAAAAAAGTAGTATAATGTCCTGCTTCAGAAATCATTAAGTTATTGTAGAATTTAGACAATTCCTCATCTTCCATGTTTTCAGAAAACACTTTAAAACGCTCGCAACTTCTTGCTTCAATTAAGGCAGCAACTAACAAACGCTGAATTAAAGCATCGGTTCTGTCTCCAGTCTTTTTAAAGAATTTTTGCAATCGGATAGCATAATCATTCTTTTGCTCACGTCCTAAAACCATTCCGCGTTTTACCATTAACAAATGCACCATTTTAAAGTGTTGCATTTCCTCAATAGCAATATTGCTCATTTCCTTTACCAATTCTGTCTCTTCAGAATAATTAATAATAATAGAAACTGCATTAGAAGCTGCTTTTTGCTCTAAAAATGCATGGTCTGTAAGTATTTGCTGTAAATTATCTTTGGCTATTTCTGCCCAAGAAGTTTCGGTTTCAAATTGTAGTCCTAACATACTTTTATATTTTTTTGTAATCTAAAGCTCAAATAAGCTATAGATTTAATTCTTTAGCATTTACAAAGGTTTTCTATCTACTTTAAAAATAGGGGAAGCATTCGTATTACAATTAGGTAATACGACAGCTATAATAACCTGTTTTACAAAATAGTGTACCTTCAAAAAAAATTGAACGTCAAAAATAGTGCAATTTTCATTAAAAAGTACCTTACATTTTTTATTTACTTGTGGTGTGCTATGTTTAAAAGCAATCGTTTTGTAAGTGTATTTCGTTAGAAATCAATAAAAGTTGCGGCTAAAACAAAAGAATTATAGGGGGTAGTAGATAAATACTTGCTTTTTGTTCAACTTAAATTGTTCTATTTCTTTTTGGTTATTAAACTTACTATTGTCAGGTCTAACACAGTCGAGAAGTATTAGACTATTAAATAGGTTTCGACTGCACTCAACCAGACATTTACTTGTTTTTAAACTAAATACTATTCAATTAACTACTTAGCTTTAAAGTTTTAACTTCAAAATTAATTATCACACCTATTTTTTAAGTTTTTTGATTCTATACATTCGTTTTTAAAACCATCAGTTCTTAGAGTTCTATACTGAAAAATAAATTTTAATTTTTAAGAAAACGTAGTGTTATTTGTAATTTTATAAACTTTATGTAAAAAAGAGATATATAGTTTCATTTATCTGTAGAATAATGTAAATTTTAGAAAAAATAAAAAACTGCTTTTTTATTTTTATGATAGGCAAACATTCTTATTTTTACATTTAATAGAACGATTGATATATGATAGAATTAGCAGGTATAATTATTTTAGGAATATTAGCACAATGGGTAGCATGGAAATTTAAAATCCCAGCAATATTACCTTTAATTTTAATTGGTTTACTAGTAGGACCAATTGCTGCAGAGTTTTTAAGTGAAGACGGAACAAAATGGATAGAGCCAGTCTGGAATGGAAAAAAAGGTCTTTTTCCTGGAGATAGTTTGTACTACTTTGTGTCTTTAGCCATTAGTATTATCCTTTTTGAAGGTGGCTTAACCTTAAAAAGAAGTGAGATTAAAAATGTAGGACCCGTAATTACAAAACTAATAACAATAGGTTCTACCATTACTTTTTTTGGAGCAGGAATGGTAGCACATTATGTTTTTGATTTAAGCTGGGAACTTTCTTTTCTATTTTCGGGTTTAATTATTGTTACAGGACCTACTGTAATCACGCCAATTTTAAGAAACATTCCTCTAAAAAAAGATATTTCTACAGTTTTAAAGTGGGAGGGAATTTTAATAGATCCAATAGGTGCTTTAGTGGCAGTATTGGTTTTTGAGTTTATTAGTGTAGGTGGTGGAAGTGGTTTTACTAAAACAGCCTTATTGGAATTTGGTAAAATATTACTTTTCGGAACTACATTTGGGTTTACGTTTGCACATGCTTTAGCGTATGCCATCAATAAAAAAATGATTCCACATTACTTATTAAATGTAGTTTCTTTATCTACCGTTTTATTGGTGTTTGTAGAGTCGGAAGTTTTTGCACATGAATCTGGTTTATTGGCAGTTGTGGTAATGGGAATGGTTTTAGGAAACGGAAAATTAAGCAACTTAAAAGAATTGCTTTATTTTAAAGAATCTTTAAGTGTTCTGTTAATTTCCATCCTATTTATTTTATTGGCTGCAAACATTAACATGGAAGATTTACTCTTGTTATATACCTGGAAAACAGTAACACTTTTTGCTGCTGTTGTCTTTGTGATAAGACCTTTAGCGGTTTTTGTAAGTACCAGAAATTCTAAATTAAAATTCAATGAAAAACTATTTATCAGTTGGGTAGGACCTCGTGGAATTGTAGCCGCAGGTATTGCGTCTTTATTTGGGAGTAAGCTATTAAAACAAGGTGTAGAAGGAGCAGAGTATATTACACCTCTGGTTTTTATGATTGTTCTAGGTACCGTTTTATTTAATGCCACTACAGCAAGGTTGTTTGCAAAAATGGTGGGTGTTTTTCTAAAAAGATCCGATGCTATTTTAATTATTGGAGCCTCTAGTCCGGCGAGGTTAATTGCAAAATATTTAAAAGATAACGACAAAAGGGTTATTTTGATAGACTCTAATAAAAACTTTATTCAAAAATCATTAAAAGCAGGTTTAGAAGCCATTGAAATAGATATTTATAACCAAGACTTAACGGATAATATCGAGTTAAATGATGTAGGTTATTTAATTGCAATGACGGGTAGTGAAGCGGTAAATAAATATGCTATAGAAAGTTTTTCTAATAATTTTGGAGAACAAGGTTCATATCGATTGGCAACTTCCGAAGAAATAAAAAACCCAAACTTAAGTATAGAGCAACAACAAATATTATTCAACCCAAAAGGTGATTATATTAATTTAAGTGAAGCTTTTAGAGAGAATCCTAAAATTTATGAAGTAGAAATTAATACAGAAGATGAATACAAGACAATGGTTTCTAGGTTGTTTAATGAATTTAAATCGGTGCTTTTATTTATCAGAAAAGATGATAAATTATACCTAATTCCTGAATTTGAAAAAACAGAATTAACCAAAGAGGATTGTACTTTAATTTACTTAGGTAAAAATGTGTAATATTTTAGTGAAAGTAATTTGCTTAACTAAGGGAAGACGCTAACCCAATGAATATTCACAATGTCCTCCTGAGCTTGTCGAAGGATTGCGTTTGATTTTTCATTCCTATTTATATCAAAGTAATTGGTGAAAAAGTCTTCGACAAGCTTAGCCAGACAAATCGTTTGTGTAGTTGTGTTCTGGTTATAATTTAACGAAAGCAATTTACTTAAAAACGCTAAACCAATGAATACTCACAATGTTATCCTGAGCTTGTCGAAGGATCACAGTTTAGTTTTCAATCTTATTTATATCAAAGTAATTGGTTAAAAAAAGTCTTCGACAAGCTCAGCCTGACAAATCGTTATTATAATTGTGTTTTAACTTAATGAAACCAATTTACTTAACTAAAAAGGCTAAACCAATAAAAACTCACCATGTCCTCCTGAGCCTGTCGAAGGATTGCGCTTGAGTTCTCAATTCTATGTATATCAAAGTAATTGGTAAAAAAAAGACTTCGACAAGCTCAGCCAGACAGACAAATCGTTGGTGTAATTGTGTCCTGGTTATAATTTAATGAAGCCAATTTATTTACTTAAATACGCTAAACCAATGAATACTCACAATGTCCTCCTGAGCCTGTCGAAGGATCACGTTTGAGTTTTCGGTCCTATGTACATCAAAGTAATTGACTCAAAAAGTCTTCGACAAGCTCAGTCAGACAGACGTTATTGTAATTGTGTTCTGGTTATAATTTAACAAAACCAATTTACTTAACTAAAAACGCTAAACCAATGAATACTCACAATGTCCTCCTGAGCCTGTCGAAGGATTACGCTTGAGTTTTCAATCCTATGTACATCAAAGCAATTGATTTAAAAAGTCTTCGACAAGCTCAGCCAGACAGACGTTAGTGTAATTGTGTTCTGGTTATAATTTAACAAAAGCAATTTATTTAACTAAAAATGCTAACCCAATGAATACTCACCATGTCCTCCTGAGCCTGTCGAAGGATCACAGTTGAGTTTTCAGTTCTATTTATATCAGAGTAATTAGTTAAAAAAGTCTTCGACAAGCTCAGCCAGACAGATTGTTGTTGTAATTGTGTTCTGGTTATAATTTAATGAAATCAATTTACTTAAGTAAAAACGCTAAACCAATAAAAACTCAAAATGTCCTCCTGAGCCTGTCGAAGGATCATGTTTGAGTTTTCAGACCTATGTATATCAAAGTAATTGGTTAAAAAAGACTTCGACAAGCTCAGCCAGACAGACGTTAGTGTAATTGTGCTTCGGAAATATTTTAACGACAGTAATTTACTTAACTAAAGATGCTGCTCAATGAATACTCACAATGTCATCCTGAGCCTGTCGAAGGATAATATTAGAGTTTCCAATCCTATGTACATCAAAGTAATTGGTTCAAAAAGTCTTGGACAAGCTCAGCCAGACAAATCGTTGGTGTAATTGTAATTCGGATGAATTTAACGAAAGCAATTTAATTAACTAAAACGCTAAAACAATGAAAACTCACAATGTCTTCCTGAGCTTATCGAAGGATATTGTTTTAATTCTTTGTCTTAAAAGTGTTAAAGTTGTTGTTGAGATAAGTGTATTTAAATATTACAATAATAGTATTTTAGAGAGATGTTTTTAAATTTAATAAAACAATTTACTTAACTAAAAACGCTAATCCAATGAATACTCATAATGTCTTCCTGAGCTTGTCGAAGGATATAGTTTAAGACACTTAAAATCGCTCAACTTTCCCTTATTAGACTGCTCTTACAATCAGCAATAATAAAACTGTTGTTACATATCTAACTCAAAAGTCTGACGTAGTTTATCTATAAGAGGGTTTATTTCTTTCATCTTATTATATTTCTCTTGTGGAGTGTAGGCAAACTTTTTTTCTATGGTTTCGTTTAAATTAACTTCAAGACTGATACCATAATTATTAAGTCGTTTTCTTAAAAAGTTGATCAATTCAGATCTTCCTTTTCTAAATTGCTCTTCCATTAACTTATTAGGTACCGAAAAAGTTATTTTATAGTTTTTCCCTAATTGTGGTACGTCTGTTCCTACAATAGAAGCCATACTACGCTCTCCTTTTTGAATTAACAGCGCAACATATTCTTTCCATAGGATCTGTAAAGCTTCTTCAGTAAAAAAGTCTTTCGGATGGTTGTCAAAATTTTCTTCTACAACCGCTTTCTTTTCTACCTTTTTTTCGTGAATACTTTTTAAAGATAACGAAGATGCACGCCTACCAACAGATTTTAATATCGGTTTTATTCTAGGTTTAGGCGGTTCTACTTTTGGAGCTTGCGCAATTACAGGTTTTTCAATTTTTTTCTCAACCAGTTTTGCAGCCTCTTTTACAGCAGGAGAAAGTGCCTGAAAAAATGTAGCAGGAATTATGTAGTTAGCTGGTTTTTTTTTTTCTCCATCAAAAGTGATAGAGGCAATTTGCATAATGGTTAATTCTACCAGCAGTCGCTGATTTTTACTTGCTCTATAATTCAAATCGCACTGATTTGCTTTTTCTATAGATTGCATTAAAAACGGAATGCTTGCCTTGGTGGCTTGTTCTAAATATTTCTTTTTAGCAGCATCACCAACTTCTAACAACTCTAAAGTAGCTTTGTCTTTGGCAACGAGTAAATCTCTAAAATGACTTGCCAATCCGTTTATAAAATGATGTCCCTCAAAACCCTTTGCTAAAATAGTATTAAAAGCATTTAATACTTGTGGTATTTTGTTGGTCAACATTAAATCTGTCATATTAAAATACGTTTCGTAGTCTAATACATTCAGGTTTTCGGTAACCGCTTCACGGGTTAAATTATTTCCAGAAAAACTAACAACTCTATCAAAAATAGACAAAGCATCTCGCATTGCTCCATCCGCTTTTTGAGCGATAATATGCAAAGCATCATCTTCTGCCGTAATATTTTCTTTTTCACAAATTACTTTCAGGTAATTTTTAGCGTCTAAAACACCAATTCTTTTAAAATCGAAAATCTGACAACGAGATAAAATCGTCGGAATAATTTTATGTTTTTCTGTAGTTGCTAAAATAAAAATAGCATGTGCAGGTGGTTCTTCTAAGGTCTTTAAAAAAGCATTAAAAGCTGCCTGAGATAACATGTGTACCTCATCTATAATATATACTTTATACTTACCGGTTTGTGGCGGAATACGAACTTGATCTGTTAAACTTCTAATATCATCAACAGAATTGTTAGAAGCAGCATCCAGTTCAAAAATATTAAAAGCAAAATCTTCATCCGCAGAAACTTCCGCATCTTGTTGATTAATGTTTTTAGCCAATATTCTAGCACAAGAAGTTTTACCAACTCCACGTGGACCTGTAAACAACAAGGCTTGCGCCAAATGATTGTTTTTTATAGCCTTTTCTAACGTGTTTGTAATGGCTTGTTGCCCAACAACATCCGCAAAAACTTGTGGACGATATTTACGCGCAGAAACTATAAAATGCTCCATGTATAATAGATTGTATATGGTTAACGTCTTTTTAAAGAGTACTAAAATCAAAATAGATTTTGATTAAAAGTAGCTATTGAAATTTAAGGTAAAAACCTTAAACCTGCTTTAAACCTTAAAAGAGACTGGTTTATTTTGATTTAATATTGAACAAAAATAGGGGTATCAGGTATTTTTTACAAGACATTTTCTTAATAAAATCCTAAAGTTGTAAACAACGTGTAAATTGTTTCTATTTGTAACGACTATATAAGTAATTTAAAATTATTTTTGATTCCCTTAAAAAGGAATTGAATGTTTCCAAGAATATAACTCCTTGGATTCTTTTAAATTAAAAGTTCGGAAAATTGTACTAAAAATAGACCAACTGTTTTTTGTGCAATTTTCTTTTTAACCCTAATCCGTAAGTAAAATGAATATTTTAAAGTCTGTTACCTTTTTAAGTTTATCAATATTATTAATTTCTTGTTTCGGTTTTACTGATAAAAAAGAAACTCAAACTGAAACCAAAGCTACTTATATTGCCAAAGAAAATACCAAAGTAGCGTATTTTGCAAGTGGATGTTTTTGGTGTGTAGAAGCTATTTTTGAAAGTGTAAGTGGAGTAGAAGAAGCTGTTTCTGGTTATGCTGGCGGACATACGTTAAACCCAACGTATAAAAGTATTGGAACCGGAAAAACAGGACATTCTGAAACTGTAGCGGTGTATTATAACCCAGAAAAAGTATCTTTTGAAACCTTAGTAACTGTGTTTTTTGGTTCTCAAGATCCAACAACCAAAAATGGACAACATCCAGATTACGGAACACAATACAGATCTATTGCTTTTTATGAAACGGATGCTGAAAAGGCAATTATAGAAAAAATGATTGCAAAATTAAATGCAGAAGTGTACAATGGTAAAATAGCAACCGAAGTTACCAAACTTAAAAAGTTTTATAAAGCAGAAGAGTATCACCAAGATTTTGAACGTAGAAACCCAAACCAAGGATATATTAAGTCGGTTTCTGTGCCAAGATTAAACAAATTTAAAAAGAGGTTTCCGGAGTTGTTGAAAAATGGAAAACATTAAATAAAATTTTTTATAAATTGATATAAGTATCTGAAATAAATTCAGATTGACAAAAAATCTCAGAGAATCGATCTCGGAGATTTTTTTGATTATACACATTGTACAATTTGTTTACGTATATATGAGTAAAATTAAGTTTTATAAATGATTGAAAATAATTGGATTAATAATTTTTAAGCTTGTGTATGCTTTTGTTTTTATTAAAGTATACTATGTTATTTTTGTTGTTTTCTCAAAGACTTAACTGCTTGTTCAATTCCAGAACCTATTTTTTTCTTATTCCATTCATCCCAAAAATTAACGGTAGCGCTATCGGGTTGTATTGTTGGTTTATCAATGATTACTCTACTTGGAAGTAATGAAGCATCTCCAACAATGAGTGCTTCACCAATATCTAAAATAGGTAACATATCGGAAAATCCACCTAAATTGTCAGGGAATAACCTTTTAATTACATTTTGGTCATCAGGATTTGTTAATCTCATTGCAACAAAATTTCCACATTGACTTAAAATTGTTTTATTAACGTCAGATGGTCTTTGACTTATAACAACTAATGAAATCCCATATTTTCTGCCTTCTTTGGCAATTCGCTCAAAACTTTGTAATCCTTTTTCTTCAATAGATCCTTTAGTATTGGCAGGTATATAGAGGTGAGCTTCATCGCAGAATAATGCAACTGGATGCCTTTTGTCTTCCTCCATCCATTGTTGAATTGAAAATATTAATCGACTTATTAATCCTGTAATTAGGGGTAAAATATCTGAAGGAACTTCTGAGAAATCTATAATTTTTAATCCTTTATCATTTCCAAAATCAAGTAGACTCTTAACTAGTGAAATAAACCAATCGTATTGTAATAACTCTTCTTCAGAATTAAAAATAAAATTTAACCTTTTATCGGACTGTTTACTTTGTAGTCGTTGAATAAACCTAGTAAGCTTTTTTGCTAAAGGTCCATCTCTTCCTGTTTTACTTGCAGAAAAATCCCTTGCAGAATCTAATTCTTCAAGTTCAGTTAATACGTCACTAATTTTATATGGTATTGGGCTTTCAACGGTAAAATTGTTTAATATTTCTTGTTGATTTTCTTTTACGAGTTTTTCTTTTTTATATTTTATAATTAGATCAAATAAAGCTCTTGACTGATTTGGAGCGTTACTATCACTTCTATCCAAAAGCATAGATTCAATCTCTTCATAGGATAATAACCAATATGGTAAAAACATAACATTTTCATCCTTTGGAGAGTCAGATGGTCCAGCAATTTTTAATAATGTTGTGTTTTCTAATTTGGCTAACGGTTTGTATTCTCCATGCAAATCGAATACAACACTATTTATAGATTTCAATTTAGTTGCCTTTTCTAAAATATTTGCAACTGTCCAAGATTTACCAGAACCAGTACCTCCAACAATTACAGCATGTCTTTGAAAGAATTTATTACCATCGAGGTTTGCATCAGATTCCTCAGCAATAGTATATTTCCCTATTTTAAGTGGATTTTCACTGTTAGAAGAAATGATATTCATGAAATTTGATAGTTCATTTCCTTGTAGTAAAAAACAATCTGCATTTATACTAGGCACAGTATTTAATGTTCTTTTAAAAATATTTTTTTCTGTACCTATTTTTTGAATTAATGTACCTACCAAATTAATTTTAACAACATTTTCTATTGTAAAATCAGGGTCGGAATCCTCATCAATTTTATCAGCAACAGCTTTACGCATTATTTTAGAAATAAGGCCAATAATTCTTTCACCAGTTTTTGTTGATCGAATTTGAACAATTTGATTTATTTGAACATTATTGAGTAGTTCTTCTTGTTCAACTTTTATTGATACGTTACCAGTATCAACACTTTGTACTTTTCCTATTAAAGATTCTGCTTTCATAATTATAAAATTTCCATAAATTTATTTAATTGCCAATAATTTCCATTTATTATAACTTCTTTTACCTCACTCTCTTTGCTAGATTTGTATATTACCTTCGTTTTTTCTTCTGTTAGCTCTTCAAATAATATATATTTCTGAGCATATTTAATTTCTTTAAAGGTATTTGGTGAGATTTTTTTTGTTATAAGTACAATAGGGACTCCTTTTTTTATTTGGGTTTTTACTCTTGGTGTTAAGTGTTTATCATTAAAACCAAATCCAATAACTAAAAAACTTGCAGCATCTTTAATACAATTATCGGCTTTTTGAATTAATTCTCTATATGGACTATCAAAAGCTTCTTGGAATTTAGTTTTACCAGGTGCAATTATAAGAGGCTTATTTCTTTTTAAGTTTTGTTGTGAATATCTAAATTCTCCATTAATTTCAAACCAATTTAATGAACCATGGACTTTAATAAGGTTTACAATATTCTTGTTTTTAAATAAATTTTCATTAAAAAGTGATAAAGCTCTACCGTTATAACCATCTGTAAATAAAATATTTTCATAAGCCATAATATATTCAAGTACACGGTCATAATTAGTTGTTACGATATTTAATACTTGAGGATGAGCTTCTGAGAATTTATAAATAAGATTTTTAATTCCTTGAAATTCTACCAAATCGTTATTAGAGATTTTATCTAAAACAGAAATGTCTGATTCGTTTATTTTATTCCAAATTATTTTTCTAATAGTTGGCATCTTCTCTTGATATTTTTCTTTACCAAGTTCATCTTCTAAATTATCACTTTCATTATCGAAACCAGGAACATTTTTTTTTAAATCTTCATTTAAATCCCACATACTAGGAAGGCCAAAAGAGATTGTTGCACCTGATCCCCAAACAACCAGTGGAGGGTTTTTTAAAAATTTTTGGGTTAAATTAAAAATTTCTTCTTTTATATCTTTTTTCAATTTTATAATATCTTTTTGTTACTGAATTATTTATATTAAAACAATCCTCTAAATCTCCGCAAAAAGTTTCAATAAGGTTTACGGTTTCCCATAATGTTATCAACTAAGTTTTGTGCTGATGCAGGTAATGCTATTTTTTAAACAAAAAAAAGTTGTCTAAAAAAGTATGTTTTAATTACTAACAATAAAAGTTAGTGAAAAAATCACCACTTTATCACATCACTTTATTGGCTAAATATTTTTGAACTTCATAAACATCAATACTTTTATTAAATTTTTTACTCACAGAAGGAATGTTTTCACTAGATATCCAAATTTTTAGTTCAGCGTCTAAATCAAAAGTTCCTGAGGTTTCTAGAGAAAATCTAGAGATACTTTTATATGGCATAGATTTGTACTCAACTTTACTTCCTGTTATTCCTTGAACATCAATTAAGATTAAACGCCTGTTTGTAAACATAAATGTATCACGGAAAAGCTTAAAACCTAATTCAATTTCTTCATTTTCAGTAAGTAATCTGCCATATTTTTGATTCAATTTTTCAGATGAAACTTCACTTGCATTCCCTAACAATTTATTAAATAATCCCATAGTAATTTTTAAATTATATTTATTATTTCTTTTTCAACCCCATAAATTTCGGCAAAAATATTTAATAAAGTTTACGGTTTCCCATAATCTTATTAATGAGTTGTTTGTTAATTATTTTACATTATCACTTTAATAGACAATAACAGCAACAGATTTACTTGGAATAGTAGCAGTAGCAACCGTTTTTCCTGCTTCGATACATTCATAACTTTTTTCGGTATCAGAATTGTTTTGAACGAATAAATATACTTTACCCTCTTTTTTAATAGAAATTAATGTTTCTTTAGAAAAGGAAGCAATTCTTTTACTACCAGGTTGCATGTATTTACTTAATAAGGCAATTACGGCATAATCTGGGTTGTAAGTAACGGTTTGGTTTTTTCTATCAATATTAATTAAACTATTTTGTTTCCAGTTCCAACCACTTTTTCCTGTTTCGTCTAAAATCATGTTCCAATAACAATAATTAGGAACGCCAAAATTGATATAAGATGCTATTTCACCAAGTCTATTATAAGCTTGTTCCATATTGTTTTTACCATTATAGCAAACACCTTCTGTATGCATGGTTGGAGTACCTTTAGCTAAAAAAGACAGATCCTTTAAATAGTTTGTATTGGTATATTGTAATCCAATTCCGTCAACAGCGTTTAGGTAGCCTTCTGTATTTGCAAACTCTAAAGCATCTAAAGCACCGTGAGTTCTAAATGTACCAGCCCAAATTTCTGTGTTCATATTGTTTTTATTAAAATTAGGTCTTAAATACTGCTGTATAAAATGATACATCTGCGCTGGTTGCATAACATTAGAAGGATAATTTGTGTTAGCATCAGTTTCGTTTTGAACAAGTATTCTGTCTATTTTAATACCTTCGTTTGCATAAGAATTTACATATTTAGAAAAATAAAGTGCGTAAGCCTTGTAAATTTTTGGATCGTCTTTTAATTTATTTTGATCTCGATTATTTTTACCTTGATCCATAATTCCAGAAGACTTCATCCAACCTGGTGGACTCCAAGGAGAGGCAAATAATTTCATTTTAGGATTGTATTTGAAAGCCATTTTGATATAAGGCAATACACTCTTTTTTTCTCTTTCGATAGAAAAGTGCTCCATAGTATAATCTTCGGCAACTTCGGAGTAGCTATATGCATCTGCACCAAAATCACTAGCGCCAATGGCAGTTCTAGAAAATGAAAATTGAGCGCCATCTTCACTAAATAAATTACGCATTACGTTTTCTCTGCTTTCTTGGGGTAAAGACATTAAAGCAAGTCCGCCTATTTCATTAAAAGCACCTCCAACGCCTTCAATTTCTTGAAATTCTATAGATGGATACACAACTATTTTTTGAGCTTTTTCATTGTTGCTATTTTGTGTGTATTCTAAAATTGGTTGTGCAGGTATTTCTTTTCCTTCTTTTAAATCAACATAAAATACTTTTGATTGGGCGTTTATAGAAATTATAAATAGGAAATAACATAAAGCAGTTATAATAAGTTTTCTCATTGGTGTTGTTGGTAATAAGTTAAAAGATTAAGTTGAATTATTTTTAATAAAAGCAGGTTAGCTAAGATAGTGATTTTAGCAAAAATTTAAAAGTAAAAAATTGTACGATTACTAAAAATGATAGTTGTCATGGTTACATGTATATAAGGTTAACCTGTGTTCTTAAAACAAAAAAAAAGCCTCACATTTCTGAGAGGCTTTATAGTAAATATTTTGAGAGAAAAATTTATTTTCCTTCTGCAACAGGAATTGCAATTCCTAAGTTTTTTAAGACTAATTCTGTAATATCAAATTTGTTGTCTATGTATGCAAATTCGTTACCAGTTATGGTTAAAATCTGTGTGTATTTTTCTGCTTTGGCAACTGTAGCAATGGCGTTGCTTAATTTAGAATATAAAGGACGCATTAATTCGTCTTGCTTTAATTGCATTAGTTGGTTTCCGTTTTGCTGGTATTTTTTAATATCAGCTTCCATTTCTGCCAATTCTTTGTATTCAGCTTGCTTTGCTAATTCCCCAAGCGTTTTTTCATTCTTTTTAAAAGCTTTTATTTTGGCTTTATAAGTTTCTACTTTTATGGTAAAAGAAGAATCTAATTTTGCTCCGTAATTTTGAGATCTTTCTGATACCACTTTTGTTTCAGGCATTAGAGTGATAATATATTCACTATCTACTGTACCAACTTTAGATTGTGCAATAGAAATAGAACTAATTAAAGCAAAGGCAATACATATAATTTTTGATTTCATGTTATTTTGATTTTTTGTGCAACAAAGATATAAAAGCGAATGAATTACAAAAGTTTTTACGGTTTTGATATGTTAATTTTATCAGAAATTTCAGTAATAATGGTGTTTATGTCCGTTTGATAATCAAACCATAAGGTTGTTTCATCTCTTTTAAACCAAGTACCTTGGCGTTTTGCAAACCTTCGGGTATTTTTCTTAATTTCTGAAATGGCAAATTCTTTGGTGAAATCACCATCAAAATAAGAGAACAATTCTCTATAACCAACCGTTTGCAAGGCGTTTAAACTTTTATGAGGATATAAGTTTTTAGCTTCTTCTAGCAAGCCATTTTCCATCATAATATCTACTCGCATATTTATCCTATTATAAATAATTGTGCGGTCTGCATCTAAACCTATTTTAATAGAAGTAAAATTTCTAGGTGCTTTTGGCTTGTTTTTAAAAGTGGAGTAGGGAATTCCTGAACCAATACAAACCTCTAAGGCTCTCATCACCCGTTTAGGGTTTTGTAATTCAATTACATTGTAAGTTTCTGGATCTAGTTCTTTTAATTGTTCCTGCAAAACTGCTACACCTTCTTTTTCTAATTTAAGCGTTAAGGCTTCTCTTATTTTAGGATCTACTTCTGGAAAATAATCCAATCCTTTTAAAACGGCGTCTACATACAAACCAGATCCACCAACCATTATCTGAATTGGGTTTTCTTTAAAAAGATCGTTTAATTTTGCAAGGGCATCTCGTTCAAAAGAACCTACATTATAATCTTCAAAAATACTTCTGTTCTGAATAAAATGATGTGCTGCTGCCGCTAATTCCTCTTTGTCTGGTACGGCGGTACCAATAGTCATTTCTTTATAAAACTGTCTAGAATCGCAAGAAATTATAGCACTTTTAAAATGATTTGCTAATTGAATGCTTAAGGCTGTTTTACCAATTGCAGTAGGACCAACAATGGTAATTAAATAATTATTAGAAGTCATTTAGTTTAATTTACTACCACAGTTATAACAAAATTGAGCGCCATCTTTATGGTTTTCTTTTGAGCAACTTGGGCAAGCTTGTGTATTTGTATCTACGCTATTATTTGCACTTTTTGTCATTTCTGCTGTAACAATTCCTGTAGGAATCGCTATAATTCCGTATCCTAAAATCATGATAATACTTGCAAGAAACTGACCAAAAGGCGTGTGTGGAGCAATATCTCCATAACCTACAGTTGTTAAAGTAACAATTGCCCAATAAACACTTGTGGGTATGCTTGTAAATCCGTTTTCTGGACCTTCTATCATGTACATAATGGTACCTAAAATAACACATAGTATCACTACAAAATATAAGAAGACCGAAATTTTGGTTCTACTCATTTTTAAAGCGACCAACAATCTATTAGAAGCACCAACATATCTAGCTAGTTTTAATATTCTAAAAACCCTTAACAGTCGTAAAGCTCTTAAAGCTGCTAAATGATGAGAGCCCACTAAAAATAATGAAAGGTATTTTGGAATTGTAGAAAGTAGGTCTATAATTCCATAGAAACTAAAGATATACTTAAAAGGTTTTTTTATGGAAATAATTCTTAATATATATTCAATGGAAAAAAGGATGGTAATAACCCACTCAGCTATGTTTAAAAAAGTGTGATACCTTGTGTCAAAGCTTTCAATACTTTCTAGCATCACTAATAAAATACTAGCAAGAATAGCTATTAATAAGATAACATCAAATAATTTACCAGCTTTAGTGTCCGCTTCATAAATAATTTCATGAATACGGTATTTCCAAGAAGTGTTTTTATCGTTATTCTTCAAATTTTATATAAATTTCTTTTACAATACTATACTCATTTTAATGATATAGTATTTTTTAAACTGTTTTCTCTTTGTTTACAAAGGATTTCAAAAATAATTAAAATAAAACATCTTTTGTTAAAAGCGTGACAATCTTTTCGTCCTATATATTTAGAAACTTCTTTCGATATTTCAAAATTTACAAACAACCTCTATTTAATGCAACGGAATTACACCAATTTAGATTATTATGGATATGAAGGTACGTCGTATTAGAGATTCTTAAAATACGTATTTAATATCACTTGTTTTGATAAAAGTGAATGAGGAAATTGAAGAAACTAAAGTTTTAAAAACGCAATTACTAAGTGTTATATATCAGTTAGGTTCTTTAACAGAAATTAACATAAAAAATATATAAATTCGCGAAAATTTTAAAATATGAGGAACAAATTACTACTATTTTTTGCGATAACACTCTGTTTGCATTCTTATGGTCAGCAGTTAAAAGGGATTGTTTTAAATCCGCTAAATGAACCTTTAGAAAACGTTTATATTATCAATCAAAACTCTAATTTACATACACATACAAATGAAGCTGGAAGTTTTATTCTAGAAAAAACAGCTGTAAATAATACATTACAGATAAGTATTTTAGGTTTTGGTACAAAGACGTTAAAAGTAACTGAACAAGATTTAAAAAACGGAATTACCATACACCTAGAAACGAAAATTTTTCAATTAGAAGAATTGGTATTGCGTAAAGAAATAAATGCGTTACAAACCTTAACAAATATAGATGTACAGGTAAATCCTGTAAATAATTCTCAAGAAATTTTAAGAAAAGTTCCTGGTTTGTTTATCGGTCAGCATGCTGGAGGAGGAAAAGCAGAACAAATTTTTTTAAGAGGTTTTGATATTGATCACGGAACAGATATTGCACTTTCTGTAGATGGAATGCCAATAAACATGGTTTCTCATGCACACGGACAAGGATATTCTGATTTACATTTTGTAATACCAGAAACCATACAAAAAATAGATTTTGGAAAAGGACCTTATTACGCAAATCAAGGTGATTTTAATACTGCTGGTTATGTAAATTTTGATACAAAAACAGCCATTGATAAAAGTATGATATCTGTTGGTTATGGAGATTTTAACTCTTTAAGAACCGTTGGGATGTTTAATTTATTAGAAAATTCTAAAAACAACGATGCCTATGTTGCTGTAGAATATATAGAGTTTGATGGTGCTTACGAATCTCCACAAAACTTTAATAGATTGAATCTTTTTGCAAAATACAATACGTTTTTAAACGGAAGAGATAAGTTAACACTAACAGCTTCTCACTTTACAAGTTCTTGGGATGCTTCTGGTCAAGTACCCGTTAGAGCTGTAGAAAGTGGATTGATTAATCGTTTTGGTTCTATTGATGATACAGAAGGTGGTTCTACTTCTAGATCTAACTTAAATGCGCAATTGCAAAAAACTTTAGAGAATGGTTCAATTTTAGAAGCAAATACATTTTATTCTAAATACGATTTTGAATTGTATTCTAACTTTACGTTCTTTTTAGAGGATGCTATAAACGGAGATCAAATTAAACAATTTGAGGATAGAAGTATTTACGGAATGAATGCGAAAATCATCAGCACAAAAGAGTATGGAAACGTAGAAGCGAAGTTTACAAAAGGGATTGGTTTACGTTACGATTTAATTTCTGATAACGAATTATCGCACACAAAAAATAGAAGTGAATTGTTAAATAACATTCAATTAGGTGATGTAAAACAAAGCAATTTATATGCATTTTTTAACTCAGAATTCGAGATTGGAAAATTTAAAATAGCGCCATCTGTTCGTTTAGATTATTTTAAGTTTTTATACAATGATGCTTTAAGTACAACGTATGAAACATTGAGTAAAACAAAGGCAATTGTAAATCCTAAATTGAACTTTTTATATACGCAAAACGATAATTTACAATGGTTTTTAAAATCAGGAATTGGTTTTCATTCTAATGATGCAAGAGTTGTTTTACAAGAAAATGCAGACAAAGTTCTACCAAGAGCCTACGGAGCAGACTTAGGAAATATTTGGAAACCTACGAAGAACTTAGTGGTAAACACGGCAGCTTGGTACTTGTTCTCTGAAGAAGAGTTTGTGTACGTTGGTGACGCTGGTATTGTAGAGCCATCTGGAGAGTCTGAGCGTTTTGGATTGGATTTAGGAATCCGTTATCAGTTAACAGGTCATATTTATTTTGATACAGATGCAACAGTTACACACGCAAGAAGTTTAGAAGCAGAAGACGGAGAAGATTACATTCCGTTAGCGCCTAGTTTTACAATGGCAGGTGGGATTTATTTTAGTGATTTAGGGAAGTTTTCTGGTGGATTGCGTTATCGTTATTTAGCGGATAGAGCAGCGAATGAAGATAATTCTATAACTGCAGAAGGGTATGTAGTAAGTGATTTTAATATCAATTATAAAGTTACTAATGACGTTACTTTTGGTGTTGCTTTAGAAAATATTTTTGATGTTGAGTGGAATGAAACTCAGTTTGCAACAGAAAGCAGGTTACAAAATGAAACAGATTCTGTAGAAGAAATTCATTTTACACCAGGAACACCGTTTTTTGCCAAAGCCACCATAACGTACACGTTTTAATTGAAAGGAATTTATAAAGATTTATCTTGTATTTACGCGAAAGCAGAAATCTAAATAAATAAGTTAATTTTTAGTTTGATGAAATGTCTATTACAACAATGTGATAGACATTTTTTTTGTAGCAATAAATAGTAATTACGTTGTTTAAATTAGTTATTTAACGCCCAGATTAATGCTTTTTCTTTGGTGGCTCTAAAAATGGTATTGTGTTGTTCGTTTGGTTCGTCAGTATATTTCCAAATTAAGTTCTTATCAGATTGCTCTAATTTGTTATTTAACGTTTTAGTATGTTTAGAAATATCAACAGCATCAGAACTAGCAAACCAAAGCTTCTTTTTATTGTTATAATTGTCCTCAGATAAGTTCTCAAAATTGTTCACCAAGTAGTTTTCATTAAACCATAAAGAAGGATCTATTGCTATATAAGCATCAAACATGTTGTTGTCTAAAAGAAAGGTTTCTACCACAAATAATCCTGCTAAAGATTCACCTATAATTGCCTTCTTAGGAAGTGTTCTATAGTTTTTATCAATTGTTACAAATAATTCATTTTTAATAAAATCTCTAAAGTTATTTGCGCCTCCAGCATTTGGTATATAACCTAAATCGTATTCAATATTTGAAGGTCCACATAAATCTCTTCCACGTTTGGTGTTTTCTATTCCCACTAAAATGTGAGGAGGTATTTTATTTGCTGTAATTAAGCTCGATAAAGTATTGGCTACATGCGGAAAATCTTCTTTAATTCCGCCATCTGGCATATACAAAACAGGTAAGCTATCTAAAGTTTCGTTGTAATTTGGTGGCGTCCAAATATTAATGATTCGGTCTTCATTCACAAATTTAGAAGCAATCGTTAAACTATCATGTTTAGGAATTGGATCATTGTAAACGACACTTTTTTTACATCCAATAGTAATCATTACAAGCAATAAGCAAAAGATTATATTTCTCATTTATATGATTTTTTTTAGGTTGAAAGTATTTTAGATACAAGATTATACTATTGCTAATATAACTTTTTTTTAAAACAAAAACGATATCACCTATTTATCAGAGGGTTATGTTTTAAAAAAATATCATCTTTTAATTAAAAATTACTTCTCAAATTAAATGGAGAATTAAAATATATTATCGGTTAGAGAAAAAAACTTAAATATTGCTAAACTCGTTTATTTTATAGGGTAATTTTTAATTATTCAATAATAAAGATTTCTTATTTTATAGATATTGTAATTTTATAGATTTTCATTATTTTTGAGTTATTACTAATATTAATTTTTTTTCTTATGAAGTATAACCTATTATTCAGTTTTTTATTCGTTTTTTTATCAAGTATTATGTATTCTCAAAACTCTAATTCAGACATCAAAGTAGGCGGTGTTTTTGTCGTTGGAGAGGTGAGTAATAATAATTATGAACATATAGATTTTCCTAGAGCGAACTTTATTATAAAAAAAGGTGGACTTGCGAATTACAAAAATGTAAAAGGAGAAAAAGTTCAAATTAAATCAATCAAAGAGAAAAATAACGGAGATGTGGTAGCAACTATTGAGTTAGCTTCTAAAAAGAAATTTTTTAATAGCCATAAATACGTTAAAGTAAATATTAATGAAGCAATTTTACAAAAAGAGCTATTAAGAAATTAATAGTATTTTTTTTTCTTTAGTTTGGGCTTTCTATTTTAGGAAGCCTTTTTTTGTTTAATATTTTATAAAAGAAGTATCTTCTAAAGAATTCATTTAATAGGAGGGACGCTATAGTTTTAAGTGTTATTGGACTTTCTTTTTTTGATAGTATTTTCGCCTCGTTTTTATAACTTTATATCTAAAATCATCAAAGAATAAGCTTGCTAATAAAAACAATGCAGCTAAAATTAAAGTATTTAACTTTAAATCTAATTTAGAATAGAAAAAACCACCTATTAATCCTCCTGCAAAAAAGAATAGAATAATATAAACTCGGAGTTTGATATTAGATTTCAGTAATTCTTTCTGTGGTGCCAATTTAGGAAAACATAATAAAGAAAGATCAATTCCTAAGTCTGTAAATAAACCCGTTAAGTGTGTCGTTCTTACTACTGCATTAGAAATTTTTGTTACAAAGGAGTTTTGTAATCCCATAGCAAAAAGTAATAAACAGATAATAAGGTTTGCGTATTCTAATTCCATAAAATTACTAATAAGCCCTATAGAAATTAAAACAAGGCACTCAATAACTGTTGGCAATACAAAGACATTCAGTTTTTTGTTTTCACTATATTTTTCTATCAGAAAGCTAGATAAAAAAGAACCTAAAAGAAATGAGAAAATATAAAGGAAATAAATTGTTCCTTTCCAAAAATCAAAATTAGCAACGTCATAAATAAACAAGGCAAAATGCCCTGTAACATTTGTAGTTAATTGTTTAAATGCCAAAAAACCGCTAACATTTACAATTCCAGCTACAAAAGAAAGTATGGTTGCAATTCTTAAATTATGTTTTAAAGTTCTGCTTTTACCTTGATGTCTAAACATTTGTTTTCGTTTATTCTTAACTTTTTTAAGACGCGTAAAATTAACCTATTTTCGAGTGTATTAAAAGTGAATAAAGTATGAATTATAAAGTAGTTTGTAAAGATGTCTTTTTTAGATGATTATACTTTTAATGTCCTTTAATTTATCGGATAAGAATCTTTAAAAGTAATAAACTTTATCAAGCCGTATTTCATTCAGATTGATAAAGTTGTTGACTTTCAATAGGTGAGATGCTAAATAAAATTCAGTATGACAATATTATTTTTTAATCAAGAAAACTATAGAAAAATGACAATTATAATAAGTCTAAGACGCTACGGCACCTAAAGTATACAATTGCTCTAGATTAGGAGATTCACTACCACCTGCAGGCTCTAAAGTAATTCCAAATGCTTCAGATTCGTTGGCATTTTCTATGGTAAATATTTTGTTTGTATCTGCCATAAAAGTGTCTATTGTACCTAAACTTGTTGGAGTTAAAGGACTTAGTTTTAAAGACCAAACTTGGTATACCTTTCCTTTTGGAGGTGCTGGTAATCCTTTAGCATCTAAATAAATACTTTTTGTTTTTTTATCCCAATATACCTTTGCGTAAGATGTTGGAGATACTTTTTGACCCGCTAGAGGCACAGAAACAATGTCTTTATCTCTAAAGATATCAATTAATTTTTCTGCTTCTGCTAAGCTGTTAGAAGCTTTGTCTATTTGTTCTTCTAATTGTTGTTTTTCTGTAGCAACCTGATCTTTAAGTTGCTTGTTTTGTGTAAGTGTCCAGATAAGTACACTTCCTATTAATAAAGAAGCTGCCCAACCACTATATTGTAACCAATTTGTTTTCGGTTTAGTAATAGAGATTACTTTTGTTTCTTCAATTATTAATTGATTTTTTATGTCTGAAAATGAATATGGAGCATCTTTTTTAGCAGCAGCAGTTAGTTTTGCAATTGCTTTTTCTATGGATACAACTTCGGCCAATACTTCTGGGTATTCTTTAATTTTAGCATGCACTTCCTCATTTTCCTTTTCAGAAAGCGAGCCTGCAACATACAGTTCTAAAATCCCAGATGTTATGTATTCTTTTATATTCATTATTTAAACTCCAAGCATGGTGCGTAATTCGCCTATGCAATTTCTATTTCTTGTTTTTATGGTGCCAATTGGCATTTCTAATTCTTCAGAGGCTTCTTTTTGTGTAAACCCTTTAAAATATAATAATTCAATTACTGCTTTACATTTGTCTCCTAATTTGGTAACAAACTCTTTTAAGCCAATTGTATCAGTAGCAGTATCTAAACTATCACTGGTTTCTAATATATCTACGAAAAAATCTGAGTTATGGTTTTGTTTAGACTGTTTAAATTTCTTAGAACGTGTATAATCGATAGCTGCATTTCTTGCTATGTTTAGTATCCACGTAAAAAAACGTCCTTTTTTTGCAGAATAAGAATCTGCTTTATTCCAGGCTTTTATAAAGACATCTTGCGTAATTTCTTGTGCAACATCATCATTCTTAACAATGTTATTTACAACACCAGAAATACTATCACAATACATATTGTATAGTTTTTCATAGGCTTTAACGTCCTTTTTTTGAAATTGTAAAATTAATTGCTCTAAATCCATAAAATGTATCTGCCGCTAATCTATTAAATAAAATTGATATGCAGTCATTTTATATTCGCAATCATAATAATAATATGATTGTCTCGATTACTGGTTTTAGATTATAGGTATTTTGAATGTTAATGATAGCTAGAAAAATGTATTTATTTCTTTTCTAAAATTATATAACCACTCTCAGAAATAATAATTTGTTTGTAAAACTCTTTTAAAGCATAATATTCTGCTACAGAAAATATTTTTTTTGAGATTTGCATTCTTGTTAAAACAGTAATCGTATTTCCTTTTTTTACTGTTTTAAGTATAAATCTACCACCTTTATTAGGTAAGGATATTGCTTTGTCTTTAGGTAAATTTATAATCGTGTAATTTTCTGGAATTGTTAAGCTTAAGTAAAAATTATTCAGTCTAGCATACCCAAAATCTACAGGGTAATTTCTTTCTTTTAATTTAAAAGGATTTTGTTTTGTTCTATTAAAAAGAAAAGGGTTTATTCTTATTTTGTTACCTAGGACTTCATCCATTTCTAATCGGATCTTAAATTTTTCTTCTAATTTTTTATCTAGGTTTTCTAAGTTGTGTCTTTCATATTCATCAACTTCTAGATTTGGATATTTAGCTTCAAAATTTTCTAAATAACCATCTTCATTGGTTAACGACATCTTTTTTCTTTGCTCCGTTGCTAAAAGACCATCTCTTATCATCATTACAGATCCTATAAATACGCCTTCTTCATCTAACGTAAGGCTAGAGTTTATGTTTAAAGATGATCTGTATTTTGGCTTTAAAGTTACCCAAGAGCTTTCTTCTTTAAAGTTGATTATTCTAGCTTCTCCATTTAAGACTCTATATGGAACTTCTCCAAAAGGAATAAATTTGTCTGTTGCGTCTAAGAAATAAGGTTTACCATCTATAACTGCTTGTACAATCACATAATTATAGTCATAAATAACTGGGAATATTTTTGTAGGAATTCCGTTTTCTCTTGTAGATAAAACGACTAAATTGGCATCTATGTCCGCAGCTTTTAAGCTGTTGTATAACGAAATATTTATTTCACCAACATCACCAGATTTTTGCTGAAATGCTTCTTTTACTTTTGCATCTTCATTGGTCCAATATTTATCATTCCAAGTGTAATGATTCTGAATAAAAGTGTAAATTTTTTGTGCTCTTTCTAAACTATTTTCAGTTTCTAAAATAGCTTCAGAAATATTTTTTCTAAAAAAAGTTTTTTTTGAGGTTTGATTATTAAAAAAACGATCTTTTAAGCTTTTATCTGCTTGTTTCCAAGTAGTCGTTAAGTTGTCTATAACACCTCTGTAACTCGTAATCGATTTTATATCAAAAGAAATTTTAGAGATGTAATTTTTCTTACTCAACATATAATCTTCTTCCTTAAAAGCAGGAATATCATTCATTCCATAAGAATAGGTTGCACATCCTCCTTCACCTATACCATCAATATAAACACATTTTTTATCTACGGAAGGTTCGTCTTTGTCTAATTGTAAATAGCCTGTTTTTTTTATATTGTATTGATAATTTCCTAAGATAGATGCATCAAACTCACTTTTAATTTTTGGTATGTCAGATTGAAACTCCCAATCGTTAATGCTTAAATACGGAGATAAAACACTGTAGGTATATTCTATAACAGACCCTTCTTTTATATTAGGTAACGTAAAATTTTTAACCGTCCATGTATCTCGTTCTTTAGTTGTAAAAATATCTTTACCGTTAAGATATGTACTGTTCATAGTACCATTATCGGTAATATTATAGGTAACTGCACTAATATCTTTAACTTTCTGTTTTTCGTATAAGTTAATAGTAATATCGGCTAAATCAAAAGATGCTTTATCTAAAATTTTAATTCGATAGTAGTAATCTGTTCTAGGAATTTCGTCATTATCTCTATCTGGATACCTGTTTGCGTGTTCGTACAAAACAACAGCGGTTGCCGTAGAGTCTTTATCGTAAATTGTCATTTGTAATTCTGCTAAAGTGGTTTTACCCATTGTAGTAGTTTTACTTTTCTGTGCAATAATTAAAGTTGATGAGAGTAGGAGTAGTAGGGTAAAAAATTTCATTTACAATCTAATAATTTTCTGTACTTTGTTTTTATTGATGTAATTTTTGATAATATTTTTTGCTTGAATCTTGTTTTCAATAGGTGTTAAGATCTTTTTTAAAATATCTATCCTACTTTCCTGATTACTTAAGTTTGTGTAACCACAACCAAAAACCTCGTTGTTTTCTATTAAGATTACCGCATTTTCTTCTACTTCTCTTCCTTTTTCAATGATAATAAAATCTTCATTATTAAAATCTTGAGTAATAAATTTCGGATTCTTTTTAAAATTAAATTTAGGAGTTAAAGCGTCTAATTCGATAGCATATTTTAAACGGGTAAAAAGTTCATTTCCTGTTTTGTCAAAAGAAATAGATTGTGCTCTTTCCTGAATTTTAACGGCTCTTTTGGTTACTTTTAAAAAGAGGTTGTTTACTTCCGATTTTATATTCTTTCCTTTTCCAATAAATATAACTCTACCTTCTTTATCATGAATGTAAAAAACTCCCTGTACAGTTGGAATTTCTTCTATTAAACTTCTTAATTTTTGCTTTTGATGTCTTCTATCAAAATACTTGATAGAGCTTTGTATAATACTTTTATTCGTATCTTTTTCTAACAACAATTTAAATAATTGTACAGTTGCCAAAGCATCTCCAGAAGCTCTATGTCTATCTGTAATTGGTATTCCTAAAGATTTGGTAAGTTTTCCTAAGCTGTAAGAAGGTTGATCTAAAATTAATTTCTGACTCAATTCTACCGTACACAAGGTATTTCTATTAAAATCGTAGCCTAATCGATCAAATTCTGTGCTTAAAATTCTATAATCGAAAGTAGTATTATGAGCCACTAAAATACAATCTGAAGTAATTTCTATAATACGTTTAGCAACTTCATAGAATTTAGGTGCATTTTTAAGCATTTTATTATTAATGCCCGTAAGTTTTACCACAAACTCTTGAATGGCTTTTTCCGGATTTACTAAGCTAATGAATTGGTCTACTGTAGTGTGGCCGTCAAATTTATAGATAGCAATTTCTGTGATGCCTTCTTCATTAAATTTTCCTCCTGTGGTTTCAATATCTAAAATTGCGTACAAAGTCGTTTTCTTTTACGATAAAATTAAGCATTATAATTTCTTTGACCAAATATTGAACTGCCAACTCTTACCATATTACTGCCATTTTCTATAGCAAGCATATAATCTCCACTCATTCCCATAGAGAGTGTTTTTAGGTTACAGTTTTCAGTTACAGTTTTCAATTTGTGTGCATCAAAAAATGTTTTTAAAGATAAAAACTCTTCTTGTAGCTGTTCCTTATTGTCTGTAAACGTGGCCATTCCCATAAAACCAGTGATTTTTATATTCTTTAATTCAGCGAATGCTTCTGATGCTAAAATTTCATTTATTTCATCAAAAGATAAGCCAAACTTGGTGTCTTCTTTGGCTATTTTAACTTGTAATAAACAGTTGATAACTTTATCATGTTTTTTTGCTTGCTTGTTGATTTCCTTTAAAGTAGAGAATTTATCAACCCCATGAATCAAATTTACAAAATGTGCCATGTACTTTACCTTATTACTTTGTAAATGACCAATCATGTGCCATTGAATGTCTTTTGGTAAAGCCTCATATTTATCCACCATTTCCTGAATTTTATTCTCACCAAAAATACGCTGACCAGCAGCATACGCTTCTTGCAAGTCTTCTATTGGTTTGGTTTTAGAAACAGCAACTAAGGTTACATTTTCTGGAAGTGATTGTTTTATTTCTAATAGATTTTCTTTAATCATGTTTTCTTTTTTGTAATTCAGATGAAGATTCTAAATATTAGGTATGGATGAGATTTCTCAATCACTTAAAAAAGTTCATTTCGAAATGACAGTTGTTGTTTTTATAAACTAACTGTCACTTCGAATGAAATTATTTTTTCAAGAATTTTGTTTTGAGAAACTTTTTTAATTCTTTAACAAAGCAATAACTTGGTTTGCCAATTCAACACCAATTCTATCTTGTGCTTCTTTGGTCGCAGCTCCAATATGCGGAGTTAAAGAAATTTCTGGATTCATTAATAATTGCACTGCCGGAGTAGGTTCTGTTTCAAAAACATCTAAACCTGCAAATTGTACCTTACCACTTTCTATAGCTTGTACTAAATCTACTTCATGTAAAATTCCACCTCTTGCAGTGTTTATAATGCCTACACCATCTTTCATTTTTTCAAATTCTGATGCCGTAATTATATAATCTTCTTGATCCGGCGTGTGTAAAGTAATAAAGTCCGACTCTTTTAAAAGTTCTTCTTTATCTACCGTTTCAATAATAAAAGTAGTTTTTTGTCCGTTAAAAAACTCTAAAGTAATTGGTGCGCTTGTTACCTCATCATCTGTAGCTAAAACATTCATTCCAACTCCAATTGCAATTTTTGCAACTTCCTGACCGATACGTCCAAAACCAATAATACCAATAGTTTTTCCTCTTAATTCAATTCCTTCAGAATATGCTTTTTTCAATTCTTTAAAACGAGAATCTCCTTCTAAAGGCATTTCTCTATTAGAAGAATGTAAAAAACGAGCCATCCCAAAAAGGTGTGCGAAAACCAATTCTGCCACAGAGCCAGATGAAGCTTTTGGGGTGTTGATTACATGCAGACCGTTGTCTTCTGCATACTCTACATCTATATTATCTAAGCCAACACCACCACGTCCAATTAATTTTAAACTTGGGCAAGCTTCCATTAATTCTTGTCTTACCTGTGTTGCACTTCTTACTAAAATTGCATCAACATTGTTTTCGTTGATATAACTTTCTAACTGATTTTGTGCTACTTTTATATCTAGTACTTCAAATCCTCCTTTTTCTAAAGCATCTATTCCGCTTTTAGAAATTCCATCGTTCGCTAATATTTTCATTCTTACTTTTGTTGAATCGTGTAATTGTTTAACTGTTTAATTGTTTCTCAACAGTGAGAGTTACTTCCCTTTGGGAAGGTTAGGATGGGCTTAGGCTTTTCATCACATCAACCAAAGCCTGTACGCTATATAAAGGCAATGCATTGTACATGCTAGCTCTATAACCACCAACACTTCTGTGTCCATTTATTCCGCTAATTCCAGCTTCTTTGCACATAGAATCAAATTTTTCTTTTAAAGAATCATCTGTTAAAGTAAAAGTAGCATTCATGGTACTTCTGTCTTCTTTTGCTACAATTCCTTTAAATAAAGGATTTCTATCAATTTCATCATATAACAGTGCTGCTTTTTTATTGTTTACTTCTTCAATAAATTCAATTCCGCCTAAATCTTTTAACCACTGTAAGGTTAACATAGAAACATAGATTGCAAATACAGAAGGTGTATTAAACATACTATCTTTATCAATATGAATTTGATAGTTTAACATTGAAGGAATGTGTCTTTCTACCTTACCTAAGATTTCTTCTTTAATAATAACTAAAGTAGCACCCGCTGGACCCATATTTTTCTGAGCACCTGCATAAATAAGATCGAATTTTTCAAAGTCTAATTGACGAGAAAAAATATCTGAACTCATATCACAAATCAAAGGAATATTCGTTTCCGGAAAATCTTTCATCTGCGTACCAGCAACTGTATTGTTACTTGTACAGTGAAAATAATCTGCATCTTCTGGAATTGTGTATCCTTTAGGAATATAGTTATAACCCTTGTCTTTAGAAGAACCAATTTCTACAACTTCTCCAAAAGCTTTCGCTTCTTTTATTGCTTTATCTGCCCAAGTACCCGTATTTAAATACGCTGCTTTTTTATCTAACAAGTTGTAAGCAACCATTAAAAACTCTAAACTTGCACCACCTTGTAAAAATAATGCTTGGTAGCCTTTATTTTCTAATCCTAACAATTCTAAAGCTAAAGAACGTGCTTTTTCAATTACTTCTACAAAAGGTTTACTTCTGTGAGAAATTTCTATCAATGATAAATTATCATCATTAAAATTTAAGACTGCTTCTGATGCTTTTTGCAACACTTCTTGTGGTAAAATACAAGGACCTGCACTGAAATTATGTTTTTTCATTTTTTTGTTTTTTTGAGTAACAAAGTTTCAGAGTAACAAAGTTTCAAAGTCTTACTTTGTAACTCTGCAACTTTGCCACTTTGTTACTTATATTTTTGATAAAAATTCTAAGGTATTTACACCATCTGCGTAATCTGTTAACTCAGGATGTTGCGTTTGTCCAAAAGCAATTTCATTTTCTATAAAGTCTTTGGCAACAATACACTGAATTTTATCTTTATCTTGATGTAATTTTATTTTTAAATCTGTTTCATTGTCATAGTATTCATAGAATATCGTGGCAATAGGAGAGGCGTAGCTTTCATCTTCTTTAATCATTAGAAAACCGTTTTCTAACAAATCAAACAAGCTCATTAAATAGACCGCTTTGTTATAATCATAATTATTAGCATATTTTGCATTTTCAATCATGTCCTTTTTAGCATACATTCCTGTAAAAAAAGCATCAAAATTATAACCTTTAGGCACATACAATTTAGAAACAGATCTGCAACCTAAACCAAAATATTGAAAAACATCATCTGATAATTTAATAAAATCTTCTTCGGTTTCTTTTCCGGTGATAACTGCTACGGAATTTCTACTTTTTCTGATAATATTTGGTTTGTTTTTGAAATAATATTCAAAATAACGCGCTGTATTATCGCTTCCGGTAGCGATAACAGCATCAAAATCGGTTAGTTTTTCTTCAGTAAAAGTGATTTTACCCTTAAAAGTAGGTTCTACATACTCTAAATACTTCGCTAAAAAGGGTAATAAGTGTTTATCACTAGAAGATTGCTTTACCAATACTGAATGACCAGAGATTAATACCGATAAAAAATCATGAAAACCTACCAATGGTATGTTTCCAGCCATAACAATAGCCACTTTTTTTGATGATTTTTTAGTTAAATCTAAGCTTTCGGTAAATGTGTTTAAATTGTTTTCTGTAAGTGATTTATGTAAGCTGTTTAATGAGAACAAAACATTGTCT
This sequence comes from Polaribacter sp. 20A6, assembly GCF_011378915.1. NCBI lineage: Bacteria > Pseudomonadati > Bacteroidota > Flavobacteriia > Flavobacteriales > Flavobacteriaceae > Polaribacter > Polaribacter sp. 20A6. The sequence goes on from NZ_WTPZ01000001.1 coordinate 778,724, forward strand.
TTTGTAAACCAAGAATTCTTTTCTTGTGCTAATTTTATCTGATGTAAAAAGCCATCAAAAAAGATTTCATTATGTTCAATATTATCGATTTTTTTTATTTTATCGATAGAAAACTGCCCTAAAAAGGCGCCTAATTTTGCGAAAGCAATAATTCTGTTTTGAATACTATCCATTTATTTTGGTTGTCTATTATTTTGGCTTTATTTTTGCAACTGCAAAGGTACAAAAACAGAACAGAAAATTATGGCAATTATAATAACAGATGAATGTATAAATTGTGGGGCATGTGAACCAGAATGTCCTAACACTGCAATTTACGAAGGAGCAGATGATTGGAAATATTCAGACGGAACAGATTTGAAAGGAAATGCGGTTTTACCAAATGGTAAATCTGTTAATGCCGATGATGTTCAAGAACCAGTTTCTGATGAAATTTATTACATCGTTCCAGATAAGTGTACAGAGTGTAAAGGTTTTCATGATGAGCCACAATGTGCTGCAGTATGTCCTGTAGATTGTTGTGTACCAGATGACGACGTTGTAGAAACAGAAGAAGAATTGTTAGCTAAGCAAAGCTTTATGCATAACGACTAATAAAATATTTTTATAATATTATAAAAGCCCCAAATCTAATGATTTGGGGCTTTTTAGTTTAATTATATTGCGCTAAATATTGGTTTATTAAAACTTTATCTTTCCAGTTAGAAGCTGCATAATCTTCTTTGGACATATAAGAAGTTCTTTTTTTATAGGCTTCTTTAATTTCTTCTTTGGTCTTCTTTTTAAAGCTATCAGCATCAAAATCTGTAATATTATTTACAAAGGTTTCTCTGTCTTCGCTTACATTTATTTCTACTTTTACATTAAACTTTACCTTGTTTTTATCTTTTGCATTTTCTATAAACTTTATAGGTCTATCTATGTATGCGTAATTGGTTTTAGATTCTTTTACGTACGAAGTATAGATTTTGTCGTCTGTATTTTTTTCATAAAAAACGGTTACATGATGTTGGTTTTCAGAGAATTTAATTCCTAATAAAAACTTTAAATTCAAATGTTGTCCACGTTTTCCATCAGCATAACTATATTTTATTTTTTTGATGAAAAAGTCAGTAGGATCAATATACATTTTACCAGAATATTTAGATTTTGATTTGTCAGGATTGAATGAAACCACATAATACTTTTTAGAGCCTAATATTTCATTTTCTTCTAATTGATGTTCGTAATATTTCTGATCAAGAAAATTCTTTTCGGTAGAAGTATTAAAAAACACACTTCTATATTTTATATTTCTAAGCGGATAACTTTGGCCATAGTCACTAAAAGTATTGTCTTTTGCAATGGAGTCTGCAACCCTCGTTGTTTCTAACATAGACAAAGAGTCTTCCAATTTAAAAAGTCCAGATTTTACTTTATATGTGTTTTTAGAATTTAAATGTTTTAAAACTACGTTTTGAAGCCTTTCTGTTATGTTTTCTAAGGTTACACCGTTTCCGATGTCTATTTTTTTAAACCCCTGAATAGCGGTTACTTCGTAAGAATCTACTTCTTTTTTCCGTTCTTCAGAATAGAATTTTTTATTTAAAACAGTTGCTTTAAATTCTGTACCAAAAGCAGGATTTTTTTCTTGAAGATTATCAGCAAATTGCATTAATTCTTTTTCTGCTAATTTTCTTTTTTTTCTACTTAAAAGTGAGCTTGTGTTTAATTCGAATTCTAGTTTTTTAAAATCTAAATTTTGATTTTCTATAGCATAAACATCCTGTTTTACAGGTGATGAAAGATAATTTTCTTTCATGTTTTTAGCTGTTTTTATCAATAAACTATCCAAAGAAACTTTGGTTAAGTTTAGTTGAAATTCATCGAGTAAATTTACGTCTTCTTGTAAGTTTACTACGTAATGATTATTTATTAGTTGCCCTTTTGTAATGGTTTTAGGTTGGTAGCCTAAGCAAGAAATAGTAATTGTTTTTACGTTATCTAAGTTTAAAATATAATTACCAAATTCATCTGAAGTTGTACCAGATTTTTTATCAGTTAAAAGAGCCGCTTTCTCAATGGGATTTGAAGAATTTAGTCTGATGATTTTACCTGAAATTGTTTGAGAGTTCATTACTATAATATTCAAAAATAGTACTGAAAAAGAGAGTAGTTTTTTCGTCATGAAATGTTGATTTTTTTATAAATGTATTGTTATTCTTTATTTATAAATAAAAATCATTTTAAGTTTAACAAAGTATTATATTTGCATTCTTAAAACTTTAAGAGAGTTTATTAATTTTAAGTTAAAACTTTCTTTTGAAGCAAAATTTATTTACATGAAAGCCGGAATTGTAGGATTACCAAACGTAGGAAAATCAACTTTATTTAATTGTTTATCAAATGCAAAAGCGCAAAGTGCAAACTTTCCTTTTTGTACCATAGAACCAAATTTAGGAGTTGTAAACGTGCCAGATACACGTTTAGAGAAATTAGAAGAATTAGTTGTTCCAGAAAGAGTTCAGCCTGCTACTGTAGAGATTGTAGATATTGCTGGTTTGGTAAAAGGAGCAAGTAAAGGAGAAGGTTTAGGAAATCAGTTTTTAGCAAATATTCGTGAAACAGATGCTCTTTTACATGTAATTCGTTGTTTTGATAATGATAATATTATACATGTAGATAATTCTATAGATCCTGTTAGAGACAAAGAAACAATAGATATTGAACTGCAATTAAAAGATTTAGAAGCTGTAGAAAAACGTTTAGAGCGTGTAAAGAGAACAGCTAAAACTGGTAATAAAGAAGCGCAAGCAGAATTAGTAGTTTTACTTAAAATTGAAGAAACTTTATTAAAAGGTGTTTCTGTAAGAACTTTAGAGTTTACAGAAAAAGAAATGGAATTTGTACAACCATTACAGTTTATCACTTTAAAACCAGTGCTATATGTTTGTAATGTTGATGAAGGTTCTGCCGTTTCTGGAAATGCATATGTAGAAAAAATTAGAGAGGCTGTAAAAGATGAAAATGCAGAAGTTATTGTATTAGCAGTTGGTACAGAAGCAGATATTACAGAATTAGACGATTACGAAGAAAGACAAATGTTTTTAGCAGATATTGGCTTAGAAGAAGCTGGTGTTTCTAGATTGGTTCGTTCTGCATATAAATTATTAAACTTGCAGACTTATTTTACTGCAGGTGTAAAAGAAGTTAGAGCTTGGACAATTCCTATTGGTTCTACTGCGCCACAAGCTGCAGGAGTTATTCATACAGATTTTGAAAAAGGTTTTATTAGAGCAGAAACAATTGCTTATGAAGACTTTGCTACTTATGGTTCTGAAGCAAAAGTAAAAGAAGCTGGTAAAATGAAAGTAGAAGGTAAAGAATACGTTGTTAAAGACGGTGATATCATGCACTTTAGATTCAACGTATAATCAAAATCCAAATACTGAACTTGGTTCAGAATTTTACATATATAGAAAATCCAATGAAATTTCATTGGATTTTTTTTGTGATAATTTTTAAATAGAAACTCTACAATACCTTTCCTTTTATAAAATTACTTTATTCTATTTCAAATTTTTTATTATTGGATGTGGGTAAAATTCACCTGTTTTTATATCCAACAATTAGAAGCTGTTGTTCTCTTTTTAGGTTTTTATCACATAATTAAGGTTTTTAATTCACTATTATAAGACTAATTATTGTTGTTTACATATAATTATGATGTAATTAAAACATATAAAGCAACACTTCTTAATAATGAATCCACTACATTTAAGTGTTGCTAATTTTGGTAATATCAACTGTTATTAATAAGATGTATTTATGTGGTTACGTGTTAGTTGTAATTTGGCTTTTGATATAGAAATTCCCACTCCTTTTATTTTAAGATTACGCCCTCGAAGTGGAGCAGAACAGTGGATTGAGCGTGACGAATTTAAAATAACACCTAATATAAAAATCCTTGAATTTACAGATGATTACGGTAACTTGTATCAGCGTTTTGTGGCTCCGGTAGGTAAATTATCTATTTATACGAGTTCAGATGTAAAAACGTCTGAATTTGTGGATGTGAATTTTGATGCAGCTTTTGTAGAAATAGAGCAGCTCCCCAATGATGTGCTTTGTTATTTATTACCAAGTAGATATTGCGAGTCCGATCGTTTTAATGATTTGGCAAATTCGATTACCTTAGATAAACCCGCTGGTTATAAGCAAGTATTTGCAATAGAGGAATGGCTGAGAACTACTATAAGTTATATTCCTGGAAGTAGTGATTACCCTATTTCTGCCACAGAAGTGTATCAGAAACGCTCTGGGGTTTGTAGAGATTTAGCCCATTTAGGCATAACATTGTGCCGAAGTTTAAGTATTCCTGCCCGTATGGTTGTTGGTTATTTACACCAATTACAACCTATGGATATGCACGCTTGGTTTGAAGCTTATGTTGGTGGACGATGGTATACTTTTGATGCTACTCAAACTGGGCAAAAAGGAGGATATGTAACTGTTGGTTATGGTCTCGATGCAGTAGATGTAGCTATTTTTAATCAATTCGGACCTGTTGCCCATTCTTTAGAACAATCTATTAATGTAGTACAAATTAAAAATTAAGAAATATTTATTTAAGTGCTGATAATATCTAGGTGTTGTTTTTTGTCTTTCTAAATTAAAAATTATATTATTTCTGATAAAATTTTAAATACTTTCATTTTTATTGATTTTTGGTTTAAAGTATTAAATTGAATAAAAAGCCTGAAATAATGATGGCAGCAGTAACCACTCCAAAAAAGATGGCAATTAGTTTTAAGGACATTACTTTTTTAAGCATGGTAGCTTCCGGAATAGACAAACCTACCGTTGCCATCATAAAGGCTATTGCCGTACCTAATGGTACACCTTTTGCAACAAAAACTTGAATTATTGGCACTATACCAGCGGCATTTGCATACATAGGAACTGCTACTAAAACGGCAATCGGAACTGTCCACCATTGGCCACCTCCCAAATATGTATGAAAAAAGTTTTCCGGCACAAAACCATGTATTGCTGCACCAATAGCAATCCCTATAATTATATAAAGTAACACACCTTTTACAATATCCCAAGCGCCATGTGTAATTTCTGGCAATCGTTGGTAAAAAGTTTGTTTTTCTTCTTTGTATTCTGCTTGATGCATCTTATTGTCAAGAATCTTCTTTACCCAATCAGAAAGTAATGGTTCTAGATTAAATTTTCCTAACAACCAACCACCAATACTCCCTAATAAAATACCTGAAATAGCATAAATTAAGGTCGCTTTTACTCCGAATAAACCTAGAAACATTGCAATTGCAACTTCATTAACCAAGGGAGAAGTAATTAAAAAAGCAAAAGTAACTCCTAACGGAATTCCGCCTTGTACAAAACCTATAAATAACGGAACGGAAGAGCAGGAGCAAAAGGTAGTAATTGCACCAAATATGGAGGCAAAAAAGTATTCTAAACCATACAATTTTTTTCTATGTAAATAATCTTTTAAACGTTCAATAGGAAAATATGCGTTTATAATTCCCATGATAAAAACGATGAAAAATAATAAAATCAGAATTTTGATAGTATCATACACAAAGAAATTTAGAGCTGTTCCTAAATGTGTATCTGCACCAATATTAAAAATGGTATAAATTAACCAATCTGCAAAATTTTGTATCCAATCAAACATTTTCTAAAGTTTTAATGGTTCCAGAAATGTTACAAGATAATTTTATGGTATTGTAAATAGTACCATACTTTTCAATGTTCTTTTTAAGTAAGTCTGTATTAAGTTTTTTATCGTTGCTGTAAATGGTTAAATTGTAGATGAGATTATCCATCCTTGGCGGATTTTCTAAACGCGTAGCATTTACATCAAGCGTAGCTTTAGAATAGTTAAACTTCATCATAGTAGAAAAACGTTCTACATTCTTTAGCATACATGCAGCAAACGAACCTAAAAATAATTCTGCTGGATTCGGCAAAGTTTCAGCAGTTTTAGGAGTTGTACCAAAATCAATATTCGATTCTTTTATATGAATAACGGCATCTTCATTAGATAGGGAAGAGGCTTTAATTTGATAATTCATAACTTGAGATTTATTTATTATAAAAATGCCAATACTTCAACTTTAGAAGGAATTCTCCCTTTAACGGTAATTGCATCATCAATAACTAATACAGGAGTTGTCATTACATTATATTTCATAATTTCCATAATATCTTCTACTTTTTCAATAGTAGCATCGATGTTGTTTTCTGCAATTACATCGCTAACAACAGCTGTCATAGATTTACATTTCGGACAACCAGTACCTAAAACTTTAATTACTTTACTCATAATATTTGTATTTGTTTATCGCCAATAAGCGATTTGATTATTAAAAAAATATTACTCAAAAAATTGTTGAAATAACGATTTTGCAATACTCCAGTTTTCTTGATTGATACAATATTTTATTTTGGGTGATTTTAATTCTCCTTGAATTAAACCAGCATTCTTTAATTCTTTTAAATGCTGAGAAATTGTGGATTGCGCCAAAGGAAAAACATCAACCAAATCTCCTGTAAAACAACAAGATTGGTTTTCTAGATGTTTTAATATGGCAATTCGAGTAGGATGTGCCAATGCTTTTGCAAACTTTGCTAAGTCCTCGGTATTTTCTTTGTATGCTATGTGTTCTATATTTTTTTTCATAATTCCTATCGTAAATTTACGATAGGTTTTTAAGGTGAAATGTGACATTTGTCACTTATAGCATTTTTTATTTTGTAAAGTGATTTGTAATTATTTTTAATGTTTTTATTTTTGAATATACTCTTACAATAAAGTTCATGAATCAAAATAGGTCGTTAAGTTTAAAAAATGATATTTTTGGCACAACTATTGAAAATAGGAAACAAACTATCTATTATGGAAAAAAAATTACTATTTATTTTAACGTTTTTAATTTTTACTTCTTGCAGTAGTATTAAAAGTGCACAAGAAGCTATTAATAACGGTAATTATGATGGAGCTATTAATATAGCTTTAGAAAAATTAAAGAAAAATAAGACTAAAAAAGGAAATCAGCCCTATATTATTATGTTAGAACAAGCTTTTGTTAAAGCAAATTCTAAAGATTTAGCACAAATTAATTTCTTAAAGAAAGACAATAATCCGGAAAGTATAGAATCTATTTACGGACTTTATGAAAATTTAAAAAATAGGCAAGAAAATATAAAACCTTTGTTGCCTTTAACTATTTTAGAAGAAGGTAGAGATGCTGATTTTAAGTTTGTTAATTATGATAATGAAATTATAGCTACAAAAAATCAATTATCAGATCATTTATATGAAAAAGCAAAAGAGCTATTTAATAGCAATAACAAGTTAGATTATAGAACTGCATATTCTGAATTAGAATACTTAGAACAAATAAATCCGAATTATAAAGATGTGCGTAATTTAATGGAAATTGCACATCAAAACGGATTAGATTTTGTGATTGTTTCTATGAAAAATGAAACTAAAAAAATAATTCCGAAGAAATTAGAAGAAGATTTATTAAACTTTGATACGTATGGGTTAAATGATTTTTGGACGATTTACCACGGAAGAAAAAACAGAGAAATAACGTATGATTTTAGTTTAGAGTTAAACCTTATAAACATATCAATTTCTCCGGAACAGGTTAAGGAAAAAGAAGTTATTAAAGAAAGTCAGGTTAAAGATGGATTAAAATATCTTTTAGATGAAAATGGAAAGAATGTTTTAGATGATAAAGGCAATAAAGTTCAGGTTGATAAAATGATAAATGTTCGATGTTACTTATATCAATTTACGCAATTAAAAACAGCAAAAGTTGTTGGGCAAGTAAAATATGTAGATTTAATTTCTCGTCAAGTAATAGAAACGTATCCTATAGAAAGCGAGTTTATTTTTGAGCATACTTACGCAAATTATAAAGGAGATAAAAGAGCTTTAAGTAAATCTCATTTAGATTTAGTGACTTTAAAAGGCGTTCCTTTTCCTACTAATGAACAAATGGTGTATGAGACCGGAGAGGATTTAAAAGAAAGACTAAAATATATTATTACTCAAAATAAATTTAGAAATTAAATTTTCAAAAGAATCTGAGATAAAATTAGAAATTAAAAAAGCCTCACAAATTATTGTGAGGCTTTTTTATTAAAAATTAAAAAAATTATTTCTTGATATAGTTTTCAGGAATAGCAAAGTCTTTTCTAAAACCTTCTACAAATTTAATATTGGTAATTTTTGCAAATCCAATTTTATCGGTTAGACCTTTATCAATACTCCAACCATAAAATTCCCAATTTGCAGCAAAAGGAACTCCATCAACATCTGTATAATCGATATATTTAATAGCATGTGGATCTGCTTCTGCAGCTTCTGTACTTTTATTAACGGTAACAATATAAGCAACATCTTCTAAAAGATCTGTTTTTTTGTCTTTATACACAACGTACCAATCATCTGGTGCATCACCTGTATTTGCTTCGAAACTTAATTTTGCAGTATCATAGTTCTGAGTAGCTTCTTTAGTTTTAAAAGCATCATTCCAGATAGTTCCATTATCGCTTAATTTATAAGGAAATAAGAAGAAATAGCTCCAAGTATAGGCATGAAAACGAACTCCTGGGTTTGCTTCTAAACTAGGAGAAACAAAAATGTTTTCTTTATTTACATAAATTTCATCACCATTTTTATAAGTGATTTTTGCAATATCAGAAGTTGTTGAAACAGTTACGTTTGCGTTAAAAACCTCGTTTCCTCCAAATTCTATAAAAGCATCAAATTGTATTGCTTCTTTTGCTAGAAAAGCATCTTTTTTATGTGCTACTTCTATTTTTTGAGCAAAAGTTTTTTCTACAACAGGTTGTGGTTTTTCTTCTATTTGTTTTGTTTTAGCTGGGTCTTTTTTACAACTTACAATAAGTAGTAAACTAGCAAATAATGTAATCAATGGTTTTTTCATGTGGCTTATTTAAATGGATATTAATTGATTTAATGTATAGTTATCGGTTTAAAAATAGAAACCTTACATTTTATATTTAGAAATTTGATTTTTTTTATCAAGTTGATCAAAGAACTTACGTTTAAGATTATTCTTTAGCACCGTTACTCTTTGCTGTTTCTATCCAGAGTTCTGCTATTCCTTTTGTATCTGCACCTAAACCTCTAGATAATTGCAATGCAACGCCCATAATTAAAATACAAGCTTCATGAACCTGATCTAATGTTTGTAAACAACCAAACTCTTCTTGTGCTTTTAATTGTAATAAATCGTTGTGTTTCTGAGCAAATTCAATAGAATTTTCTTTAATATCTGTTATATCAGGAATCATTAATGCGTCTATCCAATCTTTACCAATTCTTTCTGCCAATAATTCAGGTGATTCATTACCCATTTCTCTCCACAAAGCCAGTGTTTTTGTATCGCCAGAGGCGGATAAACCACTTTCTAATAACAATTCAAAAGCAATATCTGCAATGTTTTGCATTACGTTTAAATAGGCATCTTGTGCTTTTTCAAAAGGAGCTGCTCCTTGACCTTTTAGATACTCGCCAACACTTAATTTTGGTAAATTTAAAACTTCGGCACAGTCTGTTAAACATGGAAATTTTGGTCCTTCAAAAATATAATCTGCTTTTTCAAATTGAATTTGACGACCTAACGGATATAAACGACACGCTAACGGACGACCTTGGTGCACGCTACAACCATGATTTTCTACATACTGACTGCAAGCATTCTGACCCTTTTTATCTTGTTTTCCATTAAAAGTTAATCGGATTCCTCCAAAATCGGTGTACAAATCACGAAAGGTTTTTGGACTTACTTTTTTCTCTTTACTAAAACTAAATAACTCCCAAGGATTTAGCATAACCGCTTTTCCGAAACAGCAGGTTCCAGCGCGCGAGCAGGTGAGTGGTAATATACTTTCAGTGCTCAGCTTTGTAGTTTGCATTCGTTTTGGTCGTTTTAATAATTAGTTTTCATATCGATTCAATTAACTAAAAAGAATAATTGAATTGAGCTGTAAAGATATTATTTTTCAACCTTAAATTTAGAAGAAATTGTTATTTAACTTTCTAAAATCTCTAGTTGTTGCATAATTTGAGATTCTGTTACTGGATATGGTTTTCCTTCTCTAATCTCATTATAAACATCATCAAATACTTGCATATAAGAAGATTTTTCAGAAACTATATTTTCATGTTTCTTTATGCCTTCATCATTAAAATACGTTAAAACACCTTGATTATTAATGTCTTCTAAACCAAATAAAGGATTGGAAGGTTTCATACCGTTTTGCAATTGTTGTTCTTGTACATCTGCACGTTGTTTTATATAAGAACCTTTTGTTCCGTGTAAAATAAAAGCAGGTTGTGGTGTTGTTACCAACAAACTTGTGGTAATAAAAACTTGGAGCCCGTTTGGATACAATAATTGAAAATGGGCATAATCATCTACTTGCGTATTCGGACGAAATTTACCTAATTGTTTTTTCCATTCTAATGGAATTCCAAAAAGAGAAATTACGGCATCTAATAAATGCGGACCTAAATCATAGGCTAAACCACTTCCAGGAACCGGAGTTTCTTTAGTTGCTTTTGGTCCGATATTATATTTATAACGATCATAACGAAGGTGAAACTCTACCAAATTACCTAATTTACCAGAATCTAACACACTTTTTACGGATAAAAAATCACTATCATAACGTCTGTTTTGATATGCTAAAACAGCACGATTGTATTTTTTTGATGCAGTAAATAGTTGTTTTGCTTCAGTTGAGTTTACTGTAAAAGGTTTTTCTAGTAATACATGTTTTTTTGCTTGTAAAGCTTTTAAAGTAAATTCAAAATGAGTGGTATTTGGAGTATTGATAATAACCAATTCTATTTCTGAATCGGCTAAAAGTTCATCAATACTATCATAACTTTTTATGGTAGGATAGGTCAGATGTGCTTTTTTTAAAGATCTTTCTACAACCGCACTTAATTCAAAATTAGGATGTTCATTAATAAATGGAGCATGAAATATTTGTCCTGACATTCCAAAAGAAAAAACACCTGTTTTTAATACATTTTTATTCATAAACTGATTTTAAAACTTTAGCTATTTTTAATATTCCATTAATGCATTAAACTTACTATTTAAGTTGTAAATATTTAAATTATCATCAAAAGCCACCTGAACAGCCAAAAGTTTTATTTCTAATTCAGAGATTTTATTATCAATTTTATTTTTGTCTCCAATAGCTTTACTTTTTTCTAAAACTTGTTTTAAGGCAGATTGATAAGTGCTAAAAATAGAGATATATTCTTTACTTAAAGATTCTACTTCATCTCTTATAAACTTCGCCTGATTTAACGCATATGTAGGATACATTAAGTTTTTATTTGTTAAATGATTGTTGTAATCTAAGGGTTTAGCACTAATTATTTTATCTACACTTTGCTGTACAATGCCTTTGGTATAGTGCTTATTTATAACGTTTGTTAAAGTTAGTTTTTTGTCCTGCTCAGAAATGGCATTTGGGTTTAACGTATTAGAACGTTCTGTGGTGTATTGCGTTAAAAGTAATACCAATCCTTCTTTTCTAATGTCTAAATTACCAAGATTTTGTTCAAATTCGGTTTGTGCTTTTGCCAATCCTTCATAATGCACCAAATACACATTTAATGATTTTTTTAAATCAATAACATCATCTATGGAAACATCGTTTCCTTTAAGCGCATTGCCCATCACCAGATTTACAACAGACTTTATAGAACTCACCACAGGTATTGCACTGGTTAATTCTTCTGTTAATGGCGATTTTATAATATTATCTATAAAAAGTAGAAATTTAGATTTTTTTACGCCATTAATTTTTCGATTCCCTTTTATGATTTCATTCTCTAAAATTTTTGCAATTTCTTCGGATAAAGAAAAACCTAAATCTGAATTTTCAGGATTGTTTAAGCTAGAGATTTGAGTAAGATAATCACTAGTTGCATCTAGTTGTTTTATGGCATTTAAACTTGCGTTTGAAGCAAAAACAAATTCTGTAGTATTAATAATTTTTTTTCTTCTTTGTTCTAATTGGTTCTTTAAACCAAAAAGCTCTGCATCCGAAAGTTTCTTAATAATTTGGTTGTTAGACTTCATTAACTCTTCAAAATTGTTCACTTTTAGAACAACAGTATCTAATTTGTCTTTTGTTTTTAATAGCTCAAAATAATTTTTATAAATTACATTTAAAGAGTCTTTATTATTTTGTGCGCTTACTATTGATGCTGAAATAATGGTAATAATTGTCAGTAATTTTTTCATAAGATACATTGTTCTTGGTTTCAAATTTCTTAAAATATTAATTCTGATACAAAGCAACATTCATGCCTTTAATCACAAGCGAACGAAATTAACTTTTTTGAATTGAAATATCAAGTTGAAAATGAGTGTTTTTAATTCCCTTTAATCCTTTCCCACAATTCTGATAATAGTTTTTTAGCATCTCTTTTATCTTTAGCTTCTTCAATAAAAGACGGAACACCATTAGTATCGACTTCAATTTTGTATTTAAAAACAAAATTCTCTGCATTTGGTTTCATACTTAAAGCTCCAAAACGTAAATCATTAAAATACAAAGCATCATCTTTTTTATTGATAGTGTACCAACCATTAGTAATCGCAATCATGCGTTTCATTTTTGGTTGATGAACTAAATCACCTAACAATTCATGATTTTTTGGATAACTAGAAAAATCAACCGGGTTTTTATCAAAAAAAGAAGAATGACCAATTAAAAAAGCATTTTCTGTTTCTACATTAGCAGTCCATAAAATGGTATTTAAAGGTGTTGGTTTTGTTTGTATTTCTTTATACTGAATATTTTGTACAGCCAATTCTTTGGTAAATGTTTGATAAGAAATACCTTTTAATACAAGCGTAAGTGCTAAATAAGAACTACTAATAATAAGGCCTAAATTATTATAAAAACGCCTTTTTTTAGCTTCTTTTTTCTGAAACGCAGCCAAAATTAAAAGCACCAAAAAAGGGATTGTATATAAAGGGTCTACTACAAAAACATTTTTAAAAGCCAAACGAATGTCTAAAGGCCAAAAAAGTTGTGTTCCCCAGGTAGTTTGGGCATCTAAAATTGGATGTGTTATAAAAGCCCAAAAGAAAAGCCAAGACCAATCTTTTACATTTTTATATTTTTCATATCGTGTGACAATAAATGCTAAAATAGGAGCAAAGAGCACTGAGAAAAAGATAGAATGTGTAAAACCTCTATGTATTTCTAAGGCACTGACTTTATCTGCAAAGAAATTAGCAAAAATATCTAAATCCGGAATTGTACCTGCAATAGCACCATACAACATGGCTTTATTACCAATTTTTCTACCAAGAACAGCTTCTCCAACTGCTGCACCTAAAACTATTTGTGTTAATGAATCCATTAGATTATTTTTTTACTAATAATTAATAACTCTTTCTAAATTTTTTTTCAACTGAATAATCAATCAAGTTCATAAAGTTTTCATGAACTCCTAATGTATTTTCTAAGTTTAACTGCTGAATGAGTTTTAAAATTTGGTCCGTTTTAAACTGTAAATCTGGGATAGAAATATAATTTTCAAAAATATCGCCAATGGTTTTGTAATACAGCGTTTCAAACGAATTTAAGTTGTTTGGTTTTACTGTAACATACTCATAAGAATTTATATGAAAAGACTCTAAAACATCACCAACATATTCTTTGTGTAAAATCTGTGTAGGGTTTACAATATTCAATTCTTTTATTTTTGGATTTAAAAAAGCATATAAAATTGCTTTCGAAACAAAATCTACAGGCACAATATTTAAACCACTTTTTTTGTCAATCCAAATTCTGAAAGCTTCTTTAGATTTGGTAGCATACTTTGCTAAAAAGATGGCCCAAGAATAGAAAACATCATACTTTGGAGTTTCGTAAAAAGGTTTATCAATTAAACGACCGCAAATAATACTAGGTCTTAAAATTTGAGAAGCTATATTTTTATGCTTGCACGTTTCTTTTACAAAACGTTCACTTTCATATTTAGATTGCTCATACGGATTTCTAAAATTGGTAACGGTATAGTTTTCAATAGTATCACATACTTTTTCATTTTGGATACCAAAAGAATACGCCGTACTAATGTATAAAAAACGAGTTACACACTCTGGTAACTGCTCTAAAAGTTGCTTGGTTACCAAAAAGTTTTGAGTATGAACTGTCTTTTTAGAATCATTTGTACTAGATAAATTAGTAGAACCAGCACAATGAATTACAGTATCAAAAATATAAGTTTCTAAAACATCCTTACTAATTGTTGCTAAATCATTAGAGATAACCGTGATTTTTTCTAGACAAGATTCAAGTGTAAAATCATTTAAAAATTCAGGACGAGAAGTATCTTCTAAAACAGCTAATAAGCGTTGTTCAGCTGTTTTTTGATTCGCCCGAATCACTACAAAAAGATGATTTACCGTTTTTTCAACAATGGCTTTGTGTAGCCATTCAAAAATAATATGACTTCCAACAATTCCCGTTCCTCCAGTTAATAAGCAATTCATATTTTTTTGATGAAATTTCAATAGATGATTTGATAAAAAAATAGTTGTCTTATTACAGACAACTATTTTTCTGCTTGAGTACAGTTTAAATTTTATTAATTATAATATATAATTATAAAGTTCTCGACTGCACTCGAACGAACATATTATTTTATCCTTTGTAAAAAGGAAGTTTTACAATTGTTGCTGGAATCGCTTTTTTACGAACCTGAATATGTATTTGTGTACCTACTTTAGATAAAACTCTTGGTACATAACCCATTCCAATTCCTTTTTGTAAACAAGGACTCATAGTACCAGAAGTAACTTCGCCAATAACGTTTCCGTTACCATCTACAATATCATAACCATGTCTTGGTATTCCTCTTTCATCAAGTTCAAAAGCAACCAATTTTCTTTCTGGTTTGTGTTCTTTTTGTTTTGCTAGCGCTTCTGCATTTACAAATTCTTTGGTGAATTTTGTAATCCAACCTAATCCTGCTTCAATAGGTGATGTTGTATCGTTAATATCATTTCCGTACAAGCAATATCCCATTTCTAAACGCAAAGTATCTCTTGCCGCTAAACCAATTGGCTTAATTCCAAAATCTGCTCCAGCTTCAAAAACTTTGTTCCATATTTGTTCAGCTTCTTCATTTTTACAGTAAATTTCAAATCCGCCAGAACCAGTATAACCCGTTGCAGAAATTATTACATTCTCAATTCCGGCAAAATCACTAATTTTAAATTTATAAAAAGGAATGCTTGCTAAATCAACAGAAGTTAAAGATTGCATTGCTTCTATAGCTTTAGGACCTTGAATAGCTAATAATGAATACCCCTCAGATAAGTCTCTTAAATCTGCATTAAACTCCTCATTATATTTAGAAATCCAGTTCCAATCCTTTTCAATATTAGAAGCATTTACGACAAGTAAATACGTGTTTTTCTTAATTTTATAACAAATTAAATCATCTACTATTCCGTTATCTTCATTAGGGAAACAGCTGTATTGTGCATCTCCAATCTCTAGTTTAGAAGCATCGTTAGAGGTAACTTTCTGTATTAAAGGCAATGCATTTTCACCTTCCACTAAAAACTCTCCCATGTGGCTTACATCAAAAACACCAACGGCATTTCTAACAGTTAAATGTTCTGCTGTAACTCCTTCGTATTGTACAGGCATGTTGTAACCAGCAAAAGGAACCATTTTAGCACCTAAAGCAACGTGAATATTATTTAATGCAATATTTTTCATGTATAGATTTCTTAAATTTCAGCTAAATTATTGAAAAAAATGGAATTATCTATCACGAATACTTTGTTAATATTTTTACCTAGAAAATAATAAATGTTACTTTTGAAATTCTCAATTATAAAACCACCCTTATGAAAGTTTTTAACTTTTTATTTGTCACTTTTTTGCTATTTACCTTAAATAGTATTGCTCAAACTCCTACAGATTATTTGCCAAAAGAATTTCATAAAGAAAGGCGTGCTATTTTGCGTTCTAAAATGCCAAAAAACTCTTTGGCTGTTGTGTTTGCAAACCCTGTAAGAAATAGAGCAAATGATGTAGATTATGTATTTCATCAAGATCCTAATTTTTATTATTTAACCGGTTATAGAGAACCAAATGCAGTTTTAGTATTGTTTTCTGAGTTTCAAACAGATGAAAAAGGAAATTCTTATAACGAGGTTTTATATGTACAAAAAAAGGATGCGAGAGCAGAAATGTGGTACGGAAAACGTTTGGGGGCAGAAAAAGCAGCAGCAGAATTAGGTTTTAATACCACAATGAATGCAGAAGATTTTATAGCGTCACAAATTGATTTTAAGAAATTTGATAAGGTTTTTATTACAGAATTTAAGGATGATTACAGAAATTCATCTAGAAATAATGCAGAGATTTATGATTTAGTAACAAGTTTTAAGGAAAAATTAGGTTTTAATGATATTCAATTTTCATCTAAAAACCTAGAGAAGGCATATAATCAGATTGCAAATGTTCCTGATAAAAATATGATTGAGCTTTCTAAAAAGATAAATGAAGATCTTACTCGTTTTCCAGAGTTACAAAACGACCAATTAATTACCAATTTTGCAAAAGCAAAAAATGATAATGAATTAAAAGATTATCAGAAAAAAATCTTCATAAGGTTAATCGCTAAAAAGAATAATAACTTCAACTTTTACTTTTTAACCAATACTTTAGCAACCATGAGAGAGGTTAAAACTGCTGAAGAAGTTAAGTTATTAACCAAAGCAGTGCGAATTTCTGCTGTTGGACAAATAGAGGTGATGAAGGCAATGAAACCACACATGTCGGAAACGGAATTGCAAGGGATTCATGAATTTGTGTACAAAAAATATGGGGCTGAATACGAAGGATATCCGTCTATTGTAGGTGCCGGAAATAACGGTTGCATTTTGCATTATATCGAAAATAATAAAACTAAAGTTGGCAACGATTTAGTTTTAATGGATTTAGGAGCGGAATATAGAGGATACACGGCGGACGTAACGCGCACAATTCCTGCTAGCGGAAAATTCACAAAAGCACAAGAAGAAATTTATAATATTGTCTATAAAGCGCAAGAAGCAGGAATTGCCTTGTATAAAATAGGTGAACCAATGAGTGCGCCAAACATGGCAGCGATAAAAGTGATTAATGAAGGCTTGTTTCAACTCGGAATTATAAAATCTATCACCGAAAGACACAACTATTTACCACATGGAGTTTTGCATCATATTGGTTTAGACGTGCACGATCCAGGAAATTATAATAACTTTGGAGAAAATATGATTGTTACTATGGAACCCGGAATTTATATTCCAGAAGGTAGTAATTGCGATAAAAAATATTGGGGAATTGGTATTCGAATAGAAGATGATATTTTAGTGACTAAAAACGGTCCTATAAATTTATCTGAAGAAGCACCCAGAACCGTAAAAGAAATAGAAAAAATGATGGCAAAAAAATCTGTTTTAGATGATTTTGTATTGCCAAATTTAGATTAATAATTATGAGCACAGAACAACCAAACAATCCGTTACACGGTATAAAATTAGCCACCATGTTAGAAGAATTATTCTTAGAATATGGTTGGGAAGAATTAGGCGATAGTTTAAATATTAACGCATTTAAAAACAATCCTACCTATAAGTCTTCTTTAAAATTTTTAAGAACCACACCTTGGGCAAGAGAAAAAGTAGAGCAGTTTTACTTAAAAAACATGATTGATTAATATTTATTAGAAGCTATTTCCTGCTTTCACTACTCGCTTTTTTTACTGCTAGTTCTCGATACAAATTTGCTTATTCTTCACAAATTCACTCGAACTGACAGTAAAAAAGAGCTCAAACATACCGTTCAATCAGGGCTGGACTTGTTTGCTGACTTTTAGTGTTTAATTGGTTGCTTTTAAATCTCAATAAAGCAGTAAGTATAAGTATTTTTACACAGTTTGTCATTTTGACCTTTTAGGAGAAATCGCATAAGAATGCTCAGTTTTGTGGTTTAATTGTTATGAGATTTCTCAATCGCAAAAAAACTCATTTCGAAATGACAGTCGTTAGAAGTTAAAACAGTCAGTTTTGTTATTTCGTCCTTTTGGGAGAAATCGCATAAGGCTATGCAATTTTGTAAGTCTATATTTATTAGGTTTATCATTAGTTTATCTTGAGCAAAGTCGAAAGGCGAAAAAGTTTATTTCGAAATGACAATCGTTAGAAAATAAAGGATAAACAAATTATAAAAACTAAAATTTGACTAATTAGTTTTATTCTAAATGTTATTGGATATTTTAAAAATGTCATTCCGAATGCTACTGAAATCAAAAGATATTTTGATTGAAAGTAGCTTGCGGAGCTAAAAAAAGAGGAATCTAGAAGCGTTATGAGATTTCTCATTAGTTTATCTTGAACGAAGTCGAAAGGCGAAAAAGCTCATTTCGAAATGACATGGAGTGATAAAGGAAAATTTAACCTTTCAATAATTCCATCAGTTTTTCTGTTCCAACACTAGCAACTTCATCAATAATTGTTAAATTATTAAAACGACCTTTAGAAACGGCAGGTTTTGGATCTACAAAATAAATTGGCGTGTTTGACTTTACATAATCTACCAAACCAGCTGCAGGATACACTTGCATAGAAGTACCAATAATTACTAGAATATCTGCTTTTTTAGTAATTTCTATTGCTTTATCTAACATCGGCACCATTTCGCCAAACCAAACAATATGTGGTCTTAATTGACTTTTGTTAGGACATAAATCTCCTAAAACTAAATCTTTTTTCCAGCCTATAACCATATTTTCATCAACAGAACTTCTCACTTTTAAAAGTTCTCCATGTAAATGCGTTACTTTTTTACTGCCTGCACGTTCATGTAAATCATCTACATTTTGAGTGATAATTTCTACATTAAAATCCTTTTCTAAAGCTACTAAATTTTCGTGACCTTTATTAGGTGTAACTTCTAACAACTGTTTTCTACGTTCGTTGTAAAAGTTTAAAACTAATTCAGGGTTTGCAGCATAACCTTCCGGAGAAGCAACATCCATAACATTATGTCCTTCCCACAAACCATCGGCATCTCTAAATGTTTGTATCCCGCTTTCTGCGGAAATTCCTGCTCCAGTTAAAACAACTAATCTTTTCATTAGAAAATTGGTTTTTGTATTTTTATAATATCTTTGATGAAGATAAAAATAATAAAATTAAGTTTGTATTTATGATTGATGAAAAACTATTAAATTATTTTGAAACCTATTTAACTGATAAAAGAAAGAATCTTTTTAAGAAGGTTTTAGAAGATAGAACCAGACATTTTTCGGTAGTTTTAGAAGATATTTTTCAACCTCATAATGCAAGTGCAGTTGTAAGAACTGCAGATATTTTTGGCGTACAAGATGTGCATGCAATAGAAAATAAATATACCAATAAAGTTTCTAGGCATGTTGCAAAAGGCTCTCAAAAATGGGTGACTTCTAGACGATATAAAAAAGACGGTGACAATACCAAAGTTTGTTTAGATCACTTAAGAAAACAAGGATATCAAATTATTGCAACCACACCACACAACGATTCTTGTTTATTGCAAGATTTTGATGTTACAAAAAAATCTGCTTTTGTATTTGGAGTAGAAGCAGAGGGAGTTTCGGATTATGTAAAAGAACAGGCAGACGGATTTTTAAAAATACCAATGGTTGGTTTTACGGAGAGCTTGAATATTTCTGTTGCTGCAGCGATTATTCTACAAGATGTAACTACAAAATTGAGAAATTCTGATGTTGATTGGCAATTATCTAAAGAAGAAAAAGACGTTTTGTATTTTAATTGGGTTCGAAAAACTATTAAAAATGTAGATAAAATAGAAAAACATTATCTAGAAAATTTAAAAACTGAATAAAAAAAAGTCCTTTCTATTTTAATAGAAATGACTTTTTTATTAAGAAGTATATATCGTTTTTATCAATTTATAGATAAAAAATATCATTACTCCAATATTATTTTTTCAATAGTAGCGGTAGACCCACAACGTTTTACCAATAAACTAATTTTTTCTAAGTCTTTTGTCCCTGTAATATAATATTCTGGGCAAGGTTCTTGTCTTGGTTTACTTTTACCAAAATCAACATCACCTGTATATAAAATAGTATTTATTTTTAAAGAATCAATATCAAATTTATGCATTGCATTTTTAGCATCATCAGAAAATAAGCGTTCTTTAATTCTGATAGACTTTAGTGTTCTAGCATCCATTCCGTAATCGAAAGTAGCTTGTTTCTTTTGCCAGAAAAAATATACAGCAATAGAACCTAATGATAAACCTACTAAATAATAACCTATTCGTTTAATGAGCATTGTATAATTTTGAACTGCAAATTTAAGTCTTTTAATCAGTTTTAAACAATATTACTTATTTTCTTATTAAAGAAAAATGAGATCTAAAAATTGCAGGGTTTCCATCTTCGTCAGTATATTTTAAAACATACCAATAGTCTGTACTTGGCATTCTATTTCCGTTGCTACTTATACCTTTCCAACCAGGACCACTCGGTTTTATAGTTTTTATAAATATACCAAATCTATCAAAAATATCTATGGTTGCTGTTGGATCATCTTTTAAATCTGTAATATTCCACTCATCTTTATTGGGGTCAAAATAATTTGGATTATTTAAGGCGGTAAACTCAAGTATTACATCATTACAAAAGTTAGGATTATTTTTAACGGTAATTGTATGATTCCCTCTACCAATCCCTTTAAATATATTGTCTGCTTGATATTCTCCATTATCTAAAGAATAGGTATAATTACCTATACCATATTCAATAATAACGTTAACTTCTATAGTATATAAAGCAGAAAAATTATTTGATAAGATATTAATCTCAAACTCAGGTGTTGTAGATTTCTCGATAACTACTTCTGTTGGTTTGTAATCGCAATCATTATTATTAATAGGGTCTATCCTAGTAGCTGTTATTTTGTAAGTTCCTGCACCTGTTTCTGTTGCATTCCAATTTGCTTGAGAATCAGTACTGATTAATTTATCTTCTAAATACCATTTTATATTATAAGCACTAGCATCTAAACCTGTTTCTATTAAATACTTTTCGGCTTCACCTTTATTATTAACACAAATTGTACCTTCTTTTATATCTAATGTTAATAAAGGATAGATGGTAGTATTAAAACGACCATCTGTATAGCAATCAGGGTTTTCTGTAGGATATGCGCGGACATAAATAGTATTGGTAACATCTTCTGTACCTGAATTTGTAATTGTATAATCAGATACATTTATTAGGTCTGTTCTTTCAATATTTCTGTAATATTCTACTGTAATATCTGGGTTTGATGAAATAGGTAGGATAATAGAACCACATTGTTCTAAATCGTTTACTACTCCTAAATCTTCTAAATTAGGTTTTTTAAATATTTGAACTTCAAAAGAACTTATATTTTGACAAGGATGAGATCTTGTATTTTCTACTATAATATAAATAGTTTGTGATTCCTCAATTAATTCACCTGCAAATAAAGGTCCTGTTTTATCAGCACTTTTATAGTAATTACCTGGTTTAGTTAATCTAGGTAAAGGATAGCTTTCACAAGTTTTTATTACGCTATCAAATTCATCTACTTCACTACTTAGTATTGTTACTGTAAAACTCTTTTCATTGGAACAAGTTGCTATGTCTGGGTCTTCACTGTATATGTAAATTGTTTGTGTTTTTTCTTTAAGAAGTTCTCCAGGAAATAATTCCTTACCACCACCACTTGGTCCACCAGACTCAGTGAAGAATCTTCCATCAAAACTTAATACAGGTAATTCGAAAGGGTCACACTCACTAACATTAGGAAAATCCGGTATTATTGGTTTAGGATTAATAGTTACGGTAAAAGCTGTTTCTGCAGGACAAGTACCGTTTGTATTATATATATAAATGGTTTGTGTACTACTTATTTCGTCACCAGGGGATAATGTTTTTTGTTCAGAAACAGTAGGCCCTCCAGGTTTTGTGTAATAATTTCCATTTTCTATTGTAGGTAATTTAGGTAAGTCATCCTCACAACTTATAATATCGTCTTTATCATCTACTTTTGGAAGTGGGTTAATTGTTACAGAAATCTCATAACCAGTGCAATTTGGAGTAGTAGTTATTTTATCATCTGTTGCATAATAATATATTTTTTGAGATGAAGTAATTTCTGTTCCTGCTGGTACTTCAGTTTTAAAAGTGTTTTCTTTATAATATTTTCCAATTGTTGTAGTTGGTATTGTATAACTACCACATTCGGTTCTATTTGGAAAATCCGTACGCTTTATAATTGTAATTGTAAATTTATTAGGAAGAAAACCTCCAGATATACATCCAGTAGTTTCATTTTTATTGTAATTATATAATGTAATTGAAGAATTTATTATTTGGCCAGGTTCGTATAGTGTTCCAGTAGGATTAGAAATATACCCTGTAGAATATCTTGTTCCTGCAGGCAATGTATAAGATTCACAGGTGATTATATTATCTATTTTATCCGCCACAGATAATGGATAGATCGTTAAATCGAATTTTTTATCTACACATTTTTCTCCTTCAAGTTCAGAATAAAAATAAATAGTTGTATCCTCTTTTAGAATTTTACCAGTTGGTAATAATTCTCCAGTCCCTTTTGGTCCATTTTCTTCTGTATAAAATTGTCCTAACTTACTAGCTGGAATTATAAATTTTTCACAGTGTTTTAATTCTATGTCATAAGTTTTAGCAAAAAATATTGTAAAGCTAGTTTCATTAGAACAGCCAGTAGCATTTTTATTGTAAATAAATATAGTACTTTCTGTTGTAATTCTTTTACCAACAGGTAATTCATCTCCAGCGCCACCAGCTGAAGTATAATATTTCCCATTAGTTATTCTTGGTAATGTATACTCGTCACAAACGTAAATATCAGGTCGTTCATCTATTAAAGGCTTAGAATTAATGGTTACATTAAAACTAACAACATCAAAACAGGTATTGTCTTTGTTTGCTAATCTAGCCCAAATAGTATTTGTACTACTTGATGTTAAGGTGTAATTATCCGAAATTATACTAATATTATTAGCATCTCCTTCAGATTTAAAGTAATTAACTGTGTAATTAGGGGCGCTTAATCCATTTAAAATTTGAACTTCTGTACTTTTTAGAAAACTAATATCACCTTCACAAATTGAAACATCACTTGGCTTGGTTGCTGTAATAGCTGTAACTATAACCTCATCATTTAGCACGCAGCTACTTTTTGTTAAAGAAGTAATTGTTAAAGAATACGTACCAGGAGTATTAATTGTTAATTTAGTTCCATTTTCACCTAAAAGAGATATATTATTTTTTTTCCATTCAAATTTAAAACCATCTGTTTTAGAAAAACCAGAATCTATAATATAATTTTCTTTTGCACAAAGAGTTTTGTCTTCACCTAGGTCAATTAAATCGTCAAAAGTACCCGTTTCTATAAATACTGCTGAATCAAAATCTGAGTTATCATAATCTCCTATAACAAATTTTATTTTGTATTTAGTATTAGGAATTACTGTTGCAGTGGCTGTTAATCTTTTAGTAAAACCTAGCATATTTATGGTAGAATTATCACTATTTTTCCCATAATAAGTACTGAATAATTCTGCATTTACAGAGGTGCAAAAACCGTTATTATTACGGTCTCTTATATTTTTTACAGAGACACTTTGTTTAGCATCTGTAATAGTTGCTATATTCTTTTCACCAGTGTCTGTATTGGTTAATATAATAGCAAATTGATCCCAATTTTGACATTGAAACTCTCCATACTCATTTGAAGCAAATATATAATTGAAACTAAATTTGTTGCCAATCGGAGTAAAGTTAAATTCTAAGAAGCCAACATCAGAGATGTCTTTTAAACCTCCTTCAGCATTGCTAATTGTTTGTAAATTGGAATCTCCTTTTACAGTTGTTTCACTACTTAATTTAGTATTGGTAAAAGGTCCTTCTGTGTCTTTAGCGTTACCTGTTCTTATAATAATTCCTTCTGAAATAGGAAAATCTCCACCGTTATTATTAAAAGTGGCAACAGATTTACTTGAAGAGATTCCAACATTAGAGAGATTGATACAAGAATTATCTATAAGTTGATTAGCAAGTTGTTCTGCTGTTTTGGTATCATCTACAGTAACTGTTTGAGAAAATATAGAAGATGTAAGTAGTAAAGAAGCAACAAAAATGATAGATTTAAAAAATCTATTTAGATTAGTTGTTTTAGGTTTTAAATGTTTCATACTAATAAATATTTATAATAGAAAAATATTGATGTTATGAGGGAAGGTTAATTTGAGGGGGAAGGTTAAATAATTAATAAATTAATATCTCTAAACGGTAAATCAAACCAATCGGCAACTGTTTTATTGGTTAGAATTCCGTGATAAAAATACATTCCGTTTCGTAAACTTTTATCAAAACGAGCGGCATTTTCAAAACCGCCTTCTTCTGCAATATTTAATAAATAGGGGGTAAAAATATTACTAATAGATAATGAGGCTGTTCTTGCATAACGAGCAGGAATATTAGGTACGCAATAATGTACAACTCCATGTTTTATAAAAGTAGGTGTTTTATGTGTAGTAACATTAGAGGTTTCAAAACAACCACCTCTATCTATACTAACATCTATAATTACAGCTCCTTCTTTCATGGTTTCTACCATTTCTTCTGTAGCACAAATTGGCGATCTATTTTTTCCTCTAATAGCTCCAATTGCTACATCAGCACGCATTAATGCTTTTGCAACCGATTTTGGCTGAAGTGTAGAAGTATAAATTGGTGAGCTTAAAGAATCTTGTAGTTTACGCAATTTACTAATAGAATTATCAAAAACTTTTACTCTTGCACCTAAGCCAATAGCAGTTTTTGCTGCATATTCACCAACAGTTCCTGCTCCAAAAATAACCACGCTAGAAGGCGGAACACCACCAATATTACCTAATAAAAGTCCGTTTCCTTTGTTAATTCCACTCATTAATTCGGCTGCAATTAATACAGAAGCGGTACCAGCAATTTCGCTTAAAGATTTTACGATAGGATAAGTGTTGTGATCGTCTTTTATATAATCGAAGGCAACGGCAGTAATTCTTTTTTTAGACAAACACTCAAAGTATTTTTTATTTTGAGTTTTTAATTGTAGCGAAGAAATTAGAATTGTTTGCGGATTCATATATTCGATTTCACTTTCAGTGGGTGGAGCAACCTTTAAAACAATATTGCATTTAAAAGCTTCTTCTACATCGTAAGAAATTTTTGCGCCTGCTTCAGAATACTCTCTATCTGCATAATTTGCATTATCTCCGGCACCTGTTTCTATGACAACTCTATGTCCGTGAGCACATAAGGCAGAAACGGCATCTGGAGTTAAACAAACTCTTTTTTCACCTAAGTAGGTTTCTTTTGGCAAACCAATAAATAGTTCTCCTTTTTGCCTTTTAATTTCCAACATTTCTTCTTGCGGAAGCAATTCTTCTTTACTGAAAGGAGAAAATGAACTCATAGTTAGGTTATTTTAGTTGAATGTTTCGTTGTTCGTCATTTGAAATAGTCAAATAAATTTGAACAGCCTCTAAAGGTAGTAAATTTTCTATATTTTCTGGCCATTCTATTAAACACCAATCATTATTATCTAAATATTCTTCAATTCCCATGTCTAAAGCCTCTTCTTCGTCTGTAATTCTGTAAAAATCGAAATGGAAAACTTTTTCACTATTTGTAGTCTGATATTCATTAACTAAAGAAAAAGTAGGTGAGGAGATGTTGTCTAAAACACCTAATTGTTTGCAGATTTCTTTAATAAGAGTTGTTTTACCAACGCCCATTTGTCCGTAAAATAATAATGTTTTATTTTCTGCGGATAAAATAATCTCTGCTGCAACTTCAGATAAATCTTCTAAAGAGTAATTTTTTTTCATAAAGACAAAAATATAAAAAGTATTCAGTAATCAGTTATTGTTTACAGTCAATAATATTTAAACTTTATAAATGAAGTAGGAGAGACTATATTTGTATTACTCAATTTGTAAATTGAAAAAGTCAGACAAGTAGTTTAAATTTGTCAGACTTTTTTTATAATTAATAGAGTTAGCAAACAAGTTTAGCCCTGATTGAAAGGTTTGTTTGAGCTCTTTATTGCTTTTTTTGGCAATAAAAGCGAGTAGTGAAAGCAGGAAATAGCTTCTAATAATTGAAATTATATAACTTTTACTGCTGTTGTAAACTACTTTTGCTTCGGGCTATAAACGGCACATGGAATAATAACTTCCTCTAAAGAGATTCCTCCATGTTGATAGGTGTTTTTGTAGTATTTAACAAAGTGATTAAAGTTGTTTGGGTACGCAAAAAATAGGTCTTCTTTGGCAAAAATAAACGGACTATTCATGGCTACAGTTGGTAAGAAAATGTCTTTTGGGTTTCTTACTGCATAGACATCTTTATCCTCGTAAGAAAGACTTCTACCAGTTTTATAGCGTAAATTAGCACTAATATTTTTATCACCAATTACCTTTGTTGGGTTTTTACAATTGATAGTTCCGTGGTCTGTGGTAATAATTAATTTCTGACCTAATTGTTGTGCTTTTTGTATAATTTCGAACAATGGTGAGTTTTTAAACCAGCTTAACGTAAGACTTCTGTATGCCTTATCGTCTCCAGCCAATTCCTTTATAACCTCCATTTCAGTTTTAGAATGAGACAACATGTCTACAAAATTATACACCACAGCTGTTAAGTCGTTTTGTTTGGTTCCGTTATAGTTATCTGCTAATTCTTTACCGTTTTTTAAGGTGGTTATTTTATAATATTCGTGTGTAATATCTAAGCCTAAGCGTTTTATTTGTGCTGTTAGGAAATCGTTTTCAAACAGATTCATTCCGCCTTCATCAGTGTCATTTTTCCAGAAATTTGGATGACGTTTTTCCATTTCAGAAGGCATTAACCCAGAAAATATTGCATTTCTAGCGTACTGTGTTGCTGTTGGTAGAATAGAAAAATAAGAATGCTCTTGATCCTTTTTGTAATGGTTGTTTATTAAAGGTTCTAAAATTCTATATTGATCGTAACGTAAATTATCTATTACTACCCATAAAACTCCTTGGTCTTTACTCAATTCTGGTACCACATAGTTTTTAAAAAGTGTGTGAGAAAAAGTAGGTTTATCGTGTGCTGTTAGAAAATCTTCATAATTTTTTTTGATGAATTTAAAAAACTGACTATTGGCTTCTTGTTTTTGACTTTCTAAAATTCCTAACATTCCAGGGTCGCTAATATTCTCTAATTCTAGTTCCCAATGCACTAGTTTTTTGTAAAGATCTATCCATTCTTCATAAGAATTTACCATAGCTAAATCCATAGAAATTTTTCTGAATTCTTGTTGATAGTTAGAAGTGGTTTTTTCTGATATTAAACGAGAATGGTCTAAATTCTTTTTTAAACTTAATAAAATCTGACTAGGGTTTACAGGTTTTATTAAATAATCTGCAATTTTAGAACCAATTGCTTCTTCCATTATATATTCCTCTTCACTTTTTGTAATCATAACAACAGGCAAATTTGCGTGTATTTGTTTAATTTCTGCAAGTGTATCTAGTCCTGTTAATCCAGGCATATTTTCATCTAAAAAAACGATATCAAAATTTTGTTCACCTACTAAATCAATAGCATCTGCACCATTGGTAGAAGTAGTTACTTTGTAATTTTTACGTTCCAAAAAAAGAATGTGCGGTTTTAATAACTCTATTTCATCATCTACCCATAAAATTTGTATACTGCTCATATTTTTGTTTATCATTTTAACAATTAAGTATAAAAGTAATTAAAAGTTATACTTTTTAGGTTTTAAAAATGATAAAATATTGCCAATTTTGGGATATCTATTAATAAATGAATTCGTCATTTATTAATAGAAATAAGACTATTAATCTTATTTTATTAGCAAAGTTTCTTTTTTCTAAATATAATTGCTTTCAGAAAAAACTAAAACTTTAAATTTGCTAGTTCGCGGCATTAATTTGTAATTTGCCATAGATTGATAAAAAAACTCATTTGAAGAATAAAAAACATAACAAATTAAAGATTTTGAACGACCCTATATATGGGTTTATACAAATACCAAATACTTTAGTTTTTGATTTAATAGAACATCGTTATTTTCAGCGTTTAAGAAGAATTGCCCAAATGGGGTTTTCTAACTTGGTATATCCAGGAGCTAATCATACCCGTTTTCATCATGCAATTGGTTGTATGCATTTAATGCAAAAAGCGGTAAGAGTATTACGTTTTAAGCAAGTAGAAATTTCTGAAGAAGAAGAAAATGGTTTGTATATAGCAATTTTATTGCACGATATTGGTCATGGAGCTTTCTCGCATGCTTTAGAGCATAGTATTGTAAATGGCATTTCTCATGAAGAAATTTCATTAAAATTTATGAAAAAGTTAAATGATGAATTTAACGGAAAGTTAGATGTAGCCATCGAAATATTTGAAGGAAAATATCCTAGAAAGTTTTTGTGCAAGCTTATATCGAGTCAATTAGATATAGACCGATTAGATTATTTAAAACGTGACAGTTTTTACACAGGTGTTACAGAAGGTAATATTTCTTCGGATCGGTTAATTGCTATGATGAATGTAAAGGATGATGAATTGGTTATTGAAGGTAAAGGGATTTACTCTGTAGAAAACTTTTTAATTGCCAGACGTTTAATGTATTGGCAAGTATATTTACATAAAACAGGCTTAGTAGCAGAAAATATGCTGGTTAATGTTTTAAAAAGAGCAAAAGAATTGGCAGATAATGGAGTAGAATTATTTGCAAGTACTTCTTTACGTTATTTTCTATATAAAAAAATATCGCAAGACAATTTTACTGATGAAACTTTAGAAATGTTTTCTAAACTGGATGATTATGATGTAATGTCTGCCATAAAAGAATGGACAAATCATAGTGATAAAATTTTATCTTTATTATCTAAGATGATTGTTGATAGAAAATTGTTGCGTATAGAAATTCAACAAAAGGAGTTTGAAGTTGCAAAATTGAATAAAAAAATAAATAAAGTTTCAAAAAAATTGGAGCTTTCAGAAAACGAAGTAAAATATTTTGTTTTCACCAAAAAAATCGAAAATCAAGCATATCAGCAAGAAAAACCTATTTTTATTCTGAATAAAAAGGGAAAACTAAGAGATATCGCCAAAGCGTCAGATCAATTAAATCTACAAGCGCTTACAAATCCGGTAATAAAATACTTTATTTGTTATCCAAAATAGAATGAGATTAGCCAAATCACTATAAATTTTATATTTTTGCGCTTAATGAAATTTACAGCACAACAAATAGCAGATATTTTAGAAGGTGACATCGTTGGTAATTCTGATGTAGAAGTTTCTAAATTATCTAAAATAGAAGAAGGAGAAAAAGGTTCACTAACCTTTCTCTCTAACCTAAAATATAAATCTTTTTTATATTCTACAAATGCATCTGTAGTTATTGTTAACAGTACTTTTGTTCCGGAAAAAGAAGTGAATGTAACACTAATAAAAGTAGAAAGTGCTTATGAAGCTTTTTCTAAAATATTAGCATTTTACAATGAAGTTAAAAATAATAAAATGGGTAGAGAGAATCCTCATTTTATTTCTGATTCGGCAAAAATTGGTGTTAATGAGTATATTGGTGCCTTCTCTTATATTGGAGAAAATGTGGTTTTAGGAGAAAATGTAAAGGTTTATCCAAATGCTTATATTGGTGATAATTCAATTATTGGTGATAATTGCGTTATTTTTTCTGGAGTAAAAATTTATTCTGAAACAATTATAGGTAATAACTGCAAAATTCATTCTGGGTCTGTTATAGGTGGAGATGGATTTGGTTTTGCACCGGATAAAAACGGAGTATATACTGCAATACCTCAAATAGGTAATGTTATTATAAAGGACAATGTAGATATTGGCTCTGCTTGTACAATTGATAGAGCCACTATGGGATCTACAATTATACATGAAGGTGTAAAGTTAGACAATCAAATACAAGTAGCCCATAATGTAGAGATTGGAAAAAATACCGTAATTGCAGCTCAAACAGGTATTGCAGGTTCCACCAAAATAGGTGAAAATTGTATGATTGGGGGACAAGTAGGTTTTGCAGGTCATATAACAATTGGTAATAATGTAAAAATATTAGCCCAAGCAGGTATCTCTAAAAGTTTAAAAGATAATGAGATGGTAAATGGTTCACCTGCATTTAAAATACAAGATTTTAATAAAAGTTCGGTTTATTTTAGAAATTTACCTAAAATAGCATCGAAAATTAGCAATATAGAAAAAGAGTTGAAGTCTCAAAAACTGATAATAAATGAGTAAAAAGCAAAAGACAATTCAGAAAGAGGTAAGTTTATCTGGCGTAGGTATACACACTGGTAACACTGTAAATATGACTATAAAACCTGCACCTGTTAATCATGGTTTTGCTTTTAGCAGAATAGATTTAGAGGGAGCGCCAATTATTGAGGCAAAAGCAGAGTATGTTGTAAATACACAAAGAGGAACTAACCTAGAACGCAATGGAGTTCAAATTCAGACTTCAGAGCATGTTTTGGCTGCTGCTGTCGGTTTAGATATAGACAACCTTTTAATAGAATTAGATTCTTCAGAACCACCAATTATGGATGGTTCTTCTAAATATTTTGTAGAAGCATTAGAAAGTGCGGGTATACAAGAGCAAGATGCTGATATAGAAGAATATGTAGTAAAAGAAATTATTTCTTTTAAGGATGAAGTTACAGGTAGCGAAATTATTTTAATGCCATCAGATGAATACCAAGTGACAACTATGGTAGATTTTGGAACTAAAATATTAGGTACGCAAAACGCAAATCTAGAAAAGATTTCTGATTTTAAAACAGAAATTGCAGATGCTAGAACGTTTAGTTTTTTACATGAAATAGAAATGCTTTTAGAGCACGACCTTATTAAAGGTGGTGATTTAAACAATGCTATTGTGTATGTAGACAAAGAATTGTCTGCAGCAACCATGGAAAAATTAAAAACTGCATTTAAAAAAGATAATATCGCCGTTAAACCAAACGGTATTTTAGATAACCTTACTTTACATTGGGCTAATGAAGCTGCTAGACATAAGTTATTAGATGTAATTGGAGATTTAGCTTTAGTTGGTATTAGAATTAGAGGTAAAGTTATTGCTAATAAACCAGGACACTTAATTAATACTTCATTTGCAAAGAAATTAGCAAAAATTATTAAGCAAGAAAAAAGGAATAACGTTCCTCAATACGATTTGAATTTACCTCCTTTAATGGATATTCATCAGATTATGGATGTGCTACCTCATAGACCTCCATTTTTATTGATTGATAGAATTTTAGAGCTTTCTGATACACACGTTGTTGGTATGAAAAATGTAACTATGAACGAGAACTTTTTCGTAGGACATTTTCCAGGATCACCTGTAATGCCAGGAGTTTTACAAGTTGAAGCAATGGCACAATGTGGTGGAGTTTTAGTTTTACACACGGTTCCGGATCCAGAAAACTATCTAACTTACTTTATGAAGATGGATAAAGTAAAGTTTAAACAAAAAGTTTTACCTGGAGATACTTTAACATTTAAATGTGAGTTAATTACCCCAATAAGACGAGGTATTTGCCACATGCAAGCGTATGCTTATGCGAACGGAAAAATAGTTGCAGAAGCAGAATTAATGGCTCAAATTGCTAGAAAAAAATAAACTATGAATCAACCTTTAGCGTATGTACATCCGCAAGCAAAAATAGCGAGAAACGTAGTAATAGAACCTTTTACTACCATTCATAATAATGTAACCATTGGTTCTGGAACTTGGATTGGATCTAACGTAACTATTATGGAAGGTGCTAAGATTGGTGAAAATTGTAGGATTTTTCCAGGAGCAGTAATTTCAGCAATTCCACAAGATTTAAAGTTTAATGATGAGGAAACTACTGTAGAAATTGGTAACAATGTAACTATTAGAGAATGTGTTACTATAAACAGAGGTACTTCAGATAGAATGAAAACCAAAATTGGTGACAATTGTTTAATTATGGCGTATTGTCATATAGCACATGATACCTTTGTTGGTGATAATTGTATTTTTTCTAATAATACAACCTTAGCTGGTCATGTTACTATTGGAGACAATGTTGTTTTAGCAGGTATGGTTGCAGTGCATCAATTTGCATCTATAGGAAATCACTCTTTTGTAACAGGTGGTTCTTTGGTAAGAAAAGATGTTCCTCCGTTTGTAAAAGCTGCAAGAGAACCGCTTGCTTATGTAGGTATTAACTCTGTAGGATTAAGAAGAAGAGGCTTTTCAACAGAAAAGATAAGAGAAATTCAGGATATTTATAGAATACTTTTTCAAAGAAATTATAACAATTCACAAGCAATTGATATTATAGAAGCAGAAATGGAAGCAACTCCAGAACGCGATGAGATAATTCAATTTATAAAAGAATCTCATAGAGGAATTATGAAAGGTTACTCTAAAGCGAACTAACTTTTTATAGTAAAGTATCGTTTATAAAGCTTAAAAATAAAATTAACAACTATTGCTTATAGTAAATAACTAAAGGCAAACATCCAATAAAATATGGCAACAACATCAGATATTAGAAACGGATTGTGTATTAGATACAACAACGATATATATAAAATTATAGAATTTTTACATGTTAAACCTGGTAAAGGACCTGCATTTGTAAGAACAAAATTAAAAAGTGTTAGTAACGGTAAAGTAGTTGATAATACTTTTCCTGCAGGTAGAAAAATTGAAGATGTACGTGTAGAAACTCATAAATTTCAGTTTTTATATCATGATGGTGAATTTTATCACTTTATGAATGAAGCAGATTATACTCAAATTCGTTTGTTAGAAGCGGCTTTAGACAATCCAGGATTAATGAAAGAAGGAGAAATTGTTACTATTATCATCAACTCAGAAGATAATATGCCACTTTCTGTAGATTTACCAGCAAGTGTAATTTTAGAAGTTACCCATGCAGAACCTGGTGTTAAAGGAAACACAGCTACAAATGCAACAAAACCTGCTACAGTAGAAACAGGAGCATCTGTAAATGTACCTTTATTTATAAATGAAGGAGATAAAATTAAGGTAGAAACTACAAAAGGAACGTATCAAGAACGTATTAAAGAGTAAGAATTAGTGGGCAGTATTCAGTAGCAGTTTGCAGTGCTTACTTAATACTGAAACTGTGACTGATTACTTCGACTGAAAATTGAAACATGAAATTCCAAAAACCACAAACTCTTCAGCAAATAGCAACACTAATAGATACTACATTTATTGGTGATGAAAATTTCGAGATTTTAGGAATCAACGAAATTCATGTTGTAGAAAAAGGAGATATTGTTTTTGTAGATCATCCTAAGTACTATGACAAGGCGTTAAATTCTGCTGCAACCACAATATTAATCAACAAAAAAGTTGATTGCCCGGTTGGCAAGGCATTATTAATTTCTGAGGATCCTTTTCGTGATTTTAATAAAATCACAAAACATTTTAATCCTTTTATAGCAGCGAAAGTAAGTATTGCTGAAACCGCTATTATTGGAGAAAATACAGTAATTCAACCCAATGTTTTTATTGGAAACAATGTTTCTATTGGTAAAAATTGTGTAATTCATCCTAATGTAACTATTTACGATAATTCAGTTATTGGTAATAATGTTACTATACATGCGAATACAGTTTTAGGAGCGGATGCATTTTATTATAAAAACAGACCAGAAGGATTTGATAAATTGATTTCTGGAGGTAGAGTCGTTTTAGAAGATTATGTAGATTTAGGTGCATCTTGTACTATAGATAAAGGTGTTACAGGAGATACAACTATTGGAAAAGGTACAAAAATTGACAATCAAGTTCATGTAGGTCATGATACTAAGATTGGAAAAAAATGTTTAATAGCATCACAAACAGGTATTGCTGGCTGTGTAATTATTGAAGATGAAGTAACAATTTGGGGACAAGTTGGTACAAATAGCGGAATTACCATAGGTAAAGGCGCTATAATTCTTGGTCAAACAGGAGTTACAAAATCTGTTGCGGGAGGAAAAAGTTATTTCGGTACTCCAGTTTCAGAATCAAGAGAAAAATTAAAAGAAATGGCAGAAATAAAACGTTTTTTAAAAGATAGAAAGTAATCTTAATTGTTTTTTTTCGAGAATTAAAACTCATAAAAACATTAAGACTATCTTGTTCTAAAAAGTAAAGGAGCTTAAAACATACAATTATTACTTTTTTATTGATAATAATTTGTTTGAATCCTTTTTTAGAAACTATCAATAAACTATTTTTGTGTAACAAAATAAAATATCAAACCAATGAGTGTTTTAGTAAATAAGAATTCAAAAATTATTGTTCAAGGTTTTACAGGTAGTGAAGGTACTTTTCATGCTGGTCAAATGATTGATTATGGAACGAATGTAGTTGGAGGGGTAACTCCAGGAAAAGGAGGTCAAGAGCATTTAGGAAAACCAGTTTTTAATACAGTAAAAGAATCTGTAGATGAAGTAGGAGCTGATACTTCTATTATTTTTGTACCACCAGCATTTGCTGCTGATGCAATTATGGAAGCTGCAGACGCAGGAATTAAAGTAATTATTTGTATTACAGAAGGGATTCCTACTGCAGATATGGTAAAAGTAAAAGCTTATATTGATGGTAGAGACTGTAGATTAATTGGTCCTAACTGTCCAGGTGTAATTACGCCAGACGAAGCTAAAGTTGGTATTATGCCAGGTTTTATCTTTAAAAAAGGTAAAGTAGGTATTGTTTCTAAATCAGGAACTTTAACCTATGAAGCAGCAGACCAAGTTGTAAAACAAGGATACGGAATTACAACTGCAATTGGTATTGGTGGAGATCCAATTATTGGAACTACAACAAAAGAAGCTGTTGAGTTGTTAATGAATGACCCAGAAACAGAAGCAATTGTAATGATTGGTGAAATTGGTGGTAATTTAGAAGCAGAAGCTGCACAATGGATTAAAGCTGATGGAAACAGAAAGCCAGTTGTTGGTTTTATAGCAGGTCAAACTGCACCAGCAGGAAGAACAATGGGGCACGCAGGTGCAATTGTTGGTGGAGCTGATGATACAGCACAAGCAAAAATGAAAATTTTAGCAGAAAATGGAATTCATGTTGTGAGTTCTCCAGCTAAAATTGGTGAAATGATTGCAAAAGTCTTAAAATAATTAGATTTCTATTGAAAAACTGATAAAGTTTTCTAATAAAATAGCATAAAAACTCCGATGAATTTGTAAATTCATCGGAGTTTTTTATTTCAACCAAAATTAAAATTAT
Organism: Polaribacter sp. 20A6; assembly: GCF_011378915.1. Classification (NCBI taxonomy): domain Bacteria; kingdom Pseudomonadati; phylum Bacteroidota; class Flavobacteriia; order Flavobacteriales; family Flavobacteriaceae; genus Polaribacter; species Polaribacter sp. 20A6. The sequence continues at coordinate 814,228 of NZ_WTPZ01000001.1, forward strand.
GAAAGAGCTTAAAATGTTATGTATTAGCTTTTTGTTAGTTACAGCTGTAAGTTGTAATACTAACACTAAGAAAGAAAAGAATTATCAGGTAACTTCACAAAAAGATACCAATGGGTTATCTTATGAAATTGTAGAAAATGACCCAACAGGTTTACGTTTGTACACTTTAGAAAACGGATTAAAAGTCTATTTAAGTCAGAATTCTGATGAACCCAAAATTCAAACTTATATTGCTGTTAGAGCAGGTTCTAATTATGATCCAAAAGAATCTACAGGTTTGGCACATTATTTAGAGCACATGGTGTTTAAAGGAACTCATAAAATAGGTACTGCAGATTGGGATAAAGAAAAAGAATATTTAGAGAAAATTTCTGATTTGTATGAACAACACAGAATCGAAAAAGATGAAGACAAGAAATTAGCGTTGTATAAAGAAATTGATAAAGTTTCTTTAGAAGCTTCTAATTATTCTGTAGCTAATGAGTATGATAAAATGACAGCGTCATTAGGAGCAACAGGTACCAATGCTTATACCTGGTTTGAGCAAACAGTATATACCAATAAAATTCCTGCGAACGAACTAGATAAATGGGTAGATTTAGAAGCAGAACGTTTTAGTACGCTAGTTTTACGTTTATTTCATACGGAATTAGAAGCTGTTTTTGAGGAGTTTAATAGAGGACAAGACAACGATTTTAGAAAACGTTACGCTGCTATGTTAGATGGTTTATTTCCAAATCATCCTTATGGACAACAGACAACTATTGGTACAGCAGATCATTTAAAAAATCCTTCTATGGTAGACATTCATAATTACTTTAACAAGTATTATGTTCCGAATAATATGGCGGTTATTTTAGTAGGTGATTTTGAGTTTGAGCCAACTATTAAAAAGGTAAATGAGAGCTTCGGTAAATTTGAAAGGAAAGAATTACAACATCCAACATTGGCAAAAGAAGCTAAAATTACAGCGCCAATAGTTAATGAGGTTTTTGGACCAACATCAGAATCTATTTCTATTGCCTACAGATCTGAAGGAATTAATAGTGAAGAAGAAAAATTGGTAACGCTTTGTGATATGATTATGGCAAACGGAAATGCCGGTATTATCGATTTAAATTTAAATCAGAAACAATTGGTACAAAGAGCAAGTTGTTCTCCAACTTTTTTAAATGATTATGGTTATCATTCTTTTACAGGAACACCTAAAACAGGACAAACTTTAGATGAAGTTAAAGAGTTATTATTAGATCAGATAGAAAAATTAAAAAACGGTGAGTTTGAAGATTGGATGATTGAAGCAGTTGTAAATGACTTAAAATTGAGTCAAACTAGACAATATGAAGACAATTCAGCTTTAGCTGATACTTATGTAAATGCTTTTATATATCAACAAGATTGGTCTAAAAGAGTTCAGTTTTTAGATGATTTAAAGAAAATATCAAAAGAAGAATTAGTAGCTTTTGCTAAGAATTTTTACCAAGAAAATTATGTAGTTACTTATAAAAGAAAAGGAGAGGATAAGAATATTGTAAAAGTTGCCAATCCTGGTATTACTCCAGTTCATTTAAATAGAGATAAAAGTTCTGAGTTTATTACAGCTTTTAATAAAGTTGATTCTAAACCTTTACAACCTAAGTTTGTAGATTATAAAACGGCAATTAAAGAGTCTGAAACAGCAAACGGAATTAAAGTTTCTTATGTTTTAAATGAAAAAAATGATTTGTTTGATATGAATATCATTTTTGATATGGGAAGTGATAATGATAAGAAATTGTCTTTGGCAGCAGGTTATTTGGAATACATTGGTACAGATAAATACACCAACGAAGCACTTAAAAAAGAATTTTACAAATTAGGAATTTCTTATTACGTAAGTACTGCAAATGATAAAACCTATGTTGGTTTAAATGGATTAAAAGAAAATTTACCACAAGGTTTAGAGTTATTAGAACATCTTTGGGATAACGCTAAAGCGGATAAAGAAGCGTATGATAAATATGTAGAAAAAATTTACAAAGGACGTCAGGACGGAAAAACGCAAAAAGGAAATATTCTTTGGAATGGTTTGATGAATTATGGTAAATATGGTGAAGATTCTCCGTTAAGAGATATCATGCAAATTGATGAGTTAAAAGCAATCAATCCAGAAGAGTTAGTTACCTTAATTAAGGATATGAAAAATTATAAACAACGAATTTTTTACTACGGAAAAGATGTTGATGCTGCCGTAGCTTCATTAAATACACATCATAAAATATTTGGAGATTTAAAAGAATATCCTGTTGCAAAAGAGTATAAAGAAACAGAGACGGGGAATAATGTGTTCTTTACAGATTATGATATGGTGCAAACAGAATTAATGTTTTTAGCAAAAGGTGATGCTTTTAATCCAGAAAATATAGCAGCTTCAACATTGTTCAATACCTATTTCGGAAGCGGTTTATCATCGATTGTATTTCAAGAGATAAGAGAGTCTAAATCTTTAGCTTATTCTGCTTTTGCTTCATACAGCAACGCTTCTAAAAAAGATTCTCCAAATTATGTAATGGCTTATGTGGGGACACAAGCTAATAAATTGGAGCAAGCGGTAGATGCTATGATGGAATTAATGAATGATATGCCAGAAGCCGAAAAACAATTTGAAGCAGCAAAAGAAGCTACTTTAAAACAATTGGCAGCGCAAAGAATTACAAAATCTAATATCTTTTGGTCTTATGAAAGGTTACAAAAATTAGGAATTGACAATGATAATAGAGAAGCAATGTACAATACCATTAAAGAGATGACCATGGAAGATTTAAAGGATTTCTTTAATAATAATATTAAAGGAGAGTCTTATAATGTAATGGTTATTGGTAATAAAAAGGATTTAGATGTAGAATCTTTACAGAAACTAGGAAAAATAAAAGAGCTAGAAATAGATTATTTATTTAACTATGTAGATGAACAGGAAGTAAAATTATAAGATTTTCAATATTCTTTTTAACTTATAAACTCGTAAACTAAATTAGTTTACGAGTTTTTTAATTTTAGTATCTTTGCTTTTTTAAAAATAAAGACTTAATATGAAATTATTAGAAAATAAATCTGCTATCATTACTGGTGCAACAAGAGGTATTGGACGTGGAATTGCTATTGAATTTGCAAAGCAAGGAGCAAATGTTGCTTTTACCTATAGTTCATCTGTAGATGCAGCAAATGCTTTAGAAGAAGAATTAAAAGCTTTTGGAGTTTCTGCAAAAGGATACCAATCTAATGCTGCAGATTTTGATGCTGCTCAAGAATTAGCAAAAGAGGTTTTAAAAGAATTTGGAGCTATAGATATTTTAGTAAATAACGCAGGTATTACAAAAGATAACTTGTTAATGCGTATTTCTGAAGACGATTTTGATAAAGTAATTGAAGTAAATTTAAAATCTGTTTTTAATTTAACCAAAGCTGTTATTCGTCCGATGATGAAACAAAGAGCAGGTTCTATTATTAATATGAGCTCTGTAGTCGGTATTAAAGGAAACGCTGGTCAAACTAATTATGCTGCTTCAAAAGCTGGTATTGTTGGTTTTTCTAAATCAGTTGCTTTAGAGTTAGGATCTAGAAATATTAGAAGTAACGTAGTTGCTCCTGGTTTTATAGAAACAGAAATGACAGAAAAATTAGATGAAGCTACAGTGCAAAGTTGGAGAGATGGAATTCCTTTAAAAAGAGGAGGACAGCCAATAGATATTGCAAATGCATGTGTATTTTTAGCTTCTGATATGAGTGCTTATATTACAGGACAAACTTTATCTGTAGATGGAGGAATGAACTAAAATAAACACTTTATAAATTATAAAAAAGCTTCAATACTATATTGAAGCTTTTTTTATGCTCTGATTTTAGGTAACTCTATTTGGGGAATTGAAACTATTTTTATGGTGTTCGTATGTTTTTATATTAAAATATTCTCTGTTGGGTTTAATAGTCACTAATTAATACCAATTTAATTTTATGATATCGCTAAAAGAATTAAAAATCTAAATGTCTTCCTGAGCTTGTCGAAGGATATTCAGTAGCCAAACTAAAGTCTTCAACAAAGCTTATGCTAAGCAAAGGGCAAAGTGTTCAGGCAGATATGTCTTTTTTATATATAAACAGTCAAAAACTTAAAGCGACTTTAAATATTTATCATGTCTGCTATGTAAGGGGTTTTAAATAATTAACAACATCTAGCATTGAAGTAAAAATGCTATTGGCCAATGTAAACCTCGGATCATTTTTGTCTTCAGGAATTACAATAGTATTTATACTAGCAGCCTTTGCAGCAATTAAACCTGTAACACTATCTTCTAAAACCAGGCAATTTCCAGTAGGAACTTTTAATAATTTTGCAGCTTTCAAATAAATAGCCGGATGTGGTTTTCCGTACTCTTCATCGTCTGCACTACAAACTACCTTAAAATAATGAGCAATATTCAGTTTGTTAAAAACCGCGTCAATGATAGGTTTGCTAGACGATGTTGCTAAGGCAATATTAAAATTATTTTTCGTTAAAAAATCTAACAACTCAAATAAGCCTTTTTTTGCTTTTCCTTTTTCAGTAATTAATTGAACTACAGCTGTAATAATTTCTTTTTCTAAACTTTTAGGATTTATAGATAATTGGTGTAATTGACACCAAGTGAGTGCAACATCATCTATCCTTTTACCCATGGTATTTTTAATACAATCTTCTACAGTAACAGTTACATTGTAAGTAGATAAAATTTTTATTTGTGCTTGTCGCCAAAAAGGTTCAGAGTCTATGATAACTCCATCCATGTCAAAAATAAAAGTGTTTAATATCATTAAATATTGATTAAGTAATTTTTTTGAAACATTTTATTGTAAATGTCTTTGCTAAACATATACAACTGTGCTGGTTTTTTAGAAACGCCAACTTGTTTTTCGTCTAAAGGAACCAAGTATTTTTTATTGATTAATTTTCTTCTAAAATTCCGATTATCTATTTCTATTGCTAGTATAGATTGATATAAATCTTGTACGTCATTTATGGTAAATTTATCTGGCAATAACTCAAATATAATTGGCTCTTGCAAGCATTTGGTTTTTAAATCTTCATATGCTTCCAAAATAATTTGTTTATGATCAAAACCTAATTCAGGTAAGTCATTAATCGAAAACCATTGTGCTTTATATTTATTATTTTCGATAGCAACATCTTCTGTTTTTAGTAAAAAATAATAAGCAATTGTAATGGTTCGTAAGTTGAATTCCTCATTTTGAATCCATAATAAGTCTTTTTCATTTGTCAATCTATCTGGATCACCAAAAGCTCTAAATTGTTTTTTATATAAATTGGTAAGTCCAGTTAATTCTTTTAAGACTCTAGAAGCAGAGTCGTCTAAAGTTTCATCTTCATAAACATGATACCCTGTTAATACATAATCATCAACAAGTACTTTATTATCAGACTTAGATTCTAAATATCGTTTTATTAATAAAACATTTAAAGATTTGGTATCTGTATCATATCCAAAAACGACACAATCTACCGATATATTTGATATTTTCTTGTTGTTCATAATCTTATTTATAATGTAAAGTTACTCTTTTTTTTTAATTATTTTAAATAAACGTATTTATTACGTATATAATTATTTAAAATATTGAAAATGATTTATAACTTCTTGATATAGCGGTTTTACTGATAAAATCAATACTTATGATATTAATTTAACATAGATTAAGGAGAATATAGAATATTTTTTTTACTTTTTTTTTGTTTTAGTAAAAGTTTTTTATTTACATTTGCTTATCAAACGTCATTTTGACGTTTTATTTTAGAAGTATGATATTAAGATTTAGAACTATTTAAGATATAAGTAATGAGACAATTATCGAAAGAAATGAAACCAGTAAGTTATTATATTAAAAATGGAAGCTTATCTGTTTTACTTCTAAATATTATTTTATTGATTTCTGCACAAAACACAAATGCTCAGAAAGATATAACTAATGAAGATTATAATGCTTTTAGTGTTGAAGCACATGTTAAGAATATGCATTTATGGCATGGGGGTGTTGTTCATTCTGGTGCAATGATTGCTACGAGTTTAGAATACAATTCAAAAAACAAGAAATTTACGTTTGGTCTTTGGGGAGGCGCAAGTTTTTCTTCGATAGATGTAAATAATACTACAACAGGGGAAACTGAAAGTGCTTTTTATAAAGAAGTCTCAATCTATACCAAATATCGTTTTTCTGATCGTTTTTTTATAGAAGCAGTTTCTCATAACAATTATACAGGTGTAGAAGAAAGAGGAGATGAATTAAAATTTTGGAGTTATGATAAAACCCAAGGCTACAATTTTGTAGATGTTAGTTTTGGATATAATGTTACACCTAATACTTTATTATATTTAGCAACCATAATTAATGGTGGTTCTGGAGATTATGAAGTTCAAGCAGATGGTAGCTTAAAGAATTCTTGGACACATTATTTTGAAGTGAATAGTAAGGTTTGGGAAAAAGGTGATGCTAACTTATCTTTATTTGCAGGTGGTGCTTGGTCTTTTACCACAGATAAAACATTTTATACCGAAAGTGCTGCTAATATTATAAATGTAGGAGCAACACTTAACAAAGATATTAAAATAGGTAACTATAATTTACCAATTGGAGTTACTGCAATGTGGAATCCAGAACAAGAAAAAACAGTACTTCAATTAGATCTAACTTTATTTTAAGGCATATATAATTATTAAATATTTACCACAGCATGTATAACATTATCACTAAAATTAAAAAGAACTAACTTTAAAAAAACATCATATGGAAACTCCCAATCAATATCAGCAGTTCGAAGACTTAGAAATAGAGCAATTACCAATTGCTAAAAATAAACTACATAATTGGACGCATTTTGCAGGTTTGTATGCTGCTGAGCATGTTGCCGCTACAGAATTTGTAATTGGAGCAACGTTTGTTGCCTTAGGTGCAACTACTAAAGATATCATTTTAGGATTATTGATTGGTAATATATTAGCTGTTTTAAGTTGGACGTTAATTACATCTCCTATTGCTGTAGATACTAGATTGAGTTTGTATACATATCTTAATAAAATAGCAGGAGACTCAATGACAAAGCTTTATAATTGGGCAAATGTTGTTATTTTTACAGTCATTTCTGCGGCAATGATAACCGTATCTTCTACAGCAGTTCGGTTTGCTTTTGATATTCCGGCACAACTAGATTGGTATCCAACTAATCTTTGGTTTGTTTTAATAGTTTTACTCGTTGGTATTGTTGTGGTTGCTATTGCTATATATGGTTTTACTGCGGTTTCTAAATTCTCTGCAATTTGTGCGCCTTGGTTATTTGTAATGTTTATTAGTGGTGCATTTATACTTTTACCGGCACTTTCTTTAGATGTTTTAGGTGAAACATTGCCAAGTGGATGGACGGAACTTATAAATTTAGGAGATCAATCCATTTGGACGGGACGTAATAGTGACGGAGAACCTGGAATTGGTTTGTTAGAAGTTATCGGTTTTGCTTGGGCAGCGAATTCAATTACTCACTTTGGTCTTATTGATATGGCTTTATTTCGTTTTGCTAAAAAGAAATCTTACGGATTAACAACAAGTACAGGAATGATGTTTGGGCATTTTGTAGCGTGGATATCTGCAGGAATAATGGGAGCTGGTGCAGCTGTTATTATTGGTAAATCTATCGTAGAATTAGATCCGGGAGATGTTGCTTATTACGCTTTGGGTTGGTCTGGTTTTGTAATTGTTATTGTTGCTGGTTGGACAACTGCTGTTGCCAATCTTTATAGAGCAGGTTTGGCTGCACAAGCTATTTTTACTAAAAATTCTAGAAAAAAGACAACTATAATTGTTGGTTTAGTAACTATGGTAGTCGCTTGTTTTCCGTTTGTGTTTTCTCAAATGCTTCCATTATTAACGTATGCAGGTTTATTAGTTGTACCAGTTGGTAGTATTGTTTTTGCAGAGCATCAAATTTTCCCTAAAATTGGATATACGCGTTATTGGTCTCATTATCGTAATTTAACCTTTAGTACTCCTGCCATTGCTTCTTGGGCATTAGGATTGTTGTTTGGTTTTGGTTTAAATATTTTAAATGTAATGTCTTTTTACTATTTATTTATACCAACATGGATTTTTACAATACTTATTTATACTTTTTTAGCAGGACGTTATGGAGCAAAAGATAAATATCCAGAAGAAGAAGAAAAAGAGAGAGTAAGAAATACGCATATAGATGAATTTCAAGAAATAAAAGCACAAAGAGAAGTTGTACTTATAATAGATACATCATTATTTACGAAGGTATTAAAAGGTATCTCTTTACTTTCATTAGCAATAACCGTTGTGTTGGCTTGTATTGTGTTATTTGGTAGCGAAACAGAAAAAGTATATATAGCAAATAGAGAACTATTTTACACCTATGCATTTGTATGTACTGTAGTCTATTTTGTAACATCAATTTGGGCACTTAAAAGAGGTAATTCTTTAAATAAATAATAAAATCATGGAAAATATAATTAAATTAAATCAAAAGAATTTAGCAGAAATTAGTACTAAAATAACTTCTCCTACTTATAATAGAAGCGACATTAAAACAGGTATTGTACATGTTGGTATTGGTGGTTTTCATAGATCACACGAAGCATTCTATACAGATTTGTTATTAAATGATGATACTCAGAAAGATTGGGGTATTTGTGGTGTTGCTTTGTTAGATTTTGACACTAAAATTTACAACATACTTAAAGAGCAAGACGGTTTATATACGTTGATTATAAAAGAATTAGATGGTTCGTTAACAAAACAAATTATCGGTTCTATGGTAGAAGTATTATATGCGCCAGAAAGCCCTATAAAAGTCATTGAAAAAATGGCGAGTCCAGATGTTAAAATCATCAGTTTAACCATTACAGAAGGAGGTTATAATTATAGTGAAGCAACAGGAGAATTCAATTTTGAAAATCCTTTAATTCAGCACGATTTAGAAACTCCGAATGCTCCTAAAACTATTTTCGGATATTTAACGCAAGCGTTGAAATTAAGAAAAGAAAATGGTTTAAAAGGTGTTACGATTCAATCTTGTGATAATATACAAGGAAACGGACACATGACAGAAAAAATGTTGTTAAGCTATGTAAAAGTAGCAGAACCAACTTTAGTATCTTGGATTGATGAAAATGTATCGTTTCCGAATGCAATGGTAGATAGAATTACACCAGCAACATCTGCATTAGATATCGAAAAATTAAAAGAAACTTCTGGTATTGATGATGGTTGGCCAGTAGTTTGTGAGCCTTTTAAGCAATGGGTGATAGAAGATGATTTCGCAGCCGGAAGACCTGCTTGGGAAAACGTCGGAGCTCAGTTTGTAAAAGATGTGGTGCCTTATGAAAAAATGAAATTAAGTTTACTAAATGCAGGTCATTCTGTATTAGGGATCTTAGGTGCATTATATGGCTATTCTACTATTGATGAAGCTGCAAATGATGCAGATATCAGTTCTTTCCTAAGAATTTATATGGGGAATGAAGTTACACCAACCTTAGGAGATTTAGAAGGTGTGAATTTAAAAAATTATAAATTTTCATTAATCCAAAGATTTGGAAATACTTATATAAAAGATCAAATTGAAAGAATCTGTTCTGAGAGTTCTGCTAAAATTCCAATTTTTATTTTACCTACGGTTTATAATCAGTTAGAAAATAATAGAACTGTAAATCATGCCGCTTTTATCATAGCTGCTTTTGCAATTTATAGTGTTGGCGTAGATGAAAATGGGTCTCAATTAATAATTAAAGATGCTATGGAAGCAGTTTTAACTGAGAAAGCAATTTTATCAAGAAATAATCCAGCGGCGTTTTTAGAAATAGAATCTATTTTTGGGCAGCTTAAAAACTCTAATACCTTTTTAAATGCTTATATAGAAGCGTATCAGAATATTGTGAAAAACGGAATAGAGAAGTCGGTGAAAGATATTAATAGTACTATTTTAAATGAAATTTAGATGGCAAATATTACATGTTTTGGCGAAGTGCTTTGGGATGTGTTTCCAACGCATAAAAAAATAGGAGGAGCTCCTTTAAACGTTGCAGTAAGATTACAGTCTTTAGAAAATAATGTATATATAATCACTAAGGTTGGTGAAGATGATAATGGTCAAAAAATTAAGACTTTTATTAAGGAGAATAACGTTAATAAAGTAGCGTTACAAATAGATGAAGAACTAAAAACAGGAAAAGTAAAAGTTTTATTAGATGACAATGGTTGTGCTTCTTATGATATTATGTTTCCTAGAGCTTGGGATCAAATAGAATTAACAGAAAGTGCAAAGAAAATAGTAAAAGTTTCAGATGCTTTTGTATATGGTAGTTTAGTGGTTAGAAATGAAGTGTCAAGAAACACATTATATGAACTTTTAAAAATAGCAAAATATAAAATTTTTGATGTAAATCTTAGGGCACCTTATTATAACATAGAGCGTTTAAGTTATTTAATGAATGAGGCTAGTTTTATTAAATTTAATGATGATGAAATTATTGAAATTTCAGAGGGATTAAATTTTAATTCAACTTCATTAGAAGAGAACATTCAATTTATAGCAGAAACTACAAATACAAAGTCTATTTGTGTTACTAAAGGTGGTTCAGGAGCCATACTTTATTATAATGATGTATTCTATTATAATGAAGGTTATAAAGTACAAGTTGTAGACACTGTTGGAGCAGGAGATTCTTTTTTAGCTTCTTTAATTAATAAGCTATTAAAAGATGTTGCGCCACAAGAAGCATTAGATTTTGCTTGTGCTGTAGGTGCAATAGTTGCAAGTAGTGAAGGTGCAAATCCTGAAATTAAAGAAAGCGATATTTTAGATTTTATGGAACAAAAGACTGTGTAAAATTTAATTACACATTATTATATATTGAAAAGTTTCGTAATTTATTACGAAACTTTTTTTGTTTAAGAATATAAGATTAAAAATACTCCAAGTAAAATTCCGAATAAAGGAACCAGTTTTTTACGCTTATTTTTTTCCTTAAATAGCAATCCGCCAACTACAACGGCAATTATAATCTGACTTCTTTTTATAGCCGATAATAGCATAATTAGAGCATCGGGATCTTGTAGTGCTTTAAAATAAAAATAGTCTGCCGTTTGTAATAAGACTCCAACAGCTGGTATAGACCATCTAAATTTAAAAGCTTTTCTTTTATCAGCATAAGGAAACCATGTAATTGATAAAATAATTAACAATATTAGAATGGTGTAAAAGCAAAACCAAAATTGTAATGTCTGTGGGTTTAAGATTAAAGTCTGAATTAAAAATTTATCATACAAACCACTAGAAGCACCTAAAAAGGTAGCCGCAATAATGGCAAAAATCCATTTATTTTTTTTAAAGTTGATACCCTCTTTTTTTCCTATTTTAGAATATAACAAGACAGATAATATAATAAGAAAGAAACCAATCCATTGTAAGGCGTTTGGTTTTTCTTGATAAATAAAAATTGCACCAATAAAGGTAAAAAAAGGTCCTGCAGATCTTATTGGTGTGACAATAGTAATAGGTAAATGTTTTAATGCTTGGTAAGCTAAAACCCAAGAGGCAGCCATTATCATAGATTTTATAAAGATAAACCCATGTGTACTCCAAGGAATACTAGTTATGTAGAAGCCTATTTTTTGCATATACTCCGGATTCCAAATAGAACCTAAATAGAACGGAAGTATCAATAAAAAACCTGAAGAAATGGTTCCCAACAAAACAGGAAATACTTCATTGCCTTGTACGGCGTGTTTTTTACATAAATTGTGTAATCCTAAAAATAAAGCCGCTAAAAGTCCTAAATACATCCACATAATGCGCGCGAAGATAATAGAATGAAAAAAATAGGCGACTTTTAATAGTTACTATTTTTTTATAAAGGGAGGTTGTTTGCTTATTATGTTGATAAATAGGTTTTTATATGTTTTTAGAATACGGGTACTTTAAGTTTATTCTTTTAATAATTTCTTTTATTGCTGTTTTAAGATAAATATTGCTACCTTTTGTAGGTATTTCAACAATGCTTTTAATATGAGTAAATGTTCTTTTTACTATTACCTGCACTCGTTATTTATGAATGATTGTAAGAATTTAATAGGAATTGGATAGAAAACTTATTTTTGAAATTATTTAATTAAAAATATGATAATGAATTTTTACGATTACTGTAAAAAATAAAATAAAATAAAATTATTGTTACAATAATCGTATCATAATTTAAAAATGTTTACTTTTTTCATAAAAGTAATTTATATTTACTAAAAAATTATAAGATTTGAAAGAAACTAAAACACTGCCGCTATTTTCTACTTACGAACTAGATTCTAGATTTTATGATGAACTACTTAAGGATAATAATGAAGTTAGGGAGGTGTATAAAACCTTATATAATTTATTTGGTTCTTACTCAGTATCTGAATTTGATCGTTTAAATAAACAAGCAAAAGATTCTTTTTTTAATCTAGGAATTACGTTTCAAGTTTATGGAGATAAGGAGGTAAAAGAAAAAATTTTCCCTTTTGATTTATTTCCAAGAATTATTAATAATAAAGAATGGACTACAATAGAGAAAGGTGTTTTACAAAGAAGTAAAGCTTTAAACCTTTTTCTTTGGGATGTTTATCATGATCAAAAAATTATAAAACAAGGCATTGTACCGGAAGATTTAATTAAATCTTCTGCCAATTTTTTACCAGAAATGATAGGTTTAGATCCTCCTGGAGGTATTTATAATCATATTTCAGGTACAGATTTAATAAAACATTCTGATGGTAAGTATTATGTATTAGAAGATAATATTAGATGTCCTTCTGGTGTTAGTTATGTTATTGGGAATAGAAATGCTGTAAAACATGCTTTGTTTGGTGTTTTTAATCAATATAATGCACACACGGTTGTAGATTATGGTTCTAAATTATTAGATACTATGGAATCTGTAAAACCAAATGGCGTAGATGCTCCTGTTTGTGTTATTATTACACCTGGTGTATATAATTCTGCTTATTACGAACATTCATTTCTTGCAAAACAAATGGGAGTTGTTTTAGTAGAAGGAAGAGATTTATTTGTAGAAAATGGTTTTGTGTATATGAGAACCATTTATGGACCAGAAAAAGTAGATGTTATATACAGAAGAGTAGATGATTTATTTATAGATCCATTGGTCTTTAAAAAAGATTCTATGTTAGGGGTTCCTGGTTTATTTTCTGTGTATCAAAAAGGAAATGTTACTTTGGTAAATGCTCCTGGTACAGGTGTGGCAGATGACAAAGCTGTGTATACTTATATGCCAGAAATTATTAAATATTATTTAGATGAAGAACCTATTCTAAATAACGTACATACCTATCATTGTAGTAGAAAAGATGAGTTAAAATATGTTATAGAAAACATAGATAAACTAGTTGTAAAGCCTGTAGATGAGTCTGGAGGATATGGTATATCAATTGGAAGTAAACTAACAAAAGAAGAAATAGAAACTGTTAAGAAAACAATTTTAGCAGCACCTAGAAAATACATTGCTCAACCTATAATGTCATTATCTACTCACCCAACGTATATAGATGAAAATGAGTCCTTCGAATCTAGACATGTAGATTTAAGAACGTTTACTCTATTAGGAAAAGATACCGATTTTGTATTAAAAGGAGGTTTGTCTAGAGTTGCACTTAAAAAAGGAAATTTAATAGTAAATTCATCTCAAGGTGGAGGGTCAAAAGACACTTGGGTTTTAAAAAAATAAAAAAATATGTTAGCAAGAGTAGCCAATAACCTTTTTTGGATGGGAAGATATATTGAACGTTCAGAGCACTTAGCAAGGTTTTTAAACGTAAATTATTTTTCATCTTTAGACGCACCAGATGAGTTATCACAATCTAGACAATTTGTTTTAAGATCTGTAATGTACATGTCTGCCAATGAAATTATAGACGCAGATATTACATTAGAAGAAGAAGCCGTTTTATTTAATGTTGGTCTAAATTTAGAACAACCGTATTCCATTGTAAATACCTTTATTAATGCGCATGAAAATGCAAGAAGCTCTAGAGATTTAATTTCAACAGAATTATTTGAATGTATCAATAGAATTAATCATAGTTTTAAAGGATATCCAATTGAAAAATTTGTAAAAAGTGGTTTGTACGAGTTTACTTCTATGGTAACGCAATCTGCTTCAGAGGTAAGAAGTAAAATTAAAGGTACGCTTTTGCATGATGAAGTATACGCCATTATTATGTTAGGTGTATATTTAGAAAGAGCGATACAAGTATCTAGAATTATTAATTCTAAATTAAGTGATGTTGCAGCAGCTAAAGAAATTTATGGAGATGTAATAGATGGTAGCTACCAATGGTCAACGCTTTTAAAATGTGTATCTACACATGATATGATGCGTAGTTTTTATAAAAAAACACCTTCTAGAAAAACCACTTTAGAGTTTATTATTTTAAACGGAAAATGTCCTAGATCTATAAAAAGTTGTTTGTATCAAATATATAAGTATATCTGTATTATTTCTAAAAACAGACAAATTACAGATGATTCTGCAGCTTTTTTAATTGGTAAAATGAAAGCTGATTTTGAGTATAAACTCATAACAGATATTGAAGATAATATAGAAGAATTTATTGCAGATCTAATAGAGCATTTAGTTTTAATTGCTGATAAATTAGAAGATAATTATTTTAATATTTCAGACGCTATAGTAAAACCAGATGTTAAAGTTGCAACTGAAGTTAAAAAACAAACTCAAAAGCAATAATATTTAACGTAAAAATAATTGTCTTATTTAAACGATTATTTTAAAAAACAATAAACCTCAAAGTTTTTAAATGCTTTGAGGTTTTTTTTAGTTTTATTTTTTTAAAAGTTTAAGACTGACTCTGGCTTTGACTTTGATAATTTTTGGCAGGTCTTAAATCTACAGCTACATCCATTTTACTTTTACCCGTACTATAAATAACCCCTTTTAATGGTGGGACATCATAATAATCTCTACCGTGAGCAACAACTATATGTTGGTTTTTTGGTATTTGGTTGTTGGTTGGGTCAAAATCTATCCAACCTAAAGTTGGGATAAACACAGAAAACCAAGCATGAGAAGCATCTGTACCAATCAGTTTTTCTTTTCCTTCTGGTGGTAGTGTTTCTATATAGCCGCTTACATATCTGGCAGGTAATCCCATAGACCTAACACAAGCAATAGCTATTTGAGCAAAATCTTGACAAACCCCTTTTTTCTCTTTCATTACTACTTTTAAAGGTGTTGCAATGTTTGTAAATCCAGAAACGAAGTCGAAATCTGTAAAAATACGTTGCATTAATTCGTAAGAAGCATCATACAAAGATCTTTCAGGCTTAAAAGAAACTAATGCATATTCTTTAATAACGGTACTCATGTCAGAAATTAAAGGAGAGCCTAAAACAAATTGTCTAGCTTCAATAATGTCTGGCTGGGTTCCTTTTAATAATTTAAGAGCTTCTTCTATGGTAACTTTTTTTCCTTCAGTTAAATTTTGTCCTTCTATTTGTATATCATAATCTCTAGAAACTTTACTACGTGCAATAACAACTAGTTCTTCATGACTTTGCTGAATAGAAAAACGAGTAACCGTATTTCCAAAAAAATCGAGTCTTTCTGAGATATCAGTAGGTTCTGGACTAATTTCTAAAGCGTATTCTAATACAGTCTGT
The DNA here is from genome assembly GCF_011378915.1 of Polaribacter sp. 20A6. Taxonomy (NCBI): domain Bacteria; kingdom Pseudomonadati; phylum Bacteroidota; class Flavobacteriia; order Flavobacteriales; family Flavobacteriaceae; genus Polaribacter; species Polaribacter sp. 20A6. Next base: position 829,997 of record NZ_WTPZ01000001.1, read on the forward strand.
CCTTTAAAACTTTTAGGTTTTAAGGTGGTTATATTATGACAAAAGGAAGCACCGTTTTCATAACTATATTTTGTTTTGTGCCAAAGGTCAAAAATCATATTAATTAGAGATTTTTCTATCTACCAACTGTTTTTGTTGCTGAGAGTGGTTAAAGTAAGTGTCTGAAACAGATAAAGATGTTAAGTGTAATAAATCACTTAAATCAGACAGTAAGTTGTCTAACTTTTTACGCATATTAGATGCTTCATCAATTTCTAGAATTTCTTCTAGCGATAAACTTTCAATTTTTTGAATTACCGTATTGATGTTTTTTTGACAAATAGTCATTTCTACAGATGTACTTGTATTCGGTAACTTATCAATATCTTTCTTAATCCTTTTTACTTGATACATTAAAGATCTAGAATATTCTTTATCTAAAAGTAATAACTTTAAGACGTTTTCTATACTTAGATAAGACTTGTAACTGTATCTATAAATGTTTAAACTTTCGTGACTATTTAAAAGTGATTCTAAAACTTCATACTCTAATTCCTCATTATAATTTACAATAATTAAAGACCTAAACTTCTCTATAGTCATAGATGCTTGTTCTATTTGCAAACCAATAAAGTAGAGTAGAAGTCCTTGTCTTACTAATATACTTTCTTCTGACAAAGCCATAAAAGCAATTAATCTTGTAATTATTTTATCAAAGAACTTAGATAAAGTAGAAATAGTGTAAACCTTTTCTTCTTTAAGTTTTGTAAGTTGTTTCTGAATTCCATCAAAAACACGCCACATATCTTTAGACCATAGGTTTCTAAGAGAATAATAAGAGTTGTTAAAACTCTGCATAGATTGCGCAAAACCTCCAATTCTTTGGTTATCTAAAGTAAGCGACTTTAATTCTTTGAGAGGATTCTTTAATGCTTCTTCTTCATTTTCTCCTGTAAAACCAGGAAACGTAGAAGTAATGTTTGTAATAGATTGAAATAATATTTTTAAACTTTCAGATTCAGATTTTCTTTCATCATTATATTGTACATGCGTCATTTGGTTTAAAACCATACGTAAATACCTTGCTGTAAATAAAGTTCGACCCAAATATCTACCAGACCAATATAGGTTTTCGGCAGTATTACTAGGTACGTCATTAATACTTTCTGCCTGATTGGAAACGCTCTTATTCCAAGAATAGTTTTGTAAGTAATTTTGTTTTTTATCACTAACAATCCAAAAATCTTTACTAGTTCCTCCTCGCTGATTAGATACAAAAAGTTCTTCACGTTCTGTGGCAACTCTAACCAAACCACCAGGCATAACACTATAACTATCTTGTTTTGCTATAGAAAAAGTTCTACACACAATTTTACGAGGTTCTAATTTATCGTCAATAAAATTAGGAGCTGTAGAAAAAGATATTTTTTCTTGTGCTACAAATCTATTTGGGTTTTCTAAAATTTCTTCTTTTAGTTCCTTTAATTCTTCTTTGCTTAAAAACTCACAAAAATAGATATGTTCTCTATGTGATCTGTCTATTCTTTTTACTACATAAGAAGGTAAATCTTCTAAAACATGTTTTCTTTCTTTTTCTTGTCCGCACCACCAAGAAGCAATTTGAGGTAGAATTAACTTTTCTTTTAAGAAAAATTTGCAAATATTCTCCATAAACGGAATTAAAGCAGGGTTTTCTAAAACACCACTTCCAATAGGATTTACAATGGCAACGTTTTGTAAACGTACAACTTCTAACAAGCCAGCAACTCCTAAATAAGAATCTTCTCTTAATTCTAAAGGATCCATAAAGCTGTCGTCTACACGTCGTAAAATAACATCTACTTGTTTTAAACCTTTTAAAGATTTTAACCAAACTTTACCATGTCTTACCACTAAATCATTTCCTTTTACCAAAGGATGACCTAAAAATGAAGACAAATAAGAATGTTCGAAATACGTTTCATTATGTGGGCCAGGTGTTAAAATAACCACCATTGGGTTTTCTGTATTAGACGGCGCTACACTCAATAATAATTTGTTAAAATCATTAAAAAAGGTAGAAGGTTGCCTAACGTTTACATGCTTATATATTTCAGGAATAATTTTAGTTGTAGAAAATCTATTTTCTAAAGCATATCCCATTCCCGAAGGCGCCTGTGTTCTGTCATTTACAACCCACATTCGCCCGTCTGGACCTCTCGCTAAATCTACTGCATGTACCAGTAATTGTTTTGCTGTTTTATATTCAATTTGATCACAAGAACGTAAAAAACCACGATGTGCGTAAATTACTTCGGGCGGAATAATTCCGTTTTTAAGCAATTCACGTTTTCCGTATAAATCTTTTAAAATAAGGTTTAATATTTCAGATCTTTGTTGAATTCCTTTTTCAATTTCGCTCCATTCTTTCTGATGAATTATAAACGGAACTACGTTTAAATTCCAAGGTCTATTTAACCCTTTAGGATCGTTATATACATTATAGGTAACACCATTTTCTGCCAATAACCAATCTATATCAACTTGTTTAGAAGCTAATTTTTTAGGTCCAATTTTTTGTAAATTGTCTAATAAAACTTTCCAATCTGATGTTTCTTCCATTTTAGAGATTAATAGTTCATCATATTTACTTTTATTTAAAAAATAATCGTGTAAGATTGTTTTTTCAATTTGATTTTCTTCTATCGTCATATTTCATGCTACCTATAATAAATTCCCCTACTTTTTTCTTAAATCTAGGGTATAAGGAAATTCAAAATTAACAGGTAATTCTTTAAACTTAAATCGCTTAGAACTACTGTTGGTTTCTACACTTCTACTAGTGCTTTCTGTATTTGGGTTGATACTTTCCACAGGATCAATTTCACCTTGTGTATGTCCAAACTCCCAGAAACGATTAATTCGTCTCGATTCTGCTTCATAACTATTTACTGGATATTCATCATAAGATCTTCCTCCTGGATGCGCTACAAAATAAGTACAACCTCCAATAGAACGTTTATTCCAAGTATCTACAATATCAAAAACAAGTGGAGTATCTACAGGGATTGTTGGGTGTAAAGCAGAAAACGGATCCCAAGCTTTATAACGAACACCTGCTACATACTCTCCATGAACACTTGTTTTGTTTAATTGTACTTTAACGCCGTTACAACTTAACACAAAACGGTCTTCGTTAAAATTAGAAACTTTTACTTGTAATCTTTCTAATGAAGAATCTACATATCTTGCAGTTCCACCGCCAGTCATTTCTTCTCCTAAAACATTCCAAGGTTCTATACCTGCTCTTAATTCTAAATGAATATTATTAATGTCTACCATCCCATGTAATGGGAATCTAAACTCGAAAAAAGGATCGAACCAATCTTCTTTAAATTCGTAACCAGCTTTATTTAATTGGTCTACAATATCTTTAATATCTTCTCTTACGTAATGTTCTATTAAGAATTTATCATGTAATTCTGTTCCCCAACGAACTAAATTATGTTCGTAAGGTTTTTTCCAGAACCAAGCAACCAAAGTTCTAACCAATAACATTTGTACCAAACTCATTTTAGGGTGCGGCGGCATATCAAATCCACGTAATTCTAAAATTCCTAATCTTCCTGTAGAAGAATCTGGTGAGTATAATTTATCGATACAAAATTCTGCTCTGTGCGTGTTTCCTGTTAAATCGGTTAATAAATGTCTAAACAATCTATCTGTTAACCAAAAAGGAACTTCGCCATCTTTCGGAATTTGATTAAACGCAATTTCTAATTCGTATAAATTGTCTAAACGAGCTTCATCAACTCTTGGAGCCTGACTCGTTGGACCCACAAAAGAACCAGAGAATAAATAGGTTAAACCTGGGTGATGTTGCCAGAAAGTTAATAAACTACGCAATAAACTTGGTTTACGTAATAAAGGACTATCTGCTGGAGTGGTACCTCCTAAAGTAACATGGTTTCCTCCACCAGTTCCGGTGTGTTTACCATCTAACATAAATTTTTCTGTACCTAATCTTGCTTTTTTAGCTTCATCATAGAAAGTAAATGTGTTTTTACACAAGTCTTCCCAATTGGTAACTGGGTGAACGTTTACTTCAATAACCGCAGGATCTGGTGTTATTTTTAGAGACTCTAATCTGTTATCATGTGGTGGTTCATAACCCTCCATAATAACAGGTACATTTAATTCTCTTGCCGTAAGTTCTATAGAGGCTATTAAATCTAAAAACATTTCTGCCGTTTCTAAAGGCGGTAGAAATAAATATAATTTTTGATCTCTTATTTCTGCACAAAGTGCGGTACGTACAAAATAGTCTGGTTGGTTTGGCTCTAAACCATAATCTAAAAATTCTTGATGTCTTTTCTTAACAATATTTTTAAAACTCGGTAAACGCTTCTTTTTAGAAAATAAGTCTGGTTCATGAATTGGGAAAATCTCGTGTTCTGGCTTTTCCATTAATGAATCTAAAGGTAATCTTAATCCCATTGGAGAGTTCCCCGGAGTTAAAAAGATGTGTTGTCTTCTAAAAGTCCAAGCACTACTAAACCATTTGTCTTCCGTTTTATTTAAAGGCAGTAAATAACCAACAGGTGTAGATGCGCCTTTTTCATAAATTTCATGTAATTTTTTTCGAGCTAAAGAACCATCTTTGTCTTTTGCAGGATCTATGTCTATCGGTAAATTACCTTGCTCCCATAAATGATAAAAAGGATCTTCGAAACTTGGTAAAATATGTTCTCCAGAAACGCGCAAGTATTTAGTAAGCGTTTCTAAAAATAATTTATCAGAATTTTCTGGAACAATAGGATTATCAGCATAGCTGGATAAATACTTTTTGTTGAACCAAATTGGTCTACCATCTTTACGCCAACAAATTTCTATTTGCCATCTTGGTAAAGGTTCTCCAGGATACCATTTACCTTGTGCATGATGCAAAACAGCTCCATTACCAAATTTGTCATACAAACCTTTGGTTAAGTCGCCTGCTAATTTTCTTTTATTAGGTCCATCTGCAGTTGTGTTCCATTCTGGAGATTCTAAATCATCTATAGATATAAAAGTAGGTTCACCTCCCATTGTTAAACGAACATCTCCTTTTTCTAGTTGTTTTTCTACTTTATTTCCAAGTTTGTATACTTCTTTCCATTGTTCGTCTGTATACGGTTTTGTAACTCTTGGAGATTCTAAAATTCTTGTTACTTTGTTTTCGAAAAAGAATTCTGTTTCACATTTATCAGACATTCCAGAAACTGGTGCAGCACTTTCAAAAGAAGGTGTACATGCTAAAGGAATATGACCTTCACTTGCTAAAAGACCAGAAGTGGCATCAAAACCAATCCAACCGGCACCTGGTAAATATACTTCTGCCCAAGCGTGTAAGTCTGTAAAATCTTCTTCAGGACCAGAAGGACCGTCTAAAGATTTTTCATCTGATTTTAATTGCACTAAATACCCAGAAACAAAACGAGCTCCAAAACCTAAGTGACGTAAAGTTTGTACAAATAACCATGCATAATCTCTACAAGAACCATTTTTCTGATTCAAGGTTTCTTCACAAGTTTGAACACCAGGGTCCATTCTTATATTATAATTTAAAAACTCATAAATTTTCTGATTGATATCAATTAAAAAATAAATGGTTTTTCTTGGCGTATAATCTAATGTTTTTATAAACTCTTCTAATAATTTTCCTTTATCAGTAATTTCTAAATAAGGTTGTAGTTCTTTCTTTACAGTTTCTGTATACACAAAAGGATATTCTTCTGCATACTCTTCAATAAAGAAATCAAAAGGGTTTATGGTTTTTAAATCGGCAATAATTTCAACATCAATAGACATCTCATCTGTTTTCTCAGGAAAAACCAAACGTGCCACATAATTTCCAAAAGGATCTTGTTGCCAATTAAAGAATTGTTCTTCTGGCGTAATTTTAATAGAATAAGATTCTATAGGTGTTCTGGAGTGAGGTGCTGGTCTTAGCCTAAAAATATGAGGAGATAAAGATACTTTTCTATCATATTTATAAGTTGTCTTGTGAGATATTACGATTTTTAATGCCATGTATACATATATGTTTTGAGTGCAAATTACTTAGTTAATCTTACTTAACCTTTCAAAATAAAGCGAAAAAAAACGCCGGCAAATTTAAGTATTTATTATTCTAAATAACTTAAAATCCATAATAAAAAAGAGATTCAAAAAGCATTATAGCTTTATAATAAATCTATTTTTAATATTGTTTTAGAATACTTTTATTTTTTATAAATTTAATAATAAAACTACAGAATACCTTCATTAATACATATATATTACTATTATTTATTGGTGTTGTAATAATTTTTTTACAATAAAAATGTTAAAATGATAATTTGATAAATTTAAGAGCAATAACTACTTACTCACTTAAAAGTTGTAAACCTTATAATTTTTAAATAAAGCAATGAATTAAAACATTATTTTTTTTGATTCCTCAAAATAATTTAAGATAAGTTGTAATAATCTGTGAATATGATAACTATCATATAATAAAAACAAGATGTATGCTAAATTTGATAAAATTTAAACATAAAAATTATGAATATTTCACATATAGAGCATTTAGGTATTGCTGTTGAAAATTTAGAAGTTTCAATAAAATATTACGAAGAAGTTTTAGGTTTAAAATGTTATTCTATAGAAGAGGTTGTCGATCAGAAAGTGAAGACAGCCTTTTTTTTGGTAGGTAATACAAAAATAGAATTATTAGAGAGTACTTCTCCGGATGGTCCAATAGGTAAATTTATAGAGAAAAAGGGACAAGGTATTCATCATATAGCCTTTGCAGTACCAAATGCAACAGAAGCTTTAAAAACTGCAGAAGAACGCGGAGTGAGACTTGTAGATAAGGTTTCTAGAAAAGGAGCAGAAGGGTTAAATATTGGCTTTCTCCATCCTAAATCTACCTTAGGCGTGCTTACAGAACTTTGTTCTAAAGAATAATTTTAAAAGAAAATACTTATATAAAAATGGCAAATCAAGATAAAATTAACGAACTCATAGAAAAAAGAGCGGAAGCTAAAATGGGTGGTGGAGAAAAACGTATCGATTCTCAGCATGCTAAAGGTAAATTAACGGCACGCGAGCGTATAGATATTCTTTTAGACGATGATAGTTTTGAAGAGTTTGATATGTTTGTAACACACAGAACAAAGTCTTTTGGATTGGATAAACAAATTTATCTGTCGGATGGTGTTGTTACAGGTCATGGTACTATAGATGGAAGAATTGTCTATGTATTTGCACAAGATTTTACCGTATTCGGAGGTTCTTTATCAGAAACATATGCATTAAAGATATGTAAGGTGATGGATATGGCAATGAAAATTGGTGTTCCAGTAATTGGTTTAAATGATTCTGGTGGAGCACGTATTCAAGAAGGGGTAAGGTCTTTAGCTGGTTATGCAGAGATTTTTCAAAGAAATATTATGGCTTCTGGGGTAATTCCTCAAATTTCTTCAATTTTAGGTCCTTGTGCTGGTGGCGCGGTGTATTCTCCGGCTTTAACAGATTTCACTATTATGACAGAAAACACAAGTTATATGTTTGTTACAGGTCCTAAAGTGGTAAAAACCGTTACTGGTGAAGTTGTTACTGCAGAAGAATTAGGTGGCGCTAAAATTCACTCTACTAGATCTGGAGTTTCTCACTTCTTAGCAGCAAATGATGAGGAAAACTTATTATTAGTTCGTAAGTTACTAAGTTACTTGCCATCAAATAATTTAGAAGAAGCGCCAATACTTGCATGTAACGACCCAGTTGACAGGTTAGAAGATGCTTTAAATGAAATTATCCCAGAAAATCCTAATCAACCTTATGACATTGTTGATGTAATTTCAATACTAGCAGATAACGGAGAGTTTACAGAAGTACATAGAAACTATGCTAGAAATATTTGTGTAGGTTTTGCAAGATTTAATGGTCGTCCGGTTGGTATTGTTGCCAATCAACCAAAATATTATGCAGGTGTTTTAGATATTGATGCTTCTAGAAAAGCTGCACGATTTGTTCGTTTTTGTGATGCCTTTAATATAGCCATTGTGACACTTGTTGATGTACCAGGGTTCTTACCGGGAACAGGGCAAGAATACGGCGGAATTATTTTACACGGAGCAAAATTATTATTTGCTTATGGAGAAGCTACTGTACCTAAAGTTACTATTACACTGCGTAAATCTTATGGAGGAGCGCATGATGTTATGAGTTGTAAGCAACTACGTGGAGATGTAAATTATGCATGGCCAACCGCAGAAATTGCTGTAATGGGAGCAAAAGGTGCTGTAGAGGTTTTAGAAGGATCTAATATTAGAAAAATAGAAGATGCGGATGAAAAGCAAGAGTACATTCAGAAAAAAGAGGATGAATACACTGCAAGGTTTGCAAATCCTTACATGGCAGCAAAATACGGATTTATAGATGATGTAATCGAACCAAGAAACACTCGTTTCAGAATTATTAGGGCTTTAGAATTACTTCAAAATAAAAAAGATGTAAACCCACCTAAAAAACACTCAAATATTCCATTATAATGACATACTTAGTTTTAAATACAGAGATTATAAGTGAAGGATACGTTATCTTATTTACAGGACTTTTTATTGTTTTTAGTGCATTAGTATTATTAGCGTTGGTTTTTAATTATGGTTTACCCGTAATGCTTTATGTATATAAAATAATTACAAAAGGAAAGGACAAAAAAGTTAGTGAAATTAAGGTAAAAGGGGATAAAGACTTTACTGGAGAAATATCTGCGGTTATAGGAGCGGCGGTGCACATGTATACAAGTGAACAGCATGATCATGAAAGTGCAATTTTAACAATTAAACAAGTTAAAAAATCATACTCACCTTGGAGTTCTAAAATTTACGGAATTCAAAATAGATTATAACAAATGAAAAGCTATAAATTTAAAGTAAACGAAAACGGCTATACCGTTAATATAAAGTCTCATGAAGATAATATTATTCACCTAGAGGTTAATGGCACTTCTTATGAGGTAAAAATGAAGGAAGAGGTTAAAAAAACGAAGACACCTACATTAGTTCGTGCAGCTTCAAAGCAACCAGCAGCACCTTTACAAGTAAATCCAAAATCTGCAAAAACAAAAATTGTAGCCCCAATTCCTGGAGTTGTCTTATCTATTGATGTAAAAGTAGGGGATACACTTAAAGTGGGAGATAGAATGCTTGTTTTAGAAGCAATGAAAATGGAAAATAGCATTGTCTGTGAAAAAGCAGGTACTATTACAGCTATTAAAATTAGTGTTGGCCAACAGGTGTTGCATGATGAATTAATGATAGAACTAGAATAAAACACGAAACATGAAAAAAGTAATTTTAATATTTTGTGTTTTGTCATTATTGATCTTTATAAGACCAGTATTAGGATTTAGCACAAATTCAAACCAAGACGCTGTAAATAGTACTACAGTTACTACCACGCAAGTGGATATAGCACCGCAACATGAGGGTGTTTTTGAAGGAGCATTTAGAGGAATAAAAAAGTTTTATGGTTATACAGGTTTTGCAAACGCAACGTCTGGAAACTTAATAATGATAATTATCGGAATTATATTTATCTACTTAGGTATTAAATTTGATTATGAGCCCTTACTACTGATACCCATAGGTGCAGGAGTCATTATAGGAAATATTCCTTTTGTAGCCGGAAATCAAACAGGTATTTACGAAACAGGATCTGTATTAAACTATCTCTATTTTGGGGTGGTAAAAGGGATTTATCCACCATTAATATTCTTAGGAATTGGAGCAATGACAGATTTCTCTTCTTTAATTGCAAATCCAAAACTAATGTTATTAGGAGCAGCTGCACAAATTGGTGTTTTTGCGACCTTTATGGGGGCATTATATTTAGGTTTTAACCTTCCAGAAGCAGGTGCAATTGGTATTATTGGTGGAGCCGATGGCCCAACAGCTATTTTCCTTTCATCAAAATTAGCTAATGGAGTTAATGTATTAGCGGATGGTACCACGGTTAAAAATCTAATTGGCCCAATTGCTATTGCTGCTTATTCTTATATGGCGTTGGTTCCTGTAATTCAACCTCCTTTAATGAGAATGTTAATCTCTAAAGAGGATAGAAAAATTAAAATGAAACCACCAAGAGCTGTTACTCAAAAAGAAAAAATGATTTTTCCTGTCGTAGCTTTAATTTTAACAACGTTTATTTCTCCAAGTGCTTTACCATTATTAGGTATGTTATTCTTTGGGAATTTATTAAAAGAATCTGGAAGAACTGAAAGATTAGCAGATACTGCAAGAACTAAATTAATTGATATTGTAACTATTTTATTAGGTGTTACTGTAGGGGCTTCCACCCAGGCAGATATTTTTATCACAAAAGATTCATTATTAATATTTGGTTTAGGAGCTATATCATTTGTAATAGCAACTTGTGGAGGATTATTATTTGCGAAGTTTATGAATAGATTCTTAAAAGAAGGGCATAAAATAAACCCTTTAATTGGTGCGGCAGGAGTTTCAGCTGTTCCAGATAGTGCACGAGTTGTACATACAGAAGGTTTAAAATCAGATCCAAGTAACTATTTATTAATGCACGCCATGGCACCAAATGTTGCGGGTGTAATAGGTTCTGCAATTGCCGCAGGTATTATTTTAAGTTTCTTAGGATAATGGATAATTAGAAGTTCATTTTTAGCGTGTAAATGAACAAAAACAACAATTTTTAAAATTTGATAATATGAAAATACCAAATAAAATGACAGCCGATGAAGCTGTTCAATTAATCAAATCTAACGATAGAGTTTTAATCCAAGGAGGTTCTGCAACACCACAAGCTTTAATAAAAGCAATGGTTGCAAGAGCGTCAGAATTAAGAAATGTTGAACTTGTTCATTTACATACAGAGGGAGCTTGTGGATATACAGCACCAGAATTAAGAGAAAGTTTTCATACAAATGCTTTTTTTATTGGTGGAAACGTTCGTAAAATGGTAGGAAACACGGTAGATTATATTCCTGTTTTTTTAAGTGAAATACCAAGTTTATTTCGTGAAGGATATATGAAATTAGATGTGGTATTGGTAAATGTATCGCCACCGGATAAACATGGTTTTTGCTCTTTAGGGGTTTCTGTTGATATTGTTATTTCTGGTATAGAACAAGGTAAAACAATTATTGCTCAAATTAACCCACGCATGCCTCGTACTTTTGGAGATGCCCAAATACATTTAAAACATTTTGATGCCTGTGTTGAAGTTGAAGAAGAAATCTACGAAATGAATTTTGTAGAACCTTCTGAAATAGAAAAATCTATTGGTGAAAATATTGCTGCAATTATTGATAATGGAGCAACGCTACAAATGGGAATTGGAGGTATTCCAAATGCTGTTTTAAAATTCTTACACAACCATAAAAACTTAGGAATACATACAGAAATGTTTTCTGAAGGAATTATAGATTTAGTTGAAAAAGGCGTGGTAAATGGCTCTAAAAAGAAAACAAATCCATATAAAATAGTCTCAGGTTTTGCTATGGGAACACGTCGTTTATATGATTTTATGGATAACAACCCAGAAATTGAAATGAATGATATTGCATATGTAAATGATACTTCTATCATTCGTAAAAATCCAAAAGTAACAGCAATAAATTCTGCAATTGAAGTAGATTTAACAGGGCAAATTTGTGCAGATTCTATTGGTCAGAGAATGTTTTCTGGAGTTGGTGGTCAAATGGACTTTATGCGTGGAGCTGCATTATCAAAAGGAGGGAAACCAATATGTGCAATTACATCAACAACATCTAAAGGTGTTTCTAAGATTACTCCAGCGTTAAAAGTAGGAGCAGGAGTTGTAACTACCCGTGCGCATGCTAGGTTTATAGCTACAGAATATGGGATAGCAGAACTATTTGGTAAAAATTTAAAACAAAGAGCACAAGCACTAAGAGATATTGCGCACCCAAATCACAGAGAGGAATTGGACAAAGCTATTTTTGAAAGATTTGGAAGTAGTTTAATGGTAAAATAAATTTTGAAGGTTATAGTTCTTAAATTTTGTAACTTTAAGGACTATAACCTATTGATATTAAATAAATTCAGACATAATGAGCGAGAAAAATAAAACATTATTTTCAGATTTTCCTTCAGTTTCTACTGAACAGTGGATGGAAAGAGTGACCGCAGATTTAAAAGGTGCTGATTTTGATAGAAAACTAGTATGGAAAAACCTAACTGGTATCAATTTTCAGCCTTGTTATAATATTGAAAACTCAATAACACAGCTAAAGAATACAGGACAGAATTCACAAGCATTAGTAAACTATAGAAGTGTTACTGCTTGCTGTGGGAAATCTGGTAATGATTTAGCATTAAAAGCAATTAAAGAAGGTATAAATGGTATTATTTTTCAAATGATAACAAATGTACCCGTTGAAGAGCTTTTAAATGGAATAGACTTAAATGAAATTACTGTTTCCTTTAAATTATTTAATAATGCCATCCCTTTTACAAAGGAATTAGTTGCATTTGCAAAAGGTAAAAACTTAAAAGGCTATATCGATACAAACTTAATTTCGGGTTATGTAACAACGGGTGTTTTTAACGAAAGTCTAGTTGATGTTACTGCAGAGTTGGTGAAATTGACAAGTGATTTTCCAAATTTTAAAGCAGTTTCTATTTCTGGAACAGAGTATTTAGATTCTGGAGCAAATCAAGTTCAAGAAATTGCATATACATTAAGTTCTCTAGTTTTCTTAACAGAAAAACTGAAAGAAAAAGGAATTTTAGTTCAAGATATTTTTAATAATCTAAACTTCAATCTAGCCATTGGTTTAGAGTATTTTGTAGAGATTGGTAAATTTAGAGCTTTCAATAACTTATTAGCTGAGGTTGCTGCCAAATATCAGCTTGCTGATTTTTCGAATACAATTACAGCTAAAACATCTATTTGGAGTAAGTCAATTACCGATGCAGAAACTAATTTGTTACGTTGTACAACAGAAGCAATGGCTGCAATTTTAGGTAATGTTGACGGTGTTTTAATAGATGCATATGATAAAGAATTTAAAAGTGCTTCTGATTTTTCAAGCAGAATAGCCGGAAACATAACAACAATTTTAAAAGAAGAATCTTACTTTGGTAAAGTTTCAAACCCTGTAGATGGTTCTTATTATATTGAAGAGGTAAGTTCTAAAATTGCAGAAAAAGCTTTAGAACTTTTTAAAGCGATTGAAGCAGACGGTGGTTTTTATATCAATTTTGAAAATGAAATTATTCAACAGCAAATTGCTGAAATTCGACTTAAAAAATTAAAACTAATTAGTCAGCGTAGAACCCCTATGGTTGGGATTAATAAATACCCGAACCTAATGGAAAAAGTTCCTGTAAACGTTCTTTCTTCAGGAATTACAGATGATCCTAAGGTGCTAATTCCAAGAAGAGCTTCTTTAGAAATTGAAGCAATGCGTAGGGTTACAGAAGAGTTAGTGGCAAGTACTAATGTGCGACCAATTGTACAACTCGCAAGTTACGGAAACTTAACGATGCGTAAAGCAAGAGCTGCTTTTGCGTATGATTTTATAGGAGTAAGTGGTTTTGATGTACATCAAGAAGAAAGTTTTGCAAATGCAGAAGTTGCCGCTACAGAAAGCGCGAAATCAAATTCAAATGTAGTTGTTATTTGTAGTTCAGATGAAGATTACAATGCAACCGCTGTCGATTTTGTAAAAACATTTAGAGCAATTGATACAGACAAAGTCTTACTATTAGCTGGTGCTCCAAAAAACATGGATGAATTAACAGCTGCTGGTTTAGATGGTGTTGTAAATATGAGAACAGATGTTCTTGTTGTGCTTTCTAATATTCAGAAAAAAGTTCAAAAAACCTTTAAATCTTTAGAAGTATGAAACCAGATTTTTCAGATATAAAAATAAATTCAGCTGTTAAACAAACAGTGGCAGCTTCAGAGAATAAAGATGTTTGGAATACTCCTGAAGGAATTCCTGTAAAAAAACAATTTACAAAAGAAGATATTGCAGAGGCAGAACATTTAGGTTTTGCTGCTGGTGTGCCTCCTTTTTTAAGAGGTCCATATAGTGCCATGTATGCCATGCGTCCTTGGACGATTCGTCAATACGCAGGTTTTTCTACTGCGGAAGAGTCAAACGCTTTTTACAGAAGAAATTTAGCAGCAGGTCAAAAAGGACTTTCCGTTGCTTTTGATTTGGCTACACACCGTGGTTACGATTCAGATCATCCGCGTGTAACGGGAGATGTTGGTAAAGCCGGTGTTGCCATAGATTCTATTTTAGATATGGAAATTTTGTTCGATCAAATTCCGTTAGATAAAATGTCAGTTTCTATGACAATGAATGGTGCCGTTTTACCAATTATGGCCTTTTACATTGCAGCCGCAAAAAAACAAGGTGTTTCTTTAGATAAACTTGCTGGAACGATTCAGAATGATATTTTAAAAGAATTTATGGTGCGTAATACATACATTTATCCACCTTTACCTTCTATGAAAATTATTGGTGATATTTTTGATTACACCACTAAGAATATGCCGAAATTTAACTCCATTTCTATCTCTGGTTACCACATGCAAGAAGCAGGGGCAACAGCGGATATTGAATTGGCATATACCTTAGCAGACGGAATGGAATACATTAGAACCGGATTAAAATCTGGTTTAAAAATTGATGAGTTTGCGCCTCGTTTATCATTTTTCTGGGCTGTAGGAATGAATCATTTTATGGAAATTGCTAAAATGCGTGCTGCACGTATGCTTTGGGCAAAAATTATAAAACAATTCAATCCTAAAAATCCAAAATCGATGGCTTTGCGTACGCATAGTCAGACTTCTGGTTGGAGTTTAAGTGAGCAGGATCCATTTAACAACGTGTCTCGTACTTGTATAGAAGCAATGGCGGCAACGTTAGGAGGTACGCAATCTTTACACACCAATGCATTGGATGAAGCAATTGCTTTACCAACAGATTTCTCTGCAAGAATTGCTCGTAACACGCAAATTTTTATTCAAGATGAAACCCAAATGACTAAATCGGTAGATCCTTGGGCGGGTTCTTATTATGTGGAGTATTTAACGCAAGAAATTGCGAAGAAAGCCTGGAAACTAATCGAAGAAGTAGAAGAGCTAGGAGGAATGGCAAAAGCTATTGAAACTGGCGTTCCAAAACTACGTATCGAAGAAGCTTCTGCTCGTAAACAAGCACGTTTAGATTCGGGGCAAGATATTTTAGTTGGAGTGAATAAATTTCAAACAAAAGAAAAAACAAATATTGAAATCTTAGATGTTGATAATACCGTTGTAAGAGATTCTCAAATTGCTCGTTTAAATAAAATGAAAGCAGCACGTAATTCTGAGTTGGTTAAGGCAAATTTAAAAGCGTTAGAAGATTGTGCTGGAACCGGAAAAGGAAATTTATTAGAACTAGCAGTTATTGCTGCCGAAAATTTTGCTACATTAGGTGAAATATCTGATGCTTTAGAAGTTCATTTTGGAAGACATAAAGCAGATACTAAATTGATAAGTGGTGTGTACGGAAAAGAAGTAAATAACGATAGTACGTTTGCGAAAGCGCAAAAATTAACGGATAAGTTTGCAGAAATTGAAGGCCGTAGACCAAGAGTTATGATTGCAAAAATGGGACAAGATGGGCATGATAGAGGCGCAAAAGTTGTTGCATCTAGTTTTGCCGATTTAGGTTTTGATGTAGATATGGGATCTTTATTTCAAACGCCAGAAGAAGTAGCAAAACAAGCTATTGAAAACGATGTACATTTTGTGGGAGCCTCTAGTTTAGCGGCTGGTCATAAAACGTTAATTCCGCAATTAATTGGAGAATTAGAAAAATTAGGTAGACCAGATATTATGGTTTTTGCAGGGGGTGTAATACCTGCACAGGATTATGATTATTTATTAGAAAGAAAAGTAGTCGCTATTTTTGGTCCTGGTACTGTAATTTCAGAATCTGCAATTACGATTATGGAAAAATATTTAGAGCAAGAATAAGTTTTAAATTATTTATATTGAAAAGCCCAAACAATTAGTTGTTTGGGCTTTTTTGTTGTTGTTATTACTTCAGTTAAAACGTAAAAGGAGTATTTATGTTATACCAATTTAATATTATTATGTCGCTAAAACAATTGAAAATCTAAATGTCTTCCTGAGCTTGTCGAAGGACATTCAGTAATTTTAAGATAGTCTTCGACAAAACTGTTTGGTAGAGTTGAATGTTAGATAAAATGTTTACATAAAAAAAAGTGTTTCCTTTTGATGAATAACTAAAACTCCATGTACTTGTCACTTCGAATGCAATGAGAAGTCGCATAACAAGAGGTCTCAAATACTGAGTAATTTTATGTGATTTCTCTTATCGAAGAAAAGACAAAATTGTACCTGATAATTTTTAATACGGTTTCCAAATAGTCTTAGCAGTAGCACAAATTGTATCACTTCCTTTAATTTTTATAGTATGTGCAAAAGAATTTTTTGTTTCAAGTTCTTGAGTTAAAGATAGAATAGTGTCTCCAAACTTTGCTTCAGCAATAAAGCGACCATCAATTTCATGTAAAAAGTAATTATCTGTAATTTCTTCAGGGATCGATTCTATTACCCATTGTAAATATCGAATATTATTTACGTGTTTATTAGAATCTGTATCATAGCGGTTGACTCTAAATTGTTTGACATGCTGAGGTGATTCTACTGCAATTATTTTTTTCTTGATATTACGATTGATAGCATATTTGTTAAGTAAAGACCATTTTTCCTTAATTTCATTAAAAATAGGGATCGGTTTTCTTTTATCAATGTCAAAGAAAACCCATAAACCTTTTGCACTTCCTATAATATTATTGTTTTCATCGTAAATAATATTTTCTCTATAACCTTTGATAAAAGAGTAGTGAGAGAGCCAAGTTCTTATAGTGATTTTTTCTTTATAACTAGGGTAACGATTCATTTGTAAAACTCCAGAAACTAATACCCAACCTACATTTTTTTCTAAGAGATCAAATAAACTGTTTCCTATAAAGTGAGAATGGTCTGCAGCAGTTTCTTCTAACAAAGCCAAAATAGTTGTTGGCCTTGCTAATCCTTTATTATTCATTTCAAAATACCTCAATTCAAATTGTCTGTCAAAATAACTATCAAATATCATTTCATACAATTTTAAGGTTCATGAATTATTAATTCAATTTAAAAGAATTTTTGAATTCATCTATAATTTGTTGGGCTGCTTTTACAGGCGAAATTTTAGCTGTGACAATATCTTTTTCTAATTCTGAAAGTTCTCTTTTAATATTTTTTGAACCATAAAACAAGTGTTTCAATTCTTCATTAATATTGTTATACATCCATTTTATTTGTTGATGGTTTCTGTTTTTTAAGAAATAACCATTCTCATCAACTAATTTTTTAAAGTTTAAAATTTCATCCCAAACTTTATCAATTCCAATGTTTTTTATAGCTGAAGCTGTACTTGCAACAGGAGTCCAACCAGACTCTGAAGCCGGAAAAATATGTAGTGCGTTTTGGTATTGTCTTTTAGCTAGTTTACTCATGGTAATATTATCACCATCGGCCTTATTAATAACAACCATATCTGCCATTTCCATAATTCCTTTTTTTATTCCTTGCAATTCATCACCAGCACCAGCCAACATCAACAATAAAAAGAAATCTGTCATTCCGTGTACCGCAGTTTCAGACTGACCAACACCAACGGTTTCGATTAAAATAACATCGTAACCTGCTGCTTCACAAAGTAACATGGTTTCTCCAGTTTTATTAGAAACACCACCTAAAGTGTCGCCAGATGCGGAAGGTCTAATATAGGCTTCTTGTAAAACTGATAATTCATCCATCCTCGTTTTATCACCTAAAATACTTCCGCGAGAGCGCTGACTACTTGGATCTATAGATAAAATGGCAACTTTATGTCCTAATTTCACCAAATGCAACCCAAAGACTTCAATAAAAGTACTTTTACCAACGCCAGGAACTCCTGTAATACCAATTCGTATGGATTTCCCTGAACTTGGTAATATCTCTTGAACTATTTCCTTTGCTAAACTTTTGTCGCTTTCTAAATTACTTTCAATAATAGTAATTGCCCTAGACAGAATTACTCTATCACCTTTTAAAATACCATCTATATAAGCTTGTGCAGGTAGTCTTTTTTTTGGCTTGTAGTTTTTCATTTTAGAGATAGAAAGGTAGGTTTATAGCTTGAGTTCAGTGTCTAACAAAGATACTAAAAATGAAAAAAACACCACTAATTAAAGGGTGTTTTTAAATGGTTTTTATAGAAATTATAGGTAATGATCTTTAAAAATCGACAATGATATTTATTCTAAATATTTTTGTTTTATTGTTTCCTTTTTATGCTATTATTATTTAGAGGTATAATACCTACTAAGTAGCTCTTTTACTTCACTGGTCTCATAAATTTTGTCATATTTATATTCTTCAGCTTTCAATAAAGTACCATAAGCTTTGTTTAACTGATTATTATCTATGTAAATTAAAGCCAAACATCTATAGGCATATGAATTTGCAGGGTTCTCTTCTAAAGCTTTTTGTAAATCTATAATTCCTTCGTCTAACCTTCCTAACTTATAATATATTTCGCCTCTTGTGGCCCAAATAGTTTTTTCTTCTGAAATGTTTTTTTTACTTAATTTATGACTTCTTTCATCAAGTATCGTTTTTTCAATAAAACCTAAAGCTTTCTGGTAGTTCCCTTTTTCTAAATATATTTTTGCTTTATTAAAAAAAGCATAATAATTTTTTGGATTAATTTCATGGCATTTATCTAAGAATGTAAGTGCTAAATCGTAGTCTTTAATTCTTAATAATAACCAACCTAAATTATTTAATACTGCTTGATTATCGTTTTGGATAGCCAAAGCTTTAAAACCATACATTAAAGCTTTTTCATAATCTTCTGTATAAGTGTAATCTATAGCCATACTGTGGTATATGCTTCTTTGTGCAGATCTTTTTATTTGACTTGGACTTAACTTTGATAGAATAAAATTAAAATCTTCTAAAGCTTCGTCATAAAAACCAAGGTTTGAATTTAATTTAGCTCTTAAGAATGTGTATTTTAAATTATTTCTATAATGTGATAAATAATCATTGCATTCTCTTAATCTTTTATAATCTTTTTTTCCCTTTATGACTTCTCCTTTTAACGTATAATCTATACGTTTTTTAACGATGTTATTTTTATACTTCCAGACTGTTTTAACTTTACCGTTTGGGTAGTAGAAATTGGCAATACTATCATGATGTCCTTTTGAATTAAATACATAATTAGATTGTATAGCTCCGCTTCTGTAAAAGGTTTTATAACCTAAAAGTTTGCCGGAATTAAAATTTCTAACTACTCTAATATTTCCATTTTTGTAATAAGATTTAATAGGTAAATCTTTATACAATTTTGCTCTTTGAGAATACCCCAACAAAGGGATTAGAAATAATAAAAACCTAACTATCATTTTATTCATATTCTTGTTTTTCTCAAAAATACAGATAAATATTGTTTTAAAAGCTACTTTGCCATTACTCAATAAAATATTCTATTCAAAATAAATGAGGAATTACAGATGGGAGAAATTCATTTTTATTCAAATTAATTCTTAACGTTTATAGACTTCAATTTTATAAGCCCCAAAAAGTCTAAAACCTTAATAATTACATAAGTCATATCTATTTCGTGCCATTTTACACCAAAATTAGGACTACTTGCGTGTTTATGATGATTGTTATGGTAACCTTCTCCCATCATAAGGAAATCGAAATGAAAAAGATTCTTACTTGTGTTCTTCATTTTAAAGTTTACATAGCCGTAAATGTGTCCGAACCAGTTAATAATCACACCGTGAATTGGCGCCATTAAAAAAGCAATTGGTAATAACAACCATTGCCACCAAGCGGTTACAAAAAAGACAAAGAATAGAATGTAAAAGGTAATCCATAGTAAACGAGAAAAACGAGAACCAGCAAAAGAGTCAAACGATTTCCATTGCGGTACATTTTTAGTAAAACGATCATCAATAGCAATGCGTTGCTCGTTAATATCTTGATAAATAGTTTTTGTTTTCCACATCATTGCAAACATATTTGCATCGTAAGACGGAGAGTGTGGATCTTTTTCTGTGTCTGTATATGCATGGTGCATTCTGTGCATAATTCCGTATCCATACGCACTTAAGTAACTAGATCCTTGAAAAACCCAAGTTAAAATAAAAGTGATTTTTTCCATGGTTTTAGACATGGTAAATACTTGATGTGCTGCATAACGATGTAAAAAGAAAGATTGAAAAAACAAACCTCCATACCAAAGCACTATAATAAAAATAACGACTGCCATACTTATAATTTTGGCAAAGATAGTCTGCTATTTTAATTGAAACAATGAACCTAAATCAATAAAAAAAAGAGCGCTGCTCTTTAAGAACCAAGAAACAAGACTAATTTTTATGATAAAAAGGACACTTTAAAAGTGTTATAAAATGTATTGATATTATTAAATACGTTTTCTAATTCGGCTTAAAGCTTGTGCAGTGACACCAATATAAGAACTGACATATTTTAAAGGGATTTCTTTTAAAATTTCTGGACGGTCTTTAAATAATTTAAGATAACGTTCTTCTGCAGTTAGGTTTAATAGATTTTGTTCTCTACTAGATTTTATTAAAAATAGGCGTTCTGCTGTTAATCTTCCTATTAAATTACCAATTTGAGTTCTTTTATAAATTTCTTGTAAATCGGTGTAAGAAACACTTAATATGGTAGTTTCTGTGAGTGCTTGTAGTTCATAAGCAGAAGGTTTTCTGGTTAAAAAAGAATCATAAGCACTAATAAATTGGTCCTTAAAACTAAAACCAAAAGTAATTTCTTTTTCAGGATTTTCTTTAGGGATATACAAGCGTACCACACCAGATTCTATAAATGAAATATGGTTTTCAATTTCGTTTAATTTTAAGAAAACAGCTTTCTTTTTAATAACACGAGGCTGCAATTTAGACGTAAAAAAGTCCCAATCTTCTTGAGATATGTTGGCTATTTGCTGTAAGTATGCTTTTATCTGTTTCAAATGAATATTTATACTAAAATAGAGTTGCAAATATACGGATTCAAAAAGCCGCTTTTAAGCTTATTTTTGAGTATTCTGATCATTTTATTTTCAATTAAAATATTTTAAATTCAAGAGCCATAATTTCTTTAATTAACAAGAACGATATTGCTACCTTTGCAAAAAATATATTTAATGTCAAAAACCTTTTCATCTTTAGGAATTCATAAAGAATTAGAAGCACGTTTAGCAAAATTAGAAATTACAGTTCCTACTGCGGTTCAAGAAAAAACCATTCCTTTTATCTTACATAAAAAGAAAGATATGGTGGTTTTGGCAAAAACAGGAACAGGAAAAACAGCTGCTTTTGGTTTGCCTTTATTGCAAAAAATTAAAGCTGATGAAACACATATTCAAGTTTTAATTTTAGCACCTACAAGAGAATTAGGTCATCAGATATATGATAATTTACTTTCTTTTTCTTCGGATGAACAAAAGGAAAAAATAGTATCTATTTGCGGTGGAATCCCTATAAAACCACAGATTGAAGCGATTAAAAAGAAGCCTAGTATTGTAATTGCAACTCCGGGTAGATTGGTAGATTTAATGAAACGTGAAGCGATTGATATTACAAAAATTAACTACTTTGTTTTAGATGAAGCTGATGAAATGGTAAGCGCTTTAAAGGAAGAAGTAGATGCTATTATAAAAGAAATTCCGAATGTTAGAAGAACATTGTTGTTTACAGCAACGATGCCAGGAACGATTAAGCAATTGATACAAAACTATATGTCTAAACACGTAGAACATATAGAAACAGATATGGATTCTGTTGGGCATAAAGGCATCGATCATCAATATGTAGTGGTAGAACCGATAGAAAAATTGAATGTTTTAATGCACTTTTTATCGACTAAAGAAGGAGAACGCGGAATTATTTTCTGTAAAACCAAAGCTGCAGTTAATAAATTAGCTAAAAATTTAGCGATTAATAAATTTTCATCAGGTGCTTTACACGGTAGTTTAACTCAAGGGATTCGTGATCGAGTAATGGGACAATTTAGAGAAGGAAATATCGATATTTTGGTGGCTACAGATTTAGCAGCTCGTGGTATTGATGTAAAAGAAATTTCTTACGTAGTAAATTACCATTTACCAGATAAATATGAAACGTATGTGCATAGAAGCGGTAGAACAGCTAGGGCAGGAGCAACGGGGCTTTCTTTAAGTGTGATACAACCAGAAGAATTAGAAGAAATTCCTGAATTTGAAGAAGATTTAGGTTTGACTTTTAAAGAATACAAAAAAGCAGATGCACAAAGTATTGAAGATAACAATACCATTCTTTGGGCTAAAAAAGTGTTTAAAGCAAAACCAAATCGTGCTATTTCAGAAGATTTAAAAGCAGAGATTAAAACGATATTTCATCATTTAACCAAAGAAGAATTGGTAGATAAAGTTTTGTCTAATTATTTAGCACAAACAACTAGTGCAAAGACAAAACCAGAGGTAATTAAAAAGAAGAAAAAGAAATAAACAATATTATTTACCACAGAGGAACATAGAAAACATAGACTATATGAGCTATGTATCTATGTGGTAATTTTTGTAAACAGTAAGTTATATAAACTGTCAATGGTAGTTATAAATATTTAAGTTCGTTCTTAATTTTATTCAACCAGACATCAATAAAAAAGTAAATGATACCATTTACTAAAAAAAGAAATAAGTATGGCAAATAACATTAAAAGTCAACAAGATATATTATCAAAATTGCAGATTGAAGAGTTAAATCAAATGCAAAAAGAAGCGATTGCTACCATTAACAAAAACGATAATGTAATCTTACTTTCGCCAACAGGAACAGGAAAAACATTGGCTTTTTCTTTGCCTTTATTAGAGTTTTTAGATCCAAATTTAGAAGAAGTACAAGCACTGATTTTAGTGCCCTCTAGAGAGTTAGCAATTCAAATAGAGCAAGTAATTCGTTCTATGGGTTCTGGTTTTAAAGTAAATGCAGTTTACGGTGGTAGACCGATGTCTAAAGATAAGATAGAATTAAAACATATTCCTGCAATTTTAATAGGAACACCTGGTAGAATTTCAGATCATTTTGCAAACGATCGTTTTTCTAAAGACCACATTAAAACTTTAATTTTAGATGAATTTGATAAGTCTTTAGAGGTTGGTTTTGAATATGAAATGCGTAATATCATCAATCAATTATCATTAAATAAACGCATATTAACTTCTGCAACACAAGGAGTTGAAATTCCGGAGTTTGTAGGTTTAAGTAAACCAAATACCGTTAATTATTTAAAAGCAGTAACTTCTAAATTAGAAATAAGAACAGTAGTTTCTCCGGCTAAAAATAAACTAAATACCTTATTACATTTACTAAATCATTTAGGAAATAAGCAAGGGATTGTTTTTTGTAATTTAAAAGATTCTATAAATAACGTAAGTACATTTTTAGAAAGCAAGAACATAAAACACGGTTGTTTTAGTGGTGGAATGGAGCAAAAGGATAGAGAACGTTCTTTAATAAAATTTAGAAACGGAACCAATCAATTATTAATTGCAACAGATTTAGCAGCAAGAGGAATTGATGTGCCAGAAATGAGTTTTATAATTCATTATGAATTACCGCAAGCCGTAGAAGAATTTACACATAGAAATGGACGTACAGCAAGAGTTTCTGCAGAAGGAACTGCCTTTGTTCTAAAATGGAAAGACGAACGTTTACCAGACTTTATTAAGCATGCTGATTTACAAAATATTTCTAAACAAGCAGAAAGAAGTCCTGTTTTTTGGGAAACATTATTTATTTCTGGAGGTAGAAAAGACAAAGTTTCTAAAGGAGATATTGCTGGTTTGTTTATAAAACAAGGAAAATTAAGTAAAGATCAATTAGGAGCAATTGAGTTGAAACAAGATTGTGCTTTTGTGGCAGTTCCATCTAGATTAACAGAAGAATTGATAGAGAAATTAAACAACTCTCGTTTAAAAAAGAAAAAAGTACGTATTTACAAAGTGTAAGTAGAAGTGTAAGAATATGAGTAATAAAGAATTAAATACAGAAGTAAGTTCGTGTATCAATACACTTCAAAAATTATTGGAGGACACGAATCAACTTTTTGAATTGCCAGAAGAACAAAGAGTCGCACTTTTTAAAGTTGCTGGCGAATTGTCTCGTCCAAATCGTGATGAATTTCAACGCAGACGTAAAGACGCAAAAAAAGCGGCAAAGCGTAAAATGATTGAAAGCGATAAACACGCTAGAAAATCAACCGGAATTCGTTCAGCAAGAGAAGCAGCTTTATTTGTGGCGCCTAAATTATTAGGAGCAGCAGAATTAAATGAAGATACGCCAGAATTAGAATCGCCAAGAAATTGTTATGTATGTAAAACGGTTTTTACCAAATTACATCATTTTTATGATACGATGTGTACAGAATGTGGCGATTTAAATTATGCAAAACGTTTTCAAACTACAGATTTAAAAGGACAAGTAGCTGTAATCACAGGTTCTCGTTTAAAAATCGGATATCACATTACGTTAATGTGTTTACGTTCTGGAGCAACGGTTGTAGCAACAACTCGTTTTCCTGCAGATTCTGCGATTCGTTTTGCAAAAGAAGAAGATTATAAAGATTGGAGTCATCGTTTGCACATTCATGGCTTAGATTTACGACACATACCAAGTGTAGAAATTTTCTGTAATTATATAGAACAAAAATACGATCGATTAGATATTTTAATCAACAATGCAGCGCAAACAGTAAGAAGACCATCTGGTTTTTATTTCCATTTAATGGAGAACGAAAAGAAACCGATAGATCAATTACCAAAATTAGCACAGACTTTATTACAAGATCATGAAGGTTGTTTAGAAGAATTGGCAGATTTAAGTGTCTCTACTGCTAAAACGGATAAAAACAATGTGTTGCCAGTTACTTGGCATGGACCAGAACCAGGAATTGGTTTAAGAAATTCGGCTGAATTATCTCAAATTCCGTATAGTTTTGACAATTCATTACAAACGGCAGAAGTTTTTCCGGAAGGAGAATTAGATGCAGATTTACAACAAGTAGATTTAAGAAAAACCAACAGTTGGCGTTTAAAATTAGGCGAAATAGAAACTACAGAAATGGTAGAAGTACAATTAGTAAATGCTGTTGCTCCGTTTGTGTTATGTAATCGTTTGTCTAATTTAATGATGAAAGAAAATACAGGTAAAAAACATATTATCAACGTAACTGCCATGGAAGGGAAGTTTCATCGATTTAAAAAGGTAGACAGACATCCGCATACAAATATGGCAAAAGCAGCCTTAAATATGTTAACGCATACGTCTGCATCTACATTTGCTAAAAAAGGTATTTATATGAATGCGGTTGATACTGGTTGGGTTACAGATGAAGATCCTGCAGAATTGTCTAAGCATAAAGTAGAAACTCACGATTTTCAGCCACCTTTAGATATTGTAGATGGTGCCGCAAGAGTGATGGATCCTTTAATTGATGGAATTAACACAGGGAAACACTGGTCTGGTAAATTTTTGAAAGATTATTTTCCGATAGATTGGTAGAATTTATAGTATAAAGTAACAAGTAAAATAAAATTTAAAAAGGAATGCTGATGGTTTAAAATCATAAGTATTCCTTTTTTTTTATTATTGATTATAGATGTTTTTTTGTAAATATGAAACTAAAATAGTAACTTAGGAGAGTTACTTTTCTGTAACATTATTTATAAACCACTTAAAACTTATAATTATGTTAGCATTTAGAACTGAAATTAGAAACTCACCAAGAGAACAAACTTTAAAAATTTATTTAAGCGACACATCATTAGTCGTAGGATTAAAAAATCTCCTTGAAAACATTAAAGGTGTTCGTATTGTAGAAGTACAAGAAAGTTTTAGTAGAAATAGGGAAGCAGAAAATGTAACAATTTACAGAAAAGAAAAGCACTCTATAAACGCTTTAAAGGAAAAGGTAGATACTTTTTTAGGGATTTACTTTGAGAAGATAATAGTGTAATATTAGTTTTTAAAGACTGTATTTAAAGGCGTATCATTCCAAATAATAAAAAAAATAATAAAAAAGAGAAAAGAAAACAATTATAAGGTTGTATATCAGAAAAATGGAACCATCTTTGCAATATAATTAGTATTATAAATTTAACAACATTATTATGAGTAAAGGTACAGTAAAGTTTTTCAACGACACAAAAGGTTTTGGTTTTATCACTGAAGAAGGAGTAAGCAAAGATCATTTTGTACACGTTTCTGGTTTAATTGATGAAATTAGAGAAGGTGACGAAGTTGAATTCGATTTACAAGAAGGAAACAAAGGTTTAAACGCGGTTAACGTAAAAGTTATCTAAGAAATATACTTAAAGTTTTATAAAAGCCCATCAATTAATTGATGGGCTTTTTTTTGTTACAATTCTTTTAAATGGATGATATATAAAATATTAAAAAAGGCTCACAATTTGTGAGCCTTTTTATACATTATTTAGTTTTGTATTTATTAGAATAGCGTTTCCAAAGTTGTGTTTGATGTGTTTCTAAACTAATTTTTCTTCCTTGTATAAAGGCATTAGAAATAATATTAGTTCTCATATCTAAAGCATCACCTTCAGAAATAAATAGAGTAGCATCTTTACCAACTTCTAAAGTTCCTACAAAATCATCGATTCCTAATATTTTAGCATTATTAGATGTTAATAATTTTAAAGCACTTTCTTTGTCTAAACCATGAGCTGCAAAAGTACCTGCATAAAAAGGTAAATTTCTAGTATTCATACGCTCCATATCACCTTCCATACCTAAACCAACAGTAACACCTTTGTCTGTAAGTATTTTTGCAATAGTGTAGGTAGAATCATAAGCATCATCTTCACTATTAGGGTTTCTATGAGGTCTTTCTAAAATAACAGGAATATTGTTTTTTACTAATAAATCTACAACTTTATCTGCTTCACCACCAAGAACAATTACAACTTTTTCTATTCCTAATTCTTTAGAAATTGTAATAGCATCTGTAATTTCTCTTTGTCCGTTTGCATGAATAAAAAGTTTTTGTGTACCATCAAACAAACCTTTAGTAGCTTCGTAAGGTAAGTGCTTTTTTTCTGCGTTACCAGCTAAATAACTTTTAGCATTAGAAAAGTAAGTTTTAATACCTGCAATGTTTTTAGAGTAATCTGGATCAGCTTTTAAAGAACCATCTCCGCCACCTCTTCTTCTTCCGCTAGAAAGACTTTTTGGCCAATTCATATGAATTGCATCATCAACTTTAACAGCTGCATCTTCCCAGTTCCAAGCATCTAATTGTACAACAGATGATGTACCCGAAATTAAACCACCTCTTGGGGTAATTTGAGCCATTAAAACTCCGTTAGGTCTCATAGATTCTACCACTTTACTTTCTGCATTATAAGCTATTAAACTTCTAATGTGTGGGTTGTTTGTACCTATTTCATCCTCATCATCACTTGCCTTTACAGCGTCAATCTCTACCAAACCTAAAGATGCGTTTGCTGCAATAAAACCAGGGTACACATGTTTTCCTTTTGCATCAATAAGAGTTCCTCTTCTTGCAATTTTTGCATTTGCACTACCTGCAAAAACAATTTTACCTTCGCTAAATATTATTAAAGAGTTTTCTATAATCTTTCCGTCTCCTATATGTGCGGTTGCACCTTCTATAGAGTAGTCTGCAGTTTGTTTATCTGCAGGCGTTTGTTGTGCTATAACGCTATTACCTAACAAGAAGGTGAATAGCAAACTATATATTATTTTTTTCATATGTATCTAGCTTTATATTTCAGTATCACAGTGAAATTCAATATCTCTTCTTTTTCTTGGAGCTTGAGTTTTTGCACCACTTGTTTTTTCCTTTGACATCATGTTGATTAATTTGCTTCTTTCTAATTTGATAGCCTCACGCTTTTTAATGTCTTCTTGTCTATCAAAAAATACTTTACCTTCTATAATCGTTTTTTCAACTTTAGCGTAAATAGACATTGGATGATCACTCCATAAAACAACATCAGCATCTTTACCAACTTTAATACTACCAACTCTTTCATCTAAATGTAATAGTTTTGCAGGATTAATTGTTACCATTTTCCAAGCTTCTAATTCTGTCATTCCACCATATTTTATGGTTTTTGCTGCTTCTTGATTTAATCTTCTAGACATTTCTCTGTCATCAGAATTAATAGCAACTGTAAGACCAACATCGTGCATAATTGCAGCATTGAAAGGTATTGCATCGTTTACTTCGTATTTATACGCCCACCAATCAGAAAATGTAGAAGCACCAATATTGCGATCTTTCATTTTATCAGCCACTTTATAACCTTCTAAAATATGTGTAAATGTATTTATTTTGAAACCCATTTTATCAGCAACATTCATTAACATGTTAATTTCTGATTGCACATAAGAGTGACAAGAAATATGACGATCTCCATGTAAAATTTCAACTAAAGTTTCCATTTCTGCATCTATTCTATATGGTTTTCCACTTTTCTTTAAAGCATCATATTCATGTGCTCTAGTAAAGTAATCTGTAAAAACTTGTTCTACACCCATTCTTGTTTGAGGAAAACGCGTACCATTTGTACTACGAGATTGTTTTACGTTTTCTCCTAAAGCAAATTTTATAAATTTAGGTGAATTATCATAAATCATATCTTCAGCATTTTCTCCCCATTTTAATTTGATAATTGCAGAACGACCACCAATTGGATTTGCAGAACCATGTAAAATTTGAGAAGTTGTTGTTCCTCCAGAAAGATTTCTATAGATATTAATATCATTAGGATCTATAACGTCTTCTATTGTAACTTCTGCAGAAGAGTTTTGTGCTCCTTCGTTAATAGATGATGCAGCAATATGAGAATGCTCATCAATAATACCAGCTGTTAAGTGTTTACCAGTTCCGTCTACTACAGTTGCACCACTAGCACTTAAATTTACACCTATTTTAGCAATTTTTCCGTTCTTTAAAAGAACATCTGTATTTTCTAAAATACCTTCATCTTCACTTGTCCAAACAGTAACATTTTTTACTAAAATTGTTTCTGTTTTTGGTTGTGTGTAATTACCAAAACCAATATTAGGATAACTAACAGGAACAACAGTTAATGCTTCTTCTGTTCTACCACCACCTCTTCTTGAAGGCCTTTTGTTTGTTTTAGTTTCTACTATTTTTTTGCTTGCAGACCAAGAAGTTTTATCTCCTTTTGTATCAAAAGCATCACCTTGCATTACGTTAGAAGCATTTATCACTTTACCTAACATTCTTGTGTACTTAGTGTCTTCATTTAAAGTAATAGTAACCCAATCATCCGCATAAGAAAATTTAGCATTTACTTTTTTACCGTCTTTATTAATTGCCCCGGTTTGTTTAGCTCCTTTTCCTGTAATTGTTAATTCG
Source organism: Polaribacter sp. 20A6 (assembly GCF_011378915.1). Lineage (NCBI taxonomy): Bacteria > Pseudomonadati > Bacteroidota > Flavobacteriia > Flavobacteriales > Flavobacteriaceae > Polaribacter > Polaribacter sp. 20A6. Next base: position 859,547 of record NZ_WTPZ01000001.1, read on the forward strand.
TAATTTTCATCATTTACAGTTAACATATAATCACCTGTAATATCTTTAATGTCCATATCATTAACGATATTCTTACCACCTTGAATCCAGTTTTCATGAATTGTAGTTTTAGGATCAAAAACATCTCCAGAAGTAATAATAAAGTTTGCATAACTACCTGTATTTAAATTACCAACAGTAGTATTGTCAATAATAGTAGCAGGAATAGTAGTTAAAGCAGCTAAAGCTTTTTCTTTATCAAAACCATATTTAATAGCTTTTTGTAAGTTTTTATGAAAAGCACCAACAGATTTTAAAGAGTGAGTTGTTAATGCAAAGTTTACTCCGTTTTTAGAAAGTACACTTAAGTTAGAAGGTTCTTGATTCCATCTACGCATATCACTTAAAGAAATGTGTTGTGCTAACAATGGGTTAGAAACATCAAAAGCATCGCTAAAATTAATAGGGATAATAAAGCTTGCGTTTGTCGCTTTAATATCAGAAATTCTTTCAAATTCTTTACCGCTACCAACAATTGTGTATTGTACACCAAATTCATCACCAACTTTGTCTGCTCTTAAAGCATCTAAAACATTAGAAGTTTCAAAAATTTGATTTAAATTTTTATTCGCATTAAAAGCTTCTAAAGATAAATCTTTGTTTTTCATGTTTCCTTTAGCATACCAATCAGCATCATTATATACTTGACGTAATAAAGCCATAGCACCCATTTTAGAACTAGGGTAAGCCTGTGTAGATTTTGCACTTTTATTAAAAGATAAATACTGTGCAGATTTAGTATCTATAATTCTGTAAGCATCAGAAGAATTAGGATTTAATGCAATTAATAATCCGTTACCTTGTACAATACCATCGTTAAAGTGTGTGTTTACAACACCAAAACCAGCATCAATAAAGCTTTTAGCTTGCTTGTCATCAAATTTAAAATCTGCAATTGGGTTTGTTTCTGGTCTAATATGGTCGTTCCAGTAATAACCTTCTCTAGTTGGTTCGTATTGCGCTGTTCTGTTTCTAGACCTTGGTTGTCTTTCTGGTTTTGCTATTCCAAAATCAGAATAAATATCAATAAAAGAAGGATAAATAGTTTTTCCACTTAAATCAATTGTTTTGGTACCTTCTGGTATTTTAACCGATTTACCAATACTTAAAACTTTACCATCTTTAATTAGTAAAGTTCCTTTTTTTACAACTTTATCATGTGTTACATAAATAGTTGCATTTGTAAATGCAAAAGTTGTGTTTTCTGTTGTTTTAACTCCGCTATCTGTAGGGAAGTAATCTTGCGAATGCATAGAATACGCCACAAATAAGGAGAAAAATAAGAGTAATTTTCTCATAAAAGTTTGAATTTGTTTGAATTAATTTCCTAAAACTAAACAGAAGCTTTTTATAAAATGTTAAATTACGTTAATTTAACAAAGTTTTAGGAATTTAAAGAAGGTATAGAAACCTCAAAATAACTAATAAATAAATCCACCACATAATTATAAGATTGCACACCTTTATCTTGTTTATTGGCTTTTAAATAGACATTATATCCTTTTTTAAGAATTGGCTCAAACGGATTTTTATATTGCTGCCAAAAGGTATAACTCGCACTAAAATCTTTAAGTATTCCTTTATGAACTGTTTTCCAAAGTTCTTGGGATAAATTTTGGTCACGTTTTCTTAATTCAGAAATACAATAGCCCAAAGCCATTCGATAACTTGCATATTTAAAATAAAGATCATCATTATAATTAGCTGCTAAAAAACCAACAAAATTAGCTTCGTTTTCTGCAGCAAAACCAATCTGATGTGCCATTTCATGACACGTTGTAGTTGGGTAACTTGTTTTTGGAAGTCTGTCGTTTACCTGTGCTTCACCTGTTAAAGGATTCAGATATCCTGCAGTTCCATTATACGTTTGTAGTAAACTCATTAAAGAATTTTTTACAGATTTATATTGATATTTTAACTGAGAGAAATCTTTAGATAAATTATCATAACCAGTAATTGCCATTGTGTACATCTCTTTTTGAGAATACGGATTTTCTACCCTTAAAGTATCATTTTTAGTGATTTTATATTGATACTCATTTAGCTTTACTATTACATGTGTTGTTACTTTTTGAAGTTGCTCTGTAGTATATTCTTTTTGTTGATAATTTAAGTTTTTCGCCAAAGGCTCTCTGTAATAATTTAAGCCCCAAAAGAGATAAAAGCAAAAATAAATAACTGATAAAATGGCTGTAAAATGAACAATTTTTGGAATAAAATTCTTGAAACGTGTTTTTATCAATCTAAATATAAAACGAATAAAAATAAAGAGTCCGAAAGCCAATAGTATATCACCAACAGAAAAAGGAATCCATCCTAAAATAATTCTAAAAAAAGAAGAAATAGGAGGGTAGATTCCGTTTGAATAATATTTCTCTATAAACGCAGGATTTTCTGCAGCCAATTGAATTAATATTATTTGTACTGGAAGTAAAAATGTTAGTAATAAATGTTTTTTATTGAGCTTCAAGGATACTATATTTGTGTAAATAAGCGTTTATGTATATTAAAAAAAGAGGATATAATAGTTTTATAAAATCCAAATTTATTGGTAAAAATAACATTTCATTTTAGAAGTTGGCTGGTTATTAACAAGATAATAACATTTTTGTTTACAATAAATGTTCACAAATTAAAGTAAAGTTTAACAAACCAATTTCAACCTAAAAAAGTACCTTTGTAATAATGGAAAAAACGACTCCTGTAACGGGAAAAAAGATAGATAAATCAAGATTAATTAGTCTTGAGAAAGGCAAGATTCCTCCACAGGCACTGGAGTTAGAGGAAGCTGTGTTGGGTGCAATGATGATTGATAAAAAAGGAATTGATGACGTTATCGACGTCTTAAGTTCAGATGCTTTTTATGATCAAAAACATCAAGAAGTGTATGCGGCTATTTATGAATTATTTCAAAATTCTGAACCCATTGACCTTTTAACAGTATCTAACTTGTTAAAAAAGAATGGAAAATTAGAATTTGTTGGTGGAGATTTCTTTTTAATTCGTTTAACTCAAAAAGTGGCATCTTCTGCACACATTGAGTTCCATGCTAGAATTATCTTACAAAAATTTATTCAACGTAGATTAATTTCAATTTCTAGTGAAATTATAGAAAATGCGTATGATGAAAGTACCGATGTATTTGACTTATTAGATGATGCAGAGGCAAAATTGTTTGAAGTTACACAAGGAAATTTAAAAAAGAGTTCTGAAGATGCAGGCTCTTTAGTAAAACAAGCCTTAGCTAAGATTCAAGAAATTGGGAATCAAGAAGGAATGTCTGGTTTAGCAACTGGTTTTACCAAATTAGATGCGTTAACTTCGGGTTGGCAACCATCCGATTTAGTTATTATAGCTGCACGTCCTGGTATGGGAAAAACAGCATTTGTCATTTCGATGGCAAAAAATATGGCAATCGATTTTGGTCATGGTGTTGCCGTGTTCTCATTAGAGATGTCTTCTGTACAGTTAATTACGCGTATGATTTCTTCGGAAACAGGCTTAACATCAGAAAAATTAAGAAAAGGAAATTTAGAACCACACGAATGGGAACAGTTAAACGTAAAAGTAAAACGTTTGTCTGATGCACCTATTTTTATAGATGATACACCGTCTCTTTCTGTATTTGATTTACGTGCAAAAGCACGAAGATTGGTGTCGCAACACGGTGTTAAAATTATTGTAATTGATTATTTACAATTAATGACTGCTGGTGGAAAATCGAATGGAAATCGTGAACAAGAAATCTCTATGATTTCTAGAAACTTAAAAGCTCTAGCAAAAGAATTAGAAGTGCCAGTAATTGCACTTTCTCAGTTATCTCGTGCGGTTGAAACACGTGGAGGATCTAAAAGACCTTTACTTTCTGATTTACGTGAATCTGGTGCAATTGAGCAGGATGCCGATATTGTATCGTTTATTTTCCGTCCAGAATACTACGGAATGACAGAGTGGGATGATGATGATCATTCACCATGTGAGGGACAAGGAGAATTTATCGTTGCGAAACACAGAAATGGTGGTTTAGAAAATATTCGTTTGAAATTTACCGGTCACTTAGCAAAATTCTCGGATTTAGAAGAGGGTTTCAGCTCAGAATTTCAATCATCTATGAATGCAGACTTCCCTGAAGATCCTTTTGCAGGACAAGGTGGCGTAGACCCAAAAGATGCTTTTGGAGGTGCTGATGATGTTCCTTTTTAGTCGATAATCGACATTTAAATAGTAAAGAATTTATAAAATTATAGAAATACACAATTGCTTTAAAGTAATTGTGTATTTTAGTTTTTAGATATGAAGAAGCTTTAATATGTGTACTTATAAAATTTTCACCAAACAAGAGCTTTTTTCTAGAGCAGAAGAAGCTAATAGAGATTATTTAAATGGAAATTTTTCTACACAAGAAGATTTTGAAAAAGAAAGTGCAAATTGGTAGTATGAAAAAATCCCTAACAATCTTAATATTTCTCTTACTCTCAAACTCAATTTGTGCATCTTTTATATATGTACCTATGAGTCATGACAATCAGAAGAACCATTTAAAAGCATACGGAATTGTTTATTTCTCATTAGAAGCGGGCCTAAAATCGAAATGGTTATTAAATTATGACGGAGGTGCGTTTTTAATTGAAAATAATAAGATTGTAGAAAATGAATGCAAAATTCGTGGGGTTTCTTACCAAATAATCTCTGATGCAAAAGCACAATTAATTTTAGAAAAAATTTCTTCTCCTTCATCAAATCAAGATGCAGTAACTTTAGAAAAAGCACCAAAAATAGCAGTGTATTCACCCAAAGACAAAATGCCTTGGGATGATGCTGTTACCATGGTTTTAACCTATGCTGAAATTCCGTTTGATGTTATTTATGATAAAGAAGTTTTAGAAGATAAGCTACTTTTATATGAGTGGTTGCATTTACATCACGAAGATTTCACGGGTCAATATGGTAAGTTTTATGGATCATTTAGAACGGCTCCTTGGTATGTAGAAGGAAAATTAAGAGCAGAAAAGCAAGCATCAGAATTAGGGTTTTCTAAGGTTTCTGAAGAGAAATTAGCTGTTGCAAAAAAAATAAGAGATTATGTAATTGGTGGTGGTTTTATGTTTGCCATGTGTTCTGCAACCGATAGTTTTGATATTGCTTTATCCGCCGAAGGCGTAGATATTGCAGAAGCTATGTTTGATGGTGACGCTTCTGAACTCAATTATCAATCAAAGATTAATTACAATAAAACCTTTGCTTTTAAAGATTTTCAGTTGGTTAAAAATCCGTCGACTTATGAGTTTTCTACTATAGATATGACGAGTAAACGTAAAATTCCTAAAACTTCAGATTATTTTTCTTTAGGTGAATTTTCAGCAAAATGGGATCCTGTGCCAACCATGTTAACCCAAAATCATACTGTTTTAGTAAAAGGGTTTATGGGGCAAACTACAGCATTTAATAGAAATACGGTTAAATCTAATGTTTTGGTTTTAGGTGAAAATAAAACCAATAGAGAAGCTCGTTATATTCATGGAACCAAAGGAAAAGGAATGTTTACTTTTTATGGTGGTCATGATCCAGAAGATTATTCACATAGAGTAAACGATCCAAAAACGGAATTAGATTTACACCCAACTTCACCAGGTTATCGCTTAATTTTAAATAATGTGTTGTTTCCTGCAGCAAAGAAAAAGAAACAAAAAACATAGATTTTTATCATTTTAAAATTCTTCTTTTCATAAAATATCATTTTAATTGATCATAAAGCTGTTTTTGCTTACAATTAATCTTGTAAGTTGCTATTAAAAAAATTACTTTTGTCCAAATTAAAATAACAAAATGCCAACAACACAACAATTACAAGATTTTACGCAACAAGTTCGTAGAGATATATTACGCATGGTTCATAAAGTTAACTCTGGCCACCCAGGTGGATCTTTAGGATGTGCAGAATTTATTACTTGCTTATATCAAGAAGTAATGGACTATTCTACAGATTTTACAATGGACGGAAAGAATGAAGATTTATTCTTCCTTTCAAACGGACATATTTCTCCAGTATTTTATAGTGTTTTGGCGCATAGTGGATTTTTCCCTGTAGAAGAATTATCAACATTTAGATTGTTAAATTCTCGTTTACAAGGACACCCAACTACGCATGAAGGTTTACCTGGTGTAAGAATAGCTTCTGGGTCTTTAGGTCAAGGAATGTCTAATGCTTTAGGTGCTGCACAAGCAAAAAAGTTAAATGGAGACGATAAAATAGTATATAGTTTACATGGTGATGGTGAATTGCAAGAAGGACAGAACTGGGAAGCAATTATGTACGCATCAGCAAAAAAAGTAGACAATATTATTTGTACAATCGATTTAAACGAAAAGCAAATTGACGGAACTACTGATGAAGTTTTAGCAATGGGAAGCATCAGAGCTAAATTTGAAGCTTTTGATTGGGACGTTATTGATGTTGAAAAAGGGAATGATATTGAAGCAATTTTAGCTGGTTTGGCTGAAGCAAAAGCATTGACAGGAAAAGGAAAACCAGTTTGTATTTTATTACATACAGAAATGGGGAATGGTGTAGACTTTATGATGCATACACATGCTTGGCATGGTAAAGCACCTAGTGATGAGCAGTTAGAAAATGCATTGGCTCAAAACCCTGCAACTTTAGGAGATTACTAAGAATTAGCGTCTTTATATTCTAAAATTAATATATTAAAAAAGCTTTTCGATCTAATTGAAAAGCTTTTTTTATGCTTTTATTTTGATTTCGACTGTAAGAATAGAAGTATATTTACAACTAAAGAATCATATTTATAGATCTTTACTGTAAATCTTTTAATATTTCAAAAAATTATATGAAAATAGGAATTGTTTGTTACCCAACATTTGGGGGAAGTGGAGTAGTAGCTACGGAATTGGGAATGGCTTTGGCAGATAAAGGACATGAAGTCCATTTTATTACTTATAACCAGCCAGTTCGTTTAGACTTTCTATCTCATAACCTACATTTTCATCAAGTTGTAATAGAAGAATACCCTCTTTTTGAATACCAACCTTATGAATTAGCGCTGTCTAGTAAAATGGTAGAAGTAGTTAAAAAGCATGATTTAGAAGTTTTACATGTACATTATGCAATACCACATGCGTATGCAGCATATATGGCAAAACAAATGTTAAAAGAAAAAGGTTTAGATGTTAGGGTTGTAACTACGTTGCACGGAACAGATATTACTTTGGTAGGGAGTCATCCTACTTATAAAACGGCTGTAGAATTTAGTATTAATAATTCTGATGTAGTTACTGCTGTTTCTAATAATTTAAAAGAAACCACAAATTCATTATTCAATATTACAAAAGATATTAAAGTAATTTATAATTTTATTGATGTTGAGAAATATAATAATGCTCATAAAGAAGAGTGTAAAAGAATAGCATTAGCAAAACCAAATGAACGAATTTTTACGCATGTAAGTAATTTTAGACCTGTAAAGAGAGTAGAAGATGTTGTTAGAATTTTTAGTGAAGTAAGAAAAGAAATTCCTTCTAAATTATTAATGATTGGTGAAGGGCCAGAAAGAGCAAAAGCAGAAAAAGTTGTAAAAGACTTAAAACTAACAGAAGATGTATTCTTTTTAGGAAACAGTACAGAAGTTGCTAAAATATTATGTTATACAGATGTTTTTCTATTGCCTTCGCAAACAGAAAGTTTTGGTTTAGCTGCTTTAGAAGCAATGGCAGCAGGTACAGCTGTAATATCTACTAATACAGGTGGTTTACCAGAAGTAAATATTCATGGAGAAACTGGTTATTTAAGCAATTTGGGTGATGTAGCAGATATGGCAAAAAATGCGATCTCAATTGTAAAAGATGATATTACTTTAGAAAGGTTTAAGAAAAATGCTAAAAACCATACCAAGCAATTTTCTTTAGAAAATATATTACCAGTTTATGAAGAAATTTATAAATCTTGTTATAAAAGTAACGTTATATAGATATAAAAAAAGCTCAAACATTTGTTTGAGCTTTTTAACTTTTATAATTTATTGCATCTTATTTTCCAAAAAGACCACCTAATAAACCTCCAATTCCTCCAGAGTTTTTATTATCACCACCTAAAAACATTCCTGCAACATCATCTACAACACTTCCGTCTCCATCTGCATCTAGTATTTTTTCTAAGAAGCTTTGTTCGTTAGCAGCATCATTACCACCTAACATTCCGCCTAATAAACCACCTAGTCCAGAAGAATCTGTAACGTTGTTTTCTTTAGATTGTTTTGCTAAAACACCCATTAATATTGGTGCAGCTACTTTTAAAATATTTGCAACAGAACCAGCATCTAAGCCAGATTTCTGACCAATAACTTGCTCAACACCTTGTTGTTTACTTCCTAAAATATGTCCTAATATTCCAGCACCATCTTGTTTTACACTTTCATCTACACCACCATCAAATAAACCTCCAAGGTTGTCTAAGATACTACCATCATGTTTACCCGATAGAGCACCCATTAATCCAGCAGCACCTTCTGGTGTAGCAGAATTTCTTTCCATAGCTTTCATTAACACTGGTAAAGCCATTGTTAAAACACTACTTGTTTTGCTCGTGTCATTTCCTGTTGACCCAGAAACTCCTGAGATTATTTGTTTTCCTAAATCACTATTTAATAAGTCTAAAATACCTGCCATTTTATGTTTTTAATAATTAATATGAATCTTTTCTAAAAATTATGACACAATATACAAATAAAGTCACATATACTTTAATTTTTTTTTTACCTTTCAAAATCTTAATTTTTAAACTATTTAATGAAAAAACTAGCATTACACTGGAAGATTTTAATTGGTATGGTTCTTGGAATTCTTTTCGGTTTCATCATGAACTCTGTTGAAGGAGGTAAAGGTTTTGTTACAGATTGGATAAAACCATTTGGTACCATTTTTATAAACTTATTAAAACTAATTGCAGTACCCCTAATTTTGGCTTCTTTAATTAAAGGAATTTCTGATTTAAAAGATATTTCTAAAATTAAAAAAATGGGAATTAGAACTATGATTATATATATGTTAACCACGTTGGTTGCTATTGTAATTGGCTTAGGTATTGTAAATGTGGTAAAACCAGGAGTAGGTATGTCTGCAGACACAATAGAGAAGATAAAGGCTAAATATGAAACATCTTCTGATGTTGTAGACAAATTAACAAAAGCGAGTGCACAAAGTAATACAGGACCACTACAGTCTTTAGTAGATATCTTTCCGAGTAATATTTTTACATCATTAAGTGATGCAAGTATGCTTCAAATTATCTTTTTTGCACTATTTGTTGGAGTTTCTTTATTGTTAATTCCAGAGAAAAAAGCAAAACCATTAATGAATTTCTTTGATTCCTTAAATGAAGTTGTCATGAAAATGGTAGATTTAATTATGCTTTTTGCTCCGTATGCCGTATTTGCGTTATTAGCAAATGTTATTATTGCTTTTGATGATACAGAAATTCTTTTAAAACTTTTAGTCTATGCACTTTGTGTAGTTGGAGGTTTATTACTAATGATAGGATTCTATCTAATTTTAGTGAGTGTTTATACAAAAAAATCGCCTCTTTGGTTTTTAAAACAAATAAGTCCGGCACAATTATTAGCATTTTCAACAAGTTCTAGCGCTGCAACCTTACCAGTAACTATGGAAAGGGTAGAAGAACATTTGGGTGTAGATCCAGAAGTAGCAGGTTTTGTTTTACCAGTAGGAGCCACCATTAATATGGATGGTACAAGTTTATACCAAGCCATTGCAGCAGTTTTTATTATGCAAGTAATATGGCCAGAAGGGCTTACATTTTCTAATCAGCTTGTTATTGTAGCCACTGCTTTATTAGCTTCCATTGGTTCTGCAGCTGTACCTAGTGCAGGTATGGTTATGTTGGTTATTGTTTTAGAATCGATAGGTTTTCCTGCGGAATTACTACCAATTGGATTGGCGCTTATTTTTGCTGTAGACAGACCTTTAGATATGATGAGAACTACTGTTAATGTAACAGGAGATGCCACTGTAGCTATGATAATTGCTAAGTCGTTAGATAAATTACATGATGACCCTAAACCAAAAGATTGGGATGATAATTATGATGATGTAAAGTAGTTTTCTATAACTTTTCTAATTCTTTAATAGGATGTCCTTAAAAATAACAAAACCGATAGTTTCTGTAGCTTGGTTACAAGATAATTTAGATCATAAAAATCTAATTATTTTAGATTGTACGATACCAAAAGTTACAGAAAAGTCCAATGCCGTTAAATCTGATGAAAAAACACAGATTAAAGGCGCTATTTTTTTTGATATTAAAAACACTTTTTCTGATGTAAACGGAAAATTTCCGAACACCATTTTATCACCGAAAGAATTTGAAAATAAAGCGCAAGAATTAGGCCTTAATAATGACAGTATTATTGTTTGTTATGACGATTTAGGAATATATTCTTCAGCAAGAGTTTGGTGGATGTTTCAATTAATGGGCTTTACAAACGTTGCTGTTTTAGATGGCGGTTTCCCTAAATGGATTGCAAATAAATCTCCTATTGAAAATCAACAAAAGAATTCACGTTCAAAAGGTGATTTTAAGGTGAATTATCAACCAGAAAAAATTAAATTTACAGAAGATGTTTTGAATGCAATTAATAATGAAACTATTTTAATTGCTGATGCACGCTCCAAAGGTCGTTTTAATAGTACCGAACCAGAACCGAGAAGTGATGTAAAAGGAGGTCATATACCTAATTCTGTAAGTTTGCCTTTTAGTGAGATTATAGAAAATGGAACATTCAAATCTGAAGCAGTATTAAAATTTATCTTCAAAGATATAAACCGAGAAAAGAAACCTTTTATTTTTTCTTGTGGAACAGGAATCACTGCTTCGGTATTGGCTTTAGGTGCAGAAATATCAGGATCTAATAACTATGCTGTTTATGACGGTTCTTGGACAGAGTGGGGAAGTACGGAGAATTTACCAATAGAAATTTAAAATAAAATATGATGAACATCAATTGGACAAAAGAAGAATTTCAAACTTACGTATTGTTATACGCGGCACAAAGTAATTATATAGAAACTGAATCTGAAAGTGAGTATATTTTATCGAAAGTAAATGAAACTTTATTTAATAGCATTCATACAGAAATTGTACACGATAACGATTACCAGGCCATGGAAAAAATTAAAACGTACTTAGCTGAAAATGAGTACACACATATTGAAAAAGAAAAACTTTTAAAAGATATAAAAAATGTCTTTTTTGCCGATGGTTCTGTAGATGTTTTAGAACGAAATGTATTTCTTTTATTGAAAAAAATTATAGCGTAAAATTAAAAAAGCTTCACAAATTGTGAAGCTTTTTTAGTTTTATATAAAGATTTATCATCTATTTAGCAGGTAGAATTTTACCTACACATTCTCCAAAACCAATACGTACTTTATCATTTTTACAATGTGCACGCATAATTACAGTATCGTTATCATTTATAAATTTACGTTCTGTACCATCGTTTAACTTAATAGGGTTTTGTCCTCGCCAAGTTAACTCTAACATAGAACCGTAACTATCTTTTGTTGGACCAGAAATAGTACCAGATCCCATTAAATCTCCAGCTTCTACAGGACAACCATTCACAGTATGATGTGCTAATTGCTGTGCCATTGTCCAGTACATATATTTAAAATTAGAATTAGAAACAATGGTTTCTTTTCCGTTTTCTGGTTGTATACCTACTTGTAAATGAATGTCGTAACTTCCTTTTCCTTTTTGTTTTAAATACGGTAATGGCTCATGCACTTGTTTAGGGCTTTCTACTCTAAAAGGCTCTAAAGCATCTAAAGTTACAATCCAAGGAGATATGGTAGATGCAAAACTTTTTCCTAAAAACGGACCTAATGGTACATATTCCCAAGCTTGAATGTCTCTTGCAGACCAATCGTTAAATTGTACCAATCCAAATATATATTCTTCCGTTTCTTCAATCGGAATTCTATCACCTAAAACGTTTGCATCTGTGGTAATAAATGCCATTTCTAGCTCAAAATCTAATAATTGAGAAGGTCCAAAACCAGGAGTATTACTTCCTTCTTCAGGTTTTGTTTGTCCGTAAGGTCTTCTAATTTTTGTTCCAGATGGTACAATAGAAGAACTTCTACCATGGTAACCAATAGGTATGTGCAACCAATTTGGTAACAATGCATTTTCTGGATCTCTAAATAAAGAACCTACATTGGTAGCGTGTTCTTTACTCGCATAAAAATCTGTATAATCACCTACAGCAACAGGTATCAACATTTCTACTTCGTCCATTCTAAAGATTATTTTATCTTTATGATTGGCATTATCTCTTAAAGATCCATTGGTAACGTCAAAAACTTCAGCAATTCTGTTTCTAACCAAACGCCAAGTTTTACGACCATCCGCAATAAAATCATTTAAATTATCTTGTAGAAAAATATCATCCGTTAATGGTATCCCTTCAAAATAACCTAATTGATGAAAAGCTCCTAAATCTATAGCAAAATTTCCAATTCTACTACCAATCGTAATTATATCATCTCTTGTGATGAAAACACCAAAGGGAATGTTTTGAATAGGGAAGTCTGAATCTTTGTCTACTTTTAACCAAGATTTTCTATTAGGATTATTTGCTGTTATGATCATTCTTTTGAAATTTATTTTTCATCAAACCTACATAATTTTTTTTCATTTTAAAATAAAAAAACAATTAAAAACGCATTTTTAACAGTACATTTTTAATAAATATACAATTATAATAAAAAATGATAAAATATAGTTAAAACATGTTTTTTACAAATTTGATTTTATTATTTTTGATGCTTCTTTAAAAACAACAACAATGCAAATAGACAACCAAATTTTTGACCTTATACAGGAAGAAAAAGAAAGACAGTTAAATGGATTAGAATTAATCGCTTCAGAAAACTTTGTAAGTGATGATGTTATGAGAGCCCAAGGTTCTATTTTAACTAATAAATACGCTGAAGGATATCCTGGTAAAAGATATTATGGAGGTTGTGAAGTAGTTGATGTTATTGAGCAAATTGCTATAGACAGAGCTAAAGAATTATTTGGTGCAGAATATGTAAATGTTCAACCACATTCAGGTTCTCAAGCAAACACAGCTGTTTATGCTGCTTGTTTAAAACCAGGTGATACTGTTTTAGGATTTGATTTATCTCATGGTGGGCATTTAACTCATGGTTCTCCGGTAAACTTTTCTGGAAAATTATACAATCCTGTTTTTTATGGAGTAGTTAAAGAAACTGGAATTATAGATTACGATCATTTAGCTGCACAAGCTAAAGAGCACAAGCCAAAATTAATTATTGCTGGTGCTTCTGCGTATTCTAGAGATATCGATTTTAAGAAATTTAGAGAAGTTGCAGATAGTGTAGGTGCTATTTTAATGGCAGACATTTCTCATCCTGCTGGGTTAATTGCAAAAGGAATTTTAAATGATCCAATTCCTCATTGTCATATTGTTACTACAACTACCCACAAAACTTTACGTGGACCAAGAGGTGGTATGATTATGATTGGTAAAGATTTTGACAATCCTTTTGGAGAGACTTTAAAAAATGGAAATCCTAAAAAGATGTCTACTTTAATTAATTCTTCTGTTTTCCCTGGAAACCAAGGTGGACCTTTAGAGCACGTTATTGCTGCTAAAGCGGTTGCTTTTGGAGAGGCTTTAACAGATGAGTTTTTAGAATATCAATTACAAGTAAAAGCAAATGCTGCAGAAATGGCGAAAGAATTTGTTGCAAGAGGATATGATATTATCTCTGGCGGAACAGATAACCACTGTATGCTAATAGATTTACGTAATAAAAACATTTCTGGTAAAGATGCTGAAATTGCATTAGGAAAAGCAGATATTACTGTAAACAAAAACATGGTTCCTTTTGATGATAAAAGCCCATTTGTAACTTCAGGAATCCGTATTGGAACTGCTGCAATTACTACTCGTGGTTTAGAAGAAGAAGATATGAAAGCTGTTGTTAATTTTATTGATGAAGCTATCATAAACGCTGCAAATGAAGATGCTTTACACAAAATTGGTGAGCGTGTTGCACACATGATGAGTGCAAGAAGATTATTCGTAATGTAGAAGGCAATGCCTTCAAATAAGTTATATAATGATCATATCAGTTCGAGTACAAAATAGTATCTAAAACTTATTTGAATACATATAAAAAAAGCATCAAGTTAATTCTTGATGCTTTTTTAGTTTTAAATATATTGTAAAAGTTGTTTACCAACTTTTTACTTCTTTTTCTATGGCTTCACGAGTTTCACCATATTTTTCTTGGATTTCTCCAACTAGTTTATCAAAAGAACCTTCTGCTTCCGTACTCTCATCATTGGTAATACGACCATATTTTTCTTTAAATTCTCCTTTAATTTGTTTCCAATTTCCTTTTGTTGTATCCGAGTTCATATTCATTTCATTTATGTACTACAATAGTACTAGTTAATAATAGTGTAAATTTAGAAAGATTTATAATTGCTTATGAATGCTATCTATTAAAATTTTGACTCATTAGATAAAAGTTATTCTTTTTCTGAACTTTTAATTTTTCCAGCAATTTCATCTGCATCATCAGTCGCACTCTGTATTTGATTTTTTAATTCACCTTTTTCTTTTTTCTTATCAATTTCTGCTACGATACTTTCTTTTTTCTTATCTGAATCTTTTTCATTCTTTTCATCTGTTTTTACGGTTCCTTTTAAAGGATGTAAACCTCTTTCGTGTTTTATAACTGACATATTTTTTAGTTTTTTAGGTTAATACTCACTTCAAAAGTAAAAAATAAGTGAATTTCAGCTTAACTACATTCAGTTAAATAATAACGCATTAGCTATTCATCAACTTCATTAGCACGCTTAATAATGTTTTCTGGGATAGCTTTTTTAGCTTTAGCTCCCATTTTCTTTAACTTTTCTACAGAAGTAATTAAATTCCCTCTTCCTTCAAAAAGCTTGTTCATTGCATTGGAGTATTCGTTTTTACTGTCGTCGATTCGTTTTCCAATTCCGACTAAATCACCTAATAAACCATTAAACTTGTCATATAAAGCACCGGCTTGTCTTGCAATTTCTAAAGCATTTCTTTGTTGCTTCTCATTATTCCACATAGAATCTATGGTTCTTAAAGTGGCCAAAAGAGTAGTAGGAGTTACAATAACAATATTTTTTTCAAATGCTTTATTATATAAATGATTATCATAATTTAGGGCAACAGCAAAAGCAGGCTCTATCGGTATAAAAAGTAAGACAAAATCTGGAGATTCAATTTTATAAATATCTTCATATTTTTTTTCTGATAATTGATGTACATGTCGTTGGAGTGATGCCACATGTGCTTTTAAGAACTGTTCTTTTAAAGTTTCATCTTCTTCATTTATAAACTGCTCATAAGCTGTTAAAGAAACCTTAGAATCTACAATCATTTTTTTATTATCTGGCAAATGAATCACGACATCCGGTAGAATTCTCCTACCATCTTCATTGGTAAAGCTTTGCTGCACATAGTACTCTCTATCTTTCTCTAAACCAGATTTTTCTAAAACTCTTTCTAACACTAATTCCCCCCAATTACCTTGCATTTTATTATCGCCTTTTAAGGCTTTGGTAAGGTTTAAGGTTTCTTTACTCATTTGTTGGTTTAGCTCTTTTAAACCTAAAATTTGCTGACGTAAAGCAGCGTGATAATCGATACTTTCTTTGTGTGTTTTATCTACTTTATCTTCAAAAACTTTAATCTTTTCTTGTAGTGGATTTAAGATTATTTTTAAGTTTTCTTGATTCTGTTGTGTAAATTTTGATGATTTTTCTTCTAAAATTTTATTGGCTAATACTTCAAAATTATTGGTGAATTTTTCTTGTAATTTTTCAACCTCATTTTTATTATGCGCTAGCTTTTCTTCTACATTTTTAAATTCTGTTTCTAAACGTGTTTTATCAGAAATTAAAATTTCTTTTTCTTTTTGAACGTGTCTTAATTCACCTTGTAAATCATCAATTGTAATTTCTGTATTTTTAAGTGTTTCATTTAGTTTAGAAACTTCAAATTCTAATAGAGATTTTTCCTTTTCAGAATCTCCTTTTGCTTTTTCAAATTTTAATTTGGTTAATAGTTTGCCTATTAAGAATCCTACAAGGCTAAATATCAGTGCAATTAAGAAGTAAATTATCATTTCGTTCATCATATCAAATTAAGTTCATAAATTTATCATTTTAAACGCTAACAAAAAACTTCTAAATCAGCATTTTTTAATGCTATCTTTATATATGAAAACAATTGCAAGGTTTATATTATTTACCATATTAGGATGGAAACTAGAAAACGATTTTCCTAAAGAACCTAAAAAATATGTTGTTATTGCAGCACCACATACAAGTTGGTTAGATTTTCCAATAGCAATTTTATCTAGAATGTCTTCTGGAACTATGGTTCACTTTATTGGTAAATCTTCTCTTTTTAAAGGTCCGTTTGGCTTTTTCTTTAAAATGTTAGGAGGAACACCTGTAGACAGAACTAAAAGCACAAATATGGTAGATGCCGTTATTGATGTGTTTAATAATAAGGAAGAATTCAGGTTAGGAATTTCGCCTGAAGGAACCAGAAAAAAAGTAGATAAATGGAAAACAGGGTTCTATTATATTGCAAAAGGAGCAAATGTTCCTATTGTTATGGCAACCTTAGACTTTAAAAATAAGAAGATAAAAATATCTAATCCTTATTATACAACAGCAAGTATAGATGCTGATTTTGAGGTGTTTCACTCATTCTTTAAAGACGTAAAGGGGAAAAACCCTGAATTATTTTAATTATTTGGTTTGTTTTATAAAAAAGATTATATTTGTGTGTTACATATAATTATTGATAGAGATTAGGGGCTTTATTTTTAAGAAATATGTTACGCAAATAGTATCATGCTATGATATGGAGTCTTCAGGATACTGAAGACTCTTTTTTTTATGCAAACTTCACCGAAATTTTCTCTACAATTCCTATAATTACTTCTGTTGCTTTCACCATAGATTCTACTGGTACATACTCATATCTACCATGAAAATTATGTCCACCAGCAAAAATATTAGGACAAGGCAAACCTTTAAATGATAACTGAGAACCATCTGTACCACCACGAATCGCTTTAATTAAAGGTGTAATTCCTAAATCTGTCATTACTTCTTCTGCAATATCTACAATATGCATAACCGGAGTAATTTTTTCTTTCATATTAAAGTACTGATCTTTAATAGTTACTTCAATTAAATCTTGATTGTATCTGGTATTAAAATCTAACGCAATTTTATGCATTAAACTTTTTCTCTTTTCAAATAAATCTAAATCATGATCTCTTACAATGTATTCTAAAACAGTTTTTTCTACATTTCCATTGATATCATGTAAATGGAAAAAACCTTCATAACCTTCTGTTCTTTGCGGAATCTCGTTTGTTGGAAGCGCTGTAATAAATTCATTAGCAATTAGCATAGAATTGATCATTTTACCTTTTGCATATCCTGGATGTACAATTTTACCAGTAATGGTTACTATTGCTCCGGCAGCATTAAAATTCTCATATTCTAATTCTCCAATCTGACTTCCATCCATGGTATATGCCCATTCTGCACCAAATTTATCCACATCAAACATGTGCGCACCTTTACCAACTTCTTCATCTGGTGTAAAACAAATTCTAATTTTACCGTGTTTAATTTCTGGATGCTGAATTAGATATTCCATCGCGGTTACAATTTCTGTAACTCCGGCTTTATCATCTGCACCTAAAAGGGTAGTACCATCCGTTGTAATAATGGTTTGACCTTTATATTGTAATAAATCATCAAAATAATCTGGAGATAAAACGATGTTTTCCTCTACATTTAAAATAATATTATTGCCTTGATAATTTTCTACAATTTGAGGTTTTACATTTTTACCTGTAAAATCTGGACTCGTATCTATATGCGCAACAAAACCAATGGTTGGCACTTCATAATCTAAATTACTAGGCAAGGTTGCCATAATGTAGCAATTGGCATCTAAATCGACCTCTTTCATACCAATTTCCTTAAGTTCTTTAACTAAAATATTGGCTAAATCCCATTGTTTTTCAGTACTCGGAAAAGCAGGATTGTTAGGGTCTGACTCTGTGTCAATCGTTACGTATTTTATAAATCTATCGGTAATATGTTGTTTTTCAATCATTTTATTGAATGTTTTTAATTTTTTCCATCAATGCAAGTGCGTCACATAATCTTTTGTTAACTAAAGAATCTCCATAAACTTCCGCCTTTGCAAGTATAAAGTTTTGGTCATTTATTTTGATAAATAAGTGGCAAACTTGGTATTCAAAATTCCTTTTTTTTCCTTTTGAAACTGTGTAATAAGAAGGCTTTTCTAAAAAAGTAGTCTCTTCAGATTTTATTTTGATAAGACTCTTTGATAAATCTTCTTGCTCTCGTTCTAGTTTAAAAGACGTATCAAAATTAATGCTTTTATTGATAAATGTAACATCTAAAAGCAAAGATTCTGTTAATTGTTTTGTAGTGTCTGCAGTGTAAATAGAAGATTGAATATCGTCATAATACAAATTCGTTTTCCATGTTTTTGGTATTTCTATAGAAAACAGATTCTTAACATCTTTTACTTCTTCTAAGTTTTTAAAATTAGTGGTTTCACAATTAAAATGTTTACTGATTTTTGTTTGATTTGAACAAGAAACAAAGAGGAGTGAAGTAATTAGTATTAAAAGGATATTCTTCATAAAAATATTAAGATATGTTAAAATGTATATTTTAGAGATACTTTATTTTAAAATTGGTTTTAAAACACTCCAAACATTTTTAGCCAATATTTGATGTCCTTCTTTTGTAGGATGAATTCCATCTTTTTGATTTAAGTCTGATAAACCACCAACATCCTCTAATAAAAAAGGAATTAAATACAAATCGTTTTTTGTTGCTAAATCAGGAAACATATTTTTAAATTCAGTGGTATAATCTTGTCCCATATTTGGTGGAATTTGCATTCCTGCTAACACAATAATTGTATCTGGATACTTCTTTTTAACAGCATCTATAATATCTTGTAAATTTTCTTTAGACTGCTTTAACGGCACACCTCTTAAACCATCATTTGCACCTAATTCTAATATAAAAATAGTAGGTTTTTGATTCAGCACCCAATCAATTCTATTTTTTCCACCCGATGTAGTTTCTCCACTTACACCAGAATTTACAATGCTATAATTCAATTGTAAAGAGTCTATTTTCTGCTGAATAATTCCAGGGAAAGCATCGTTTACATCTTCTAAACCATAACCTGCTGTTAAACTATCACCAAAAAAAACAATTGTTTTTACACTACTATTTTCAGTCTGATTAATTTCAGTATCAGGAGTCGTTGTTTCTGCATTTATTGCTTTTTTAGAAGCGTCTTGTTTGCAAGAGAATATGAATATAAGCAAAAAAATGCAACAAAATTTTAAGAAAACCTTTTGAGATAAATTGTTGATATGTATAAGCAATTGATTATTTTTCAACATCGGAATATTTTAGTAAAAAATTAAATAAAAGTAATGTCAAATATATTAAAGATTAATGATTTAGAGAAAACTTATACGAGCGGTTCTAAAAAATTAACAGTAATTAGCAATATCTCGTTTGAAGTAGAAAAAGGAAGTATTTTTTCTATTGTTGGGCCTTCTGGAAGTGGAAAAACGACTTTATTAGGTTTGTGTGCAGGTTTAGATTATCCAACTGCTGGAACTATTGAGTTGTGCGGCACTTCTTTACAAGATTTGAATGAAGATGAACGTGCGGCATTACGTAATAAAGAAGTCGGATTTATTTTTCAGAATTTTCAATTATTACCTACGTTAACTGCTTTAGAAAATGTGATTGTTCCTTTAGAATTACAAGGTGAAAAAAATGCGGCAAAATTTGGAACAGCTTTGTTAGAGAAAGTAGGTTTGGGAGATCGTTTACATCATTATCCATCGCAATTGTCTGGTGGAGAGCAACAAAGAGTTGCTTTGGCAAGGGCGTTTGCTAACAGACCTTCTATTTTATTTGCAGATGAACCAACTGGTAATTTAGATGAAGAAACTGGCGAAAAGGTCATTCAATTATTGTTTGAATTGAACAAAGAAGCGGGCACTACTTTAATTATTATTACACACGATTTAGATTTAGCAAACAGAACGCAACAGATTTTACGATTAAAAGGTGGTAAGATTATTTCTAACGAAAAAACCAACACTATTAATGCGTAAAATGACTTCAAAATTAAATTTTAAGTGGCTATTAAAAATGGCTTGGAGAGACGGAAAAGCAAGCCTTTCTAGGTTAATGCTTTTTATGGCATCTATTATTTTAGGTATTGCAGCCGTGGTTTCTATTCAGTTATTTAGTGACAATTTAAAGCAAAACATAAAGCTACAGTCGAAATCCTTAATGGGGGCCGATTTTATTATTGATAGCAAACAAATACCATCAGAAAAAGTACAAGCAATTATAGATTCTTTAGGCGCAGATGCATCTGAAGTCAACTTTGTTTCTATGGCTGCTTTCCCTAAAAATGATGGGACAAAATTAGTGAAAGTTAGGGCTATGGAAGGTGATTTTCCGTTTTACGGAGATTTATCTACCGAACCTGAAAATGCTGGTACAAAATATCAAGAATTAGGAGGCGCTTTGGTAGATGCTACCTTGCTTTTACAATATAATATAAACCCAGGAGATTCTATTAAATTAGGTAAAACTACGTTTGAAATTATTGGTGCTTTAAAATCAATTCCGGGTAGTACAGCAATTTCTTCTTCTGTAGCTCCAGCGGTATTAATTCCGTTTCGCTTTGTTGAAGAAACTGGGTTATTACAATTAGGAAGCAGAAAAGAATACCAATATTTTTTCGAAGATCCTACAATGGATTTAGTTACTTTAGAGAACAAAATAGATCCTATTCTTAAAACAGAAAATGCAGATTTAGATACGCATACAGGTATCAGTGAACGCTTAGGCAGAAGGTACGATAATGTGAGTCGCTTTTTAAATTTAGTTGCTTTTATTGCCCTTTTATTAGGTTGTATTGGTATTGCAAGTTCTGTGCATATTTACATTAAAGAAAAGCTTAAAAATGTAGCCGTTTTAAAATGTTTAGGAGCTTCTAGAAAACAAACTTTTTTAATTTATTTGATCCAAATTATCGGAATTGGGTTGATTGGCGGTTTAATTGGTGCTGTTATTGGAGTTAGTTTACAATATGCTTTTCCGTATCTATTACAAGATTTTTTACCTTTTGACGTTGCTATTTCAATTTCTGCACAACCTATATTAATGGGAGTTACTTTAGGTGTTTTAATGTCGGTTTTATTTGCATTATTACCTTTGTTAGGCACTTGGTATGTATCACCTTTAGAGGTTTTAAGAGGTTCTGAAGACAATTTACAAAAACCTAAAAAAGCACGAATTGCAGTAGTATTCTTAATTCTACTTTTTATCTATTTATTTTCTTTTTGGATGTTAAAAGATGCCGTAAACGGATTGATTTTTACCGCAGGTATTTTTATCACATTTGCAATTATGGCAGGTGTTGCTAACCTTTTCATCAAATTGATTAAAAAATTCTTCCCAAGTTCTTGGGGATATACAAAGCGTCAAAGTTTATTGAACTTATTTAGACCGAATAACCAAACAATGGTGCTTGTTTTAGCCATCGGATTGGGAACTTTTCTAATAAGTACGTTATACTTTACGAAGGATATTTTATTAGCAAAAACATCCATAGAAAATAAAAAGGATGATGCTAATATCATTCTAATGGATGTTCAACAAAAACAAGAAACAGCTATTTTAGAAACTTTTACCAGCAAAGGATTGGAAGTAATTGATAACATACCAATTATTACCATGCGCATGCAAAGTATTCAGGGTAAAACAGTAAATGAGATTCGGAAAGATTCTACTGTTAAAATGAAAAAATGGATTTTAAACAGAGAATTTAGAGTTACCTACAGAGAAGAATTAGCTGAAACCGAAGAGATTGTAGAAGGTGAGTGGATAGGAAAATTTATAAATGGAAATCCTATAAATATTTCTATATCCGATAATTTTGCTGAAGATGCCAATTTAAAAATAGGAGATCCAATTGTTTTTAACATTCAAGGTGTGTTGATGGAAACAATTGTAGGAAGCATCAGAAAAGTAGATTGGAGCAGCATGAAAGTCAATTTTATGATTTTGTTTCCAACGGGAGTTTTAGAAAATGCACCTCAATTTAATGTAATGACGACGCACGTGCCAAATAAAGAAGGTTCTGCGGATTTACAGAGAGCATTGGTGCAAGAGTTTCCAAATGTTACTATTTTAGATTTGCGTCAGGTTTTTACACTTGTAGAAGATATTTTAGATAAAATCTCTTGGATTATTAATTTTATGGCATTTTTTAGCATTTTAACTGGTTTAATTGTGCTGATTGGTTCTGTTAGAAATAGTAAATACCAACGAATTAAAGAAAGTGTTTTACTAAGAACATTAGGTGCAAAAAGCAAACAGATTTTGCAAATTACAGCTTTAGAATATGTGTATTTAGGTATTTTGGGTAGTTTAACTGGTATTTTATTATCTTTAGTTGGTAGTCAATTATTAGCTACTTTTATATTTAAAGAACCATTTATACCATCTGCAATTCCGTTTTTAGTTTTTCTACCAGGAATTACATTTTTAGTTGTGGTGATTGGTTTGAGTAATTTAAAATCGGTTTTAAAAAGTCCACCTTTGGAGGTATTGAGGAAAGAGGCATAGTGTGTCACTTGTTGAAGTTGTGTTTATTAGTTTTTAGATTCTAAACGAGTTCTCGATACAATTTTTCAAAAAAGAAAAATCACTCGAACTGACATTTTTAAAAATGACTTTAATGAAATCATTATATTATAATTAATAAAAACATGAATCTGTTTACTTTCCAATATCTTCTTGAAACCAATAAGAAAAGACTGTTAACGAGTTTGTTGTTTTGGTGTTTATGTATATCAATAACAGGTTTTAGTCAAGATGTATCAGATGCTTCAGAAGAAGGTGCTTTGCTTGAAAAAACTATTGAGCAGCCAGCAATTAATTATCCAAGATTTAAAGCACCAATTTATAATAAGGATAAAGAAAGTTATTCAATTAAAGAAGTTCCGAGTCCAAGAGGTACTGGAATTATAGGCTATGTATCCGATCCAAATGATTTGATAGATGCATCCTCAGAAAATCAAATAAACCGATTATTATTTGAGTTAGAGCAAAAATCGTCTGTTGAAGTTGCCGTAGTGGTAATCCCAAGTATTGGTAGAGAAATTCCTAAACAATTTGCCGTAGATCTTTTCGAATTATGGGGTATCGGTAAAGCAGATACAGACAACGGATTACTAATTTTAACAGTAATGGACCAACGCAGAACAGAGTTTGAGGTTGGTTATGGTCTAGAACCTATTTTAACGGACGCTGTTTGCTACCGAATTGGTGTAAATGAAATTGTACCTAATTTTAAGAATGGAAATTATGGTGAGGGATTGATAAATTCGGTGGTTAGAATCCGTGAGTTTTTAGACAATCCGCAGGTTATTCAGGAAGTTTACGGTACTAGTATTGTACATCAAAAAGACGACAATTATCAATGGTATCATTATTTTTTATTGGTGTACACTATTATTTGCGCGTTCATGCTGTTTTGGTATGAAGGTGTATTATATCAAACCCAAATATCTAAAGACGATTTTTACGATAAGTATAATCGATTGGACGAATTAAAATTAGGATGTCTTATTTTTTTGTTACCATTTCCTTTATTTTTTATTTCAAAAAAGGTAAAAAAACGCCTGCAAAAATATCGAACAGCTCCTCGTTATAGTAAAGTAAATGGCAAGCTGTTAACTCTTAAAGATGAATGGAGAGAAAATAAATTTTTAGAAGCTGCTCAAATTTTAGAAGAAAGGCTCAAATCAACTCGCTATGATGTTTGGGTAACAGAAGATGAAAGCGATATTCTAATTTTAGAATATGAAGGTATTAATAGCAGAAAATACAGTGATTGCACCAAATGTGGTTATAAAACGTACGGAAAAAAATCATCTAAACTATTAAAATCTGCAACGTATGCATCTGCAGGTGAAAGAGTTGATTATTATGAATGTAAAAATTGTAATTATCAAGATGAAAAGATAGTAGTTCTTCCTAAAAAAGTAAGACAGACTTCCTCTTCTTCTGGTTCTTCATCATCTTTTTCTTCGTCATCAAGTTTTGGAGGCGGTAGTTCTGGTGGTGGTGGAGCAGGTGTTAGTTGGTAATCATTTACATCATAAAAAAGGGGGCAAATATTTCGATTTTTGTTATCTTGCACGGTTTTAATTACATGCTTTAATTCAATCAAAATCAGTTTAAATTAAAATTTATGAGGTCCTTTTTATTATTTATATTTCTAAGTACAACATTCTGTTTATCAGCTCAGAAAATATACAACGGAAAAGTTGTTGACACCAACAACTCACCACTAGAAGACGTAAATGTTATTATCGAAGGTACATCAACAGGAACTATTACCAATAACAGTGGTAATTTTTCTGTTTCTAGCAATAATGAAAACGCAATTTTAGTGTTTTCTGCATTAGGGTTTAAAACTCAAAAACAAGAAGGAGGAAGCAATTTAACGATTGTTTTGCAAGAATCTTCAGAGATTCTTTCGGAAGTTGTACTGGTAGGAACAAGAAATCCTAGACAAACAAAATTAGAAACACCGGTAGCGGTAGATATTGTTGATGTGTCTAAAATTAAATTAACAAGTGCACAAACTACGGCGAATGATTTACTAGCGAATTTAGTGCCGTCTTTTAATTCTAACCGACAATCTTCTTCGGACGGAACAGAACATGTAGATCCTGCTTCTTTAAGAGGTTTAGGTCCAGATCAAGTTTTGGTACTTATCAACGGAAAAAGAAGACATACTACCTCATTATTAAATAATCAAAATACGGTTGGAAACGGATCTGTTGGTACAGATTTATCTTCAATCCCTTCAGCTGCTATTGATAGAATTGAAGTTCTTAGAGATGGAGCTGCTGCTCAATATGGTTCGGATGCTATTGCAGGAGTCATCAATATTATTTTAAAGAAAAACACAGGTTTAGAGGTTGGTACAACTTATGGTTTAACTTCGGAAGGTGATGGAGAAACGTTTAATTTAAATGTAAATTATGGTACTGAATTAGGTACTAAAGGTGGATTTATAAACCTTACGGCAGAATTTAATGATAGAGGTAAAACAAGTAGAAGCCAAAATCATAATTTGGTTATTTATGACCAGTCTGATTTAGGTAATTTCTTTGCGTATGATTTTTCTAATGATGGCGCAAGAGAACGTGATGATGAGTTGATAAATGCTGCGGGTTTAACTCGTGATGATTTTAACTTTCAAGTAGGTGATGCTGCAATTACGAACACACAACTTTTTGTGAATCTTGAGCTTCCTACAAGTAAAAATGGAACTTTTTATGCCGCCGGTGGTGGAAATTATAGAACCGGTAATGGTTTTGGTTTTAGAAGATTACCTTCGGAAGGACATGTTTTAGAAATTTTTCCAAATGGTTTTCAACCCATTTTAGAATCTACAATAATCGACCTTTCTTTAATTGCAGGGTATAGAGCCAAATTGGGAGAATGGGATTTTGATTTGAGTAATACAAATGGTTATAATCAATTTGATTACGGAATTTCTAACACGGTAAACGATGCATTGGGAATTAACAGTCCGACTTCTTTTGATGCAGGTGGACATACTTTTTTACAAAATACCGTAAACTTAGACTTTTCTAAATTTGATGATACTATCATGAGCGGACTTGGTTTGGCTTTTGGAGCTGAATACAGATACGAAAACTATACGATTTATGCAGGTGAAGAAGGTTCTTATATTGGTAACGGAGCAAATTCATTCCCAGGTTTTGCACCAAGTAATGAGGTGGATGAGCAAAGATCTTCTGTAGGAATATATGCAGATGTTGAACTTAATTTTACTGATAAATTTTTAGTTGATGTAGCTGGTAGATTCGAAAATTATAGTGATTTTGGAAATACCATCAACGGAAAAATAGCAGCAAGATATAAATTAACGGATGCTGTTGTGTTAAGAGGAGCGTTTGGTACTGGTTTTAGAGCGCCATCTTTACAACAACAATATTTTAACAATATTGCTACCGATTTGGTTGATGGAAACCTTATTAACGGAGGTACATTTAGAAACGATAGTGAAATTGCTCAGACTTTAGGTATTCCTGAATTAAAAGAAGAAACATCTACAAGTATTAGTGTTGGTTTAACAGCTAAGGTTACTAATAATTTTCAAATTACTTTAGATGCTTATAAAGTAGATATTGATGATAGAATTATCTACACTGGTAGTTTAGGTAATGATGTTTATGGTGATGAAATACCAGAATTACAAGCCATATTGCAGCCCTTAGGCGTATCTTCTGCTCGTTTTTTTACGAATGCTATTAACACTTCCACCGCAGGTGTAGATTTAGTAATGAATTATAAAGTTCCTTTAAATGAAGGTGCTTTAAACTTTTCTTTATTATACAATCATAATGAAACTGAAGTAGACGATACATTAAATAATGTTCCTGACATTTTTGTAGGTCAAGAAGATGTGTATTTTGGTGCTCAAGAAAAAAGTTTAATTGAATCTAATAATCCTCAGGACAAAGCAATATTTACAGTTGATTTAACAAAAAACAAGTTTGGAGTAATGTTAAGAAACACGTATTGGGGAGAAATAACTAGAAATGGTTTTCCTTTTGGAGGCGCTCAATTACATTCAGGAAAACTGACTACAGATTTAACAGGTTCTTACAATATAAATGATAATCTTTCTTTAACAGTTGGCGCAAATAATTTATTTGATGTATTGCCAGATGAACAAATTTATGACAACAGTTATTTTGGTGTATTCAAATACGCATCTGTTCAAATGGGAACAACAGGAGCGTTTTATTTTGCGAGATTAAACTACAAAATATAATTAGATATTTCTGAAAAGGAAATAACCAAGGTTCATGAAAGGTAAACACAAAATAGGGTGGAAGACGGCAGCAGCTTTGGTTATTTCCAATATGATTGGTACAGGAGTTTTTACCAGTTTAGGGTATCAATTAACTGATATTCAGAATACATGGAGTATTGTGCTAATTTGGTTATTAGGAGGTTTATTCGCCTTAATTGGTGCATTAACGTATGCCGAATTAGGTACAAATTTTGATGATTCTGGTGGAGATTATGTATTTCTATCAAAATTAATTCATCCAATTGTTGGGTATATTTACGCTTGGGTTTCCTTAACCGTTGGTTTTTCAGCTCCGATTGCTATTTCTGTAATGGCGATGAAAAGTTATTTAAACCCTATAAATCCAACCATATTTAACGATTGGTTCGGTATCTTAGTGATTTTAATATTGACTGCAGTTCACTCTATAAGTGTTGGACAAAGCGGAAAGTTTCAAAATATTTCTACAGGTGTTAAAATTGGTTTTGTACTGATTTTAATTATACTCGGTTTTAGTTTTGTACCTACACAAGATGTAACCGCTATAGATCTTAGTAATTCTTGGCAAGACGAAATATTATTACCCGGTTTTGCTGTTTCATTATTATACGTAACGTATGCTTATACAGGTTGGAATTCTGCCGCATACATTGTGGATGAGATTGATGATGCAAGAAGAAATTTACCAAAAGCCTTACTATTTGGAACTGCATTAGTCACTATAATTTATGTGCTTTTACAAATTGTATTTTTAAAACATGCATCTGTAGATCAACTTTCTGGTAAGGTGGAAGTCGCTTTTATTTCCTTTAAAAATATCTTTGGTACAGAAGGAGGGAACTGGGTGAGTTATTTAATTGCCATACAGCTTATTGCAACCGTAAGCGGTTATCTTTGGATTGGATCTAGAATTACATTTGCCATGGCTAAAGATCATTCTTTTTGGAGGAAAATAGCCGTTAAAAACAAAAATGGAATACCAGTGAGAGCTTTGTGGTTACAAGCAGGAATAAGTATTGTATTAACGCTTACAGGTACTTTTGAACAAGTGCTTTTATATGCTAGTTTTTTATTACAATTAATGGGAACATTAACCGTTGCTTCTATATTTTGGTTAAAAGGAAGAAAGGGAGCTTTTAAGAGTCCGTTAAAACCATTTCTACAAATTGTTTTTGTGGTTTTTAGTATTTGGATATTAGGATATATGTTAATGGAAAAACCGAAAGAAAGTGCTATCGGGTTGTTATTTGTATTAACTGGTATTGTAACGTATTTCTTTTCTAACCGAACAAATAAACAGTAATTCTTATCGTAAAAGAGTTGATTAAAACTCAAATACCTTCCATTAATTTACGTGAAAATAATACATATAAACACCATCTAATATTGTGTTTATATAATTTAACTTAAAGCGTTAGTTTAATAATATAAGTTACTATGTATTCATCAGTTTTAAGAATTCTAACTTTATAAAACTTGTTAAATAAGTTAAAGATTATTGAGTATTTAATGCGTGTTTGTAAGTCTTAGTATTTAAATATTAACACCAACACTTTTATCTTTTTCAAGCACAGAAAAACCCCAATCCGCTATAGATTGTACAACCGGAATTAAAGTTTTACCAAAATCGGTTAATGAATATGCTACTTTTAAAGGAGGTTTAGAGGTAAAAACCGTCCTCTTAATAATACCATCTTCTTCCAGTGCTTTTAATTGTAAACTTAGTGTTCTTTCCGTAACTGTTGGCATTTGCTTTCTTAATTCATTATAGCGAAGTGTGGTATTTCGTAAATGAAATAAAATAACCGTTTTCCATTTACCACCAATCATTCCCATGGTTAAACTTGCGCAACAAGGATATTCTTTTCCTTTATATGTGTACATAAGATTATAATTTTTGTTTTTTAACCTACAAAGATATGTTACTATATTAAGGTATACAACTATACTTTTTATAGTAAATTTAACATTTAATTTAAATAGCTGTATTTTAATTATTTAAGTATGTTTCATCAGATGGTTTGGATACTATCCTTTTTGACCGTTCTTGCGAGATACAAATGCTCTGTATACTTTTGTCACTATAAAAATGATAGTAAAATAAAAAAATATAATATGAATTTACAAGAAACATTAAACTGGAGATACACTACTAAGGAATTTGACCCAACCAAGAAAATATCTGATGAAGATATGGTACAAGTTAAAAATTTACTAAGAATGAGTCCCTCAAGTGTAAACCTTCAACCTTGGCATTTTATTATTGCAGAAACTACCGAAGGGAAAGCGCGTATGGCAAAGGGAACAAAAGGTTTTTTTAATTTTAATGAACCAAAAGTGATAAATGCTTCTGCAGTAGTATTATTCTGTTCAAGAACCAGTGAAGGTGCAGATGATGCTTATTTTAAACACCTTTTAGATGTGCAAGATAAAGATGGAAGATTCCCAAATGAAGATGTCAAAAATGGGATGTATGGAGGAATGAACGCTTTTGCAAACATTCATAAATATGACTTAAAAGATTATCAACATTGGATGGAAAAACAAGTATACTTAAACATTGGAAACTTTTTATTAGGAGTTGCAAGTTTAGAAATAGATGCAACAGCAATGGAGGGTATTGATGTAAAAGCTTTGGATGAAGAATTCGGATTAAGAGAAAAAGGTTTTACTTCTTTAGTAGCTGTTTCTTTGGGGTATAGAACTGAATCTGATTTTAATTCAACAGAAAAAACACCAAAATCTAGATTGGCCGAAAGTGAAATTTTTACAGTAATATAAAGTTTGGGAGATTGTACAAAAAAGAAATCTACAGGTATTTTTTTTTGAAGCTATTTAAAATTCCATTCAAAAGTTTCTACAGATACAGAAACCATTATTTATATAGGGAATAACGCTAATTTAATGTCAAATAAACAGTATAAATATCTGCTTTTTATTTAATAAAATCTTTTGATCATAAATTAAAGTACAAGTTATTCTAAAACCAATTAAATAAATTACAATTTATTTAGTTGGTTTTTTTTTATCCAATACATTCTTCACATTTCCCTTGTATAAGCACCTGAGAAAAAGCTATTTGTCTGTTCTCTATTTTAGGAATAACAACTTTTACTTCCAAGCAATCTACTTTACCACAACTTAGACATTGAAAATGCGGATGCACATCTTTGTGTTCCGTTGCTGAACATCCGGTACATTTGGCATACCATTTAAGACCATCTTTACCAAGAAAAGAATGCAAAACACCATCATCTTCTAGCTTGTCTAAAATACGATATATCGTTGTTTTGTTAAATTCAGTATCTAATTGATTTATTAGCATTTTTGCAGAAATAGCTACAGAGCTGTTTTTAAATTCATTAAGTAATACTTCTACAGCCTTTGTTTTTCTAATAATTCCCATATAACAAATATAGTGCAACTTAGTTGTAATAACAAATTTATTATTTAAATTTGCAACTCAGTTGTATTAATA
The DNA here is from genome assembly GCF_011378915.1 of Polaribacter sp. 20A6. NCBI lineage: Bacteria > Pseudomonadati > Bacteroidota > Flavobacteriia > Flavobacteriales > Flavobacteriaceae > Polaribacter > Polaribacter sp. 20A6. The sequence continues at coordinate 890,207 of NZ_WTPZ01000001.1, forward strand.
AATAAGTAATGATCATTTCAAAACAAAAATCCGATAGTATCGGTGCTATAGCAAGTTCTCTTTGTCTTATACATTGTGCTGCTACTCCCTTATTGTTTATAGTGCAAGCAGGCGCATCAGCTTGTTGCAGTACGACACCTGTTTGGTGGAAATTTATAGACTATTTCTTTTTAGTAATCTCATTTTTTGCCATTTATAGATCTACAGAAACTACTACGAATACCTGGATGAAACCTGCTTTGTGGTTTAGTTGGTTGCTACTGTTTGTTGTAATTATCAATGAAAAAATAGCATTGCTTTCTATACCAGAAAGCGCAATCTATATACCAGCAATTGCCCTAATTATTTTACACACATATAATAGAAAATATTGCCAGTGTAAAACCGATAAATGTTGTACAAATGAAAAATAAAAAAGAAATAGAAATTGTAGGTGACAATCATTTCTCATCAAGTATAAGAACACCTTTACGTGCAGATGCTTTTGATAAAAGTGATGAAGAAAAAATAAAAAACATCCAGTATCATTTTAAAAAGATCATGGAAGAAATGGGATTAGATTTAACTGATGATAGTTTATCTGGTACTCCATATCGTGTTGCTAAAATGTATGTAAAAGAATTATTTTATGGGTTAAACCCAGTAAATAAACCTAAACTATCCACTTTTGAAAACAAATATGGGTATAATAAAATGTTAGTAGAACAAAATATTACGATAGATTCTGCTTGCGAACATCACTTTTTGCCAATAATAGGGTATGCAAATGTGGCCTATATTCCTAAAGACAAAGTAATCGGTTTGTCCAAAATAAATCGTTTGGTAGATTATTATGCACGCCGTCCGCAAGTGCAAGAAAGGCTTGTACTTCAAATTTTGAACGATTTACAAACCATTTTAGGTACTAAAGATGTAATTGTTTCGGTGACAGCAAAACACCTTTGTGTTTCATCTAGAGGTATCAAAGATCAAAGCAGTTTTACAACGACTTTAGAGTATGGAGGTTGTTTTACTGAAGTAGAAAAACGTAACGATTTCTTAAAGATCATCGCTCAAGAAAAAATATAATTTAGCATTTACTTAATTACCTATTAATAATTATTTAAAGCAAATATATAATATGGAATATAATCGAAGAAAATTTATATCTTTTATTGGTAAAGCAGGACTAGGACTAGCAGTTGCTCCTCAGTTTTTAGTAAGTTGTGGTAATACAACAACTCCTGCAAAGGGAATTGATGTAATGTCTGATGACAGGTTTAAAACTTTAAAAAACTTAGTTTTAGAAGGATTGAATCCTTCAGATAAAGACGATTTATTATTAGCCAATGGATTAGAATATCATTCCATCATTAAATGGGGAGAAAAGATTAATAATGCCGATACTTTTGGATTCAATAATGATTTTATCTGTTTTATTCCTTTGGATGATAACAATCCTAAAGACGGTTTATTATGGGTAAATCATGAGTATATAAATCCGTTTTTTGTCTCTGATTATAACGAATCCGAAGAAAACAAAACTCCAAAAACAAAAGAGCAAGTAGATAAAGAAATGTACAATGTTGGCGGAAGTATTGTGCGAATTAAAGAGGAAAATGGCATTTGGAACATTGTTGAAAACGATGCCTATAACAGACGTATTACAGCCAATACACCCATGACTTTAAATTGGGATACTCCAATTAAAGAAGCTTCTACCGTATTTGGAACGAATAGTAATTGTTCTGGAGGAATTACGCCATGGAAAACATTTATTACCTGTGAAGAAAACTATGATGCTTGTTTTGGAGAAACAGAATATGATGAAAATAACAATCCTACACACCGTGCAAGTGAGTATGGATGGGAAGCCTTTTATAAATATCCACCAGAACATTATGGTTGGGTAGTAGAAATAAACCCAAAAGACGGAACTGCACAAAAACACATTGCTTTAGGGCGTTTTGCACACGAATGTTGTACACTTTACGAACTAGAAGATAAGCGTGTAGTTGCATATACTGGTGATGATCATAATGATGAACATCTGTATAAATTTATCTCTTCTAAACCAGGTTCTTTAAAAGAAGGAACACTTTATGTGGCGGATACCATCAACGGAAAATGGTTGCCTATGGACTGGGAAAATCAACCGATTTTAAAAAGTAAATTCAAAGACCAAACAGAAGTTTTAATTAGAGCTAGAGAAGCAGCAAAACTAATTGGAGCTACTGCATTAAATAGACAGAAGATATAGAAATAGATCCTATTACAGGAAACATTTTTGTCTCCTTAACAAATAACAAACCTAAAGGTGATTACCATGGTTCAATTTTAAAAATTGAAGAAAAAGATGGTGCTTTTGATGCGCTAACTTTTAAAGCAGAAACGTACAAAGCAGGAGGAGAGGCTTCAGGTTTTTCTTGTCCGGACAACTTAGCATTTGATTTAGTAGGAAACCTTTGGATGACATCAGACATGTCTGGTAGCGCAATGAATAAAGTCGATACACCGTATTTATCATTTAAAAACAACAGTTTATTTGTTATTCCGAGATACGGAAAAGACGCCGGAAAAGTAATTAGAGTTGCCACAGCACCAAGAGATGCAGAGTTAACAGGTCCTTGGTTTTCGCCTGATGGTAAAACACTGTTTTTAAGCGTGCAACACCCAGGTGAACAAACAAAAGATTTAAGCAATCCAACGAGTACTTGGCCTTTTGATAAAGATAATATTCCTAAACCTGCCGTAGTTGCAATTACAGGAGATTTAATAGAAAAAATGAATAAATTAAATCTACTAGAAGAAGCATAAATCAGCATAAGCATTTTTACAATATGGAAGCAATAATTACCATTGTCGGCTTTTTAGGATCAGGAAAAACTACTTTATTAAATTATTTAATAGATCGTTTTTCTGAAAAAAAATGGAACCCTTTTGTCATTTTAAATGATTATGAAAATGCCAATATGGATGTACAGCAGTTTCTGGAAAAAGTGGATAACAAACATGTAAAAGCGCTTACTGGAAGTTGTATTTGTTGTAGTGGCATACATGAACTCAGAAATTATGTAAACGGAATTCCTGTTAGAAAAAAAGGAATTACTTTAATTGAAGCCAACGGTACATCTGATGCTTGTGCATTAATGGAGTTTTTAGGAGTAGGCGTAAACGATCGATTTTTACCACCCATACAAATTTCTGTAGTAGATGTACAAAATTGGCAAAAACGAGGAGAACATGATGAATTAGAAGCGAATCAAATACAGGTTTCGTCTTTAATTGTGTTGACACATCTTGATGGAGCTTCAGAAGATAGAACAGTATTGGTAATTAAAGATTTAAAAAAACACAACCCTTTTGCTAAAATTATCACTATGGAGAAGCTAGATGTGGAGTTGTTACCCATTCTTTTACCTTCTAAAAATGTGGTTGATAAATTAGCGCATCAAAAAGCACATTGGTCTTCTTGTTCTATTGATTTACCTGTTTTACCATCTAAAGACTGCATAGACCTTATTTGTAACCAGCTACCTAAGAGTATACTTAGAGTTAAAGGTTGCGTACAAATAGCTAAAGAAGCAAATTACACTTATTTTGAAAGAACTCCAGACGGAAAAGTATTTGTAAGACCTTTTAAAGGCGTGCCAATAACAGGAACTAAATTACTAACTATTGGTGCTGGTAGTGAACCAGCTGTTTTAGAAAAAGCGATTGCAGATAGCCTTAAAACTCACAATGAATTATAATAATTTACATAAATACAGGTGTTTTAAAGTTAAATAGAGACGATGTGGAGCATTTTAATTATATTTTAACAGAATGTACAGGTAAATTAATAGAATAAAAAAAAGGATACTATTTTTTAAATTATTAGCTTTCGGCCTCATATGAAAACCATGAAATTATCACATTTTATTTGCTGTCTACTCCTTGTAGTTTCTTGTAAAAAAGCCGATCAGCAACTCACAAAAATAACGGCTAAAAATATTGCTATAGATAGTACCTTTGTGGCATCTACAAAAATAACAAACCTCATAGCGCCTTATAAAGAACAACTTACCGGTGATATGCAAGAAACCTTAACTTATACACCTATAAAGTTAACCAAGCAAAATATTGACAGACAAAGTACTTTAGGAAACCTATTGGCAGATATGTGTGTAGCAGTGGCAAATCCACTTTTTAAAGAGAAAACTAATAATTCCATCGATTTTTCGATGTTTAATAGTGGAGGAATCCGTGCTAGCATTCCGGCAGGAAACATCACCAAAGAACACGCATTTAAATTAATGCCATTTGACAATGAATTGGTCGTTGCCACCCTAACAGGCGATAAAGTAAAAGAATTGGTTGCCTATTTTATAAAAAACAAAGCTGCACATCCTTTGTCTAAAAATATAGAATTGACCATTACAGGAGATACGTATACACTGCTAATTAATGGTAAACCATTGGATGAAAATAAGACTTATACTGTTTTAACTTCTGATTATTTACAAGATGGAGGCGATAAAATGAACTTTTTTAAAAATCCTGTAGCATTAACCGTATTAGATTATAAAATGAGAGATGCTATTATAGATTACTTTCAAAAAGTAGATACTTTACAAACCACCATCGATAACCGTGTAAAACTGAACTAATGAAAAGAAGAGATTTTATAAAACGTACAGGAGCCTTTTCTACAATGGCCTTAGTGGGTGGTATTACATTACCGTCTTTTATTGCTAAAAAACAAAGACATATTACTATTTTACACACCAATGATACGCACAGTCATATAGAACCTTTTAAAGCCAACCACAACAGATTTCCGAATGGAGGAGGAGTGGCAAGACGTGCTACTTTGATAGAACAAATACGACAAGAAAATGAAAACACCTTGTTATTAGATGCTGGTGATATTTTTCAGGGAACGCCTTATTTTAATTATTTTGGAGGAGAATTAGAGTTTAAGTTGATGAGTATTCTTAAATATGATGTTGCTACTATTGGGAATCATGATTTTGACAATTCTATAGAAGGGTTGTACAAACAATTACCAAACGCAAAGTTCGATTTTGTTTCTGCCAATTACGATTTTAAAAACACGGTGTTAGATACGCATGTAAAACCTTATAAAATACTGCATAAAGACGGACTTAAAATAGGTGTTTTTGGTCTGGGTATTGAGTTAGAAGGTTTGGTAGGTAAGAAGATGTACAAAGAAACCGGTTATTTAAATCCGATTGAAATTACACAAGATATTACCCGTCAATTAAAACAAGAAGAACAATGCGATTTGATTATTTGTTTATCGCATTTAGGATACTACTATAAAAGCAATCCAGATAAAGTTTCAGATTTAACCCTAGCAAAGGCTACTAAAGACATCGACTTAATTATTGGTGGCCATACCCATACTTTTTTACCAAAACCAACTATTGTAAAAAATGCCGACGGAAAAAATACCTTGGTCAACCAAGTAGGAGCTTATGGCGTAAACTTAGGACGTATTGATTTTTACTTTGATGAAGATGCAACTAAAACAGCAAAAGGAACTACTATTTTGGTGTAATTAATGCTAAAAACCCGAAGTACTTTATTTTCAGATTGTTACTCTTGTAAAGGTTTGCAAGTCTAACAAAGTAACAAGTTCTGAAGATTAAATTAAAGCATAAAAGTGAAAAAAAAACAAAATATTTTTAGGTCATTTATGAAAACTTTGTATATTCGCACACCTTAAGAAAACAAGGTAGTTCTTTACAACAAAATCTGATGTTATTTGGTTAACTTTTACAACAGATTTGTAGGAAAAAGTAAATAAAGGGGAGATACTCAAGCGGCCAACGAGGACGGACTGTAACTCCGTTGACTACGTCTTCGCAGGTTCGAATCCTGCTCTCCCCACAATTTACTTTCTACTTTAAAATGAATTAAATGCCTTCTTAATTCATACTTCAAAAATTCACATATTAATCCTCTTATTCTTAGTTTTTTTTACAATTAAAAAGGACTAAAAAAATAACTTTACAAGAACTGTAATCATTTACATGATGCTCGTAAAATTCTATTTTATACAATTGATATTCTTGTCTTTAAAGGATTCTATTTATAGTAAAGTTGTGCAACTTAAAATTATGATTATTTAAGATGCACAACTTTTTTGCTCATTCTAAATGAACACAGGGGAATTATAAGTTTAAAATAATTAGTTTATAAAAACACATCATTACTGTTTTTAAAACTCTCCTGCATATTGCGTTGCGTACTCCATTGCTTTTTCTTTTGTCATAGCAGCTACTTTGGCTTTGTCTTTACTAAAAAAATCTACCAAGGTTTCTCCTTCAGCTTGGTTTCTTTCCTTTTTTTCACGAACCATCACTAAACTATTTTTATCGTACATAAAAACCATTGACATTCTGTTACGAAATACCGCTTTTTTTACTTTTTTAGATATTGCTTCATCAAACACAAAATAGGCTGGCATGCCACCTTCCGTAAGACTAAGTGTCATCATTTTTGTGGTACCAGGTGAACCTGCTGCAAGAAAGACCTCTTTTACTTCTTGCCCTGGATTCCCCATTTTATTTAATGAATAATATTTACCGTCAAACACATCACTTTTAGGGAAATAATCTTGAGCCTTTGCATTTAAAGCACAAACAAATAATACGAGTAATAATCCTTTTAATTTCATCATTTTTAATTTTAATTAATTAGTATTTACATTCAATTTAAGTGTAGCTTTTTAGCTCATTTTAAGCTAAATAACACTCAAATGTATACTTTAATTATGTAATTATTTGGGCGTATAACTGCTTTGACCCAAATAGTAGCTTTTTGAATCAAATGGTTGCTTTCTGACTTAAATAGTCATTTTTTGAATGATGTAAAACCGTGTTTAGTTCTAATTTTGACCTGTTATAAAAAAGAAAGAAACATCAATTTGAAAACCAAAACAATGAAACCAATGAAACATTTAATTTTAGCAGTTGTACTATTAATAACTACTGCAACACAAGCACAAAAAAGCTTTTTTGAGAACATTTCTGAAACAGAAACTTACAACCTATATATAAAGGTGTCAAAAGTGGGAGATGGAACTTATAAGGCAGAAGAAAAAGCAAGTTCGGTTAAATTTAAAAAGGAATATTTACCAACAGGAGAAGGGTATAAATTTTCTACGATTATACAAGAAGGTCCAAAAAAAGGAGAAACTAAAATGACAATTGATCTTTCAGATGAAAAAAGAACGTGTTCTGGGTATCCATATGAGTCTGTTATTACAATAGAAGGTTGGAGCTCTAATAGTTACTATGTATCTGTTGATGATTATGTTTTTGCTCTTGAAGGAGTTTCAACAAAATTTGCTACTTTTAAAAGTATTTACGCTGTCTATATAAAAGCAGGAACTGCACCTGTAAAGGCTGATGCTGAGAAAAAGGAGCAAAAGACTAAAAAGAAGAACTCTTTTTTCGCGAAAATGAAAGCGTTAAAAAAGGAAGCATTAGGATCTGTCGGCGTTTTTGGACCTGAATATAAAGAATTCAAAAAGAAGAATTTAGATAAAATAATTACAGATTATTTAGTTGCCATGAAAGCAAAACAAGATGGTAGAACAGCAAAACAAAAGCAATCTGATATAAACGTTGCAAAACTTACTATAGATAAATTAGCAAAAGAAAAAGCTGCAAGTGATGCATCATGGGCAGAAGCTAAAAGATACAATGATTCTGTGAAAGCAACACCAGAATGGCAAGACTTAGAGAGAAGAAAAAAACTGAACGAAGCCAATTACCAAGGTGCACAAAAGGCAAATAAAGTAACGCTTAGAAACACTAGCGGAAGCACTATTTATGTGTGCCCAAAAGGTATGGATACTCATGAAATAGAAATTTCTGCAAGGGGAACAGCTAAATGGGATTGTGATACTGATGGATATTTACAAGTTAATGGTAAAGCTACCAATGCAAAAGTATACAGTAAAAACACAGGTTGTGGTAATACAATTACCATAAGATAAAGAACAAACAATTTAAGAAAGAGAGTAAAGTAGTTGTTAAAACCTTGTAAGTGTAAAAGCTTGCGAGGTTTTTTTAGATAGCATACAATTTAACACTCCTAAATAATCCTTTCTAGAGTAGATCAAGTCTTCATTCCAAAAGAGCTTTTTTAGATAACCTACAACTCGTCATTCCGAAATGAGCCTTTTTAGGCGATTGAGGAATCTCATTTTAACTTCATAATTAGAACAAACAACAACCGTTATTTTAAATTAGTTTCTCACCAATAATACCGACTAAAAAACCAAAAGCAGCACCTAAAGAAGTTAAATAGTTGTTTTTTAATTTGCTTTCAGGAATAATATCGTTTATTAATAAATATAGAATTCCTCCACTTGCAAAAGTCATTAAATGTGCCGTTAAAATTGGAGAATCTGTTAAAAAATAATGTCCAATTAAAGCACCTCCAATTCCGAAAAAACTTAAAACGAAAAATATAATTAATGTTTTTTGTGCTGTAAAACCACTTCCCACCATATCTCTATAAGAATTAAAAGCTTCTGGTAAATTCTGAAGACCTATAAAAACGGCTAATAAAGTTGCCATTTTAGGATCAACTGCAAACGTAGCTCCTAAAGCTATTGATTCTGGAATAAAATCCATCATCATTGCTAGCAAAGTAGCATTTTTACTACCATTTTTAGCTAAATATTGATCGATATAAAGAAAAATTAAAACACCAGCAGTAAAGGAAATTGCCATTGGTAAAACAGCCAATTCTTCTAAACCTTTTGGAATTAATACCAAAGCAATTGCAGACAATATAATACCTGCACCAAAAGACATCATTGTGTGTGTAATTTCATATTTTACAGGAGTTTCACGAATGTGGTGATTGAAAAAATTAGCTAATAAACCACCAATAAAAACTGTAATTCCTGCAAATCCTGAAAATAAGAGTAAGTTTTGTAACATATTTTTAAACGATAATATTATTCTTAATTTAGACTTCTCTAACTTGATACAATAAACGACTATTACTAGATAAAAAAAAGAAGAAGTGCTATTTTCCTTTTAATACTTAGAATTATAGCTAATATTATTTTTCCTTTTAAATGGCTTTAAATTATGATTTATCCACCTGAGCATACAATTAAAAAACAATAAAAGAGAATAAATAGACTTTTTACGAAAATTAGCCTTTGCTGAGTTTTTCGAAGGAATAGGAGAGAAGTGGAATTAAATATCATTAGCCTTAATTTATATCTATCAAACATAAAAAAAAACATTTGTGTGTTTATAAAATTTATTGACACCTTGTATTTGAATAATTAAATAAATTTTTAATGACAAAATTCTGTTTACCAGTAGATCCAGCGAATTATATATACACAGTTAAAGATAGATGCATGGATTTAATAGCACATGATATATGGGCAGGTATTAAACTAATAAATTTAAACAGATGGTTTAATAATATATTTGCGCAAAGGCATACTAACTTGTTTTTTTAAAAACTCACTAACATAAGTAGTTTAATTAAGTTATTCGATCGATAACTAAAGGACAACATTTACCATAGTAAGTATAAATAGGGATTAGGATTTAAATTCTAATTCCTATTTTTACGTAAAAATTAGTAGTTTGATTAGAGAAAAAATAAAAAAACATTCCATTTTATCAATATCAGTAAGCATCATATTTATTTGCACTTTAATCGTGTTTTTTGCTACTGAAGCAAGTTATAATGCTATTGAAAGTGCTTCGTTGTGGGTACGCAATTATTTTGGATATTTTTATTTATACTTAGGTTTTGGATGTGTTATAGCGCTTTTACTACTTGCCTTTTCAAAATATGGAAGGATAAAACTAGGAAAACCATCATCTAATCCCGAGTACTCTTTATGGTCTTGGACTGCTATGCTTTATAGCGCAGGAATGGGATCTGGTATTTTATTAAGAGCAGTGCAAGAACCTGTTTTTATGCAGCAAAACCCGCCTTTTAACTCTAGTTTACCTGCGCAAACGGTAGCTTTAGAGTTTACGTTTTACCAATGGGGACTTACGGCGTGGGCTTTTTATGGACTTTTTGCAGTAATTGTTGGCTATGCATTACATGTCAATAAAAAGAAGGTAAGAATTAGTGCAACTATAGAAGACAGCGTTAAAAGTAATACACTAAAAAATAGTGTAGATATTATAACTATTATTACTACTGTTTTCGGGTTAGTGGCAGCAATCGGTTTAGGAACTACGCAAATTAATGGTGGCTTAAATCATCTGTTAAACCAAGATTTTGGATTGATTACTACAATTTTACTTTGTGTCTTTATTTCTACAGTGGCTTGTTATTCTGCTTGGCAAGGTGTTAATAAAGGGATTAAAATATTCTCTAACTTAAATATCATTGTCACCCTTGGTATTTTGTTGTTTATCTTTTTCACTAGTGATATGAAACGTATTTTAATTGCGTTTTTTACATCTACTTATCATTATATAATCGACTTTATACCAATGAGTTTAGCCATTGGTAATTATAATCCAGGTTTAGAATTTTTAACCGGTTGGACTTTTTATTATTGGGCATTTTGGTTGGCATGGGCACCATTTACAGGTATATTTATAGCTCGTATCTCTAAAGGTCGGACTATAAGACAATTACTATTGGGTGTTTTAATTATTCCGTCTTTGGGAACTTTTTTTTGGTTTTCTGTTTTCGGAACGTCTGCCTTTCAATTAATAGAACAATGGGGAATTTATAATAATGAATTTAGCAATGTGTTTTCTTCCATTTTTGTGTTTTTTGAACACTATCCGTTCGCTACATTTTTAAATATAACCTCCCTGTTTTTATTAATTAGTTTTTTGATCACTTCTGTAGATTCGGCAGTATTTGTATTAAGCATGTTTACTGATAAAGGTGATAAAAATCCAAGTAAATCACATCGTGTCATCTGGTCTGTTTTTATTTTATTAGCAACGATAGCTTTGGTGTTATTAGGTAATATTAAGGCAGATATTAATGTTTTGGGAGCTGTACAGCGTTTACTAATAATTACGTCGTTACCGTTCTCTTTCTTTATTATAATTATGTTTTTTCTTTTTGTTAAAGACCTCAGAAAAAACAAAGCAATAGTTAGTAAAACAAAGCCGTAATAGCTGTAATTTTTTAGTCTTTTTTCGATTAATATATAAACAATAAAAGTATGGATGTGTTTAATCAACCTAACTTATTTTCTACAGATCAGGTCATAAAAACAGTATTTGACTTACCAGGTGCTCATGTTACCTTGTTCGAAAGTTTTTTCAGCATAGAAGAAAGTAATGCTCTATATACAAGTCTATTAAATAATACAACTTGGGAGCAAGATCAAATGGCTATATACGGTAAACAAATAGACTTACCCAGACTTACAGCTTGGTATGGCGATACGGATTTAGAAGTGGCCTATGTTGGGAAAACAACAAAGTTACGACCTTGGACTGAGGAGTTAATAAAAATTAAGGAGCGCATAGAGAAGGAAGTGGATGTCAAATTTACACGCTGCTTACTTAATTATTATCGTGATGGTAAGGATAGTGTAGATTGGCATCAAGATTATGAAGTTGGTAAACGAAAAAATACGGTTATTGGTTCTGCTACTTTTGGTGAAACAAGACCGTTTCAGTTAAAACACGCCACTCGTAAGGATTTAAAACGTATTGAAATTCCATTAACTCATGGTAGCTTGCTAATAATGCAAGGTGCTACACAAGAAAATTGGAAACACAAAATTCCGAAGACCACAAAAAAAATTAGACCACGAATAAACTTGACCTTTAGATGGGTTGAATAAAGCAAAAAAAGTATCAATAAAGGATTTACCTAAACTTAAGGTACGTTTTATTGTTTTAAAAGCATGTTTATTGTCTTTTTTATGAAAAATTTAAGAAGTAGCCTTTAATTCACCTTTGATTATACCAATATTCCCTTTTTTTGTACATCCATTTGGGTCGGTTTTCTATTTATTTTGTACTATCATTTATGACCGTTATTGTGAGGTATTAATACTATACTTACTTTTGTCACTATAAAAATGATAGTTAATAAAAAATATATAAAGATGAATTTACAAGAAACATTAAACTGGAGATACACCACTAAAGAATTTGACACTTCCAAGAAAATATCTGGAGAAGATATGGCACAGGTTAAAAATTTATTAAGAATGAGTCCATCAAGCGTAAACTTGCAACCTTGGCATTTTATAGTTGCAGAAAGTACAGAAGGAAAAGCACGTATGGCAAAAGGAACACAAGGCTTTTTTCATTTTAACGAACCAAAAATAACGAACGCATCAGCAGTTGTATTGTTTTGTTCTAAAGTAGATGTTGATGAAGACAATTACAAGCATATAGCAGATATAGATGACAAAAATGGTAGATTCCCAAATGAAGATATTAAAAATGGATTTTTAGGTGCTGTAAAAGCATTTGCTGATATTCATAAATTTGATTTAAAAGACCTCCAACATTGGATGGAAAAACAAGTTTATCTTAACATTGGTAGTTTTTTATTAGGAGTTGCTAGTTTAGGTATCGATGCAACACCAATGGAAGGTATTGATGTGAAAGCGTTAGATGAAGAATTCGGATTAAGAGCAAAAGGATTTACGTCTTTAGTAGCGGTATCTTTAGGATATAGAGCAGCATCTGATTTTAATTCGACGAACAAAACTCCAAAATCTAGATTAGCAGAAAGCGAAATTATCACTGTAATATAATTTTGATTCAGATGAAAGCAATAGGATACAAAGAGAATTTACCAATAGACAATGTAAATTCGCTACAAGACATAGAGATAGAGACTCCAAAAGCAACAGGTAGAGATGTTTTAGTGGAGATTAAAGCCATTTCAGTAAATCCTGCAGATTACAAAGTACGTGCAAATATGCCTGTACAAGGTGACGATTGGAAAATTATTGGTTGGGATGCTACCGGAATTGTAACAGCAATTGGTGACGACGTTACTCTTTTTAAGGTAGGTGATGAAGTTTGGTATGCTGGCGATTTTACGCGTCAAGGAAGTTATGCGCAATATCAAGTAGTAGATGAACGCATTGTTGGGAAAAAACCAACAAGTTTATCGTATGCAGAAGCTGCCGCGTTGCCATTAACAACATTAACAGCGTATGAAATGTTGTTTGATAGATTAGAGGTGTCTAAAGACGATGCCAATAAATCTATTTTAATAATAGGAGCAGCTGGAGGCGTTGGTTCTATAATGGTTCAATTGGCTAAAAAGCTTACAAAATTGAACATTATTGCGACTGCTTCTCGTGAGGAAACTACAGATTGGTTAAAAGAATTGGGTGCAGATACGGTTATCAATCATAGAAATAAATTGAGCGAAGAGTTTGAGAAATACAGTCTTCCTGCGCCAGAATATGTGGTAAGTTTAAATGCTACGGAACAACACGTAGATGAAATTGTAAAGTTGATTAAACCACAAGGGAAATTCGGATTTATTGATGATCCAAAAGTGATGAATGTGATGCCTTTTAAAGGAAAAGCTGTATCTACACACATCGAGTTAATGTTTACGCGTGCTATGTTTCAAACAGAAGATATGATTGAGCAACACAACATTTTAAACAACGTTTCTCAATTAATAGACAACGGAACCATTAGAACCACTTTAGGTGAAAATTTCGGAAATATTAATGCTAAAAACTTGCGTAAAGCACACGCTTTTTTAGAAACAGGAAAAGCAAAAGGTAAAATAGTTTTAGAAGGATTTTAGACTCAATGAGTCAAATTATATATACATAAAATGAATTTCAAATCAATTATAATAGCAGTAGCTATAACAGCATTTTTTGTTAGCAATACAGCAAATGCACAAGTAAACACCATAGATTCTGTAGCAACATCAAAAGTACAACATTTCAATTTTGATGATATGGCATCGGAAACTATTGGAAAAGGTATCAAGCGTAAGTGGTTTCATGGAGAAAAAGGACAAATGACTATTTTCAATTTAGAGAAAGATGCGCATATTCCTTGGCATCAGCATCCAAATGAACAGATTACTTATATAATGTCTGGTAAAGTAAAAATCAAGACTATTATTGATGGTAAAGAAACATTTGTAGAAGTTGGAGCAGGAGAAGTAATTGTTTTTCCAGAAAATGTACCACACGAGTTTTGGGCTTTAGAAGAAACTGTAGACTTAGATGTGCACGTACCTGTGCGTCAAGATTGGTTGTCTAAAGAGCTTCCTGACTATTTAAAGAAAACTAAAAAATAGAGATCATAATTTAGCAGATTGGTTGGCTTTTTAAACCAAATTTAAGGGAGAAGAGAACGTTAAATTAGGCAGTAAAGCCATCTGAAAGCTGTAATTTTGTGACACTAAAAATAGACAAATCATGAGTAAAATAACTGTTGTGGCTAAAATTGTAGCCAAAGAAGAAAATAGAGAATTGGTTAAAACCGAATTACTAAAATTAGTTGCCAGTAGTGTTAAAGAAGCTGGTTGTATCAACTACAACTGCCTTCAAGACAATGACGATGCCAATACATTTACAATGTATGAGAATTGGAAAGATGCTGAGGCACTTACTTTACACGCTACAACGCCTCATTATGTAGCGTTCCAAACTGCGGCCAAAGATGCTATTGCCGAATTTGCAGTGAATAAAATGACTATGCTTGCCTAAATAATACAAGATTTAATTTGAAAAAGGAGCTTTTGCGACCAATGTGAAAACATGGTTCAAAAGCTCTTTTTTTGTTCGGTGAAATTTGATGATAGTAGTTTTTTTTTGGAGCTATTTCCAGCTATCCGTTCCCGCTTTTTTAATCTTGCCAAAAAAGGCAAGATTAAAAAGAGCTACACTTCTATCTGGGCTAGGGATTTTGAGATACCAAGAATATTTTTTATATATGTTTGCTTTGCTTTGATATACGTAATAATTTTCATTGTTTTATCTTACATTAGCTTAATGAATAAAGTATCATACTTATGACACATGTACACCTAGAAATAGGTGACTTTGTGTCGTGATGCAAATAAATGATTTGTATGCCATTTAAGAAAAATAAACTATGAGTTCAAAATCTGATGCATCTACTAAAATATTAGGATTTAAATATCAAGAAATGGTTGCTTTAAAGGAATGTTTTGAAGCAAAAGATGGCACAAAGATTTATTTAGAGTGTTTGGGAGATGTTTCAGATGAAAAGATATCAACTGAAGTTAAACATTCTATTGATGTTGATAAAAAATTAATTGATACCCATCTTGACTTCTGGAAAACTCTTTCCAATATAATAAAAGAATATGATACATTTCGTTTTTATGACAAGTTCATACTTCATACTACAGCAGAAATAAAAACAGGCTCGATATTTGAAAAGTGGAAAGATTTAAATAAATCTGACAAAAAAAAGAAAATAATTGCCGTAAAATCAAATGACACAATAAAAGCATACTATGATAATGTAAAAACATTTGATAAAAAGGAATTAGAAAACCTTCTCGATAAATTTGAAATAAAAGATAATCAAGAATCAGCTAAAGAATATTATAAAGATATTTTATTAGAACATCCAGCTGTAACAAGTCATATAGAATTAAAAAATAGAGAGGAATTTATTTGTTATTTATTTGGATACATTTCACTTCAGCTAATTAATACAACAGACTATATTTGGGAAATTGTAATAGATTCTTTTCGAGAAAATTCTCGGACTTTTGCAAATAGGTATAAAATAGAAGATTTAAGTTTTCCTATTTCTAAAGTAACTGCTGATATTTCTACAAAAGAAAATTTTCATTTTGTAAAAGAGTTAGAGAAAATCCAATATCCAAAGAAAATTGGTCCTGCTATGAATAATTATTTAAAAGCTTATGAAAGTCAAATAAAAATGATTGAAGCAAGAACTAGCTTATCTGAAAATCTTGATAATTATGATGAAGATATCAAAGAAGATATTTTAGACCTTAAAGATAGTCATTTAGACCAACTCACCGAAAAATGCGACTTAAACGAGAAATCAAGACGTTTTTTTGACGATAGTAATATTCAAATTTCATCAAAAACAAAAATAGAAGGAATAACAAATACAAGATCATATTACCCTAAAGGCCGGTTATTATATAATATAGAAAATAAAACCATAAGTATTAATCTAAAACTAGAAAATGAAAGCGAGTGATATAGAAAGATTGGTGTTTTCACCATTTCATACTAGTAAAATTTTACATCACTTTTTAAGTGGTGCCAAATCTGTTAATTCAAAATGTATAAAGACCGAATTAGTATATCTTTTATTACCTTTTATTTATAATAATCAAATTCAGAGTAAATTAAAAAATTTAAAAACAAATTCAAAATTTAATGCATTTATTGTCAATACAGATTTTGATGTCTTCGTCAGTTCTTTAAACCAAAGAATGAATGATTACCGTAAAACAACAAATACTGCTATTATTCTTCTTGCTAATGAAATTGATTTAGAGATAGATAAATATTTAGTAGCTAGTACAGAAATTCATTTCAATGATGAAAAAGATATTTACTTAAGACCTATCTATAAATCATCATATAATCTAGGTATTATTTTGGGTAAAGAGCAATATTTATCAGTATTTAAAAAACTTAGAATTACAGAATTATGAGTACAACAATAAAACAAATTGCTGTTTTTAGCAATACAGGAAGTAAACGATTTGTACCTTTTGAAGATGGTTTAAATATCATAACCGGAGATTCAAAGACTGGAAAAAGTGCACTTATTGAAATAATTGATTATTGTCTATTTTCATCAAGGTCAAGTGTTCCTGTTGGAAAAATAACTGATTTTGCAGAATTATTTGTAGTCGTTTATAAAGTCAATGATTTTTATATTGTTATTGGTCGTCCTGCACCAAAAACGGGAAAAATGAGTAGTGCATACTTGAAAATAGAAACTGACTATAAAATAATTGAAGATTTTAAATATGAGTATTTTAATGACATTTCACTAAAGCCAATAAAAAATGATGTACAAAATGATTTTGAAGAATTATTAGGTTTGTCATTTAAAAAATTTGAGTCGGATTATAATGAATGGAACACAGGAAAATTATCTATTAGAGATGCTGTTTCCTTTTTATTTCAACATCAAAATTTAATTGCTAATAAACACGCATTATTCTACCGTTTTGATGATTTGGTAAAGCGTAAAAGAGTTATTCAAGCTTTACCTGTTTTATTAGGTGTAGCTAATAGTGAATATTATCAATTAGTGAAATTGATTAAGGATACTGAAAGGCAAATAACAGCTGAAGAAAAAGTTTTAAAACGAATTCAACAGAAAACATCTAGTCAACAAGATAATATTAGAAATCAAATACAAATTTATTACACAATGCTAGACCTAACTCTTGAAAAAGAGCTTTCATTAGGTGAATTAAAGAGGATAGGTCTTAATCTGCCTATTCCTCCAAAAATACTTACAGACCAAACAAAATCATATACTAAAGTAGCACAATTAGAAAATGAAAGAGAATTACTTTATGTTGAGAAAAATGAAATTGAAAATGCTATTTCTAGTTTATTATCTAATTCAGATGATAGTTTAGATTATGCAAAACATTTAAGACAAACTAAAGCCAAACAAAAATATAATACAACAATAGTCAAGTTAACTTGCCCACTTTGTGACAATTCAGTTTCACATATTAATGAGAACATTGATAAACTAAATGAATCAAAAAATAAACTAATTGAAGAACTTACAAAAGTTAATACATTTTCAAAAGACAGTACTCAAATAATTCAGAAATTTAGAATAGATAAAAAAGCAATAAACACTAAAATAAAATCAATTTCTAACAACATTGAAATACTTACAAAAGAAAATGTTGACATAGAAAAAATAAAAGGAAAACGAGAATCAATAATATACCAAAAAGGTATTTTAGAAACAACAATCAAACACCTTTTGGAGTCTAACGATTTATCTAAGTTTAATTCCGACTTAGTAACCTTAAAAGAACAACTAGCATTATATAATAAAGAATTTTTGAAGTATAAAGATTTAAAGCAATTCAAATCTGAAACAGAATTATTCATAAAAGAACAAATGGATAGAATTGCTAGCAAATTAGATTTTGAAAAAGAACTAAAACCTATTGACTTTCATTTTAATATTGATGATTTTAGTTTTTATCATAAACATAAATCAGAAAAAATAAGATTATACGAAATGGGAAGTGGTGCAAATTGGCTAGCCTGTCACCTTTCCTTATTTTTATCTTTCTTACATTTATCTTGTAGTAATCCTAAATCAATAATTCCATCATTCTTAATGATAGACCAACCTAGTCAAGTCTACTTCCCTAGAACAGCTAAGAAGACTGAATTAAATGATCCAGAAGAAAAAGTTGAATTTGATGTTAATATTGAACGAGTTAAAGATATTTTTAAAGTTCTAAATGAAGAAATTGAATTGATATTTAAAAATACAAAAGTTAAACCTCAAATAATCGTGTTGGAACATGCTAAAGAAGATGAATTTGAAGAGTTTATAATTAAAGATTGGGTTAAAAGTGAAGGTGGTGGGCTAATATAAAAAATGACGCGGAAATCAGTTAAATTAAAATCCATCCGATTTACAAAATAGTACAGTTGCAAAATCGAGCGAAGTCAATAATCAATAATAGATTTCGGCTTCGCTCGATTGTATACTAATAGATTGTTTTATAGATCTAAAAATCAACTTTTAGAAAGTCATAGTAATTACATCTTCAAAGTAATTTTGTTTAAAAAGCCACTGTAATTTTCTAACTCCAGAGGTACATCTGCATTTTTTTCCATATCGTGAAAATGGTGTGTACCTATCAATTCCATACCTGTAAAAGCATTCATTCTGTGAAACCCAAACATAACCCCTTCATCAACACTTTTTTGATCGAAAAACTCATTTTCTAAGGTAAAAGCTGTTTTGGGTGCGTTCCAACTAGTGGTGAGTATGTATTTTTTTCCGTGCATCAATCCACCAGTTCCGTAGTTGATATCTGGATTTGTTCTGCTTCTTCCGTCGCTTTTATAAATTCCGTTTTGATGACCTTCGGTAAAAACTTCATCGATATATTTTTTGAAACCAAATGGAATCTGAAACCACCAAATAGGGGTGTGGTAAATAACGATATCTGCCCATTTAAATTTTTCTACTTCTTCCTTTGCATCATAATCGTCACCAACCTGAGTAGATTTTACAGCAAAATTCTCACTTGAATCAAAGTAACCAATTGTATTATTGAAAAGTGTTTCGTTAAATCGACCTCCAGAATGTGCAAATGGATGACTTCCATTTATTATAAATATATTTTTCATCTTTCTTTGTTTAATTATGGGACAAAATTAAGTTGACTTTTTGTATTGTAAAAATAATACAAATCATACCTTTGTATTATAATATTAATAGTTATGGTCAATTTAGAGTGGTATAGAACATTTAAAGAAGTATATGAAAACGGCACTTTAACGAAAGCGTCAATTGCTTTATATTCATCTCAACCTGGTGTTAGCTTGCACTTGAATGCCTTAGAAGCCTATATTGGGAAAAAATTATTTGAACGCACTTCCAGAAAAATGATTCCTACGGAGGATGGAAAATTTTTATACGAATACATTATAGAATCGCTGAACAAGTTGGAAATTGCCGAACAGCATTTTAAAAGAACAACGCAAGAAACAAATCCTTCTATAAACATTGGTATGTGTTCTGAGATGTTCCAACTCATTATTGAACCCGAAATTCCGAAGTTGGATTTTGACCTAGTGGCACGATTTGGTGCGCATACCGATTTAATAAAAGACTTGAATAATGGCATTTTAGATTTAGTGATTACGCCCAAAAAACAAAATGATAAAAAATCGCTGGTGGAGTATGTCCCTTTTTCGAAAGAAAGAATTATTCTCATTGCAGGAAATAAAACGGATACGACCGAGATAAAAAAGCACATCGAAGCTAATAATTTGAATGCCTTAGAAGCGGAATTATTGAAAAATAGTTGGTATAGTTCCTCCAACGAAATGGAGCATTTTAGACGTTTTTGGTTTGAGAATTTCAATAAAAAACCTTCTTTTAAACCCAACTATATTTTGCCTAATATCACTTCTATCATTCGATGTTTATCTAATGAAAACGGATTGGCATTAGTGCCAGATTTTCTATGTCAAAAGGAGATTTCGAATAAAGAGATCAATTTAGTTTGGCAAGGAAAAGTAAAAACCGAAAACACCTTGTATTTTGCCTCAAGAACAGATTTGAAATACAAGAAAGAACTAGAGGTGCTTCGAAATATATTTACAGCAAAGATGAAGTAATACCAAATAAACAAAATGCACCCGCTTATTATCATTAACAATAAATAAAGCACAACTCTCGCTGTGCTTTTTGTTTGTATATTATTGTTTGCTCATTGTTGTGGGTACGAAGTCAGAGACACTCGCATAGCAGCACTTAGATTTTTCAGAACACTTTGCAGAGCTTGTTATTGGTCTCCGGCAGAAAAAGGTGCGGATATTTTGTATGATTTAGTGACTTCTAAAACTTATAAAGACGATTCAGGAAAGTATTTTGATAATGATAAAGGAGATCCAAAAGGCTATTTTTCGCAAGCATATCCAGATGCTTATGATGGAGCTAAAATTGAAAAATTATTAGTACTAACGGATAGTTTATTCTAAACGCTTTAGTTTAAAAAAATAATAAGACTACCAATTTGGATAGCCTTATTTAATTTACTTCGCATCCTCAAAAATAAACTCACCTTTTGTTTCTGCAGCGTGTAAACCCCATTCAGTAATTAGGGTTAAAATAGGTGTAAGGGTTTCACCAAATTCGGTAAGCTTATATTCTACTTTTAAAGGTGGTTTTTTTGTAAAGACTTTTCTGCTAACCATACCATCGGCTTCTAATTGCTTCAATTGTAAACTTAAAGTACGCTCTGTAATACCTGGAATTTCCTTTCTCAATTCGTTGTAACGTTTTTTATCGCCAATTAAGTGGGTAAGGATTACGCTTTTCCATTTTCCGCCAATCAATTCCATTGCTGCACTTGTTGGGCAGAAGGATATTTTATCGTTTATTTTAATCTTTGGCTTTTTTTCAAACAGTTCTTTTCTGTCCATAATGATATATATTTATGAAAGTAACATACGAATATATACTCTCTTTTTAATAGATTCTTCTGCAAATTTAATGGACTTTAATTTAGTATGCAACTATATTTTATATAGTAAAAATATTTATATTTAAAAAATTGATTAAAAGTGTGTTATAAAATTACTTTATACTATACTTTATGACCGTTATTGCACAGCAATGAAACTACACATACTTTTGTAACTATAATTTTGATAGTATAATTTACCAACTAAATATAAAAAGATGAATTTAAGTGAGATTTTAAACAGCCGCTATACCGTAAAAGAATTTGATGCGACAAAAAAAATATCGGATAAAGACTTTAATCAAATCAAATCTTTATTACGTTTAAGTCCATCAAGTATAAACCTACAGCCTTGGCATTTTATAATTGCTGATACGGCAGCTGGAAAAAAGCGTATTGCAAAAGGCACGGAAGAAACCTTTCCTTTTAATACACCAAAGGTTTTGGATGCTTCTCACGTAATTGTAATTGCAGCAAGAACAAATGTCGATGAGAATTATATAAAAAGCATTCAAGATAAAGAGGACGAAGACGGGCGTTATGCAAAACAAGAATATAAAGACCAAGCTTATGCAGGACGTATGATGTTTGCAAACCTGCATCGATATGACCTAAAGGATGTACAACCTTGGATAGAAAAACAAGTATACCTTAATATGGGGTCATTGCTAACAGGAGCTGCAGTTTTAGGTATAGATGCTTGCCCAATGGAAGGCGTAGATGTAAAAGCTTTAGATAAAGAGTTTGGCTTACACGAAAAAGGATATACGGCTTTAGCTTTAGTGTCTTTAGGATACAGAAAAGACACCGATTTCAATTCTAAACTTCCAAAATCTAGATTTTCAGAAGAGACCATTATTACCAAATTATAAACCTTATAAAAATCATATAACTTATGAAAAAATTCTTTAAAATAATTGGAGGTATTATCGCTGGCTTAATAGTAATTGGAGTTATTGTATTTTTCTTTTTTCCAAAAGTGTTGGTAGATCAAACAAATGTTAGTTATGCCAATGCAGCAAACTTAGAAAAGAAAACGGTGGAAATAAATGGATACACCGTACATTTTTACGAGAGTAAAGCGAATGAAGATAAACCGGACTTTGTAATGCTTCACGGAATGGCAGATGATAAAAGTAGCTTTTTACAAACTGCTAAATTCTTATCGAGTGATTATCATCTAATTCTTCCTGATTTAGCTGGACACGGCGATAATGAAAGAAAACAGGGACTGGACTATTCTATTAATGGACAAGCCACTTTTCTAAAATCGTTTTTAACTAAACTTGGCGTAACAAACTTTAATCTAATAGGTAATTCAATGGGCGGACATACAGCTGCTGCCTACACTATAAAATACCCTAATGATGTTAAAAATTTAATATTATTAGATGCTGCGGGTATAAAAATAGATGGCCACGTTGTGTATGGTGGTTTTGGTAAAAAAATCGAAAATAAAGAAGAGTTAAATGTTGTGCTTCAACGTGTTTTTTACAAAGTACCAAACCTTCCAGGGCCAATAGCGAACTATATGATTGCGACCGTGAATAACAGTAAAATTTAATCATTTATTTATAAATAAAACAAATAGATTTTCTAGATATATTTATAATATTTATGTCAAAGAAAATGAATATAAAGCTTGGGTTTCAATAAAAATCGGTAAACCAGTCGAAAGCTCAATTAGTACTGAATTCCTTAACAAATATCCAATAGTTAATTTTATAAGAGAATCACCAATTATTCACAAAACAGCGAAAAATAAGATTTTTGATAGAATTTTAGAACGATATTTAGGAGATGACCCAATAATTCCATATGAATTTTCGGAAAGAAAAAAGAAGTTTCCTTTAGCTTTTAAAGAATTAGAAAATTATATGAAAAAGTATATTTAGTTTATTAAATTTTACTGGACCTATTATAATTTTAACAAAACCATAGGGGAGTGGAACGTAATATTTTAGACTACATAAATATAATTATCCAGTTGATGATTGTAGTTATTTATAAAAATTAACTAAAATAATATTTAACTAAAAATGTACTTTGTGTACATTTTTTGAACGCTAAATAACCTAAAACATAGAGAAACGAGCCGTTATTGTTTCCAAAATTATATGTGTATCTTGATTTTTTTGCTTCTTTTGAATTTATCTTGAGCGAAGTCGAAAGGTCAAGAAAAAAAAGAAAATAATAAAAAATTAATAGTTACAATTTTGAATTACTATTTGAAATAGCTTAATCCTATATTTGATTAACTTTATCAATTATTTTGTATTTAACATAATAAAGTTAACACTAGAGTAAACGCTATATTATAAAAAGCAGAGAAATAGAAGAATGTTTTATTATTAACAAATATACAGCAACATTTATATTGATAGAATGACGGAGAATTTTTTTCCATAAGTAACATTGCATAAAAAAAGGTTCTCGATACAATTTCTATAAAAAATCGAAATCACTCGAACTGGCAATCTGTTTTCTAACTAAAAATGCGGTTTCTGAGAATCGTGTATTTAAAAAATATTTCTACATAGTACCAAATAATAGATTCTACGGAATTAAAATAAAAAAGTGTTGAAGAATTATAAAACACATCTAAAGGAATATTTTTGTAATGTTAATAATTATAGAGAAAGATATCTATCAATTAAATCTTAGAAGTAAATTAACCCATAATTTCTTTTAACATAATATCGGACGATTTAAACCTAAAGGTGTTATATCTTATATTATGTGTAAAAATCCGTGAAAAACGGCTATACAGAAATTATTATACAAGTGTATTATAATTTATATTATGTTAAATAGAGTTTTTAACAAACAACACCTCTTACTCTTTTTCAAGAAATAATACATCCTATTACATATTCTGAGTGTAAAAATTATAATCCTTTAAAACAACATCTATAAACTCTTTATCTGTTTTATGAATAGATTTAATTCCGGTTACTTCCAAAACTTTAGACCTTAGTTTTATCAAGGTTTTAAAGTCATTATATTTTTTTGCTGAATTAAACGTGTTTTTAATAATACGCACATCGTTATCAGACAGTTTAATAACATTCGGATATGTTGGTACGTATGCGTTGGAAATATTTTCTAAGATAGTTTCAGAAAACTGTACATCATCCTTTAGGTAAACAACAACCGTATTGGCAATGATATCTCCAAAACGTTGTTGATTATCGGTGAATAATATCAATAAAAAACCAATCATTTTTCCAAAGAAAAAAAGCAACATTAATAAAGCTATTTCATCGTCTAATCCTAATGAAGCCACATAAACAAATAGTAATGTAAAAAGGTTAAAATCTACCACTCTTAAAAACCAACGGATAATGAAATCTGTTGTAGAAGGTTTAAAACCATCAATATTAATAACTTTTAAATGCAATAATTTTTTACCAACTGTTTGTCCGTTTAAGAGTATTTCCGAATACAAAGAATAAAAAGTAACCGGTAGAAAGATTAATACATCTATGGCACGTAAAGACCAAGAATCTCCTTCTAGTGCAGTTTGAAACATTCTAAAGTCTAAAATTTCAATGGCAAAATAGAGATATGCAAATTTTATAACATTATCTACGCCAAATGCAAATAGCCTTTGGCCAACATTTGCAAGGGTAAAATTGATGTTTACATTTTGTGCTGTTTTTATTTGGAGTCTTTTCATGCAATGGTTAAATTCGCTCTGTATGAGAGAGGTCGCTTTTATAAAGCAAAATAAAGAAAAATGGCTCGAATTTGAACAAGGTTTTTCAAATAAAGAGAAAAAAAGTCCAGACGACATTGCAAACCTGCATATAAAAATCATGAATGATTTGGTATATGCGCAAACCTATTACCCTAAAAGTAAAGTTACTCAGTATTTAAATAAGTTGGCAAAGTCTAGTTTTGACAAGGTATATCACTCAAAAAGACGCAACAAAAATGTTTTATTATATTTCTTTTTTGACAAAGTACCACTACTCGCCTACCAATACAGAAAATATATTTATTTGTCTTTTATTGTCTTTTTTGCTTGTTTTTTCATCGGTTTGTTATCAACATTAAACGATACTTCTTTTGCAAGACAGATTTTAGGGAACAATTATATAGATCAAACGCTAGAAAACATAGAAAGTGGCGATGCCATGGCAATTTATAAAGGAGGCAGCAATTGGGGAACTTTTATTGGTATTTACGACAATAACCAACGCGTTGGCTTAAAAATGTTCTTATCTGGTTTATTTATAGGTATTGGTACCGGTTTTTACGTAGTATATAATGCCATTATGGTAGCTGTTTTTCAAGCATTCTTTTATCAAAATAATAGTTTGTTCGACAGTTTAAAAGGAATTTGGATTCATGGAACCTACGAGATTTTTAGTATGATCATAGAAGCAGCAGCTGGTTATATTATTGGAGCTAGTATTTTGTTTCCAGGAGCATACAAACGCTTCGAATCCTTTAAAATAGGGATGAAAGCAGCGTTTTATATTTTTATAAGTACGATTCCGTTTACCTTAGCAGCCGCTTTTTTAGAAGGTTATATTACCCGATATTCTAATATTATGCCTACCGTTTTGTGTTTTGCAATCATTGGTTTTAGTTTAGCTACTATTAGTTATTACTACTTAATTTTACCTTTTAAGGTAGCTAATAAACATCATTTACGTTAATGCAAAAAAAGGTATTTCTTTTCGTCTTATTTTTTACTTCCATTAGTTATGGACTGGTTGAAAACGATAGTCTTCTTTTGTTAGAGAAAGACACTGTTCATTATGAGAAGTCTATTGATTATGCGCAAAAAAGAGCGTTTACAGAAAATATAAAAGAAAAATATAACGACAAAGAGTTTCAATATACAGAAGAAGAAATTGAAGAGGCAGAGCCATTAAAACCTTCTGTAGGAGAATCTGCATTTGTTGGAGCATTTTTGTTTTTTATCAGTAATATTTTTCCTTTCATATTAGGGGGAATTATCATATTTATTATTTTAAAAACCTTTTTAGGCACAGAAACCAATTTCTGGAATTTTAAAAAGTCTAAAAAGAAAGTGGCAAAAAAACTGATTTATGAAGATGAAGATATTCATGAAACAGATATTGACGGATTGTTACAAAATGCTATTCAAAATAAGGAATATCGATTGGCAATTCGTTATTATTATTTATCAGTTTTAAAAACGCTATCAGATAAGAAACTAATTGATTATCATAAAGATAAAACCAATTCAGAATACCTTTTTGAAATAGAAAACACCACTACAAGAACTGATTTTTCGTATTTATCGTACGTTTATTCTTATGTATGGTATGGAGATTTCCCGATAGATGAAACCAATTTTAAATTGGCAGAAAGCAAGTATCAATCTTTTAAAAACACTTTAAAATAATGATACTACAACATTTAAAAAAATACGCTCCTCTCCTGCTCTTGTTTCTACTAATTGGTTGTGATAAAACAGATTGGAGTGAGAATTTTAAAGAGAAAGAGAAAAGTCCGTTTGGCAATTATATTATTTATAATGAAGCTGGAACGCTGTTTAAGAATCAAAAAGTAAACTTGTTAAAGGAAAATATTTATGACTATTTAGCCTTTAATTCAGCGTATGATAGCACAAAAACGCACAATTATGTTGCGATAAAACATGGTGCTTATAAACTGACAAATACTGGTGTTACCGAGCTTTTAGACTTTGTCTCTAAAGGAAATAACGTATTTTTAGCATTTAATAGTTTTAAAGACAGTTTAAAATCCTCTTTAAGGTTTACCACCAATAATTTAGATAAAGATGTATATGATGTAAAGGGTTTAAAAAAGTTAGAAGGAACTTTTGAATTGAATAACAAAGCTTTTTCTAAAACGTCATTTTCATTTGATAGAAATATTAGAAGAAACTACTTTTTACAATACAATGAAAACACCACCAGTATTTTAGGAACCTTTGCTGTTGATGGAGAAAAAGTGCCTAATTTTATCAAAATTCATTATGGAGAAGGAGCTTTTTATTTACACACACAACCCATTGCCTTTACCAATTATTATTTGTTAAACGGTAATGAGGAATATGCAGCCAATGTATTTTCGTATTTACCAAATGCAGACGTAATTTGGGATCCGCAGATAAAATCTAGTAAATATGAAGATAAAAAAGAGGATGATAATAATGTGTTTAAATTCTTTTTAGAGCATCCAACGTTAACCTGGTTTTTATTTGTTTCATTCATAGGATTATTATTGTTTATGCTTTTCAATGCAAGAAGAAAACAACGTCCGATTCCTATTATAAAACCCTTACAAAATTCGACAGTAGAATTTACTCAGACCATTGCCAATTTGTATTTAAAAGAACAAGATCATAAGAATTTAGTTGATAAAAAAATAGCCTACTTTTTAGAGAAGGTTCGTTCTAAATACCTTTTAGATACCAGTAATTTAAATGCTGATTTTATAGAGAAATTAGCGGCTAAATCTGGTAATGATTTGCAGAGAACAAAATATTTAGTAAATACAATTATTACTTTAAATAAGAAGGTAGAATGCCTTGAGGAAGAATTGATTGTCTTACATAAAATGATAGAAAATTTCTTAAATAAATAAGATATGGAAGCACCAAATAACGAAGAAGTACAACAAGGTATCTCTTTTGAAAATAGAATTGATTTATCTGAATTACAAGAGAGTGTTTTTAAGATAAAAAAAGAACTACAAAAAGTAATTGTAGGTCAAAAAGACATGATGGATTTATTGATTGTTGCACTGCTTGCAGATGGTCATGTTTTAATAGAAGGTGTACCTGGAGTTGCTAAAACGATTACTGCTAAATTGCTAGCAAGAACTATAGATGTTGGCTTTAGTAGAATACAGTTTACGCCAGACTTAATGCCTTCAGATATCTTAGGAACTTCAGTTTTTAATGTAAAAACATCTGAATTTGAGTTTAAAAAAGGGCCTATTTTTTCGAGCATGATTTTAATCGATGAAATAAACAGAGCACCTGCAAAAACACAAGCTGCTTTGTTTGAAGTGATGGAAGAAAAACAAATTACTATAGACGGACAAACGTTTCAATTACAAGAACCTTTTGTAGTTTTAGCAACGCAAAACCCTATAGAACAAGAAGGAACGTATCGTTTGCCGGAAGCACAATTAGACCGTTTTTTATTCAAAATTAATGTCGATTACCCAAATGCAGATGAAGAATTACAAATTCTTTTAAAAGAGCAAGCTTTAGAAAACACCACAAAAGCAAGTAAAATTGAAACAGTAATTTCTGGAGCTAAAATAAATGAATTTAGAAATTTAGTCAATCAGATAAAAATTGAAGAAAATTTACTAAAATACATTGCGAATATTGTAGTGAATACACGAACGAATTCCTTTTTATATTTAGGCGCTTCTCCAAGAGCAAGTATTGCTATTTTAGGAGCTTCAAAAGCGTTTGCAGCCATTGAAGGTAGAGATTTTGTGACTCCAGAAGATATTAAAAGAGCCACAATACCGGTATTGCAACACAGAGTTATTGTAACGCCAGAAAGAGAAATGGAAGGTTTAACAAGCAAGCAGATTATAGAGCAAATTATTGAGGCAGTGGAAATTCCGAGGTAAAAATATGCTTTTAATTTCACTATCTTTTGTCATTTCGACGCTAGGAGAAATCACATAAAGTAGCTCACTTTTATGTTCTCACTGTTATGAGATTTCTCCCAAAAGGTCGAAATGACAAAACAAATAAAAAACACAATTACACAAAATATTGAAACATTTTTACAACACTTTATTCTTAAACAATCGATTTTTCTACATTTTAGGAACCATCGCAGCTCTTTTTGTGGTTGGATTTTTCATTCCTTTCTTTTTTGTGGTTTCAAAAGTATTGCTTTTTGTTTTAGTGGTGTTACTATTGGTTGATGTTTTTATTTTATACAACACCAAAAATGCAATTACGGTGAATCGCTATTTACCAGAGCGATTGTCTAATGGAGATGTAAATAAAATATCGATGCAATTGCAAAGCTTATACGGTTTTAAAGCTCATCTTTCTATTATAGAAGAAATTCCGTTTCAATTTCAAAAAAGAGATTTTATCTTCAATATTATCCTATCAAAAAAAGAAGAAAAAACCATTCATTACGATTTAATTCCGACAGAAAGAGGTGTTTATTTATTCGGATACATCAATGTGTACGCAAGTTCTCCGTTGCAATTAGCAACTAAAAAACACGTTTTAGGAGAAGAAAAAGAGGTGAAATGCTATCCTTCATTCCTAAAGTTAAGAGAATTCGATTTTAAAGCTTTTAACAATGATGCTGTTTCTTACGGAACAAAAAAAGTAAGAAGAATTGGTCATTCCTTAGAATTTGAACAAATTAAAGAATATGTTTCTGGTGATGATATTCGGTCTTTAAACTGGAAAGCCACTGCAAAGAGAAACCAGTTGATGATCAATCAATATGTAGAAGAAAAATCGCAACCTGTTTATGCTATTATCGATAAAGGTCGTGCTATGCAAATGCATTTCAATAATTTAAGTCTGTTAGATTATGCAATCAATTCTACGTTGGCAATTAGCAATGTTATTTTAAGAAAACAAGACAAAGCTGGCATGTTATCGTTTTCAACAAAGTTGGAAGATTGGGTAGTTGCAGAAAAAAGAAACTCTCAGATGAGTTTAATTTCGGAAGCATTACACAATATTAAAACAGATTTCTCAGAGTCGGATTTTAGTACTCTATATGCCGTTGTTAAAAGAAAAATTACACAAAGAAGTTTACTTATTCTTTATACAAATTTTGAAACTATGGATGGTTTAAAGAGGCAACTCCCCTATTTACGGGCGTTGGCTAAAAACCATTTGGTTTTGGTGGTCTTTTTTGAAAATACTGCATTAGAAGCTTTAACCACAACACAAAGTGAAGATGTTCTAGGGGTTTATGATAGTATTATTGCAGAAAAATTCATGTACGAAAAGAAAAGTATTGTAAAAGAACTCAAAAAATACGGAATTCAGGCTGTTTTAACAAAACCAGAAAACTTAACTGGTGATACCATTAACAAGTATTTGGAGTTAAAATCTAGAGGATTATTTTAGAATAAGATATCGTAAAGGAAAACGATGAATAGGAAAGATATGGGTTAAGTAAATCAAGTAATTATCGTTTGTGAAATTCATCACTTCTATGAGCTTTATTTTAGTAGAAAATTATATTAAGGAAAACAGTTATGCATAATTCATAAGGCCTAACACTTAAAACAAGTGTAAAAATAATTAGATTAATGCTGTTGGTAAAGAATAAATAATATATTTGTGCGCTTATTAAAAAAACGAAACATTAGAGAATGAATTGGTATATAAAAGTAATAAAACAGTATTCAGACTTTAAAGGAAGAGCAAGACGTCAAGAATATTGGATGTTTGTTTTAATAAACACGATTATTTCCATCGGTTTTATGTTTATGGACAAAATTTTTGGTACAAATTACGGAGAATTTGGTGAAGACGGTTACCTTGAAACATTCTATAGTTTAGCTGTTTTAGTGCCATACTTAGCTGTTACAGCAAGAAGAATGCATGATGTTGGAAAAAGTGGTTGGTATATGTTAATACCAATCTATAATTTAATTTTAGCTTGTTCAAATAGTGAGAATGGTGAAAATAAATGGGGAGAAAACCCAAAAGGTGAAGGAAATAGTTCAGAAATTAATCAAATAGGTCAAGAATAGTATAATTATTAAAAATTAAAAAAATGAATTGGTATTTAAAAGCAGTAAAAGAGCATTACGCAGATTTTAACGGTAGAGCAAGAAGAGAAGAGTATTGGATGTTTACATTATTTAATGCAATAATTTCTATTGTAATAACTTTTGTGTTTGCGGGGATTGGTATCGCTTTAGAGTCGCCTTTATTAGGCGGGTTAAGCTATATTTATACTTTGGCAGTTTTAGTACCAAGTTTAGCTGTTCTTGTAAGAAGATTACATGATACAGGAAAAAGTGGTTGGTTCTTTTTTATAGTTCTAATACCGTTAATTGGTTCTATTTGGTTATTGGTAGTATTGTGTACAGATAGTGTTTCTGGTGCAAATAAATGGGGTGAAAATCCTAAGGGAATTGGAAATAATTCTGCTATAAATGAAATAGGTAGAGAATAACTCTTTCAAATATTAAAATACAATAGAAGGTTGCTTATTTAGCAACCTTTTTTTTTGTTTATTTTTCTCAACTTTAACCCCTAAATAAAACTACTTTTGCCTTGTGAAAATTAGACAAAAATCAGAATCGGAATTTATTATTGTAATGGCTTCATTAATGTCTTTAGTTGCTTTTGCAATTGATGCATTATTACCGGCTATTTCAGATATTAGTGAAACAATTCATATTATAGACCCAAAAAACAATCAGTTATTTATAACCATGATTTTTTTAGGAATTGGTTTTGGGCAGCTTATTTCAGGTCCATTATCTGATAGTTTTGGTCGAAAACCTATTATCTATGTTGGTTTTAGTGTTTTTGTACTCGCTAGTTTTATTTGTCTTTTTGCCACTAATTTAGAAATGATGATTGTTGGTCGGTTTTTACAAGGAATAGGCTTATCTGCCCCAAGAACCATAAGTATTGCTATGGTTAGAGACCGTTTTAGCGGTAATTATATGGCGAGAGTTATGTCTTTTATTACGGTAATCTTTCTTTTAGTGCCTGTTATTGCTCCTGCTTTAGGTAAAATATTATTAGATGCTTACGGATGGAAATCTATTTTTTACAGTCAGTTAATTATAGGTGTTTTCATTATGCTTTGGGTCTGGAAAAGACAACCTGAAACTTTAGTGGTAGAAAAAAGAAAGAAATTTAAGTTAGCACTATTTGTAGAAGGAATTAAAGAATTTGTAAAGTATAAATACGCTGTAATTTTCACCATATTCTCTGGTTTTATTACAGGGTCTTTTATGGTGTATTTAAGTGCTAGTCAACATATCTTTGTAGAACAGTATCACTTAGAAGAAGAGTTTCCTTTTATTTTTGCTTGTTTGGCAATTAGTATTGGAATGGCTACTTTTTTAAATGGAAAGCTTGTCGTAAAAATGGGAATGTTTAAACTAGTTTCCTTTTTTACAATAATGTTTACGGTAGTTTCACTAATCTACATTCTCTTTTTTTATGGAGATACGAATCCGAATATTTATGTCTTATTGATATTTTTTGGTTTGCAATTCTTTTCAATCGGATTTTTATTTGGTAATACTAGAGCTTTAGCAATGGAACCTATAGGCCATATTGCAGGTGTTGGAGCGGCTATTAATGGTTTTGTTTCTACTATTATGGCAGTGCCAATTGCAACTTTTATTGGTAGTTATATTACAGACACCGCTTTGCCTCTATTTATTGGTTTTTTTGTTTGTGGTACTATTGCTCTTTTGTTAATTCTACTTCTAAAATTAAGGAAAAATTAGTTTTAAAAAGATCTATATTTATTTGAAATAGTAGATAAAAACAACCAAATATTAGCATTAGCCTATCAACTTTAAAAAATATTATAATATTTTAGTATGGAAATTCCTATAATTTATCAAGATGAGTTTATTATTTGCGTTGCTAAACCTAATAATGTACTTGTACACCATGCGCATCATTCTAGAAATGTTGCTGATGAAAAATCTCTTTTACAACTGTTAGATGAACAAGTTGGTGGTAAATTTTATCCGATTCATCGATTGGATAGAAAAACATCTGGAATTATTTTATTAGCAAAGGAAACACACTTTGTTTCTAAGTTTCAAGACTTGTTTACTGCTAATGAAATTCAGAAAACGTATTATGGAGTGGTTCGTGGTTTTTCTCCGGAATCAAAAATTATTGATTCTCCTGTAAAAGGAAGAGATGCCAATGTTCACAAAGAGGCTTTAACACATTTAAGAACTCTAGAGCAAGTCACTTTAGATATTCCTGTAAAACCGTATGATTCTTCTCGTTATAGTTTGGTTGAGTTGTCTCCAAAAACAGGAAGAATGCATCAACTGCGTGTGCACTCGAATAAAATAAGTCACCCTTTAATTGGTGATTCAAAATATGGTGATAAGAACCATGATGTAATGTTTGAGGAAAATTTTGGTTGGAAAAATATGTTTTTACATGCAGGGAAACTAGAATTTAAACATCCGTTTACGGAAGGTAAACTTACCTTAAAAGCTTCTTTTCCAGAGGATTGGATTGGTTTATTTAAAGCTTTTTCTTGGGTAAATCCTGTTGAATGAAAAAGTTGGTAGTTAGGTTGTTTCGCGGAGGTTCACGGAGTAAAAACACAGAGGGTCACGGAGTTTTTTTTAATTATTTTCTTAAAAATTCTAGCCTTGATTGAAAAAGTTGTTTCGTAATGATTCACAAAGAAATAGCACAGAGGTTCACGGAGTTTTAAAAAATATTTGCGAATCTCTGTGTAATAATCACTGTTCTAAAGATTGTGCGTTAAAATTAATCAATTCTCCTTCTTCAAAAACTGGCGTAATTTCTATAGGGTTGCAACAGACTTCGCAATCTTCTATGTAGGTTTGTTGGTAGACGCTTTGGTCTAATATCATTGAAATTTCTTCCCAGCAATGTGGGCATTGAAAAAAGTGTTCTGTTTCCATTATTCTATCACTTTTATCACTAATTTACCCTTTTTCTCTCCAGAAAATAGTCTGTTATAGGTTTCTTGAAAATTTTCAATTCCCTCATAGATATCTTCGCGAGATTTTAATTTACCTTCTTGTATCCAAATAGCCATTTGCTTTGCTGCTTTGCCAAAATCTTTTGAATAATCTGTTACCACCATACCTTTCATAGAAGAGCGTGTAACCAATAAAGAGAGGTAGTTACTAGGCCCTGTTACCTTAGATTTATTGTTGTATTGAGAAATTGCTCCACAAATTACTACGGTTGCTTTCATGCGTAATTTGCTTAAAGCGGCATCCAAAATTTTTCCACCTACATTATCAAAATAAACATCAATTCCTTTTGGGCATTTTTGTTTTAGAGCGGTATAAATATTTTCAGATTTATAATCGATAGCGGCATCAAACCCCAACTCATTTACAATATAATCGCATTTTTCTTTTCCACCAGCAATACCAATTACTTTACAACCTTTTATTTTTTGCAATCTGTCCAACAATACTGCCAACAGCACCTGCAGCACAAGAAACCAATACAATATCTCCTTCTTTTATATTTGCTACTTCTAAAATACCAAAATAAGCAGTCATTCCGGGCATTCCTAAAATACCTAAATAAGCGGGCATCGGTGCCATTTTTTCATCAACTTTAAAACAACCTTCTCCATCAGAAATAATATATTGCTGCACGCCTCCCCAACCAGAAACACAATCGCCAATTTGAAAATTAGGATTGTTGTTATTTTGAATCACTTTACCTATAGAACCTGCTCTCATAACACTATCTAATGCAACTGGAAAGATGTAAGATTTGGTATCATTCATCCAACCACGCATTGCTGGATCTAAAGAAATATAATGTTGTTGAATTAAAATCTCTCCTTCTTTTAAACTCGGAATTGGAATTTCTTCAAATTGCCAAGTGTTTTTGTCTGGAGTTCCTTGTGGACGGTTTTTTAAAGTGATTTGTTTGTTGTTCATTAGTAGGGGATTAAGTTCTAAAAATAACAAATTTTAATAATCTATCAAATTTAAAATCACTTTTTCTAATCTATTTTTTCCTAAATATTGATTTTCTAAATTTTTATCAAACGGAATTGGCGTTTCTAAACTAGCGACTCTCTTTACGGGAGCGTCTAAGTATTCAAAACAATTTTCGTTGATTAAAGCAGAAATATCACTCGAAATTCCGCCAAACAAAGAATCTTCTTGAACTACAATAGCTTTACCTGTTTTTTTAACTGATTTATAAATTGTTTCTACATCTAAAGGTTGTAGAGTTCTTAAGTCTATAACATCTGTAGAAATATGTTTATTATTTTCTAAAACCTCTAAAACCCAATGTATTGCTGCTCCGTAACTAATTATTGTTAGCTGCGTTCCTTCTTGTAAAAGTGCTGCTTTACCCATTTCTATAGTAAAACAATTCTCTGAAACTTCTTGATAAACAGATCTGTACAATGCTTTGTGTTCAAAGAAAAGTACCGGATTTGGGTCGTTAACCGCTGCAATTAACAACCCTTTTGCGTCTTGCGGAAATGCAGGATACACTACTTTTAATCCAGGAGTTTTGGTAAACCAAGCTTCATTGGTTTGGCTATGAAAAGGACCTGCGCCTATATCTGCCCCACAAGGCATTCTTATGACAACATCGGCTTTTTGTTGCCATCTATAATGAGATTTTGCTAATAAATTTACAATCGGGTTAAAGCCAGAAGAAGCAAAATCTGCAAATTGCATTTCAACTACTGCTTTCATTCCGTTTACAGATAAACCATACGCGGCAGAAACAATGGCAGACTCACATATAGGTGTATTACGAATACGTTCTTTTCCAAATTTTGCTACAAAACCATCTGTAACTTTAAAAACACCACCATATTCTGCAACATCTTGCCCCATGATTACTAAGTCGGCATGTTTTTCCATGGATTGTTCTAAGCCTTCAGAAATAGCGTCTACAAATCGAATGATTTTCTTTTTTGTTGAAGGTGTAATTTCATTAGATACATCATCTTGATACACGTCATTGAGTTCCGTTTCTAAATTCGGAATTATTTTTTCCTCATCAAAAGCGATTTGAAGGTGTTCATTTATTTCGTGAACTATTTCTGTTTTAAGAGAAACCTCTAGTGCTTCCGATAAAACCCCTTCATTTTTAAGAAACTCTTGATAATTTTCTACAGGATCTTTGGCTGCCCAAAAATCTAAATCCGCTTGCGGAACATATTTAGTGCCACTCGCCTCTTCGTGCCCGCGCATTCTAAACGTTTTAAACTCTAATAAAATTGGTCTTGGTTTTTCTCTGACACTTTTTGCTAGTTGACTAACTTTTGAATATACTTCTAAAATATTATTACCATCAATAATATGGCTTTCCATTCCGTAACCAATACCTTTATCTGCAATATGTTCGCATTTAAATTGCTCTAAAGAAGGTGTAGATAAGCCGTAACCATTGTTTTCAATACAAAATAAGACTGGTAAATCCCAAACTGCCGCTACATTTAGCGCTTCATGAAAATCACCTTCACTCGTGGCGCCATCACCAGAAAAAACAGCACATACTTTGTTATTTTTCTTTAATAAGTTGGCCAATGCAATTCCGTCTGCAACACCTAATTGTGGACCTAAATGAGAGATCATGCCTACAATATTGTATTCTTGTGTACCAAAATGAAAACTTCTATCTCTACCTTTTGTAAAGCCGTTCATTTTTCCTTGCCACTGAGAAAATAATTTATGCAAAGGGATTTCTCTAGTAGTAAAAACTCCTAAATTTCTGTGCATTGGTAAAATATACTCATCTTTCTCTAAAGCTGCTGTAACACCAACAGAAATTGCTTCTTGACCGATTCCGGAAAACCATTTAGATATTTTTCCTTGCCTTAAAAGAATCAGCATTTTTTCCTCGATTAAGCGAGGTTTTAACATGTTTTTATAGAGACTTAATAACGTATCGTTATGAATAGAAAGAGGTTTAATAAAATCAATTTTTGAAGACATAAATTGTAGATTTTATAGTTATACTAACAAACATACAGATAAAGCGATAGAATCCATAAAAAAAACCTTATCATTTTACAGATAAGGTTTTAAATAGTATTAAAAAAAAGAAGCTTACAGTTGTTGAAAAATCTCGTGCATCATTCTCTTTTTATCATTGATACTTTCTTCTAAAGCGATCATTGTTTCTGTTCTGTTTACTCCAGGAATATCATCTATTCTGTAAATAATATCCTTTGCGTCATTAGTACCTTTTGCTCTTACTTTACAAAAAATATTGTATTTGCCAGCAGTTACATAGGCTACAGTAACGTTTGGAATGTTTCTTAAATCTGCAATAACATTCTGAGTCATAGATGTTTTCTCTAAATACACACCTACATGTGCTATAAAAGAATATCCCATTTTCTCATAATTTAATGTAAGTGTAGATCCTTGAATAATACCTTCATCTTCCATTTTTTTTACACGTACGTGAATGGTACCTGCAGATACCAATAGTTGTTTTGCAATATCGGTAAAAGGAGTCCTTGCATTTTCAATTAACACATCTAAAATCTGATGATCTATTTCGTCTAATATAAATTTTTTCATTTTTTACGTATTATTCAAATTACTACGCAAATTTATGATTTTAATTTAATTAAACTAACATAAAACTAACAAATACTTAAACTTTTTTATCTTCGAAAACGATTTCGCAGTGTCCAACCTTAGAATTTAAACTATTTTCATCTACTTTGTTTAATTTTGATACAAACTTACCTTCTATTATTTTGTCTTCATATTGGTATGCAACGTCTTGCTTATGATCAGCATATCTATGAATAACATCGTAGAAAATTTTATCATTATTCGGAATATTGAAATAATCCTCATAATTGATAAACGAATTTGAGTTTGCTATGTGATGCAGTCCTTGTAATATAGAAAAGAAAGTATATTTTCTAGACTCTTCCCTGTCGTAGTCATCCGGATAATGACCAGATTCAATTAAAATAGTGTTATATCCTAATTTTTGAAAATTATCTCCTGTAGCTGTCGGGTAAAATTCATCCGTATATCTACCAATAAAATTAGGAATCACGTTCTGTAGCATCGCATTCATGCTTACAATCACATCCATAGTAGCTATCCTCCCTTTTGTAAGTCCTCTTGTAATTTCTTCCGAAGGAGCTAAAAAAGATATCGTTGCAGGGTTTTTAGTTCCTTCTACGCTAAAAATAGTTCTCTGATCGTGTAGGTTGAAACAAAACTGCGGATTAAAATCTTCTAGAATGCTGCGCAATAGTCTGCTTTCTTTTGCTTCTCTATTTACGGCATCTCTATTTAAATCAACATTATTGGCATTAACTCTAGTGTATGCAAGTGCGCCATCTGGGTTTAACATCGGTATAAAAACCAACGTACATTCTTCTAGTATTTTTGTAAAAGTACTCTCAGATGAATTTAAAATACAGTTAAAAAGATCAAACAATGCTCTTGTACCTGTGCTTTCGTTTCCGTGCATTTGAGACCATAATAATATTTTTTTAGAGCCCGTACCAATTTTTAATTGATGAATAGGTCTGTCTTCTTCTGAAGTACCAATTTTTGAAACCTCAAATTTTGAAGCGTATTTAGAAAATAAATTTTCGATGTCTTTATAGGTAATCCATTTTCCTTGTAGCGCATTTTCTTTTTCTACGGAATAAATATTTTCTAAAAAATCGATTGGTAAAGTATTCATGGTATGCTAATATTTTTTTTCAAAAATAAAGAATTTTTAAAAGCTAACTATCATATAAATTTAATCATATCTATAATTATTTATAAAAAAGAAGCTCTAAGGATTACAATAATTACCGTTTTAAAATATTTTTTAATTGAATAATTGATGGTCATTTATGCATTTACAATTGTTAATAGTTTACAAGTTACAATTGTAAATTCATTACTTGTTACAAATGTAAATAGAGTTTTCAGATGAGTGTGTTACTTTTGTAAATTGCATTATGTAATCAGTACTATTCATATTGTTCTTAAGTAAAAATAGATAATAAAACCTTATAGTTAAATATTAAAACATTATTATTTAGATGTTTATGTAGTTTACCTGAAGTTTTACTTAATGAGGTAAATCACTATTTAAACTGTTTACAATTATATCTTTTGTTACTATCATTAGATTGTATACATTTGTATAAAGAAATATTATTACAATGGTAAACATATCTGAATTTACTACACGTTTAAAACAAGTGATGGAATTTCATCAATTATCTGCCTCTATGTTTGCAGATAAAGTGGGTGTACAACGCTCCAGCATTTCCCATATCCTATCCGGAAGAAATAAACCAAGTTTAGATTTTATTTTAAAAGTAACTACAGAATTTAGTGATGTAGATATGTATTGGTTGTTAAACGGAAAAGGTAGTTTTCCTAAAAATGCAGAACCGAAGGCAGCTACTGCTCCAACTTTTTTTAACGACACTTCGCCTGAAACAGTTGGAAAAAAAATACAACGTATTGTCGTTTTTTATTCTGATGGTACTTTTGATGAATATCAGAAATGATAAAAAAAATCTTCTTATTAAACTTCAAGTTATAGAATTAGTATAATTTAGTATTTATGAATACAATTGATATTAGAACCGTAAATGTTGTACAATACTTACAACCTTTACGAGAAGGCGGATCTTTGCCTGCAATCGTAAAAGCAGACGATGGCTTTTTATACGTACTTAAATTTAGAGGCGCAGGTCAAGGTAAAAAAGCATTGATTTCAGAATTTATTGGAGGAGAACTTGCAAGAGCAATTGGCTTAAAAGTGCCAGAGTTGGTTTTTATGAATTTAGATGATTCTTTTAGTAAAACAGAACCCGATGAAGAAATTCAGGATTTACTAAAATTTAGTGTCGGTTTAAATTTAGGGCTGCATTTTTTATCGAGCGCAATTACGTATGATCCTTTAGTTTCGGTTGCAGATGCGCTTACGGCTTCTAAAGTAGTTATTTTAGATAGCTTGATAAGTAATATTGACAGAACCGCTAAAAACACCAACTTACTAAATTGGAATAATGAACTTTGGATTATTGATAATGGAGCCAGTTTTTACTTTCATCATAATTGGGCAACTTGGGAAAACCATTTAACAAGAACTTTTCCTTTAATAAAAGACCATGTACTTTTGCCTAAAGCGACGCATCTACAAGAAGCTTCATCGGAAATTAAAAAAGTAATAAATGCAGATGTAATACATGAAATTGTAGCAAACTTGCCTGAAGATTGGTTGATAAATGAAGGAGATGTTTTAAATCCTACTGAAATGAGAGCAGCTTATAATCGTTTTTTAAACGCAAAACTTTCTATGATTGATGAATTAGTAAAAGAAGCGGAAGATGCAAGATAAAGTTACATTTGAATATGCTATTATTAGATTGGTTCCAAAAGTAGAACGCGAAGAATTCTTTAATGTGGGTGTTATTTTGTTTTCTAAACGTAAAAAATTCTTGGCCATAAAATACCACATCAATGCTGATAAACTAAAAGCATTAGCACCAGAATTAGAGTTAGAGATTTTAAACAACTATTTAAATGCTTGGAAACTAATTTGTGAAGGAAAAGCTGCAGGTGGTAAAATTGGTGAATTTGAAATATCAGATCGTTTTAGATGGTTAGCAGCCTGCAGAAGTACCATTATACAGAGTTCTAAAACGCATCCTGGTTTATGTGATGAGCCCGAGAAAGAATTGAATGATATTTTTGACAAATATGTTTTGTAAAAAATAATAATAATTATGCATGGAGCGTTTGGAGCATTAACTACATTAATTAAAAAACAAGAAGCTGCTAAAAACAGAAAAGTTTCTTTAAAATATGAGCTTCAAAATAGAAAAGAAGGTTTTTTTACAAATAGTTCTCGTCATGAATTAAAATTTCCTGAGATTTCGAAAACAGAAATGAAAATTTTAAAAGAAGAAATTAGAAAGAAATATAAAGCAGCCCGCATTAAGAACATAGCAGTTAATTTTTTTATAATCATTTTTGTGCTGCTTATCTTTTATTTAATCGGAAGTATTAGAAAGTAATCTACCCAAAATAATACTTTA
Organism: Polaribacter sp. 20A6; assembly: GCF_011378915.1. Classification (NCBI taxonomy): domain Bacteria; kingdom Pseudomonadati; phylum Bacteroidota; class Flavobacteriia; order Flavobacteriales; family Flavobacteriaceae; genus Polaribacter; species Polaribacter sp. 20A6. Next base: position 931,123 of record NZ_WTPZ01000001.1, read on the forward strand.
CAAATAATAATTATATGGAATTATTAAAGACAATTTTAGAATTTGAACTCTTTAGTTTTGAAGAATACAGCTTAAAGATAGGTGCTTTATGCCTAGTACTATTAATTTACTTAGTTACAAAAGTTGCTTTATGGTTGTTAAAAAAATCTTTATTTAGAAATAAGAGTGTAGATGAGTTTAGCAAAGGAAATACCTATTCCTTATTCCAGATTATAAAATATATAATTTGGGTACTTTCATTTGGTTTTATGTTAGAGGCCTTAGGTATTGAAGTAACCCTTTTAATAGCAGGGTCTGCAGCATTATTAGTTGGGGTTGGACTTGGTTTACAACAAACGTTTAATGATGTTATTTCTGGTATTATTTTGCTTTCTGAAAGGTCTATTAGAATTTCTGATGTTTTAGAAATTGATGGAGATACTGTAAAAATACAAGAAATTGGTTTGCGAACATCCAAAGGATTAAATACAGACGATATTTCTATTATTATTCCTAATTCTTTAATCACTACTAATAAAGTAATTAATTGGAGTCATCAAGCTAACTTGAATCGTTTTAGAATTGATATTAGAGTTTCTTACAATTGTGATGTAGAATTTGTAATTAAAATTTTAGAAGAAAGCGCTAGAGAACACGCAGAAGTTAGTATAAATAAAAAGGTAGAAGCACGATTATTGAGTTTTGGTGAATCGTCTTTAAATTTTCAAGTATTGTTTTATAGTAGCACGATTTTTAGATCCGATAGAATGAAAAGTGATATCCGTAGAGTTATAAGGCGTAAGTTTGTTGAAAATAATATTGCTATTCCTTTTCCACAAATGGATGTACATGTTAAAACGAAATAATCATTAAAAAAAATGATTAAAAAAACACTTTTAGATTAAACCATTAACGGAAATATAAGTCCTTATAATATACTTTTAAATTAAATAACATTATGGTAAAAAGAAAGACTCCATTCTCTTTTCAAGTTAGAATTATTCACAGATATTTAGGTTATTTTTTAGCCGGAATCATGTTTGTATACGCATTAAGTGGAATTTTAATGGTTTTTAGGAATACCGATTTCTTAAAATCAGAAGTAATCACGGAGAAAAAATTAGCACCAAATTTAACTGAACGAGACTTAGCACCAATATTTAAAAAAGGAGCTAAAGTAATAAAACATGAAGGAGCTGTTTTATATTTAAGAAATGGAAATTACAACCAAACAACCGGTCTAGCAACCATCAAAAAAATGCAATTACCATTTGTATTAGACAAAATGGAAAAACTTCATAAAGCAAATACGAGTAGTCCGCTTTATTTTTTAAACATCTTTTTTGGAGTCTCTTTACTATTCTTTGTCTTTTCTGCTTTTTGGATGTATACACCAAAAATGCCTGTTTTTAAAAAAGGAATGTATTTTGCTGTCGGTGGAATTCTACTAACAATTATACTATTGTTCGTTTAAAAAAGAACTGAACTTTTTTTTAATAATATAAGATATACTCAAAACAACTTTAATAATTGTTTTGAGTATTTTTATTATTAAACGGAATAAAATAGTTCGCTTATTGCTCAACATCCTCTAAACCCCACTTGTCTAAACTTCTTAGAATTCCTTCTAAAGATTGCCCTCTTTTGGTTAGTTTATATTCCACCTTTGGCGGAACAACAGGATATACTTTTCGAGAAATAAGTCCATCTTTTTCTAATTCTCTTACAGTTTGTGTAAACATTTTGTTAGAAATACCATCAATATGTTTTTGTAAAACACCTGAACGCAATCCTCCTTCTAGTAAATGAAACAAAACTAAAGGCTTCCACTTTGTGCCAATTAAATTCATAGTGTAATTTAGCGGACAAGTAATTTTTTCTATCAAAATTTATTATTTATTTTACTGATAATCATTATTTTACTCGTTTTAGTAACTATACTACTTTTAGGTAAGTTATTGCCAAATAGGCAAATATAAATTAATTTTGTAATGTAAATTAGAAATTATGAAAACAAAGCAAGAGTACCCAAAATCATTTTCACATATAGGTCTTACCGTTCCAAATATTAAAGAAGCTGTAAAATTCTATTCAGAAGTAATGGGTTGGTATATTATTATGGAACCTTCTGTAGTTAAAAAAGAAAAAGAAACTGCCATTGGTTTAATGTGTATTGATGTTTTTGGTGAAGATTGGGAAGAATTCGAAATCGCACATTTATCTACTTCAGACGGAATTGGAGTTGAGTTATTTTCATTTCCACAAGGCATAAAAGAAGCACCAGAATTTAGTCCTTTTAATACAGGGCTTTTTCACTTTTGTATTCAAGACCCAAATATTGAAGAATTGGTAGATAAAATTGTGGCGTACGGAGGCAAACAAAGAATGCCTATTAGAGAATATTACCCAAAAGACAAACCTTTTAAAATGTGTTATGTAGAAGATCCTTTCGGAATCGTTTTTGAAGTATATACACATAGTTACGAGTTAACCTATTCTTCTGGAGCGTATGCAAAATAAAAACAATTAACTTAGCAACTTACGTTGATTTTGTTTCAGTATTAAAACCGAAAAAAATTAACGTAAAGTTATAAAAAGCTAAGAATGAAGAAAAATGTTGCACTTATAATACTCTTATCATTTTTGATTTCCTGTAAATCAGAAAAGAAAAAAGAATTTGAAAAAAAGGTTAAAATAGAGACTTTTATTACTGATGATTTCGAAATTATAAAACCAATTGAAGATTCTAAAGCTGTATTAATTTTATTTGGTGGTTTTGGAGAAAAAGCTGCAGATATAAAAAGAGAATTCCAGGTTTTAGACATTGCTAAAAAGAATCAAATAAGTTTGGTTTTAATGAATTATAGCAACAAACTTTGGCTTGAGGAAAATGACAAAAAGAACTTAGCAACACTTTTACAAAACACTTTAGAGAAACATAATTTAAGCCATAAAGATATTTATATTGGCGGTTTTTCAAGTGGAGGAATTGTAAGTTTACTAATCAGTAATTATATTACCGGCATGAAAGAGTTTTATATTGATCCTAAAGGAGTTTTTATAGCGGATTCTCCTATTGATCTTTTAGCATTGTATAAAGCTTCTGAAATAAATATAAAAAAGAATTTTTCTGACGTAGCTGTTCAAGAAAGTACTTGGATACTTCAGCTATTTAATAAAGAACTAGGAAACCCAAAAGATGGAATTTCTAAGTACGAAAAACATGCAGTATTTACTTCTGAATCTAATTACACTAAAAACCTCAGTAATTTAAAAAACACTAAAATTAGATTATATACTGAGCCAGATCTAAATTGGTGGAAAGTAAATAGAAAGACTGATTTTGAACAAACAAATGCATATTACATTCAAAAATTATCTAAATCTTTACATAAACTTGATTTTAAAGATGTAACATATATTACTACAAAAAATAAAGGTTATAGAGCAAATGGAGATAGACATCCTCATAGTTGGTCTATTATTGATAAAGAGAATTTATTTAATTGGATATTGAATAACAATTAGTTCTAGTAAAGGGGCAATGTTTACAAACAAGTTTTAGCCCTGATTGAACGGTTTGTTTGAGCTCTTTTTTTATCCTTCTAAAAGGATAAAAAAAGCGAGTAGTGAAAGCAGGAAATAGCTTCTAAAAAAAATAATTTTATACTTCTAAAAAATCAGCTACCAAATTACTTTCTAAAGTTATTTTAGGAACTTTAAAATCGAAATATTCGTGTAAAGGAATTTCAAATCCTTTGTGATTTAAGTAGTTATTTAAAGCAGTATTTAATCCTTGGCTGTATAAATGATGCTCTGCTCCTGTTGGATCTTCGTGATACAAATCATTTTCTGCAAAACCTTTAAATTCCGGACCAATAATATTGATTTCAAATTCATCAGGATTTTTACCAACCGGACTATGGCTTGTACAAGCAAATTGATGCCAAAATGCAGATTGAATACAATTATGATAAAATAACTGACGTACAACTTCTAAAGAATCGATGGTTTCTTGCGCTGTTTCTGTAGGAAAACCAAACATTAAATACGCGTGTACCATAATATTTTCATCAGAAAAAGCTTTGGTAACTCTAGCAACTTGACCAATATCTACGCCTTTTTTCATCTTTGCCAATAATCTATCAGACGCAACTTCTAATCCGCCGGTTACGGCAATACAACCAGATTTAGAAAGTAAAGCACATAATTCTGGCGTAAATGTTTTTTCGAAACGAATATTTGTCCACCAAGTAATGTAGACTTTTCGCTCCATCAACTTATTTGCTAAAGCTCTTAGCATTTTTGGTGGCGCAGCTTCATCCACAAAATGAAAACCTGTAATACCTGTTTCTGAAATTATTTTTTCAATTTTATTTACTAAATCTTCTGCTGTTGTGTTTTCGTAATTACCAATATAATCTAAAGTTACATCACAAAAAGAGCATTGTTTCCAATAACAACCGTGAGAAATAGTGAGTTTATTCCACTTTCCGTCAGACCACATTCTGTGCATCGGATTCATTACATCTAAAAAAGACAAATACTTTTCTGTAGGTAAACCAATATAACTTGGTGCAGGTAAATTTTTATGATGAAAAATGGTATTTGGCAATTTATTTGCATAAATCACTTTGTTATCTCTACAGATATAAGTTCTTTCTAAAGACTCCTCTCCTATTTTTCCGCCTAAAAATTCTGTAATTTTTAACAACGGACCTTCACCATCATCTAAAGTGATAAAATCTACAAAATCGAAAATTCTTGGGTCTGATAATCTTCTTAATTCGGTGTTACAATAACCGCCACCCATTCCTATTTTAATCTCTGGATAATTTTGTTTTATAAACTGCGCACATCGCAAAGCGGAAAACAAATTACCAGGAAAAGGAACTGTAAAACAAATTAAATCATACGAATCTTGCTTTAGTTTCTCTTCTAAAATATACAACATTTCGTCTTCTATCAGCGTAGTTTCAAACTGCAAACAGTCATCTAACTCATCAAAACTAGAAGCAGCTCTACCAATTTGTTCTGCATAACGTGTAAAAGAGAAAAACTCATCTACATTGGTATTTATAAAATCACCCAACTCTTCTACAAACAAAGTTGCAATATGTTTGGCTTTGTCTAAAATTCCTAATTTCCCAAACTCAGTGCTTAAATCTTTGTCTAATTTTATTCGCCTATGTCCGTGTGGTAAATAATCTTTATGTACTATTTGATATGCAGCTGTAACTTCTTGCACTCGCAAATAATCCATTACAGAATCTACCTTATTAATGTATTCTTCTTTTTGTTTCCAAACCAAAGGCAATTCTTTGTTGCCCAACATTGCTGCTTGTTTAAAAATAGCGTCTATAAATTCTTTTGTAAAAACAGCCGTAAACAACTCGATACTTAAATCTATTTGAGTAGTTGGTACATTTTTAGAATCTAAAAATCCTTTGATGTATGCGGTTGCAGGATACGCCGTGTTTAATTGTGTAAAAGGCGGAGTAATTAAAAGTGTGTTTATAGACATAAATAAAATAAAGTGCAAAGATACTATCTGATTAGGGAACTGTGGTTAAAACTTTGGATGGTTTTTATGCATGACGCTGTGGAAATAGATTTTTGGTTGATAAGTTGTTATAACCTACTTTTTAACTTTAGATTATTATGAGTGAAAAATATTAAATTCGTTATAGTATATATTAAAAACAAAAAGAGATTCACTTTGCCAGTAGAGATAAAAGAAACAAGAATAAAATGTTACAAATGCATGCGTTCTTCAAGTACTTGTATTTGTAAGTACATCAGTACATTACATACTCAGACACGATTTGTTATTTTGATGCACCCAAAGGAATATAAAAAAGAAAAAAAAGGAACCGGCTATATGACGAATCTTCAACTTGAAAATTCAGAAATAATAGTAGGTGTCGATTTTACTAATAATAAACGGATCAATGAAATATTAGCAAAAGAAAATAGTACGTTTTTCTTATTATATCCGGGTAAAGAAAGCTTTAATTTATCGACAAGTAATAATACTGAAACGCAAACGGTTATAGGAACTAATGCACATATTTTTATTTTGGATGGCACTTGGCCTTGCGCTCGTAAAATGCTAAAATTGAGCACCAACTTGCAAGCCCTAAAAAGAGTGAGTTTTGATAATCAGATTAAATCGAAATTTATTATTAAGCAACAGCCAGATCCTCTTTGTTTAAGCACCATAGAGTCGGTTTATACAGTTTTAAACTTATTAAAAGAAGCCGACTTAGAGCAATGTAATACCAAAAAATTTTTGATTCCTTTTTATAAAATGATAGCATATCAACTAGAATATACGCTAGACCCAACTAGTAAAAACTATGGTGCTGTAGAAAATAGCGCAGAAATTTCCAAGAACCTGTATAAAAAAACTACAGAGCGAAGTATCATTTTTGAACAGTAATAAATAGATTTACAGAAACTATGTAGTTTTCTAGGTGTTTGCTTTTAATCAATTTTAGTAATGCTTAAAAATATTCTTTTAAAATTAATTAGAATTCTACTTTAAGTTTTAATATTAATTTCACATAAAACAGCCTAATAAATATTTACATTTGAAATATCGCTAAAAACTAATTACAGAAAATAATGAATAACCTAAGAGAACAAACGGACGCAAAAATAGCAGCAGGAAGAAAAAACAATCCTAATTTTATGAAAGGAGTTGATGAAATTATAGCCAAGGCAAAAGCTTTTGAAGATGGAAAAAATGCGCTGAAAGTAGGAGAAAAAGCTCCTTTTTTTGAATTACCTAACCCTGAAGGAAAATTAATTTCTTTAGGTTCTTTATTAGAAAATGGTCCTCTAGTAATTACATTTTATCGTGGTGATTGGTGTCCGTATTGCAATTTACAACTAAGAGCTTTACAAGCAAAATTGAGCGAAATTAAATCTTTGGGAGCTACATTAGTTGCTATTAGTCCGCAAGTACCAGATGGTTCTTTGACAAAAAGTGAGATTAGTGAAATGGATTTTATTGTTCTGTCTGACCAAGATGCAAAAGTAGCATCAGAATATGGTGTTGCTTGGGAAGTACCAGAGTTTTTAGCAGAACACATGCGAGCTGATCGTGGTTTAGATTTAGAAAAAATAAACAATGGAAATGGTAGTGTGTTGCCAATACCAGCTACTTTTATATTAAAATCTGATGGTGTAGTGGCTTGGAACTATGTAAATGTAGATTATAGAACACGCTCTGAACCAGAAGAAATTATTGAGGCTTTGAAAAAGATGTCTTAAACAACAAATAAAACTCTTTTTTTTAATCTGAATAAAAGCCGGTTTATTCTTGTGGCTTTTACGATTTAAATGAACAAAACTTGTATTAAGAACACTAATTTTAATTTCTAAGATTAGTGTTCTTAATACAAGTTTTGTTATCAAAATAATATTTGAATAATATTATGGATGTAAACTTAAATACACAGTAAGTTAATCAACAGTTATCTATAATAACTTTGCCATTCCTTCCTTAATAATTTCTGTATTTCTAACTTTATTCTCTGTATTTTTGGTTTTTTGATCATTTATCATGGTTCTCATTAAATTGATTACCACTTTATCAAAATTAAAGGATTTATATTGATTTCCTTTCACTACCATATCGTCTACTAAATTCTGAATTGCCTCAGAGTTATTGCTTTCAGAGATTTGTTTAAATGCTTTTTGATACAAACTTTTGGTAGTATCGTCTCCAGTTAAAAACATTCCAGATAACACACTCTTTGCTATAAAAGGAAGTTCTTTTTCGTCTTTTTCTTCAATATAAATTCGTGTTAGTGGCGTTGCCAATATCTTTTTAATTTCATCTGGTAACTCTTTAGATTTAGCAATTGCTGTAGGTTTATCTATATAATACATAGCAACCAAAGATTTCCCTATAACAGAATACGATTTACTTTCCAGTCCTTTTTCGAAGATTGTTTTTAACGCTGGGTCTGTTAATTTACCCAAAGTTTCAATTGCTGTTGCCTGCACCAATGTTTTATCATCATTATTAGCCATTTGCATTATTTTACTAATGGCATCTTTTTTAGAAAACTTATTAATTAAGTCGATTTTCTGTAAAGCAAGTATTCTAATTTTGTAAGAAGCATCACTCATTGCAGCTTCAACAGCATTAAAGGCATCTTTTTCTTCCTGTTTCTTTGCTACTTCTAACAAAGCTTCTCTTCTATGTTGATAGTTCTCTGCATTTTTTAACTGAAAGATATAATCACTTAAAACCTTGTTCTCTGTTATTTCAGATAATAAAACTCCGTCAGCATTTATCTGAATTAACGTTGGCTGTTTTGTGTAAGGAAACGTAAAAGAAGCGTCATTTCCATTTACAAAAACGTTATGTCTTGTTTTTTTTCCATTTTCAAAAATATCAATGGCTAATGGGAATTTAAATTCATTTACATTTAACTGTAACAGGTTTACAGTTACTTTTTTCTGAATCGTATTATAGTCGTAAGAAACATTTATTTTTGGATGTCCCGCTCCAAAGTACCATTGGTTAAAAAACCAGTTCAAGTCTTTACCTGTTATTTTTTCAAAAACCAATCTTAATTGATGTACTTCTGCTGCTTTGTATTTATTTTCATTTAAAAAAGTTTTTAATCCTAAGAAAAAAGCTTCATCACCTAAATAATTTCTCAACATATGTAAAATAGCACCACCTTTATTATAGCTTACTAAATCGAACATATCTTCTTTGTCCACGTAATTAAAACGAACCAAATGTTTGTCAGTATTTTGTCCACTTAAATACGCCTGACTATCTTCAAATAAGTGCATGTCTGCATCTAATTTCCCATATTTATGTTCTCTCCATAAATACTCGCTATAATTAGCGAAAGATTCATTTAAAGTTAAGTTAGACCAACTTTCTGTAGTTACTAAATTACCAAACCAGTGATGAAAAATTTCGTGTGCAATAGTATTTTCCTGTACGTTTTCATCAATTAATTGACCTGGTGCTTGGTATGCTTGTTCTCCGTGAACTACAGCTGTTGTATTTTCCATGGCACCAGAAACGTAATCTCTTCCTACAATTTGACTGTATTTATTCCAAGGATATTCTACGCCTAAAATATCAGAAAAGAAACCAATCATTTCTGGAGTTAGACCAAAAATATCTTTGGCATACGGAGCATATTCTTTTTCTACATAGTAATCTACAGGAATATTTTTATAAGAATCTTTAATAACCTCATACTCTCCTACTCCCATAAAAAATAAGTAAGGCGCATGCTTTTGATCCATTTTCCAATAATCGGTTCTGTTTGTTCCGTTCTTAATTGAACTTTCTAATTTTCCGTTAGAAAGTGTCACAAACTTATCTGGAACGGTGATATAAATTTCTTGTGTAGTTTTTTGATTCGGACTGTCTATAGTAGGAAACCAACAGCTACTTGCTTCCGTTTCACCTTGTGTCCAGATTTGAGTTGGCTTGTTTTTATCTAAACCATCAGCATTTATAAAATACAATCCTTTTGCATCAGTTATTGCTGCGCTTCCTTTCTGTTGTACTTTTTCTGGGCGTGCAGTGTATTTTATATAAAGCGTAAATTCTTCGTCTTTTTTATATTCTTTTGGTAAATCAATAACAATGCTACCGTCATCATAATTATAGTCTAAGTTCTTGTTATTTAAAGAAACTTGATGAATTAGCATCGCTTTTGCATCTAATGTAATTTTATTAGTTGCATAAAAATGAGGTTTTGCAGTAACCCAAGCTTCCCCGTTTAATTGTTTTTCGCTAAAATTAAAATCTACTTTTAATTTTGTGTGCACCAAACTGTGAATTTTATCTCTTTCTGGTTTATAGGTTTTATAAGTTTGAGAAAAACTTATTGAACTCATCAATATTAAAAGGAGAAATGAAACTTTTTTAATTATCATAAATAGTGTTATTATTAAAACAAAATTAGCAAATACGATACCATATAACGTTAATTACCCGTTAAACTAGTTCGGGTCATTAATAAAATCATAAACTTGAATATTAGAATTTATACTATAATTTTCATTCATGCCAAGACTAAAGTAGATTTTACCATTTTTTATAAACATAGAATGACTCAATAGTTTTTGCAGCATTGGTGTTTTCTCTGTCCAAGAATTTGAGATTAAATTATACTCATACAATCTATGTTCTATTCCCCCATCTGTATAACCACCACTAAAATATAAATTTCCTTTAAAATATTTTAGAGCAACATTATTGTAAGTTCCTGAAAAATTCCTTGGTCTTCCTATATTATTCCAAGTATCATTCGTAATATCAAAATAATATCCACTTCCTTGCACTGGATTTATAAATATTTTATTGTCTCCAAAAGTAATATTCTCAAAAGATATATTTAAATCTGATGGTTTATTTAAATCTTCAAATGTTTGATTTTTTAAATTATATTTTATAAAATTTATTTTATCATATTGTTTTGCATAAATAAAATCACCAACTACAATACCTGTTTTTATACTTATGTTTTTTAGATTTATTAGATTCCATTCTTTAGTATTTGTGTTGTAAGTATGTAACTGGCTTCCAATTGCATATTTTGCGATTCCATTTTCCAAAGAAACAAATGTGCTTTCTCCAAAAAGAGGGGTATTAAAAGGAGGCGAATTTGTATCGAAAACTTCCCATTTATGTTTTATTAACGAAAACTTAAAAACACCATCATTATTACAATAATACCAATTTTCTTCATCAGAAAAAGTAATGTGTTTTTTATAATAACGAACATCATTCTCAAAAGCATCTTCAAAAATATCATAAGGTTCGATACCATTAAAAGTACCTAAATCAAATTTTTGGTCACCACTTGAAGCTGTAATTTTAAAACTTGGTTTTAATTTATTAAAATAAGGTAATCTAAACGTAACTTTTTCATCTTCCTCACTTATTTGAAAAACATAAAAATTATCTGCAGTTATTTCTAGTTTTTTAAGATTTTTCCCTTGAATTTCATAAAGGTCTTTTCTGGTACCCATATTTTTATTTAAAGAAAAAACTTCTGTTTTTTTAATATTATATTCTATTTCATTAGATTTTTGCCCAGCAGTAATTACGTAAAGTTTATGCTTTCCTGCAGTTGTATTTATATTTAAAGGAAATTCTATTTTACTATTATTTAGCGTATAAGTTGAATTTGATTGAAAAGGCACTTCTTCATTATCTATATAAACTTTTGTAAAACTTCTATATGCAAAATTATTTCCTGTTAAAATAATATGATCATTATATAAAAACTCTTCTTTATTTACCGAAGTTATTTCTGGTTTATGAATTTTAACCAATTTAGAATCTTCTCCAAACTGTGTTTTAATTTTAATCTCTAAACTACCAGGTGTTGTTAGATTATATCCCCAACTATAAAAATCAATGTCTAACCAACTATTTAGAGATAAACCTAAATTACCTGACACATCAACTTCACTTTTAACTCCAAATGTTTTTGCTCTTCCTCCTATTTCTATATCATCATCTAAAAAACTTTCTGTTTTTATCACAAAATTAGTTTCGTTTAAATGATAAATCTCTTTATTGAAACCTTTGATAGCTGGAGGTTTTATTTGAACAGGTTCTTCAATCGTAAAGTCATTAAATTCTAATTTTACTTTTGGCTCTGTTTCGTTAAAATATCGGTCAATAAAAATTTTAACTTCGTTTTTTTTATGACTTACTATACTTTGCAAACTATTTCCTACATATACTTTTAATTGAGAGTTCTTCTGTTTAAAATAATTCCCTTTGATGGTTAAAGTGTCTAGAAAACCAACTGTTTGTGGCAATAAGCTCTCTATAAATGGAGTTGTTGTTTGGAAATATTTTTCCTTTTCAATTACTTTATCAATTACCTTTAATTTAAAATTTACTTTACCTATAGATAAATTTTTAGGGATTTTAACTGAAAAACTATCTATGGAATTACTATTTAAAACTTCTACTTTTATATTGTCTATCCAAACTTCAGAGATTGAGGAATGAATGTTTTTCCCATAAATGGTTAATTCATCTCCTATATATTTTTCTCCAGAACTTAAAGAATCTAAAATAGGTTCATCTATCGTAAATTCATCTTTTATTTGCGTGGTTGTGTTACAGGTTTTAAGAGTTAAAGGAAGTGTTGATTCTTTTAAATAAGCAGGAATAGTACCTTTAATTAAAGTATCTGATTCAGAAATAATATCTAATTGAGAAAATTGACCAAGGTAAACACTATTCCTAAAATCTTCTACACAAAAGTTTTTACCAATAATTTGAATTGTATCATTTATAAACCCATTTTTAGGTAAAATTTCATTTACTGTTATAATAGAAGTAAATAAACTTTTGAAAGTGATAGTATCTCCATAAATATATTTGTCTTGAAACTTAATAAATGGATAGGTTTTATAAATAGAATCTTTTAATAAACCTTGTGAAATAGCTGCTGTAAAATGAGATGCTTCTAAAACCCCAAAGTTAATTTTTCTTTTAGGAGTTGATTTTTTATACCAAAAAACACCATGTTCTTCTAAAAATTTATTTTTTGAGTCTGAAAATTCTAAATCAACTTGAGTTTTTATAAAATTTTCATTATTCTCTAAAATAGTATGTGAAATAATTTTTACATCTGGAATTACTTTTTCCTCAACACTTTCATTAGATTCACAAGAAATAATAAGAAAAAAGAGACATATTAATAAACTAATCTTTAAATTCATATTTTTTAACAAATATAATAACAAAAAAGCTGTAACTTCTAATGAAATTACAGCTTTTACAGATAAAAAAATTAAGTTCTATTTCCCTTTAAAAATGGCACTAAAATGATCTAGATTCACATTGTCTCCATCAAATTTTACGCTATTCATCATTTCTATAATTTTAGCAGGATTCATGTTATCGCCTAATAAACGGGCAACTCCTACTCCAATTTCATTACCGTAACCAAAAGCAATTACTTCATCTATAGATTCAGTATCACCAGTATAATAAATGCTTACATTCATTCCTTGCGCTTTTAGAGACATTAAAGATTTATAATCTTCATTATCTTTAAAAATACTTTTTAATTTAATTTTCTCAACTTCATACGCAGCTTCATTTCCTTTAATTGGTAAAGCTACTACGTTTACTTTTCGAATACTTTTTAAGGTTTCTTTTACTTCTTCGGAAACATCTTCAGACTTTAATTGTAAAAAACTTGTAGGAATATCTACAGTTATGAAACCCGATTTTTCTTGGCTTTCTACTAAATATCCTTGTAATGATTTTTCATTTTTACATGAAGTAATCATCAAGACAAGTAATAAAAGAGAAAGTATTTTGGTTGTGTTTTTCATGATTTATTTTAAGTTTTTGTTGATAAAAGTGCCTTTTTGAGCCCAGTTGAAAATTATTGCTATCTTTTTAGAACAGATAAAGTTTCCGACTGCGCTCAAACAGACATTATTTTAATGATTTAATTTTTAGAAAAAGTATCTGCTAATTCAGACATTTTATTAATATCTATGTTTCCTGTTAAAGAAACAACGATCGCGTCTGCCTGTCCACTTGTTTGTTTATCAATACCTTTAATAAACATTAAAACTTCACTCACATAATCTTTGTTTGGAGTAGATTTTACGTAAATTTTCACACGAGAATTATCGTCCTTAATTCGCATTAACTGTGTTAAATTTTGTTTTTTAATTGCGGTATTTGCCATCGCTTCCATTTTGTTTGCGATGTCTGTGTCTTTGGTAGAAAACATTTTAAATTCTTTTAAATCTTGAATCATTTGAAAGACTTTCATACCTTCATTATCGTCTACTTGAACATTTTTAAATTTAGAGATTAATTCAAAAGCATCTTTGGTAACTACTACCATATCTACTCCATTCATATCTTCTAAAGTGTCAAAAAAGGACTGTGCGCTTGTTACCATTGGGGCAACTACTAACGCTATTAATATTGCTATTTTTTTCATAATTTCTGTGTTTACTTGGTTTTACTATTGTTACTTGGTTTTTTATTTTAATATTTTTTTTACGGTATCTTCATAAGTATATAAGGTGGCAACCGCTTGCTCTCCTTTTTGAAGGTTAGCTGATAAAAGCATTAACCCTTTACTTATTTGCTCGAATTGTTTTTTAGCTTGGTATCTTTTGTATTCTTGCTGACCAATAAATACACTAAATAATAAGACTACAGACGCAGCTACAGATAACCATTTTAAGTTGCTCTTTTTAGATTTCTTAGGCTCTAACTCAATGGTTTTTGTGTACGTTTCATCTTTGCTAGTAGCAAAATAGTTAAACATGTATTCGTATTCTTGCAAATGTGGTGCAACAGACCCTCCTGTAAAATAGTTTCTTAAGGTTGTTTCTTCTTGCAAAGACGTTTCTCCGTTTTCGTATTTTTCTACTAATTTTTCTATGTTAGCTAACTCCATAGTTATGTTTTTTAATTAATTGTTCTCTTATTGTTTTTCTTGCTCTAGATAGCGCAACTCTTACTGCTGTTGGTTTCATGTCTACCATTTTGCAGATTTCATCAAAATCATATTGCTCAATATCTCTTAATTGAATAATAATTTTTTGTTGCTCTGGCAATGCTTCTATCAATTGGTGTACTTGGTTTACACTGTCTCGATGTTCTACTTGCTTATCTAGAGACGTATCTTTTTCTTTATAATTACTGTGTATTAATGTTAAATTACTTGCTTGTTTACTTTTTAAACGGTCATAACAATAGTTTTTTGTCATGGTCATTGCAAACGCTTCAACATTTTTATAATCAGCAATCTTTTCTTTGCTTTTCCATAATTTAAAGATCAGCTCTTGTGTAGCATCTTCAGCTTCTTCTGTAGAAACTAAAAGTCTTTTTGCTAAACGGAAGACTTTATCCTTAAAGGGTAAAACAACTTTTAAAAAGTCTGACTGGTTCATTTGGTTTGGTTGATTTTTCTTGTAAACATATACTAGTTTTATATTGTTATTATCGGTTTACATAATTAAGACGATGCACAATATATTTTGTTACAACATATTTAAAAATAATACTATTTCTTTTTATATTGCGTTGTATTCTATAAACATAAATTCATGACGTTTAAATTATTCCCTAAAGTAATTGTCTTTTTTATAATTTCCCTACTCTTTATTAATTGTGATAAAAGTGAAGATGGCATTCCCACTGATTTAGAGGTTGAAAATTTTATTTGGGGTGGTCTAAATGCTTACTATTTATGGCAAAGTGATGTTCCTGATTTAGCTGATTTACGTTTTAGCAATCAGAATCAATTAAATAGTTATTTAGAAGGTTCTTCATCTCCAGAAAATTTATTTGATAATTTATTATACACAGAAGAAAATGGTTATGGTCTAAATGAAAAAGGGTACGACCGTTTTTCTTGGATTGTTGATGATTATGTAGCTCTAGAAAACTCTTTTGAAGGAATAAATCTAAGCACGGGAATGGAGTTTGGCATAAATCTTTTCAGCGTTAACGCTACCAATGTTTATGGGTATGTGAGATATGTAATACCTACTTCTGATGCAGATATAAAAGGAGTTACAAGAGGTATGATTTTTACGACTGTTAACGGAACACAATTAACTGAAAACAATTTTCAAAGCTTACTTTTTAGTAATAATACCAATTTAGAAATTGGTTTGGCAGATTTTAAGGATGGAATTCCTATAGCTAATGGCACAACAATTTCTTTAACAAAAGAACTCGTAACAGAAAACCCTGTTGCAATTTCTAAAGTTATTAATGATAGTGGTAAAAAAATTGGTTACTTATTATACAATCAATTTTCTAGTTCTTTTGACGGAGAGTTAAACGCAGCTTTCAATTATTTTGAGACACAACTTGTAGATGATTTAATTATAGATTTACGTTATAATGGTGGTGGTTCTGTTAGAACAGCAACTTATTTAGGTAGTATGATAAGTACACAACCTACTGATAACGTTTTTTCTAAACAAGTATGGAATGAAAAAGCGATGAAAGTCTTTAACCCTGATAATTTGATTGATTATTTTCCAAATGAAATAAAGAATACCGATGAAAATGGAGCTGTTATTTTGCAAGAATCTATAAATAGCTTAAACCTTGCTACAGTTTATTTTATAGTTTCAGGTAGTACCGCATCAGCCTCAGAATTGGTTATAAATGCTTTAAGACCTTATATAAATGTTGTGCTTGTAGGTACAACAACACGAGGGAAACAAGTAGGGTCTATTACTTTATATGACTCTGAAGATTACTCTAGAACAGGTGCTAATTTAAATGTTAATCATACATATGCAATGCAACCTATTGTTTTAAAAATATCTAATAAAGACAATCAAGATGAAATTAATGGCTTTACTCCAGAAGTAACATTACCAGGAGTTGAATTAGCAGAAGATTATGGTAATTTAGGTGATTTAGGAGATCCTTCAGAGCCTTTATTAGCAATAACTATAGAATACATAACTGCCCCCGAGGCAAAAGGAGTTTTTAAAACAAATGTTCAAGAAAGTCCAGAAATTTATAATTCTAAACTTGCTACTCCAGCAAGTAATAATATGTATGTAGATTTAAAATAATATATCTTAAAAATAGAATAAAAAAGTAATTGTAAATACAACTGCTTTTTTATTCTATTTTTTTTGTTTCCACTATCTCCGCTAGCGCGAGCGTCCCGCTCGTGTCTATACTCATAACGTGTTATTTTATTAAAAATCTAGTCATCAAAACATCTTATAAATGCTTTTTGTAACTTGCTTGCTGCCTTTTTATTAATTTGTCACGAGCGAGACGCTCGCGCTAGCGTGAATGCTATTTCTATGGTAATGTAACATTATTTGTACAGATCTTAACTCAACAACTCCGCTGTCGCTAGCGTGAATACAAATTCAATAGTTATGTAACTTTGTTTTTTCGTAATCTAATTCAAATCTATTTCTAAGATACTTGAGTCGTTATTTCCATAATTTCTAGCACTACTATATTTCCAATCTATAACATCCGTTACAAAACCAGTTTCTACAGGATTATTATGAATATATTTAAGTTTTTGCTCAAATACCTTTAAAGACCAAATTTCAATTGGTTGGTTATGCTGTTGCCAAAACTGTCTATTTGTAATGTTACTATTCTTTCTTCCAGTTCTATCAAACATCCATAGCATCCAGTCTTTTCTGCTTTCTTGTGAGTTTTCTTCAATAATTTTCAACATTTTTTTTGAAGTAAAACCTTTAAAGTCTCTAATTAATCCAGAAGGATCATTTAATGCAGAACGAAAAATTAAATGTATATGACTTGGCATTATACAATATCCATAAATTTCCATTCCCTTATTCTTTCTACAATAATCTAAGGATTCTATAATACACCAAAAATAAGCATCTCTTGTAAATACATCTATCCAATTTACCGTAGCAAAACTGATAAAATAAGCTCCTGATTTTTCTCCAAATTTATATTTTCTGCTCATATATTTAAGTTTATTATGTTTACCTGCTGGCTCGAGCGTCCCGCTCGTGCCCACACAATATAAACATACTATTTTAGACTAAAAAAACAATCATTATAATGACTCAAACAAGTGTTGTGAAAATCGCTTCTTGTATTTTATTTGTTGTTACACGAGCGAGACGCTCGCGTTAGCGAAGGGTACTTGCTCAATCGTTATGTGTTATTATTGAATAATCTAAATAAGCTTATCCGTTGGCTCGAGCGTCCCGCTCGTACCCACACAATATAAACATACTCTTTTAGAAAAAATACAATCATTATAATGACTCAAACAGGTATTGTGAAAATCGCTTCTTGTATTTTATTTGTTGTTACACGAGCGAGACGCTCGCGTTAGCGAAGGGTACTCGCTCAATCGTTATGTGTTATTATTGAATAATCTAACTAAGCTTATCCGCTGGCGTGAGCGTCTCGCTCGTGCCTACACAATATAAACATACTATTTTAGACTAAAAAATAATCATTATAAATGACTCAAACAGGTGTTGCGAAAATCGTTTGTTGTATTTTATTTGTTGTTACACGAGCGAGACGCTCGCGTTAGCGAAGAGTACTCGCTCAATCGTTATGTGTTATTATTGCATAATCTAATTAATTTTATCCGCTGGCGCGAGTGTCCCGCTCGTGCCTACACTTTATAAACATACTAATTTAGAAAAAATACAATCACTATAAATGACTCAAACAAGCGTTGCGAAAATCGTTTGTTATGTTTTATTTCTAGTTTCACGAGCGAGACGCTCGCGCTAGCGAATAATTAATGAAATATCATAACCGATTTATCTGAAGGCATAAAAAACTAATTAACTTATAAATTTAAGTCATCTAAATCGTCTAAACCTTCTTCAATTTCTTGATCTGTTAAAACATCAGGTCTAAATTCACTCATTAATTCTTCTCTCTTAGACTTTGCGTATTTATAACCAGACTTCCACCATTTACGCATTAAAGTTTCATCAAAAACTAAAGAGTTTGTAGTTAAAACCGTTGGAGTATAATACAAGTTTAGTTTAATATTTTTATTAGTAGCTGCTAATTTACCAATGGTAATATTGTGTCTTTCTACGTGTGCTAACATAAAATCGAACACATCAAACAATAAGGAAAAAGGGTTTGTAGCGGGCAACTTGTTAAACTGAGTAACTTCTGTTTCTAAAATAATAGCATCAATTTCTGTGGCGCCTCTTAAAATAGCTTCTCTAATAGGCACTAAAGACCCAAAACCACCATCAGCATACTGACAATTATTTTTTTCTAACAAACTCATAAAAGGCACATAGTTGCAAGAACCCCAAATCCAATCACAAAAATCATCATAGGTACATTCATTTATAGACTTATATTCAATTTGATTGGCTGTTAAATTAGAAACTGTTACAACAACCTCTTTGTTATTTTTTCTAATTTCATTATATATTTCTTTGGTGATTTTTTTCTTAATTAAAGTTCGTAAGTTTTTACTTTCTCCAAAAGTTTTTCTTCCGTTTAAAAAGTTCCAAAAGGTATTTAAATGTCGAATAGTAACCACTTTTTCTCCAGCTACTTTTTTTATTTTAAAAGGATTATTACTAAAAATAGTTTTCTGATTTACATTCGTATATAATTCCTTTAGTTCATCTAATTTGCCAAGAGCTAAGTGAGAAACCATTAAACTTCCCGTAGAAGTACCAATGTATATGTCGTAATCTTTTTTTTCTTTTTTCATTAAGTATTGCGCAACTCCTCCTGCAAATGCTCCTTTACTTCCTCCTCCTGAAATTACCAATGCTTTTTTCATTATCTAAAAATGATTTGTTATATTTTAGTGCTATAAAAGTATCAAAAATGAAGAGAATAATCATATTTATTTTTGGTTTCCTAGGTTTGGCGTCTTGTGCAGTCAATTATCAACCTAGAGAAATCAATGCTATTACCGTAAAAGAGTTTAAAATAGACAGCGTTAGCATTCGTGCAATTCAGGTTATCAATAAGCATGAAGTTATGTATGCGGGTTCTAATGGAGATATTGGTTTCTTTTCTGATAGTGAAGATTCTAAGTTGACACCAAGGGTATTAGAAGTGAAATATCAAGATTCTATTCGCCCGAATTTTAGAAGTATCGCATCTAATAATAAAGCTGTTTTTGCTTTAAGTATTGGTAATCCTGCTTTATTATATCATCTTTCAGATGGAAAAGAAACCTTAAAATATACAGAGAACCACGAGAAAGTTTTTTATGATGCTTTGCAATTTTTTGATGATAACCAACACGGAATTGCAGTTGGAGATCCTACGGAAAACTGTGCGTCTATTCTTTTAACTTCGGATGGTGGAGATACTTGGCATAAAATTCCGTGTGCTAATTTACCTGAATTTGAAGATGGTGAAGCTTTTTTTGCGGCAAGTAATACCAATATAAAAACGATTGGAAGCACAGTATGGATTGCATCCGGAGGAAAAAAAGCACACGTTTTAAAGTCGGAGGATTATGGAACTACTTGGCAGATTTACAACACGCCAATTGTACAAGGAAATGGACCACAAGGTATTTATTCTATTGATTTTACTGATAAAAATAACGGAATTGTTATAGGTGGTGACTACTCAAAACCATTAGAAAACAAAGCCAATAAAGCCATAACAGATGATGGTGGACTCACTTGGACTTTAGTTGCAGACGGACAAAACCCTAATTACAAAAGCTGTGTGCAGTATGTGCCTAAAACCAACGGAAAAGAGGTTTTTGCTGTTGGTAAAACAGGAATTTCATTCTCTAATAACGGAGGTCTAACTTGGGTAGAAGTCAGTAAAGAAGCCTATTACGCTATTCAGTTTGTAGATCGTAAAACCGCTTGGTTATCTGGGAATAATAAATTAGGGAAATTGATTTTAGACTAATGTCACAAAATAGTTAAACTATTTTTTAATAATTAAATGCTTTAGATTTTCATTTACACACCAAAACGGGAATTAAATACCAATATTATCAGCTTTTTAACGAATATGGCTAAGAATTAATAAGTAATATTTTTACTTTAAAACGAAATAATTCAATGGTTTTTATTTACCTTTAGTTAGGTTCATCAACCTTATCAAAAAAAAAGTATATTTGCCTTCGATTTTAATTTATGGCACTTAAAATGATCTCCAATAGTTAGATATCAAATCCTTTTATTTGAGATACGGTAGCGCCTATAATTTCTATCTTTTTATAAATAATTCAAAAATTAAATAGTATGAAACAATTAATTACAGCAGTAGCAGCAATTTTAGTGAGTACAGCATCTTTTGCACAATTTCAAGTATCTGCAAGTAGCGGTTACGCAATGAGTAGTGCCGGAATGCTTACAGGAACTACAACAACTACAACAAGTACAGAAAACAATTATGGTAGTTACGGAGAAGGTTCAAATTTTCAATTAAGAGGAACTTATTTTTTTAATGAAAAATTTGGATTAGAATTAGGTGTAGGATATTTACATGGTGCAGATCAAACTATTACAAAAGTTTCTGTACCTAGTCAAGAAGTAAATGCTATAGCTAGAGCACGTGCATTTGGAGCATCTGCATCTATGGTATACAATTTTACAAACAACTTTTACGGGCGTATTGGTGCTTTAATAAAAGTTGGTGGTAAAACAGAAGCGGTTGTTTATAATAAAGCTTTCTTAAGTGAACCAGAGTACAATGCTTTTGGATTAACTAGTGGTTCTTATTCTGAAACAAATTATGTTGAAGACTTTCACGGACAATTTCCTTTAGGTTTTGTAGGTGCATTGGGATATTCTTTTGATTTAAATGAACATTTTTCTCTTTTTGTAGAAGCAGAATATTACGGAATTAGTTTAAAAAGAAAAGATTCTGAGTTAACAGAGTTTAACACAAACATTGTTGCTGCCGATGGTAGTGTAGCATTTCCTGGATTTAAATCTTTAAATAATTTACCAACTCCTACTGGTGCTCCAACTGATGTTTTTTTAAATACAACATATGTAGATGAATTATCACATGCGGATGCAGCAGCACAAGCAGCAGCAATTGCATCAGGAGACTCATCTCATACTACTGAATTATCTCAAAAAGTACCTTATTCTTCTTTCGGATTAAACTTTGGAGTTACTTATAAATTTAGTGGTTCTAGTAAAAAATAGTATTATTATTTAAGTACAAGTGGTTGTCTAAAAAGTTTTAAATCATGTTATACTGAACTAGCTTCAGATTGATGTAAAACTTCCTTTTAGACAACCATTTTTTTTTATCTTCTTCCATTTTATTAAACAGTATCTTCTTACCTATCACTTTTTAACTTCTACTTTTTTATCATTGATAAAGATCAACTTTAATACCTTTTTTACTACGTAGATAATCTACTTAAAGATTCAAATAAACCTTGAATATTCAAGTAATTTACTCCTTTCTATTAGAATCTAATCACAAAAAAAGTCCTACCGAAGCAGGACAAATATTTTCATTTACATCATGTAGCGTTACGCTAATAACAAGTTTATTTCTTAATATAGCTTGTTATAAAACTATACAAGAAAAAAGAGTAAGATGCTTTATTTCAATACATTAAAACACATGTGCCAAACAATTAGTTTAAGATTGTTTTTTATCTCTTTTAAAATCTTCTTTCAAAGATTCTACTTGTTGTTTGTACTCTTCACGCTTTTTAAATATATAATCATCGTCTCCTTTTGGTTCAGCCGCCAAACGTCTTATACTTTCTTCGTCGTACTTAATAAATTTGGCTACTTGGCTTTTTAATGTTTCTTTTTCGAAACCAACTTTAGTTAAAACATCACAAGCCAAGGTTAAGGAAGTGTCTAATGTTTCACGATAAATATTTTCAATTCCTAAATTCACCAACTCATAAGCATCATATCTGTTTCTTGCTCGAACCATTAATTCTACATGCGGATATTTTTTCTTAACCTGTTTACTTATTTGATGTGCAGCATCAGGGTTGTCTACTGCGCAAATTAAAATCTTTGCTTCTGCAATACCCGCAGATTCTAACAATCCCATACGTGTTGCATCACCATAATACACTTCAAAACCTAATCTTCTAAGATAATCTACACGATTAGAATCGTGATCTAAAATAGTGGTTTCTATATCATGAGATTTTAAAAAACGACCTACAGTACTACCAAATTGACCAAAACCAACCAATATAATTTTTTCAGATTTAGTATGTTCATCCATTGGCCTTTTTATAGACTCTTTTGTACCTATTCTAGGAAGAATTAAGCGTTCGTTAATCATACTTGCAATAGGTGTAATTCCCATTGTTAAGGCGGTAACTACAAGCATAATATCTAATTGTTCTTGCTCTAAAATACTAGACTGAAAAGCAAATGACAACAATACAAAAGCAAACTCCCCTACTTGTGATAAATTAAAAGTCAACAATAAATTTTGATCTATTTTTAATTTAAAAACAAGTCCTACTATAAATAAAACAATGGCTTTAATAAATATAACGGCAACTAAAATACCTCCAATAGTAAAAGGATTATTTTGAATTACAATAAAGTTAATAGAAGCTCCAACAGCTATAAAAAACAGCCCTAGCATTAAGTTTTTAAAAGGTTCTAAAGTACTTTCTAGCTCGTGCTTAAACTCACTATTAGATAATACTACACCACCTAAAAAGGCTCCCAATGCCGGACTTAAGCCTACGTATTCCATAACAAAGGAAATTCCGAAAACAATTAAAAAAGCAGCTGCAATTAAGAGTTCTCTAACTCCAGATTTTACAACCTTACGTAGCATTGGTACAATTAAATAACGACCTGCTATAATAATAAAAACTACGGATGCAATAATGGCTAGCGTTTGCAATTCCATTGGCAAACCATCTAATAAGTTAACATGACCACCATGATTATCTGCAGGCATCTTTGGACTAGAACTCGCCATTAACGGAATAGAACCAATCATAAAAATAACAATGATATCCTGAAATAGTAAAATTGAAAAAGCAGAAGCCCCAGAAGTGGTATGCATCAATCCTTTTTCTTTTATCGTTTGTAGTACAATGGCAGTAGAAGAAAGTGCGACTGCCATAGATAATACCAAGGCAACTTTAGACTCATAATCAAAAGAAGTAAAGAGGTAATAAGACAACAACATGGTTAGGGAAACCTGTATACCTCCCATTCCTAAAATGGTTTTTCGCATCTCCCAAAAATTCTTCGGTTCAATTTCTAGACCAATTAAAAACAGCATTATTACAACTCCAAATTCAGAAATATGCATAATATCTTGTCCTTCTTCCCCAATAACTCCTAGCATATAAGGCCCAATAACTACACCTGCTATCAAATAGCCTAATACAGAACTTAAGCCCAATCGTTTGGCAATAGACACGCAAATAATTGCTCCTGCTAACAATATAATTGCTACAAAAAGTAAACTTCCTGTCATATTTTTACTTTATTTATTTTGTTCCTTTTTTATAATTACAAATGCAAAAGTTGCAAATCATTATATTAAGTTCAAAGATATCACGATTATTAAATTAATTACTTATTTTTTTAAGAAATCGAATGTTAAAAATTAGTTTTAATTAAAAGACCTTTTTTTATCATTGCTGAAAAAAACAAAGGGTTTCTACTTTAAATAAGGATGAAGAGTCAAGAATAAAAGAACCTCTATAGCAGCGCCAAAAGAATACAGTTTACCTCCTTTAAAATCACTTAAATAAACTAATTACAACTTAAAAAACACTTTCAGAATAAACAATTTATTTACATACCCTTATTTAATTAACCAATTTGTAATAATAAGTTTCAATTATTTTAACGATGTAAGATTAATATTGTGACTATTCTAAAAGAGAAAATATGTATAAAAAAATTACAATTTTAACTGCAGCCTTATTTAGCTATTTTGTTGGTTTTTCACAAACAACCTTAAAAATAACAGAAATATGGTCCGGTAATAGTAAGGGGAATAATCTTACAGGTGATTGGTTTGAAATAACAAATACAGGCTCAGAAGCATGGACTCCTGCCATGGGAGACCTTTATTTTATTGATGATAGAGATGAAATTGATTATATAGATGACGCTGTACTTATAAACGGTATTGCTGTTATTAAGCCAGGAGAATCTATTATTGCTATTAAAGATGAAGATGCTACAGAATTTACATCGGTTTGGGATGACGTTTATGATCTAACAGATGTTCAAATAGGAACACACGACGGAAAAGGATTAGGGAAAGGTGGTGATGTTGTTAATTTATTTATCAGTGCAACGGTTCCTACGAATAATAGCACAAGAGTAGATTCTGCAGCGTATCCAGATACAGAAGCAAATCCTGGTCAGTCTTACGATGTTATAAAAGGCGCTTTTAGTGTTACTGGTGAAGCACCGTATGTTCCGGTTGCTACAGCAGTTAATGAAGAAGGTGAATCTGCCATTGCATCTCCAGGAAACACAGGTTCTACAGCACCTAATTTACAAATTACAGAAATATGGTCTGGTAACGGCAAAGGTGATAATCTTACTGGTGATTGGTTCGAAATAACAAATACAGGTTCTGGGGTATGGACTTCTGCCGAAGGAAACCTTTATTATGTAGATGATAGAGATGAAATTGACTATGTAGACGATGCTGTAATGTTAAATGGCGTTACCATAATACAACCAGGAGAATCTATTATTGCTATAAAAGATGAAAATTCTACAGAATTTATTGCTGTTTGGGAAAGCGTTTACAACTTAACCAATGTTCAGGTTGCTACGCATGATGGAAAAGGATTAGGCGGCGGTGGAGATATCGTTAATTTATTTGTAAGTACCACTACTCCAACGGATAATAGCACAAGAGTAGATTCTGAAGCGTATCCAGATACAGCAACAAATCCTGGTCAGTCTTACGATGTTACCAAAGGAAGTTTTAGTATTCTTGGAGAAGGGCCATTTGTACCTGCAGCTACGGCTGTAAATAATGAAGGTGAATCTGCAATAGGGTCTCCTGGTAATTTAGAAAAAGTAGCTGCTTCTACAATAAATATCGTTGTAGATACCGCTAATTTAACATCGTTTTTAGATGTATCTGAAACAAATGCTGGCTTTGTAAGTGGTGTTGTAAATGATACTACCGATCCTGCAAGCACCATTGGTATTCCTTTTTTAATTTCTGACTCTAATACAGCATTATCAGATTTAACTGTTTCAGTAAACAGTAGTAATGAAGCGGTTGTTTCTAACTCGAACTTAGTTCTTACGGGTGCTAGTGGAGAAAGACTATTAAAAATTATACCAAGTACTTTTGGTTTCTCAACGATAACAATCACTGTAAAAGATACAGAAGATAACACTGCAACGTATACCATTAATTATGCAGCTTCAGCAGCTTCTGTTACACCAAATACTAGTCGTTTTCATACTGGTTCTGCAGACGGTTCTACAGGAATTGCAATTGATGAAAATTATATTTGGATTGGTGATGATGAAGATCAAACGATTCGTTTGTATAACGCAAATCAATCAGGTTTACCGGTAAAAGAAATCGATTTTAATAGTTTTTTAGGTTCAACCAAAGAAGCAGATTTAGAAGGTTCTTTTAGATTGGATGATACTATTTATTGGATTGGTTCTACTGCAGAAGCTGATAGATCAGTAATTTTTACAACTACTTTATCAGGAACTGGAGCAACATCAAACTTAACCTACAACGATAAATACAACAGTTTACAAGCAGATTTATTAAACTGGGATGAGAATAATTTACATGGATTAGGTGCTAACTATTTTCAATTAAGTACTGTTTTAGAAGTTGAAGCATTGGCACTAGCACCAAACAGCACAACCACTGCTTACTTAGGATTGCGTAGTTCTACTGTAGAAAATAAAGCGATTGTTATACCGGTTACTAATTTTACAAGTTTGCCTGGTATGGAAGCTGGTTCTGCAACTTTTGGAACGCCTATTTTATTAGATTTGGCTGGTAGAAGTTTAAGAAGTATGGAATGTAACGAAAACGGATGCATTTTAATCGGTGGTCCTTTCGGAACAAAAATAGACTTTAAATTATATACTTGGACCGGAAATGAGGCTGACCAACCAGAACTAAGAAATGCAGATTTAACAGCATTAAACGCGAATGGTTCTTTTGAAGGTTTGGTTTCGTTACCAAATTCAACCTTTTTAGGAACTGATGGAGATGCAGATACTGTAAAATTATTGGTAGATTTAGGTGCAACCGTTATTTATAATGATGGTGAAGAAAATAAAGGTTTACGTGATCAATGGAAAAAATTTAGAAGTGATGTGGTTACTTTAGGTACTGTTGGTACACCATTTGTTAAAACTCCGGTAATTAACGAGTTTGTAATAGATCATTCTGGTACAGATACACGAGAGTTTATAGAAATTTATGGAGATCCTTTTACAGATTATTCAAATTATACCATTGTAGAAATTGAAGGAGACAGTGGTAATACAGGTTTAATAGATGATGCAACTTTTACAATTGGTACTACGGATGAAAATGGATATTGGACCACTCCTTTCCAAGAGAATATTCTTGAAAACGGAGCAACTACATTTTTATTAGTGAAAGATTATACAGGAACACTTGGTGATGATATTGATACCAACGATGATGGAACTATAGATACCACTTATTGGTCTGCAATTCTAGATGGTATTGCAAGTTCGGAAGGTCAATCGGGAGATTTATTATATGCATTAGATTTAGCGCCTGGTTTTGATGGAAATGAAAATCAAGTTGGAGGTGCTTCTCGTATTCCAAATGGTATAGACACAGATAGTACAAGCGATTGGGTAAGAAATGACTATAATGGTGAAGGTTTTGATGGGGTTACAGGAACTCCGGTAGAAGGTGAAGCAATTAATACACCAAATTCTTACAACAAACTTGTGGGACCTGTTTTAAATATTACAGAAATCTGGCCAGGGAACGGTGAAGGAGATAATCTTACTGCAGATTGGTTTGAAATTACGAATAACGGACCATTGCCTTGGACTCCAGAATTAGGTGGACTTTATTTTGATGATGATTCTCAAGATGCTGCTTCAGCAGTTTTAATTTCTGGGATTACTTCTATTCAACCAGGAGAATCTGTAATTGCAATTGATGCTTCAGACACAGACAATTATATTTCAGTTTGGGGCGGAGCTTATTCAATTTCAGATGTTCAAATAGGAACCTATGCTGGTGCTGGTTTATCTGGCGGTGGAGATGCTGTGACTTTATGGATTGGAGAACCAACTGCGGTTGGAACAATCGTTGATTTTGAAACCTATCCGGATACGGCTTCTAACCCAGGACAATCGTATGATGTTGAAAAAGCTGGATTCAGTGAAATTAATAAAGCGCCTTATTTTGCGAATGCAACCGCAGTAAATGATTCAAATGAAGCTGCTATTGGTTCACCAGGAAATAAAGGAACTGTTTTAAGTGTTGACAGAAATGCAGTAAATACGGTTAAAACGTTTCCTATTCCTTTTGATGATAAATTACACTTACAACTAAATACATCAACGAATATAACAATAGCTACCGTAAAAATTATAGATATGTTAGGTGCTGTTGTTTTTAGTAAAAAAGTGGATGTATCAACTGGTAAAGTAACCTTAGACAATATGGCTAGGTTGCATTCAGGAGTTTATGTCTTACACATTGCTGAATTGAATACGACCATGAAAATTGTAAAGAATTAAGCATTCTTTTTAAAAAGTAAAAGCCAGTTAGTAAAATTACTAACTGGCTTTTTTTATTTATGATTGTATTGAAACCTTTGAAATAAAAATTTCAACTAAAAAATATACTTTGGAATTATGTAGTAATCAAATCAAAAGAAATTTTAATACCTGTAATTACCATACCTGTACCAATAATGGCAATAATTAAACCCATTATTTTACCAATCACAGAAATTACGTTATTCCCTACTACTTTTACAATTAAATCACTCAATCTAAACGTATAAAAAGTAATTAAACTCATAGTTCCGAAGATAGCAATCACTAAAATAATGTGTATAGTTTCTACATTTGCTACAAAATTCATAGCAGTTACAATGGTTCCTGGACCTGCCAAAATAGGAATTGCCAATGGAGACACCGCAATATCTTCATCAACATCTACATTTTTAATGTTTTTTACATCAGATTTTTTAGATTGTAGCATTTCAAATCCTATGTAAAATATTAAAATACCTCCTGTAATCTTAAATGCAGGGACACTTATATTAAACAATTCAAAAATATATTTACCTAAAAGCACAAAAACAGTTACAATTACAAAAGCAATAATATTACTTCGTTTGTTAATGTCTCTTTTCGTTTCTTTGTCCAAACCTCTCGTTAAAGACACAAAAACCGTCATGTTCGAGATTGGGTTAGTTATTGCAAAAAAGCCTGTAAAAACAGTTATTGCAAAGGTTATTAAATTATCCATTTATTCTAAAGTTTTGAATCTGCAAAACAATTGAATTAGTTCTTTATAACCTAAGTAATTATGATATATTTTTCTTAAAATATTTACACACATATATCCTCTTTTTAAACCTGCAAAAAATCATAAAAATAGGTCTTATATGTGTTTAAAGAAAAGGAAGAATACATACGCTTAAAGCGACCTATTTAATTGAGCTTTTTAAAGTGTTTTTATTTTATCTATTATTCTGATATATGCATTTCTAACTCAGTTTCAATCCTAAATACTAGTCCTAACAATTATTTTAATCCAAGTTAAAAAAACATTAGGAATTGTTTGGTGTAAATTTCCTGTCAAGGTTGCTATAAAATGGAGGCCTCAAAAGAAATAAATACGTCAATTAAATTGTATATTTGCCGTTCATTTTCACAATACATAATTAGCTTTTTACTCGATATGCCTTTTAAAAAATTACACGCTGATATAAAAGAGATTTTAGAATCTTTAGAAATAACAACTCCTACTCCATTTCAAAGTAAAAGTATACCTGTTATTAAAAGTGGTGCAAACATTTATTGTACAGCTCCAGCAAACAGCGGAAAAACGACTACACTAGTACTTACTACTTTGCATAAGTTAAAGTGCCAAGAAGTTGGTTCTGCACCAAGGGCATTGGTTTTAGTAGAGAATTCTGAAAAAGCACTTGCATTGCATGACGAATTTATAAAACTTAGTAAATACGATGCTTTACGTGTCTATGCTTGTGATGAAAGAGAACACATAGAATTGTTAAAATCTGAAATTTTTGAAGGAGTGGACGTACTTATTGCTACGCCTAAAACCATGAATAAATTGCTTTTATTAGAAGGTGTAAATACCACACAATTAAAGATTTTAAGTATCGATGATGCATCTTTTTTGGTTGAAAAAACGGCCTATGCAGCATTAATGGCAATTACACAAAGTATACATAAATGCCAATATGTATTGTATTCAGAAAAAATGGACCCTATTTTAAAACGATTTGAGTCTTATTTTATGCAATACGCTAAAACAGTATCTGTTAAATAAAATACTTTTTAAAAGTTTTAACTCTCACCCAAAACGAACACAAAATGATTCCTAAACTACACTATATATCTCAAGGTAATTCTCTAAAAGAACATCTAGAAAATATTCAGAAAGCGTGTTCGTCTGGAGCAGAATTGGTACAATTAAAAATTGCAGGTATTTCTGAAAAGAAATATTTAAAATTAGCACTGGAAGCGAGAGAAATTACATCTCATTTTCAAACTAGATTAATTTTAAGCAATCACTTTAAAATTGCGAAAGAAGTAAAAGCAGATGGTGTTCATTTAGAGGACATAGATTTCTGCGCTACAACGGCTTTAGAACATTTGTACACTTGGCAAATTGTTGGCGCAACAGCAAACACCTTGCAAGATTGTAACGCCTTAATTAGCAAAAAAGTAGATTATATTACTTTAAGTCCGTTTAAGGATAAAGAAACGAAAGAGAATTCTACAAAGGATTTAGGTTTAAATGGTTTTTCTTTAATTGTGGAAGCTTTAAAAACTGAAACTCCTATTATTGGAGCTGGAGGAATCACGACAGATGATGTTGCTGCCATTTTAGAAACTGGAGTTTCTGGAATTGCGGTTTCGGATGCAATTTCACAAAACTTTGATTCTATTAAAAAGTTCAATGAATTGTTAAATGCGTCTTCTACACAAGAGCAACGACACACTTTTTAATCTCAATAATTTACTTTATGCCTAGCTCTATATAATTATTATACATGTTAGCTATAGGCTAAAATGCTACTACTTTATAAAACGAACTGAATAATTTGGTTTGTTTTAAATACAATTATATAATAAGTCGCCCCTTTTTTTAACATTAAGGCTTATTTAAAATCTTCATTTATGAAAATTACACATCTATTATACGATTATTTAGTAAATACAGGAATCCCCGAAACCTATGCAGCATATATAAACATGTTTGCTTTACTAATTACTGTATCGATTCTTACCTTTTTAATTGATTATATCATTAGAAAAATTCTTGTACAGTTGTTCAGTCAATTTGCTTCAAAAAGTAAGACTAATTTTGATGATATTTTAGTAAAAAATAAAGTACCTCGAAATATAGCGCATATCGTTCCGTTAATTTTTGCTTTAGAATGTGTGCCTTTTGTGTTTTTTGATTTTCAATATATAGAAAATATAATTCAGAAAAGTTTAGAGGTATTTACCATTGTTTTAGTCCTTTGGATAGTAAGAAGTTTCTTAAATTCTCTAAAAGACTATTTTAAAACCTTACCAAATTTAAAGGATAAACCGATAGATAGTTACATTCAGGTGTTTATGATTTTTGCATGGGCAATCGGTATTTTATCAGCCTTTGCTATTATTACAGGTATCGAGTTTATCAAATTTATTACTACCATTGGTGCTGCTTCTGCTGTTATTATCTTGATTTTTAAAGATACTATTTTAGGTTTTGTTGCTAGTATTCAGGTGTCTATCAATGATATGGTGAGAATTGGCGATTGGATTACGTTTGAAAAATATGGTGCAGATGGAGATGTTATTGAAATTAATTTATCTACTGTAAAGGTTCAAAACTTTGACAAAACGATTACAACAATCCCTACCTACGCGCTAATTTCTGACTCGTTTAAAAACTGGAGGGGAATGACCAATTCTGGTGGTAGACGTATTAAAAGATCTTTGAATATCAATTTAGAGAGCATTCATTATCTATCGACACAAGAAGTTGAAGACTTTAAGAAAATTCAGTCTATTAGCGCTTATTTAGAAACAAGACAAGCAGACATTGATGCGTATAATGAAAAAAATAACATCAATAAAGAACTATTATTAAACGGTAGAAACCTTACGAACATTGGTGTTTTTAGAAAATATATAGAAACGTATATAGAAAATCATTCTGGAACCAACAAAGATATGATGATTATGGTGCGCCAAATGCCACCAGATACGCAAGGTATTCCGATTGAAATTTATGCTTTTAGTAGTGACAAACGGTGGAAAAACTACGAATACATTATGTCTGATATTTTTGATCATGTAATTGCAGCGGTTCCCTATTTTAACTTAGAAATTTTTGAACTGCCTAGTAATTCTAGTTTTATCAATTATAAAAAAGAATAGTATTACCTATCATTTTTTTTAAGAATCAAACATAAAAAGTGGCTGTCTAAAAGTATAAAACCTTGTCATACTGAACTTGTTTCAGTATCTCTACTTATTGAATTTTAATATTCATAAGAATCTGAAATGAATTCAGATTGACAAATACTTTTTTTTTAGACAACCACTTTTCAATAAATCAACCAATATAATTGTGTTAGTTCACATCAATAATACCCACTACTTCATAAGCTCTTGTACCATCTACTTGTACTTTTTCATATAGAATATTTGCATATTCATAATAGCTTTGTCCATCTATCACAACTTTTTCATAATCATCTGGTAACTCATAAACTACTGTTCCTACTTCTGGTTCTACTACTTCATATTCATTATTTATTTGTATATAAAAAGTACCATTTACATTGTAATAGTTGTAATTGTTAAACATGATTCTTTTATAATTTGTTGGTAAAACACGTACTCTAAATCCAATTTTTGGAGCTATTACTATATAACGTCCTCTAGATTGTGTGTAATACTTATTATTTGCATAATAGTAGTTTTGATTTTTATAAGTAACAACCGTTCTGTTGGGTACATTTCTTACAGAAACAACTTTCTTGGTAGGTTTTTTATAAGTTACTTTTTTACTAGGAATTCTTTTACTTGCTGTACTTCTTTTAATGGTTGTAGTCGTTTTAGTTGTTGTTGTACGCTTTTGTGCAGAAACTTGTGTTGCAACCGCAACAATAAACAAAGATGGTAACACGAATGATTTTATAAATGTTTTCATAATTTTAATGTTTTAAATTAAACTTCCTTTTGTATACTTCTAAGACTCTTAGATATATCTTAGGTTTAATGACTTTTTAAATGAATAGACAAACGGGATATTTATATCTATCAACTAGTAAATTTTATAGATGGAATTATGCACGAACAAAAGTCAACCAATAAACACCTACTCTTTATTCATTTTAACATGCCATTGTCAGTTAGAGCGCATTGTAGAATTGCTTGATAAATAAAACATCCTTTAATAGGCTTAGTAAGGCCTTTTTAATTTTAATTGTTTTACCATACAATCAAGATTAAGCAAATGCTATTAAAAACAAAAGAAGGCATACTTATTAAAGTATGCCCTCTCTCCAATTCAAAACTATATTATTTCAATAAATCTAATAAACCTGTTAATTCAGTTAGATTTAAAGTAGAGTTACTATCTGTATCTAATACATTAAAGTTTTCTGCTACAGAACCAATTGCTTCTGTTGTGCTAATTGCTTCATCTTTATTGGTATCTAATAAAGTAAAAAGAGTTGTAATTTGCTGTACTGTAGAATTAGAGCTTAAAGAACCTAATAAGGTTGCTGCTTGTTTAAGGTTAGATGAAGAACCAATATTCTGAATACTATTACAGCTAAACATTGTAGCTGATAATACTAAAGTTAATGCGACTTTTTTCATGTTATATATCTATGATTTTATGTTGCATCAAAAGTACTTTTATCGGTTGGCTTGATAAAACGAAATAGACAAACTCCATGTATTTGCCGCTTAATTAGAGCTCACAATAGATGAAATTAAATTGACTTTATGATTTATTAAATGATTAGAACAAAACACTCAAAACTCTGCAATAATACATGGGTAAATGATCGTTATAAAGCGGTTTTTGTTAACTCAATATTGGTGTAAACAAACGATTTATGATAGGCTATTCTATTTCTTCTTGTAATCTAGTAATCAGTATTTTAGTTTTACTATGTAAAGTTCTTGCATACCCTAATTGTATTTGAGTTTGTATTAAGCGATCGATAACATTATTCTGATATTTTTGACTAGAAAGTAAGGCTTTATAATCAGATTTACGCCCAAATTCTTTAATCTGTTTATATTTTAGATCATTATTAGGTAGTATGTCTATTAATGAAATAAACTTTTCTAGAGTAGGTTTTATCTTGTTTTCTACGATGTTTTTATTTTTCTTATCCTGATTATTAAATTGCTCAATTTTGGTTAAATACGTAGCTATTAAATCTTTTAGTTTACTACTTTCTATCAATTCCATTTTAGCTGTACTAAGAATAGATTTTACAGAACTGTCTTGTAAATTCACTTCATTTACGGCTACATTCAAAATGGTATCTTTTGCACCTTGTGTCAATTTATTGGTGCTTTTACCTACATAATTTAACGTGTTTTCTAACCCCGTAATAGTTTCTGTGTTTTCTTCAATAGAACGTTTTAACAAACGCAAATTGGTTGTTAATTCATCATGTAGATTGGTGTAAATTTCATCTACCAGACTGTTGTTTTTTTGAATATCGCTTAAATCATTTATCTTCCAAGCAATAGGAACAGCAATTACAATCAAAACTATTTCACCTAAGCATACAAGGCATAGGATTTAAACTTGCCTAAGTCTATTAAATTTCTTCTTATTTTACGAAACAGCTTCATAATACTATTTTGAATGTTTATTTTTATGGATATAAAATAAAAAGTGCGCAAATGTTTGTGATATTTTCCGAAGAAAAAAGAAACACAAACACACACGCACTAGTATTTTAACAGTCTTTTTACGATGTTACTCTATAAATAATGACGTATTTTAATAACGTACTATTTCACTTTTACAGGACATCCAATAGCTTTTGTAAAGTTTGGTGTCGGTTTTTTACCATTTTCTAAAGCCGTAATAGCATCTTCTACATATTTTACTTTAACAGCTTCTGCAGACCTTGCATTATCATCAATAGTACCAATGTATTGTACTTTTTTATCTGCGTCTAATAAAAACACGTGTGGCGTTCTTACAGCTCCAAATTTAGGAGATACTTCCTGGTTTTCATCAGCTAAATACACAAACGGAAATGCTTTTTCTGACGCTCTTTTTTGCATGGCTTTAAAACTTTCTTTGTCATTATCTTCACTTACGTTCGGATTGATAGCAACCACAGCATATCCTTTAGAAGCGTAGGTATTATGAAGCGCTGCTAATCTGTCTTCATACAATTTAGAAAACGGACATTCATTACACGTAAAAACGACAATGTATCCTTTTGCATCCTTAATATCTGATAAAGAAAACGTACTTTCATCTACATTTTTTAATTTAAAATCAGCAGCCACATCTCCTATTTTATATCCACCAATTTCTTCTAATGTTTTAGATTGTACGGGGCTGTGTCCGCCTCTTGGAGGACCTTTTCTATCTCCGTTTGGTGGTGGACCTTTTCTATCTTGTGCCGTTGCTGTATGGGTAATAAATAGACTGCTCATTAAAATAATGGCAGCGAAAACTAATTTGCTTTTTTTCATGATTGTGGTTTTAATTTATTTTTTTTATTTCATTCTCAAGGTCTTCTAAACTCTCAAACATACGTTCATGAAAAGTCCTTTTTTTATTATTGAATATAATTGTAAATGGTATAGATCCAGACCAATTTGGGTCTATTTTATCGATCCAACTATTAGCGTCTGGGTCGTCTAAAAGAACTACATTAGATGTAATTCCTTTTCGTTTTAAAAACGGTTTTACTTTTGTTTCTAGATCATCTGGAAAATCTAAACTTACCAATGTAATTTTTACATTAGGATGCTGCTTTTGATACGCTTCTAATATTGGCAATTCTTTTACACAAGGTGCACACCACATCGCCCAAAAATTGACAATATGTATTTCTTCCGAATCTGTATATAAATAAGGCTCTAAAGTTTCAAAATTTAAAACCGGAATATTTGTGTTTTTGTTATTCTGTGAATTACTTTGTGTTGTAAAACCAAGAAATAGCACAGAAACTACTATTAAAATATTTTTATACATATGTATCTTTAATTATTTGATCTAGTAAAGTTTAAAAGTATTTGTATTATTTCTTTAAATAAAACAAAATAGATAATATTTCACATTTTATCTATGAAACTGTCTTTATTATAGAAGAAGATTAGAATACTATAGGTCTTGTCATTCCGACAAAGGAGGAATCTCATAAGGAGGTTTAAGGTTTACTTGAGCATGATGGGATTCCTCAATTCTTCGGAATGACAAAAGCGTTATTGGGAATGTTACCTCTGAGTTTTAAACACAATCTTGTCATTCCGACAAAGGAGGAATCTCATAAGGAGGATAAAGTTGGATCGAGCATGATGAGATTCCTCATTACTTCGGAATGACAAGACGTTGTTTGGAATGACACCATTGAGTTTTATACACAGTTTTGTCATTCCGACAAAGGAGGAATCTCATAAGGAGGATTAAAAGTTGGTTCAAGCATGATGGGATTCCTCATTACTTCGGAATGACAAAAGCGTTGTTGGGAATGTTACCTCTGAGTTTTAAACACAATCTTGTCATTCCGACAAAGGAGGAATCTCATAAGGAGGATAAAGTTGGATCGAGCATGATGGGATTCCTCATTACTTCGGAATGACACAGGCGTTGTTTGGAATGTTACCTCTGAGTTTTACACACAGTTTTGACATTTCGACAAAGGAGGATCAAAAGTTGGTTCAAGCATGATGAGATTCCTCAATTCTTCGGAATGACATAGGCGTTGTTTGTAATGAGAACTTTGAGTTCAACACACAGTTTTGTCATTCCGACAAAGGAGGAATCATATAAGGAGGATCAAAAGTTGGCTTAAGCATGATGGGATTCCT
>NZ_WTPZ01000010.1:0-99896 GCF_011378915.1 Polaribacter sp. 20A6
ATTGAAAGAATGGTAGTTGCCAAACCAGTTTATCAAAATCAAATAAAACAGAAGCTAAACGTATAACTCAATAAAAATATTTATACAAAAATTTTGGTTTTTGCAGAGTCTCTTCTTTTATTCTCTGCAATTGATTTTTTTATTTTAAAATTTATTGGAATAACGGTGATAAATATTGATTCTATATCTATTAAAATTGGTGCTTTTTTTGAAATGATAATTCTTTCTTTTGGAGTGCTGTATAGAATGAAAATGTTAATTAAAGAAAATGATTTTATGAAAAATGAAATCATAAACTATTCTAGAGAAATTGAAGTTCTTTCTGTTAATATAAAAGACGATTCTAATTCAGATAGTATAGGTAATCTAAGCATTAGAGAAAAAGAAATATTTGATTTAATCGTTTTAGGGAAATCAAATAAAATAATTGCAGATGATTTAAATATCTCTATAAATACAGTTAAATTTCATGTCAAAAATATTTATGGAAAATTAAATATTAAAAGTAGAAAAGAAGTTTTAAAAATTTAAACTATTTTAGTAATATGTAAGTTCAATTCATAAAAAGGAAAATTTACGTTAATATTAAAACAATTTATAAAGTATTTATTTAAAACGTAGTAGATATTTTTCTTATGTTATTGTTTGGTTTCTTATATGTCTATCTATATAAGGTCTTCTATGTGAAAAAAACTAATAATGAAAATTAAATTACTCTTAATATTTCTTTTTATAGTTGGGTTTAAAACTTTTTCTCAGTCTGATGTTTATTATTTTAAAGATGCTAATAGCAGTTTAACTTATAAGAACATTGCTCAAGAAGAATTTAAACCCTTAGATAAAGAAGTTTTAGAAAAAAAGTCTGAAGCTACTTTCTGGTTTAAAATCCCTGCTAATAATACTGACTTAAATTATATATTTAGAATTAAAAGTATAAGAGCCACTAATGCAAAGGCGTATCAAAATTTAAGAGAAATTAAAAAGTTGAGAAACCAAAGGTATTCATCTTTTAAATTTTCTAGAGAATCGCCAATGTATGTAAAAGTTAGTTCTAATTTTAGTTCCTATTTTCCTGTTGAATTAAATACAGTGGAAGATGCTGCTTTTGAAGAAAAAATACAATTACTGATTGATGGTTTTTATTATGGAGTCGCTTTTTTGGTAATTCTGTTCAGTATTAATTATTTCTATTTTTTTAAAGACAATTCATTTTTATATCATGCCTTTTTATTGGCAAGCTTAACGCTTAGTTTTATTTTATCAGATGGTATTTTGCATTTATTTAATGTAGATGAAAAAAATATTGAATTTTTAATTCTTTTAAATTATGTGATACTCGCTTATTGCTCTTCTAGATTTGCTAATGGTTTTCTGTTATTAGATGATTATTATCCTAAAGTAAAAAATTATACCTATATCATAGGTGCTGGTATTATTCTGTTTGTAATTTTATTTTTAATTTTTAAAAAGAATGATTTATATATAATCTTAAGTATTTTAACAGCAATACTTTTATTTGTATATTGGTTTTTAGGTGTATTACTTTTTAAGGAAAATACGCATACTAAATTATTTACGTTTTCTTATGTAATTATATTGTTTAGCGGAATAGATTTTTATATTTTAAAAAATTTCGGAATTTCTTTATTTGAAACCAATGCCACTAACTTAAAAATTGGTGGTTTTATACAGATTATAATCCTTTCATTTGCTGTGATATATAGGGAAAAGGATTTAAGAAAGTATAACTCTTTAATGAAGCAGGAGATTATAAAGTTTTCTGAAGAAATAGAACAACTTACATTACAAGAGGAACCTATAAAGGTAAAGTTAGATGTTTTAAGTTTTAGAGAAAGAGAAATTTTTAATTTAATTGTATCCAGTAAATCAAATAAAGAAATAGCAGCTGAAGTAAATATCTCTGTAAATACCGTTAAATTTCATGTCAAAAATATTTATGGAAAATTAAATATTAAAAGTAGAAAAGAAGTTTTAAAAATTTAAGCTATTTTTAAGTGCTAATTCATAAAAAGAAAATTTACGTTAATATTAAAAAAGTGTATTGTGTTTATTTAAAATTTAGTAGTAGTTTTTCTTAATTTATTGTTTTTTAGTTTCTTATATGTATGTGTAAGATGTTGTACTTGAAAAAAACTACGAATGAAAATTAAACTATTATTAATCTTTCTTTTTATTATTGGATTTAAAACTTTTGCTCAATCTGGTGTTTATTATTTTAAAGATACTAATAGTAGTTTCAGTTATAAAAATATTAATAAAGCAGAATTTAAACCTTTAAAAAAAGAGGTTTTAGAGAAACACTCTAGTGCTACTTTTTGGTTTAAGATACCTGCTAAAACTACGGCTTTAGACTATCTTTTTAGAATAAAAAATATTAGAGCGATTAATGTTCATGCATATCAAAACTTTAATGAGATTTCTAAATTAAATAATGAAAGATATGTTTCTTTTATGTTTTCTAGAGAAGACCCAGTATTTATAAAAGCGAATTCTAATTTTAGTTCTTATTTTCCTGTAGTATTGAGTACCGTTGGTGAGGGGAGTTTTAAAGAAAAACTACAATTAAGTATTAATGGTTTTTATTACGGAGTTGCTTTTTTAGTGATTCTTTTTAGTATCAATTATTATTACTTTTTTAAAGACTCTTCCTTTTTTTACCATGCTTTTTTATTAACGACTATCACTTTTATTTTCGTGATTTTTGACGGTTTCTTAAATTTTTTTAATGTTGACCAGAAAAAAATAGAACTCCTAATTCTATTAGATTACATTTTATTAAGCTATGCTTCTTTAAAATTTGGAAATAGTTTTCTCTTGTTAGATAAGTATTTTCCAAAAGTAAAGAAATATACTTTTGCTTTGTTTTTGATAATCGTTTTATTAGTAATCTCATTTTTTATTTTAAGAGTAAATCAATTATATATAATTCTAAGTGTTTTTACACTACTACTTTTATTTATCTATTGGTTTTTAGGTGTTCTACTTTTTAATAAAAATAACTACACGAAGCTCTTTGTGTTTTCTTATGCCATTTCATTATTTAGTGGGTTAGATTTTTTCGTTTTAAAGAATTTTGGAGTTTCATTATTAGAAACAAATGCTACCAATTTAAAAATAGGAGGCTTTGTACAAATTATAGTATTATCATTTGCTGTTTTGTTTTGGGAAAAAGATTTAAGGAAATATAATTTCTTTATGAAAAATGAAATTAGAAAGTTTTCTAAAGAGATAAAACATCGTACAATACAAGAAGAAGCTTTAAAAGTAGATTTAAATAATTTGAGTTTAAGAGAAAGGGAGATTTTTGACTTAATAGTCTGCAGTAAATCAAATAAAGAAATAGCAGCTGAAATAAATATTTCTGTAAATACTGTAAAATTTCATGTGAAAAATATTTATTTAAAATTAGATATTAAAAACAGAAAAGAAGCTTTAACATTAAAAAAGTCATAAAACACTAGGGTTTTAAGGTAAACCACCCAAATACTACCCAAATACTACCCATAAAATAAATAGAATTAGTTATTATATATAGTACATTTGAAATATAAAATTAACCCCCCAATAATTTTAATTGTAAAGACCTTCAATATTTCTATTGAAGGTCTTTTTTTATTTCATTTTCTCAAAAAATGTCATTTTATAATCGGGTAATAAATCTGGATTTGTAATTTTAATAAAATCTTTTAAAACTAAATCAGGTCTCGTGGCAGCTAATTCATAATATATAATTCCGCCCGTTTTTCCTTTCTTAATTGTTGAAGTGTAAATTTCATCATTTTTAAAAGCATCAAATTCTGCATAAATTTTATTACTTTGTAATAATTGTTCTTTGGTAGAAAAGAACCCTGGAGAAATCCAATATTCAGCATTTTGACCTTTATCAAAAATACTTTCAAAACTTAAAGACAAACTTCCTTTTCCTTTTGTGTGTTTCCATAAGTAGTTAAGGTTTGCATCTTTTATAAATTGTGCTACAAAACTTTCACCTGCAGGTAAATTCCAAATATCTTTACTCATGATTGCACCAGACAAAATGGTTGGTTTTTTGGTTGATTTTAGTGCGATTTGTTTTGCTACTAAATAATTACTTTCAATTACTTTAAAAATACTATCAGCTTGTTTTTCTTTATCAAAAAGAACACCAAAAAACTTAATCCATTCTGCTCTTCCTAAAGGAGTTTCTTCTAACCAATCTCCATTATAAATTACGTTTATTCCCGCTTTCTGTATAGTCGTTAAGCTTTTGTCTGCCGAAGAAACACTATAACCAACTACTAGTTCTGGTTGTAAGTCTAATAGTATTTCAGTATTTAAAGAGGTTTCTTTACCTATTTCTTTTATTTTTCCTGCATCAATTAACTGTCTTGTTTTTTCTGATGATACATATCTAGCATAGGGAAAACCGATAATTGAGGTTTCTTCGTTTAACAACTCAACCATAGGAATATGAGTTGTAGAAGTAACTACAATTTTTTGAATAGGAGTATAGATGGTATTTTCTAAAGGTGTATTTTTTTCTGATTTATTTTTAATAATATATTCAGAAACTTCTTTAGAATTTTGATAGGCAGATTTTATAACCAACTTTTTAACGCCATTATCCTCTACAATATCAAATCCCTTAGCGTATTTAATACTACTTTCTGCTTGTGTATGATTATCAACTTTAACAATCTCTTTCTTACAAGAAACTGTTATCAATAAAAATAATAAAACAGGAATTAACTTTATGTTTTTCATTATGAATACAC
Source organism: Polaribacter sp. 20A6 (assembly GCF_011378915.1). NCBI lineage: Bacteria > Pseudomonadati > Bacteroidota > Flavobacteriia > Flavobacteriales > Flavobacteriaceae > Polaribacter > Polaribacter sp. 20A6. The sequence goes on from NZ_WTPZ01000010.1 coordinate 4,776, forward strand.
TTGATTTTCTTGTTCTTGAACTCTAATAAAAGTAGTTCTTTTAGTCAATTCTTTCAGCCTGCTTGCACCAACATACGTACATGTAGACCTAATTCCGCCTAAAATATCTATAACAGTATCATCTACATTTCCTCTGTAAGGAACTTCAACCGTTTTTCCTTCGGATGCTCTATAATTTGCAACGCCACCAACATGTTTGTTCATGGCAGTTGTAGAACTCATTCCGTAAAAAGCTTTAAATTTATCTCCATTTTTTTCAATCAGTTCACCTCCGCTTTCTTCATGTCCAGCAAGCATGCCGCCTAACATTACAAAATCAGCACTTCCACCAAATGCTTTAGATAAATCTCCAGGAATTTTACAGCCACCATCAGAAATAATTTGTCCGCCCATACCATGTGCTGCATCTGCACATTCTATAATAGCAGAAAGTTGCGGATAACCAACCCCTGTTTTTACACGTGTTGTACAAACAGAACCAGGACCAATACCTACTTTAATTATATCAGCGCCAGCTAATAATAATTCTTCTACCATTTCTCCAGTAACTACATTACCTGCAATAATTACTTTATTAGGGTGATCTTTACGCATTTTCTGAACAAAATTCACAAAATGTTCTGAGTAGCCGTTAGCAACATCAACACAGATAAAGTTTATTTGAGGAAATTCAGATAAAATTTCTTTTACTTTTTCAGAATCGTCTTTACCTGTTCCGGTACTAACGGCAATATTGTTTAGTATTTTTTCATCAGCTTTTGCTGCAAATTCTCTCCATTCTTCTATAGAATAATGTTTATGAATTGCAGTGAAAAGGCCATGTTTTGCAAGTGCTTTTGCCATTTCAAAAGTACCAACAGTGTCCATATTTGCAGCCATTATAGGAATTCCTTTCCAAACAACATCGCTGTGTAAAAAAGTAAACTCTCTTTCTAAACTTACTTGTGATCTCGATTTTAATGTAGATCGTTTTGGGCGAATCATTACATCTTTAAAACCTAACTTTAATTCATTTTCTATTCTCATTTCTATCAAAATTATCAATCCTTAAAGGTATAAAATTTGGAAACGAATTAATTAGATTGTTCATAAGAATGCATATATATTTGCAACGATTTTGGTTTTGATGTAGAAATAATTTACATCGAATTAAAAGGGAATCTGGTTGAAATCCAGAACTGTTCCCGCAACTGTAAGTTTATACTAAGCTTGTGCTGAGTTTATTTCAGCATCATTTAGTACCTCTTTAGAGGATGTTATTAATTCTTTTACCACTGACATTTTTTTGTTGGGAAGGTATAATAACATAAAACGAGTCAGGAAACCTGCCATAAATCACGAGTTTAAAACTTTCGGGATAAAGGTTTATGTACTAATTCTATTTTGTACACAAATTTACCTGATTTATTTAGATTCCTTGTTTAACAAGGAGTAATCATTATTGTTTTCTTGTAAAAGAAGAAGACTTAAATTAAATCATTAAAAATGAAAAAACAATTATTAATTGTTGGTGTTTTGGCATGTAGTTTTGCTAGCACAAATCTTTTTGCACAGCAAAAAGAAAAAGTAGAGGCTTTAGATGAAGTTGTTGTTACAGCAACAAAATTCAATCTAAAAAAAGAGAATACCGGTAAGGTAATTCAGAAAATTACTCAAAAAGAATTGCAACAAAATGCTGGTAAAAATGTTATTGAAATTCTAAATAATGTTGTTGGTATTGATGTTAGAGGTGTAAATTCTAATGCATCAGAACCAAGAAGTATTAATATTAGAGGAGGAAGAAATAGGCAAGTTTTAGTTTTAATTGATGGTGTGCCGGTTACAGATCAATCTGCAATTAATCAACAATTCGATTTACGTTTATTAGCCGTTAGTCAAATAGAGTCTATTGAAATTTTAAAAGGTGCATCATCTACATTATACGGTTCTGGAGCAGCTACTGCAGTTATTAATGTTGTTTTAAAGAAAGCATCAGAAGATAAAATTTCTGGTTCTTTTGAAACAAGTGTTGGTACAAATAATACCGCAAATGTTAAAGGAAGCGGATTGTCTGATAACAACCAAAACGTAAGTTTAAACGGTACTTTAGGGAAACTTAATTTCTTAGGTTCTTTTAGTATTACTGGAACAGACGGAATGTCTGCTGCAAAAAGTAAAACAAATGCTGTTTATGAAAATGATAGTTTTTACAGTAAAAATGCATTGTTAAAATTAGGTTATGCAGTAAATGATAAGTTTTCTATAGAGACTTTCTTAAATTATGATGATTTTGATTATGATTTTGACGCAGGGGCTTTTTCTGATAGTGATGTAAATACAGGAGATCAAGAGCAGTTTAGAGTTGGTGTAAAACCAAAATACACTTATAATAAAGGAGAAGTTTACTTATTAGCTTCTGCAAATGTGGTAGAAAGAAATTTAGAGCAATTCAATTCTTTTGCTGGTACTTTAGACAACTACGAATTTGTTGGTAGAAGTGTAAATTTAGATTTAGTAAATAGATATGATTTTAAGGATGGTAAAATTCAATTAATTACAGGTTTAAATTATCAAATTCACAGTAATAATACAGTTACTCCTTTTGCAGAAATTGAAAAAGGAATTGCAAATTTTAATACTGTAGATCCTTATGCAAGTGTAGTGTATATAACAGATTTTGGTTTAAGTGCCAATGTAGGTGGACGATTAAATATTCATAATGTATATGGTAATCATGCAGTTTATGACGGGAATCTTGCGTACTCAGTTTTAAAGAATGAAAATGCTTCTATTAAATTATTAACTTCTTATAGTACAGCTTTTATTACACCAAGTTTGTATCAATTATATGATGGTTTTTCTGGTAATTTAGATTTAAAACCAGAATCTAATGAAACTTTTGAAGCAGGTTTTGATGTAAATTATAAAGATTGGCTTCAGTTTGATATGGTTTATTTTAATAGAAAAGAGGAAGATGCAATTATTTATGATAATGCTACTTACAAATATGGTAATGGTTCTTCTGATGCAAATGGTTTGGAAATAAATACAAATATTACGCCTCTTAAATTTTTAACTGTTAACGCGTCTTATACGTATGTAGATAAAGATAATACAGAAGATTTTAACGATTATATTCCTGCAAATAAATTTGTAGCTGGTTTAGATGTAAATGCTTTTACAAATACATTCTTTAATATTACTTATAAAAATGTAGGTGATAGAAGTATTTTTGATAGGTATGGTTCTTTTGGAACTGCTGGAGAAGATGTTACTTTAGAGAGTTACCAAGTATTAGATTTTGCGGCTAATTATAAATTATTAGAAGATACTGTAACTTTATTTGGTGGAGTTACAAATATTTTAAACGAAGATTACGATGATATTTTAGGATTTTCTACACGTGGTAGAAACTTGAAATTAGGAGTAAGACTTCAGTTTTAACAAAGGGAAATTTGCTATTTTCGAAAAGAGGAAGAAGACCATCTATTTTAGATGGTCTTTTTTTTTACAATAATTTTTTCACTTCATTTTTAATAAAACTAATAGCGGTATCTGTTGGTGGTAATGTTTTAGAGTAGTCTATAATCACCTTTTCGCGCAATTCATTAGCTGTTTTTGCCGTTTCTGCAACTTGTCTTAATTTATTAATAATAGTATTTTTTGTAGCTACAACTGCTGTCCAGGTATCATCTGTAATATACATTTGCTGTACTAAATTGTGTTCAAATTCTTGATCTATATTTGCAATCAACAATTGTAAATAATCTTGAGTGCCTTCTGTAATTGGTTTAATTCTCACCAACATTTTAACAGGGTTAATACGCTCACAAAACAACAACATCCTTTCGTAAGCTTGTAGTTTTATAGGTAAAGCTTCTTTTTTTCTTTGAGATAGTAGCGCTATTTTTTCATCAGAACTTAGCTTTATGATCAATCTGTTAAAAATATAATAGGCAACTAAACCAGTTATCACAGCGGGTAGAATATAAGCAATACTTTCTATTAGTTTGTCTTCCATAAATTAGATGAATTTTAAAGTGTACAAATATAATACTCCTAAAAAGATAGCAATACCAAAACTTAATAAAGTACCAATTAAAATATATTCCGTCAATTTTCTGTCTTTTGATGATGTTAAATCTCCAAACCTAAAAACAGATTTTGCTGCTAGTAGAAAGCCGATAGCTTCCCAATGATTGGTAATTACAAACGTAAAAACAAACAAACGTTCTAGAATTCCAATATAACGACCTGCTTTTGCAAGAGAATCATCATTTTCTTTTTTACTTTCAGGATTCCATTGTGTAATTATTATTTTGATGATAATTGCAGAAACAAAAATAACCAACAGTAAAAAGATAATCAATAATAAGAGTTGATCTGTTATGAGGTTTTCTGTTGATAAAGAAAAATCTACATAAAAGGAAGTAGCAAATACTAATATGGTAAGATGTAAAACTTGATCTATAAAAAACCAAATTCGTTTTGTTTTCTTTTTCTGTAGATAGAGTTTTAAAAGATCTATACTATAATGAGATATTATAATTAATAGAAAAGCAAGCCAGTATTCTTTAAGGTTAAATTGAAGTATCAATACTAAAAATAATGCATGAAGCGCAATGTGATAATATAACTTTACCGACTTTACCTTCTTTTCTTCTTTGTTTTTAACCCATTTTTCTGGTTGAAAAACAAAATCGCCTAAAATGTGAGCTAATAAAAGTTTTAGAAATAAAATCATTTTGATTTTTCTTTTTTAATTATATTTTCAATTTTTACATTATTTTCATCATTTAGAGTATATTTAAAGTTATCCATTTCTTTTTTTCTATTTTCAGTACGAACCTTTAATTTTTTTATTGTATCAGATAAAATATCATTTTCTTCATATACTTGGAATTCCATTTCTTTTTTTATTTTTTGATTGATAATTTTTCTAAAACGTTTTTCTAGTTTCATAATAGGTTCAAATCCAGCACGTTTTTGGCGTTCACTAACACGTCCTTGTGTAATTCCTAAAAGAGCTGCAATTTCATTTTGTGTGCTATTTTCCTTTTCTAAAGATATTTTAAATACTTCTGCAGAGTTTTTTGTCCAAGAATCCATGGTTAATAAAGCCAAATCAAAAGCTATATTTAGTTCTGCATCAACTTCTTGCCAGGGAGTTTTTATAGCAATGGTTTGCTTCTTTAGATAGGTGTCAAATGCATAACCAGAATTTATAAAAGCTTCTCCGTTAGATGCTGTAATTTCAGGAACATTAAATTCTTTTTCTCCGATTCCGATTCCGATTCTAACATCGATATTTTCTATAGATTTTAGATGAGATTTCAATTTTAAAGCTGCGTAAAATGCATTTTCACAGTTTTCTATTTCTAATTGAAAACTATCTCCTCTGTAAATCTGCCAATATTTTGGAGAGTCACCAAAAGTACTTAACGCCTCTTTTAGCGTTTCTAACCAAAAATTATCATCCTTCTTTCTAGAATTGATGATGTCGCCTGTTAAAATACTTGTCATTTGTAAATCTTAATTTTTAGCTAATATATCAATTATTAAGCTAAATAACAATATTATCTGCCTGTAAGCAGATATTTTAAATTATCTGTCTGTGGGCAGATAATTGTGTTTATCTGTTCTTAGACAGATATCTTTGGGTTTTCTTATGTAAAAATTGTGAATAAATAGTATTCATCTTCTTTTATATAAACGAATAGTTTGGTTAATTTCACGCTTTCAAATTCCTTTAAAATAAACCATTGAGCACATATTTAGATTCTTTAAACGAACCACAGAGACAGGCTGTCTTACAGAAAGACGGACCCATGATTATTATTGCTGGTGCGGGTTCTGGTAAAACACGTGTATTAACCTATAGAATTGCGCATTTAATGAAGCAAGGCGTAGATTCTTTTAACATTTTATCACTTACATTTACCAACAAGGCAGCCAAAGAAATGAAGGCAAGAATTGCCAGTGTTGTAGGTAATAGTGAATCTAGAAATCTGTGGATGGGAACTTTTCACTCCGTTTTTGCTAGAATTTTACGTACTGAGGCAGATAAATTGGGGTTTCCAACTAATTTTACAATTTACGATTCTCAAGATTCTGTTCGTTTAATATCAGCAATAATTAAAGAGAAAAATTTAAATAGAGAGCAATACAAACCAAAACAAATTTTAGGTAGAATTTCTTCCTTTAAAAATAGTTTAATAACGGTTAAAGCCTATTTTAATAACCCAGAATTACAAGAAGCAGATTTACATGCAAGTAGACCTGAAGTTGGTAATATCTATAGAACCTATGTAGACAGATGTTTTAAGGCTGGTGCAATGGATTTTGATGATTTATTGTTAAGAACCAATGAGTTATTAGCTCGTTTTCCAGAAACTTTGGCAAAATACCAAGATCGTTTTAGGTATATAATGGTAGATGAGTATCAAGATACAAATCATTCTCAATATATTATTGTGAGAGCTTTGGCAGACAAATTTGGTAACATTTGTGTGGTTGGAGATGATTCTCAGAGTATCTATAGTTTTAGGGGCGCAAATATTCAGAATATATTAAATTTCCAGAAAGATTATCCGGATGTAAAAACCTTTAAACTTGAGCAAAATTACCGTTCTACAAGTAATATTGTTAATGCAGCAAATTCTGTAATCGAGAAAAATAAAACAAAATTAGATAAAGAAGTTTGGACCTCTAATGATCCTGGAGAAGCTATAAATGTAATGCGTACCATTTCCGACGGAGAAGAAGGACGTTTTGTAGCTCAATCCATTTGGGAAAACCAAATGAACCATCAATTAACTCCAGATGATTTTTGTGTTTTGTATAGAACAAACTCACAATCTAGAGCTATTGAAGATGCGTTGCGTAAAAAAGGAATTGATTATAAAATTTACGGAGGAATCTCTTTTTATCAAAGGAAAGAAATAAAAGATATCTTATCTTACTTACGTATTTTAATCAACCCGAATGATGAAGAAGCGTTAAAAAGAATTATCAATTATCCTGCAAGAGGAATTGGTGCAACAACCATAGATAGGTTAACAATAGCTGCAAATCATTATAAAAAATCTATTTTCGATATTATTAAATATATCGATAAAATAGATTTAAAAATAAATACGGGGACTAAAAATAAGCTTCGTAATTTTATGACAATGATGCAAAGTTTGCAAGTAGAATCGCAAACAAAAAATGCATTCGAAATTGCTGAAACAGTTGTAAAAAAGGCACAATTAATAAAAGATTTAGAAAAAGACGGAATGCCAGAAGCAGTTAGTAAGGTAGAAAACGTTCAAGAACTTTTAAACGGAATTAAAGATTTTATTACGGATAAAATTGAAGAAGGTGGCGATACTTCTTTAACTACTTTCTTAGAAGATGTGGCGTTGGCAACAGATTTTGATGCTAAAAAAGAAGATGACAAACCATCTGTTTCTTTAATGACGATTCACCAGTCTAAAGGATTGGAGTATATGTATGTGTATGTTGTTGGATTAGAGGAATCTTTATTTCCTTCCGCAATGAGCATGAATACGCGAAGTGAATTAGAGGAGGAGCGAAGGTTGTTTTACGTAGCCATAACAAGGGCAGAAAAAGTAGCTTATTTAAGTTATGCGCAAACCCGTTATAGATGGGGAAAATTGGTAGATGCAGAACCTAGTAGATTTTTAGAGGAAATAGATGATCAGTATCTAAATTACATCACTCCAAAAAGTACCAACCCAGCAATCAATAACTTTGTAGATAAAAGTATTTTTGATGATGCTCCAAAAGGAATTCGTTTTCAAAAACCGATTCAACGTAAAAAAATGGAACGTGATTTGGTGAAGAAAAAAGAAATTATTATTCCTAAAAATCTAAAAAAGGTATCTCAAGCAACCTCAAAACCTAATTTATTTGATGGTAATATTGTTGTGGGTAATTTTGTAGAGCACAATAGATTTGGTACAGGAGAGGTAATTGGATTAGAAGGAAATGGACCAAATAAAAAAGCAGAAATTAAATTTGGTACTGTTGGTAAAAAGAAATTATTACTTCAATTTGCCAAATTAAAAGTAATTGGATAGCAAAAGACTATCTTAAACGGTGTTTTTAATTGTCATTTAAACTGTCTTTCCCTTGAAAAAGGGAATCTAATTAAAAATGAATCCTAAAAACTAAAAATAAATTGTTATTTTGCAACGTTAAATAACTACAAACTATAATTTTTCAGTTCTAGTGTTTTCTTTTGGTTAAAATGATAAAGGAAAATGTATCGAGAACACTTCTCAAAAATATAAAAATGACATTCGATTTAGAATACAATTCAGGAAGACCGTTAATGATAATACCAGAATACGGCAGACATATACAAAAATTAGTAGACCATTGTTTGGCTTTAGAAACTAAAGATGAACGCGATAAAATGGCAAAAGCTATTGTAGATGTTATGGGAAATTTGCAACCACATTTACGTGATGTTCCAGATTTTAAACACAAACTTTGGGATCAGTTATATATTATGGCAGATTTTAAATTAGATGTAGAATCTCCATACCCACAACCATCAAAAGAAGAATTACAAGAAAAACCAGAAGGATTAGCATACCCTAAATCTGCATCTAGATATCGTTACTATGGTAATAATATTCAAACAATGATAGATATTGCTTTAAGTTGGGAAGAAGGAGAGAAAAAAGAAGCTTTGGTATTTACCATTGCAAATCACATGAAAAAGTGTTATTTAAATTGGAATAAAGATACTGTAGATGATGCTGTAATTTTTAAGCATTTATTCGATTTATCTGATGGTAAATTAGATTTAAGAAATACAGAAGAAGAACTTTCTGAAAGTAAAAACTTGTTAAGAAAGCCACGTACACAAGGACAGGGGACTACCGCTACTAAAGGCACTTATAAGAAACCACAGCATAGCAATCAAAATAAAAATAGAAAAAGATATTAGTATATGGCATCATTTAAAATTGAAGGCGGTCATAAATTAAACGGAACCATTACTCCACAAGGAGCAAAAAACGAAGTTTTACAAATACTTTGTGCGGTTTTATTAACCCCAGAAAGAGTTGTTGTAAATAACGTTCCAGATATTATTGATGTTAACAAACTAATTTTTATTCTTGGTGAATTAGGAGTAAAAGTAGAAAAATTAAGTAGAAATTCTTATGCTTTTCAAGCGGATGAAATCAATTTAGAATATTTAGAATCTGCAGATTTTAAAAGAGACGGAAGTTCTTTGCGTGGTTCTATTATGATAGTTGGTCCACTTTTAGCTCGTTTTGGGAGAGGATATATTCCTAGACCTGGAGGAGATAAAATTGGTCGTAGACGTTTAGATACCCATTTTGAAGGATTTATACGATTAGGAGCAAAGTTCCGTTATAATAAAGAAGAACATTTTTACGGAGTAGAAGCAGAGGAATTATTTGGTGTAGATATGTTATTAGATGAAGCTTCTGTAACAGGAACCGCTAATATTTTAATGGCGTCTGTTTTAGCTACAGGAACTACAAAAATTTACAATGCCGCTTGTGAACCTTACATTCAACAGTTATGTAAAATGTTGAATTCTATGGGCGCTAATATCTCAGGGATTGGCTCTAACTTACTAATCATAGAAGGAGTAGATGCTCTTGGTGGTTGTGAGCACAGAGTTTTACCAGATATGATTGAAATTGGTTCTTGGATTGGTGTTGCAGTAATGACAAGATCTGAATTAACCATTAAAGATGTTAGTTGGGACAACTTAGGGCAAATACCTAATGTATTTAGAAAATTAGGAATTACACTAGAAAGAAAAGGAGATGATATTTATATTCCTGCACAAGAATCGTATGAAATACAGAATTTTATAGATGGTTCTGTTTTAACCGTTGCAGATGCTCCTTGGCCTGGGTTTACGCCAGATTTATTGAGTATCGTTTTGGTGATAGCAACACAAGCAAAAGGAACTGTTTTAATACATCAAAAAATGTTTGAAAGCCGTTTGTTTTTTGTTGATAAATTGATAGATATGGGGGCGAAAGTAATTTTGTGCGACCCACATAGAGCTACTGTAATTGGTATGAATTTTGAAAGTTCTTTAAAGGCGACTAAAATGACATCACCAGATATTAGAGCAGGTATCTCATTATTAATTGCTGCTTTATCTGCTAAAGGAACATCAATAATAAATAATATAGAACAAATAGATAGAGGTTACGAGAATATTGAAGCTCGTTTAAAATCTATTGGCGCTAAAATTGAAAGAATTGCTGAATAAGGAAAAGTTTTTTATTAATTTAAAAATACTTTTAAGTCATGATAAGAAGTTTGTGGAAAGAAGAATGGAAGCATATTAAATTTGATGAGAAAATTTCTGATGTAAAAAAATTTAAGATTTCTAATTTTGGAAGAGTGCTTTATTTTAAAGAAGATAAAGAATTTTTAAGAAATAAGAGTTTTATAAATGGATATGAAACTATTTATGTAAAGCAAATTGCTAATAACAAATCTACAAGTAGATATGTGCATAAATTGGTGGCAGAGCATTTTATAGAAAAAGAAAACGAAGATCAAATTTATGTTTTACATAAAAATTACGACAAAACAGATAATACTGTAGAGAATTTAAAGTGGGCAACTAAAAGAGAGAAAGAGTTGCATCAGTTTAAAAATCCTGTGTTTATAGAAGCTATTAAAAATAAAAAAACTAGTTATAAACTTACAGAAGGGAAAGTGAAAATTATAAAAAGGCAACTCAAAAATAAAAGAACAAGAATTACTATGATTGCCAAACGATTTGGAGTTTCAGATATGCAAATTCATAGAATTAAATCTGGAGAAAATTGGAGCCATGTTAAAATATAAAGAAGTTAAAAATAGTGTCAATCTGACACTATTTTTTTGTTGGCAACGTTTTTGCCTTTTAATAGTAGACATTTTAACGATTACAAAGATAATGAGTAAGAAAGATAACACCCAAGAAGAAGAAATAAAGAACGAACAAGAAACTGTTCAAGTTGAAGAAAATCAAGAAGTTGAAGTTGAAGTTGTAAAAGCAGAACCTACAACAGAAGAGTTACTTCAAACTGAAAAAGATAAGTTTTTACGTTTGTTTGCTGAGTTCGAAAACTATAAAAAGAGAACTTCTAGAGAAAGAATAGAATTATTTAAAACTGCTGGACAAGATTTAATGACATCTTTACTGCCAATTATAGATGATTTTGAACGTGCTCTGTCACATATTGAAGATGATAAAGAGGCAGAAGAATTAAGAAAAGGAGTGTTGTTAATTTATCAAAAATTATTTAACACTTTAGAATTAAAAGGATTGTCTATAGTAGAAACTAAAGCTGGTGATGTTTTTGATGCTGAAATTCATGAAGCAATTACACAAATTCCTGCACCATCAGACGATTTAAAAGGAAAAGTAATTGACTGTGTTGAAAAAGGATACAAATTAGGCGACAAAATTATTCGTTATCCTAAAGTGGTTATCGGACAGTAAAAAAGTATTCAGTTTACAATTAAAGTGAGCACATATGCAAAACTAATGTTGTAAACTAAAGAAGTATTAATGACAGTGAGCAGTGAGAACTGAAAACTATGACTAAATACTGAAAATTAAAAATAAAAAATGGCAAAACAAGATTTTTACGAAATATTAGGTCTCTCAAAATCTGCAACTCAAGCAGAAATAAAGAAAGGTTATAGAAAAATGGCGATCAAATATCACCCGGATAAAAACCCGGATGATAAAACTGCTGAAGAAAATTTTAAGAAAGCTGCAGAAGCTTATGAAGTTTTAAGTGACGAAAACAAAAAAGCTCGTTATGATCAATATGGTCATGCAGGTTTTGAAGGTCCACAAGGTGGCGGCGGTTTCGGCGGAGGCGGCATGAATATGGATGACATATTTAGTCAGTTTGGTGATATCTTTGGCGGCGGAGGCGGTGGCTTCGGAGGCGGCTTTGGTGGTTTTGGCGGTAGCGGAGGTCAGCGACAAGCTAGAGTTAAAGGAAGTAATATGCGAATTCGTGTAAGACTTACTTTAGAAGAAATAGCTAAAGGAGTAGAAAAGAAAGTAAAAGTTAGACGTAAAGTACAAGCAGACGGAGTTACTTATAAAACCTGTACTACGTGTAATGGTTCTGGACAACAAATGCGAGTTACCAATACAATTTTAGGTAGAATGCAAACTGCAACTACTTGTGGTACTTGTTCTGGTGCTGGAGAAATTATTAGCACAAAACCAAGTGAAGCAGATGCACAAGGTTTAATTATAAAAGAAGAAACTGTACCAATTAATATTCCTGCAGGAGTTACAGAAGGCGTACAGTTAAAAGTAGGAGGAAAGGGTAATGAAGCTCCTGGTAAAAACTCTGTTGCTGGAGATTTATTAGTATTAATTGAAGAAGTTCCTCATGATTATTTAAAGAGAGAAGGAACCAATATTCATTTTGATTTATATGTAAATTTCTCTGAAGCTGTTTTAGGAACAAGCAAAGAAGTTGATACTGTTACAGGTAAAGTAAAAATTAAAATTGATGCTGGTACACAATCTGGTAAAATTTTAAGATTAAAAGGGAAAGGTTTACCAAGTATAGAAAGATATGGTACTGGAGATTTCTTAATACATATTAATGTTTGGACACCACAAGAATTGAATAAAGAACAAAAACAATTCTTTGATAAAATGTCTGACAACGAGAATTTTAGACCAAGTCCAAATAAATCTGACAAGTCATTTTTTGAAAAAGTAAAAGACATGTTCTCTTAATAAAATGTTAATTTTAAATAAATAGGTGACTTTTTAAAATAAGTTGTATTTTATTTAAATATTTAATGTACATTTGTAGTGTTGCTGATTTTATCGGCAACACTTTTTCTTTTTCATAGCAATTTTTCCCACTCATTTATGAGTGGGTTTTTTTTATGACTAAAGATAAATTTATACTATAATATAGAAATTGCAGACTTATCTTATCGTCTTGTTTTTACAAGTAGGAAAGTCCGGACACCAAAGAGTATCATAGCGGATAACATCCGTCCAGCGAGAGCTGAGGACCAGTGCAACAGAAAGAATGTACAGTTAGGCTGTAGTGAAACCAGGTAAACTCTATGAGGTGCAATGCCATGTAAATTAGAGCTTGAGAGCTACTCGCTCGATTCTAAAGGGTAGGCAGATAGAAGTTACGAGTAATTGTAACTCTAGATAAATGATAAGAACCTTTTTAAGGTACAGGATTCGGCTTATTAGTCTGCATTTTCTATATAATTATTAAAACTTCAAAATAAATCAACAAACAATCCTTTTTGTTGATTTAAAATCAGTGTTTTACCGAATAACTTTTTTTTATTCATTAATTTACGCAATCTATTATTTATCTTTTAATTTTAATATAAAAAATGTAAGTTTGTCATACTAAAATAAATAAATAATTTTACAGTTTGTCTTTTCGTTTATAAGAATTAAAAAGGCCTACAGTAACTAAAGATTTCTTTCATGAGTATTTATAAAGACTACCTTAAGCAGATAGAAGAACGTAAAGAACAGGGGCTTCATCCACAACCAATTGATGGTGCAGAATTACTAAGCAAAATCATTGAACAAATTAAAGATTTAGAAAACGAGTACAGAGAAGAATCTTTGAACTTTTTTATATATAATGTTTTACCAGGAACTACAAGTGCTGCTGTAGTAAAAGCTAAATTTTTAAAAGAAATTATTTTAGGTGAATCAATCGTAAAAGAAATTACAACTTCTTCTGCTTTTGAGCAATTATCACACATGAAAGGTGGACCATCTGTAAAAGTGCTATTAGATTTAGCCTTAGGATCAGATGCTGACATTGCAAAACAAGCAGCAGATGTATTAAAAACACAAGTTTTTCTTTACGAAGCAGATACAACTCGTTTAGAAGAGGCATTTAATAGCGGTAATAAAATTGCCATAGATATTATTAAAAGTTACGCTAAAGCGGAATTTTTTACAAAATTACCAGAAATTGACGAAAAAATAGATGTGGTAACATTTATCGCCGGAGTTGGTGATATCTCTACAGATTTATTATCTCCAGGTGGTGATGCACATTCACGTTCAGACAGAGAATTACACGGTCAGTGTTTATTTGAGCACAATAAAGAACAACAAGCAGAATTAAAAGCAGTACAAGCACAGCATCCAGATAAAAGAGTGATGTTAATTGCTGAAAAAGGAACAATGGGAGTTGGTTCTTCTAGAATGTCTGGTGTAAATAACGTAGCATTATGGACAGGTATTAAATCTAGCCCATATGTACCATTTATTAATATTGCGCCGGTAATTGCTGGAACAAACGGAATTTCTCCAATTTTCTTAACAACTGTAGGTGTAACTGGTGGTATTGGTTTAGATCTTAAAAACTGGATACAACAAAAAGATGCAGAAGGAAACACCATTCGTGATGAAAACGGAGATCCTGTTTTAAAAGAAGAGTATTCTGTTGCAACAGGAACAGTACTTACAATTAATACAAAAGAGAAAAAATTATATAACGGAGATACAGAATTAAAAGATATTTCTGCAGCATTTACACCACAAAAAATGGAGTTTATGAAAGCAGGTGGTTCTTACGCTGTTGTTTTCGGTAAAAAACTACAAACCTTTGCTTCTAAAGTATTAGGTATAGATGTAGTGCCAGTTTATGCACCATCAAAAGAAATTTCTATTGAAGGACAAGGTTTAACAGCTGTTGAAAAAATATTCAATAAAAATGCGGTTGGTACAACTCCAGGTGCAGTTTTACATGCAGGTTCAGATGTTCGTGTAGAAGTAAACATTGTAGGTTCTCAAGATACTACAGGTTTAATGACTTCTCAAGAATTAGAAATGATGGCTGCTACAGTGATTTCTCCAATTGTAGATGGAGCTTACCAATCTGGTTGTCATACAGCTTCAGTTTGGGATGATAAATCGAAAGCAAACATACCAAGGTTAATGAAGTTTATGAACGACTTCGGTTTAATTACTGGTCGTGATCCTAAAGGGAAATATTTCCCAATGACAGATGTTATCCATAAAGTATTAAACGATCTAACAGTAGGAGATTGGGATATTATTATTGGTGGAGATTCTCACACACGTATGTCTAAAGGTGTTGCTTTTGGAGCAGATTCAGGAACGGTTGCCTTAGCATTAGCTACAGGTGAGGCTTCTATGCCAATTCCAGAATCAGTAAAAGTTACTTTTAAAGGACAAATGAAATCTTATATGGATTTCCGTGATGTAGTACACGCTACACAATCTCAAATGTTAAAGCAATTTGGTGGAGAAAACGTTTTCCAAGGTAGAATCATTGAGGTTCATATTGGAACATTGACTTCAGATGAAGCATTTACATTTACAGATTGGACTGCAGAGATGAAAGCAAAAGCATCTATCTGTATTTCTGAAGATGATACTTTAATTGAATCTTTAGAGATTGCAAAAGGGCGTATCCAAATCATGATTGATAAAGGAATGGACAATGCAGGTCAAGTTCTTAAAGGTTTAGTTGAAAAAGCAGAAAATAGAATTGTAGAACTTAAAACAGGAATTAAACCTTCTTTAAGACCAGATGCAAATGCTAAGTATCATGCAGAGGTTGTTATCGATTTAGATGAAATCGCAGAACCAATGATTGCGGATCCAGATGTAAATAATGATGATGTTTCTAAACGTTATACACATGATAACATCAGACCATTATCTTACTACGGAGGAACCAAAAAAGTAGATTTAGGTTTCGTAGGATCTTGTATGGTTCACAAAGGTGATATGAAAATATTAGCTCAAATGTTAAAGAACGTGGAAGCTCAATATGGTAAAGTTGAATTTAAAGCGCCTTTAGTAGTTGCACCACCAACCTATAATATTGTAGATGAGTTAAAAGCAGAAGGAGATTGGGATGTTTTAGTAAAATATTCTGGTTTCGAATTTGATGACAACGCACCAAAAGGAGTAGCACGTACAGGATACGAAAATATGTTATATTTAGAGCGTCCAGGTTGTAACTTATGTATGGGGAATCAAGAAAAAGCAGCACCAGGAGATACAGTAATGGCAACATCTACACGTTTATTCCAAGGAAGAGTTGTTAAAGATTCTGGAGAGAAAAAAGGAGAATCTTTATTATCTTCTACACCAGTAGTTGTATTGTCTACAATTTTAGGTAGAACACCAACTATGGCAGAATACGAGGCAGCTGTAGACGGTATTGTATTAACTAAATTTAAACCATCTCAAAAACAATTAGTGAGATAATCTTAAGGTTAAAAATTATATATAAAAGTCTGAGTTTAAAGCTCAGACTTTTTTTGTTCTTATTTATCTAACTTATTAATGTTTATAGACCTCACAGGTTTTAAAAATCTGTGAGGTCTTGATGGTTAAATATTCGTCTTTAATAATGATAACCTATAAGAAAAAGAAGTTATTTCGTTTTAGGTTTTTGGAGGTTCCCACGCCTAAAAAAGCGTGGTCGGGCTTTCTATTACAATCTTTTTGTTCATACTTCTCAAAAAGGATTTTCACTTCAATCCCTACCCCGAGCAATTAGCCTCTTTTGGAGTAATTGCTTATTCCAAGCAACTATTTTCTATCAAAATTATCTATTTCACTATCAGTATTAAATCTTTTCTAAGTAAAATTCAGTTATAAAACTATTAGATATTTTTGTATCTTAGTGTACTATTAATTATTAACAACTAAATTATATATAAATCTTATGGCATTTGATATTAATATGATTAAAAAAGTGTATTCTAACGTTGTAGAACGTGTGGATGTTGCTCGTAAACTAACAGGTAAACCTTTAACTTTATCTGAGAAAATATTGTATTCACATTTGTGGGACAAAAAGGCTAACAAAGCATATGTTAGAGGTAAAGATTATGTGGATTTTGCACCAGATAGAATTGCTTTACAAGATGCAACTGCACAAATGGCATTGTTGCAATTTATGCAAGCTGGTAAAAGTAAAGTTGCAGTACCTACAACAACGCATTGCGATCATTTAATACAAGCTAAGAACGGAGCAAGTATGGATTTACAATCTGCTCTAAATACAAGTAACGAAGTTTTTAACTTCTTAGAATCTGTTTCTAATAAATACGGATTAGGTTTTTGGAAACCAGGTGCAGGAATTATTCACCAAGTAGTTTTAGAAAATTATGCATTTCCTGGAGGAATGATGATTGGTACAGATTCTCACACAGTTAATGCTGGTGGACTAGGAATGGTTGCTATTGGTGTTGGTGGTGCAGATGCTGTAGATGTGATGGCGGGTATGGCTTGGGAATTAAAATTTCCTAAATTAATAGGAGTGAAGTTAACAGGTAAATTGTCTGGTTGGACTGCACCAAAAGATGTTATTTTAAAAGTAGCAGGTATTGTTTCTGCAAAAGGAGGAACAGGAGCTATTGTAGAATATTTTGGTGAAGGAGCTACCTCTATGTCTTGTACAGGTAAAGGTACTATTTGTAACATGGGGGCAGAAATAGGAGCAACTACTTCTACTTTTGGATACGACGAATCTATGGAACGTTATTTACGCGCTACAGACAGAAGTGATGTTGCTGATGCAGCCAATGAAGTAAAAGACTATTTAACAGGTGATGCAGAAGTGTATGCAAACCCAGAAGAATATTTTGACCAAGTTATAGAAATTAATTTGTCTGAATTAGGACCATTATTAAACGGACCTTTTACGCCAGATTTATCTACAAAAGTAGGAACTGATATGGCAAAGGCTGCTAATGACAATGATTGGCCATTAAAAGTAGAATGGGGACTAATAGGTTCTTGTACCAACTCTTCGTATGAAGATTTATCTAGAGCTTCTTCAATTGCACAACAAGCAATTGATAAAGGCATAAAAATGAAATCTGAATTAGGGATAAACCCAGGTTCTGAGCAAGTTCGTTTTACGGCTGCTCGTGATGGAATTATTCAAATTTTTGAAAAATTAGATGCTAAAATTTTCACCAATGCATGTGGACCATGTATCGGACAATGGGCGCGTTATGATGATCCAAAAAATGCTCCAAAAAATAGTATAGTACATTCTTTTAATAGAAACTTTGCAAAGCGTGCAGATGGTAATCCTAATACACATGCGTTTGTAGCTTCACCAGAATTAACAGCTGCAATTGCTATTGCTGGTCGTTTAGACTTTAACCCAATGACAGATTCGTTAATCAACGAAAATGGAGAACAGGTAATGTTAGATGAACCAACAGGTTGGGAGTTGCCACCTAAAGGATTTGCTGTAGATGATAACGGGTATTTAGCTCCAGAAAAAGATGGAAGTCATGTTCAAATTGCTGTAAAAGATGATTCTGACAGATTACAGTTATTAGAGCCTTTTACACCTTTAGGAAATAATTTAACAGGTGTAAAATTATTAATAAAAGCATTTGGTAAATGTACTACAGATCACATTTCTATGGCGGGACCTTGGTTGCGTTATAGAGGACATTTAGATAATATTTCTAACAACTGTTTAATAGGAGCTGTAAATGCTTTTGGTATGAAAACCAATTTTGTTAAAAACCAATTAACAGGTGAGTTTGGTGGTGTACCAGATACTGCAAGAGCTTATAAAGCTGCAGGTATAAAATCTATTGTGGTTGGAGATCATAATTATGGTGAAGGTTCTTCTAGAGAGCACGCTGCAATGGAACCTAGACATTTAGGTGTTGCTGCTGTTTTAGTAAAATCTTTTGCTAGAATTCATGAAACCAACTTAAAGAAACAAGGAATGTTAGGTTTAACATTTAATGATGAAGCAGATTACGATTTAATTCAGGAAGATGATACGTTCAACTTTGTAGATTTAAATGAATTTGCACCAGATAAACCTTTAACTATAGAAGTTGTTCATGCAGATGGATCTAAAGATATGGTTGTTACAAACCATACTTATAATCAAGGTCAGATTGAATGGTATAATGAAGGTTCTGCCTTAAACTTAATTAAAAAAGAAAATGCTTAAAATTTAAGCGTTTTAAATATAAAACTCTCGAAGAAATTCGAGAGTTTTTTTGTTACCTGCAATTATGAATACAGAAAAATTCAATCAGTTTTTAAATGAAATATCAAAAGTGCCTTTACCTGTAATTGATGCAACAATTTCTTTAGAAAGTTATTATCCAATCATAATTTCATCCAAAAATAAAGATTTATTAAATTTTGATATCTCTTCTTCATTGGAATGGGAAGTATATTTAAAATCGTTTTTAGAGAAGAATAAAGCTAAAATAGGTTTTGGAGGTTATTTAGAAAAAAGAAATATTTACGACAGAAGTGATTATTTTAAAAATGTATCAGAAAATGAAAAAAGAAACATTCATTTAGGTATTGATTTATGGTGTAAAGAAAACACCAAAGTATTAGCGGTCTTGGATGGGGAAATCCATAGTTTTAAAAATAATAAGAATTACGGAGATTATGGTCCGACTATTATATTAAAACATCAAATTAAAAAAGAAGTATTCTATACTTTATATGGGCATTTATCTTTAAAATCCATAGAAAATATAAAAATTGGCGACACTGTTTTACAAGGGAATACTATTGGGTATTTAGGAGATTCATCTGTAAACGGAGAGTATGCACCACATTTACACTTTCAAATTATTAGAGATTTAGAAGATAATTTTGGAGATTATCCTGGAGTGTCATCCAAAGAAAATATAGCATTTTATAAAAATAATTGCCCTAATCCGAATTTATTGTTAAAAATATTGAATTAATTTAGAGAATTTTGTAAACTATTGCTGAGTTTATAGACTTATCAATAACCAAAACTAAAATTATTTAATATGAAGAACTTATGGTTTTTTGATAACGTAAATTTATTTAATCTTCTTTGTCCGCATAAATTTAAAGAATATAAAAAGTGTCACTCTTTTGATGCTTATAAGAAAAGTGATTACATCTACTTTGAAGAAGACTCTGCCAGTAAAGTTTATCTCATAGAAAAAGGAAAAGTGAAGTTAGGATATTATACAGAAGATGGAAATGAAGTTGTAAAAGCCATTTTAACCAAAGGGGAATTGTTTGGTGAAAAAGCCATATTAGGAGAGGAAATAAGAAATGAATTTGCGCAATCTGTAGATGCATCAACATCAATTTGTCCCATAGGAGTAGAAACCATGCACGATTTAATGCGTGATAATAAAAACTTTAGTTTAAAAATTTATAAGTTTTTAGGACTTCGTTTTAAGAAATTAGAAAGACGATTACAATTAATATTATTTAAGGATTCTAAAACAAGGTTTTTAGAATTTATGAAAGAGCTGTGTGAGGAATTTGGTCATGATTGTGAAAAAACAGGGGATAAAGTAATAGTACATCCATATACACAAAAAGATATTGCCTCTTTAATTGGTACTTCTAGATCTAATTTAAATGTACTAATGAATGAGTTAAAAGAAGCAAACATCATCAGTTTCAATAGAAAAGAGATAAGATTACTTCAAAAAATAGCATAAGTGTTAGCTAGCTAACATTTCAAGACTTGTTAAACTTATAATTTTGTCATCAACATTAACATAAATATTAATAAGATGAAAAAAATTTTAAATTTAGCATTCGCATTTGCAATTGCAACTACTTTTGTAGCTTGTAGCGACGATGACAACAACAACATTGCACCAACAACAGGAGATTTAACAGTAGACTTTACAGGTTTAGAAGTATTAGGAGCTGATTTTGTTTACGAAGGATGGTTAATAGTAAACGGAAGTCCAGTAAGTACAGGTACATTTACAAGCGTAACTTTTCCACAAACGTATACTGTTGGTATTGATGATTTACAAGCAGCAACAACATTTGTTTTATCTATTGAACCAGCAGGAGAAACAGGAGCAGAGGCTTTAGCACCAGCAGCAACGAAACTCTTAGCAGGTAACTTTTCTGGAAATACAGCAAGTGTAAATTCAGACAACATCGTGGTTGATGCTAGTGGAGAAATTAAAGATTTAGGATCTTCATGGGGAAAATACATTTTAGCTACACCTACAGATAATGATGATACTAATGAAGCAAGTGGAATTTGGTTTTTAGATAATGCTAACACTCCAGCGATTGCAGGTTTAGGTTTACCAACTTTAACTGACGGATGGAAATATGAAGGATGGGTTGTTATAGACGGAACACCAGTAAGTACAGGTACTTTTACATCTGTAGATGTAGCAGATGAAAACGCGGCAACTTCACCTTATAAAGGGTCAGTTGGAAACGGACCAGCTTTTCCAGGAGAAGATTATGTAACAGGATCTGCGGCAGGTGTAGATTTTCCTACAGATTTAAAAGGAAAAACAGTGGTAATTTCAGTAGAGCC
The DNA here is from genome assembly GCF_011378915.1 of Polaribacter sp. 20A6. Lineage (NCBI taxonomy): Bacteria > Pseudomonadati > Bacteroidota > Flavobacteriia > Flavobacteriales > Flavobacteriaceae > Polaribacter > Polaribacter sp. 20A6. The sequence continues at coordinate 26,117 of NZ_WTPZ01000010.1, forward strand.
AAGTCCAGATAATAGTTCTGCACCTTTTGCTTTAAAGCCTTTAGCGCATGTTGTACCAGCAGATGCAATGACTTTTACAGTAATAAATATGGTAACAGGACCACTACCAATTTTATCTGGAAGTGTAACAAGATAACAGAAAAAGAATATATCTACTATTGTGTTAATGGTTGATTTATTTGAAGGGTAATTATATTTTATATAATTGCCCTTTTCTGTTTATAAAAAGTTTAGATAAATTTAAGAAAACACCTATTCGGCTACTTCATCAATTGTTTTTAAAATAATGTTGCAACCTTTAATTATTTCTTCATCAGAAATGGTTAGTGGAGGCGTAATTCTCATTGCTTTTTCTTCAAACAATAAAAAGAAGAGAATTAATCCGTTTTCTAAACATTTTAAAATTACCTTAGAGTTTAGTTCTGCTGTTTCTAAAATGGCAGCTAACATTAATCCTTTTCCTCTAATTTCTACAATTGAAGGGTGCACCAAATGTTTTCTAATCAACGCTTCTTTTCGTAAAGCTTCTTTAATAAAGTTATTCTGAGTAATTTCTGTAACAGTTGCTACGGCTGCTGCAGAAATAACAGGGTGACCAGCAAAAGTAGAAATATGTCCTAATTTAGGATTGTCTTTTAATAAACTCATGTTTTCAAATGACGAAATAAATGCACCAATTGGCATTCCACCACCTAAACCTTTCCCAGTGATTATGATATCCGGAATTACATTATAGTTTTCAAAACCCCAAAAAGTACCAGTTCTACCAATTCCTGTTTGTATTTCATCTAAAATTAATAAAGCACCAACTTCCAAACAACGTTGTTTTACTTTCGATAAAAAATCATCTTTAGATTCAATAAAACCAGCACCACCTTGTATGGTTTCTATAATTACAGCAGCAGTTTTAGTGGTAATTTTTTCAACTTCACTTTGATTGTTGAATTCAATAAATTTTGTACCCGGAATTAAAGGTCTAAAAGCTTGATTCTGTTTTTCTACCCCAGAAACACTCATTGATCCCATCGTGTTACCGTGATAAGAGTTTTTTGCTGCAATTATTTCTGCTCTATTAGTCGCTCTTTTGGCTAATTTTAAAGCACCTTCCGTAGCTTCTGTTCCGGAGTTTGTAATGTAAACTGCGTTTAAATTTTCGGGAGAATTTTGTGCTAATAATTTACACAATGCTACTTGCGGTTGTTGTATAAACTCACCATAAACCATAACATGCGCATATGCGTCTAGCTGATTTTTTATGGCGTCTGTAACTTTAGGGTGATTATGGCCTAAACTGTTTGCAGAAACCCCTGCTACAAAGTCTAAATATGCTTTTCCTGAAGTATCATAAATATAACTTCCTTTTGCCTTAGAAATTTCTATTGCAAGTGGGTGAGGAGTTGTTTGTGCTTGGTATTTAAAAAAATCTTTTTTCAAGCTTATTGTTTTTTAGGAGAAATATCTGACTTTGGCAATTCTATTTCCTCTTTTTCTTTTGAAACTTCTTTCTTACTAAGAAGGTCAGAAATTTTCTCGACTTTCTCTTCTGTTTTAGAAGGGATTGTATCTTTATTGTCTCTTATAAAAATATCTTCCATCTTTTTAGGTTGTTCATCTTCTCGCCAAATAAAACCCTTTAACTCTCTAACATCATCTGGTAATTTAGAAGGAGGATAGGTATTACCATCAGATTTTTTTAAATATTTTATAGTTTCAATCTGTCCACTGTCTAAGGTGAATTCTATATTACTAGATATTTCTTTTGTAATGGTTTCTAACACATTTGTCTCTTCATTTCTATTAAAATAAACAGATTCTGCATTTCCTTTTACCAAAAGTAAGTGCAATTTATTTTCCTTAAACTTCCCAAACATATTTCTACCTTTTATTTGGTTAAAGTCTTTGTTAGAAACAGAATCTTTAGAAACAATAAATGAGTTATTTAAAACTTTTAACGAGTCTAATTTTTCGGTTTCTACGTTAGATATTAAGTGGATTGTATCTCCAGTAATCTGATTTTGATCTGACCAAATTACAGGGTTTTTAAACATTTTTGTCAAACCTGTTTCTTGGTTTGTATGTATGGAATCACATTTTCCTTGTAAATCCGATTTAAAAATTTTTACATTATGATACGTTCTTACAACCCTTTTATCCGGTTTACCGGTAACTAAAAGAGTATCTCCATGAATAAACATAGAATCTTTATCAATAATAGAAATGGCAACAGCTTTTTTAATAATGTATAGCGAATCTTTTAATTCAAATATTTCTGCGTAATTCCCTTTGGTTATAAAGTTTTGGACCGTGTCTATTACCTGAATATTATTCGTTGCAGAAGCAAAGCCTTTATTTTTATCATAATACAAACTATCTCCTTCTACAGTTCTTTCTTTTAAATATAGTTTGGCATTTTTAACAAAATGAGAAATATCTGTTTTGGTATTATAGAATCCTTTTTCACAATAAATTCTATTATCATTTTCTGTATTTGTTATAGTAGTTGGCCCGTATAAATAGGTAAGTCCAGAATTGGTGTAATAATCTAAATGATCAGATTCTAAGTGATGTTCTGGGTTTACAACGGTAACTCTTGTAGTTGCAGTAAACTTTTTATCCTCTAAATAAAAGTTTCCATTTTTACTTTTTAAGGTATTTGTTTCGTCTTTTATAGTGGCGTAACTTTTATAATACAGTTTTTGATTTAGTCTGTCAAAATGCAATGTATCTGTAGTTAAGGTCATTGTTGGGTCTTTTAAAACCACATCTCCCCAAGAAAGCGCTTGCTTAGAATTGGCATCGTAATCTACGTAACTACTGGTTTGTGTAATGGTGTCTCCTTGTTTAATTAGCACATTTCCAATAGCTTTAAAGAAGTTTTTGTCTTTATAGTACAATGCTTGTTGACTTGTTAAAATAATTCCGTCGTGAATCATTTTAACATTACCAATTAATAATGTTGCTCCAGGATATTTTTCCTCATCAGCTTCTTGCTGTTCTGCATAATATTCAATTTTTCTGTTTTCTTGCGAAAAAGAAATGGCCGATGAAATAACAAAAAGTAAAAAAAGTATTCTTTTCAAGATGATGAATTTTACGCAAAAATAATGAAAAGATAATGGCTAAGTATTAAAGAAAAGTAAAAATTAGTTGAAATAAATCTATGAAAGTATCGTTAAAGATTGTTCTAACTTTTTAGCTTTTGGAAACAATATATTATTCTCTATATGAATATGATTGTTTAATAATTCTTCAAACTGCTGCAGTTTTAAGTATAAAACTTTAAAAGAGATACATGCATTTTCTGGAATTTTATAATTATTAGTTAATTCGGCTATTTTCTTAAAGGTTTTACTCACCTTTTCATGATCATCTTCTATGATATCAATTGGTCTGTTTAAGGGAGAATTACTTGTATCAGTCACTATTTTTTTAGTATTCGCTTCAATAAGTTTCTTTATATAAGGAAAAATAATGCGTTCTTCATTTTTCATATGTTCAAGAATATTATCTGCAACTTTTAATATTAACAGATTAATTTCTATGAGTTCTTCATATTCTTCATCATAAATTGCTGCTACTTTTTCTCCATATTCTTTTAGTAACAATATATTTTCTTCTTTATATTCATGTTGAATATTCACTAAAAAGTCAATTAAAAAATCTAATTTCCAAGAATTATAATCTTTTAAATAGTAAACCTTATCATTTACCGCCTTTAAATCTTTTAGAATGTGTTTTAAATTGGTGTTTTTTTCTTCACAAGCCTGACTAAGTAACATGTTTCCATGAATACTAAAGTCTATTTTATATTTTTTAAAAACGGAGGCAGTATTTATGTTCTCAATAACTATTGTTGCAACACTTTTATTCATTAGATCCTTCACAATAATAGGCTTTGAATTCTTAACAAATATGATCTTATTATTAGGGATAAAAAATGACTTTTGTCACTTTTTTACATAATTATAGATATTTGTATTAAAACGATATCATTTTCGGATAAGTACATGTTAAATGATGAATAAAAATCATTTATTCATAACGTTAAAATGAAGTTTTTTGAACATACTATTGAGATAAAACAACTTTTACCTTCAATAAAAGTTTAAGATGATGTAATTTGCGCTAAAATTATTTTAGAATGAAATCACCTTTTTATTTAACAAAAGAAGAAATGAAATCTTATGGTTATAAGATTGTAGATATTATAGTAGACCATTACAAAGAAGAAGAAAAGAAAAAGCCCGTAATTAAGGCTTCTAGAGAAGAAATGGACTCATTATTTTTAAGTGAAGCTCCAGATGATGCTACTGATGCAAATGAAGTATTAGATTTTGTGGTGAACAATGTGTTGCCAAATAGTAATATATCTACGCATCCGAAATCTTTTTCTTTTGTACCTGGGCCAAGTAACTTTATTAGTACCATGGCAGATTCTTTAGCAACAGGTTTTAATATTTTTTCTGGTGGATGGATTGTTTCTCCTGCAGCTGCAGAGCTAGAGATTGTTACATTAAATTGGTTGCTAAAAATGTTTCATTTCCCTGTTACTAAAGGAGGTGGAATTTTTACAAGTGGTGGTTCTATGGCTAATTTAACTGCGCTAACTACTGCAAGAAGAGTAAAATGTGGTGATGATTTCTCTAAAGGTATTATCTATTTATCAGATCAAGCACATTCTTCTAATATTAAGGCAATTCAGGTTTTAGGTTTTAAAAAGGAGCAAATTAAAATAATTCCGACAGATTCTGAGTTTAAGTTTAGTATGAATAAACTTAAAAATGAAATAGCAAGAGATCAGTTAGAAGGTAAAAAACCATTTTGCATTATTGCATCCGCAGGTACTACCAATACTGGTACTGTAGATCCTTTAGACGATTTAGCAGACATCTGTGAAAAAGAAAATCTTTGGTTCCATATAGATGGTGCTTATGGTGCCGCTGCAATTTTATCTAAAAAAGGGAGTAGAATTTTACGAGGAATAGAACGTGCAGATTCTTTAACTGTGGATCCTCATAAATGGTTTTTTCAACCGTATGAGATTGGTTGTTTACTAGTAAAAGATGCCTCTTGGTTAAGTAATACATTTAGTGAAAAACCTGAGTATTTAAGGGATATTGAAGGAAATGAGTCTGAAATTAATTTTTATGATTACGGAATTCAATTAACAAGAAGGTTTAGAGCTTTAAAGTTTTACATGTCTATAAAAACGTATGGTTTAAATGCATTTAAGAAAGCCATTACTTATAATATAGATTTAGCTGATAAAACTGAAGATATCCTAAGAAAAAGTAAAAACTGGGAAATTGTTTCTCCAGCTACTTTAGCCATTATTAACTTTAGATACAATCCGTTAAATAAAGATTTAACAGAAGAAGAAGTAGATACATTAAACCAAGAAATTTCTACGAGAGTAGTAGATTCTAGAGAAGCCTTTTTAGTAACCACTGTTTTACAAAACCAAGTAGTTATTAGAATGTGTTTAATAAACCCAAAAACAACTTTAAAGCATGTTACAGACACTTTAGACCAGTGCGAAGGATTTGCTAAACAGATTCTTTTAGATTGGAAAAAGTAGGTTTTATATTGGTAATAAATATTCCCAAAACACCAATTGGCATCAATACAGAAATCAGTACTAATATTGTATAATAATTATTGATGATAGATAATTGCTGCCAATTGCAAAACCCCTTATAAAATATTAAAATTTCAGAAAAAAGAAAACCTATTAAGTAAATGCTTATCCAAACTTTGGGTAATTTTAATAGTTTGTTTTGGTGTAAAAAAAACAAGATACTCAAACTTGTAACCCCTAAAAAAACGAGGTGTAAATACCCTATTACAAAGTCTTTAATTTGATAAGATAAATCTACAAAATAAGGGATTACTGTTATAGATTGCATTAACGTTTTTAGAGTAAAAAACACCAAAACAAAGCTGATTAGATTAAAGAAAAAACGAGGTGTTTTCTGTTTTAAAACAAACTTATGACTCTTTATTATTTGATATAAATACCTTAAAGCAAAGAGTTGGGTAACTACGCCTAATAATGCTAGTATATAAATAGTTATATGTGGTTTAATCCATAAAAAAGATAGCGGTAAAGTTAGTACACATCCCCATAACATCAATTTATAAAAGGAAGCAACTCTTTTCTTAGAAATAACACAACGATGCTTTTCTAAAAGTGAAAAAAACAATCCTAATAAACAGAATATAAACCATCCATTATATTGAAAATGTAAATAGAAATAAATGGCATTTTTATACCAATGAGAAGTGCTTCCTAAGGTGTTCATAATAATCCCTAATGCCCAAGGGCCAATGCTAGAAATAATCATAAAAATAAGAGCAGCATTTATAAATTTGAAAGCATAACTATCTTTATTAAAATTATTGTTTTTTCTAAAGAAAGCATAAAACCAATAAGAGCAAAGTATAAATAGTGTAGAAAAAATAATAGAAAATAAAGCATAGCCAGTTATTGGGAAACTAATAAGCATTCCTACAATTGTAACCTGAGTGCATAAAAATAGTGTTGTATATTTTCTTTTAGCTTCCTCATTTATATAGAAGTAAAATAGTAAGCTAGTTAATCCGATATATACCCAACCTAAAAGTGCTACATGAGAGTGGGTGTGTACAAAAAATTTATAATCAATATTTATATCAATAATAGGAAAAAGACGTAATAGAATACCTAAAGAAGAAGCTATTAAAAAATACAAAAGTGCCACAAAACTTTGTGTTTTGGCTTTTATCATTATTATAAAGTGTTTATAATATTATTATTTTTCACATATTCCATAGACATTTCTAAGATGGTTTTCTTTTTTAATTTAGAAATTAATTTGTCTTTAAATGGTGCATATAAATGATGAACAACACAAGGATTCTCCGAACTACATTCTGCTTGTCCTAAATAACATTCATTAAATTTTTCTACTCCATCAATACAATCGATAATATCAAATAAGGAGTTTTTTTCATTAGCTTCTGTTAAATAAAACCCTCCATGAGGACCTTTTACAGAGCTTATTATATTTTTTTTAGTTAATTCTTGTAAAGTTTTAGCTAAAAAAGGAGCTGGCATCGTTAAATCATTCGCAACCTTTTTAGAGCCAATTTTATTGTCTACACTCGCTTTTTCAGTAAGGTATAGTACTGCTCTAATGGCATATTTACTTGAATTTGATAACATTTTATTTTTTTTGTAAAAATATAAAGATAAAACTATCTTTTAGTATGATAAATATCATTTATTTTTTTAATCAAGATTAATAATTTTGCTTCATAATAAAAGATTAAAGAGTCTTTTATTACAACTAAACCTAAAAATCAAAAAAATGAAATTATTAAAAGCAGTGTGCATATTATTTGCAGGAAGTTTACTATTAGTTAATTGTAAGAGTGAACCAAAACAAGAACTAGCTAAAGCAGATAGTTCTACAATTTATATAAAAGGAACTATGGAAGCAGAATTGACTTCTCCACCTTTTGTGCCAGCTCCAATAGGAAATAGAACGGCAAAAAAATTATTGGTGAATATGGAAATTCTAGAAAAAGAAGGAACCATGACAGATGGAGTACAATATGTTTATTGGACTTTTGGAGGTACAGTACCTGGTAGTTTTATAAGAACTAGAGTAGGAGATGAAATAGAATTTACTTTATCTAATCATCCAGACAATAAACTACCTCATAATATAGACATGCATGCAGTAACGGGCCCAGGTGGTGGAGCAGAATCTTCATTTGTAGCACCAGGACATGAAAAAACGTTTTCTTTTAAAGCTCTAAATCCTGGTTTGTTTGTGTATCACTGTGCTACAGCTCCAGTTGGAATGCACATTGCAAACGGAATGTATGGTTTAATTTTAGTAGAACCAGAAGGAGGTTTACCTAAAGTAGACAAGGAATATTACATTATGCAAGGAGATTTTTACACCAAAGGAGCTACTGATGAAAAAGGGTTACAACCTTTTGATATGACAAAAGCAATTAAAGAAGATGCAGATTATGTTGTTTTTAACGGTAAGGTTGGAGCTTTAACGGGTGACAATGCAATTACCGCAAATGTTGGTGAAACTGTTCGTCTGTTTGTTGGTAATGGTGGTCCAAACTTAACTTCATCTTTTCATGTTATTGGAGAAATCTTTGATAATGTGCATGTAGAAGGAGGAGATTTAATTAATACCAACGTGCAAACAACATCTATTCCTGCGGGTGGTGCAGCAATTGTAGATTTTAAAGTAGATGTTCCTGGAACATTTATCCTTGTAGATCATGCAATTTTTAGAGCTTTTAATAAAGGAGCATTAGGAATGTTGAAAGTATCTGGTGAAGAAAATAAAAAATTATATTCTGGAGTAAAACAAGAAGGAATTTATCACCCAGAAGGGGGGACAATTCAAACCATGCCAGTAGATAAAAATAAAAAAGAAGTTGCTGTTACTACAGAAAAACCTTTAGCTAAAAAAATAGCAGATGGTAAGCAAATTTATATGACTACTTGTTTTGCATGTCACCAAGCAGAAGGGCAAGGGATACCAAATGCGTTTCCTCCTTTGGCAAAATCAGATTATTTAAATGCAGATGTTAATAGAGCAATTGGTATTGTTTTGCATGGTAAAACAGGAGAAATTACTGTTAATGGAAATAAATATAATAGTGTAATGACAAGACAAACACTAACGGAAGGGGAAGTTGCAGATGTTATGACTTATGTATATAATTCTTGGGGGAATAACAAAACCAATGTTACCATTAAGAATGTACAAGATGTAAAAAATAATTAATAATAATTTCAATTCAATTTCTATGAAAACTGTTTTAAGATTGACAATTTGTTTAATCCTCCTAAATATAGCTAATGCAAGCTGTCAATCTAAAATGGTAGCAATTAAAGGAGGAGCATATATCCCTTTATATGGTAGAGATTCTATGAAAGTTGAAATAGATAACTTTTTAATGGATGTATATCCGGTTACAAATAAAGACTATGTGGCTTTTGTAAAAAAGTATCCAAAATGGCAGAAAAGTAAAGTGATAAAATTATTTGCAGATGCAAGCTATTTACGTGATTGGAAATCGGATACTCTTTTAGGAGAAAATAAAAAAGAAAATTCTCCAATTACCCAAGTGTCTTGGTTTGCAGCAAAAGAGTATTGTGAATGTCAGGGAAAAAGATTGCCGACTGTAGATGAATGGGAATATGTAGCCATGGCAAATAAAAAAATGCCAGATGCTAGAAAACAAAAAGAGTACAATGCTTTTATTTTAAGCTGGTACGAAAAACCAAAGACCTTCAATCAAACTATTGGGTCTACCTTTAAAAATTATTGGGAGGTATATGACTTGCATGGCTTAGTTTGGGAATGGACTTCAGATTTTAATTCGGTATTAATTACGGGTGAATCTAGAAAAGATGTAGATACAGATAGCAATTTGTTTTGTGGAAGTGCAGCAATAAATGCGACAGATTTAATGAATTATGCAGCTTTTATGAGATATGCCATTAGAGGAAGTTTAAAAGCAAAATATACCATGAAAAACCTAGGTTTTAGATGTGTAAAAGATGATAAAAAATAGCAATATGAAAACACTTAAATATCTTATAGTATTAATTATTACAGTTACTTCATTAAGTTCTTGTAATACGTCTACTTCTAAAGAAAATAGTAAGGTAGCGTACCAATGTCCTATGAAATGTGAAGGAGATAAAGTTTATTTAGAACAAGGCGCTTGTCCTGTTTGCAAAATGGATTTAAAACCAACCTCTAAAATGGTGAAAAAAGTTTTGTCCACTATGATTTCTGATGAATCTATTTTTAACTTAACTTCTAAATGGAATAACCAAGATAATAAGGAAATTGAGTTAAAAGAGTTAAAAGGTAAAACTTTGGTAATGGTAATGATTTATACAACGTGTAAAGCTGCTTGCCCAAGGTTAACAGCAGATATGAGAAATATAAATGCTAAAATTCCAAACGAATTAAAAGAAGATGTTCAGTTTGTTTTGGTAAGCATAGATCCAGAAAATGACACACCAGAAAAGCTAAAAGCGTTTGCCGAAGAAAATTTTCTTACAGAAGACCAATGGACTTTATTACAAGGTACAGAAAGTGGTGTAAGAGAGTTTGCAAATGTCCTAGCCGTAAAATACAAACAAATTTCTCCGTTAGATTTTTCTCACTCTAATATTATAAGTGTTTTTAATCCGGGTGGAGAATTGGTACATCAACAAGAAGGTTTAGGTGTAGATAATAAAGAAACAATTACAAAGATTATAGAAACTATTAAAACATATTAAAATGAATATAACAAAAGATAATACAGTAGCAGAAGTAGTAACTTACAATATTAAGACAGCAGATGTGTTTAAAAAACACGGAATAGATTTCTGTTGTGGAGGAGGAATTTCTATAGAAAAAGCATGTAAAAAGCACAATGTTTCCTTTGAAGAAATGGAGCAAGAACTATTAAATATTAACAACCCAATCTCTAATGCTTATAATTATGATAGCTGGAAGCTAGATTTTCTGGTAGATCATATTATAAACATTCACCATGCTTATGTAGAAGAAAATACACCTATAGTATTGCAATATGCAGCTAAAGTTGCAAAAGTTCATGGGCATCACTATACAGAGGTTGTAGAAATTAACAGACTTTTTAATATGGTTGCACAAGAATTAGCGGCTCATTTAAAAAAGGAGGAACTTATTTTATTCCCTTTTATTAAAAAGTTAGTAAATGCAGATAAAGAAGGTGTAAAAGTAAATCAGCCTCATTTTGGAACCGTAAACAATCCAATAGCAATGATGGAAGATGAACATGAAAGTGCAGGTGATATCTTAAAAGAAATTAAACAACTTTCTAATAATTACACACCACCAGAAGGAGCTTGTAATACGTTTAAAGCGTTGTATGCTAAGTTAGATGAGTTTGAGCAAGACTTACATCAACATATACATTTAGAAAATAATATTTTGTTTCCTAAAGCCATTCTTTTAGAGAAAAAAAATAAACAATAAGAATATTTCATTCTTAAGAAACAGTGTAAAAAACTGAGTGTTATTTATTTAATGCTTAGTTTTTTTATTTCTGATGATATTAATCATGTTTTGTAAAGACAGATAAATATAAATTGCAAGCTTAATTAAATTTAGTTAAACATTTAAATTAAACAATGAAAAACTCACATTCATTTCACATTCCTGTTATGGGAATTGGTTTTACTATAGATTCTCCTTTAAAAGTAGCACAATTTGGTATTGATTCTGTTATTTCTTTAGTGGATGATATTTTAGTAGAAAAAATGCGAAAAATTTACAGCGAAAAATTTGAAATACCATATAAAGAAATTTCAGATAAAGTTGATGATTTTAGAGCAAAGAGAATTACCTCTTATTTAGACTTATTACACGACCAAACAGAAGAAAAGTTCAATCAATTAAAAAATATTACTTCAGAAAAAAGTAAAGCATTATTGGATTATATTCATATGTTACCAGAATATTCTTCATTAAAAAAAGAGTTTTTAAAATTGACTGAAGAAGGAGTCGATTTTTCCAAAATGAAAGATTGGGCAAATAAGAATTTATCAATGGGTAGTATTGATGTTAATATTATGACCAAAATTGATAAAGGAAACTATCTAGATAAAGAGTTGTTACCAATAGAATACAACGATGCACATGCTGCGTTAAGAGGGTATTCTAATAGTAAATTATCTTCGTCTTTAATTCTTTCTGCAGGTATGAACCCTAGATTGTATACTTACATGAGTAATTTTGATGATTTTTTTCCAGATGTAAACGGAAACATTAAAAAGAAAATTATTTTAAAAGTAAGTGATTATAGATCTGCTTTTATTCAAGGAAAGTTCTTGGCTAAAAAAGGATTATGGGTTTCTGAATATAGAGTGGAATCTGGATTAAATTGTGGAGGACATGCTTTTGCAACTGATGGTTTTTTAATGGGACCTGTTCTAAAGGAATTTAAAGAAAATAAGGAGACTTTAATAAGTCAAACGCAAGAATTAATGCAGCAAGCCTTAAAAGATGCAGACCGTATAATTCCTACCAAAGGTTTAGAACTTAAAATAACAACGCAAGGTGGTGTTGGTACCGGAGAAGAGCATTCTTTTTTATTAGAAGAATATCAATTAGATTCTGTAGGTTGGGGAAGTCCATTTTTATTGGTTCCGGAAGCAACAAGTGTCGATGAGAAAACAGTAGCACAATTAGCGGAGGCCAAAGAACAAGATTTGTATTTAAGTAACAGTTCTCCTTTAGGAGTTCCTTTTAACACTTTAAAAGGAAATACAAAAGATGTGCAAAGACAAATGCTTATCGATAAAGGAAGACCTGGTACTTCTTGTCCGAATAAATTTATCGCTTTAAATCATGAATTTAAGGATACAGGTTTGTGTACCGCATCTAGAGAGTATCAACATTTAAAACTAAAAGAAATAGATGCTTTAGAAATTTCATCAGAAGAAAAAGAAGAAAGAGTAAATAAAGTCACAGAAAAATCTTGTATTTGTGTTGGTTTAGGTACATCAACCTTAATTTTAAATAATATAAGTACAAAGAAAGTAGGAGACGGAGTTTCTGTTTGTCCTGGACCTAATATGGCATATTATGATAAAATAATGAGTTTGTGTGATATTACAGACCATATTTATGGTAGAAAAAATATGCTGACTAGAACAGATAGACCAAATGTTTTTGTGAAAGAATTATCGCTTTATATTACTCATTTACAGGATAAAGTAAATGAAGCAAAAGCTACAATTGATAAAAAACAATTGAGAACTTTAACTAAGTTTAAAAAGAATTTAGAAGCTGGAATTGAGTATTATAATGAATTATTTTTAGCGAAAAAGGATGCTTTTAAAAATAGTAAAGAAGCACTTTTAAATTCCCTTAAAATAGAACAAGAAAAACTTGTTTTAATAGGTCTAGAAATAGAGAATCTATAAGGAATAATATACAGTATGAAAAGCCTCTTTTTAATATTAAAAGAGGCTTTTTTTATGTTTATAAACAAAGGTGTTATCATTGTTTGTAATTGAAATACTTACATATATAGCTTATTATTAAAGGGTTATGCAGTGCTTGTTTTAAGGTAATTACTGTTTTTATAAAAGAGAAAAAAGTCTTTTAAATGTGATAATAGTCATGTTTTTTAGCTGTTTACTTTTTTAAATTTGTTAGGAATAATACAAGTCAACTAGCAGTAAAAAGTATTATAATAACTAGTATTGATAGAAAAAATAACAATTAACCTTTAAATAAAACAAAAATGAAATTAAGAAATTTAATCGCCTTATTTGCAGTACTATTATTAATTAGTTGTGGAAAAGAAGAAAAAAAGAAATCTACAAATGACATACCTACTAAAAAAGCAGCTGTTAAAAAAGCTCCTGATAAAGCGAAAAAAACAAAAGTTGTAAAAAAAGAAGAGATAGCTGTAGATTTAAATAACAAAGGAATTGGTCCTGTAAAGTCTGTAACCCTAGATAAGAATATTGATAAAAATATGGTTGCAGATGGTAAATTATTATTTAAAAACAAATGTTCATCTTGTCATAAAGTAAATAGAAAATTTATAGGCCCAAGTATGGAAGGAGTTACAGCCAGACGTTCTCCTGAATGGATAATGAATATGATTTTAAATCCTGAAGAAATGGTTAAAAAGGATCCAATTGCAATGGCTTTATTAGTTCAATTTAAAGGATCTCCAATGGCTAATCAACATTTAACAGAAGAAGAAAGTAGAGCTGTTTTAGAGTATTTTAGAACTTTATAATCCTTGCTAATCTTACTCAAGATAAATTAATACAACAGTATAAATAACAAAAGCATCTTTCAAATAAATGAAAGATGCTTTTTAAGTTTATAGAATAAAAATTTTCTCTTAAGAAATTTCTCTAGTAATTGTTTGTTTTCTATCTGGTCCAACAGAAACGATAGATACAGGAACTCCAGTTTCTTTTTCAATAAAAGCAACATAGTCCATTAAATTCTTTGGTAATTGATCTGCAGAAGTCATTTTAGTTAAATCTTCATCCCAACCTTTAAACTCAGAATAATTTACAGAAACATTTTCTGGTTCTATGTTGTATGGTAAATGACTAATTTCTTCACCTTTGTAGTTATAAGAAGTACACACTTTTAAAGTATCAAATCCAGATAAAACATCACCTTTCATCATCATTAATTGTGTAACACCATTAACGTCTACAGCATATTTTAAGGCTACTAAATCTAACCAACCACAACGTCTTGCTCTACCTGTTGTAGCTCCAAATTCATGACCAATTCTTGCCATGTCTTCACCATCTTTATCAAATAATTCAGTTGGAAAAGGTCCAGAACCAACACGAGTAGTATATGCTTTAAAGATTCCAAAAACTTCACCAATTCTATTTGGCGCAACTCCTAAACCAGTACAAGCACCTGCTGCAGTAGTGTTAGAAGAAGTAACAAAAGGATATGTACCAAAGTCAATATCTAATAAAGATCCTTGCGCTCCTTCTGCTAAAATTGTTTTTTTGTCTTTTATAGCTTGGTTTAAAAACTCTTCACTATCAATAAAAGCTAAAGTTCTTAATTTATCTATTCCTTTAATAAATTCTGCTTCTAATTCTTTTAAATCGTATTCTACCTGAACATCAAAGAATTCTAGCATTTTAATGTGCTTTTCTGTTAAAGCATCATACTTTTCTTTCCAGTTGTCTAACTCTAAGTCTCCAACTCTCATTCCGTTTCTACCGGTTTTGTCCATATAAGTTGGACCAATACCTTTTAATGTAGAACCAATTTTAGCTTTTCCTTTAGAAGTTTCAGAAGCTGCATCTAATAATCTATGTGTAGGTAAGATTAAGTGCGCTTTTCTAGAAATTAACAATTTAGAAGTATAATCTATATTGTGTTTGTCTAGATTTTCTAATTCTTTTTTAAAGATTACAGGGTCAATTACAACACCATTTCCAACAACGTTTAAAGCTGTTTTATGGAAAATTCCAGAAGGAATTGTGTGTAAAACATGTTTATGTCCATCAAAAATTAAAGTGTGTCCTGCATTTGGTCCACCTTGAAAACGTGCAATGATATCATAGTTTCTTGTAAGTACGTCTACAATTTTACCTTTTCCTTCATCTCCCCATTGTAATCCTAGTAATAAATCTACAGCCATTATAGTTGTGTTAATTGTTGTTTATTTTGTTATGTTGTTAATTAAGATTTGTTCTTTTTTGTTCCATAAAAATAAAGTGAATGATTATGAATATCAATATCAAAAACTTCTTCTATGGTTTTTTTTATAATCTGAATTCGTGGATCACAAAATTCTTTTACTTCTCCAGAATCTGTAAAAATAACGTGGTCATGATTTTTATCGAAATAACTTTTTTCATAACGCGCCATTGATTGTCCATCAAACTGATGTTTTCTAACCAAACCGCAATCTAAAAGCAAGTCTATTGTATTATAAAGTGTAGCTCTACTAACTCTATAATTTTTATTTTTCATTTTTATATATAGAGATTCTATATCAAAATGCTCTTCAGCCGCATATATTTCTTGGAGAATAGCATAGCGTTCTGGAGTTTTTCTATGTTTATTTTCACCTAAGTATGTGGTGAAAACTTTTTTTACTACTTCTTGATTTTCAAGAGAACTACTCATTTAGATTGATTTTTTACAAAAAGCAAATTTACAGTTATTTCTTAATTAAATACGACTTTTAATCAATTGATATTTATAAAGTATTAACACGATCTACTTTTTTTACTCCTTCTATTTTAAGAAGTTTTTTTATCAATTTATCTAGTTGTGAAATATTCTTAACACTTATGGATATTTTACCTTCAAATACACCGTCATCTCCTTTAATATTAATGCTATTAATAAACACGCCCATATTACCAGAAATGGTACGGGTTACATCATTTGCCATACCTTGGTTGTCTACACCAGAAATGTGTAAAATTACCTTAAAGTCTTGTTTTGTAGAATCGATCCATTTTGCAGGCATAATTCTATAAGCATAATTAGATTGTAAAGAAATAGCATTTGGGCAGTTCATTTTATGAACTTTAAGACCATCATTAATTGTTAAAAAACCAAAAACTTTATCTCCGGGAATGGGATTACAACATTTAGAAAGTTTATAATCTAGTTTTTGCTCGTCTTTACCAAAAACTAATGCATCAAATTTACTCGATACTTCCTCTATTTCTACATATTCTTTTTCAGGAGTATTTCTTCTTAATTTAGATTTAAAGAAATTAAATAATTTACTATTTCGCTGAGATACAAAAGCTTTTAACTGTGTATTGTCTATAGCACCATTACCAATTCTAAAAAATAAATCGAAACTTGTTTTTAATTTAAAATAATTAACCAGTTCATTGGTTGTTTTATCATTAAAAGTAATTTTTAAATGACGTAGTTTACGAATTAAAATAGCTTTTCCTTCGTCTGCAATTAATTTTTCTTCTTCATTTAAAGCAGCTCTAATTCTTGCTTTTGCTCTTGCCGTTATTACAAAATCTAACCATCTAGCATTTGGTTTATTAGAAGAACTTGTTATTACTTCTATTTGGTCTCCACTTTTTAATTGGTGACTTAAAGGCAATAATTTTCCGTTTATTTTTGCTCCTCTACATTTTAAACCAACATCTGTGTGTATCGAAAAAGCAAAGTCTAAAGCCGTTGCATTTTTTGGGAGCGATTTTAAATCACCTTTAGGTGTAAAAACATATATTTCTTTAGAATATAGATTCAGTTTAAAATTTTCTACAAAATCTACCGCATTTAAAGTCTGTGTTTCTAAAGTTTCCTTTAATTTATTTAGCCAATCATCTAATCCGTTGTCTTTAGTAGCACCTTGTTTGTATTTAAAATGTGCAGCATATCCTTTCTCTGCAATTTCATTCATTCTATTAGAACGAATTTGTACTTCTACCCATTGAGAATCTGGTCCTACAACCGTAATATGTAAGGCTTCATAACCGGTAGATTTTGGCTGTGAAATCCAATCTCTTAAACGTGTTGGGTTGGGTTTAAAATAGTCTGTTACAATGGTATAAATTTTCCAAGCATCAAACTTATCATCATTAGAATTTGGATTGTAAATAATTCTAATGGCATATTTGTCATAAACCTCATCAAAAGTTACATTTTGATTGATCATTTTTCTACGAATAGAATAAATGGACTTAAAACGTCCTTTTATTTCATAATCGAAGTTTTCTTTATCTAAGCCAGATTTTAAAGTCTCTTCAAATCGTTGTAAATATTTTTTCTGATCTTCTTTACTTTCTTTTATTTTACCAAGAATACCAAAATAAGCTTCTGGTTCTGTATATTTTAAACCAAGATCTTCTAACTCTGTTTTTATATTATACAAACCTAATCTATGAGCTAAGGGCGCATAAATGTATAAAGTTTCCGATGCAATTTTAACCTGTTTATGAGCAGGCATTGCGTCCATAGTTTGCATATTGTGTAATCTATCTGCAATTTTTATTAAAATAACTCTAACATCATCATTTAATGTTAAAAGCATTTTTCTAAAATTCTCAGCTTGTATAGAAGCATCTTGCTCTTTGTTTAAACGAGATATTTTAGTTAATCCGTTTACAATTTTAGCAATGGTTTCCCCAAAAAGGTTTTCCATGTCTTCTAACGTGTATTCTGTATCCTCTACAACATCGTGCAGAAGGGCAGAAGCTATAGAAACCGCATCTAAACCTATTTCATAAGCAACAATTTTTGCAACTGCAATGGGATGATAAATATAAGGTTCACCTGTTTTTCTACGTTGATCAGAATGAGCATCTACAGCAATGTCAAATGCTTTTCTTATGAGTTCCTTATCTTCTTTAGACATAATCTCATACGTACCCTTTAGCAAATCTTTATATCGTTTTGCTATTTCCTTATTTTCCTCTTCTATGGTTGCGGTGTATTCCAAATGCGTTATTTTATTACTAGGGGTTAACTCAAAGTGAAATTAAGAATAAGTATTTTAACATACAAGTATTTCGTTTTCTAAATGTATTTATTTCTTATTTTTGTAAAATGAAAAATATTTGTATCAGTTTTATGGTTTTATTTATCAGTTTTACTATGAATGCTCAAGAAAAAGCAGCATCAAATCGTCTGTTCGATCTTCAAAAAACGAAAGTAGAAATAGATATAAATAAAGATGTTTTTACAAGTGTTACTACAAATATGTATGTATCTCAAAAACCACAAGCATTAATTGTTGGTTTGTTTATTCCTATTTCTTATGAAAATCAAAAGGAAAAAATAAACAGTAAACCAATTGCTGAAGGAATGGAGTTTAAAGGGGAGCAGATGATAAATAGTGAAAATGTTTTATTATTAACTGGTACGGTACTTAAAAAAGGAATTGAATTTACAAAACAAAAATATTACATAAAGCAAGATGAAAACACTTGTATAGAACTTACAACTATGCTTGCTGTTAATGCAGATGCTAAAGATAAAATGATGTTAATGAAAATAGTGCATTCCGTAATTGAAAAAAATTAACTTTCTAAATTATTAATTCTTTCCAACAAAGTTGGATGTGAATAGTGCGCAAAAACATAAGCCGGATGCGGAGTTAAATTACTCAAACTATTTTTAGATAATTTTTTAAGCGATGTTATTAAAGCTTTTCCTTCAAAAGTTTCTTTCGCATAATTATCAGCTTGATATTCAAATTTACGAGACATATAATTCATGAATAAACTTGTAATTTCTGATATTGGCGAATATAAAATTCCGAATGCAATTAAACCAATATGAAAACTTGGTATAGAAACACCTAATGCCTCCGATAAAACCGCTGAATTGATAAATAAGGATAGAATAAACAACGTTAATCCTGTTAATAAAATTGATGCTATTAAATTAAAAACGATATGTTTTCTTTTATAATGGCCAACTTCATGCGCTAAAACAGCTACAATTTCATCCGTTTTTAAGTCGTTTATTAAAGTATCATATAACGTAATTCTTTTTTGTGATCCAAAACCAGAAAAATAAGCATTTGCTTTTGTAGATCTTTTAGAACCATCTATCACAAAAATATTATTGATGGTAAAACCAACACTTTTTGCATATTTTTCTATGGCATTTTTTAATTCGCCATCTTCTAACGGACTTTGTTTGTTGAATAAAGGAACAATCAATTTAGCGTAAAACATATTCATAAACAAAGAGAAAACAGCGAGAAAAGCCCAAGCATATATCCAAAAATTTTCTCCTGTAAGTTGATAAAACCAAATAATTAAAGCTAGAATTCCACCACCTAACAAAGCGCTCATTAACAATCCTTTTATTTTATCTAACCAAAATATTTTTCTTGTGGATTTGTTAAAACCAAATTTTTCTTCGATTACAAACGTGCTGTAATAGGAGAGAGGCGTGGTCATTATTTCTGATGCCAACATAATAACCCCGAAGAAAAGTAAAGCAACCAAAATTGGATTATCTGTATAACTTCTCGCAAATTCATCTACATATTTAAACCCATCTACAAAAAAGAAAACTAAGGTTAATAGTGTAGAAAAGAATGAAGTGATGTTCGAAAACTTAGCATTGGTCTTTTTATAAGCTTGCGATTTTTTATATTCTTCTTCGTCATAAACATCCTTTAACTTTTCTGGAATTTCTGTATCAAAACGTTTTTCATTTAACGTGTCTAAAATTTTATCAACCAGAAAACTGATGATTAATATGGCAATAATGATATAGAATAAAGTAGTTGGTTGCATAAAATAGTTGAAAGGATCTAAACAATGTGTTTAGTTTTGTTTTTATTAAAAGTGTAATTTCATTCCTTCGTGACTCCCTTTAAACCCTAAATCTTCATAGAATTTAATTGCACGAGGTCTTTTTTTATCAGAAGTTAATTGTACCAAATGCACCTTTTTTTCTTTCGCTCGGTTTATTGCCCATTCAAAAACACTTTTTCCTATTCCTAAACCTCTTTGATCGCTTCTAATAAACACATTTTCTATTTGTGCTCTCATACCACCACAATAACTTAAATACTGAATATAAGTAATTTGTAAAGTTCCAATAATTTCTAAATCATTATTTTCTACAACAATAAGTTCTTGATTTTCATCTGCATCTATTTTTTTAAACGCTTCTAAATAGGAGTTTGGTAAAGGATTCTGAAAATTTTCTCTTTTTTGACCAAGTTCATCTTCAGCCATCATTTTAATAATTTCCGAAACGTCGTTTATGGTAGCTTTTCTAAAGTTCATAGTCCATTAAATTTTATTGAAAGTAGTATTGTAAAAAGAAATTAATAAAGCGTGTTTTATTTTTTATGTTCTTTACTCGCATAAATTGCAGCTCCAATAATTCCAGCATTGTTTTTATATTCAGCAACTTTTACTTTTACATCAGTTTTTAAATATTCTTTAAAACCGTCGTATCTTTTGCTAATTCCACCACCTAAAACAATTAAACTAGGTGTGTATACAATTCTAATATATTCTAATAAAGAATCGAATCTTATTGCCCATTCTTTTAATTTTAAATTCTCTTTTTTTCTTACGGAGTCTGCAGTATAAAACTCAATTATTTCTCCATTGGTATGTAACATTTTACCAATTTCTAAATTAGGAATTAGGTTTCCGTTAAAGAACAAACCAGAACCAATTCCGGTACCTATGGTAACCATTATTACAACACCTTTTTCTTTTTTAGCGGCACCTAAACTTACCTCAGCTAAACCAGCTAAATCGGCATCATTACTCACATAAAAGGGCAATTTACATTCTTTTCTAAATAATTTATCAACCTTAACATTCAACCATTTTTCACTTAAATTTCCTGGATGAATACATTTACCATTCACAATGGTGGTAGGAAAACTACAACCAATTGCTTTTTTCCAATTAAAATGATCTACCATTTCATTTACAACCTTTGCTACTGCTTCTGGTGTTGCTGGTTTTGGAGTGTCTATTCGGTGTCTTTCAGAAAGTAATTCTCCTGTTTTGGTGTTTACTATTGCGGCTTTAATTCCAGATCCACCGATATCAATTCCTAATACTTTCATTTTTACTTTTTAAATTTTCTTTGTCTTTTTGCTTCAAACAAAATAATTGCAGCAGAAACAGAAACATTCATAGAATCTATTTGCCCCTGCATAGGTATGTTTACGTTTTGTGTAGCAGCTTCTCTCCAAACATCGGTTAAACCTGTTGCTTCTGTACCTACAACAATTGCTGTGCTTTCAGTATAATTTTCTACATGATATTCATTAGAATTCTGCAAAGTAGCAGCATATATATTGATGTTCTTCTCTTGTAGAAACGTAATTATTTCTTCGGATGTTCCTATGGCAATCTGATTGGTAAAAACACAACCTACACTAGAACGAATAATGTTTGCATTGTACAAATCGCTTTTAGGATTTGCTATAAAAACAGCATCTACATTTGCAGCATCTGCAGTTCTTAATAATGCACCAATATTCCCTGGTTTTTCAACACCTTCTGCGACTAATATTAATGGATTCTCAGTTTGAAACAAGATATTTTCTAAAGAGAAGTCTTTTGCTTTAGTAACCGCAATTATTCCTTCTGTAGATCCTCTATAAGCCAATTTTTGATAAACTTCTTTAGAGATTTCAATTCTATTTACATTCGCATTAAAAAGATGTAAAATTTCATTTTCTGAAAATAAATCTGGATAAAAAAGAATCGTATCAAATTCATATTCAGCAGAAATTGCTAGTGTAATTTCTCGTTTACCTTCAATAATAAATAAACCCTGTTTTCTTCGTTCACGTGCTTTTTCTTGCAGTTTAAGCAAGTTTTTTACATACGTATTTTGAATACTAGTTATTTCTTTCATTAGTACAAATATACCTATTTATAGGTATTGGAAAAAAGGTAAATAATAACAATATTTGTATTTATAAACCAAATTATTAATTTTTACTATTAAATGCACGTAAATTTAAATTTCTATGAAAAGGAGAAGTTCTATTTGGTTTCTATAAATTTAAAAGGCTCGCATTGTGCGAGCCTTTTCTTTACTAATAACTTTTTACTGTTTACTAGATTTTAAAAATACTAATTACTTTAAACTAGCTAATAATTTATCTGCAACTAATTCTGATGATGCAGGGTTTTGACCTGTAATTAAGTTCCCATCTTGTACAGCGTAAGGAGCCCAGTTTTCTCCATTAGAATAAAATGCGCCATTTTCAATTAACATATCTTCTAATAATAATGGTACTACTTCTGTTAAACCAACAGCAGCCTCTTCTTTGTTTGTAAAACCTGTTACTTTTTTACCTTTAACTAAAGGAGTTCCGTCTGCATTTTTAACATCCTTTAAAACTGCGGGTGCGTGACAAACAAATGCAATTGGTTTTTCTTGACGATCAAACTTTTCTATTAAAGCAACAGATACTTTATCATTTGTTAAATCCCATAAAGGACCATGACCACCTGGATAGAAAACAGCATCATAATCATCTGGATTCATGTCTGCCAATACTTTTGTATTTGCTATTTTAGATTTAGCATCTGCATCTTTATTATAACGATCTGTAGCCGCAGTAGCTGCGTCTGGAGAATCACTACTTGGGTCTATTGGAGCTGCACCACCTTTTGGAGTTGCAATAGTAATCGTTGCTCCTTTATCTAATAGTGTATAATATGGGTTTGCAAATTCTTCTACCCAAAATCCTGTTTTTTTGCCGGTATCACCTAATTTATCGTGTGATGTTAATACAAATAATATATTCATTTTATTATTTTTTTTTATTTCTTTTTTGTCTTCTGAAACTTTTTCAGAAGTTGTTTCTTTTTTACCATTATTACAGCTAGCTGCCGTAATTATGGTAAATGTTAGGGCTAAAACCTTTGTGATTTTCATATTTTAATTAATACGCCATTTTTACAATTTTCTCTACCTTATCTGGAGATAAATTTTGGTGTTCACCTAATCCTAACCAACCACGATCTGTAAAACGTTGTGCTATTTTTTCTGCTGTTCCTTCATATTCTTTTGTATAATCAGACAACTTTGTATCAATGCCTAACTCATGGAAAAAAGCAACTGTTCTCTCAATAGCAGCATATGCTTTATCATCAATGCTTCCTTCAGTAATATTCCAAACACGTTCACCGTATTGTGCTAATTTTTCTTTTTTAGCTTCAAAGTTATATTTATAATGACTAGGAGCAATTACAGCTAAAGTACGTGCGTGATCTATACCAAATAAAGCTGTTAATTCGTGGCCCATTGCATGTATTGCCCAATCGCTAGGAACCCCTTTTTGTATTAATCCATTTAAAGCCATCGTACAACTCCACATAAAGTTGGCTGCTGCATCATAATCTGTAGGATCTTTTAAGACTTTAGGAGCTACTTCTATAATAGT
This sequence comes from Polaribacter sp. 20A6, assembly GCF_011378915.1. Taxonomy (NCBI): domain Bacteria; kingdom Pseudomonadati; phylum Bacteroidota; class Flavobacteriia; order Flavobacteriales; family Flavobacteriaceae; genus Polaribacter; species Polaribacter sp. 20A6. The sequence continues at coordinate 49,565 of NZ_WTPZ01000010.1, forward strand.
TTGTAAAATACTTTCCGCAAAACGGTCTTGCAACAATCCTTCAACAGGATATGTCATATATTGTTCTAAAACATGAGAGAAAGAATCCATTAATCCGTTTGCCAATTGACGTTGCGGAATAGAACTGATTACCTGTGGATCTAAAATAGAAAATACAGGAAATAAACCAGGACCTCCCATCGCTAGCTTTTCTTTTGTTTCTGATCTGGTAATTACAGCACCAGAATTCATTTCAGATCCTGTTGCAGGTAGCGTTAAAACAGTAGCAAAAGGCATTCCTACTTCTGTTCTTATGTTTTTTGTTAAAATATCCCAAGGAGTTTCTCCTTCAAACACTGCAGCTGCAGATAAAAATTTAGTTCCGTCTATTACAGAACCACCACCAACAGCTAATAAGTAGGTAATATTTTCTTCTTTAATAACTTGTAAAGCTTCTATTAAAGTTGCATACTCTGGGTTTGCAGGGATTCCTCCGAACTCTACCACTTCGACTTTTGTCAATGCTTTTTTTACTTGTTCGTAAATTCCGTTTTTCTTTATACTTCCTCCACCATACAATAGTAATACTTTTGCATCTGCAGGAATTTCACTTTCTAATTGTTTAATTGTATCCTTTCCAAAAATAATTTTAGTAGGATTTTTTAATTCAAAATTATTCATCTTGTGTTTTTTTAAATTTTAACAATCATTTTTCCTTTGTTTTTACCGTCAAATAAATCGATAAAAGCACTAGGAATGTTATCGAAACCATCTACAATAGTTTCTATATAAGTTAATTTACCTTCGCCCAACCATGTAGCTAGTTGTTGCATTGCTCCAGGAAATTTATCAGCATAATTAGAAACAATAAAACCTTGCATTAATGCACTATTTTTAACTAAAAATGGTTGTACACTTACACTTTTAGGAGTTTCAGTCTCATTATAAACAGAGATTGCTCCACAAATAATAATTCTTGCAAAACGGTTTATATTGAATAATACAGCATCCGAAATTGGTCCACCAACATTATCAAAATAAATATCGACACCATTTGGTGCTAATTTTTTAATTTCAGCATTTATATCTTTATTGGTGTTGTAGTTGATACCTGCATCAAAACCAAATTTAGATTTTAGCATATCAATTTTTTCATCTGTACCAGCAATCCCGATTACATTTAATCCAAGAATTTTAGCAATTTGTCCAACTACAGAACCAACTGCACCTGCAGCACCAGAAACTACAATCGTTTCTCCTGCTTTCGGTTTTCCAATTTCGTTTAATCCTAAATAAGCAGTTAAACCAGTCATCCCTAAAATACCTAAAAAGGCACTTAATGGCGCTTTGGTTCCGTCTACTTTATTTAAACCTTCTCCATTAGAAACTTGTTGTGTTTGCCAGTTTAATAAACCAGAAACATAATCTCCTTCTTTAAAATTGTCATTTTTAGTAGCAGTTACTTTTGCAATAACTCCAGATTGTACTGGTTCATTTAATTGAAAAGGAGGAACATATGATTTTGCATCGCTCATTCTTCCTCTTAAATAAGGATCTACAGAAACATAAGCAGCTTCTAGAAGAATTTCTCCATCTTTTATTGCTAGCTCAGTGTCTTCTGTAACAAATTCAAAATTAGAAGTTGTTGGTTTTCCTTGTGGTCTATTGTTTAATAAAATCGTTTTCATTTTTCTTTTTTTTAATTATATTACAGTTACTAAATCTTTCATCGGTTTTCTAACTTTTACTAAGTTTACCAACCAATCTTCATCTTCTTTTCTATAACCTAATGGCAATAAAACAGCACTACGTAAACCTTTTTCTCTTAAGCCTAAAATTTCATCAACCGCTACAGGGTCAAAACCTTCTACTGGCGTTGCGTCTACACCTTCGTAAGCTGCAGCAATAATTGCGTGTCCGAATGCGATGTACGCTTGTTTGGCAGCATGATTAAAGTTTTCTTCTGAATCTCTTTGCGGATAAGAGCTTAAAAGCATCTGACGGTAGTTTTCCCAACCTTCGTTTTCAAAACCACGGATTTCGTTTGTTAAATCGAACATATAATTGATGCGTTCTGGGGTATACGTATCCCAAGCTGCAAATACCAATAAGTGAGAACAGTCTGTAATTACAGATTGATTCCAAGCGATTGGTCTAATTTTTTCTTTTACTTCTTGACTTTTAACTACATATATTTCAAAAGGTTGTAATCCACTAGAAGTTGCTGCTAAACGAGCTGCTTCTAAAATGCGTTCTACTTTATCTTCTGCTACAACTTCACCATTCATTGCTTTTGCTGCGTATCTCCAATTTAATTTATCTAATAATTCCATATTTTGTTTTTTATTTATTTTTTTGAAAGTTTTTTTATATCGTTTGAAGTAATTATGACTCCGGCATTATTTTTAGTATTTGCTAAGTTTATCATTGCTTGCGCAATATTTTCAGCATCTATTATTTTATATTCTTTGAGTTTTCCTATAAATAAAGGTTGAATTATTTTAATAACAACCAAACCTATTTTTTCTAAGATTCTGCTTTCTTTTCTTTCTCCTCCAATTAAGGAAGGTCTTAAGATAAAAGTATTTTTAATGTTTTGTTTTAAAACATCACGTTCCATTTCGCCTTTTGTTTTATTATAAAAGACAGTACTTTTTGCATTTGCTCCCATTGCAGAAACCACTAAAAAAGTAGCGATGTTATTTTCTTTTGATAGTTTTGCTGCAGTAACCGGTATGCCGTAATCTATCTTTTTATACAATGTTTTATCTGGCGTTTTTTTAGCAGTTGTACCAATGCAACAATACACCTCGTCTGCTGTAAAATCTGTTTTAAATTGTGCTAGATCTAAAATGTCACCTATAAATTGTGTTACCTTTTTTGGCAAACCATCAATTTTAGAACGAGAAAATAATTTTATAGTCTCGTAGTTTTTGTCTTCAATTAATTTATGAAGAATATTACTGCCAGTTAAACCAGTTGCGCCTAATATAATTGCCGTTTTCTTCATCTTATTTACAAAGTTTTATACTGCTCCAAGCAGATTGAAACGCTTCTTCTAAATGAGTTTCATTTAATTTAAAAGAACCTCTTTTTTCAGACATCATTAAAAATGATAACGGATTTATAGCATATGCATACAAGATATAATCGGACATTGGTTTTATAATTCCTTCTTTTTTTCCACGCGTCCACAAGTCGAGTAGGGGCTGTAAATGTTTAATTCCCTCTTGTCTACTTGGTTCATCAATCATTGGTGTATTATCACACTGTGCTAAAAACATCGCATTTTCACATTCCTTTAATTTAAAGTTAGCAATGCGATTCCAAATTAATTTAAAACCATCTTCAACAGACATATTAATGTCATACGTTTCAAAAGCATGGTTTGTATATTTCGCTTTTACTTCTATGTATGTTTTGTTCACCAAATCTTGCTTGTTTTCAAAATACAAGTAAATGGTAGCTGGTGATACATTCGCCATTTTTGCAATTTTACTCATAGGTGTCGCATGGAAACCGTTGTTATTAACGAGCTCTATTGTTGCCTTTATTAGTGCATTACGTTTGTCTATACTTTTTTGAAGCTTTGCCATATTGTTTTATTCTGATGCAAATGTACATAAAAATGAACGTTCATTCTTTTTTTTAACAAAGATTTATATTTATACACTTATAGATATAATTGATACCGTAGATAACTAAAAGTAGATGTAGAATAGGTAAGACAATACAAAAGAGATATAGTACAAGTTGATTATAGAAATTGGTATCTTTGATGAACCAATAACTAGAAGAAACCAATTGCAAGAACCTTTTATTAAAAATTATACTATTAACGACGTTGTCAAAATTATTGGAGACAAACCACAACTGTACACAGATTTACATGTGCATATGTCTAAAAATAATTTTGATGAAACTCCTTTTTTAGCACCTTTTAGATCTGGGAATTATACTTTTTTGTTGATACTTAAAGGATCCATTACGTTACAGTTAAACTTAATTACACACACTTTAGAAAGTAGTGAGATGATTGTTGTAAAACCCCAAACGGTTTCTCAAATTACAGAAATTAGTAAAGATTTAGAGATTATTAGCGTTAGTTTTACAGTCGATTTTATTTTTAAGATACTTTTAAAAAAAGCAGAATTTGATGCCATAGACTTTTTAACGGCAAACAGTTATCCGAAGTTAAAATTATTAAAAGAAGAAAAAGAAACTTCTATAGTGCTGTCCAAATTATTAGCAAAAAACAACAATGCAGATGCACTTCTTTTACCTTTTAGAAATGAAATTATAATGCACTCTTTTGGTTTATTATTATATCATTACGGGGCCATTTTTAAAAGAGAATATCCTAATTTAGAAGCACATTTAAATAGGAAACAGCAATTAACACTTCAGTTTTTAACCATTTTAAATGATCATTTTAAAAATGAACGTTCTGTTAAATTCTATGCTGATTGCATGCATTTAACACCTGCTCATTTATCAAAGGTTTTAAAAGAGGTTTCAGATAAAACCGCCAGTCAATTAATTGATGACGCTGTAATTATGGAAGCTAAATTATTACTGAGCAATCCTTTAATAAGTATTTCTGAAGTTGCAAATGAATTGAAATTTAGTAATCTTTCTTTTTTCGGTAAATATTTTAAGAAAAATACAGGTGTATCACCTTCTTACTTTAGAAAAAATACAAATTAATTACAGTACAATTTTTTGTTAAACTTCTCTAAAAACGCGTTTTTGACCAATACATCCCATTTTTCGACTACCTTATAATGCTGATAATTTTTTATCTTTGAGTATAATCAAATCATCTACCTTATGAGTATTATAGTAGCTACCAATTTTTCTAAACTATCTGATAACGCTGTATTATACGCCGCTGCATTAACAAAACAATTTCAGACAGAACTTGTACTTTTTCATGCATTTAGATTGCCTGTACATGCTGCAAATAGTAGATTGTCTGCCATGTCTTTAGATATTTTATTTCAAAAAAATAAAGAAAAATTAAAAAAATTAGCAGCTAACTTAAGTGAAGAGTTTCAAATTAAAGTTTCTTACATGAGTAGTTATAGTGATTTAGGAGAAGAAGTAGATCATTTAATGAAAGAGTATAAAGCACGTTTTTTAGTGATCGGAATGTCTCCAAAATCTATGGAGCAAAATTTATTAGGGAATCCTACAACGAGTGTCATCAGTATGAAAGAATTTCCGGTACTAGCTATACCTTTAGAAGCAAAATATAAGGAAATAAAACAAATACTTTTTGCGTGTGATATTCTGCAAGATATCCCATTAAAAACATTGGCTAAGTTGCGTCAGGTTGCCTTAAAATTAAAGGCTGCTGTTACTGTTTTTTATGTGGATCAAAAAGTGGAAGAATTAAAGATAGAAACACCTAGTATCTTAACCAAAGAATTGGAAGATGTTACTCATTTTTATAAAAATGTAAAATCGAATTCTGTAATTGAATCAATTGAAAGTGAAATTAAAAAATCAAATTCAGATCTTTTGGTTATGATGCCAAAAAAATATGGTTTCTGGGAATCTATTGTACATAAAAGTAAAACAAGAGTCATGGCTTCTGGGCAAAATATTCCATTATTATCAATCCCTATAGAATAACAATCCCTTATTTATTATTTCCCTAGTTAAAATCTTGTATTGTTCCAAAAGGAACAGTACAAGATTTTTTATTAACTACAAACTGTTTTTTTTAAGAGAAAAGGAGGGAAGCATAATTAACTATTTATTTTATAAGGGATATATTTGTCCTTTATAAAATATACCATATATTTGCGGCATTAAAACTAAGATATTATGTTTTCAAAAACTTGTGAATACGGATTAAGAGCAGTGCTATTTATAGCGCAAGAAAGCGCTCATGGTCATAAGGTAAGTATGAGTAAAGTTTCTGAAGAAATAAACTCACCACAAGCTTTTACGGCTAAAATCTTACAACAATTAAAAAGAAATAATATTGTAACCTCTGTAAAAGGTCCGTATGGCGGGTTTACCATAACAGAAGAAAAAATGGAAACCAAACTAAGTGAAATTGTAAGTGTTTTAGATGGAGATACCATTTACAAAGGCTGCGGTTTAGGCTTAAAACAATGTGATGCAGAATCACCTTGTCCGTTACATTATAAATTTGTGGATATCCGTGAAAACCTAAAAAATATGTTAGAAAGTACATCCATTACATCACTTTTAAATGATATGAATTTAGAAGGTTTCATCTTAAAACGCTAAAAATTTAACCAAACAAAAGATATAAAAATCTTTTAATACTTTAATTAAACTTAAACATTATGAAAGCAGCATCAATAACAGAAAATTTAATCTACGGAGAAGACAAACCTGCAATAACCGTATTAATTAAAACAGCGACTACAAAAGAGATAAGAATCCTTATGAAAAAAGGACAACAAATGAAAGAGCACAAAGCACCGTTTCCTATTGTGATAGAATTATTTGAAGGAGCGATAGATTTTGGAGTAGAAGGAGAAAAACAAGCATTAAAAAAAGGAGATTTAATTGCGTTAGACGCAAATGTTCCACACGATTTATACTGTACAGAAAATTGTATCATAAGACTTACGGTTTCTGTGGCAGACAGTGTACAAAGAGTAAAAGACGTAGTATAATTTATTAAAAGAACAACAACATGAAAAAAGTTTGGATTGCATTTACTAGTGTGGTAACACTATCCTTTTTAGTACTTATTTGGGTGGGAACAGAAGTTTATCAAACACAACCACCTATACCAGAAACTGTTATAATACAAGAAACAGGAGAAGTCTATTTAACCAAGGCAGACATACAAATAGGTCAGAATGTTTGGGAGTCTATTGGAGGAATGGAAGTAGGTTCTATTTGGGGGCATGGTAGTTATGTAGCACCAGATTGGTCTGCAGACTGGATACATAAAGAAGCTGTTTTTATGCTTAATGCCTGGGCTAAAAAAGATTTTAATTCAACCTATGAAAACTTAGATGTAGAAAATAAAGCAGCCTTAAAAGCACGATTAATTCAGCATATTAAAACAAATACGTATAATGCAGAAACCGGTAGTATTACTATTTCTAAAGATAGATATACCGCTATTCTAGAAAATCAAAAGCATTACACAGATATTTTTTCTAATGGGTATGAAAAATATGCTATTCCTGAAGGTGCATTGGTAGATACCGAAAAACTAGCACAGTTAAATGCTTTTTTATTCTGGACTTCTTGGGCAGCAAGTACTAACAGACCAGAAAAGGATTATACATATACTTCTAACTGGCCACATGAGCCATTAATAGACAATACGATTACTCCAGATTCTCAAATTTGGTCAGGGTTTTCAATTGTACTTCTATTATTATTTATTGGTGGATTAGGGTATTATTATATCCGTAATCACGAAAAAGGTGAAGCAGTCATTCATCCAGATAAAGATCCTTTAGATACTTTAATTCTTACAAAATCTCAAAAAGCTGTATTAAAATACTTTATTGTTATTTCTTTATTAATAGCATTACAGGTCGTTTTAGGTGCGTTAACAGTGCATTATACCGTAGAAGGACAAGATTTTTTTGGTATCAATTTATCTAGTATTCTTCCATATTCTATTACGAGAACATGGCACACACAATTGGCTGTATTTTGGATTGCTGCTACTTGGTTGGCAACAGGATTATTCTTAGCACCAATGATTAGCGGCAAAGAAATGAAATATCAAATATTTGGTACCAACTTTTTATTTGTAGCACTAATAGTAATTGTATTGGGTTCTATGATGGGAGAATGGTTAGGTGTACACCAGTTTTTAGATTTAACAACTAATTTCTTCTTTGGACATCAAGGATATGAATACATGGATTTAGGTAGATTCTGGCAAATTTTCTTAGGAATCGGATTGGTGTTATGGGTGTTTATGGTTGGTAGACACATCATCTATGCGATTAGAAAAAATGATGACTCTAAACATTTATTAATTATATTATTGATTTCTGTTATTGCGATTGGAATGTTTTTCTTCTCAGGATTAATGTATGGAGAAAACAGTAGTTTACCAGTAATTAACTATTGGAGATGGTGGCTTGTACACCTTTGGGTAGAAGGTTTCTTTGAGGTTTTTGCAACCGTAGTTATTGCTTTTATCTTTTTAAGAATGAAAATTTTATCAGCAAAAACAGCAGGAAAAGCGTCTATTGCTTCTGCAACCATATTTTTAGCAGGAGGAATTATTGGAACTTTACACCACTTATACTATTCAGGAACCCCCGTACAAGCGATTGCTTTAGGTGCAACCTTTAGTGCTTTAGAAGTAGTGCCGTTAACCTTAATGGGATTTGAAATTCGTGAAAATTGGAATCTTTTAAAATCGAACGAATGGATTCAGAAATACAAATGGCCTATATTTTTCTTTATTGCCGTGGCATTTTGGAACATGGTAGGAGCAGGTGTATTCGGTTTCTTAATTAACCCACCAATTGCGTTGTATTATATTCAAGGTTTAAATACTACGGCAGTGCATGCACATACTGCGTTGTTTGGTGTGTATGGTTTATTAGGTATGGGATTCATTATTATCTGTTTGCGTTTTTATTCAGACAGAGAATGGAGTTCTGTAAAATTAAAAAGAGCTTTTTGGTTTTTAAACATTGGTTTAGTAGCTATGGTCTTTTTAAGCATGTTGCCAGTAGGAATTATACAAGCCTACACGTCAATTACAAAAGGATACTCTTTTGCAAGAGATGCAGAATTACTATATTCTCCTACAGTACAAACCTTAAAATGGATGCGTATGATTGGTGACGTTATTTTCTCTGTAGGTATATTCTATTTTTGTTGGTTTACCATACAAGAAACCATTTATTGTATCAAAAAGAAAAATTAATTTTTAAATTTATATACAATCAGCACAGACCTTTCATAGGTTTGTGCTGATTTAATTTTTTATAAAATGAAAGAAATAGAAAACAGAGCAGATATAAATCTATTGGTCATTACTTTTTATAATGAAGTTAGAAAAGATGCTTTATTAGGTCCTATATTTAATCATCATTTAAAAGCAGAACAATGGCCTCCACATTTAGAGAAACTAACCGATTTCTGGGTAACAGCTTTATTGGGTGATGTTTGTTTTAAAGGCAATCCTACAAAAGCACATTTAAAAGTTGATAAACATTTAAAGCACACCATGAGTCAGGAACATTTTGGACAATGGTTACAGATTTGGTTTCAAACAATTGATTCTTTATATGTTGGTGAATTAGCACAAAGAGCCAAAGATGCGTCTAGAAGAATGGCAACAGGTCAGTATTTGAATGTTTGGAAAAGTAGAGAAGTGTAATATCTTGTGCAGTTAGAAGCTTTTAAACACTAATACTTCTGTTTTATATTGATATAATTATGATGTAAGTTCAAAAACTGAAATTCATGATTATTTTTATCTTTGATAATATTTAATTATGATGGCCTTTAAATTCTAAAAAAGTAATTAAGTGACAAATGTCAGTAAGTCTATTTTAGAATTTATATAGTTTTGTTGCTTGTAAAGTGTTTGAACATTAATTGCATCAAACGAATTATTAAAACGAATTATGAAAACGAATTATGAAAGTAATAAGACTTCTTTTTATTTTAACATTATTATCCAATTTTAGCTACGGACAAAGCAACAAACTAAAATTAAATCTCGATGAAGCTGGAAAAACATACATAAAAGCATCTCTTAGAATGCAATTATGGGCAAGGTATTTTGACACGAATCCAGGTACTACTATTAATAATGAAATTGCAAATAATGTGTTTGACATTTCTATGAGAAGATTAAGAATGGATATTTCGGCACAGTTATCACCTAAATTATATGTTTACGCTGCATTGGGGGGCAATAATTTGAATACTAAAACAGAAAAGGATTTTCAGTTTGGAGTTTTAGATTTATATGCTGAATATGAGTTTGCAAAAGAATTTGAATTAGGTATAGGAAAATCTGGTTGGGAAGGTTTAAATAGATGGAATGTAAGAAGTAGCAAATCTTTAATGGCCTTAGATGCGCCTTTATTTTCGTTGCTAACAGTTAATAAAAATGATGATATTGCTCGTAGTTTAGGTATTTGGGCAAAAGGACAAATACATAAGTTCGATTATATTTTATCTTTAAAAGATCCTATTCAATTTGGAGTTGACGCAACCGAAGGGAAAGTGGATTATGCTTTAAACAAACCGAGAAAAAGAATTTCTGGTTATGTAAAATATGAGTTTCTAGATAATGAAAGCAATAAATCTGCCTACAGCGGAGGAACAGGAACCTATATAGGAACAAAAAATATTTTAAACTTAGGAGCCGGTTTTATGAACCAACCTAAAATGACTTCACAGCTTGTAAATGGTGAAGAAAAATATTACGATTTTAAAAATTGGGCAGTAGATGTTTTTTATGATGCTCCGCTTGATAAAGAAAAAGGAACGGCTATTACAACCTATTTAGGGTATAATCATAATGATTTTGGTCCAAATTACATTCGAAATGTGGGTGCTAATGATATTACTTCTGGCGGGACTTCTTTTAATGGAAGTGGTAATGATTTCCCGATGATGGGAACTGGAAATACCACCTTTTTCCAATTAGGATACGCACTTGCTAAAGGGAAAAAAAGTTATCAATTACAACCAAATATTGCTGTTCAATATTCAGATTTTGATGCTTTACATGATGCAATGATTGTGTATGACTTAGGTATTAACTGTTTCTTTAGAGGCCACGATAACAAACTAACTTTAAGTTACCAAAATAGACCTGTTTATCAAAATATAAATAATCAATTAAAGGTTGATGAACGCAAAGGAATGGCTGTGTTACAATACCAAATTATAATCAACTAAACGTAATTGAATATTTAGATATTAATAGTTGGCTTTCATCAAAAAAACGATATAATTACAATGGAAAATAAAATTTTTAATTTGAAACAATTTGTTATTATCACTTTAATAACAAGTATTTGGATAAATATTGCGGAAGTAGCAAGAGCCATGTTTGTTGCATTTCCATTGATGGAAGAATTCTTTGCAGGCAGAATACCAATTGGTGCCATGGAAATAAGTAATGCCTTAATTTGGGGAATATGGGACACCTTGTTGTCTGCAACTTTAGTATTTATATTTTGGCTTTGTTCAGTTGCATTTGGAAATAACTTAAAATCAATTATTATTTCAGGTACTACCACTGCTTTAGCGACGATTGGTGTTTTCTGGATTGCCAGTGTAAATACAGGTTTGGGAGAGTGGAGTACGGCTGGTATTTTATTCCCTATCGCTTGGGTTGAAATGATTATTGGAGCTTGGATAGCGTCAAAACTTTATTCAAAAAACAAATAAAGAATATCTATTTGCTTTATAGAAAGAGAAAAACGAAAAGCTAACACCATGTAAAAATAATTACTTAATTAATGCTTAATCAAAAGTAGCTGTGTTTCATCATAAACGTAGATTTTCTTGAAATAGGTTTTAAGTTTCAACTAAACTCTCTAAAGCATAAAACAATCTATTAGCTGCATTCTCTTGCGATCCAAAAATAGAACGGAATAACTCTCCTTTTTCTGAAATAAGTAACCATTGTGGTGTTCCTTCTGCATTAAATTGATCATAAACTTTATGGTTTTTATCAATATAAATAGGAAACGGATTCTCGCCACTTGTAAAAACACTTTTAATATTGGCTTTGGTTCCTTCTCTGTTTAAAAAATCTGCATGAATGCCTGCAACCTGGATGGTTGGGTATTTCTGTTGAAACTCATATGCCAAAGGAATCGCACGACCTGTACAGCCTAAACAATCGTTGTTATAAATGATCAGTAGTAAAACCTTGTTTTTATACTTGGACATTAAATCAACAGGATTTCCTTCTAAATCTAAAACGGGTATGGATTGTATGGTGGTATTCATTTTAAAATGCTTGTTTTTATTCAGTTTACAAATTTAGTAATTGGTCGTTTATATTAACAAAACATTACCTAAAAAAACAGACTGATTTCCGTAATTTTGTACCCCTCAAAACGACTTTATATTTCAAATATAATTATTGATTTTAAATACTTATGAAAACTCAAAATACCGCATATTCCATTTTAGATCTTGCTTTAGTTTCTAAAGGAAATACTTTAAAAGACACCTTTAACAATGTACGAGAATTGGCACAAAACGCCGAAACATTTGGATACACGCGTTATTGGTTGGCAGAACATCATAATTCTACAAATATCGGTAGTATTGCTACAAGTATTTTAATTGGTTATGCCGCAGAAGGTACAAAAACCATTCGTGTTGGTTCTGGCGGTGTTATGTTGCCTAATCATTCGCCTTTAATTGTAGCCGAACAATTTGGAACGTTAGGTTCTTTGTATCCGAATAGAATAGATTTAGGTTTGGGAAGAGCTCCAGGAACCGATAGGGAAACAGCACAAGCCATTCGATCGGATTTTATGGAAGCAGCGCAACATTTTCCGAGAGAAATAGAAAAAATTCAGACTTATTTTTCTAAAGAAAACGAACATGCAAAAGTAAGAGCAACCGTTGCAGAAGGAGTAGAAGTACCTCTTTATATTTTAGGATCTAGCACAGACAGTGCACATTTGGCTGCAAAAAAAGGATTGCCATATGCATTTGCAAGTCATTTTGCTACGACGCATTTATGGAATGCTTTGGCTGTTTATAGAGAAGAATTTCAACCTTCGGATGTTTTAGAAAAACCATATATCATTGCGGGTGTAAACATTATTATTGCAGAAACAGATGAAGAAGCAGCTAATTTATCTACTTCTTTAATTAGAATGATACTTGGTTTATTTACCGGAAAAAGAGATTTTGTACAACCACCAACGCCAATGACGGATTATTACAAAGAGATTCTAGAAAATCCGCAAGTACATCAAATGCTGAAATATTCTTTTATAGGAAGTAAAGCTACTGTAAAAGCACAAGTAAAGGAGTTTTTAGCACAAACGCAAGCGGATGAATTGATTGCCGTAACCAATATTTATGGTATTGAAGATAGAATACGATCTTACGAGTTGTTTGCAGAAATTATGAAAGAATTGAATTCATAATTGAGCAGTAATTAATTAAAATAATGATAAAACTCTAAGTTTCCGTTCGAGCGCAGTCGAGAACTATTGAATTGCTAACATAGGTTTTGACTCCGCTCAACCAGACATTTTGATTAAAGTCTATAGAATCGTTATTTGAATTTTATGACATTTTATAGTTGATTATATCTAACAACGATTGCCTTCGTAATAAATAGCTTATAAGCCATTTAAAAAGTATATTTACGTGTCTTTTAGATTTAAAAAAATATTTCAATGCTTATAAATTACAGTGAACAACTTTCTAAACTAAATGTAAACATTCCTATAAATTTAGTATTATCTGGAGGAGGCATTAAATGCGCTGCACATTTGGCTTTGATAGAGAAAATAGAAGAGTTAGGCTTGCAAATAAATGCAATTTCCGGGAGTAGTGGAGGCGCTTTGGTAGCTTCTTTATATGCTTCTGGTATTTCTACTCAAGAAATTTTAGAAATCTTTAAAAGAACGAGTCTTTTTAAATTCTCCTTCTTTAGCATGACAAAAGCAGGGATTTTTGATACTTTTTTATTCAAATCGATTATTGAAAATAAAATAAAAGATAAATTCAGAGATTTAGAAATTCCAATTTATATTACTGCCTCTAACATGCAAAGTGGCAAACCTCGTTATTTTAGTAAAGGGAAATTATTAAAACCCGTACTCGCATCTTGTGCGATTCCTGGTATTTTTACACCTATTATCATCAATAAAACCCTGTATTCCGATGGCGGAATTTTAGATAACTTCCCGATTAAACCTTTTTTAAAATCAGGTTTACCAATTGTAGGAAGTTATGTGGCAGAACCTGCTCCAAAAACTCCTTTGCAATTAAATTCTACCTTTAAAGTAATTACACATGCTACGTACTTGAAATCGCATGCTGCAGAAAATTTTAAGTTTGACTACACAAAAATGACTGTTAGTTTTCCGTTGTCTGAGTATTCTGGACTAGATAATAAAGATTCTGAAAAGATTTATAATATTGGGAAAACGTATTTGGATGGGGTTGTTTAATACTCTTTAATTTTTCTAAAAAGAATCCTTTTCTTTAAAGGGACGTTATTTTTCCAACATATACCTACAAGGTTTTTGAAACCTTGCAGGAACATTTTATTTACCACTCTTTTATCAAATATTTTTTTTATTTACGGTTTCCCGTAATAAAATAATTTGTTTTTATTTTAAATTGCATTAAACATTTGTTAATAACAAGTTGAAAACTATTTGATTACAAAAAATCATTAAGCTGTATATTTGAGAATGTTTTGAAAGAAAGAATCAGAAACGCTTATTAGGAGTTTTCTTTTAGATCAATGTTATTTTAAAACTAAAATCAAATAACAAAAGATATCACTCCTTAATGCTTTTGAATAATTTCAGAGTTAAAATTGTTAAAGAAAATTTAATTAAAGAATATGTCTACAAATAAAAACGAACACCTTAAAAAAGTACTTGATACACACGATATAAATAACGTTGAGCATCTAAGCAAATTTATTAAAAAGAAAAATAAAGTTAAAGATGCTTTAAACAAAAAGTTTTCAGAACAAAAAGCTTCTAATTCTATTGATTCAGGTTCTTACGCAAAGAACACAGCTATTAATACAAAATTTGATATCGATTGCTGTATTCCTTTTAAAAAGAAAACACCTGGAAATAACTATGAAAAAGGTTTTGAAAGTTTGAGTGAAATGTTTGATGAAGTATACAAATACTTGAAAAATGAGTATACTAAAGAAGATGATGATATTACTAAAGACAATATTAGGAAGCAAAAGGTCTCAATAGGGATGAAATTTGATATTGATGGAGAAGAGTTTGATATGGATGTTGTTCCAGGAAGAGAAAGACCAAACAATAATAACTACAATGATAGTAATACTGATTTAAGCTTGCATATAAATACTTCTAATAGGTCAAAAAAAGAGGAAGATGAAGGGAAAACTAGAATAAAAACAAATATTAAAACTCATGTAGGACTATTAAATGGAGCTGCCAGAACTCACGAAAGAAAAGTAACGAAACTTCTAAAAGTTTGGAAGACTGAACGAAAGAACAAAAATGGAGGCAAACTTATAAAATCATTTATGATGGAACTCTATACAAAAGAAGCTTTTGATAATACAGATGAGATTCCAAACGGACTTTGGGAAAAAACTAAGTTAGTTATGAATCATATCATTGATAATATTGAAACTACTAATTTAGTTGACCCTGCAAATTCAAGTAATATTGTTTCAGACTCAATGAGTGATACGGCTAAAACTCAAACGAAGCGCGATATGAAAAATACCATTAAGGATGTAGAAGCAGATTCTGATCAAATAAAAGAATATTTTCCTATTAATGATGAATTCGATGATGATGATGACTCAAACTCTAATAGTTCTTCTACAGCTTCAGTATTAAGTACAAGTAAATTTGGATAATTTGAAAGAAGAGGATAAAACAATAAACAAAATAAACAGTCTATTAAAAAAAGATAAAGATTTAGTAGTTGTTGAAAACATAAAAAAAGCAGATAACTATTACAGAGGTAAAATTGAGGTAAATTATTTATATGAAAAATTAAGTTTTGATATAGCTATACCACATAACTATCCTTTAACACATCCTAATTCAGATAATATTTCTATTATTTTTAAAAACAAGAATTATATAGGTATTAACCATATAAATCTTGATGGATCTGTATGTTTTCATCCTGATAAAGATGACGATTTTGATCGGAAACTACTGTATGAAATTCAATGTCTGAAACAATGGATTAAAGATTATTATATTTTAAAAAAGGAAGATGATAATTATGCGTATTTAATTCATACAACTGAAAGTGGTTGTATCAACAAATTATACTTTACAAATACAAAAAACAGTTTTAGTAAAAACTCTTACGGAACGTTCAGATTTTCTATTTTCTCTGATGAAAAATTAGGAGAGAAAAAGTTTCCTGTGAAGAAACTATTTAGATTAGGTTTTGATAAAGGGAAAAATGATACTTGGTCAGATACTTTTATTAATGAACTAAAGAATAAAACTTCTAAAAAAGGATTGTATTATTTCATTGAAGAAGAACCTTTGATGAAAAAAAATACTGGAAGAAAAGGTATTGAAAATTGGGATGAATTAAAAGATTATTTATCAGATGACTTTATTGAAAAGCTATACTTAGGATTAAAACGAGATTTCAATAATAATTATTATTACGAAAATAGCTTATACTTAATAATTGGATATATAATTCCTAATAATGTAAATTATGAAGAGCATTGGGATTTAATAAGAATACCCAAAAAAAATATTCCAATTGATTCTATTAAAATACCAAAAGATATACAAACGAACTCAAAAATAAGATTTGAGCACATTTTAAAGAAAAATAAAATCAATTGGGGAACAACTGAAAATATTGATTATAGTCGATTTTTTGGAAGAGGAAAATTAGATAACAAAATTACTAATTCAAATATCTTAATTATTGGTTGTGGTGCAATTGGTAGTTCTTTATCTGAAAATTTGGTTAGAGGTGGGGCTAAAAATATAATTCTTATGGATTTTGATTCTACAAAAGGAGGAAATCTTTGTAGAGCTAATTATGAATTAAAAGATATGATATTCCCTAAAACTAATGGTTTAATTGATCGATTAAAATCAATCTCACCTTTTGTTGATTTAGCTGTAGAATATGATAAATTGAACAAGTTTGATTTAAAGATTCTTGGAGACGTTTTTAATAAAAAAATTGATATCATTTTTGATTGTTCTACAGATACTGAAGTTACATACATAATTGATAAACTCAATTTTACTGGAAAAACATTTAGTCTTGCTATAACTAATAATGCGAAGTCATTTGTTTCAATAACAGGTAGAAATCTAACAAAACAAGCTAAAACTATTTTTGATTTTGTCGAGAATGAATCACCTTCTTATTTTGAAGGAACAGGATGTGGATATCCAACTTTTGAAGCTAATTATAATGACATAAACGCCTTGTTAAATGTTGGGTTAAAAGTCATAAATAATAATTATTCAAAAAATAAAACCCATGAATCCTTTATTATTCAACCAGATTTTGGAGATGAACTAATAATAGATATTGAAGAGTATGAATATTATAATTTTAATGATATTAATAGTGCAATACACATATCTAAAAGTGTTTTAAAGAGAATAGAAGAAGAAACCAAGTTTCACTATCCAAAAGAATTTGGAGGTGTTTTTGTAGGCTATAAGTCAGATGTAGATTTTATTATAACTGATATATTAATACCTGATGAATATAAAAATGGAACAACTGTTTTTATTAGAGAACCAGGAACTTTAAACGAAAGGTTGCGTGAAATTCATAAAATGACTAATGGTAAAATTGAATATTTAGGAGAATGGCATTCGCACCCTAATGGACCAACAACTCCTAGTAGTACAGATATTAATGCAATGAAGATAATTTCAAAAGATAAAAACATAAATATTGATAAACCTTTATTAATGATTGCAGAAGTGGATAAAGTTTATTTTGGTAAAAATTTTTACATATATAATAATAAAGAATTAAAAAAATATGAGTAATAAAATAGATCTAAGGCAAATGTTCAATGGTTTGCAAACTCAAATGGTTGCTCAACTAAACACTAATAGATCATTTATTAAACATCCCGGATCAAAAGGAGACTCTCTTGAAAACACTTGGATTGATTGGTTAAGAAACTATTTACCTAATAGATATTGTGTTGATAAGGCTATTGTTATAGATTGTAAAGGACAGTTAAGCGATCAAATAGATTTAGTTATTTATGATCAGACATTTACTCCATTTGTATTCAAACAAAACGGTATTTTTTATATTCCTGCAGAGGGAGTATATGCTGTTTTTGAAGTTAAACCAGATTTAAATAAGGGGAATATCGTTTACGCAGGAGATAAGATTGAGAGTGTTCGAAAATTATTTAGAACTTCTACCAATATTGTTGATAGGGGAAGGCTTTTTAAACCAAGAGCCCTAACTAAAATTTTAGGAGGCATTCTTACAATAGAAACCAAAATAACTGACACGACAATAGAGGGCCATTTAAAAAAGCTAAAAAATTTAAAGTCAATTGATATTGGTTGTGCAGTAAATCATAAAAGTTTTTACGTTGACTATAATAAGGATGATAGTATATTCAACATACCAAAAGACAATGACTTAACTCATGAAGAACATAATGAGTTAATTAATACGTTTTATAATAGTAGAACTGTAAAAGATATTGAATTCAGTAAAAAAAACAATTCTTTAGTTACTTTTTTCCTTCAATTAACACGATATCTTCAACAAAGTATTGGTACAGTCGCTGCTATTGATTTATCTGAATATGCAAAAGCTATAAATTTTGAAATTGATGAAGAAATTTAAAGATAATGAATAAGAAGCTTATTAAATATAGCAAGAATGGAGTAGTTGTTTTTGGATTGACTAATTCATAAAAGGACTTATTAGAAATTCCAATTAAAAAGTGTAAATGTTTCTAAAATATAAAATACGATTTAGTTTAAAAAATCACAATCTAATCCCAACATATTATAATTTTAGTAGCAATTCAAAAGATATGGAGCGGCAAGTGTCCAAAGAGCTTTTGCGGTCTGGACACGATAGTGTAATATCTTGTAGAATTCAATAAAATTGTCAGAAGTCTAGATTTTTGGTTCTTTTCATCAATGGAAAAGAACAATGAAAATAAATTTTAAAGAAGTATCTTTTTTAGGTTGTTACGAGGAAATCGGAGTACTCTGTAATATTAGTTATAGATCGCTTCGTGCTTCGGAAGGACGCGTAAAATGTTATTCACAATCAATTTCATTGCGGCTTAAAAAGACCCTTCAGGTTTTAAAAACCTGAAGGGTCTCTAGTACCTCATAGGAAGAGAGCTATTCTCATTATTGTAAATAGGTGCTCTTTAATCAACAAACCACCAAAACTCCCATCCATAAAAAAACCGTTTTCGTATAGTCAAAACCAGCAAACGTCTATTACGTTCTTATAAGGTACCATAAAGTTTCACCTTTGAAGTGTTGAATTAAAACACTCAAAAAAATGAAATTATATATCATCATTCTTGGTTTACTATTTACGCAGCTTTCTTTTGCACAAGATATAACTACAAGTTCCGCATCTAAAGTTTGGTCTTTGCAAGACTGTATCGATTATGCTTTAGAAAATAACATTACGGTTAAAAATGCGGTACTGACTAAAAACATTGCCGAAGTAGATTATAACAAAGCAAAATCATCTCGATTACCAAATTTATTTGGAAGTGCATCTCAAAGTTTTTCTAGCGGAAATACGATAGATCCTATTACAAGTGATTTTGTAACAGACCAAATACACAGTACAAACGTAGGGATTAATAGTTCTGTGACTTTGTTTCAAGGAAATCAAATAACCAATCAAATAGCACAAAGTAAAATTTTATTCAACCAAAGTGTATTTGAAGAAGAAGTAATACAAAACAACATCGTTTTAAATATTTTAGAAACGTATTTGCAAACATTGTATAGCAAAGAAAGCATTGTTATTGCAGAAAACAACTTGGCAGCTTCAGAAACAGAAGTACTAAGAGCAAAGTCTCGTTTAGATGCAGGAAACATTGCATTAAGCGATTATACGGAAGCTCAAAGTCAGGCGGCAACCAACAAATACAATGTTATTTCTGCTAAAAACAATTATCAACAATACATTATTGCTTTAAAACAATTATTAGAGTTATCTCCAATCGAAGATATAGAAATTGAAACCATCGATGAAAATATGGATTTAGTAAATCTAGAATTGAACAAGGCTGATGTGTATGAAAAAGCATTGGGAATTTTACCAGAAATACAATCGAGCAACTTAAATATAGAAGCAAATAAAAAACAATTAGACATTGCAAAAGGAGGTTTTTTACCAACATTGGCTTTGTCAGGTAGTTTAGGTTCTGGATATACAAGTATTAATGATAATACGTTTTCAGATCAGGTAGATTTGAATTTCAATCAGAAATTAGGGTTGTCTTTAACCATTCCAATTTTTAATAGAAATCAAACAAAATCGGCGGTACAAACGGCAACCATCAACATAGAAAAAGCAGAAATACAAAAGTTATCTACAGAAAAAGAAGTATATAAAAAAGTAGAAACTGCGTATCAAAATGCATTGTCTGCACAAGAGCAAGTAATTGCAGCCGAAGCCTCTAAAGTAGCGTCGGAACAATCTTATAAATTGGCACAAAAAAAATACGAATTAGGTGCTTTAAGTACTACGGATTTAGTAATCAGTCAAAATAGGTACACCAACGCACAGCAAAACTATTTACAATCTAAATACTTAAATATTTTATACCACCAAT
Organism: Polaribacter sp. 20A6; assembly: GCF_011378915.1. Taxonomy (NCBI): domain Bacteria; kingdom Pseudomonadati; phylum Bacteroidota; class Flavobacteriia; order Flavobacteriales; family Flavobacteriaceae; genus Polaribacter; species Polaribacter sp. 20A6. The sequence continues at coordinate 70,050 of NZ_WTPZ01000010.1, forward strand.
TATTACAATTCTATCAAGGAAACGATATCAAACTTTAATATAAATCATTATGAAAAAAAATAAAAACATCATCATTATAAGCATTGTAGTCGTTGTACTTGCAATTGTAGGATACTCTTTTATGAAAGGCGGCGATGCCCTTATTATAGAAGCAAAAACGGTAGTTGCTAAAAAAGCAGATGTTACCACAATGGTAACGGCAACCGGAACGATTGAACCAATTACAAAAGTAGAAGTAGGTACACAGGTTTCTGGAGTTGTAGAAAAAATCTATGTAGATTATAACAGTGTAGTTACAGAAGGACAGCTAATTGCTGAATTAGATAAAACAAATTTAAATGCTTCTAAAACTCAAGCGCAAGCAAGTTATGACAATGCGGTAAGTCAGAGAAATTACATGAAAACGATTTACGACAGACAAAAATCGTTGTACGACAATCAAGTGATTAGTAGAGCTGATTTTGATGAAGCAACTTTTAATTACGAAACAGCAAAGGGGACAGTAACACAGCGTTATTCTGATTTACAATCTGCAAAAACCAATTTAGGATACGCCAATATTTATTCGCCAATAAATGGAGTTGTTTTATCTAGAGCTATTGATGAAGGACAAACAGTTGCTGCTAGTTTAAGTACACCAACATTGTTTACAATTGCACAAGATTTAAAAGAAATGCAAGTAGAAGCAGATGTTGATGAAGCAGATATAGGACAAGTAATAGAAGGGCAAAGAGTAGAATTTACAGTAGATGCGTATATCGGTGAAACTTTTGAGGGAGAAGTAACTCAAGTTCGTTTAGACCCTACAGTAACCTCGAATGTAGTTACATATACCGTGGTTATTAAAGCACATAATCCAGATTTAAAATTAAAACCAGGTTTAACAGCAACCATTTCTATTTTTACTTTAGAATTACAAGATGTGTTAACAGCAGAAGCTAAAGCAATTAATTTTAAGCCAGAAAGAGGAACCCTTGCAACTTATAATCTTCAACATCAAATAGAAGAAACAAACAATGGCCAAAGATCTAGAGAAGAAACGGCTCTTTGGGTGTTAGAAGCAAACGGAACTATTACACCAAAAACAGTAACTCTTGGTGCTAGTGATGGAGTAAATGTGCAAATTTTAAGTGGGATAAATAAAGGAGATAAATTGGTGTACAGTTTACAAGGTGTTTCTAAAACAGAAGCAGGAGGTACAGCAGAGAAAAGCGAAAGTCCTTTTATGCCACAACGTCCAGGAGGAAACAGAAAAAAATAAGAAACCATGAGTAAAGAAATCATTAAAATACAAGATTTAAAACGTGAGTTTACCATGGGAACCGAAACGGTTCATGCATTAAGAGGTATTTCTTTCGATATTAAAGAAGGCGAATTTGTTACCATTATGGGGGCTAGTGGATCTGGTAAAAGTACCATGCTAAATATCTTAGGATGTTTAGATCAGCCAACATCTGGTGTGTATGAAATTGATGGCGTATCTGTAAAAGATTTAAGCAGAAATGAACTGGCAACCATCAGAAATGAAAAAATAGGATTCATTTTTCAATCATATAATTTATTAGCAAGAACCTCTGCTATAGAAAACGTAGAATTACCTTTATTATACAACAGCAAGGTATCTACGGAAGAAAGAAGAGAACGTGCTATAAAAGCGTTAGAAATGGTTGGTTTGGGTGAGCGATTGCATCACACGCCATCGCAACTTTCAGGAGGACAACAACAGCGTGTTGCTATTGCCAGATCTTTGGTAAACAATCCTGTAATGATATTGGCAGATGAGGCTACCGGAAATTTAGACACAAGAACTTCTTACGAAATTATGTCTTTATTTCAAGAGTTGAATAAAAAGGGAATCACCATTACGTTTGTAACGCACGAACCAGATATTGCTACTTTTAGTAGTAGAACAGTTGTTTTAAAAGACGGGCATGTTATTAAAGATTATAAAAATGATAACATACAATCTGCAGCAAATGAATTAGCAAAATTACCTAAACAAGACGATTAATTATGAGACTATTAAATTTATTTAAAATTGCTACAAAAGCTATCATTCTTAATAAAACGAGAACTTTATTAACCATGTTAGGTATTATTATTGGAGTAGCTTCGGTAATTGCAATGCTAGCCATTGGTGAAGGATCTAAAGAAAGTATTCGTACTACTATTTCTGCAATGGGTTCTAATATGATTACCATTCAGCCTGGTGCAGACAGTAGAGGTCCGGCAAGAGGTAGTGGAGGAGATGTACAAACGTTAACACTTGCAAATTATGAAACTATTAAAGCACAGTCGGACTTAATTAGCTACATCACACCTGTAGTTAATGGTAACGGACAAATTATTAATGGCTCTAACAACTGGCCTTCTTCAATTTATGGTGTAAATCCAGAATATTTAGACATTAAAGTGGTTGGTTTACAAAGTGGAAGTATGTTTACAGATGCTGAGGTTAAATCGGCTTCTAAAGTGGCAGTAATTGGACAAACGGTGGTTGATAATGTGTTTCCTGATGGACAAGAACCGGTAGGGCAAATGATTCGTTTTAATAATATTCCGTTTAAAGTAATTGGTGTATTAGAAGAAAAAGGAGAAAATACTTTTGGTCAAGATCAAGATGATGTTGTAATAGCTCCTTATACGACAGTACAAAAACGTATTCTAGCAATAGATCACTTAAACCAGATTATAGCATCGGCAATTAGTGAAGATGATGCACCAGATGCCGTAGAACAGATAAGTAATATATTACGTACCGAACATAAATTGTTAGATGATGAGGAAGATGATTTTAGCGTACGTTCTATGGAAGAATTGATTTCTACCTTCAGTTCTACAACAGAAATGTTAACCATTCTGTTAGTTGCAGTTGCTAGTATTTCTTTATTAATTGGGGGTATTGGTATTATGAACATCATGTATGTTTCTGTAAAAGAAAGAACTAAAGAAATTGGTTTGCGTATGGCAGTAGGCGCAAAAGGAGCAGATATTTTAATGCAATTTTTAATTGAAGCTATTTTAATTAGTATTACCGGTGGGGTACTCGGTGTATTACTAGGATTAGGAGCCTCCGTATTTATAGAGCAATTTCTAGGCTGGCCAACAAGTGTTGCGTTATATTCTATCATTATTTCTTTTGCAGTGTGTGCTGTAACGGGTATTTTCTTCGGATGGTATCCTGCGAGAAAAGCATCGGCATTAGACCCAATTACCGCGTTACGTTACGAGTAAAAAATAATAAATAGTATAAAAATGAAAACATTAATAAATAACAGTACTTTAAAAGCTACATGTTTGTTGTTGATTGCTATTACAATACAATCTTGTAATAGTAAAAAAAAGAGTTCCAAAGAAGTTAAAGACGCAACAGTCAATTACACACAAATAGCAACAGGACAGGTGAAAGCTTATGGAGAAGATGGTGAAGTCTTAAGAGATTTAGCACCAGGTGATGCTCTTTACGGACAAGATGCTAATTATTTAAAAGGTGAAGAAATGTCTTTTCAAAAAAGCGAAGACGGAACAATTTTAGATTTAAACTCTGGATTGACATGGCAAGAAATTCCAACAACAGAAGGTTTTGATTGGCAAGGAGCAAAGGGTTATGTAGAAAATTTAGAGTTAGGTGGTTATGATGATTGGAGAATGCCTACACTTAAAGAATTATATTCTATTAGTGATTTTAGTACTGGTTGGCCTTATTTAGATACTAATTATTTTTCATTGGTTAATAATGAACGTGTAGATAAAAGCGAGCAATATTGGGCAATTGAAAAATATATTGGTCATACCGAAGAAGGTGGTTATACCGCTGCTTTTGGCGTAAATCATGCAACCGGACATATAAAAGCGTATCCTGGAGAAGCTCCTAAGGGTAGAGGAGATCACAAAGGTCCGCCACCAATGGGAAAACGAGATGCTAATAACCAAGGTTCTGCTGATCAAAAAGCATCGCCATCTAGAGATGTAGAACAAGATGGAAAAAATACAGCAGGACACAGACCTCCACCTCCAGGAAATGGAGAGAGACCAACTGGCAACCCAATGCTAAAGCATGTCCGTGCAGTGCGTGGTAGTATTTATGGAATTAATGATTTTGAAGATAATGGAAACCAAACAATTACAGATAATGCAACTGGTTTAATGTGGGCTAAAAATGATAGTAAAAAAGGTTTGGATTGGAAATCTTCGTTAAAATATGCAGAAGAATCAGAATTAGCAGGACACTCAGATTGGAGATTGCCAAATGTAAAGGAATTACAAGGTATTGTCGATTATTCTTATGCACCTGGGGCAAAAGATACTTCATTAGATAGACCCGCAATTGACCCAATATTTAATATTTCAGAAATAAAGAATGAGAATGGCGATAAAGATTATCCCTATTTTTGGACAAGCACTTCGGCAAGATTTCAAAAAGGAAAACCTTATTACTATGCATGGTACGTAGCTTTTGGTAAAGCTGTGAATGCAGAAGGTTTAGATTTTCACGGAGCAGGTTCTGTGAGATTTGATACCAAACATGAAAACGGACCTGCAGGAGAAGGTGGTGAGCGTTATTATAACTATGTACGTTTGGTGAGAAGTGTAGATTAAAAAATAAGAAGTAAAAAAATAACTAATAGTAAATGTGAATTTTACAATGAGAAAACCTAGTTTTAAAGACTAGGTTTTTTTCTATTTGTGAAATTCTTGTTAAATGTTGTGTTTTTGATTTTTAAACGATTTGTTTTCTAAAAGTAAGGGGTGTTATATTTTGAATTAGCCTTATATTCATTTTTTGCTAAAACGAAATCAAATTATAAAATATATTCAGATGAAATCCTTTATTCAACATACATTTTCCATGCTGTTTCTTTTGTTTTCTAGTAGTGTTATTTTGTCACAAGACAAAAACATTCAAATTACTGGACAATTAATTGAAGAAGCTACTTCACAAGCAATTCCGTATGCAACGGTAGTGCTTCATGATAAAACAACTAAGAAAATTATAGCAGGTACAACCTCTGATGATTCAGGGAAATTTAGTATTTCTACCTCCAATTCCAATTTTTATTTAGAAGTAAGTTTCATGGGGTTTGAAACAAAAAATATTCAAATTTTTAATATCAGTAATAATAAGGCTGATTTAGGAAAAATCATACTCGCTCCAGACAATCAAACATTAGATGAGGTAGTAATTACAGGGGAAGTTTCTAAAACCGTTTTTAAATTAGATAAACGTGTTTTTAATGTTGGGGCAGATATTAGTAGTACCGGAGCAAGTGCTTTAGAAGTACTAAATAATGTACCTTCTGTAAATGTAAATATTGAAGGTGAAATTAGTCTTAGAGGAAGTTCTGGAGTACAAATGCTAATCAATGGAAAACCTTCTGTTTTAGCAGATGAATCTAGCAATGCATTGGGTACAATTACTGCAGATATGATTGAGAGTATTGAAATCATTACAAATCCTTCAGCTAAATATGAAGCTTCTGGAACTGCTGGGATTTTAAACATCATACTTAAAAAAGAAGAAAAAAGAGGTTGGAATGGTTCTGTTTCGGTAAATACCGGAATTCCAGACAATCATAGTGTTGGTTTGAGTTTGAATAGAAGAACAGAAAGTTTTAACTTGTTTGCGCAATTAGGAGCTGGTTACAGGTCTTTACCAAAAGATTCTGAAGCTATTAATAGAGACTTAGTTAATGATGAGGTTATTTTTAGTAATGGAACAGAATACAGAGACGAAACGTTTTACAACCTTACTTTAGGTACCGATTATCATATTAACGACTTAAATGTGCTTACCTTATCTGCCAATGTAGCCTATGAAATTGAGGAACAACCTTCTGAAACAATTTTTAGCTCTTTTGATGCTAATGATGCTCTAATTTCTAGTTGGTTAAGAAATGAGGTTACAGATGCTACAAACCCTAAATATAAGTACGAGTTGAATTATAAGAAGCAGTTTGAAAATAATGAAGATCATACTTTATTGTTTAGTGCTTTGGGGAGTTTTTTCGGGAAAGATCAATCTTCTCAATTTACAAATACTACTATTTCTGGTGATGATAATGATAGCAATCAAAAAACAGCCACCAATTTTCAACAGTCAGATTATACGTTTAAAGCAGATTATACAAATCCAATTTCTGATGTTTATACCATAGAAACGGGTGCGCAATATGTAATTAATGATGTTGGTAACGATTATGAAGTAAGTGATTTAACCAATGGTGTTTTTGTGATTGATGATGCACTAACAAACAATTTTGAGTACAATCAAAAAGTATTGGGTGTTTATGGTACTGTTGCGTATGAAAGAGAAAAATGGGGTTTAAAAGCAGGATTAAGAGTTGAGAAAACCAACTTATCAACGCTTTTAACAAACACCAATGAATCTAACGAGCAAGACTTTACAAACTTATTTCCAACGGTGCATTCATCCTACAAAGTAGGAGAAGATTTTTCTTTACAAGCGGGATATTCTAAGCGTATTTTTAGACCTAGATTATGGGATTTGAATCCGTTTTTTAATATTAGAAACAACTTTAATGTTCGTGTAGGAAACCCAGATTTACAACCAGAGTTTACAGATTCTTATGAGTTGACAAGTATTTACAAGATTGGTAATGCCTCTTTAAGCTCTAGTCTATATCATAAATACACTACAGATATGGTAGAGCGTGTTTCTACATATATTGATGGTGTAACAATTACCACACCCGAAAACATTGGTACTAATTCTTCCATTGGTTTTGAAACAAATGGTAAATATAGAGCGAACAATTGGTTAACGATAACTGGAGATTTTAACTTAAATTATTTTGACAGAGTTGGTACTTTTGAGTCTCAGGTTTTTGATTTTTCAGGAAACCAATGGTCTTCAAGGTTAGGTTCTACAATAGGATTACCAGCAGATATAGATATAGAATTGACAGGGAATTATCAATCTGGATACGAAACGGTACAAGGAAATGTTACCGGATATGCACATTTAGATTTAGGTGTTCGTAAAAAAATATTTAAAGGAAAAGCAATTGTAAATTTAGGTATTAGAGATTTATTTGAATCTAGAATTTCTGAACAATTGGTATCACAAGAAACTTTTGAAACTTATAGTTTTGCACAACGTGGTCGCTTTATTACTTTAGGTATTAGCTACGGATTTGGTAAAGGCGAAGCAATGACGTATTCTGGTGGAAGAAGGAGGTAAGTTACCTCTCAGGTTCTCGACTCCGCTCGAACACCCTGATAAATAAACGGTATTTAAGAAGAGTAACAAAATGGTCTTCGAGCGGAGTCGAGAAGCATACCCAATAAGCATTCAATCTTAAAGAAATAGTACAAGTTCTCGACTTCACTCGAACACGCTGCTAAATAAATGGTATTTAAGAAGCGTATCCAATAAGCATTCAATCTTAAAGAAATAATACAAGTTCTCGACTCCGTTCGAACACCCTGATAAATAAACGGTATTCATGAAGAATAACAAAATGGTCTTCGAGCGGAGTCGAGAAGCATACCCAACAAATTTTCTTATCTTAGAGAAAAAAATGGCTGGATACGTATACATATTACAATGCTCCGATGGCACCTATTACACAGGAAGTACAAGGAATTTAGAAAAAAGATTAGCACAGCACCAATCAAAAAAGGGAGCTAATTACACTAAAACCAGATTACCAATAACATTAGTCTTTCAAGAATTATTTTTAAACATTGCAGATGCTTTCTATTATGAAAAGAAAATTCAAAAATGGTCACATGCTAAAAAAAAGGCATTGATTGAAAACAATTGGGAACTCTTACCTATACTTTCAGAATGTAAGAATGATACACACTTTAAAATAAAAAGTAAGGAAGATGTACAAGTTCTCGACTCCGCTCGAACACCTTGTTCAATAAATGGTATTTAAGAAGAGTAACAAAACGTTCTTCGAGCGTAGTCGAGAAGCATAGCCAATAAGCATTAAATTTAAAGAAATAATACAAGTTCTCGAATTCGTTCGAACGGATAATTGTAAATTAAATCTATTTAGTTATAGAGTTCTAAATAGATTTTTTAGGTCCAAAGAGAAATTGAACGATTAAAATAGCAATTGCTATGAGTAATCCTAAAACAGAAACACCTTGCCAACCAAAATGTTCCCAAGCAAAAGCTCCTAAAAAAGTACCGAACGCTCCACCAATAAAAAAGCCAACCATATAAACTGTATTCACGCGGTTTCTAGCTTCCGGATTCTTTGAAAATATACTAACCTGATTGGTAATATGTAAAACTTGCAAACCTAAATCTACAATAATTACGCCTAGTGCTAAACCAATTAAGGAGTATCCTGAGAAAAGGAAAATCAACCATGAAACCATCAATAATATGGTAGAGAAGACAATAAGCTGCATTTGTTTATACTTATGACTTATCTTTCCTACAACCGTTGCTCCAAGTGCACCAACAATACCAAAGACACCAAAAGCACCAGCAATATCACTATCGTAACCAAAATGGTCTTCCATTAAAAAGACAAAGGTGGTCCAAAAAACACTTAATCCTGCAAACCCAAGTCCACCACGTAAAGCAGCCAATCGTAACGAAGGTTCCGTTTTAAAATAATGGCCTATCGATTTTAATAAACTTCCGTAACTTCCTTTATAACTGGGTTTAATTTTCGGCAATTTATATTGAAGCAAAATAAACAACAATGCCATGAGTACTGTTGCGGCAGTAAACATAAAGCGCCATCCATACCATTTACCAACAATACCACTTATAACACGACTTCCTAAAATACCAATTAGCAATCCGCTCATTACAATACCAATGGCACGTCCTCTGCCTTTATCATCGGATAATTGTGCAACCATCGGTACAAATAATTGCGGTATTGCAGATGAAAATCCAATGAAAAAGCTACTTATAATTAGTAGATACAAAGTGCTTGATAACGATGCAGCAATTAGTGAGAGAATCATTAAAGCAAAATCGAATTGTAATATTTTTTTATTTGAAACTTTATCACCCAAAGGGACAATAAATAACAACCCAAAAGCATATCCCAATTGTGTAGCTAAAGGCACGTTACTTATGGCAGATTCACTAACCTCAAATTCTACAACCATTTGATGTAAAAGAGGTTGGTTATAATACAAATTTGCAACAACAAGTCCAGCAGATATACTCATTAAGTATAATACGGAATTGGATAAATTTTTACTCATATTTTAAATCTTAGTCGTGCCTTTAAATAAAGCATCAAAGGTATAAAACTATAAAAGGTATCAGTAATTAAAGGCTTAATAAATTGATATAATTTTAATGCTCTTTATTTCTAAATTGGGTAGCTGTAATACCTAAGTTTCGTTTAAAAAACTGATTAAAATTAGCAACTTCATTAAAACCTAAAGCATACGCAACTTCTGCTACAGATTTATCCATTTGGTGTAGTAATGTTTTTGCGTATAATATTTTATAATCGATTATTATTTTTTGAGCACTTTTGCCAGTTGCTTTTTTAAAACATTCGGTTAAGTATATGGGACTAATATTCATTTGTGAGGCATATTCTTTTACCGACAAAAATTGATGATTACTATTTAATTTATGCAAGTCTTTAATCTAAATAGGGGCTTGCATTATAATAACTTATAATTACAACATTTATCCGAAGCTATATTCTTATTAAAAGTGAAGGTACTTTTTGACACAAAATGTAGTAATCTTTTTTCTTGATATTAACTTCTTGTTTTTATTATAATCGTAAAATTAACAATTGTCTGTTTGAGCGCAGTCGAGAATTATTTGATGACTAAATGAAGTTTCTATTGCTCCTAACCAGCTCTATTATTTTTCATAAAACTCTTTTAAGACTATATTCTTACCTTTTGTTAATTTCTTCAATTCACTTAAAATATAATATCTATGCATAAACCCACAGAGGACAACAATTTTTTTGCCATGATTCTGTTGAGAAATTTGCATTATATTTTTAGCCATGGTTTGATTTCTTAAATCCCAAAAATCACCAGCTAATTTATATCCATCTCGATAACTTATTTTTTCTCCATTTGGTTTAGTATGAAAGTGAGTTTTAAATTCATTTCTTTTATTCGTTATTTTTGTCAACATTTTATATTGATAATATTGTCTTTCTTCGCAAATGCTATCGGTTGTAGCATTGTTAAAGTTTTCAGGAGATTTAGACGCCAATATTATTAAGGGTTCTAAAAGTGCTTTATATTTATTATAAATTCCAGCTTCTGAAACAGATAATAAATCAGCTTTACTTAAACTGTCTATCAGCTTTGTTGTAAATCCGTCCGTAGGGCGTGAACCGATATTTATTCTGTATTCATTTCTACCTTCAAACTCATATGGTCTTAAATGTGTTCCAGAGTATTTTTGAACATATTTTTCAGATGCGATACCTTCATTACTATTTAAATCATTTTTGTGTCTAAAATCAGAAGTAAAAGAAGATGAGTCCAGTTCTCGTAGTATATAATCAGGTTTTATATCTTCTAATATCTTAAAGAGGATCTCATCATTAAAATTAGGCTCTGGTTTATGCAACGTTCCAATAACAATTATTTCTGTAGTTTTTTCCGTTTTACAGGATAGAATTGTTAATGACGTTAGTAAAATTAGTAGTGTTTTATTCATTGATTAATTGTTGCCTATGTTCGGAATCATTTTAAAAAAAGCCTTATTTTTTATTCTTCTTTTAATTTCTTTAAATCAATTTCTCTAAAATATCTGTTCTGCTTATAGTTTTTTATACAATATTCTAAATTAGTTTTCCCTAATCTTTTTTGGGTATTGTTTTCAATGGAAGCCTTAGCTATAAAATAACTGAACTCAAGTTGATTGTCTTTAAACTTCTTTCGCCCTTGTTTAAAAAAGGCAATTGCCATTTCGAGATTTTTAATATCATGAATATAAAAATCATAATATGATTCTAGATTTGCTTTTAGAATTTTATTTTCTAAATCATCTTTACTATTCAGTATTTTATTAGCAAGGTAATTAGCCTTTTTAAAATCACCAATTTGCTTATTATAAAAAAATAGTGTGTGCGTTTGTGTTGGATATCCATTTACTATTGAATCGTATTCAATAATTTGATTGAGTGCTTTTTTATTTTTAGTATTAATACTCATTTGTATTAAAGAATAAAAATCGGTTTCTTTCATCTGTGTTTCAATTCCATAAGCTTTTTTATTCTTCGAATGATAAAGGTCAATATATTCTTTTATCTTAAAATTTTCTTTATTCGATTCTATATAGAAATCATCAATATTTCTGTATTCATTAAAGAGGAATTTTATGCCTTGTATCAAAGCCATTGCTGGCATCTCATTATGATTCGCATTAAATTCATTTATTTTTAGATGATCATTAAAAACTTTGCTTTTTAAGTATTTTGCAAACTCGTTAAATTCATAATCTTTCGTTCCATACCCTATAAATATATTTGTCTTTTCATTTGCAGTTAAATATGGTTCTATTTTTTTCTTGAAATTATCAGATTCTCCGCTCAATGAAAGTGAAATAACACCATCAAATGGATTGTTTTTTTGAAATGGTAAACAGATTACAAAATGGGCTGTATTTGAGTGTCCTATTATTGAATTATACCCTGAAGTATTATATGTAGTATTCATATAAGGAACCACTTCTTCGAATAAAAAGTTTTTCAGTTTTTCAGAACCCTCTAAATAAATAGTTTCATCTCCATTTTGATATTTACTAAAATTAGGTGTTGTTTCTATATTTCTGTTATTATGATAAACTCCAACAACGATGGATTGAGGAATAGCATCTGTCGCAACATCATAATCATTTTCTATGGTTCGTTTGCTTAATTGCTCAACATACTTTGCTGTTACATCAAAAAGACTATACCCGTCTAAAGTGTAGATAACTGGATATTTTTTCGTGATATCGTAATCTGTAGGTAAGAATATTTTTATAATTCTATTTTCATTTGGAAAATATTCCGATTTTAATTCAACGGTATGATACTCTAAAGAACTTATTTCTATTTTACTTTTCATTTGACCAAAAGCAAATGATTTAATAAGGAAAAAACTAAAAAGACTAATTATTAATTTCATATGTATGTTCTGTAAATATTTGCCTAATATGTTTGTATATTGAGAGTTGTCTTTTTAATAAATGCTATTTTCTAAAGGGAAATTGACGTTAATAAAAAACAAAAAACTTTAATTATGTGAAAAATAATAAATTATTAATACAAGATATTGCAAATAGTTTTTATTCAGGTATCGTAATATCCAGGTCAATATCCTCGATAGATTCTAATTTATATTTTACAAATCTTCCACTGATATTCGTTCCTTTTGCTTCTAAAACTATAAAATTCATTGGTGATTTCATTCTGTTGTATAATTGTGTTTCAAGAGCAGAGAGTCTAAAAATAGAGAAATAACTTTTTTCTGTTTCTTTTATTATAAATTTATATTTTGCTACTTTCTTGTTTTTATTATTCAGAATTTTAAAAGACATTTTTTTAATTCCTTTTTTTTCTTTTATATCAGAGAACACAAATTTATTTTTAGTGACATTTTTTTTCATATTTTTTGTTTCTATAAAATATAGTTTTAATGAATCAGATTTATCAATATGAAAATAATGTATTTTATTTTCTTTTGTATCATATAGGTTAGATACAAGAGTGTCATTACGATTGTATATTTGCATATAATATGAATCATCCTCAGAATTGAATAGATTAGTCCATTCCTGATTTGGAAAGTATAGAGTAGAAAAACTATTTTTTACAACTTTATCAAACTTATAGTTTTGGCTATGGCCAATACCAACAAATAATAAAAATAATACGGAAAATATTGTTTTAACTGTTTTCATAAATTATTTACTACGTTTTTGTATAAGGTTTGTAGCTCACTTAAAAGCAACTAAAATAACAAATAATAACTGAATAGAAAGTCACAGAAGGCTTATATATATGTTGGTGATAAGCACAAGGTATAATTTTTACCAAACTTATTTCAATATTTCTCCTAAAAATGTTACTTTTTTCAACCACCTTATTCTAAAGTTTGAAGAGGAATTTTTTATGGAAGCAATATAAGTTGTTCTTACAGGATTTACTCCGCAAAATTTTAATGTTCCATTTTTGAATTGGTTAATAGCTGGACTTTTCATAATCAGAAAATCATACCATTTTGGAGTATCTGCCGTAATTATTAATCTTGCAGATTTTCCTTTCAAAAGTTTTTTAGGTAATGCTTTGCCCTCAATTGGTTGGTATGTAATTCCTGGTAAAAAGACTCTGTCAATAAATCCTTTCATTATAGCTGGGTAACCATACCACCACATAGGAAATACCCAAACAATATGGTCTGCCTTTTTAATCTTTTCTATTGCTACAGATAAATCAGGTTCCAATTCCATTCGTTTTCGATAACCAAATTCTAGATTAGGATTAAATTTCAAATCCGCAATATTAATTTGTAGTATTGTTGCATCTGTTTTACCAGTCCCTTTTATGTAAGCACTTGATAAAGCATAATTAAAACTCTCTTTATCTGGATGTCCATTAATAATTAGTATTGTTTTCATACTTGTTCTTTGTTTTAGGCAAAGAACAATACTTCGTTACTTTTTTAAAAGGACATTTGTCTAATTCGTAATTGTTTTTCTTATTCTACTTAAATGTCTTTGGGTGATCCCTAAATATGAAGCTAGAAAATTTAAAGGAATGACTTGTAAATATTCTGGGTGATTTATAAGTAAATCTGTATATTTTTTTTCAGCTGATTCTTTTTGCAACAACAAAACTCTCTTTTCCATTTTAATGTATTCTTGTTCAGTAATTAATTTGAAAAACTTCAACCAATTTGTGCTTGATTTCTCCAACATTAAAATGTCTTCTCTAGATATCGTTAGTAGTTCTATATCTGTTAAGGCTTGAATATTTTCAATAGTTTTGGTTTGAGATAAGAAAGAAGAGTAGGCGCTAACAAATGAATTTGAAAAAGTAAAACAATAGGTAACTTCCTCTTCAGATGAAGAATAATAGAATGACCTAAACAATCCAGAAACTACAAACGCTACTTCTTTGGAGATTCGATTTTCTTTGATAAAAAAGTCACCTTTTTTCAATTTAATATTCTGAACCTTACTTTCAAAAAGGTCGATTTCATTGTCGGTTAGAATATTAAATGTTTGTAAGTAATTCCTCATTTTTTAATTGTTGTCAATGCTTTTTAGCTCAGTTCTTTGTTGGTAGTAGTGTTTTCATTTTCCGACATTTTATTGATTTTCGGCTGTATGATCCAAATTCCAATAAAGTAAAACCATAACATAAAAAATTCACCGGCAAATTCTCCAAAATTCACTTCTTTTTGCAATTCAACTGTTTTAAATGTTTTTGCAACAAAATACAAAGAATAAAACATTCCAAACATTGACAGTAAATGAAGAGGAATAATTACTCCAACCATTCCAGCGACAAATCCTCCACTTGGTCCAGTTCCAGTTTGCATTATTCCACTGATCATTCCACCAATAAAAATAGAAATACAGAGTATATAAACTAATGGAATAAAGAAAAATACTTTAAATTTCTTCGTTTTCATTGTTACGTTTTCTGGTATTTTCTTTTGTAAGCCAATTGCAATAGACCAAAACCAACCAAAAAAGACACCCATATAGAGTATCATTACTATTGGGAAAATTTTAAACATATTAAATATTTCTGTTGGGTCAGGATTTGTTTCGGAATTTATTTTCGAAAACATGGTTCCCATCATTACTATTTGAAATAGTATCGGAATTCCAAACATTAATGTGAAAAGTTGCCAATGTTTTGCTTTTAAAAATCTGTCTATCATTTTAGTTTTTGTTTTGTTTCAGCACAACTGCTAACGTTTAGTAAATGAAAAGTAGGCAATTTCGAAGCACGAAACTTTCGGTAAGCCTAAAGTTTGATACATGCCAATAGCCTTAAACTTACTACTATTTCACTTATTTTTTATATACATTGTTGGCAATATGTGCTTTTGTTTTTTCAAAGTCCGATTAATTTGAGACTACTTTTAGTCCGATAATTGAGGCAATTAATGTCATAATGAAAAATAGTCGCCAAAATGTCGCTGGTTCTTTAAAAATTAGAATTCCAATCAAAACTGTTCCTACAGCACCTATTCCTGTCCAAACTGCATATGCAGTTCCTATCGGTAGTTGTTGGGTCACCTTTACAAGAAGAAACATACTTATTCCTAAACAAATCAAGAATCCTATGTACCAATAAGTTGTTTCAATTCCTGTTGATTCTTTTGCTTTTCCAAGACAAGCTGCAAAAGCTACTTCAAATAGTCCGGCAATTATTAATAGTATCCAATTCATTCGTAATTATCTTCTTTTTGTGTTGTAAGTCAATATTCAATTTCTGTCTGTTTTTGCATTACTGCCAACTCTATTATTTAAAAAACAAATATATTGATTATCAAGTAGACCTTTTTGGATAAAGAAAGTTTTTCTTTGATATGATGTCTTTACATCCCTTACTTTATAAAGAACTATAAGATGCACCATTACTATTGATAGCAGTTGGTAATAAGCTATTAAAGCTAGTTTTTTGCTATTGCATAATCAGTATTGACTTAAGATTATAACTATAAAAGTCTTTTTAGTGAAAAATTAATGAGTTTATACTTGTTTTGTAGCGTCGTGGTTTATTTTTTCCTAGCAATAAATATCATATCTGTTAAAAATGCTCCATCTGGTTCGGGATATTTTTTTCTCTGCAAGTCAATAATTTCATATCCATATTTTTTTAAGCATTCTGATAAAAACTCCGCTTGATGATAATAAATATAAACTCTATTTTCTCCACTAAAACTAGTCAATTCGTAACCAGATTTTTCATAATCATCCTCCATTGTACTAATGTATAACAGTCCAGAACTATTTAAGAGTTTAGAAGCGTCATAAATAAGTTTTTCGCACTCTTCTTTGGACAGATATGGCATACAAAACCCACACATAATTCCGTCAAATTGTAATTCAATTTTTGAGATTTCTCGGCAATCAAAAACTTTGAATTCGGCTTTTGGATTATTTTCTTTCACAAACTCAATCATATTGGGAGCTAAATCAATTCCAAGTATTTTTAAATCGGGCTTCTTACCCAATAAATATTTTGTTACGTTCCCTGGACCTGAAGCAATTTCAAGAATTTTAGAATTCTCATCTTCAATTAATTCACAAAAGGTATCAAAAATATCATTGTATAAATCCATTTTCATAAATTTATCTTGATAATTACTAGCCGATTTGTTATACGTTTCTACTGATTCTTTATTTCTTTCTATCATTATTGAGTATTCCGTTCAAGTTAGTCGAACGGTTGCTATATGAAAAGTAGTCAGGTCTAAATTACGTTACGCTTTCTAACTTTAAAATATTTAATGATTGTAAGAATAACTCATTATATATATGGTAAACAACAGTGTTATAACAATAAATATACTTGAAATTACACTAGTTACAATAGCTGTTTTATTTTTATTAATCCGGATTGAAATTATAGATAATACTAGAGGTATTAGAAATAGTATGGGTAGTCCCAAAATAAAAGCTTCTGGTATTTTCCAAGATATCGGATTATCATTCACAACCAATGATATATATATTCCTAATATCAATAAAATAATAATAACTGCAATATTCAATTTTTTATGTTTTTCCATTTAAAGATATTTATTAGTCAGTATTTTTTATGTAATTGTAACTTTTGTTAAGTTCTTGAGTGGGGAATATTATTGATAATTATTACCAATTCTATTTTATAAAAACAAATATATTGATTATCAAGTAGACCCTTTTTAGATATAGAAAGTTTTTCTTTATTACGATGTCCTTACTTCGTTTATTATATAAAATGCTACAATATATACCACTACTGTGAATAACCTGTTTAACAAGCTTATTAAAACAGGCTTTTGCTATAACTAAATCTGTTTTAACTTATAATACCAATTATAGAAGTGTATTCGTGAAAATTAATGATTTTTTACTTGTTCTTTACCACAGTACTTTGTTGAAAAACGTTTTTTAAAATTTAATTTCAATCATAAAATTTAAGTTCTTTTTTATAGAATATTAAACAAATAATTAAGGCTAAAAAAGATGCTAGTATATCAAAAAAATCAAACTTCATATTTTGATTAATAAATCGTTCTAACCCCATAAATATTACTAAAGTTAATGTTATTAAGAATGAAGTAATAATTATTTTTCGAATGCTCTTTTTATTTTCTAATTTAAAAAGGAAAAGACAAGTCAGAAAAGTCATTATTGATCCTAAGAAATTAGGAATTATTCCAAGAATAAAGACTAAATACTCATTAGATTCACTATTTGAAAATACTTGTGGACGATAAATTTTCTGATTGAATATATAGACTATAAAAGAAACTAAAACGATTAATGGTTCTTTAACTTTTTTTAGAATTAAATTTATCTAATTAATTTGTATTTTGAGTCCATTCCATTCACTTATTTGTAAAGGAGTATTCTTTAATCTTTTATTTTCATCAATTCAGCATGCAAATTATTCAAGAAACTTTGTTGTGCTAGATCTTCATTAAAGTGTCTGTTATTTCTACCACAACCCTGAGTATCCAAAATGTTTTCTTTGTTAAAAGACCAATCATTTATATCTTTTACATTTATTGCTAAAGCTTTATTACAACTTTGCCATAGATTAGAAAATTCAGTTACCTTATTTTTATCTAATTTAGTAAAATCAGCATAAACACTATAACCTATCATATCTGGATTAAAAAAATTATTTATAGAAGTAATTGGTACGCCTCCCCAAGATATTACTTCTTTAAAAGAAATCGATAAAATATTCTTCTCATCAAGTAGTTTTTTTTGCTCATTTTTTTCCCAAAAGTATTGTTTTTTATAAGTGATTTTGGTTCCTTTTGGTAAAAGTATATTTTTAATAACTATTGGTTCTATAGTCATAAAAAAAGGGCTTTCATCTGCCTTGTTAGAAACAACATACATAGATCCTAATCCTTTAGCATAAACATAAAAGTAACCAACAACAATAAGTACTATTATTCCAAGTACTATAAATATTTTTTTTGTTTCCATTTTTTATTAGAAGTTTTGCTTCATATTGCAGGTAGTGGTTATCTATCTAGAAAATCAGACGAAGCAAACGTGTAACTCCCTTTATTTAGCAAAATACCAGCAATTTTTTATATAGGTGTAGCTATAGTTATTTTTTTCTATACACTATTAAATTATACTTAAATTCGGTTCCATCACTTTCTAAAAGTTCAAATACTTTTAATTCCGTCTTCTTTTTCAATTAGTTATTCGTTTCTGATGCTTATAATCTTAACTAATTAGCCCAAATTCAGCTAACGTTTAAAGTAGTAATTCTATCATTTAATTCATTTCTAAAATGTGCTACAACGGTTTAAGTAAGAATTGTAAGGGATTATAATATACTTACTTTTCAGTTTAGTACTTAGTCAAATTTACAATTTTTCATTTAAAAAATAATCCGCAAAATTGTAAATTTTGCGGACTTTGTAAAATGCATTAAACTTTAGTTTAGTAATAAACCCTTATTATTTTTACACTGTGTTAGCCACTGGCTTTATTTAGTTTTTATAGTTCCATTTCTATATAAATCTAATGCTTCATTTAATAACGATTCAATAAAATCAATTGGCAGGTCTTTATTTGGGTTTACTCTAAAAACTTTCATTCGAGAACGACTTCCTTCTTCTAATTCTATATGGTTTAAGTGTTTTCCTTCAACCATTAATAGATAAGGCTCATCTGTTTTTTTATCAGTCCAAAGATAGCAGAACATTTTTTTCTTATAACAAAAACAAGGCATTCCCCATTTTCTTGTCTCCAAAACATTATCATCTTGCCTAAGAATAACTTCTCTTAAAGCAAGCAGGCAACTTTTGTTTGGTTCTTTCTTGTCCAAATAATAATTATCAGTATCTCTAATCATTTTTGTTAGAAATTATTTTACAGCAATTAGAATATCAATTTCTGCATCATTCTGGTTTTGTGCTTTTTCTCCAAATACTTCAAAATCTGCCGAATAAACTCGGTCTAAATCCATTTTCCATATTTCTTTCCATTTATTAACGATTAATCCCTTTGTTAAATCTCCCTTAGTAGAAAAGTTAACATATTTCCCTCCTTTAAAAGACTTACCTACCATTCCATTGGGTATTTCATTTAGGTGTTCAACTTTACACCCCAAAACTGTTGTATATGGCTTTGTATGATCGCTTTGATATTCTGTGTAGATTGAATAAATAGTAGAGTCAATTTTATTAGGGATTTTTTCAAGAATCCCTTCCGATATAAACTTATTCCACAATTCTCCAATGTCTTTTGCTGCTTGTTCGTTTTCATTAGTTGTTCTTATTGAAATACCAATTACTTTAAATGCTTCAACAGTTACTTTGTTCATATTTTTATATAATTTTATGATTTATAATGCTGCAAAAGTAAATGCAGATTATGACAAAGGTGTGTCAGGGGTTGTTAAGTATTTTTCTCTACAAATTTCAAAATATTCTTGAAGTGTTATTTTTTGAGGTTCAAAATACTGATTTTTAACAATCAATTTCTGAATATTATCTAATCTAAAAACCCTAAAATCTTTTCTTAATCTACATACAGCAATTAAAAGCCAATTTTCTTGAGTACTATACAAAGCGAAAGGTTCAATAGTACGTTTAGTGTTTTCTCCTTGTAAGGATAGATATTCTATTTCAATAAGATTAAAATCTGAAATAGCAGATTGGATAATCATTAAATAGCCACTTGTTTTCTGGTTTTCTGTATTATTTCTGAAATGTATTCTTTCTGATAAGAATTCAATTTTTTCTTTTTGTGAATGTCTTAATATTGATTTTATTTTAGCAACTGCATTTTGATATTCTATTGCGAAAGATTTGTCTTTATTTTTTAATATAAGTTGTTCCGCAGTAATCAAAGCATTTGCTTCTTTTTCAGTAAACATTACGGGTGGAAGATTAAAACCATCCATTAGAGAATATCCTTTTCCTTCTTCCGTAATTATTGGAATTCCTGAGTTTTCAAGAGTTCTAATGTCTCTATATATGGTTCGAATACTTACATTATGTTTTTCAGCAATTTCTCGTGCTGTCAATATTCGTTTTGATTGCAATTGGGTTAGAATAGCAGTTAATCTCGAAAGTCTTGATTTTTCTTCCATTTTGGTCGGTTTTTCCTGCTTATGGCTAATGTGTTCGTATAAGCTTAGTTTTGTGTTTCAAGCAACTAATTACAAACCAAGAAACTCCGCGAGTACTTTGGTAAATAGGAGAGAAGCCAACAATAAATTAAATACGCTGTTGTAGCACATTATTATTCGTTCGTCTTTTTTTCGACAACTAATGTTTTTGTTATTTTATCGTATAAATTCTGATTTTTTTTGTCCCATAATATCCAAATACTTGGGATAAGCAAATATCCAAGCACGTGTTTTAAACCTTCTCTAATCGCCCCTTTTTCAGGTTTATTATAATCTTCTCCTGTTTCCTCTGAAATCACTTTTAGGTTATATATTCTGTGTCCTAAATTCCCAATAAATATTGGATAAAATATTGCTCCAATAATTATTCCGGTCACTAAAGAATAAATTATATCTAAAAATTGAAAGTCACTCTCAAAATCTGCCCAAAATTCAGAAACAGATTTTCCCATAATTAAATAAATTACTAAAAATAAAACTCCAAAAATTAACCCTTCAATTATAGTCGCAATTAATCTTTTTCCTTTAGAAGCTAATTTGTATCCGTGTGTTTGTATTTCATTCATTTTTCTTCTTTTTATGAGTTTTTTTGTTATTTTGCTACGGTTTAGCTATGAACAGTACGGGAGCAAACTAGCGTTTGCTTGCCGCTACGCACGTAGCGAAATCTTTTTGTTTTGTTTTTTCTTTTCCTGTCCAAAGCAAAATCCAAAAGATTTTGCGGACTCTATAAATATACACTGACCTTAGCGTTTAAAACCTAAGCCCGTATTGTTTATAGGTTTTGTTGTAAGCAGTTTTATTCACAGTCTATGTCTGAGACGTTTCTTGCCTCTAGAATATTTACGACCTCGTAAGTGCTTTCATAATCAGCAGCAAATCCATCTTCTGATTTTCCTTTATCAATAATTTCAATACTCACAAATATTGGGGAGTAAGGTTCTTTGTTTTTTGTTAAATTATAGTATAATTCATAAAATTCCTCTTCCGCCAAAATCCAAAATTCATTATTATCTCCACAAGGGGAAAAACTACTAACTTCATGTCCTAATGTCATTCTTCCTCTCAAAATATTTTGTGTATAATCAGATTTGGATTGGTCTTTTTCAGAATAAACTAGGGAATCAGTGTTTATTTTTGAGTTTTGTTCTACTATTTTTTCATTCGTAAAGTTTTTAACGGTTTTTTTTTGCTTCTCCTTACAAGAAATTAGAAATGGATTAAAAACAAATAGAACTAATAACAGTTTGAATATATCTTTTAATTTCATGTTTTTTTTTTGCAATAATTATCTTTTTTGAAAAATTACTTACAACGTTGTTGTATATGGTTTGTTGCGTGGGTTACACAACTAATTTAATAAATTAAACTCAACGTTAGGGAAATCCGTAGGATTTTCCGAGTACACACAGACCCAAGCAATTAATTATACACGTTGTTACCACACGTTTTATCTTTTTCTTTCCATAATTATTCCATTAAACATATATTTTCCAATGGGTAATCGACTGGTAAAATTCTCAAATTGTTTTTTTAAGTCAATTTCTTGGTTTACAATTCCAAATATTTTTCTTGCTTCCAGAACTTCGAGAGGTAATTGAACTGAATTTGTTTTATAGTAATAGTCCGATTCCAATTCCCAATATGAAGCACTTTTATTCACTCCGTTTTTCAGAAAACTGAAAGTAATTGTAGTTCCATCCAACCCCACAATACAATCTTCAATTTCGTTACAATCTTTCAAATTTTCAAATCCATCGTTTCTCAATTCCGCCATCAACTTTTTTACCATTTTTTCAGGCACTTTTATTTTTTGGACAATTTTTTTCTTTTGCTCTTCTTTTCGGTTTGTTTTCCAGACTGAATGGATTAAATCGCCCTTAAATTCACCATTCTTGAGCTCAATTAATTCCAACCTTTGAAATTCCGCCACTTCAATCCGATAAATTTCTTTTTGTGAAAGACTATCTAATTTGGTCGATTCAAATTCATTTTTAGTTTGACCGAAAGCAATTGTTCCGATTAGTAATATTGATGCTATTAAGATTATTTTTTTCAAATGTGTGGTAACGTGGTTGTATAAGCTTTGTTGCGTGGTTTAAGCAGTGAATTTACTAAATAAAACACGAACGGCGAAATTCCGGAGGAATTTCCCAAGTGAGCTATAAATAGCAATAAAGTTTATACGGTGTTACCACACGTTTTTATTTATTATTTCAATTAGTTTTTGTTCAATTTCTATTTCAGAATCTGAATGTCCACCTTCTGTAATGAATAAATCACTTTTCATTAATTTTTCATTCAATTCAATTGCAAATTTAGAAGGACATATAGCATCTTCTTTTCCGTGAACAATTTTGATTGGTATATTTTCAATTTTAGTTATGTTGTCAAAAATATAATTTTCCTCAATAAAGCAATTATTACTTAAATAGTGAGATTCCATTATAGATAAAGATTCATAAGGAATTTGATTTAAAATATTCTCAACTTCTTTCTTTGTAATATTCTTTTTAAAAATAGATATTTCGTAAAAAGCCCATTCATAAGAAAAATGTTTCCTCTCTTGTTTTGAACCGTTTATCATTTTATGCAAATAATATTCAGGTATTGATAATTGATTTTCTTTTGGTACGTTTTTGCTAAATCTTTCCCATATTTTTGGAAAGTCATTTTTTACACCTCCATTTAAATAATGTTCGATAGATGTTTTATTTCCCAAAAATATTCCTCGAAGTAACATTCCTTTAATTCTATCTGCATTTTGTATTGCATAAACAAGTCCAAGAGTTGTTCCCCAAGAACCTCCAAAGAGAATGATTTTATCTATTTTTAAGTAATCTAATAGTTTATTGATATCATTTACTAAATCTTGAGTAGTATTTTCTCTAATTGAACCAAAAGGAATACTTTTAGATGCTCCTCTTTGGTCAAAAAACACAACTTTCTGTTTGTTAAAATTAAAAAATCTTTTATCGTGTTCAGAAAATCCAGCTCCAGGTCCTCCGTGAACAAATAAAATCGGTTCAGTTTCTGAATTTCCGCAAACTTCATAATATATTTTATGAGTTTTACTTACTTCTAAATATTCAGTTTTGGTTGATTTGTAGTTCAAATTATTCTCGGTGGTTAATGTGTGGTAACGTTGTTGTGTTATGGAAAGTTGCGATTTTTATGAACGGCTATTTTCCGCAGGAAAATTGAAGTGAGTAAAAATGCAACTGCCTTCGGTTAAACTAAAAATAAGCAATTTTTTATACACGGTGTTGTACACAGTACTTTTATTCCCAATTCTTTAATATTTCCTTTATTCCTTTTTCAATTCCGTTATAATAATTTCCATTTTTAAATTCAGGAATCATACTTTTTTCAATAATCTTTTCACGAGTGCTTTCTGATAAAATATTTTTCGTGTCGTTGGCTATTGCAATTCCGACATCTTTTAAGGATTCACTTACAGTTATTATAATTCCGCTATTTGTAAATCCGTTATCAATACTCCAATCTTTGATTAATTTCTCTTTTGAAGGGACTGTCAAAATCAGAATTTTTTTTCCACTTTCTTTTTGAAGATTAACCAAAAATTTTTCTAATTTCTCATTTTGTTTTTTCGTAAATATCTTTTCCAAATCCTTCACATAAGTATCAGGTCCAGCCTCATAATTTTCTGGCATATCAGAAAAGTCAAATTCAACTTTTGGCGGTTTAGTTTTGTCTTCCGTCTTTTTTGAATTATTACAGGCAAATAGGCTAATTAATAAAATTCCAATTATCAGTTTTTCGATTTTCATTTCAGGCGCTTGGGTATTGTGTACAACGTTGTTGTATAAGATTAGTTGCGTATTTCAAGCACTAAAGTTAGTAAATAAATCACAGATAGAAAGTCCGCGAGACTTTCGTAAATAGGCTAAAACCAGCAATTAATTTTATACGGTGTTATACAGCGTTATTTTTCACTCAATAATTGTTCAATAGTCTTTTCAATAATAATATGTGTTTGTTCCATATATCCAGCGAGAAATAATTTAATTATTCCATTTTTGTTAATTATTATATTTTGAGGCTGAAAACCTTCAAATATTTTGCTTGTTTCGTTATTTATAAAACCTTGATTATATTTAAATTCGTGTTTTTCTAAAAAAGTCGTAACTCTCGCTTTCTTGTCACTTGTAATTGCTAAAAAAAGAATATCCTTGTCCAATTTATATTTTTCAAGAATTTTGTTTAGTTCAGGAATTTCTTTTACACATGGCGAACAAGTAGTTGACCACCAATTTATTATTACAATTTTATCTTTAAAGTCTTCAGATGAAATATTTTCTCCAGAAATAGTATTAATAGTCATTTCAGGGAATTTTTTCTCTTGTTGTATTAGTTTTTCTACTTTTACAAGTGATGCGATATTGCTAGTTAATCCATTATTGAGCCATAAATACTCAACCTTATTAGTCAAAGGTTGATGTAAAACTCTAAGAGAAACACTGTAAGGCGAAATTTGGTCAAGTGGATTGATTTCGAAAGTTATATCTTCTGTTAAAAGGTTCAATGAATCTTTTGGTTTTAATGAAATACCTCGGAGAAAATTACTTCCTTTAAAATTAGAGGATATCCAATAGTTAGTTTTATTATTTTTAGTCATTGAACCAAAAAAAATATTTAGAGAATCAAGACCAGTTTCAAATCGGGTAAATTTTAAATCAGAATCGATGTTTTCTTTTTTAAAGTCTTCTAATTGTTTAGGACAATCAGTAGCCAATTTCGCCGTTAAATAATTGCTATTTTTATTACAAGAATAAAAAAATATAAAGACTAAAATTAAATATATTCTTCTCATTTTATTGGTTAGTTTATTAAATTCTGGATGGTTTTTTCTAATGCTGTATAACTACTTATATAAGTTATTAATTAAACTATATGCTACCAAAAAGAGGGGATATCAAAACTTTTTAGAAGTATTATTCTTCTATAGTATTTGATGCTTTTAGCAGCTAGACGAATGTAGTTCCTTTTCAGAAACTTTCAAAGACAATTTTTAGTAATTATTCGCTTTGTTTTTATAAAACAACTCCTTACGTATTTGGCTTTTAGCTGATGTAAGCAGCTAATTATTTCACACATGCTAGTGTTTAGCGTAAAATGCATAAATAGGGGCTTAAAAGCAATATTGTAACAACATATTCTTCATTAATAACTACGTGTTTTTAAGAGCTATTTTTTAGTTTTAAAAAAAAAGTACTACCTTAGAAGAAACCCTTTTTGCTATAGAGCGGTTTGTTCACTTAAATAAAAAGAAAATGAAAAAAGAAAACAAGCACCTACCAGTGTCAGAAAACAAGCACTTAGAATTTGACCACGATTTGTTAAAAGGAGAAATCTGGCTTACTACAGAAGAAGCCATGGCGCATTTAAAGGTAAGCCGCAGTACCATGTACAGATTGCGTAAAAAGAACCTGATACCAAACTTTAAATTAGGGCACATACCCATGTACCCAAAACACCTGTTAAATAAGTTGTTAATGCATCTTGCTTTAAAGGATTTAAAATACTAGTAAGAGGTAGTTTATAGTCAACCCCTTGTTATTTTAAAAGCAGATTTTAATACTTTATAAACACAAAAAAAGCGCAGTAACATATCACTATTATAGGTGATGCATATTTGCGCTTTTATATTTAATTTTCATTTAAATACCCTTTTTCGTTTACCTTTTATAACCATTGCTGTTGCTTTAGAATAGCTTAAAAACAAGTATAGTTATGCTAGGTTACTAGAGGTTACTTTTTTTTACAGTACCGTTGCATTGCCTAGATAGGTACTTACGGCTGCAAAATTGGTATCTGGTTTGTAAAACGAACCCCAAACCTCTACCTCAAAACTAGACATATAACTAGGCAAAGTTACTACGCCTGTGGTAGCATTTCTTGTAGCTACGTTTAAATTAGAATAAAACAAATTAAGATCGGGTGCGTAGACTACTACCATCAACTCATCTGTAGCAGTGGCTTTTCCTTGTCCGCTATTGTCTGTCCAACCCAAATTTATAGTTTGTGCCGGCGCTATGGTTAGGGTACCAGTATCTATCCCTCTTAAATCTCCTTTGCTTATCAATACTTTGGCATAATCCATAACCATGCCCTGTGGAGCATTTATTACTGCGTTTTTAAGATGGTAAGACGTAGCCAAATTACTACGCGATTTATCGCCCTGTGGGTTGCCAAAATATTCACTTAATATGGCCCCAATCGGACTTAAAAAACCAATGACTGTTTTAAACTTTTGGCGTTGTTCCTCTTGTTTTTCCGAAGGCGTATATTTACCACGTTGGGGTAAACTACGCATTACATTTTTTCCACGCCATCTAGAACCTACTACGTTACCTACCTTGCCAGAAAATCCGCCAAGTATTCCTTTTTCAAATGTTGCCATAATAATTGTTTTTTATGATTAATATACCCTAAATCTATGTGCTAAATTATTAACAAACAAAACCTTGGCGCCGGCTTACATCTATAGACCTTTTTTAAGCGAAAGAAATGGATTAGGCTAAACATTGAGGACTTATAACAAAGGTTGCTTTTTACGGAATTAAACCGCCATTTACTGACCTTTGTTGACACATAACAGTGGTTTTACTACGGTTTTGTTCGGGTTTTGTTCGGGGATGCTTCGGGTAGGTTAGGGGTGTGTTTTTTAAAAATAGATACTTTTAGGGAGCAATCACGGACCAAACAAGTAGCAGTTTTAAAGAAATACCAATACTACTGTGTTATTGTTTGCTTTTTAAGAACAATTACCATCTATAAAAAGCTGTTATTGGTATAGAGAATACTGTAAAACATCAATTAAGTGGCACCAAAACGCTAAATAGTTTTACCTTTGATTTGTTCTTTAAAAAATAATATTATTAAATAATGAATTGTAAGCAAAAAGCTGAATGCTGTTTTAGTTTGCCATTCAAAAACAAATAAAATGTATAAAAATAAAAAAATAACCCTCTTTTCTCATATACTCGTTTGGCTTGTACTCTTTAGCATGCCTTATTTATTATCTTATGGGCAAGAACAAGATTTGAATAGAGTTATTGCACATTTTTGGATTCCAATTGCGTTTTATGCCATTATATTTTATGCCAATTATTTTGTATGGATAGACAAGTATTTGTTCTCTAATAAAACAGTTCATTTTATTATTATTAATCTAATTGTTATTGCCTCTTTTATTATATTAAAGGAAGTGCTTAAAGATTATTATTTTAATGAAACCTTCAGAATAACGCCTAAAAAAGAGGGAGTAGGGCCACCTATTAAAATGTTTTTGTACATACAAATGCTCTCATATATGGCACCTTTATTATTTTCAATAGCCATAAAAACGACCAAAAGGTGGGTACAAACAGAAGCGGAACGAAAAGAAGCGGCAAATGTTAAATTAAAATCGGAATTGCAACATTTACATTATCAGTTGCAACCCCATTTCTTTTTTAATTCTTTGAATAATATTTATGCGATGGTAGATATTTCACCAGATCAAGCCAAAACATCTATTCACAGTTTAAGTAAATTGATGCGCTATATGTTGTATGAAACCAATGTTGAATTGATCTCGCTATCTAAAGAAATCGATTTTATGAAAAAGTACATCGATTTAATGAAATTGCGTGTTTCCGACAAAACGGTTGTCAATTATAATTTTCCACAGCAAGAAACAGGCATTAAAGTTGCCCCTTTATTATTTATATCTTTAATAGAAAATGCTTTTAAACATGGTGTTTCCGCAAGTAAATCGAGTACTATTGATATCAACATCAGTACGCAAGATAAAACGGTTTTGTTTACCATAGAAAATGATGATTTCCCTAAAAAATCTGATGATAAAAGTGGTTCTGGTATTGGACTTGTAAATATTAAAAAACGTTTAGAATTATTATATTTGAATAAAAATAGTTTCAGTACCATTGTAAAAGACAATCGTTTTATAGCTAAATTAGAAATTGAAACCAACTAACTTATGAGCAATATAAAAATTACCTGTGTTATTGTAGATGATGAACCAATGGCGCTTAATTTAGTAGAAAGTTATGTAGAAAAAACACCTTTTTTAGTTTTAAAAAAGAAGTGTAGCAGTGCTATTGAAGCTATGGAATTCATAAAAAATGAGCCCGTAGATTTATTGTTTTTAGACATACAAATGCCAGATTTAACAGGTATTGAGTTTTCTAAAATGCTACCAAAAGAAACCCGTGTTATTTTTACCACTGCGTTTGATCAATATGCATTGGAAGGTTTTAAAGTAGAAGCCTTAGACTATCTTTTAAAACCTTTTGATTATGCAGAATTTTTAGCCTCAGCCAACAAAGCAAATACGTGGTTCGAATTGGTAAAAGGAAAAAAACACCCTATAGTTTCTGATGAAAAAGAGTTTCTTTTTGTAAAATCGGAATACAAACAATTGCGTATTAAATTGGCAGATGTCTTGTATTTTGAAGGATTGAAAGATTATATTAAAATTTGGATGAAAGACAATCCGAAGGCTATTCTAACACTCATGAGCTTAAAATCTTTAGAAGCAGAATTGCCAGAAGCTCAATTTATGCGTGTGCATCGTTCTTTTATTGTCTCCCTAAAAAACATTGAAGTGATAGAGAGAAGTCAGATTGTAATTAATAAACAACGGATTACCGTTTCTGAAAATTACAAACCTAAGTTTTTGGAGTTTGTGAATAATAATTCTTTGTAAGGAAAAACTGTGTGTAAAACTAAAAGTTATTATTCCAAACAACGCCTGTATGTCATTCCGAAGAATTGAGGAATCGCATCATGCTCGAACCAACTTTTAATCCTCCATATGTGGTTCCTCCTATGTCGGAATAACAAAACTATGTGTAAAACTCAGAGGTAACATTACAAACAACGCTTTTGTCATTCCGAAGAATTGAGGAATCCCATCATGCTTGAACCAACTTTAATCCTCCTTTGTCGGAATGACAAAACTGTGTATAAAACTCAATGGTGTCATTCCAAACAACGCCTTGTCATTCCGAAGTAATGAGGAATCCCATCATGCTCAAGTAAACTTTTAATGCTCCTTATGAGATTCCGCTTTTGTCGGAATAACAAAACTGTGTGTAAAACTCAAAGTTCTCATTCCAAACAACACCTTTGTCATTCCGAAGAATTGAGGAACCGCATCATGCTTGAACCAACTTTTAATCCTCCTTATGTGATTCCTCCTTTGTCGGAATGACAAAACTGTGTGTAAAACTCAGAGGTAACATTCCAAACAACGCCTGTGTCATTCCGAAGAATTGAGGAATCCCATCCTGCTCAAGTAAACTTTTAATCCTCCTTATGAGATTCTTCCTTTGTCAGAATGACAAAACTGTGTTTAAAACTCAAAGCTGTCATTCCAAACAACGCCTTTGTCATTCCGAAGTATTGAGGAATCCCATCCTGCTCGAGGCCAACTTTTAATGCTCCTTTTGTGATTCCTCCTTTGTAGGAAAGACAAAACTGTTTGTAAAACTCAGAGTTAACATTCCAAACA
>NZ_WTPZ01000098.1:0-496 GCF_011378915.1 Polaribacter sp. 20A6
TTCACAGCCAGATGCTTTGAAAGCCCCTCATTGAGTCTCACAACATTTTTAGCAATATGCTGCATCACAGGAACTAGTGCATCTTCAGTATAGCCCATATAATGCTGCAGAGTAGGTGTCCAGTCACCACAGTTGAAGACCTTCAGAGTAAGGGCATAAGCTGCGCTAGCCACCTGGGAGGGAGGAAAGTGGACCATCTCATAGTCAACCATGGTGAGCTCCAGGAAGTACTTGGCCAGTGTATGATGCTCTGCAGTAACGTCTCCAATCTTGGAAGCTCTCCTAAGGAACTGTAGAGGCAGAGGTCTCCCAAAACTGAAGTCAAGAACTCTGAGGATTTTCATCTCCATCTCCCGGATCTGACCAGTAGTATAGGCACGGTCAGTCACAAAAGCAAAGTCTGCAATCTCTGGTGGGTACATCTCTTCATACTTTGAGGCAATGAACATGGCTGTTACACCTACAAGCTGGAGCTGCTTCTTTGGAACTGGATGAT
>NZ_WTPZ01000099.1:0-604 GCF_011378915.1 Polaribacter sp. 20A6
CTCATTCATTGATCTGGAAGCTAAAGGAAGTAACAAGTCCTCTATCGGATTCCTGGTTTTGGGGGACTGGGGTGGGCTGCCATACCCTCCCTATATTACCCCTATAGAGAAGGCCACTGCTCGTATGATGGCCAAAACTGCTTCTCAGATGGGCGCAGACTTCATTTTAGCAGTTGGTGACAACTTCTACTATAAGGGCGTCACTGATGTCAATGACCCTAGATTCCAGGTCACATTTGAAGATGTCTACAATCAGGACTCTCTTAATATTCCGTGGTACGTCATTGCTGGCAATCACGACCATGTAGGAAACGTCCTTGCACAAATTGAGTACAGCCAGAAGTCAAAGAGATGGAACTTCCCCTACTATTATTATGAGCTGAACTTCCGCATTCCTCAAACGGACAGCACTCTGACCATCATAATGCTGGACACTGTGTTGCTGTGCGGAAACTCTGATGACTTCCTTGACCAGCAGCCCAAGGCACCCCGAAGTGGTGTTCAGGCCAACAGACAGCTGCTGTGGCTTCAGGAACGCTTGGCAAAGTCTAAGGCTGATTATCTCCTGGTGGCTGGCCATTATCCGGTATGGTCCATATCCGCG
>NZ_WTPZ01000100.1:0-601 GCF_011378915.1 Polaribacter sp. 20A6
AACCATTGTATCTGCAGGTGTCTGCCTCACCTGGACCCGGTCAACAGCTTTATGTTCAGTCCTGCCATGCTTCCTCTTCTCCAAACCATACTGACAAACCTGAAGTTGCGCTTATCATCAACAAGGGATGTGTAGCCTCCAAAAAGTCTCTGGTGAAGTTTGTGATGCAGCAGCCTGACCGAGTGAATTTTATTGTTCGTACATCCAGTTTGAAGTCTTCTGAGAGTTACATTCACTGCGAGGTCTATCTTACTAATTTGGGTGTCACCCCTACCACTAAATTCTGCAACTACAACAAGCTGAAGTCCAAATGGGTTGACTTGGGTGGACAAACTTCAGTATGTGATTGTTGTGGGAGAAGCTGCAGAAATGCAATTGAGCGTGTGGAACTGCCAGTTTCTCTAGATGTGACCGCAGTAGTAAGCACAGGCCCACTGGTACTCAAGGATCAAGAATCTGCAGCAACACTGACTCTGTCAGACGACCTCATTAATTCCAGCTCTAAAGCCAGAGACGGCTCCGATAAAAGCTGGATCATGGCAAGTACCTCTTTAACTGGAAGCTCAATGCAAAACCTTGGCAAAGTCTCCCCCTGGCCTGT
>NZ_WTPZ01000101.1:0-596 GCF_011378915.1 Polaribacter sp. 20A6
CCGATCTCAATGTTAAGTATGCTCCCAATTACTGGGCAGCCTTCATAGAGGCAAATAAGTTTCGGAACAATGCATTTAACAAACATTTGGAATGACTAAAGAAAACAAAACAAAACATTGAGTCCTCAGATGCATTGTAGAACTTCGGGGATGCTTATTTGCCAAAAAACATTGCCGTCACCTTCACCGTTCCAGTTTTTAGATCCTGAGTCAAGCGCCAAAATAACAAGCCATGCCAATGTTGTCGTTTGAAGTTTTTCTCTGCGCAGTTGAGTCGGCGTGAAGTGGTAACAGTCCGTTTAGAAGCATTTACGGTGGACGATGGATGGTCCAGACTCATCATACTCCTGCTTGCTAATCCACATCTGCTGGAAGGTGGACAGGGAGGCCAGGATGGACCCTCCGATCCAGACAGAGTATTTACGCTCAGGTGGGGCAATAATCTTGATTTTCATTGTGCTGGGGGCCAGGGATGTGATTTCCTTCTGCATCCTATCAGCAATGCCAGGGTACATGGTGGTACCTCCAGACAATACAGTGTTGGCATACAGGTCCTTACGGATGTCGACGTCACACTTCATGATGGAGTTGAAGGT
>NZ_WTPZ01000102.1:0-593 GCF_011378915.1 Polaribacter sp. 20A6
ATGCATACTCGATAAGCTGGTTTTCTCATATAATTATTTATTATAATTATTTCTGATATAATTATTTAGCTGGCGAGATGTGGTTGAGTTGCACATTAACGTGGTTTACTGCTGTCTTTTTTATGACACCCCTGCTCACTGAATGTGTTCCTCGCTTTTTTGCCCGCTCATTCCAGCAAAGAGGGCCTTTGGCGAGCCAGAAGCTGTTGAGTAGTCAGTATCACACCGCGATTCCGCAAACCCCTTCTAAGATAAACGACCCTGTACCACATCAGCGTGAGAAAACCGTGTCCGTGTACTGTCATGATGAAGAGATAGAGATTGTGATGAGTGCAGACTTGTTTGCGTCGGGGGTTCCAGTCAGTGCTGAGGAGCTGTTTCTGGGCTCCCCAACACAGCTTGTCAAAGCGTCTGCAACATCATGTGGAGCCGTGCAAACCGGGAAATCACAGTTGACAATACTTGCTTATTTCAAAGATTGTGGAACCAAACTACATGTAACTGGAGACTCCGTAGTATATTCAAATGTCATTGTGTACTCCCCTCTACCATCTCCTGATGGTGTACTTCGCCAGGAAAGTGCAGTCATACCT
>NZ_WTPZ01000103.1:0-592 GCF_011378915.1 Polaribacter sp. 20A6
GCCAAGCTCAGTCTTTGGTGCAGTGCATGCTGGGATGGCGAGCGCATGTCGAGCTGGAAGCGGAGTCCAGCGGAGCGCAGCAGGAACCCGGCTCCTAACCTCACGCTAGTGTACGCTTCAGCGTCTGAGGACGAGTGCGGCGGTCACAAGAGCGATGGGAGACGGGGTCACCGGATCAGGAACGCCAGACCGGCTCCGATCCCGGCACATCCCACAACAGCCATCAGAGCGCTGCGGACCGCCGACTCCACATCCTCCACACGGAAGAACTCCTCGAACCCATGCCAGCTCTTGTTGTTGAGGAGCCAGTCGTGCTGTTCTGAGATCAGATAGCAGGAGATCTGCTCGGCCACCGTCTCCACACACCGCTCTCTCTGCATCTCCTTCAGCTGCTGACACACCACGGCTCCGAACGCCACCAGACTCACGATCCGGCCCCAGTTCGTCGTGTGGTCTCCGAACATGGATCTGGCTATAGAGCTGATGAAGCTCATGTCGTCCGCTTGAGAGTCCAGCTGCAGACGCTGCAGCATTCCTTTGTAAGTGATCTGGTGCTTTATGAGAATGTCCGCCACGACGCGCCTCATTGTCG
>NZ_WTPZ01000104.1:0-590 GCF_011378915.1 Polaribacter sp. 20A6
TCAAGTCTGGTTATGGCGGGGCATGTGTTTGTTGCTATGCCGCCGTTGTATCGTATTGATTTGGGTAAGGAAGTGTCTTATGCCTTGGATGATGAAGAAAAAGACATTATTTTGCATAAAATGGCAGTGGAAAAGAAACGTGGTACGCCCAACGTTCAACGATTCAAAGGATTGGGTGAAATGAATCCATCGCAACTACGAGAAACAACCATGGCGCGAGATACTCGACGTTTGATTCAGTTGACCATGGAAGACCCATCCGGTACAGATGAATTATTGGATAAGTTACTTGCTAAAAAGCGTGCTGGGGATCGTAAGCATTGGCTAGAGACTTATGGCAATCTAGCGATTATTGAAGGCTAATTTTTAAACGCGTATCGCTGATGAATACACTTTTTTACTTTGAATAGAATGGCTTTTTTTCTTGCGGTATTCTGTTTATCAAAATTAGAGGTTTCATCAGCAAATCTGTTAAAGACAGGTTACACTTAGAAAACCAGTAATAAAGTGGAATGCAATTTGATGTCTGACAATGAAGATCCTAACGTCATTAGTGAAGAAGCTCTTTACGAGCAGCTTGATCACTATTT
>NZ_WTPZ01000105.1:0-587 GCF_011378915.1 Polaribacter sp. 20A6
CTTTTTAGAAACAATTTTATGTGGAAGACCAGGACTGGGATTAAAACGAGCTGTTTTGAGGTGTAACAAGATGTGTCCATCTTCAAATCTGCTGTTATTGAAGCTACTACTGCTGTGTCTTGCTCCGCTTGTGAATATGGAGTGTTTATCTGAAGCAAACACACAGTTCTCTCTAAACCTGTTCAAGAACATCAGTGAAGGAAACCCCTCAAAAAATGTGTTCTACTCTCCGATCAGCATCTCCTTTGCTCTCGCCATGTTGTCGCTCAGAGCAAAAGGAAACACAGCGGCACAGATATTTAAGGTCTTGGGCTTTACCAATCCTCCCACACACTGTGAGACTCCAGTAACTGATGTTTCAATAGACCAAATTCATTCCGGCTTCAACAAGCTCATGAGTGAACTGAACAAACTAGGAGCGCCGTATGTGTTGAGTCTCGCCAACCGTCTCTACGGAGAACAATCCTACCAGTTTGTTGAGAAATTCCTTTATGATACAAAAAAGTACTATGAAGCTAAACTGGAGAAGGTGGATTTTAATACTAATTCAGAGGCTGCAAGGATCAACATCAACAAATGGGTGGAGG
>NZ_WTPZ01000106.1:0-587 GCF_011378915.1 Polaribacter sp. 20A6
CATATGCTTGTCTCAAAGATTAAGCCATGCAGGTCTAAGTACACACGGCCGGTACAGTGAAACTGCGAATGGCTCATTAAATCAGTTATGGTCCCTTTGATCGCTCCACCCGGTACTTGGATAACTGTGGCAATTCCAGAGCTAATACATGCAAACGAGCGCCGACCCTCCCTCACGGGCGGGGACGCGTGCATTTATCAGATCCAAAACCCATCCGGGGTCGGGGATCCGTCCTCGCCCCGGTCCCTTTGGTGACTCTAGATAACCTCGGGCCGATCGCGCGCCCTCTGCGGCGGCGACGACTCTTTCGAATGTCTGCCCTATCAACTTTCGATGGTACTTTAGGCGCCTACCATGGTGACCACGGGTAACGGGGAATCAGGGTTCGATTCCGGAGAGGGAGCCTGAGAAACGGCTACCACATCCAAGGAAGGCAGCAGGCGCGCAAATTACCCATTTCCGACTCGGAGAGGTAGTGACGAAAAATAACAATACAGGTCTCTTTCGAGGCCCTGTAATTGGAATGAGCGTATCCTAAACCCATGGGCGAGGACCCATTGGAGGGCAAGTCTGGTGCCAGCAGCCGC
>NZ_WTPZ01000107.1:0-586 GCF_011378915.1 Polaribacter sp. 20A6
TCTGATCCCACAATATTGGGGTCCATGATACGGGAAGTGGAGTCCAGTGGGTCCACAGCGGGGTAGATGCCCAGCTCAGCAATAGCTCGAGACAACACAGTGGTGGCGTCCAAGTGAGCGAAAGTGGTGGCAGGGGCAGGATCAGTCAAGTCATCAGCAGGCACGTAGATGGCCTGCACAGATGTGATCGAACCCTTCTTGGTTGTGGTGATTCTCTCCTGCATGGTACCCATGTCAGTGGCCAGAGTTGGCTGATAACCCACAGCAGAGGGGATACGACCCAGCAGGGCAGACACCTCTGATCCGGCCTGGGTGAAGCGGAAAATGTTGTCAATGAAAAGCAGCACATCCTGCCCCTCCTGATCACGGAAATATTCAGCAACGGTCAGTCCAGTCAGAGCCACGCGGGCACGGGCACCTGGGGGCTCATTCATCTGTCCGTACACCAGAGCCACCTTTGAGGTGGTGTCTTTCAGGTTGATGACACCAGACTCAATCATCTCATGGTAGAGATCGTTTCCCTCACGGGTTCTCTCTCCTACACCGGCGAACACCGAGTAACCACCATGAGCCTTGGCCACGTTGT
>NZ_WTPZ01000011.1:0-98858 GCF_011378915.1 Polaribacter sp. 20A6
TTCGGAAGAGTTTGATTTTAATAATCTTGATATTTCAGTTTTATCTAGTTTTCCTAAATTATCTTAATCTTCAAGTTTTCAGTTTTTACTTACACCTAACGTTGTTGTGTTATGGAAAGTTGCGTTTAAAGTGAACGGCTATTTTCCGCAGGAAAATTGATGTTCACAAAAAAGCAACTACTTTTAGTTAGGATAAAAATAAGCAATTTTTTATACACGGTGTTGGGCGTAGGTTATTTTATTTATCGATTTTTCTAAATTAAATTCCTAATTATTTTAATTTACATTCAGAACATTTTTCGTTTTCTTAAAACTCTAAATTTTTCAACTTTTTCTAAATTGTCTTAAACCTTGAAATTTTAGTTCTCACAAAGTTTGGCTGCGTTCAGTTTTTCGTTTTCTTAAAACTCTAAATTTTTCAGTTTTTTCTAAATTGTCTTAAACTTCTAAATTTTTGTTCTCTCAAAGTTTGGCTGCGTTCAATTTTTCGTTTTTTAAAGCTCTAAATTTTTCAGTTTTTTCTAAATTGTCTTAAACTTCTAAATTTTTGTTCTCTCAAAGTTTGGCTGCGTTCAATTTTTCGTTTTTTAAAGCTCTAAATTTTTCAGTTTTTTCTAAATTGTCTTAAACTTCTAAATTTTTGTTCTCTCAAAGTTTGGCTGCGTTCAATTTTTCGTTTTTTAAAGCTCTAAATTTTTCAGTTTTTTCTAAATTGTCTTAAATTTCTAAATTTTTGTTCTCTCAAAGTTTGGCAACGTTCAATTTTTTGTTTTCTTAAAACTCTAGATTTTTCAACTTTTTTCTAAATTGTCTTAAATCTTGAAATTTTAGTTTTCACAAAGTTTGGCTGCGTTCAGTTTTTCGTTTTCTTGAAACTCTAAATTTTTCAGTTTTTCTAAATTGACTTAAAATTCAATATTTCACTTTTTTTTTGGTTAATTTGTCTTTAAAATAACGAATTTTTATAGCTTATCTGAGTTTACTTTTAACTTACGCCCAACCGGTTATATGTAAACAAATATATTGTTTTTTGGTTAAATATTACGGGATAATAAAACATTTGACTTGTCTTTATCTTCATGCTTTATTTTTTGTAAGGCGATATCCAACGGATTCTGAATCTTCATTAAATCTTTACGTTGTACATGAGTGTAGATCATTGTTGTTTCAGGCCTAGAGTGCCCTAATAACGATTGAATATACCTTATGTCTACACCATTTTCTAATAAATGGGTAGCATAACTATGTCTTAAAGTATGTGGTGTAACAGGTTTTTTAATTTTTGCTCTTGAACAGCTCTTTCTTAAAAACTGACGAACACTTTCTGGACTATATTTCCCTCCATTTTGTCCTTCAACAAAGTATATCTTTGGTTTATAAGAATGGTAATAATTAGATAACAAAGGTAAAAAACTATCGGCTAAACTTACATACCTATCTTTTCTTCCTTTAGCATTTTCTATTATTAATTGCTTTCTCTCAATATGAAAATTAGACAACTTCAAATTAATCAATTCACTTATTCGTAAACCGCAAGAATAAATTAAAGCTATACATGCTCTATGTTTTAAGTTCTGCGTACACCTAATAATCTCTAAAACTTCTTCCTGTGACAAAACATTAGGTAATTTTCTTGATTTTTTTGGTCTCTCTAATACTAGGTCATTAATTTTTGTCTGTGGGTAAAAGTTTATAAAAATCTTTAAAGCACTTATAAACTGTCTTTGTGAACTAATAGAATATTTACGTTCTATAAACACCTTTTCAATAAAGTGTTCAACATCTCTATTTGTTAATTCTTCTAGGGGAGTTTTTTTGTGAAAATTAACAAAATCTGCAACAAAGAACGTGTAGGTTTGTATAGTGCTATCACTATATCTTTTACCTTTTAAGTATAAGTAGAAATTATTTAGAAGTTTTTTCTGATCTTCGGTTAAATTTCGTTTAAAATTTTTCTTTTTAGGTAGTTTGCTAGAATCTACGGTGGTTATGTTTTTAAAAGTATTTAAAATTAAAGCTAAATTTTTTGTAGTGTCTTTTACATACCAAGATTTTAAAGAATAACTCCAAGTAGCATCAGGGATTTTTCTCATCAAATTGATTAAAGAATTGTTATATTTGAATTTAACGAGTAATTGAGACTCGTTTTTATAAGTCTTTTGTTCTAATAAAATTGTAGGTATTTTTTTCATAAAGCACTTAAATTTAATGAAAATTATATAAATAATCAATTATTTGGGGAATTATATCTAATTCAACATTTTGGATCACCAGTAATATTTATTTTTTAGACTGAATTATATTCATGCTACATAAAACAAAACGATTGGTAATTTTATCATAACAAACATAAATACCTGTTGCATTTATTGTGTATCACATTTGTAAAATGGACAGCATCAAAACAATTACTATTATCATCTGTTTTTAACCCAAATGCTAATCCTCATTTCTAAAGGCATTTCTTTAATCATTTTTATTTTATCAACACCAAGGTTTCTAAGAATTTGATAGGTTTTATTGCCTACAGAAGACTTTTTTTTAATTGATAAAGGTGCTAAAATATCTTTTTTAAAACCTGCTTCAATCTATAATTGATTATTTAGTTTTTGCTTCTCTAGTGGCAATTTTAGAAACAATTTTGTTTTGCGACATTCCGAAGGAAATAGGCAATCTACTTTCTTTAATAATCCACTGACGTAATTTTGAATAAATCGAGATGTAAAATATTTTTTTTCACGATGTAAAGTTGGCTATAAATCCATACATTTGGTGTTTAATATTGTAGCTTTATGTGTAATTTATCAAAAAACATCAAACATTTAAGAGGTTTAAAAGGGTTAACGCAAGAGTCTCTGGCGGAAGAATTGTCGGTAACAAGATCAAGAATAAGTTCTTATGAAGAGGGTAGGTCGTCGCCTAGCATCGATTTTTTGATAGATTTTTCTAATTACTTTAAGCTGCCAATAGATATTATTGTAAGAAATGATTTGACAAAAGCAAAAGATGTTTCTTTTATTGAAGTTGGAAATAAAAGAGTATTGTTTCCGATAAGTATTGATGCTGAAAATGAAAATTTGATTGAGGTGGTTTCGGCAAAAGCATCTGCAGGTTATTTGTTAGGGTATGACGATCCTGAATATATTGAGCAATTGCAAAAAATAAAATTACCTTTTTTACCAACAGGAAAACACAGAGCTTTTCCGATAAAAGGAAATTCTATGTTGCCCATGAAAGACGGTTCTTATGTAGTGGCAGAATTTGTAGAAGATATAAAAGAAGCTAAAAGTGGACTCTCTTATATTGTAGTTACAAAAGACGATGGAATGACATATAAAAGGTTAGAGAATAGAGTAGAAGAAAGGCAATCTTTTTTATTGAAACCAGATAATCCTTCTTATCAACCTTATGAAGTGCCTGTTTCTGAAATTTTAGAATTATGGAAATTTACCTGCAGTATTAATACACAAGAATATGAAGAACACGAATTAAAATTGAGTAGTATTATTCAAATGTTTAATGGGTTAGGAGTGGAGTTAGAAGCTTTGAAGAAGTCTCTGATTTAAATATTGTTTCAAGAAGAAATTTTTCCGATACGAGGTCAGATATTCGTTTTTAGTGATGTTTTTAATTAAAAAAGCACTAGGATCAATTTCCCTTTTTCTATAGGAAGTTAGAATTTGTAAACGTTCTTCTTTTTTTTTTGTGAAAAATTTGCTTTTCCATAAATATTTTGCATTCTTTTGAGTTTTCCAGTTGCAGGATCTCTAAAAGAAAAATAAACATACCAGCGTTTTGATAGATTTTCTTTTGCAGAATATATTTTAGGAAGAGAGAATTGTCTTTTGTGTTCCAAATCGTGTTCTAAATCGTGTTCAATTTTAGAGTTAAAGGTAAGGAATTCTTGAATGTTATGCATAAAAAAACAGTTTAGCGTGAACTAAACTGTTGTCTTGTAAGTGATTTGTACTTGTAGCGAGAACGGGATTTGAACCCGTGACCTCAGGGTTATGAATTCTAAAATGTATATACTAAAACAAACTAAATTTATTGACTGTCAATTTGTTAAGTGTATTTTAATTTTGCTTGATATCGAATAATTCCATATAATACCATCAAATGTTGTACCTATGTTGTACCTGAATTTTGTATCTTTAGATAATAAATTTTAAAAAGGTGTCTTCAATTAAAGCAGTTTTAAGGAAAAAAGCAAATTCTCAAAAATTATATCCTATTGCACTTAGGATTATAAAAGACAGAAAAGCTACTTTTATTTATATCGGTCAATATATAAAACAAATTGACTGGGATAATAAAAATAGTGTTGTTAAAAAGTCTCACCCTGATTTTTTATATATCAATCAACTTATTTTAAATAAAAAGTCTGAGGCCAATAAAAAATTAATTGATGCTGAGATGGAAGTCAACTATCAGTCGGTAACTGCCATAAAAAGTAAAGTTTTAAATAAAAAAAACGAAGACTTTTTCTTAATATCAAATTATTATTTGAATCAATTAAAAAATAGAAAACAATTCCATCAAGTAGATATCGAAAAACAGCGCCTTCAAGTTTTTAAAAAATTTATTAAAAAAGATACATTTAACTTAGGAGAGTTTGATGTACGGTTGATGAAGGAATTTGAAAATCATTTATTTACTAAAAGGAAATTAGCTAAAAGAACGATTGCAAATTATATGATTACAATTAGAACGATTTTGAATTTGGCCATCTCTGATTTTTCAATTAAAAATGTAAGTTATCCTTTTGGTAAAGGGAAGTATCAAATAAAATTTCCGGAATCAGTTAAGATTGGTTTAACTATTGAAGAAATTAGAATTTTAGAAAATATAAAAGATATTACTAAAGCACAGAAATATGCTTTAAATGCTTGGTTACTTAGTTTTTATTTTGCCGGAATTAGAGTTAGTGATGTTTTATTATTGAAGTGGAAAGATTTCTTAGATAATAGATTGCATTATAGAATGGGGAAAAATAAAAAACTTGTTTCTTTAAAAATTCCAAATAAAGTAAAAGGTATTCTTAGTCAGTTAGAGAAAAATGAGGAAACAGTTTATCTTTTTAAAGAATTGGAAGGTGTTGATTTAGATGATGACAGGTATTTAAAAACTAGAATAAAGACTGCTACAAGAAACTTTAATAGACGCTTGAAAATGGTAGCGGAAAAGGCTGGTATTGATAAAAAACTAACGATGCATATTGCTCGTCATAGTTTTGGTAATATTTCTGGTGATAAAATTACAATTCAAATGCTTCAAAAGTTATATCGTCATTCTTCAATTACAACTACTATTTTATATCAGTCTAATTTTATGCAACAAGATATTGATGATGCATTGGATAAAGTTGTGGAGTTTTAAGTGTAACTGTAAGTAGGATTGTAATGTGATTTTTTGATTTTTATATAAGTACCTATAAAATTAAAATATTTATATTGTTCTGTTATTAATTTAAAAGGATATTTTATTTCGACCATACAGCAAATTGGATAGTATTCATAAATTTATGTACTATAAATATAACTTATATCATTAAAAATAACATGAGATAATCCTCTCTAATGTTAATAAAAGAAACTCGTGTTTTTAATTCTACTTTTTCTTATAAATTATAAATTTTTATTTGATAGTTTTATTATTTCACCTCTTGTCACTGGTTTTAAAGTAAGTTTCTTGTTATTAATTTAGTAATTATAGTGTAAAATCTCTAAAATTAATTGTCTAAAGTTTTTTCATTTTCTTGTAAGACTTTATAACGTTGTTGTTTAGATATTTAAGAGTTAAGGTAGTTCTCTTGATTTTATAAAATTAGCGAAATCAACTACTCTTGTTTTTATCTCTTTTCCAGAATTGATTCTTATAAAACTTTCAATTATAATATAATTTTCTGTAAACATTAATTATTTAATAATTTTTATTTTAATAAGATCCTTTTTTTATTCAAAATGTAATGTTTTAAAAAAAACTTTTTGATAAGTTAATATTTTGTTATAATATTGTGTTATGTTATACATAATACATATAAACTAAATAAATTAATCACATGAAAAAAAAAGACTC
This sequence comes from Polaribacter sp. 20A6, assembly GCF_011378915.1. Classification (NCBI taxonomy): domain Bacteria; kingdom Pseudomonadati; phylum Bacteroidota; class Flavobacteriia; order Flavobacteriales; family Flavobacteriaceae; genus Polaribacter; species Polaribacter sp. 20A6. Next base: position 6,079 of record NZ_WTPZ01000011.1, read on the forward strand.
CAATATTATATGCATGATATTGATTTTGTTTTTATGCCTGCCGACTCTAGGTTTTGGTCAGCAAAAAACAATTACAGGTACAGTAATTACTTCTGGAGATGATTTTCCATTACCAGGGGCTTCAATTATTGTAAAAGGAACAAGTACTGGGACTACTTCAGACTTTGATGGGAAATATTCTATTAGTGCAAAAACAGGAGATATCCTTGTATTTAGCTATATAGGTTTTGCTTCAAACGAAGTTAAAGTGGCTTCGGAAACCGTAATTAATGTGTCTCTTAGCCAAGATGCTGCTTTGTTAGAAGAAATTGTTATTACTGGGTATGGTAAACAAACCAGAGCTACTTTAACAACTTCAATTTCTAAGTTAGATACACAGGTTTTAGAAACATCATCTAGATCTAATGCTGCAACAGCTTTACAAGGTACAATTGCAGGTTTAAGAGTTACAAACAATACAGGGCAACCTGGTTCTACGCCTTCAATCGTTTTACGTGGAGGTACTACTTTTGATGGTGGAGGTTCTCCTTTAATCTTGATTGATGGAGTTCCAGGATCATTTTATGCTTTAAACTCGGATGATATTGAATCTATTGAGGTGTTAAAAGATGCTGCTGCAACTGCTATTTATGGAGCAAGATCTGCAAACGGTGTTATTTTGGTAACAACCAAAACCGGAAAAGAGGGGAGATCTTCTATTAATTATAAGTATAAGTTTAGTATGAATGAAAGAAGGGATGACCAAGAGTTTATTGGAGCTGCCGACTTTATAACATATAACAGACAAGCTGTTGCAAACTATACAGAAGTTACAGGTAATAGTAATTTCGATTCTGGGTTTTTAAATAATGGTAGTACAGCTTTCTCTACAGGTAATAATACTACAGATTCAGCTTTTACTACACAGTTTTTATCAGATTCTAATAGATATTTATTAGATCAACCTGGATGGAAAACAGTAGTAGATCCTTTAGATCCTAGTAAACAAATTTTGTTTTTAGATAATGACGTAAGTGATAATATTTATCAAGACAGTACAATTAAAGATCATTACTTATCATTTGACGGAGGTAATAAAGACGGAACATATTATTTAGGTTTAGGCCTTTTAGATAATGACGGTTTAATTTTAGGTTCTGGTTTTAAAAGATATTCTGCAAAGTTTAGCGGTTCATACAATATATCAGATAAACTTAAAGTGAATTCTAATGTTTTATATGCACACTCTAATTTAAATACAAGTCCCTTAGGAGGTGATGATACTGTGTTTAGAAGGTATGCAGGTCAAGCACCAACCTCTAGAACCTATGATACCAACCCAGACGGAACGATGTCTACTGTTTTAAGTCCAGGTACAAATGCAGGTTTTGGTAATCCATTATATTATCAAGATAAATTTGTGAGAGAAAACTTAGAACAACGATTAACGGCTTCTGTTGGTGTTGATTGGGAAATTTTAGAAAATTTATCTGCATCTGCACAGGCAAGTCATTTTACTATTAATAACCATAACCAAAGTTTTAATAAAGCATACAGACAAGGTAGTACGTCAAGCCCACTTAACACAACGCGTAATGCATCTACAAGTTTGGGAAGAACATTAAGAAACCAATTAACAGGTACATTATCTTATACTAAAAAGTTTGGTGATCATAACTTTAATGTGCTTTTAGGAGGTGAATATTATAAAGATAACAACTTTAGTTCTTACGCAAGCACTAAAGGGTCTCCTACAGATTTAATTCCTACACTTAATGCAGGAGCAGAACCAACTGGTGCTACTAGTTTTGAAACAGAGTTTGCATTGGTTTCTACATTTGGAAGATTGTTATATGATTTTGATAGCAAATATTTAGTTTCTGCAACTTTTAGGCGAGATGGTTCATCTAGATTAGGAAATGAAAAATTTGACTTTTTCCCGAGTGTTTCTCTAGGTTGGAATGCGCATAATGAAGAGTTTATTCAGAATTCTGTTATAGGCAAATATGTGTCTAAATTAAAACCTAGATTTAGTTACGGATCTAATGGTAACTTAGAAGTCTTGTCTAATTTTGGCGTTTTTGGTTCTTATGGATCACAAGGAACTTATAATGGGCAAACAGGATATGCAAACACAGGTTTACCAACTTTAGATCTTGTATGGGAGCGATCTACAACTTTTAATGTTGGGTTAGATGTATCATTCTTTAATAACAGACTTAACTTTATAACAGATGTGTACTCTAGAGATGTAAAAGATAAATTAGCGTATTTAACATTGCCTTACTATACTGGTTTTGGAGGGATACTTACTAATAATGGAACCATTAGAAATAAAGGTTTCGAATTAGAAATGAATGCTGATGTAATTAGAAATGATGATTTAACTTGGAATGTAGGTGCTACTTTAACAAGTAATAAAAACTATGTAATTAAGTTGCCAGAAAATGATAATGAATTAAACAGACAAGGTGGTACGGAAATTTACAATCCTGCAACTGGTCAAAATGAATGGGTAGGTGGTTTACAAGAAGGACAGCGTGTCGGTAATGATCTTATTGTTACCTATGAGCAAGATTATATATATGCAGATCAAGCAGCTGTAGATGCTCATGCAACTAGATCAGATGAACTGTTACGTGATCCTACAAAACGTTTTCCTGGTGATGTAGCTTGGGTAGATCAAAATGATGATAATGTAATTAATAGTTTAGATAGAAAAGTTTTAGGAAGATCTACTCCAGATTTTATTGGAGGTTTAACCTCTAGTTTAACATATAAAAACTTTAACTTATATATTAAAACAGATTTTGCTACAGGTCATTTAGTTAACAACCATATTAGAGTAAAAGGTTTAGCACAGACACAAGGAAATTTAAATCAACCTATAGAGGTACTAAATTCTTGGTCACCGACTAACACAGATACAGATTTGCCACGTTTTATATTTGTAGATGCTCAAAAAAATATTTTTAGAGGAGATGGAAGTTCTTCTAGGTTTTGGGAAAAAGGAGATTACTTAGCTTTAAGAGAGGTAACTTTTAAGTACAATGTACCAACAAAATACTTTAATGATGCTATAAGTAATCTAAGTATTTATGCTACAGGATCTAATTTACATTATTTTAAAAGCTATAGTGGAGATTCTCCAGAGGTAGGTGGTGTGCAATATGGTGAATTTCCAATGCCAAGAACAATTACTATAGGAGTTAACATATTATTTTAAAATTTTATACAATGAAAAAATATATATATATATTATTTGCAGTTTTTGCATTAAGTGCATGCGAAAGCGAATTAGAAATAACAAGTCCTAGTGAATTGACTGCTGCAGGTTTTTGGGATACTGAAGAAGGAGCCAAAGCTGCACACACAGGTTTGTATGGTACGTATAGGTCTAGTAATTATACATTTTGGTTACTAGGTGAAATAAGAAGTGATATTTGGGGAGGAGATACATTTGAGTCTGCTTCTAATACTTCGCTTATAGAGTCTAATTTTACGGCTACTACCGCACCATTTGGTGGGTGGGCAGGGTTTTATTCTAACCTGCATAAGCTTAATGATTTTATTGTAAATGTACCAAATGTTACTTTTACTAATGAAGTAGAGAAAAAACATTTAATGGGGCAGGCTTATGGATTAAGGGCTTTCTATTACTATACATTATTAAAAACATGGGGTGATGTGCCAATTGTACTAGAACCCTTAACAGATGTAAATCCAGAGGGATTAAGTAGGGCAAGATCACCAAAAAGTGAAGTGATGGCTTTAATAAAATCAGACTTAGCGGCTTCCTTAACATCTTTCGGTTCAGATAATAGTTTCTGGACAGGTAGTAAAGTGTATTGGTCTAAAGCGGCTACTTTGGCTTTAAAAGGTGATGTTTTTATTTGGTCTGGAAATTTAATGGGTGGTGGTGCTGCAGACTTTAACGAGGCTAAAACAGCATTACAACAAATAGCAGCAACAGGTATCAGTTTGGCAAGTAGTTATGATAATTTATGGGGTACAGACAACGAAGGTAATAATGAATTTATTTTCTCAGTACAATATAAAGAAAATGAAGCAACAAACTATTACAATAGCTTTACAGGAAGAGCTACAGAGATTTCACCAACTTTTAATGATAGTGGTGCTTCTATGCAAGACTTTATAATTGGAGGAGCAAACAGATATGGACCATCAGAAAAAACATTATTGTTATTAGATGACAATGATGATGCTCGTAAAGCGGCCAATTTTATTTATCTATATTCAAATGATAATGGAGGTGCTGGTTACCAAAACTACGATGCTAGTAATTATTTTGGAGCTGTTTTTGCTAAGTTTTTAGGAGCTGAAGATGGTACTGGTGGTAGAATTTTTGAAAACGATTTACCTGTATATAGATATGCAGATGTTCTTTTACTATTAGCGGAAGCTAAAAACTTATTGGGAGAAGATCCTTCAGGAGAAATTAATCAAATTCGTAAAAGAGCCTATGGTACAAATTATGTAGCGGCAACGCATGCGTATGTAAATGGATCAATTGTAGATAATGTAAACGCTATTTTACAAGAACGTAATAAAGAGTTTATAGGAGAAGGAAAAAGATGGTGGGATTTAAGGAGAGCTGGAGATAGTTATACTATAGATAATGTGCCTTTTTTATCACCAGGAGAAGAGTATAAATTAGTGTTGCCTATTACTCTTGATATGATAGGTAGAAACCCATTCTTAGAACAAACTTCTGGGTATACAAATTAGAGTAAAGATTATTATTTGAATTAGTTTTAAAAGAGTGTTTTGGTGAACATCTTAACGCTCTTTTTTTAACTTCAAAATTAACGTCATTAAAAAAAATAAAAATGAAGATAAAAAATTTAGTAGCAGCTACGTATGCACCCATGCGTAAAGATGGCTCTTTAAACACAAGTGTTATTAAAGATTATAGCAGTTTTTTAATAAGAAACAATATTGCTGGGGTTTTTATGAATGGTTCTACAGGAGACTTTGTTTCTCTATCAATAGAAGAGCGTAAAGAAATTACTTTAGCATGGTCTAAGAACAAAACTTCTAATTTATATTTAATAGATCATGTAGGCTCACCTAGTTTAAAGGTGTCTAAAGAATTGGCAGCTTATGCATCAGATAAAGTAGATGCCATTGCAGTATTGGCTCCTTATTACTTTAAACTAAATACTATTGAAAAATTGGTGAAATATTGTAAAGAAGTTGCAGCAGCTGCTCCAAACCTTCAGTTTTATTATTATCATATTCCTGTTTTAAGCGGTGCTGATTTAAATATGTTAGAATTTTTAAAAGTAGCTTCTAAAGAAATACCAACACTAGAAGGAATTAAATTTACTAATAATAATTTAATAGATTATTTGCATTGTAAGAATTTTGAAAACGGGAAGTTTAATATTTTGTTTGGTTTTGATGAAATACTTCTTGCTAGTTTGCCATTAGGGGCAGATGGTTGGGTAGGAAGTACATATAATCATCTAGCACCTTTATATTACAAAATAAAGGAACTGTTTGAAGCAGGTAAAATGGTTGAGGCCGCTAAATTGCAAACAAAAGCAATTAGGTTTGTTGAGATTTTAGATGGTTATGGAGGCTTTAATGGTGTGGCAAAAGGGTTTATGAAATACTTAGGTGTAGATTGTGGACCAAGTAGATTTCCGCATACTACATTGCCAGATGAAGTCTATTTAGAAATTAAAACAGAATTAGACAACATTGGGTTGTTAGATCATTTAAGTAAATAATAATAGGGTAAAAACCAAGTTAAAATATACATTTTGCTTGGTTTTTTTTTAACTGTAGATATATAATGATTGTTGATAAAATAGAAAATGCCAATTTATATAGAGGCATGCATAAAGGAATTGATAGAGCCTTAAATTATTTAAAAAACACCAACTTTGCCAAAATACCTATTGGTAAATATGAAATTAAAGATAAATCTGTTTATGCACTAGTAAAAGAATATGAGACAAAACCTATAGATCATAACTTGTTAGAAGGGCATCTTAAATATATTGATATTCATTTTATGGCAGAGGGTAGTGAGGGGATAGGATATACTACGCTATTTGATCAAGAACCGCATAAAGTTTATGACGTCTTAGATGACTATGCTTTGTATAAAGAGCCATTTAATTTACAAACATTACAAAAAGGAATGTTCGCTATTTTTTTTCCAGATGATATTCATTTACCAGAAATCAGTTTAAATAGCTCTTTAATAGTTAAAAAGGTTATTGTAAAAGTTAAGTTGTAGAGTTGTTTAAAATTCTATCAAAATGTGGTTCTAAATGCTGACTCATTCCTTTTCTAAATGCTTTTTTATTATCTTCTTTCAAGAAATTTAAAAGTTCTCTATGCGTTATAAACTTCTTAGTATACATGTAAGTCTCTGCGTCTGGTAGTTTGTTAGTATGTACATATTGAAATACAGGTAATAATAAATTCTGAAACCTTTGTAATGTTTTGTTACCAGACATTTCATATAATTTTCCGTGAAAGGCAACTTCATTTTCTAAGCTAAAAAGAGTCGCTCCAGATTCCTCGTTTTCCATTTTGCTAACAATTTCCTCTAGCTCAACTAAATCTTTCTCTGTCTTTCTTGCAAACAATAGATCTATCATACCCATTTCTAATATCAAGCGAAGCTCAAAAATATCCTTTAAAGTTTCGTCCCCTAGTAAGTGAGTGTCAATTACTTTTTCAAAATTATGTATAAAGTCTGGTTGAGATAACACCATTCCTTTATGTTTTTTAGAATCAATAATACCTATAGTTCGCAGCCTAGATAAAGCTTCTCTAATAACTGTTCTACTAACACCTAAAGCTTCTGCAAATTCCATTTCTTTCGGTATTGTGTCACCCACCGAAAGTTTGTTCTCTTTTATATATTCTGTAATACGAATTTCTACTTTATCGACTAAGCTAAGATTCGTTAAAGGGGAAATGCTTATTTTATTTTTCATTATTGCTATTTAATTTATTACAACGGTAATTTATATAATTTATTTCATTAAGTTTGTATTATGTTATACATAACACGTAATTTTTCCTAAATATAATAAAAAATACAATATGTTATATAAAGATTTATATAAAAGTACACTATTAAGTGATATTATTCCTTTTTGGGAAAAAAACGCTATAGACACAAAAGATGGTGGTTATTTTACTTGTTTAGACAGAAACGGTAAAATGTATGATACAGATAAGTTTATGTGGCTTCAGGGTAGACAAGCTTGGACGTTCTCTATGTTGTATAATAATGTTGATAGAAATGAAAATTGGCTAAAAATAGCAAAACATGGTATCGATTTTATTATAAAACATGGTATGGATAAGGAAGGTAACTTTTACTTTTCTACTACTAAGGAGGGACAACCTCTTGTTCAGCCTTATAATATATTTTCAGATTGTTTTGCTGCTATGGCATTTAGCCAATATGCCATAGCTTCGGGTGATGAAGAAATTAAGAAGCTAGCAAAACAAACCTATCTTAATATTTTAAAAAAGAAAGACAATCCGAAAGGTATTTACGAAAAATCTACGAATGCACGTCCTTTAAAAAGCTTTGCATTACCTATGATTTTATCTAATTTGGTGTTAGAGTTAGAAGGCATTTTAGATAAAGAAGAAGTAGAAAAAACGATAGATTTTAGTGTCCATGAAGTAATGAAGGTTTTTTTAGATAAAAAATCTGGACTTATTTATGAATTTGTGAAACCAGATGGATCGCATGAAGATAGTTATAATGGTCGCCTCTTAAATCCAGGACATGGTATTGAAGCTATGTGGTTTATGATTGATATTGGTGTTAGAAGAAATGATACTAAATTGATTGAAAAGGCAGCAGATACCATTTTAAAAATTTTAGACTATAGTTGGGATCAAAAACACGGAGGGATTTTATACTTTATGGATGCCCATGGAAAACCACCACAACAATTAGAGTGGGATCAAAAATTATGGTGGGTACACTTAGAGGCTTTGGTGGCTTTGTCTAAAGCTTATGAACAAACAGGAAGAGAAGAATTAAAAGATTGGTATGAGAAAGTTCATAAATATACTTGGTCACATTTTTCTGATCCAGAAAATGGTGAATGGTTTGGTTATTTAAATAGACAAGGTGAAGTATTGTTAGATTTAAAAGGAGGTAAGTGGAAAGGTTGTTTTCATGTTCCTAGAGCAATGTTTCAATGCTGGAAAGCTTTTGAGAACATAGAAAATAAATAAAATAGATTAAGAGTGAAAATGTTTTTAGAAGTAGTTGTTGATAAAGTTGCAGCGTTTTTTGAAGAACTGCACCATGCCGATGCTAAAAATATGTATGAATAAATAATGTAAATTTTATAAGATGAAAAAAGTAATTGTACTATTAATTTCGATATGCTGCTTTAGTTGTGCAGTGCAAGACAAAACGAAGTCAGAAAAAAAGTCTAAAGAGGCTTTGGTGTTTCAAGATTTATTTAACTCTTCTATGGATGAGGATGTTAATTGCTACAGAATTCCTTCTATTGTGACTGCTCCAAATGGAGATTTAATAGCGTCAATAGATGAGCGTGTACCTAACTGTGGAGATTTAAAATGGAGTAAAGACATTAACATTATAATTAGAAGAAGTGCAGACAATGGTAAAACTTGGTCGGCTATAGAAACTGTGGTAGATTTTCCTTACGGTAAATCAGCGTCAGATCCTTCTATGATTGTAGATGCGGTTACTAAAGAAATTTTTCTTTTTTACAACTATATGAATTTAGATACAGAAAAGGATATTTATTATTTACATGTTGTAAAAAGTGCAGATAATGGTAAAACATGGAGTAAACCAGTAGATATTACGTCTCAAATAGCCAAAAGTGAGTGGCATAAAGATTTTAAATTTATTACTTCTGGTAGAGGTATTCAAACCCGTTCAGGAAAATTATTACACACTATGGTTAATTTAAATAGTGGCTTACATGTTTTTGGTAGTGATGATCACGGTAAAACTTGGTATTTTATAGATTCACCAATTCAGCCTGCAGATGAATCTAAAATAATAGAACTTGCAGATGGCACCTTAATGATTAATGCTCGTGTAAATGGTAAAGGAATTCGTTATGTACATACATCAACAGATGAAGGTAAAACTTGGGAAACTAAAGCAGTTCCAGAATTAATAGATCCAGGTTGTAATGCAAGTATTATCCGTTATACCTCTATAGAAGATGGTTATAAAAAGAATCGTTTACTTTTTTCGAATGCAAAATCAGAAAAAGGACGTGTAAATATGGCGGTTAGAGTTAGTTATGATGAAGGTAAAACTTGGACAGAAGGAAAAACAATTTACGAAGGTTCTTCTGCATATTCTTCTTTAACAGTGCTAGAAAATGGAGATATCGGATTGTTTTTTGAACAAGATGGATATACTAAAAATCCGTTTGTAAGCTTTTCTTTAGAATGGTTAACAGATGGAGCAGATGTATATAAAAAGCCAAGGAAAAAGTAAGAAAAGAAGATTAATATTTTATTAAAAATAAAAAAATGAATGCAAAAAATGACTATTTACTAACGCTGTTTTTGTTGTTTTTTGCATTTATATGCAATAGCCAAATAATAAAAGTAGCATGTATTGGAGACAGCGTCACATATGGCTCAGGAATTGAAAACAGAGAAGACAACTCGTATCCAGAACAATTGCAACAATTATTAGGTTCAAGTTATAGGGTAGAAAATTTTGGGTATCCCGGTGCTACCATGCTAAAAAAGGGGCACAAGCCGTATTGGGAAAAATCAGAATTTAAAAAATCACAAGAATTTACGCCAAATATTGTCATTATTCACTTAGGACTAAATGACCAAGGCAATAACAATTGGCCAAAACATAAAGACGAGTTTGAAAGTGATTATTTAGATATGATTGCTGTTTATAAAAATTTGCCTTCAAAACCAAAAGTTATAATCTGCAAAATGACTCCTACTTTTTCTGGACATCATTGGTTTGAAGAAGGTATGCGTGAAAATTTTAAAGAAATACAATCTAAAATTGAAGAAATAGCAGCAAAAGCTTCTGTTGAAGTGATAGATTTACATGAACCTTTGTATCGCTATCCGGAGTTATTTCCAGATAATTTACATCCTACAAAAGAAGGTGCTAAAATAATTTCTAAAAAAGTTTATGGTGCTATAAAAGGAGATTATGGTGGTTTACAATTACCAATTCTCTATGCAGAAAATATGGTGCTTCAAAGAAACAAGCCTATAAAATTTAATGGAATCGCTAATGTGAATGAAACCATTACAGTTCAATTTAAAAACGAAATAAAAGTTGCAAAAGCCGATTTTAATGGGCGTTGGAACATTAGCTTTTATCCCATGGAAGCAGGAGGGCCTTATGCCTTAAAATTCCATACAGCAAATAAAACTATTGAGATCAATAAAGTCTATGTTGGTGAAGTTTGGTTAGCTTCTGGGCAGTCTAATATGGATTTTAAAGTCAGAGATATGGAAAGTGCTTCCACTGTTTTAAAAGATTCTTTAAATAAAAACGTTTTCTTATTCTCTATGGATGGGAAAGCATTGTCTGGACAAAAATTTAACGAACAAGACCTTCTAAATTGCAATACCAAAGAGTATTTTAAAAATACTGGTTGGACAACTTCAACAGAAAATAATCTAAAAAACTTTTCTGCAGTTGCTTATGCCTTCGCGTATAAACTTCAAGAAAAATTAAACGTACCTATTGGTATCATTTATAATGCTGTTGGTGGTTCTCCTATTCAGAGTTGGATTAGTAGAGAATCTATGGAGCAAAAACATAAAACCATCAATTTACTAAATGACACACATTTAAACCCTATGGTAGATAAATGGGTTGCAGAAAGAATTGTATTGAATATGGAAGATGTAGCCAAAAATAAAATAAAAGCAAGACATCCATACCAACCTACATTTTTATTTGATTCAGGAATTTTACCAATTAAAGAGTATGCCATTAATGGTGTTATTTGGTATCAGGGAGAATCTAATACAGAACAATTAGAGCTGCATTCTAAATTGTTTAAAATGTTAGTAACCGATTGGCGTACTCATTTTAATAATAAAGAATTGCCTTTCTATTATGTTCAGTTAAGCAGTATTGATAGACCAAATTGGGGACCATTTAGAGATTCACAAAGATCTTTATTAGAAATTCCAAATACAGGTATGGCAGTTTCTATGGATGTAGGAAACAAAAAGGATGTCCATCCTAAGAAAAAATGGATTGTTGGAGAGCGGTTGTCAAATATTGCACTTCATAAGAGTTATAATTTTAATACCACTTTTTCTGGACCACTTTTAGACTTTGTAAATGTAAAAGGTAACATCTTAGAAGTTTATTTTAAATATAACGAAGGATTAAAAACGATAGATAATCTATCTGTAAAAGATATTTTTATAGCTAATTCCGATAAAAAATTTGTTCCTGCAAAAGCTAAGATTGTTAAAAATACTCTGCAGGTTTGGTCATCAGAAATTAAAAACCCTAGATATGTAAAATATGGCTATACATCTTTTTCTAGTGGGAATTTAGTTAACAAGCAAGGTTTACCTGCTTCAACATTTTCTAATATTATTGAATAATTTAAAAAGTAAATACATGAAAACAAAAGCGCTTTTATTAATGCTAATCCTATTTTTAACAAACGAAATTATTGCTCAGAAATTTGAAAACTTAGCACAAACTCCACCAATGGGATGGAATAGTTGGAACAGTTTTCAATGTGAATTTGTAAATGAAAACGTGATTAAGGAAATGGCAGATGCCATGGTAGAAAAAGGATTAAAAGATGCCGGTTATGAATATATTGTTATTGATGATTGCTGGCAAATAGGCCGTGATAAAAATGGATATATTATAGTAGATAAAGAGAAGTTTCCTTCTGGAATTAAAAGTCTAGCCAATTATATACATTCAAAAGGTCTAAAATTTGGAATTTATTCTGATGCTGGTACAAAAACTTGTGCTGGTCGTCCGGGAAGTAAAGGGTTTGACACACAAGATGCAGAAATGTATGCTAAATGGGGTGTAGATTATTTAAAATACGATTGGTGTTTTACAGAAGGACAAGATGCTAAAATATCGTACAAAAAAATGCGTGACGCCTTGTATAAAGCTGGTAGACCTATTGTTTTTAGTATGTGTGAATGGGGTGAAAATAAGCCTTGGGAATGGGCAGAAGACGTAGGTCATTTATGGAGAACAACTCTAGATATAGATATGAAAGGTAGGTTTGATGGCGATATTTGGGACAATCATCTTGGTTGGACAACTATTTTAGATATGCAAGTTGGCTTAGAAAAATATGCTGGCCCAGGGCATTGGAACGACCCAGATATGTTAGCAGTTGGAAATAATGATATGCCAGAAAATGAGGCTAGAGCACACTTTACCATGTGGAGTATGTTGGCAGCTCCACTTATGGCTGGCAACGATTTAAGAAATATGTCTGTAAACGATCAAAATATTTTAACAAATAAAGAGCTAATTGCTATAAATCAAGATGTTTTAGGAAAACAAGGTTTTAAGATTGAAGACATGGGGAATTTTGAAATTTGGCAAAAACCATTATCAAATGGTGATATGGCAATTTGTTTATTCAATAGGGAAACGAAAGGAAAAAAATATCAAGTAGATTGGTCTAAAATTAAAATAAAGGATTTTTCTGGAACATATAAAGTAAAAGATCTTTGGAAAAATAAAGTAATTGGGACTACCGATGCTAATTTTACAATTGAAATTCCTAGTAGAGATGTTGTAGTATTTAGGTTGATGAAATAATAAAACTCTTTGAATATGAATCATTTTTTTAAATCAAGTTTCTTTTTAATTGCTCTTTTACTACTATCTTTTAATGTGTATTCTTCTAATTTGTTGAGAGATAATCTTCAAAAAAAGTATCCAGTAATTCCTACACCTCAAGAAATTAATTATGGAGATGGAGAGGTAGCGTTTAAAACCATCAATATTGCGAAGTCTAATTTTAGAAATGTATCGAATAAATTAGAAGCATTCTTTTATGCTAAAGGAATTAAAGTGTCATCAAAAGGTTTAAGTATTCAAATTATAAAAGCAGAAATTCCTGTTGACAATAGTGATGAGGCGTATCGGTTAGTCATAGATTCTAAAATTAAAATTTGGGCATCTACAGAAAAAGGCGCTTATTATGCGATGCAAACTTTAAAACAAATTTTTAGAAAGTACGGTAAAAAAGGAAGTTTTCCAAAGCTTGAAATTACAGATTGGCCAGCATTTAAAATTAGAGGTTTTATGCATGATACAGGAAGAAATTTTCAGTCTGTATCTCAATTAAAAGAACAGATTGAAGTGCTTTCTCAATACAAATACAACGTGTTTCATTGGCATTTAACAGATGATCCTGGTTGGCGTTTAGAGAGCAAAATTTACCCAGAATTACAATCTGAAGCCGCAACCTCTCGTGGCAAAGGGAAGTTTTATACACAAGAAGACTTTAAAGAGATCTTGGCATTTTGCAAGGATAGAAACATCACAGTAATTCCAGAATTTGATATTCCTGGACATTCTAGAGCTTTTAGAACTGCGTTAGGTTTTAAATCGATGAAAGATGAAAGGGCACTGCCTGCTTTACTGGCATTGTTTAATGAACTTTGTTCGTTGGCGGGGCCAGAAGAAATGCCTTATATCCATATTGGCACAGATGAAGTAAGGAACAGTGAAGAGTATGTTTCTAAAGATTTTGTGTTAGAAATTATGAAACGAATTAAAGCAAACAATAGAGAGCTAATTGTTTGGAAAGAGGGAATCGAAATAAAAGAAGATACAACCTCTATAAATCAATTATGGGCACAGCACGAACCAAGAGCAGGACATCGTTTTATAGATTCGAGAGCTAATTATATTAATCATTTAGATCCTTTTGCAGGCATGTCTAGATTGTATTTTCAACAACCTTGCAGGCAGCCAAAAGGAGATGAATTTGCTTTAGGAGGTGTTTTATGTGCATGGCCAGACAATAATGTAAATAATGAAAGAGATATTTTAAAGCAAAACCCTATTTATCCTTCTATCTTATTTTATGCTGATGCGATTTGGAAAGGAAGGGAAAAAGATCATTTGGAATATTGGGCAAAATTACCATCAAAAGAAACACACGCTTTTAAAGCATTTCAAAAATTTGAAGAAAAAGTGATAGCTCACAGAGATTTGTTTTTTAAGGGAAAGGAGTTTCCGTATCTAAAACAAACAGATGTTTTATGGAACATAATTGGTCCTTTTGATCATAAAGGAGATGTTTTAACAGCGTTTGAGGTTGAAGATACTTTAAAGCAATCTTATAAAAGTAATGGAAAAACATTTAATTGGTCGGAACCCGTGGTTGGCGCTACGGTTCATTTAAAACATTTTTTTAATTTCCCAGCTTTAACAAGTCAGAAAACCGGAACTTTTTATGCGCGTACTCAAATTTATTCACCAAACAACAGAACACAAGATTTTTGGATTGGTTTTCAGGGTTGGTCGCGCTCTGGCGGACGTAGAGTTGGTCCTTTTCCAGATCAAGGGCAGTGGCACACTACAAATCCTAAAATTTGGGTAAACAATAATGAAATTGCACCACCTATTTGGCAGCAACCCAATTTGGGGACTAAAACAGATGAGATTGCGTTTATAGATGAAGATTATTTTTATAGAGCACCAACCAAAATCAATCTGAAAAAAGGGTGGAATACTGTACTTTTAAAAATACCACAAGATAGAAATTCATGGAAATGGATGTTTACCTGTGTACCTGTAACTGTTAAAAATGAGGGTGTAAGTGAGGTTAAAGAATTAAAGTTTAGAACCGCTTTTAATATGACTTCTAAAGTTTCTCTGAGTTCTTTCCCTAAAAATTATCAACTTTACGCCAGAAATTTTAATAATAAAGCAAACATTAATATTTCTGGTAAAGTAGACAGTTCTATAGATAGTTTAATAGTGAAGGTGCACAGAGCACAGAGTACTGTTACAAGAACAGCTATTGCAGTAAAAACAGAGTTTTCTGTTCCGATAGAAATTGATGCAATTAAGCATAATTATACGATAGCTCTTTTTGTAAAAGCAAAGAATGGGGAAGAAGTGTTTATTAAAAAAGCGACTCACGTTACAGCTGGAGATGTTTATGTTATAAACGGGCAATCGAATGCTTGGGCTATAGATTATGATTATAATAATAACCATTTACCAGAAAACGCTCAGTGGGTGCGTACTATTGGAGCAATGCACGTTTACAACCACCCTGCTATTTTGCCAGAAGCAGAAAATACAGATTGGTACTTGGCTAGTGGAAAAGCACCAGATATTCGCAGTGGGAAAGAACTTGTAGGTAGAGGTATGGTTGGTGTTTTGGGAATGAATATTGGCTTGAATTTGGTGAAATCAGAAAATGTGCCTATTGCTATTATTAATGGAAGCGGAGGTGGAGGAGCAATTTCTTACTATCAAAAAACAATAGATTATGATTTGAATAAACCCTATGGACGTTTACAAAAGAGGTTAGAAGCCTCTGGGGTAAAAGGGAGTATAAAAGCCTTTATTTGGAATCAAGGTGAAAACAATGCTACAGATAGTATAGTGCATTATAAAAAAGCGCTTAAAAGGTTTTACAACGATTTAAAAACTGATTTTTCCTTTGAAAAATTTTATATCATTCAAACTCCTCCAGGGTGTAATTCTAATATAGGACATCAAAATGTTAGAGAGGCTCAAAGACAGTTTGCAAAGGAACATGAAAAAATACGGATTCTAACACGCCACGGTTTTTTAGAAAATCCCAAGACTGAGGACGGAAGTTATTTTTTATCAGATGGCTGTCATTATCATGCGCATGGTTATGAAGTCTTAGCAAATTGGATTTCTAATTTAGCTAAATATGATTTCTATGGAGGAGAAGTAGATTATCAGGCTCCTCAATTAATTAAAGTTCAGCTAGAGTCATCTAAGTCTTTAATTATAGCGTTTGATAAACCGATTGCTATTCAACCAAATTTATTAGTTGATGGCGTTTTGTACGCTGTGAAAGATCATTTGTTTGCTTTAAATAGTCATAAAATATCTTCTATCTCAAAAATAGAAATCTTCGCAGAAAACTCAAAAAAGGTAAGGTTAGCATTTTCAGAACAGTCCTTATCAAAAGGAGATCGCTTAACGTATGTTTTAGGAGATAATTACTTTTTAACATCAAAACCTTATAGCGGTCCATGGCTTGTAGATAAAGTTACTGGAGTTGGTGCGGTTGGTTTTACTTCGGTTTTAGAGTAAATTACAATTATTTAACATAATCTTAGCGCTTGTTCTATGGAAAAGTTACATATTTTTATTATTCAATAATTTTAACCAACACCACTTATGTTTAGTTGTTAGTCGAAAATAATTAATTGATTGTGTTTTATTTTGTTAATTTAAACTTAATTTAACTTTAAATAAAACTAAATTCAAAAAATTATGACAAAAAAGGTACTTAAATTACTGTTTGTGTTGGGCATTCTATGCACATACGGTATGCAGGCACAAACAACTGTAAAAGGGAGTGTTGTAGAAGCAGGAAGCAATTTAGCGCTGCCAGGAGTTAGTGTAGTTATTAAAGGCTCTACCGCTGGTACTACAACTGATTTTGATGGTAATTACAGCATTAATATAGCAGGATCAAATGCTATTCTACAGTTTTCTTACATGGGGTTTGCTTTGCAAGAAATTGAAGTTAATGGGCAGAAAGTTATTAATGTTACATTGGTGCCAGATGTTAGCCAATTAGACGAAATAGTAGTAACAGCTCTTGGTATTAAAAGAGAACGTAAATCTTTAGGATATGCGGTTCAAGAAGTAAAAGGAGAGAGTTTAACAGAAGCAAGAGAGTCTAACGTTGCTAATGCTTTGGTAGGTAAGGTTGCAGGTGTACAGATTATAAAAGGGAGTAATGGTCCTGCTAGTTCATCAAAAATAGTATTGAGAGGAAATAGTTCATTATCTGGAGATAACCAACCTTTAATTGTTGTCGATGGAATTCCTATGGATAACTTTACAGGAGCAGAGAATACAGATTTCTTTAATCCTTCTCAAGATTTAGGGAATGGTTTAGGAGATTTAAATGCAGATGATATTGAAACAATGACGGTTTTAAAAGGTGCTTCTGCTGCTGCTTTGTATGGTTCTCGTGCAGGAAACGGTGTAATTTTAATAACTACTAAAACGGGTAAATCTAGAAAAGGTCTTGGTATTACAGTTTCTGTAACTACTGGTTTTGAAAGATTATTTATAACACCAGAAATTCAACAGTCATTTGGACAAGGAAATGAAGGTGTGTATGTAAATGATTCTCGTGCAAGTTGGGGACCTCAAATTATAGGTCAAACAGTAACAGATTTTAAAGGTGATCAAACTACTTTAAGAGCGTATGATAATATCGATAATTTTTATAATGGAGGATTTAATCAAAATTATAGTGTATCATTTCAACAACAAGTTACAGATGCAACATCATTATATACTTCTGTAAATTATTTAGAAAATGAAAGTAATATTCCAGGATCTACATTAGAAAGGTTAAACTTAACTACTAGAGCGGTTTCTCATTTTGGTGAAGATAATAAATGGACTTCTGATGTAAAGGTGCAGTATATTAATACGCAAGCAGGTAACAGACCTTTAAATGGTAGTAATAATAACAATGCTTTTGCTACGTTAGCACAATTACCAGTCTCTGTAGATATTACACAATTTGAAGAAAGTTCAGATCAATTTGGTAACATGAGATGGTTTGTTTCTGAGAATGCAGAAAACCCATACTGGTCTGCAAAAAACAGATTGAGTGAAGATGCAAGAGATCGTTTCTTATTAAATGGATCATTAAAGTATAAATTTAATGATTGGTTAAGTTCAGAATTAAAAGCAGGAGCAGATTTATACACTACAACTACAGAAACTAAATTATATTCTGGTAGCCCAGGAAATAATACTGGTAGATATAGTTTTGGTAAAGATTCTTTTATCGAGAAAAATTACAGCTTATTATTACTTGCAAGCAAAGATAATATCTTTGGCAAATTTGGAGGTTCTGCAACGCTTGGTGGTAATTTAATGTCTCGATCTTCTGATAATATTAGTGGAAGTTCTGGGGATTTAGTTGTACCAAATTTATTTACATTAAATAATGGTGTAAATCCAGCAAGTATCAATCAAGGTTCTAGTAACAGAAAAACAAACTCTATTTATGGTACATTCCAGGTTAATTACGATGGATATTTATTTGTAGATTTTACAGGTCGTAATGATTGGTCTTCTACGTTAAGTGAAGAAAATAGGTCTTTTTTCTACCCTTCTGTGAGTGCTTCTTTTGTTTTTACAGAAATGTTAAGAAAACAAGATGTAGACATGCCTAGTTGGTGGAATTTTGGTAAAATTAGAGCTTCTTACGCAACCGTTGGTAATGATTTATCTCCTTATGAACTGTATAACTTCTATACGGTTGGTAACGACGCAAATGGTAATACTACTGCGGGTACTAATAACGTGTTGTTTAATCCAGATTTAAAAAGTGAGTTAATTAAATCTAAAGAGATTGGTTTTGAAGGTAGATTTTTTAATAACCGTTTAAGTTTAGATTTTGCATACTACCAATCTAATGCAACAAACCAGTTGATTAACTTGCCTTTAGATCCTTTAAGTGGTTATAACTCTAAAAAAGTAAATGCTGGTGATGTTCAAAATAAAGGTTTTGAATTGTCTTTAAATGGTAGAATTCTTAACAATCCAGAAGGTTTAAATTGGGATTTAGGTGTAAACTACTCTAAAAATGATAACACTATTGAAAGCTTAGCAGAAGATGTAACGCAATATGCTCTAGGAGGTTTTGATAACTTATCTGTATTAGCTATTGAAAATGGAGTTTATGGAGAAATTTGGGGAACTAAATATGCAAGAGTAGCTGATGAAACGAGTGCTAATTTTGGACAAATTATAGTAGATGGTAATGGTTTGCCAACTGCAACATCAGAAAAATTTAAATTAGGTGAGCAACAGCCAGATGCTATGGTTGGTATTTCTAATACGTTTACTTATAAAAACTTAACTCTTGGTTTTTTAATTGATGCACGTTTAGGAGGAGAGATTTTCTCTGGATCTAACCATGCATTACAAGCTTCAGGAAACGCATCGGCAACAGTAGTTAATGGAGATAGAGCAGATTTTATCGTAGAAGGAGTAGTTAGTGATGGTAGTGGAGGTTTTACGGCAAACAATACTGCAGTTTCTCCACAAGATTATTGGACAGCTATTACTGCAAGAACAGGTAACTTAGGTATAACTGAAGCGAATATTTTTGATGCTACAAACATCAGGTTAAGAAATGTAAATGTTAATTATAATTTAAAAAGTAAGTGGTTAACGGATTCAGGAATTCAAAATGCTAAAATTGGAATTTCTGCAAATAACGTGTGGATGATAAAAAATAACTTGAATGGTATAGATCCAGAATCAGTTTTTGCTACGTCTACAAATGCTACAGGTTTTGAATATCTTTCTCCTCCTACAACAAGTAGCGTGTTTTTAAACCTATCATTAAGTTTCTAAAAATTAAAAAATATAAGTAATGAAAAAAATATTAAAAAATACAAACTTACTTGTTCTAATGCTATTTGCATTTATGTCTTGTTCAGATTTTGAGGAGATAAATATCAATCCAACTGCAGCAAATGAAGATCAAGTACAAATAGAATATTTTATTAACAGCGCTATAGGTGGTGCTCAACAAAACCCACATATTTCAGAACGTATTTTTGTTCTTTATTGGAATGATGCAGGAAGAATGACAAGGGTTGGTACTTTGTCAGAAGGAAGCGCTAATGATGGTTGGTCTAGTGATTATTACAACGGATATGTATCTTCATGGTTAAGAAATATTAATGCAGGGATTAAAATTGCTGATGAGCAAATAGCTTCAGGTAATTTTAGAGAACATACACCAAACCTTAAACAGGTTGCAAGAATTTGGCGTGCATATATTATGAGTGAAATGACTGATAATTTTGGACCTATTCCTATTAATGGTTTTGAAGGTGTAAATCCAGAATATAGTGATGTTAAAGATGTGTATTATTATATGTTACAGGAATTAGGTGAGGCTACAAGTGCATTAGATCTTACAGTTTCTAACCCTAATGATGCTTTAAAGAAATTAGACCCAGCTTTTGAGTATGATTTTAAAAAATGGCAAAAATATGGGAATTCTCTAAGAATGCGTTTAGCAATGCGTTTGTCTGAAGTAGATCCTGCAAAAGCACAAGCAGAATTTGAAAGTGCAGTTAGTAATGATTTTATTACAGAAGCTGCAGATAATTTTTCTGTAAAAGAAACAGCAGGGTGGAGTGATTATACAGGTGTTATAACTAGAGAATGGTGGGATCATGAGGTTTCTGCAACACTTAACAATTTAATGATTGGTTTAGGTGGGGTAACTTCTCAAAGTTTGTTATCTGCAGATAAGCACGGCTATATTAAGCCTGCAAATTATATGGGGCTTAAATTTGATGATCATTTTACGTCTATGACGAATGATCCTTCAGCAGGTTTCTTTTTTGACGGATTGCACAATAAGATAGATCCTAGAGCGTATGATTTATTTAAAATTCCAGGAGATTTTTCAGATTCAGAATTTAACTCATACCCTTCATGGAACAGTAATGCTAGTACTACTAAAAGAAGCCTTGTAGATGCTTCTGATAATATTGTTAAAGAAATAGAGTCTGCTTTTACATGGAACGCTTACCCAGGTGGTAATTGGGGAGACAAAGGGTCTAAAAACAAAGTGTATGGTTTTACAGGCACATTACCTCGTTTAGCTAATAAATATAGAAATAACTCTAATAGTAGAATCTTCTTTGCTTCTTGGGAATCTCACTTTTTAATAGCTGAAGCTGCAGTAAGAGGTTGGGTAGTTCCTATGACTGGTCAAGTAGCTTATGAGCAGGGAATTGCACAAAGTTTTGCATATAATGGTGTTGCTAGTCATTTAACTAACTATTTAACTTCTCAAGATTACAGTAGAGTAGGTACTTCTGTTAGTTGGTCACATACCACAGAGCCTTCTTCTTCTGTTCTTGTAACTTACTTAGATGGATATACCAACTTACCTGGAACAATGAATTTACAGTATCCAGATAATACAATCTATAAAAATGGAGCAGTAAAGAATGACCTTTTAACAAAGATTATTACTCAAAAGTTTATTGCGCAAACACCATGGTTGCCTTTAGAAACTTGGAGTGATCACAGAAGACTTGGATTGCCATTTTTCGAGAATCCAGCAGTAGAAAAGCCTTTAACGGACATGCCACAATTAACAAATGGAAACTTTATGACCAATAGTATTGATTTTTATGGTCAACGTTTAAAGTATCCTTCAAATTTCTCTAGTAATATTCCTGGAGGATACCAACAAGCAGTTGGTAAGTTAGGGGGGCCAGATACTGTATTTACACCATTATGGTGGGCACAGCAAAATTAAAATTTAAGGATGCCAAAAAGGTAATACTTGGTTTTTAGATGTAAAGAAAAAGGAGAGCTTAATAGCTCTCCTTTTTTATTGTTATTTATTTTGTAAATTTATTTGGTATTGTATGTTCTTGTTATAAAAAATTAAATAGAAGATTTTAAGATTATATCCTTTACTTCATTTATGTAAGATCTTCCTATCACATACCTCATTCCATCAATTTCAATACTATTACCTTCTACAGCATCAATTTTATTCATAGCAATAGTATAGGATCTATGTATTCTAATAAAATTATTTTTAGGTAATAAATCGGTAAATCTAGATAAGGTGCTGTGAATTAAAAACTTGCCGTTAGTAGTGTTGATTTTTAAGTAGTCCTTAAGACTTTCTATAACCAGTATTTCATCTAAGAAAATTTTTTTCATTTTTTTCTTATCAATTTTAATAAAAAGATATTGGCGTGTATTCTTAACAGGATTTGTAGCGTTGTTAATGTCTAATCTACTATATACCTTATTTATGGCTTTCATAAATCTATGAAATTCATAAGGTTTTACTAAATAATCAATAACATCAAATTCGTAGGCATCTATAGCAAATTCCGTATATGCACTAGTAATTATAATTAAAGGTGGGGTTTTTAGACTTTTAATAAAATTAAGTCCGTCTAAAACAGGCATGTTAATGTCAAGAAATATAAGATCAACTTTATTGTTTTTTAGAAAATTTAAAGCATCAATTGCATTGTTAAAAGAGTTTATTAATTCTGCATCTTCAATTTGTTCTAAGTAGTTCTTTACAACATTAACCGCTAAAGGTTCATCATCAATAATTAAGCATTTTATTTTCATACACCTTCACATTCATAAAAAGTTTTATAGAAAAAATAAGTACAATTAAGTTACTTTAATTTTTAGCTCTACAGTAAACTTATCATTAGTATTTATAGTTAGTTTATAGTCGTTTTTATTATAGCCTAAAGTTAACCTTTTTTTTACATTCTCTAAACCTATACCACTGGAATGTTCAAAAGAACTTTTATTTTCTGATACTGCAGGTAGTGGGTTGGTAATGGTAAAATAGAGGAAATCTTCTTTTATAGTAAAATCGATATCAATTTTTTTAACACCTATGTTTTTATTAACCCCATGTTTAAAAGCATTCTCTACAAAAGTAAGTAGTAAAATAGGAGAAATTTCTTTGTCTTGAATATCTCCGGAAATAGACATGTTAATTTGTAACAATTCATCATGTCTAATTTTCTCTAAATCTAAATAATTCTGAATACATTGTATCTCATTCATTAAAGATTGTCGTTTAGATTTTGTTTCATAAAGCAGGTATCGCATGAGCTCGGAAAGTCTTAAAATTATTTTGGATGTTTTTTCTGACTTTTCTAACGCAAGTGAATGAATGTTGTTAAGTGTATTAAAAAAAAAGTGAGGAGATACTTGCGCTTTTAAAAACAATAATTCTGTTTCTAATTGTGTTTTTTCAAGATCTGCAACGAGTTTTTGCTTCTCTAAAAAATCGAAAGTAACCTTAATGGCCGTAACAAAAGTTATCACATATACTTCACCTATCATCATGTCTAAAACGTAATTTAATGACAGCGAATTAATAGGTTCAGGGCCTTCTGGCCAAACTTCATTACTTATTAAAAAATAAGTTAAATTAAATTTTGTGACCACCATTAAAAATATTGCAATAAAAAATAGAGAAATGTATAACGTATATTTTCGTTTGAATAGAAATTTTGGCATCAAAAAAAGGATGTTAAAATAACATAAAGAGATGTGAATTGGAAACCCTAATAAATTTGTTTTTAAAGAATACAAATAGTCGTTAAAATAGCTACCCCAACGAAATGTGTTGAAAAGAAAATAAATAGACCAGAAAATAATGTGGTGCCAAAAAGAGATTTGATAGAGGTGATTCGATTTAAAATTCATTAATAAAAATCTTTTTTTTGATGTTTAGGAGAGTTGTTGTGCTATCCGTCTAAAATTATTTTAATTGTGGTTAAATTTATGAATTTTTATAGAATAAATAGATTTTGCCTTTTTCATTTTAGAATTAAAATTGTTAGTTGAGGTTATTTATAAATTAATGATACTATTTATTCATAAAAAAGAAACTCTTTTAAGTATTTTAGTTTTGATAAAAGTAAATATTGAGTTTTATAATTTTGTTTAATACATACACATGAAAAAAAAATACCTAATCATTCTTTGTTCTATTTTAATGGTAAGCTGCTCTAAGAATTCAGAAACCATAAATAATACTCAAGAAAAATCTTTAATAAGCTATGTAGATCCTTTTATAGGTACTGGTGGACATGGTCATACGTATCCTGGCGCAACGGTGCCTTTTGGTATGTTGCAGGTAAGTCCGGTAAACGGTATTAGCGAGTGGGATTGGTGTTCTGGTTATCATTATTCAGACGATGTTCTGGTGGGGTTTAGCCACTTAAGTTTAAGCGGAACAGGTATTGGAGATTTGGCTGATATTATTTTTATGCCGGTAAATAAAGAAGTAGATTTAACTATAAATCCGCAGTCTAGAGATAGCATTTCTTATAAATCTTCTTACAGTCATAAAAAAGAGAAAGCTTCTCCTGGATATTATCAAGTTTTTTTAGAAGACCATAATGTTAATGTAGAGTTAACAACCTCTAAAAGAATAGCAAATCATAAATATTCATTTAAAAAAGGAGATAAAAATTCTGTTGTCATCGATTTAGGCTTTGCTATTAATTGGGACAGACCTTTAGAAACTTCTTTAAATATTGAAGACGAGTTCACTGTAAGTGGAACTAGATTTAGTAAAGGTTGGGCTAATAATCAAAAAGTATTTTTTGTCGCTAAATTTTCGAAGCCAATTGTCAGTCATAAGTTGTATGCTGATGGTAATCTAACAGCTGAAAAATCAGCAAAAAGCAAAAAAACATCCACACAATTATTTTTTGATACAGATGATAAAAATGAATTGCAAGTAAAAGTAGCACTTTCATCTGTGAGTATAGAAAATGCAAAAGACAATTTAGATACTTCTGATTTTAATTTTGAAGGTGTAAAAACATCTGCAGAGAACTCTTGGGAGAAAGCATTGTCTAGTTTTAATGTAGAAACAAAAACAGAGTCTTTAAAAACTATTTTTTATACCGCATTGTATCATGCTCAACTAGCTCCTGTTACGTTTAGTGATAAAAACGGACAGTTTAGATTAGAGAATGATAGTATTGTAACTGCAGAAAATTATACGGCATATTCTACTTTATCTCTTTGGGATACTTTTAGGGCAGAACACCCTTTATTAACCTTGATTGCTCCAGATAAAGCATCGGATATGATTAACTCTATGTTGGCATATTACGAGCCTAAAAAAATATTACCAGTTTGGACTTTGTATGGAAACGAAACAAATACGATGACAGGCTATCATTCTATACCTGTAATTGTAGATGCGTATAGAAAAGGTATTCGTGGTTTTGATGCGGAAAAAGCATACGAGGCAATGAAAATTACCATGCTGCAAGACGAACGTGGCTTAAATCATTATAAAAAATACGGATATATTCCTTATAATCTAATAGATGAGTCTGTAACCATTTCTTTAGAATATGCATATGATGATTGGTGTGTTGCAGAAATGGCAAAAATGTTAGGAAAGGAAGAAGATTATCAATTTTTCTTAAATCGATCTAAAGCATATCAACATTTATTTGACAAAGAAAGTGGTTTTATGCGCGGGAAATCTGAAGACGGAAAATCGTGGAACGAACCTTTCGATCCAAAACATTCTAACCACAGAGAGCAGACAGATTATACTGAAGGAAATGCTTGGCAACACAGTTGGTTTGTGCCTCATGCAGTAGATAATTTAATCGAAATTCATGGTGGTAATAAAGTTTTTACAAATCGTTTAGAGCAATTATTTACAGAAAGCTCAGAAATTACTGGCGATAATGTTTCTGCAGATATTACGGGGCTTATCGGTCAATATGCACATGGTAATGAACCGAGTCACCACATTGCGTATATGTTTAATCATGCAGCACAACCTTGGCGCACTCAGTTTTGGGCACGTACTATTATGGACACGCAATATAACACAACGCCAAACGGATTGAGTGGTAATGAAGATTGTGGGCAAATGAGTGCTTGGTATGTGTTAAGTTCTATGGGAATATACCCTATGAATCCGGCTTCTGGAGAATATGAAATTGGAACTCCAATTTTTGAAAAAGCAACGATGAATCTTCCTAATGGTAAAACATTTACTATTGAAGCAGAAAATGTATCTGACAAAAATTTCTATATTCAATCGGCAACTTTTAATGGTGAAGTTTTTAATAAAACGGCTATTTCACACGATGCTATTTTAAAAGGAGGGAGCTTGCATTTTGTAATGGGGGCTAACCCTAATAAAAATTGGGGAGTAACAGGTAACCAACAATAACTAATCAACTAATAATTACCCTCTAATGAATATAATAGATATTTCAATTATAGCAATTTACATTATTCTAACACTGGCTGTTGGAATTTGGATTTCAAAAAGAGCTTCTAAAGGATTAGATTCTTATTTTTTAGGAGGTAAATCTATAAAATGGTACTATTTAGGGTTAAGTAATGGCTCTGGAATGTTCGATATTTCTGGAACAGCCTTAATGGTAGGTTGGCTTTTTCTATACGGAACAAAGAGTTTTATGTTAATGTGGCTTTGGCCCATATGGAATCAGATTTTTATTATGATGTTCCTAGCCGTTTGGATTAGACGCTCTAATATTATGACGGGGTCTGAATGGATTTTAACACGTTTTGGTGATGATAAAGCAGGACGAGCATCTCATAAAATTGTAGCACTGTTTGCTGTGGTGGCTGCCATTGGTTTTATTGCCTACTTTTTTGAAGGTGTAGGTAAGTTTATGACCGTTATTTTACCTTGGGATATGACTTTTATAATAGGTGCTTCAGAAATTTTAACTTCAGAGCAATCTTATGCACTCATTATAATTATTCTAACTACTATTTATACAATAAAAGGAGGAATGTTTTCTGTAGTGGCAACAGAGGTGTTACAATACGGAATAATGGTTATTGCAGGTGTTTTGGTTGCAGGCTATACTTTTATTGCTTTTAGTGATATAGAAATTACAAGTGTAATTACAGAAGAGTGGAAAAACGTTTTCTTCGGATGGGAGTTAGATACACATTGGGATTCTAAGTATCAAAAATTTAATGATTTGGTAGATTCCGAAGGGTATAAAATGTTTGGTGCTTTAATTGGTATGAGTCTTTTTAAAGGATTCTTCGCAAGTATTGCTGGTCCAACACCAAGTTTCGATATGCAACGTATTTTATCAACAAAAACAGTAAAAGAAGCTGCTTACATGAGTGGTTTTACAAATTTGGTATTGTTTATTCCGCGCTATTTATTAATTGGAGGTGTTGTAGTTATTGCGTTGGTAGTTTTAGCACCCCAAATGGCAGCTAATCCCAATTTTGTAGGTGGAGATTTAGAAATTTTACTACCACAAGTAATTAATTTTCACGTTCCTGTAGGTATTAAAGGATTGCTTTTAGCAGGACTTTTGGCTGCTTTTATGTCTACCTTTTCCGCATTTGTAAACGCAGGTCCTGCATATATTGTTAACGATATTTATAAAAAATATTTTAAACCAGAAGCAACGGATGATCACTATATTAAAGCGAGTCATTTGGCTTCTTTTGCAGTGGTAGGATTGGGTGTTTTTATGGGCTTTTTTGCAGATTCTATTAACTCACTAACTTTATGGATTACAAGTTCTTTATTTGGTGGTTATGTAGCAGCTAATTTTTTAAAATGGATTTGGTGGCGATTTAACGGTTGGGGATACTTTTGGGGAATGTTATCTGGTTTAATTATTGCCAGTTTGCAATTTCTATTAGATCAAAATAAAGCACATTTTACAGAAGGCTCACTTTTATATGACTTGTCTAATGTTTCTGCTATTTACTTATTCCCAGTCATATTTGGTTTTTCATTACTTGGTTCATTTTTAGGAACCTTTTTAACGAAACCTACAGATATAAAGGTTTTAAAAGCATTCTATACAAATGTACATCCTTGGGGATTTTGGAAACCGGTATTAAAAGAATTAAAGAAAGAGAATCATAAAATTGAGAAAAATTCTGAATTTTGGTCAGATATGTTAAACTGTGCAATAGGTATTGTTTGGCAATCTAGTATGATTGTATTGCCTATCTATTTTCTAATAAGAGATTACCCGAAAGCGTTTATTTCTTTAGGCGTATTTTTGGTGACTTCTATTATTTTGAAGTTTACATGGCTAGATAAAGTGAGAAAAATTCCGAATTAAAAATAATAAAATTGACATTAAATAATAAATAAAATATGAAATCAATTCCTTGGCAAGATAAACCAGAAGGTTGCAATGATGTAGTTTGGAGATATTCGGAAAACCCTGTGATAAACAGGTATGACATTCCATCTTCTAACAGTATTTTTAACAGTGCTGTTGTTCCTTTTAAAGATGGTTTTGCAGGTGTTTTTAGGTGTGATAACAAAGCAGTACAAATGAATATTTTTGCTGGTTTTAGTAAAAACGGAATTGATTGGGATATCAATCATGAGCCAATTGAAATGCAAGCAGGAAATACCGAAATGATAGAGTCTGATTATAAATACGACCCACGTGTGGTATTTATTGAAGATAGATATTGGATTACTTGGTGTAATGGTTATAACGGGCCAACAATTGGAATTGGGTATACCTTCGATTTTAAAGAATTTTTTCAATGTGAAAATGCTTTTTTACCTTTTAATAGAAACGGTGTTTTATTTCCGCAGAAAATAAATGGTAAATATGCAATGTTAAGTCGCCCAAGTGATAATGGACATACTCCGTTTGGTGATATTTACATTAGCTACAGTCCAGACATGAAATATTGGGGAGAACATCGTTGTGTAATGAAAGCAACACCTTTTGAAGATAGTGCGTGGCAATGTACCAAAATTGGTGCAGGTCCAATTCCTATTTTAACAGACGAAGGTTGGTTAATGATTTATCACGGAGTAATAAATACTTGCAATGGGTTCCGTTATGCAATGGGATCTGCACTTTTAGATGAAAATGAACCAGACAAAGTTAAATACAGAACGCAACCTTATTTATTAGGACCAGCAGAATCATATGAAACTACTGGCGATGTACCTAATGTTGTATTTCCTTGTGCAGCGTTACACGATGTAGAAGAAGATAAATTAGCTATTTATTATGGTGCTGCAGATACAGTGGTAGCAATGGCTTTTGGTAAATTGAGTGAAGTTATTCAATATACAAAAGAGCATAGTTTATAAATAGGCATAGGCTTCAGTCTGTGTTATGAATAATGAGTGGATAATTGGCTTTAGCCAAACTTAAGAATATTAAAAATGAGTTTAAAATTAAAATATTTAGCACCTTTATTTTGTTTGATTTCAATGGCATCTTATGCCCAAGAAACAAAGACCATTACACCAGAAAACTACATTGCATATCATAGTGCTGAAGCAATTATTATTGATGGAAATGAAAATGATGTTTCTTGGAGCAAAGTAGACTGGTCAGACCCTTTTATAGATATTCAAGGAATAAAAAAGCCAACCTATAAAACCCAGATTAAAATGCTGTGGGACGATACGTATTTTTACATTTTAGCAAAAATGGAAGAGCCGCACGTTTGGGCAGATATTACAGAGCATGATGCTATTATTTTTCATAATAATGATTTTGAAGTTTTTGTTGATCCAGACGGAGATACACATAATTATTATGAAATAGAAGTAAATGCAATCAATACCATTTGGGATTTATTTATTACAAAACCGTATAGAGAACAAAATAATGTTGTTTTAAATGATTGGACTGCAACCGGAATGAAAACTGCCATTACCATTGATGGTACTTTAAATAACCCAAATGATACAGACAAAGGTTGGACTCTTGAAATGGCGATTCCTTGGAGTGTTTATAAGAAATCTTATTTTGAAAAAAATGTTCCTAAAGATCAGTTTTGGCGTGTTAATTTTTCTAGAGTAAATTGGGATTATCAACTTACCGATGGTAAATATGAACGTAAAAAAGATGCGAACGGTAAGTATCTTCCAGAATACAATTGGGTTTGGTCTCCACAAGGAGTTATTAATATGCACGAACCAGAAAAGTGGGGCTATGTTTATTTTTCATCCAAAGAAGTTGGTGAAAAAGATACGTTTGAAATTTCTAATGATGAAAAAATTAAATGGGAATTGTATAAATTATACCGTGCTCAAAAACAGTATTTTGAAACAAATAAAACGTGGTCAACTTCTCTTAAGAAAATAGCATCCTCTGCAATAAATGTAGATGGAAAAACAATAAAACCAACGCTTATTAATCATCGTTTTGGTTGGTCTATTTTTGTAAAGAGTCCATTTTCAAATAAATTGATGACGATAAAAGAAGATGGTACTTTTATTAAAAAATAAATAAGATGAAATTTATAAAATACATATTCCTTTTGCTATTGTTTTTTGCATGTAATAAAACCGCAGAAAAACAAAATAGTGTACCGAAAGAAAAGCAAAATGAAAATTATAAAATAATTGGTTACGCAGCAGGTTATGAAGACTATGATTTCTCTAAAATTGATGCAACTAAATTAACACACATCAATTTTGCATTTGCAAATATTGTAGATGGTAAAGCAAAATTTGAGTTAGAGACAGATAAAGCAAAAATTGCGACGTTGATATCCTTAAAAAAACAAAATCCAACTTTAAAAGTATTGTATTCTGTTGGCGGTTGGGTTTGGTCAGATCAATTTTCTACGATGGCAGCTTTTGATAACTCTCGAATAAAGTTTGCAGAAAGTTGTGTAAACTTATTAATAGAACATGGTTTTGATGGCGTCGATTTAGATTGGGAATATCCAGGTCAACGTGGACAAGACAATCCTTTTCGTCCTTCAGATAAAGATAATTTTACCTTGCTTTTGGCAGAAATTCGAAAAGCTTTAGATGTTGAAGGGAAGAAAAATAATACCCATTATTTGTTAACCATTGCTACTGGATCTGATGAAACTTACATAGAACAAACTGATTTGGGAGAAGCACATAAATACCTCGATTTTATAAATGTAATGTGTTACGATTTTTATCAAGGTTGGTATTATCAAACGGGGCATCATGCAAATTTATATCCTTCAGAAAGAGATGCATACAATGTAAATAGCGGAGTAGATGCTATGGAAAGACATTTGGAAGCGGGTGTGCCAGCAGATAAATTAGTG
Source organism: Polaribacter sp. 20A6 (assembly GCF_011378915.1). NCBI lineage: Bacteria > Pseudomonadati > Bacteroidota > Flavobacteriia > Flavobacteriales > Flavobacteriaceae > Polaribacter > Polaribacter sp. 20A6. The sequence goes on from NZ_WTPZ01000011.1 coordinate 36,917, forward strand.
ATGGGGATTCCTTTTTACGGAAGACAATGGAAAAAGGTGAGCTCTACAGAAGATGGATTAAATGAGCATTCTCAAGAAGGCGGTTATATTGTGCCTTACAAAGAACTTAAAGAAAGAATTGCTAACGGAAAATATAAAGAAATGTACGATGAATCTGCAAAAGCGTCCTATTTATGGAGTGAAAGCGATAGTACATTTGTTTCTTGGGAAACGTCTAAAGATATTCAATTAAAGACAGCATTTATAAAGGAAAATGGTTTTGGTGGAGCGATGTTCTGGGAATATAGTTTAGACAAAGATCAAGAGTTATTAAACACACTTTTTAAAGGATTAAAATAATTTTAACGTATAAAAACAGGTTTTTATGAAGACAAAATTTACATTATTTGTTTGGTCTATTTTTTTAATAGTAGGCTGTAATCAAGTGCAACAAGAAAAAGAAGTGAAATCTTCTGATATTTCAGCAAAGAAAGTTGATGAATTTACTTTTGGTACTTGGATAACTTCTAGTAAAGAGAAAACAAATGAGGCTTATAAGTCTGAATTTAAAAAATATAAAGCTGGCGGAATTGATGAAATTTTAATTAATACAGGAACAGATCCTAAAGAATTAGAACGTTTGGTTCCTATAGCAAAGGAAGAAGGTTTAAATGTACATGCGTGGATTATGGCTGTAAATCGTCCAGGAGATACGGTTGCACTAAAGCATCCGGAATGGTATATGGTAAGTAGAGATGGTAAATCTTGCTTTGATACAAGACCGTATGTTGGGTATTATCAATGGCTGTGTCCTACAAGAACTGAATCTAGAAATCATATTTTAGGCTTGGTAGAAGGTTTGGCAAAAGTAGAAGGAATTGAAAGTGTACATTTAGATTATATCCGTTTTCCAGATATTTTTTTACCTATTGGATTACTTCCTAAATACGACCTAGTACAAGATACAGAAATGGCAGAATATGATTTTTGTTATTGTGATGAATGTATCAATGCTTTTGAGAAAATTCACGATAAAAACCCAAGAGAAAGTAAAAATACAGCTATTGATATGGAATGGAAAAACTTCCGATTAAATGCTATAAAAGCGATTGTAGATGATGCATATAAACTGGTACACAAACACAATAAAAAATTAACAGCAGCAGTATTTCCGTATCCAGAAATGGCAGACCATATGGTACGTCAGCGTTGGGATAAATGGAATATTGATGAGGTATACCCAATGATTTATCATGGTTTTTATAATGAAGAAATAGATTGGATTGGTTATGCTACCAAACAGAGTGTTGCTGATGTAGAATCAGAAAATATTGCAGTTAATACGGGTATTTATATTCCACCATTCACATCATCAGCAGAACTAAAACAAGCAATTATTTTAGCAAAAGAAAATGGAGCAAAAGGGGTTACCTTTTTTGATGGTCCACAGTTAACCGATGAGTACTTAAAAGCTATTAAAGAAACCAAAGATAGTTTTAAGTAGAAATTAGAAAATCATTGTACGTTTTAAATAGTAAAAAAATAAAATTATGACGAATCAAAAATCCTATCGCTCAGCATTTATCTTATTAACGGTGTTATTTTTCCTTTGGGGATTTATCACTGTACTCGTAGATAGTTTGATTCCTCGTTTACGAGAATTATTTACATTAACTTATTTTCAAGCAGGCTTGGTGCAGTTTGCATTTTTTGGTGCCTATTTTTTATTGTCTATTCCAGTAAGTTATATTTTATCTAAAATAGGATATAAAAAAGGAATTATTTTGGGGTTATCAACCATGGCTTTAGGGTGCTTATTGTTTTATCCAGCAGCTTCATATCGTGAGTTTGGTATTTTTATGTTGGCATATTTTATTTTGGCAGCAGGTATGACTGTTTTACAAGTTGCAGCCAATCCTTTTGTAGCTGTATTAGGTTCTGAAGACGGAGCATCTAGTCGTTTAAATCTTTCTCAAGCATTTAACTCTTTAGGTACTGCAGTAGCACCTGCGGTTGGTGCTTTGTTTATTTTAAGTGATGTTATAAAAACCAAAGATCAAATTGCAGAATTAGAAGGAGCTGCAAAAGAAGCTTACTTAACTTCTGAAGCAGCAGCAGTGCAAACTCCTTTTTTAGGGTTGGCTGTTTTTATAGGAGTTATAGCAATTATTTTTCTGTTTGCAAAATTACCAAATATGATTTCAGAAACTTCTTCAGGAACATATCGAGAGGCTTTTAAAAACAAGAAATTAATGCAAGGAGTTTTAGGTCTCTTTTTTTATGTTGGGGCAGAAGTTGCTATTGGTAGTTACTTAGTAAACTATTTCTTAGACATGAATCTTGTATCGGTTATTAAAGAAAACGGATTTATGAGAACCATTGCAGAAGGCATTTTAAACTCTGGATTGGCAGAAAGAGATGACAAAGCAGTTGTAGGTGTTTTTGTAACATTTTATTGGTCTGGTGCAATGATTGGTAGGTTTGCAGGTGCATATCTTACCAGAATTATAAAACCAGGAAAAGTATTGGCTATTTTTGCCACCATTTCTATTTCCTTAATTATTTTATCTGTGAGTACTGTTGGTTTGGTTAGTATGTGGAGTATTTTGGCAGTTGGTTTATTCAACTCTATTATGTTTCCAACCATTTTTACCCTAGCTATAGATGGTATAGGACACTTAAAACCAAAAGCATCAGGTTTATTATGTACTGCTATTGTTGGTGGGGCAATTATTCCTCCAATGTTTGGTTTCTTAACAGATTATATCGCATTTAAAAATGCATTATTGTTAATTATACTTTGTTATGCATATATTGTTTGGTTTGGTTATAAAAATGGTAAAGCTCAAGTAGCGGTTGTATAGTTCGTTTAACTGGTTAACAAGAAGTATTTCTATTTAAAAATAAATATTTTAGAATAAAAGTGAATGAAAAAGATTTGTTTTATAACGCTATTGTATATTGTTCTTTTTTCACAATGTAAAGAGCCCCAAGATGTATTAGTTCAATCTAAATTGATCAGTTTTGTAAATCCGTTTATAGGAACAGATGGACCAGGTAATACTTATCCAGGAGCAACGGTTCCTTTTGGTATGGTGCAGTTGAGTCCAGATATTGGTATTCCTGGATGGGATAGAATAGCAGGGTATTTTTATAAAGACTCTATAATTTCTGGTTTTTCTCACATGCATTTAACAGGAACAGGTGCCGGAGATTTGTATGATATTTTAGTAATGCCAACCAACAGCAGATCCTCTAAACGGATAGAAGCTAATAACTTTAAGCCTTTTTCTAGTTTTAAACATGCTAAAGAAACTGCGTCTCCAGGATATTATTCGGTAGATTTATTAGATTATGGAATTAAAGCCGAATTAACCACTACAGAAAGAGCAGGTGTTCATAGGTATACTTTTCCAGAAGATAAAGCTACTCAGATTCATATAGATTTAGGCTATGCTTTAAATTGGGATAGCCCAACGGAAACTCATTTTAGGGTTGTTGATAATACTACTATAGAAGGATATCGAAAATCTACAGGTTGGGCAAAAGACCAGCGTGCATATTTTGTAATAAAAGTATCTAAACCATTTGAATCTTATCAATTATATAAAAATGATACGATAACAACATCGCCTGTTACCGCTAAAAATATAAGAATTAGTTTAAATTATGCTACTACAAAAGGGGAACAAGTCATTTTAAAAACAGGCGTATCAACTGCAGATATTAAAGGTGCTTATAAATCGTTAGAAGTAGAGGCTCCTCATTTTAATTTTGATGCTATTAAAGGTGAAGCTGAAACCAAATGGGAAAATGAACTTAGTAAAATAGTTATTACTACTAAAGATGAAACTCAAAAGCGAATTTTTTACACCATGCTGTATCAATCTATGCTGGCACCTACTTTGTTAAGTGATCATAACGGAAACTACAAAGGTGCAAATGATAGCGTTATGAAAGCAGAAGGATTTAATAGGTATGATACCTTTTCATTATGGGATACATATCGGGCTGCACATCCATTGTACACTGTTTTACATCCTAATCGGGTTTCAGATATGGTAAATTCACTTCTTGCTCATTATGAGGAAACAGGGTTGCTGCCAGTTTGGTCTTTGCAAGGAAATGAAACGAATATGATGATTGGTTATCATGCAGTTCCTGTAATTGTAGATGCTTATTTTAAAGGTATTAAAGGTTTTGATACCGCTTTGGCATATGAAGCATGTTTAAAAAGTGCCAAAGATAATTCTAGGCAAATTAATGAATACACGGCGTTGGGTTATGTACCGATTGACGAGCAACATGAAAATTGGTCGGTTTCTAAAACATTAGAATACGCTTATGATGATTGGTGCATTGCTCAGTTTGCAAAAGCCATTGGAAAGATTGATGATTATGAAGTGTTTTTAAAAAGATCGGAGAATTGGCGTAATGTTTACGATTCTAAAAGTAGGTTTATGCGTCCAAAATTAAAGGACGGTTCGTTTATTAAAAACTTTGTTCCTAAAGAATATTCACCTTATTTCTGTGAAAGTAATGCTTGGCAATATTTCTGGTCGGTTCAGCATAATATCGAAGGGTTAACAGATATTATAGGTGGTAAAGATATTTTTGAAAAAAAATTAGATTCAATGTTTACGTTAGATCCGCTTCCAGAAGATAAATTACCCATTTTTAGTACCGGAATGATTGGTCAATATGCACATGGAAACGAACCAAGTCATCATGTAGCTTACTTATATAATTATATTGATAAACCATGGAAAACTCAAAAATTGGTGCGTCAGATATTAGAAACACAATATAAAAATGAACCAGACGGACATTGCGGAAATGAAGATTGCGGACAAATGTCGTCTTGGTATATTTTCAGTGCTTTAGGTTTTTACCCTACAAATCCAGCACAAAGCGTTTATGCTTTTGGTTCACCAATTGTAGATACTGCTTTAGTTCATTTAGAAAACGGGAATACATTTTCTATAGAGGTTCTAAACAATAGTTCAGACAATAAATACATACAGTCTATTTCATTAAATAACGAAGTAATAGAACGAAATTACATTACACATAAGGAAATTATGAACGGTGGCGAATTGATTTTTACGATGGGAAGCACTCCTAATAAGAATACTAAAAACTCAATGGCTTTAACCTCAAAAATGTATCAATAAAAAAAACAACGCATGTCAGATCGAAGAAATTTTATAAAAAAAGCAGCTTTAGGAACAGTAGGTATTGGTGCAATTTTAAGTTGCGATAAGTCTGTAGAGACCAAATCTGAAATTACGGGAAGCACGGAAATTAGTAAAGGATCTAAACCTATTATAATTTCTACTTGGAATCATGGTTTGCCTGCAAATGAAGAAACTTGGAAACAGTTAAAAGAGGGTAAACCTACGGTTGATGCTATTGTAGCAGGAATGAATATTCCAGAAGCAGACCCAAAAGTAAGAAGTGTAGGTTATGGCGGATTTCCGGATAGAGAAGGAAAGGTAACTTTAGATGCTTGTATTATGGATCATGACAGTAATTGTGGTTCGGTTTCCTTTTTACAAGGAATTAAGCACCCTATTTCAGTAGCTAAAAAAGTAATGCAAAATACACCGCATGTAATGCTTGTTGGAGAAGGTGCTTTCCAATTTGCATTGTCTGAAGGGTTTAAGGAAGAAAACCTACTAACAGCAGAAGCTGAAAAAGACTGGAAAAACTGGGTTGAAGAATCCAAGTACAAACCAGTTATCAATATGGAAAATCACGATACCATTTCTATGTTGGTTGTAGATAAAGACGGTAATATTTCTGGAGGTTGCACTACAAGTGGTGCTGCTTGGAAAATGCATGGTCGTGTGGGAGATTCACCAATAATAGGAGCAGGATTGTTTTTAGACAATGATATTGGAGCTGCTGCTGCAACAGGTTTAGGAGAAGCTGTTTTGCGTACCGCAGGAAGTGCAATGGTAGTTGAGTTAATGCGCCAAGGAAAATCTCCTTATGAAGCTTGTAAAGAAATTGTAGAACGCATTTATGCAAAACATAAAAACCATAAAGATATGGAGTATTTACAAGTTGGTTTTATAGCAGTAAATAAAAAAGGTGAACATGCAGGCTACAGTTTGCGATCTGGATTTAATTATGCGGTTGCAGATGAAAAAAGTGGCAATAGAATGGAGGATGCCGCATTTAAAATGTCTTGGGATGATTAAAAAACTGGACAGTAATAGATAATTATGTTTAGAAATAATTTTTTACATAAAACGAGTAGCGTAAACCAACTTAATAAAAATTAATAATATAAAAACCGATTAGAATGAATGTATTTAAAACGATGTTAGTTTTGGTTTTAATAGCCATAACAGCATCATGCCAAAAAAGTAAAGAAGCAAAAATTTTCACAACAGAAGATATTACTGTTATTCCGAAACCGGTAGCATTAAATTTAGAACAAGGATCGTTTGAATTTACTGGCAAAACAACATTTGTAACCACAGATGCTTCCCAAAAAGAAGTAACTAAAGTTTTAATTGATAAATTTAAGAATGCTGCAGGGTGGACGCTTAGTATCTCTGAAAAAGCTCCTGAAAATAATTTTATTCAATTTACGGTAGATGAAAATCTAGAGAAGGAAGCATATAAGTTAGAAGTAAATTCTAGCCGAGTAATCATTACTGCTAGTGGAAACGCAGGTTTTCTTTATGGAATAGAAACGCTTAGGCAATTACTTCCTGTAAGTATTGAAAGTGAGAGCGTAGTTTCTAATGAACAATGGCAAATACCAAATCTTAGTATTACAGACAATCCTCGTTATAAATACAGAGGGTTAATGTTAGATGTATCACGTCATTTTTTTGAAATTGATTATTTAAAAAAGACCATAGATCGTTTGGCAATGTTAAAAATGAATGTGCTTCATCTACATTTAGTAGACGACCAAGGTTGGAGAATCGAAATTAAAAAATATCCAAAATTAACAGAAGTTGGTGCTTGGAGAGTAGACCAAGAAGACAAACATTGGGATGGTAGAGATGAAACTTCACCAGATGAAAAAGGAACTTATGGTGGTTTTTACACGCAAGACCAATTAAAAGATTTAGTAGCGTATGCAGCAACAAAAAATGTTGAAATTATTCCTGAGATAGAAATTCCTGCGCACGTATCTTCTGCAATTGCAGCGTATCCAGAATTATCGTGTCATGAAAGACCTATCGGAGTTCCTTCTGGCGGACTTTGGCCTATTACAGATATTTATTGTCCAGGAAAAGAGCATACATTCGAGTTTTTAGAGAATGTTTTAGTAGAGGTAATGGATATCTTTCCATCAAAATATATTCATGTTGGTGGTGATGAAGCAACAAAAACCAATTGGGAAAAATGTGCTGATTGTAAAAAAAGAATGCGTTCAGAAAAATTAGAAAATGTAGAAGAGTTACAGAGTTATTTTATCAAAAGAATGGAACGTTTGATAAATTCTAAGGGAAAACGTTTAATTGGTTGGGATGAAATTTTAGAAGGTGGTTTAGCGCCAGAAGCAACTGTAATGAGTTGGAGAGGTGTTGCCGGCGGACTAGAAGCAGCAAAACAAGGACATGATGTTATTATGACACCGGGTTCTCATTGTTATTTTGATCATTATCAAGGGCCACAAAACGAAGAGCCTTTGGCTTGGGGAGGTTATACTCCGTTAAGTAAAGTGTACACTTTTGATCCTATTGTAGAAGGAATGACAGAAACAGAAGCAAATCATGTTTTAGGCGGACAAGCAAACCTTTGGTCTGAACAAATTAAAACAGAATCTCACTCAGAATATATGATTTTTCCAAGATTGGCTGCATTGTCAGAAACACTTTGGTCAACAAAAGAATCTCGTAATTGGGAAGATTTTTCATTAAGAATGACTAGCATGTTTAAACGTTATGATGTAATGGATATTAATTATGCAAAAAGTGCATTTTTGGTGATGGAAGATGTGAAAATTAATATGGATACAGAGGAAGTTACTTTAGTGTTGAACAATGAATTTACAGATTCAGATATTCGTTATACATTAAATGAAGACAAACTATCAGAAAACGCTATAAGATATTCAACACCTATAAAAATTGATAAAACAACAGAGGTTCATGCATCTTTATTCAAGGATGATAAACCAGTAGGCGTTGCATTTAATACCACTATTAAGTTTCATAAAGCTGTAGGGAAAAAAGTAACGTTTAAAGAAATTTATGATGATAGATACCAAGGAGAAGGAGAGTTTGGTTTGGTAAATACTTTGCGTGCAACAAAAAATTATACAGACGGTCATTGGCAAGCATGGTTAAAGAAAGACATGGAAGCAGTGGTAGATTTAGGTGAGCTAACTTTAATAAAAGAAGTAATTGTAGGTACTTTAGAAAATCAAGGTCCTCAAATTTATTTTCCAACAGCGGTAACTGTTTTTGTTTCTAACGATGGTAAAAATTATACAGAAGTGGGGGTAGAAAAAAGAGCGTATGCTAAAAACCCTTCGTTCGATTTAAAGGATTTTAAAGTTTCTTTTGAAGCACAATCTGTACGATATGTAAAAGTGATTGCTAAAAATTTAGGAAAAACGCCTAAAGGAGGAAACGCTTGGTTATTTGTTGATGAAATTATAATAAATTAAAATATGAAGTATTTAAATATAACAATTGTTTTATTTTTCTTGTTTGTGAATCAAATTTCGGCACAAGAAAAACTGACTAAAGAACAGCGTTTAGAGTGGTTTCAAGATGCTAAATTAGGGGTGTTTATACATTGGGGATATTATGGTGTAAATGGTATTGGTGAGTCTTGGTCTATGTATCATAAACGTATTTCTTATGATGATTATATGGCACAAGGAAAAGGCTTTACAGCAGAAAATTACAACCCTGAAGCTTGGGCAAAATTATTTAAAAAAATAGGAGCTCGTTATGTTGTTTTAACAACAAAACATCATGATGGTGTAGCATTGTGGAACACAAAACTTAGTCATTTAAATGTAATAGAAAAAACACCTGCAAAAAGAGATTTAGTGGCGCCTTATGTAGACGCTTTAAGAAACGAAGGTTTAAAAGTAGGTCTGTATTATTCTTTAATAGATTGGTCGCATCCAGATTACGATGTAGTTTTTCCACGTCCTAATACCAGAAAAGACTATCCTCAAAAAAGGCAAAACCAGTTAACACCTTGGGAGCGATTTATAAGATTTAATACAGGGCAGTTAAAAGAGTTAAGTACTAAATTTAATCCAGATTTATATTGGTTTGATGGAGACTGGGAAAAATCTAGCGAACAATGGAGAGCAGAATCTTTAAAGGATTCATTATTAACATGGAACCCAAAAATTATTGTTAACTCTAGACTAAAAACACATGGAGATTATAGTACGCCAGAACAAGGGATTCCTGTAGTAAGACCAGAAGGAGCATGGGAGTTCTGTATGACTATGAATGATAATTGGGGGTATTTTCCTTCGGATACAAATTACAAACCAATATCGCAAATTGTAAGAACTTTTGTAGAAGTTATTGGTTCTGGAGGAAACGTGTTATTAAATATTGGTCCAAAACCAGATGGTACTATTGCAGCACCGCAATTAGAGCGTTTAGAAGCTTTAGGAACTTGGATTAACAAACATGAAACAGCTGTTTTTAACTCAAAAGCAGGTTTGCCTTATGGCCATTTTTATGGACCAACACTTTTAAGTAAAGATGAAACTAAAATTTATTTGGCCATTTTTGATGCTCCTAAAAACTACATTTCATTAAAAGGAATTCAGAATAAAGTAAAATCTATTAAAGTTGTAGGTAGTGGGCAAGAACTTAGTTTCGAAAGAAACGGTGGTGCCGCTTGGAACAATATTCCTGGAATTTTAAGAATAGAAATTCCTAAAGAAAATAATTTAGATGCTTATACAACTATTTTAGAAGTTGAATTAGAGGATGCTTTAAAACTGTATAGAGGACATGGAAATGCTGTAGAATTAAATAAATAACAGCATTAATATGTATTGATGGTAGTGTTGAGAAGGAAAAAGAACTAAAGCAAACAATTAATGGTTTTTAAGTTTTTTCTCAATGTTTTTAGGAACGTAGTTATAGTAGTTGAGAAAAATTAATAATTGAATTTATAAAGATGATAAAACATATTTTAAAGAGTATATTAATTGCAAGTATTGGTTTATTTATGGCATGTGATTCGCCAACGAAGACCATAGATAAAAATGAGAAAACGACTGCACTTATTGATTATGTAAATCCATTGATGGGTACAGATTCCGATTTTAGTTTATCAAACGGAAACACCTACCCAGCAATTGCAACACCTTGGGCAATGAATTTTTGGACACCACAAACTGCCAAAATGGGTGATGGTTGGGCTTATAAGTACGATGATAAAACGATAAGAGGTATAAAACAAACCCATCAGCCTAGTCCATGGATTAATGATTATGCGGCCTTTTCTTTAATGGCGGTTACAGGTAATTTAAAATATAAAGAAGAAGAACGCGCTTCTTATTTTTCGCATAAAGCAGAAATAGTTAAACCAAATCATTATAGTGTATATCTTGCAGATTATGATGTTACTGCAGAAGTTTCACCTACAGAACGTGCCGCACATTTTAAATTTACATTTCCAAAAACAGATTCGGCTTTCATTATTTTAGATGCTTTTTATAAAGGATCGATGGTGAAAATCCTTCCGAAGGAAAGAAAAATTATTGGTTATTGTAGAAACAATAGTGGAGGCGTACCAGATAATTTTCATAATTATTTTGTGGCTGAATTTGATAAAGATTTCGAATTAAACCACACTTGGGGAGATGGTTGGAAGCTAATAGAAAACTCAACAGACAATAAAGGAGAACACGTTGGAGCAATTATTGGTTTTAAAACAAAAAAGGGAGAAGAAGTAAATGTTAAAGTAGCATCCTCATTTATTAGTCATGAGCAAGCGGCATTAAATTTAAAAACAGAAATAGGGAACGATTCATTTGAAAATACTAAAGAAAAAGCGGCTGCTGCTTGGGAAAAAGAATTGCAAAGAATTGTTATTGAAGATGATAATATTGACAATGTTAGAACTTTTTACTCATGTTTATATCGTGTTTTATTATTTCCAAGAAAGTTTTACGAGTATGATGCTACAGGAAGCGTAATACACTATAGTCCTTATAACGGAGAGGTTTTACCTGGGTATATGTTTACAGACAATGGTTTCTGGGATACGTTTAGAGCTGTTTTTCCATTTTTTAATATGATGTATCCTGAGTTAAATACACAAATTATGGAAGGGCTAGCAAATACCTATAAAGAATCTGGTTGGTTGCCAGAGTGGGCAAGTCCTGGGCATAGAGATTGTATGATTGGCTCTAACTCAGCTACTATTATTGCTGACGCATTTTTAAAAGGAAACATGCAAGAAAAAGATGTAAGCGTACTTTTAGAAGCTGTTTTAAAAAATGCAAATGAAGTAGAAGGACGTCCAGTAAATTCTGTTGGTAGAGAAGGAGCAAATTACTACAATAAATTAGGCTACGTACCTTATGATGTTGGGATTAATGAAAATGCAGCAAGAACATTAGAATATGCATTTGCAGATTTTACCATTGCAGAAATGGCGAAAAAACTAAATAAAGATGGGGTAGCTGCAGATTTTTATAAGAAATCTTACAATTATAAAAACTTATTTGATTCCTCTACTAACTTAATGCGAGGAAAAAATGAAGACGGTACTTTTCAATCTCCTTTTAATCCTTTAAAATGGGGAGACGCTTTTACAGAAGGAAATAGTTTACATTATACCTGGTCTGTTTTTCATGATACCCAAGGTTTAATTGACCTCATGGGAGGAAAAGAAATTTTTGAAGCTAAATTAGATGAGGTTTTTGAAATGCCACCAAATTTTGATGCTTCTTATTATGGTTTTAGAATTCATGAAATTCTTGAAATGCAAATTGCCAACATGGGAAATTATGCACACGGAAACCAACCGATTCAGCACATGATCTATTTGTATAATTATGCAAATACATCCTATAAAGCACAAGAAAAATTACGTGAGGTTTTAACCAAGTTATATTCTGCAACCCCAGATGGATATTGTGGGGATGAAGATAATGGACAAACATCTGCGTGGTACGTATTTAGTTCTTTAGGTTTTTACCCAGTAACACCTGCTGTTAATGAATATGTAATTGGAAGTCCATTATTTAAAAAAGCAACGCTGACTTTAGAAAACGGAAAAACCTTTGTTATTTCAGCCAGTAATAACTCAGAAAAGAATGTGTATATAGAATCTGCTTCGTTAAATGGAAAACCATGGAATAATAGTTTTTTATACTCAGATGCTGTTCAAGATGGTGGTTCTTTAGAATTTAATATGGATGCTGTACCAAATAAAGCATGGGCAAGTAAACCTGAAAATGCGCCATATTCATTAAGTAAAAAACTTAAAAAATAATATTCGATTATGAATAAAGATACTTGTTTGTTAATTTTTATGATATCGTTTTTAACGTGTATTAATGCACAAGAACCTATCGATTATGTGAACCCATTTATTGGAACATCTAATTTTGGAGCAACAAATCCTGGTGCAATTGCACCAAGAGGAATGGCAAGTGCATCGCCTTTTAATGTTGCTGGTCCTAAAAATTTACCTTTAGAAAAAGATAGCCAATGGTTGTCTACACCTTATGTAAATGAAAATGCTTTTTTAACCGGATTTTCTCATGTAAATTTAAGTGGTGTTGGTTGTCCAGATTTGGGTGTTATTTTAGCGATGCCTACAACAGGAGAACTGGAAACAGATCATTTAAAATACGGAACGACTTATACAAATGAGGTTGCAAAACCTGGTTATTACAGTGTTCAACTTTCAAAATATGATGTAAAAACCGAACTTACTGCAACCACCAGAGTTGGCGTAAGTAAATATTCATTTCCAAAAGGAAAATCGAACATCTTAATCAATTTAGGCTTGGGTTTAACCAACGAAGAAGGCGCTATGGTTAAAGTAGTATCGCCAACCGAAATAGAAGGCATGCGTAATGTGGGTTCATTTTGTTATTACAAACCAGAAGAATCATATCCTGTTTATTTTGTTGCAAAATTTAGTAAACCAGCTGATGAATTTGGAGTTTGGAAAAAAACTAGAAAAAACGAAGGTGTAGAAGGACAATGGATGGGATATAATGGCAAAAAACGCTTTTATAAAAACTATAGAAAAGAGGTTATTGGCGATAGTATTGGAACTTATTTTACTTATAATTTTGAAAAACCAACGCAAGTAGAGGTTAAGATTGGTGTTTCTTACGTTAGTATAGAAAATGCCAGAGAAAATTTAGAAAAGGAAACGCAACATTTATCATTTGATGCTATCTATAAAAATACTGCTTCACAATGGAATCAATTATTATCTAAAGTTGAAGTAGAAGGCGGAACAAAAGATGATAAAACTATTTTTTATACAGCGTTGTACCACACATTAATTCACCCGAATACGTTAAATGATGTGAATGGCGAATATCCAACAATGGGAAAACGCAAAACTGCAAAAACTGACGGAACACGATTTACCGTATTTTCTTTTTGGGATACCTATAGAAACCTTCATTCTTTAATGTCTTTGATCTATCCAAAACAACAATCGGATATGGTTAAAAGTATGTTGAATATTTATGATGAAAGCGGATGGTTACCTAAATGGGAACTGAATGCAACCGAAACAACCACAATGGTTGGTGATCCTGCAGGAATTATTCTAGCAGATACGTATTTAAGAGGCATACAAGATTTTGATATTGAAAAAGCGTATGAAGCCATGCGAAAAAGCGCTACACAACTAGAAAACAACTCGTTAAGACCAGGAATTAAAGATTATATAAAGAACGGATATTTATCAACAAAAACAACCAATAGCGGTTCTGTTTCAACAACACAAGAATATAACATCAGTGATTTTGCAATCGCACAATTGGCAAATAAATTAGGGAAGAAAAAAGATTATAAATTATTTTCTAATCGTGCTGTTTCCTATAGAAGTTTCTTTGACAAGGAATTTAATTTATTGCGTCCAAAAAATGATGATGGTTCATGGCATTCGCCTTTTAATCCTAATCAAGGTGCTAATTTCGAAAAAAATGTCGGATTTATAGAAGGGAATTCATGGCAATATACTTTTATGGTTGCACATGATACAAAAGCCCTAATGAAGTTAATGGGAGGTAAAAAAGAATACGTTGCTAAATTAGATGAAGTTTTTGAGAAAAAACAATTTGATATGGCGAATGAACCAGATATTGCTTACCCCTATTTATACAACTATGCAAAAGGATATGAATGGAAAACACAACAACGTGTTACCAATTTAATTCATACATATTTTACAAATAAACCGGCAGGTTTGCCTGGAAACGATGATACTGGAACCATGTCTGCTTGGTTAATTTATAGCATGATGGGAATATATCCAGTTTCTCCTGCAGATCCTATGTACACAATTACAGCACCGACATTTGATAAAATTACCATTCATTTAGACACAAGATATTATAAGAACAAAAAAATTATAATTGAAAGAGTTGGTAATAAAGAAGCTGTTATAAAAGGAATAGAACTTAACGGAAAAAATTATAAGAGTTATTTTATTTCAAATGATGAATTTGTTAATGGTCAAAATTTAAAAATTATTCAAAAATAAACTAAGTAAAAATGATTAAAATCAATAAACTAATAGTTATCTGTTTTAGTGTATTCATGTTGCTTTCTTGTAAGCAAGAAGATAAAACAAAAACCAAACAGAAAGTAAAGGATAAAGAAATTTCAATGCTCCAAGATGAAGTTAAAAAAGAAACATTACGCTCTTGGAATGCTTATAAAAAATATGCTTGGGGTCATGATGTTTTATTACCTTTATCTAAATCACACAAAGATTGGTATGAAGGTTCTTTGGGAATTTCTCCAATAGACGCTTATAGCACCTTAAAAGTAATGGGCTTAGAAAAAGAAGCTAAAGAAATTGAAGACTATGCGCTCGCAATGGATTGGGATAAAGATTTATATGTTCAAACTTTTGAGGTAAACATAAGAATTTTAGGTGGTTTATTATCAATGTATCATTACACAAAAAACGAAGCTATTTTAGCTAAAACTAAAGATTTTGGTGATAGAATTTTACCAGCATTTAATACTCCTACAGGAATTCCTGCTCATTCAGTTAATTTAAAAACAGGCAAGTTAGCAGGTAATTTAGGAGAAGGAAAAGGTGATGTGGTTAACGTTGCACAAGCAGCCACTTATTTATTTGAGTTTGGTATTTTAAGTTATTATACAAAGGATCCTAAATACTATCAAGCTGCTAAAAAAGCAACAAAAGCTGTCTTTAATCGCAAATCAAAAATAGGTTTGCCTGGTGAGCAAATAAACATAAATACAGGTGAATGGGTTGGTACAAAATGGCACCATCTGCAGGCTGGAGTTGATGCTTATTATGAATACATGTATAAAAGTTGGATGATTTTTCCTGATCCTGAAATTAAAGAAATCTGGGACTTTAGTAAATCTAAAATTGATGAATATTTGTTAGATGAATACGAGGGACATACATTCTACACTATTGTTGATATGGAAACAGGTAAAGTATTAAAACGCTCTGTATCTTTATACGATGCTTTTTTCCCTGCTATACAAGCAATTTCTGGAGATATTTCTGCCGCAGAAAAAAATCAAAAAACTTGGGATTGGTTGTGGGATAAAAATGGACTTCTACCAACTAGATATAAATATGATGAGGATAGAATTGAATATGCAGAATCAGAAATAAACCCAGAAATAATTGAGTCAGCATATTACCTTCATGAAATAACAGGTAAGGAAGAGTATTTGAATATGATTAAGAAGTATTGGAAAGATATAAATAAGTATTGTAGAAATGATGTAGCCTACAATTCAATCAAAGATGTTAGAACAAAAGAGCCAAAAGATTATTTAGCTACTTATGTTTTTGCAGAAACATTCAAATACTTTTATATAGCTTTTTCTCAAGGTGAATTTAATTTTAATGAGCACGTATTTAATACAGAAGCTCATACCTTTAAAAAATCTGATTTTAATCAAGAAGATGCAAAAGAAAGACTGGGCTATTGATTTTAGAATCGTAAATTACTAGAATACAAAATATTAACTTAATATAAATTAAGTTATTGGTATAAAAATTAATTCTAATTTTCCTTTTTATTTTGCTTAAAAGGAATAGTATAAGTAGAATCAAGCTGTGCCATTTTTAGGCATCAATCTATCAACTTTAAAGGTAAAAAAGTTAGAGGTAAAGAAGTAACAAGTTTACAAGGTAGTCGCTTTAATCTATAAAAAGGGAATCGTTCTAAAGTTTAAAAAAGTAACCGATGCTACCAGTAAACTAACGTTTCGCTCTAATGTAGGTCGTTCGGCTAAATAAGGCCAATCGTAAATTAAAATTTATTAAATAAAGATGAAGATTAAAAAAACTTATATAGCATTCTTGTTAATTTTTTCATTTGTAAGCTGCTCTAGTGAAAAGGTTTTAAAAATTGAATCACCAAATAACAAAATTGGGGTATCAATACAGACGACCAGTGGTATATCTTACATGGTTAATTTTAAAGATTCTGTAATTATAAATTCCTCAAAATTAGGGTACGAATTTAAAAATGCAAATCCTTTATCTAAAAACTTTATAGTAACAGATTATAGCATTACACAATCCAACACCAAATGGACTACAGCTTGGGGAGAAAAAAGTGTAATAGAAGATAATTACAATCAACTATTAATTTGCTTACAAGAAAAAGATGGATTCAAAAGAAAACTGAATCTTTATTTTAAAGTTTACAACGACGGTATTGGGTTTCGCTATGAAATTCCTAAACAAAAAAATGTAGACAGTCTTCTAATTACACAAGAATTAACGGAATTTAATTTCGTGAAAAACCATAGTGGTTGGTATATTCCAGCAAATTTTGAATCATACGAAACACTCTATAAAAATGCATCTTTAAATGAAATTGAGTCAGCAAATACACCAATAACATTAGAAACGGAAGCTGGTAATTTTATAAGTATTCATGAAGCGAATTTAACAAATTATGCAGGCATGACTTTAAAGAAAAATAAAGCGGCCTCATTTTCTTTTAAAAGTGATTTGGCACCGTGGCCAGATGGTGTTAAAGTAAAAGCAAAAACACCAATGGTTTCTCCTTGGCGTACCATTCAAATAACAGACAATGCAAAAGATTTAGTGGAGTCTAATTTAATTTTGAATTTAAATGAACCAAATAAAATTGAAGATGTGTCTTGGGTTGAACCCATGAAGTATATTGGAATTTGGTGGGGAATGCACTTAGGAACACAAACTTGGACTTTAGGTGAAAGACATGGAGCAACAACCGAAGAAACAAAGAAATACATCGATTTTGCAGACAAACATAAAATTAAAGGTGTTTTAGTTGAAGGCTGGAATACAGGTTGGGAAAATTGGGGAAAGAAGGATGCTTTCGATTTTGTAACACCTTACGACGATTTTAATTTGAAAGAAGTTACAAACTATGCAACTGAAAAAAACATTTCATTTATTGGTCATGTTGAAACTGGTGGGGCTGCACAATCTTTTGAAAATAAATTAGAACCTATTTTTTCAATGTATCAACAATTGGGGGTTAAAGCTGTAAAAACGGGTTACGCAGGAGGCATTCAAACAAAAGGTCAATTTCATCATGGGCAGTTTATGGTAAATCATTATAGAGAGGTTGTTAAAACTGCTACTAAATATAAAATTATGATTGATGCTCATGAGCCGATTAAACCCACAGGAATAAGAAGAACCTATCCAAATATGATGACTCGTGAAGGTGCAAGAGGTATGGAATGGAATGCTTGGAGTTCAGGGAATCCACCAGAACATTATACAATTTTGCCTTTTACAAGAGGTTTAGCAGGACCAATAGATTATACACCTGGTGTATTTGATATTTTATATAAAAACGCTAAAAACAGAGTGAAATGGAATGATTTAGACGATGGGACTTCTAGGGTAAATACAACATTAGCAAAGCAATTAGCTTTATTTGTTGTGTTGTATAGCCCAATGCAAATGGCATCCGATTTGATAGAGAATTATGAAAATCAACCTGCTTTTAAATTTATTGAAGATGTTGCTACAGATTGGGAGTCTTCAAAAATGATTAATGGAAAAATAGGAGATTACATAACCATTGTTAGGAAAGATAAAAATAGTGATGATTGGTTTTTAGGAAGCATTACGGATGAGAGCCAAAGAGAATTAGATATAGAGTTAAGTTTTCTTGAAGAGAATAAAACGTACATCGCTCAAATCTATGCCGATGGTATGAATGCCGATTGGAAAACCAATCCGACAGAAATTGATATTCTAAAAAAAGAAGTGACTTCAAAAACCAATCTTACTATAAAATTAGCTGGTGGTGGTGGACAAGCTATCCGATTTTTACCAATAAATAAATAAATAATATGAAAAAAACGGTTATTTTACTTTTAGTCTGTTTTTTATTTTCTTGTACTTCGGAAAAAGAAGCCTATAAAATAATGACCTATAATATTAGATATGATAACCCGAACGATGGTGTAAATAGATGGTCCAATAGAAAAGATTTTTTAAGTAATCAAATAGTGTATAATAGTCCAGACGTTTTTGGTATACAAGAAGGGTTGGAGCATCAAGTACAGTATTTAGATAGTATTTTGGTAGGTTATTCTTATGTAGGAGTTGGACGAGATGATGGTAAAACCAAAGGTGAGTACAGTGCTATTTTTTATCAGAAAGAAAAATTTAATGTCCTAAATAAAGGTACATTTTGGTTGTCTGAAACACCAAATAAAATTTCGGTTGGTTGGGATGCTTCTATGGAGCGAATTTGTACGTTCGCTCTTTTAATTAATAAGTCTAATAATGATCAGTTTTGGGTTTTTAATACGCATTTTGATCATATTGGTAACATAGCGAGAGTAAAAAGTGCTAAATTAATCATTGATAAAATAGCCGAATTTAACACAGATAATTTACCTGTTCTTGTAATTGGAGATTTTAACTTGAAACCAGAAACAGCACCCATTCAATTATTATCCAATGCCTTTAATGATGCTAAGATAGCAAGTGAATCACAACCTTTTGGGCCTATCGGAACCTTTAATGCTTTTGATTTTAACAAACCAGTTGTAGATAGAATAGATTATATTTTTACAAGTAAAGAACAGGTTAAAGTATTAAAATATGCAACTTTAAGTGATTCTAAAGATGGTGAATTTCCGTCAGATCACCTACCTGTTGTTATTAAGTATACATTACATAAATAATAATTAATTAGAATAAAATGAAGTTTAAAAATAGTATAACAATCAGTTTATTAGTGCTTTGTGTTAATTTGTTTGCGCAAGAAAATAGTACTAAAATTAATGTATTTAATAAACAAGTTTTAAATTTTGGTGGCGAAAAAGGTACAGACTCAGAGGCAGTAAGCTTAATGAGCGGAAGATTGGTGTATAAAAAAGTAAGCATTCCAGAGTTTAAAAAAGGAACAGACGTAAAAATAAAAATAACTGTACGCTCAAATGGTGATCGTTGGGATAAATCTGGTTCTTGTTTTGTAGTAAGTGATCCAAAAAAACTATCTATACTTTCTGTTACAGAAAAAAAGAATGATTTTCCAAAAGATTCTTATATCGATGGTAAATATGCCGGTTTTGTAAAAGGAACAAATTACAATCCTGTTGTAGAACTAATGCGATTTATGACTCCTTTTGGAGTAGGGCATTATAGCGACAATAAAGTAAAATATAGAAGACCAGTATACATACCAAGTTGGGAAAAACAAGTGGTTTGGGAAAATGACATTACAGATTTAGAGAGTTTAGTAACAGGTACATTTTATGTTGGTGTTTGGATTGATACTTGGACAGCAGAAGGCTATGATTTTGACTTAGAACTAACGTACTCTAATAGAAAACAGCAAAAAGTATCTGTATTGCCTTTGGTGAATACAATACCTTACGTTGGTGGACAGCAAATACCAGATAATTTTGCTCATAATGATTTAGAACAGTCTATACATTTAAAAAAGAATGCAAAAAATGTAAAATTACATTATATTACAACAGGTCATGGAGGGCATAGTGGTGGTGATGAATTTATCAAAATTAAGAATAGTGTGTTTTTTAACAACAAATTGGTTTTAGATACCATTCCTTGGAGAGATGATTGTGCTTCATTTAGAAGATTTAACCCTACTTCTGGCGTTTGGATTAGAAAAGATTCTGCATCTTATATAGATTCTAAAACTCATTCTTATCAAGTTAAAGAAATTGAAGAACGTATTGCTTCATCAGATTTATCTAGATCTAATTGGTGTCCAGGCTCTTTTGTAAAGCCTATGGTTGTTAATTTAGGAGATTTAAAAGCGGGAGATCACACATTAAAAATAAAAATTGCTGCTACACCAGTAGACGGAGATAAATTAAATCATTGGTTAGTTTCTGCATATTTAACATACGAATAAAGTAGTATTTAAAATAGTTGTTTTTTTTTAAATCAGTTAGTTATCATTTTGAATTGATAACTAACTGATTTTATTGTTTATATGCTTTTTTAGCTCATACTTCCTAACTTGCTCTTTATAGCAGTTGTATTGTTACTTGTCGAAATGATATAAAAAATTAACAAAATTTTATGCATATTTGTATTAAGTAATACATAATACATAACTCAACTATAAACTAAATTTTATGATTCAAAAACTAAGTTTGTTACTGTTTACATTTTTTGCGTTCGGTCTTATGACTGTTCATGCTCAAAGTACAGTAACCGGTACAGTTACCGATGCTAATAATGAAGACCCAATACCTGGTGTTAACATTATGGAGAAAGGAACAAAAAAAGGGGTAGTTTCTGATTTTGATGGAAATTATTCAATTAACGTAAGTGCGAATGCTACGCTTCAGTTTAGCTACATTGGCTTTACAACTAAAGAGATTATTGTAAACGGAAAACAAGTGGTTAACGCTAGTTTAACTGAAGATACAAGTACTTTAGAAGAGATCGTTATTGTAGGTTACGGTACTCAGAAAAAAGGAAATTTAACGGGAGCTGTAAGTACTATAGATGCAGAGGTATTAGAAAATAGACCTGTAAGTAACGTAATGCAGGCTATTCAAGGATCTGTACCAGGATTAGCTTTAACTGTAGGGAATGCAGGTGGGGCGCCAGGATCTAGTATGAATATTAGTATTCGTGGTGTTGGTAACCTTCAAGGAACGGGATCTCCTTTGGTTATTGTAGATGATATTCCATTAAGTGATCCTTCAGATTTAAATAATATAAATCCAGATGATATAGAAAGTATTTCTGTCTTAAAAGACGCATCTTCTTCAGCTATCTATGGATCTCGAGCAGCCTTTGGTGTTATCTTGGTGAAAACTAAGAGTGGTGAAGGAGTGTCAGGGCATGTTATTACATATTCAAATAATTTTATTTATTCATCACCGACAAAAACTCCGGAAATGATGAATTCTTTAGATTTTGCAAATTATTTTAACCTATCTGCTACCAATGGTGGTGGTGCTCCTATATTTAGTGATGATGTTTTAGGTCGTATAAAAGACTATATCGCCGACCCTATAAATACACCTGTAACAGTTCCGAATGCAAATGGTACTAAATGGGAACAATATACTGGTTCTAATGCAAATACAGATTGGTTTGATGTTATGTATAAAGATGTAGTAGTACGTCAGCAGCACAATCTTAGCTTTTCTGGTAACGAAAATAAAGTGAATTATAATGTGTCTGGTTCTTTCTTTAATGCGCCAGGGATAATGAGTTTTGGTGATGATACATACCAGAGATATACGCTTAATAGTAAGGTTTCAAGTAAAATGAACGATTGGTTTACTTTTAACGCAAATATTAGAATTGCTAGAGAAGATTTAGATAGGCCTAGTTATGATCCAGGTTTATATTTACATAACATAGCAAGACGCTGGCCTGTAAACGGTGTTGTAATGCCAAACGGAAGTTATAGTGATGGTTCAGAAATTCCTTTTCTTTTAGGAGGTGGTAGACGTGTGTCTAAAGACCTAAGCACCAATGCTGGTCTAGATTTAATATTTGAACCTATCGAGAATTTAAAGATTAAAACAAGTCTTTATTACCAACGTGGTACTTCTAATATTACTTCTCATAGTGCTAAAGTAAGTGTTACAGAGCCAGATGGACAAGACAGATTAATTCGTCAAAATAATAGTTTTACTAGATATGCTTCAGAATCTAACTATGTTTCACCTAACTTAGTTATCTCTTATGAAAAATCGTTAAACGAAATACATAATTTTTCGGGATTGTTTGGTTTTCAACAAGAAAATACGGATTATAGTTCTTTAACAAGTTCTAAGAATGATCTTATAACAGACAATGTGCCATCTATATCTACAGCAGTTGGAGAAGATAACGTAAATGATTCTGCAGGTGCTTATGCTACACAAGGATATTTTGGAAGATTAAATTACAATTACAAAGAAAAATATCTTTTTGAAATTAACGGACGTTATGATGCATCATCTAGATTTGCACCAGACAGTCGTTGGAACTTTTTTCCGTCTATCTCTGTTGGATATAACGTAGCAAAAGAAGATTTTTGGACGATAGATAGAATTAACATGTTTAAATTTCGTTACTCTACAGGATCTATTGGAAACCAAAATGTGTCTAACTATTTATATATTTCTCGTATGCCTATTAATACCAATTTATGGTGGTTAGGAGATTCTGGAAGACCAAATTACACTACAACTCCTGGTCTTATTAGTCCAGATATTACTTGGGAAACAGTAAAAACAGATAACTACGGGTTAGATCTAGCTGCGTATAACAATCGTTTGCAAATGACTTTTGAGTACTTTATAAGATCTACAGACAATATGTTTGGTCCTGCAGAACGTTTACCAGCTTTATTAGGTACTTCGGCACCACAAGCTAATAATGCGTCTATAGAAACAAAAGGATTTGATTTTAGTATACAGTGGAAAGATAATATTGGTGATGTTGGTTACAATGTAGGTGTTGTTTTATCTGATGCTGTAACAAAAGTTACAAAATACCGTAACCCAAACAACTTATTAAATACGTTCCGTGAAGGGCAAACACTTGGAGAAATCTGGGGATTTGAAACACTAGGTTTATATCAAAATCAAGATGAAATAGATAATGGTTTTGATCAATCTACTTTTTGGGGTGGTGTTTGGAAACCAGGAGACGTAAAGTATAATGATATAAATGGAGATGGTCATATAGATTGGGGTAAGTCTACTTCAGATGATGCTGGAGATCAAAAAGTAATTGGTAACAGTACACCTAGATATTCTTACTCTATTACTGCAGGTTTAGACTATAAAGGTATTGATTTCTCTATGTTCTGGCAAGGTGTTGGAAAAAGAGATGTAAATACAGGAAAACAAGATCCTTATACTTTTGGTGCGGTAGGTAACCAATGGCAGTCTGCAGCATTTGTAGAACATGCAGATTATTGGTCTGAAGATAATACAGACGCATACTTACCTAGACCTACTTTTAATAGTGCTTGGAGAAATCAAGAAGTGCAAACTAGGTATTTAAAGAATGGAGCTTACGTAAGATTAAAAAATGTGAGTCTTGGTTATACTTTTTCTAAAGATATCATGGAAAAATTAAATCTTAAAAAACTTAGAGTATTTGTAACAGGCGAAAACTTACTTACCATTACAGATATGCCAACAATGTACGATCCTGAAGCTACTGGAGGTTATTGGGGAAGTGGTAAAATTTACCCACTTCAAAAATCGTTATCACTTGGTTTAAATGTTCAATTTTAAATATATATATATTATGAAACACATAAAATACATCACTCTAATCTTAGCAATGGTTTCTTTTATAGGCTGTTCTGATGATTTATTAAATAAATTACCCGAGGATGAAATTTCTCCAGAGGCGTATTGGAAAACTCCCAATGATCTGGCACTTTTCTTAAATCAATTTTATACATCATTTCAAGTTCACTCTGGGTTTAATGGCGGTACTTTTGAAATAGATAATAATAGTGATAATCTTGCAGATATTTTTGTTAATACTAGATTAGTAGGTAATTCTACAAATGTACCTACAACTGATGCTTCTTGGAATTTTAACTCCATTAGAGCCGTAAATTTTTATCTTGAAAATAGTAGTACTGCGCAAGGAGATGAAGTAACCATTAAGCATTATAATGGAGAAGCTTATTTTTTCCGTGCTATGTTTTATTTCAATTTATTAAAACGATATGGTGGTGTGCCACATATTGTTAAAACGTTAAATACAGATTCTCCAGAACTGTATTCTCCAAGATTACCTAGAAATGAATTGGCTACTAAAATAGTAGAAGATTTAGATATGGCGATTGCTAAGTTAAAGCCTCAAAGCTCTGCAGAATCATTTAGAGTGCACCAAGGTATTGCATTGGCTTTAAAATCTACTATTTGTCTTTATGAAGGTACTTGGGAGAAATATCATGATGGTACTGTCTTTGCAGCACCAACTAATGAAAGTACTAAGTTTTTAGAATGGGCTGCAGAAGCTGCAAAAACATTAATAGATCAAGGGAATTATTCTTTGTATAATAATGGAACCGATAAAACGTATTGGGATTTATTCAATCAAATCGATTATTCAGGAAATCCCGAAGTAATGTTTTGGAAAAAATATAGTGTTTCTGAAGGAGTAAGTCATAAGGTTGGTCATTATTTACCGTACACAGGTTCTGGAACTGGTGTAACTAAATCTTTAGTAGATTCTTATTTAGCTTTAGATGGACAACCAATTTCAGTGAGTTCAATGTACAATGTAAATCAAGAAAGTAGTCTTACAGATATTGTTGCGAATAGAGATCCTAGGCTTGCACAAACAATTTGCACACCTGGAGATTTAATAACTGTAAACTCAGGGGTAGCAGATGAAATATTTGAATTTCCAGTATTTAGGGGAAACAATGAAATTACTTCAACAACAGGTTTTCAAATCTACAAAGGTGGTACTACAGATGAGGCTCAAAGATATGATAGTTGGACGGGGGCTATTATATTTAGATATGCAGAGGTATTGTTAAACTATGCGGAAGCAAAGGCAGAGTTAGGTACTTTAACACAAGGAGATTTAGATATTTCTATTAATTTATTAAGAACTCGTGTAGGGATGCCAAACTTATCAACAGCACCAGTTGCAGATTCAAACAAAGCATTTCCTGCATTAAGCGATGTTATTAATGAAATTAGAAGAGAGCGTAGAGTAGAGCTGGCATTAGAAGGAAAGCGTTTTGATGACTTAATGCGTTGGGCAGCTGCAGATGAATTAATTGTTGGTAAAAGATTGTTAGGCTTTAAAATAATTGGAAGTGGTGATATGGAAACAGAATTTACAGATTTAATTGGAAATTCTATTCTTGTAAACTCAGATGGTAATATAGATCCTTATAAGAATACAATTCCTTCAGGGTTTGAGTTTAAAATAGGAAGAGATTACTTGTCGCCAATACCTACAGAAGAAATTGTATTGAGCCTAGAGAATTTAACGCAGAACCCAGGGTGGTAAAATATTATTTGAATTTGAATTAGTTTTGTAAACCCCTTGTAATCTTATTGATTTCACGGGGTTTATTTTTATAAGAAGCTATTTCTTTAGTGATAATACTTTTGAATTTAGTTTAATTAATATGTATAACATAATACGAATAATGGATGTTTTAATTATTTTAGCAAATTGATTTAACCAATCAAAACTAAAAGAAATATTTAACTTAGATAAACGCTACTAATTATGATGATTTTAAAAAAAAACAGTTTCATAATGTTATCACTTATAGGTGTCTTTTTTACAGGTACATCTCTAAGTAGTCAGAATAAACATCCTATTAAAGATTACAAGGATTATATAGAAAATGAAAAAGTTATAAGTGAAAATAAGTTAGAGACACATGTTTCTTTTACCTCGTATGCTTCAGAGGCTGATGCCTTACAAAACACGCCAGAATTTCATAAATCTTTAGATGGAACATGGAAATTTAATTGGGTAAGAAATCCGGAAGACAGACCAACCACTTTTATGAACCCAAAAGAAGATGTATCTACTTGGGATGATATTAAAGTGCCATCAAATTGGGAAGTAGAAGGGTTTGGTGTTCCTATTTATGTAAATCATCAATATGAGTTTTCAGATTATAAAGCTCCTGTTGCAGATGATATGGAGTTTGTTAATAGAATTTATCCAAAAAACCCAGGTAAAGTTCCAAATGAATACAATCCTGTAGGTACGTATGTTCGTGATTTTTCTATTGATAATAATTGGGATGGCAAAGAAATGTTCTTGCATATTGGTGCTATGAAATCTGGAGGATTTGTATGGCTTAATGGAGAGTATATTGGCTACTCACAAGGGAGTAAATTACCCGTTGAGTTTAATATTACAAAAGCAGCAAAAACAGGTAATAACAAAATTGCGATTCAAATTTTTAGATGGACGGATGGTTCTTATTTAGAATGTCAAGATTTCTGGAGAATTAGCGGAATTGAACGAAGCGTTTATGTATATGCACAACCTAAAATAAGAGTGCAGGATTATGAAGTGCTTTCTGTTTTAGATGGTGCTTATAAAAATGGTGTTTTTGAATTATCTGTACTACTAGAAAATAACTTATCTAAAACTACAAAGGGAAGTATTTCTTATAAATTATTAAATTCGGAAGCTAAGATAGTAGCATCAGAAACAAAATCGTTTGCAGTAAAAAACTCTAAAGAAAACAATTTTAATTTTTCTACAACACTACCAAACGTACAACAATGGAGTGCAGAACATCCTAATTTATATACTTTATTAATTGAAACAAAAGATAGAAAAGGAAAAACATTAGAGGTTACTACTTCTAAAATAGGATTTAGATCTATTGAAATAAAACAGGGTTTACTTTTAGTAAACGGACAACGTATTACTCTAAAAGGGGTAAATACTCAAGAAGCAAATCCAGAAACAGGTCATGTAGTCTCGGAAACAGATATTCTAAGAGATATTCAGCTTTGGAAGGAAAATAACATTAATGCGGTGCGTTTAAGTCATTATCCGCAGCAGCGTAGGTTTTATGAATTATGTGATGAGTACGGTTTGTATGTGGTGGATGAAGCAAATATAGAGTCGCACGGAATGTATTATGGAAAATATTCATTAGCAAAAAAAGAAAGTTGGGAAAACGCACATGTAGATAGAATGGTACGAATGGTAAAACGAGATAAAAACCATCCTTCTGTAATTATTTGGTCTATGGGTAATGAAGCCGGAAATGGTGTTAATTTCTTTAAAGGCTATGATGCTATAAAAGAAAACGACAAAACAAAACGTCCTGTGCAATATGAACGTCCGTATAAAGATTATGATGGCAGTATATGGGATATGGATTCTAATACAGATATTATTGTACCTCAGTATCCATCGCCTGCAGTATTTGAAGCCATAGGAAAAACAAAAACAGACAGACCTTACATACCAAGTGAATATGCTCATGCAATGGGGAATAGTACAGGTAATTTTCAAGATTATTGGGATATAATAGAACTATATGACAACTTGCAAGGAGGTTTTATTTGGGATTGGGTAGATCAATCTATTTGGAAAACCAACGAAAAAGGAGAACGTTATTATGCCTATGGTGGTGATTATGGAAAAGATATGCCAACCGACAACTCATTTTTAAATAACGGAATTGTATTTCCAGACAGAACGCCACAACCTGCGTTGTTTGAAGTAAAAAAAGTACATGAATTTATCAACTTTAAAGAGAAAGGCATTAACCGTCATAACGAATTACGAGTATTGTTAGAAAATCTATATGATTTTACCAATTTAGATTTCTTCGACTTTAGTGCAGAAATAAAAGCAGATGGTACTGTTTTAAAAACCATTCCTTTAGAAACTATTTCGGTAGATACGCATACTGGTAAGTTAATTAGAATTTCGCTTAAGGATATTCAGTTTCTTGATAATACCGAGTATTTTGTAGAGATTTCAGCAAAAACTAAAACTGCTTGGGGTATACTACCAAAAGGTTATGAAGTTGCACATGAGCAAATTGTTTTATCTAAAAAATACAAAAATATAGTTACTAAAATTGATAACAAAGAATCACTTAAAATTCAGGAATCTGGTAAAGAGTTAAAAATCTCTAATAATAAAGTGCAATTGGTTTTCGATACGGAAAAAGGACAAATTAGTTCTTATGTTTATGAAAATGAAGAATTAATAAAAGACGAAAATGGACCAAAACCTAATTTTTGGCGTGCACCAACTGACAACGATTTTGGGAATCATATGCAGGTTAAAAATATTGAATGGAAAAAAGCGTCACTTTTTATGAAGGTGTCTAAATTAGCATCTAATACCAATAAAGACGGTAGCGTAAGTGTTACTATTACTTATAATTTACCAGGTGTTGATACTACTTTTGAATCGATTTATAAAGTATCTGGAAACGGAGTTGTTAAAATTAGTAACATCCTAAATGAAACGGAGTATACCGCAGACATTCCTCGTGTAGGTATGCGTATGCAAATGCCAAAAAAATATGTAAATATGACCTATTTTGGACGTGGTCCTTGGGAGAATTATCAAGATAGAAAGGCATCTGCTTTTATAGATTTATATGAATCTAAAGTAAAAGATCAATACGTGCCATATATTCGTCCGCAAGAAAATGGATATAAAGTAGATGTTAGATGGTCTGCTTTTTCTGATGCCAATAACAACGGACTATTGGTTGTTGCAGGCAAACAATTACAAGGCGTTGGTATAAGTGCGTTGCATATGCCAAACGAAGATTTTGATACTACTACAGGATTAAAATATAATGAAAATGATACTTTAGATACCGAATATAGAATTGATGGTATTCCTAAAATTAACGCTTCTAAACACACCAACGATATTAAAGAACAAGATCTGGTTCAATTAAATATAGATTTAGGGCAACGTGGGCTTGCTGGCGATGATAGCTGGTATTCTAAACCACAAGAAAAATATCAGATTAAAGGAAAAACAAAACAAGTTTATAATTTTTACCTTATTCCTTTTAACAAAGGAACAAAAGAAGATTTTATAAAGTGGAGTAAATTATACGCAAACCAAAAATAATTAGTAGCATAAAACAGTATAGAAATGAAAAAAACAAACCAACTATTAAAAGTTATTTTCCTTTGGCTAATAGGAACGAACTTCGTGCAGGCACAAACACTAGACCCGGTTATTGAAAACCCGGATGTAGTAGGTATTAACAAATTAGATGCTCGCGCTACTTTTTTTCCTTACAATTCGGTTGCATTGGCAAATAAAAACGAGTTGTCTAAGGCAGAAAATTACTTACTATTAAATGGTGTTTGGCAATTTAATTATAGCGATACGCCAGAAGTTAGACCAACAGATTTTTATAAAGACGATTTTGATTCTTCTAATTGGAATACTATAAAAGTACCAGGAAACTGGGAGGTAGAAGGTTTTGGAGTTCCTATTTATGTAAATGCTTCTTATCCTTTTCAAAAAGGATATTTAAACCCACCAGATATTCCAGATGGAGACAATCCTGTTGGATCTTATAAAAGAACTTTTAATGTTCCAGAAAATTGGGATGGAAAAGATATTTTTATTCATTTAGGAGCCGTTAAATCTGCTTTTTATATTTGGGTAAATGGTAAAAAAGTAGGATACAGCCAAGGGTCTAAACTTCCTGCTGAATTTAATTTAACCCAATTTGTTAAACCTGGTAGCAATAGTATTGCTTTAGAGGTGTATCGTTGGAGTGATGGTAGTTATTTAGAGTGTCAGGATTTCTGGAGAATTTCTGGTATAGAGCGTGATGTCTATTTATATGCTAGACCAAATGTACAGTTACAAGATTATTTTGCTAAAGCGGGTTTAGAAAATAATTATAAAGACGGTGTTTTTGATTTATCTGTAGCTCTTAAAAACATTCATACTAAAAAGCAAAAAGGAACGGTTGCTGTAGCAATTACAAAAAATAATGAAACCGTTTATAGCAATTCATCATTGTATGAATTAGGGGCAAATTCTAGTAAAACTTTACAGTTTAACAAAACGATTCCGCAAGTAAAAACGTGGTCTGCAGAGGTGCCAGAATTATATCAATTAAATATTACCATCAAAGATAAAAAAGGAAAAGTTTTAGAAGCTATTTCTAGAAAATTAGGTTTTAGAACTTCTGAAGTTAAAAATGGGAATTTTTTGGTAAACGGGCAGCCAATTTTATTTAAAGGAGTAAACAGGCACGAGCATGATGCTAATACAGGGCATGTAATTTCTAGAGAAGATATGCTTAGAGATGTTCAGATATTTAAAGAATACAACATCAATGCAGTAAGAACGGCGCATTATCCTAATGACCCTTATTTTTATGAATTATGTGATGAATACGGTATTTATGTGGTAGATGAAGCAAATATAGAATCTCACGGAATGGGGTATGCTTTAGATAGAACTTTGGCAAACAATCCTGCTTGGTTAAAAGCACATTTAGAGCGTGTAGGTAGAATGGTAGAGCGAGACAAAAATCATCCTTCTATTGTAATTTGGTCTTTGGCAAATGAAGCAGGAAATGGACATAATTTTTATCAATCGTATTTGTTAGCTAAAAAAATAGATGATACAAGACCTGTACAGCATGAAAGAGCAGTACATGAATGGAATACAGATTTATTTGTGCCAATGTATGCAACACCAAAAGATGTAGAAGCGTATGCTAAAGATGATAGAAGAACCAAGCCTTTAGTGCAATGTGAGTATGCACATGCTATGGGAAATAGTATGGGAGGTTTTAAAGAATACTGGGATTTATTTGAAAAATATGACAAATTACAAGGTGGTTTTATTTGGGATTTTGTAGATCAGGGTATTAAAATTAAAAAGAATGGTAGAGAAATTTTTGCGTATGGTGGAGATTTCGGTCCAGAAGGAACACCAAGTGATAACAACTTTTTAAATAACGGGTTGGTACAACCAGACAGAAAAGTAAATCCACATATTCATGAAGTAGCACACATACAACAGGATGTAAAGTTTTATGAAAACAACCTTGCCAATGGCATGATAGATCTTAAAAACTGGTATTTCTTTAGAGATTTATCTAACTACACTTTAAACTGGGAAGTTATTGCCAATGGAGAGGTTGTTGAAACCGGAAAGGAAGACAATATTGTAACAGCACCACAAGCAACAAAAGCACTACATATTCCATTTAAAAAGCAGTTTACAAAAGGTGTAGAATATTTTTTAAATGTTTCTGTAGTTTTAAAAATGGATGAACCTTTGTTAAAAGCAGGTTATAGAATTGCTTATGAGCAATTTAAATTACAAGCAGCAACATTTCAAGGTCCTAAAAAAGCAACAGAAGTAGTAAGTTATAAAGCAAAAGATGATGTGGTTCACGTAACCGGAAAAGACTTTGTAGTAACATTTAATCAGAAAACAGGTAAGTTAACAGACTATAGTTTTAAGAATACAAATTTGTTAAATAGTGGACCAGAAGTTAATTTTTGGAGAGCACCCGTAGATAATGATTATGGTGCAGGAACGCAAAGAAGATACAAGCAATGGAAAGATGCAGGTGTATCTGGAGATATTGTAACTTCTGTAAAACAAGTTTCAAAAACGGAAGTTAAAATTACATTCACAAGAAATTTGTTTAATGGAGATGCTAGTCTAACAGAAACGTATATAGTAGATGGTAATGGTGCTGTTAAAGTTACCAACGATTTAAAAGCTATAAAAGGAGAACATGTTGGTTTCTATAAATTTGGAAATAAAATGGTGTTGCCAGAAACCTATAAAAATATTACTTTTTACGGTAAAGGACCTTTTGAGGCATATACAGATAGGCAACATGCAGCAAAAGTAGGCTTATACAAACAGACTATAGCAGAACAGTATTTCCCTTACATCCGTCCGCAAGAAAATGGAAATAAACTAGAAGTACGTTGGGCAACTATTACAAAAGAAGATGGATCTGGAATTCAAATTTTAAGTGAAAATCCGCTTTCTATATCTGCACTTAATTATAGTGAAGATGATTTAAGTTCTGGAGAAAAGAGAACTCAAAAACATGCTGGAGAATTAGATGTAAGAAAAGAAGTTTTTGTAAATATAGATGGTTTTCAACAAGGTTTAGGTAGTATTAATAGTTGGGGTACTTTACCAATGGAAAAATACAGATTGCCTTATAAAGATTATTCATATTCTTACTGGATGATTCCTTTAGATAAATAGTAAATGAAATTAGGTTAATATCGACGATTATTTTTATAATAAAAGTCGATATTAATTTAACGATATATCGGTTGTGATATACCCGTAAAAAAATCTGTGAATATCAGCGGGAGATAACGCTATAAGAAATGGGAGAATTATCTATCAAATATTGCAGCTTTACGCAGAATAAAAACAACAATTCGGTTTTTCTAATGAAGAACAGATGTCATGATAATAAGACCATTTGTAGCATAATGTTATTTTACTGACAATTAAATTATTTTTTAAATTAAAACGAATATGAATAAATACTTTCTTTTTTTATCGCTTATTGTTTTAGCTTCTTGTAAAATGCAAGAGCAGACAAATGATGCTATTTCTTCACATAAAAATAATACTCAAGAAACCAGCAAACCACAAACTCCGATTATGGGTTGGTCTAGTTGGAATAATTTTCATGTAGATATTAATGAAGAAATTATTAAAGCACAAGCAGATTACATGGTGTCTTCTGGAATGGCAGACGCTGGTTATTCGTATGTGAATATTGATGATGGTTTTTTTGGAGGTAGAGATGAAAAAGGAAATTTATTAGTGCATAAAGAAAGATTTCCAAACGGAATGAAAGTTGTTTCAGATTATATCCATTCTAAAGGATTAAAAGCCGGAATTTATTCTGATGCAGGGATTAATACCTGTGCATCTCATTGGGATAGGGATACGATTGGTGTTGGTGGAGGTCTTTTAGGACACGATAGAAAAGATTTAAAATTGATGTTAAAGGACTGGAATTACGATTTTATAAAAATAGATTGGTGTGGTGGAGACTGGTTAGGATTGGATGAAGAAACGAGATACACACAAATAGCAAATGTTATAAAAGAGGTAAAACCAAATACTGTTTACAATATTTGTAGATGGGAATTTCCTGGCACATGGGTGCTTCAGATAGCTGATTCTTGGAGGATTTCAGGAGATATTTCAAATGAATTTAGTTCTATTTTACACATCATTGATTTGAATGCAGATTTATGGAGGTATTCTGGTCCTGGTCATGTAAATGATATGGATATGTTACAAGTAGGTAGAGGAATGAGTTTTGAAGAGGATAAAACCCATTTTTCTATGTGGGCAATGATGAATTCGCCGCTATTGGCGGGTAATGATTTAAGAGATATGAGTCAGCAAACCATTGATATTTTAACAAATAAAGAAATTATTGCCTTAAATCAAGATCCGTTGGTTTACCAAGCAAGAAGGTTGATAGATCATGGCGATTTAGAAGTTTGGGCAAAACCATTAGTTTCTACGATGAGTGGTAAAGTAGCAGTAACTTTATTGAACAGGTCAAACGAAATAGCAAATATTTCTTTTGATTTAGATCAAGTAGGGTTAGATGCTTCAAAAGGGTATACTTTTAGAGATGTTTGGGCTAAAAAAGACTATGATAAAACAACAACAGAAACTTGGACCTTTGAAGTAGCTCCTCACGGAGTAGTAGTTTTAACAATAGATGGAACTTCAAAACCATTTAATGTATTTCAGAATAAATAAAGTGTACGTCATTTAGTTTGAAGTTTAACGGAATGAAGATTCTCTAAATTCTGATTGTTTTTGTTAAGTTTTTCGATACGTTATTCGTAGTGTCATTCCGACGATAGGAGGAATCTCCTAAAGTTTATATTGAGTTCAGTCGAAAAGCTAGAAAAGGATAAAGTCAAATTGATTATTTGATGCAAAATTTTTGAGAAAGTAATTTCACTCGAACGGACAGCCAATTTTATCAATTCTAGTTTGCAAACTGCGAGATCTAGTGATTTTGTTTATCACAAAATTATATAGAGATGTTTTTAAAGATGTTTTTTTATAATTAAATGATATTTTAAAAGTTACTAAAGGAAGCATTATTTTAGGAGGTAAGATACTTCTATAAACTATATCTCTGTCTATTAATAATAAATAAAAGAGTAAAATAAAACCAATGAAAAATCTGATATCAACTTTCTATATTCTTTTTTTTACAGTTTCAATACTGGCGCAAAACAATGTAAGAGAGGTACTCACTTTAGAAAAAAACTGGAAATTCACCAAAGGTGATCTAAAAAATGCACAAGATATTTCTTTTGATGATTCTAAATGGGAAACGGTTGTTGTTCCTCATGATTGGGCAATTAAAGGTCCTTTTGATAAAGAAATAGACAAACAAATGGTTGCCATTGTTCAGAATGGAGAAAAAGTCCCTACCGAAAAAACTGGTAGAACAGGTGCGTTGCCATACATTGGTGTTGGTTGGTACAGAAATGAGTTTTCGTTGCCAAATTTCAACAAAGATAAAAAGGTAATACTATTATTTGAAGGTGCGATGAGTGAACCCGAAATTTTTCTGAATGGAAAAAAAATAGGAAGTTGGAACTATGGATACAGTTATTTCTACTTTGATATTACTGAGCATATTCTAGCAAATAAAAAAAACACATTAGCCGTTAAATTAACAAATAAAGGTTTGTCTTCACGCTGGTATCCGGGAGCAGGTTTGTACAGAAATGTTCGAATTATTACCAAGAATAAAGAAAGTATTAAGCAATGGGGAACGTTTATAACAACGCCCATAGTTACCAAAGAATTAGCGAAAATAAACGTAAAAACGAAAGTTTTAGGAGAAGGATTGACTCTTGTTACCAAAATTTTAGATGCACAAGGAAGTCTAATTACTACCAATAAAACTTCGTCCATTTATGGAAATGAATTTGAGCAAAATATAGCTGTCAACAATCCGAATTTATGGAGTCCGGAAACGCCTTATTTATACACTTCTATTTCTCAAGTATACAAAGGAACTATTCTAAAAGATGAAATTTCAACACGTTTCGGAATTAGATCCATCAAATACGAAGCAGAAAAAGGCTTCAGTTTAAACGGAGAGATTACAAAGTTTAAAGGAGTTTGTTTGCATCACGATTTGGGACCTATCGGAGCGGCTGTAAACAAATCTGCCATCCGAAGACAATTGCGTATTTTAAAAGATATGGGCGTAAATGCCATTCGAAGCGCACACAATATGCCTTCTTTAGAACAACTAGAATTAAGTGATGAAATGGGATTCTTGTTTTTAGCGGAAAGTTTTGATGAATGGGCAAAACCAAAAGTAGAAAATGGGTATCATCGTTTTTTTGAAGAAGATGCAGAAAAAGATATTGTCAATTTGGTACATGCAACCAGAAACCACCCAAGTATTGTTATGTGGAGTTCTGGAAACGAGGTGCCAGATCAATGGGGAAGTGATGGCGCAAAACGTGCGAAGAGATTGCAAGATATTTTTCATAGAGAAGATCCAACAAGACCTGTAACTGTGGGGATGGATCAAGTAAAAGCTACCATGGCATCTGGTTTTGGAGCGCTGTTAGATATTCCGGGTTTAAATTATCGTGTAAATTTATACGAAGAAGCGTACGAATCTTTTCCGCAAGGTTTAATTTTAGGTTCAGAAACAGCTTCTACCGTAAGTTCTCGCGGAATTTATAAATTCCCAGTCGTAGAAGCTAAAATGAAACAATATGACGATTTTCAGTCATCTTCTTACGATTTAGAAGCTTGCAGCTGGTCTAATATTCCTGATGAAGATTTTGTTTTACAAGATGATAAGCCTTGGGTTATTGGTGAGTTTGTATGGACTGGTTTCGATTATTTAGGAGAACCAACTCCT
Organism: Polaribacter sp. 20A6; assembly: GCF_011378915.1. Classification (NCBI taxonomy): domain Bacteria; kingdom Pseudomonadati; phylum Bacteroidota; class Flavobacteriia; order Flavobacteriales; family Flavobacteriaceae; genus Polaribacter; species Polaribacter sp. 20A6. The sequence goes on from NZ_WTPZ01000011.1 coordinate 72,966, forward strand.
TATGATACCAAATGGCCGTCTCGTAGTTCGTATTTCGGAATTAACGATTTGGCAGGTTTACCAAAAGATCGCTATTATTTATATCGCAGTCGTTGGAATACAAAAGAAGAAACGTTACACATGTTGCCACATTGGAATTGGGAAGGACGAGAAGGAGAAATTACACCCGTTTTTGTCTACACAAGTTATGAGAGTGCAGAACTTTTTGTAAACGGAAAAAGTATGGGGATTCAGAAAAAGAATAATAGTTCTCCTAAAAATCGCTACCGTTTAATGTGGATGGACGTAAAATATGAACCAGGAACTATAAAAGTGGTTGCCTTTGATGATGAAGGAAAAGTTGCATCAGAAAAAGAAATAAAAACGGCTGGTAAACCCTACAAACTAATTTTAGAATCAGACCAAAAAACATTAAAAGCAAACGGAAAAGATTTGGCTTTTGTTACAGTTTCTGTGGTAGATAAAAACGGAATTATTTGTCCGACAGCAACCAATCAATTAAAATTTAAAGTAAAAGGAAACGGAACTTATAGAGCTGCAAGTAATGGCGATGCTACTTCGCTAGAAATGTTTCATGCACCAACTATGAAGTTGTTTAGCGGAAAATTGGTTGTTTTAGTGCAATCTAATGAAGAGCAAGGGGAAATAGATTTAACAGTTTCAGGTAAAGGTTTAAAAACAGCAAAAATAAATATAAGTACTAAAAAATAATAAATATGAAAGCATTTCGCATTCTAACAACACTTATTATACTAATTTCATTAGTGAGTTGTTCATCAAAAAAACAATCCGAAGAAGAAAAAAATCAAAAACCAAACATCATTTATATTTTAGCAGATGATTTAGGTTATGGAGATTTAGGCGTTTATGGACAAACAAAAATTGAAACTCCAAATATTGATGCTTTGGCAAAAGGAGGCATGTTATTTACCCAACATTATACAGGAGCACCAGTTTGTGCGCCAGCAAGAGCTTCACTTTTAACTGGCAAACACGGTGGAAGCGCAAGTATTCGCGGAAATGATGAATGGGAGGAAAGAGGTGATGTTTGGAGTTATACTGCCATGTTAAAAGATTCTACTTTAGAAGGGCAAAGGCCTATGCCTAAAAATACAACAACGATTGCCCAATTATTAAAATCAGCAAATTACAAAACAGGTATTGTTGGTAAATGGGGGTTAGGAGCGCCACAAACACAATCTATTCCTACAGAAATGGGCTTCGATTACTTCTTTGGATACAATTGCCAAAGACAAGCACATACCTATACACCAATGCATTTATATGAAAATAACCATCGTTTTCACTTAAAGAATGACACGATTGCACCTCATGAAGGCACAGGGAATGATGGTAATCCATTAGATGAAAAAACATATGAGAAGTTTTATCAACCAGATTATAGTCCGACTTTAATTTTTGATAAAATGATGGGGTTTATTGAAAAAAACAAAAAAGAACCCTTCTTTATGTACTGGGCTAGTCCTATTCCGCATGTGCCCTTGCAAGCACCAAAAAAATGGGTAGACTATTATGTGAACAAGTTTGGAGATGAAAAACCTTATTATCACAAAGAAAAAGGAAGTTATTTTCCAGCCAGAAACCCGCGTGCAACCTATGCAGCAATGGTTTCTTATTTAGATGAAAACGTAGGGAAGTTGGTTACTTATTTAAAGAAAGAAGGCTTGTATGAGAATACTTTAATCATTTTTACATCAGACAATGGACCTGCGAGTCCTGGTGATGGTGGGGCAGATTCTGAATGGTTTAACAGTAGCGGAATCTTCAAGAATAACTACGGAAGGGTAAAAGGTTTTACCTATGAAGGAGGAATTAGAGTACCGATGATTGCTACTTGGCCAGCTAAAATAGAAGCGGGTTCTAAAAGCAATCATATATCTGCATTTTATGATGTATTACCAACTTTTAATGAAATTGCAAACGTAAAAACCGATTATGAAAGTGATGGAATTAGTTTTTACAATGCACTTACAAATGAAAACAAACAAGAGGTACATGAGTATTTGTATTGGGAATTTGCAGGATATAAAGGACAAGTTGCCGTAAGAATGGGGAAGTGGAAAATGGTTTGGAAAAATATTAAAACAGGAAACAAGGAAGTAGAATTGTATGATCTAGATATTGATATTCAAGAACAAAATAATGTGATGGAGCAACATCCAGAATTGCTTGAGAAATTCTTTGAAATTATTAAAAAAGAACACAAAACCCCAGAAAATAGCTCTTTTATAATTGAAGCTTTAGAAACAATATAACATCAAACTAAAAAACAATATGAAATTATTTAAATATATTACCTTTTTTGCTGCAGCCCTTTTAACTGTGGGATGTAAAACTGAAAATTCATCAAAAGAAAATACAGAAAAACCAAACATTATTTTCATAATGTCAGACGATCATGCGTATCAAGCGATAAGTGCTTATGATGATAGGTTGATACAAACACCAAACATAGATCGAATTGCAAAAGAAGGAATGTTGTTTACAAATGCAAGTGTTACCAACTCTATTTGTGCGCCATCTAGAGCCGTAATTTTAACAGGAAAACATAGTCATATCAATGGTAAAATTGATAATTTAAGCAAGTTTGATACCAACAATGTCACGTTTCCACAAATTCTCCAAAAAGCAGGCTATCAAACAGCAATGTTTGGTAAGTTACACTTTGGAAATAATCCTAAAGGATTTGATGAATTTAAAATTTTACCAGGCCAAGGAGCGTATTACAATCCGAAATTTATCACACAAAAAGGAGATACCATTATTAACGGTTATGTAACAGATATTACAACCGATCTTACTTTAGATTGGATGAAAAACAGAAGAGATCCTAAAAAACCTTTTATGTTAATGTATTTGCACAAAGCACCACACAGAGCTTGGTTGCCGAGTAAAAAGTATTTTACAGAGTACACTAAAAAGACATTTCCTTTACCAGCAACGCTGTTTGATGATTATAAGACAAGAGGAACCGCGTCTAAAACTGCGCAAATGGGAATTTTTAAACACATGTCTTTAACCAATGATAACAAGCTTACGCCACAAACTATTAAGGAATTAGGGATCAAAGAGTGGAGTAATTTAGGACAAAGTATTGGTGGGATGAATCCTGAACAAAGAACAGCTTGGGATGCCGTTTATGGACCTATTAACGAAGATTTTAAAAAGCGATATCCAACCATGAATGATTCTTTATTAACTGTTTGGAAATACCAAAGGTATATGCAAGATTATTTAGGAACAATTGCTTCTGTAGATGATAATGTAGGACGTGTATTGGATTACTTAGACGAAGAAAAGCTTGCAGACAATACGTTGGTAGTGTATACTTCAGATCAAGGTTTTTATTTAGGGGAACACGGTTGGTTTGATAAACGTTTTATGTACAACGAGTCTTTTAAAACACCACTTTTAATCAAATGGCCTAATCAAATTAAGCCAGGAATTACAGAAGATGAAATGGTACAGAACTTAGATTTTGCTCAAACTTTTCTTGAAATTGCTGGTGTTGATGCCCCAAAAGAGATGCAAGGAGAAAGTTTGGTGCCTTTATTAACAGGGAAAAAAGAAGCTTGGGACAGAGAAGCTGTTTATTACCATTATTATGAATATCCTGCAGAGCATGCAGTGAAAAGACATTATGGTATTGCAACGAAAGAATTTAAATTGATTCACTTTTACCACGATGTGAATGAATGGGAATTGTATGATAGCAAAAAAGATCCAAAAGAGATTAATAATATAATTAATGATCCTGCGTATGCTGAAGTGGTTCTCGAAATGAAACAGAAATTAAAAGAAACAAGAGAAAAATACAAAGATTCAGAAATATTAGACAATCATTATATTGAATTATATAATAAAAAATAAATGGGATGAAAGTAAATTATAAATTACAATTCGTAAAAGTTTGCTTTGGAGCCTTTTTTTTTCTTTTAGTTGTGTCATGTTCTGTAAATAGAAATATAAACGACGGTGAAAACGGAACACACTATAACTTAGTTTTCGAAGACCAATTTAACGGAGATGCTTACAATACCAAATATTGGACGAGTTTACCAACACAAACTAGTGGTGCCGCTTGGAATAGATATGTGGTAAAAGACCCCACATTGGCAGAGGTTAAAAACGAGAATTTACACATGAGGGCGCGTTGGAATACTAAAACCGATTTGCCAGAAACGGGTGCTATACGAAGCCAAGATAAATTCAGTTTTAAATACGGAAAAATTGAAATTAGAGCAAAATTTAATTCGGCTGGACAAGGAGGTTGGCCAGCAATTTGGTTGATGCCACAAAATGAAATTTACAAAGGTTGGCCAAATGGTGGTGAAATCGATATTATGGAACGTCTAAATAATGATGGTTTTGTGCATCAAGTAGTACATCAAACAGACGGTGAAGCCAAGAAAAATTCTTTTGCAACAACAGCTGCTATAAATGTAGATGCTTACAATACGTATGGAATTATAAAATTACCAAACCGCATTGAGTTTTATGTAAATGATATTTTAACAATGGTGCATGAATCTAAAGGAGAATTTGAAAAAAGATGGCCTTTTGAAACCGATTTCTACATTATTTTAAATCACGCACTCGCAGATAAAGGGCAATCAGGAATTTATTATTGGCCAGGGAAGGTTACTTCAACAGAAAATCTTCCGTATGAAATGGCCATAGATTACTTGAAAGTCTGGGAGCTTGTAGAATAAATAATAATGACTACTTATTAAAATTAAAAGAACGTTTCAATTTAAAAATCATGAAAAAGCAACTAGTAATTATCTTTCTAATTTTAGCAAGTCTCTCTCATTATGCACAAATTATTCCTGCGCCAGTATCTTTGGAATTTAACAAAGGGAATTTTGAGTTAGACGCAACCGTAGGAGTCATTTTTAAAGGCTTAAAAAAGGAAGAGAGCACAAAGTTAACCAATTATTTGGTTGATAAAATAGAAGCAGAAACAAGTGTTCGCATCGCTTCGAAAAAGAAAGCTTCAAAAAATATTATTTTACAAATACTACAGAAGCCTATTAAGAATTTAGGGGAGGAAGGATACCTTTTAACAATCTTTGAAACCGAAATACATATTACAGGAAATGGATATGCAGGCTTGTTTTACGGAACACAATCGCTTTTGCAATATGTAATTCACAACAATACACAAACGCCTATTCAATTACCAGGGTTAATAATTAGCGACAAACCAAATGTAAAATGGCGTGGAATGGTCATGGATGTCAGCAGACATTTTTATAATACAAAAACGATAAAAGAGCTGTTAGATTTAATGGCTTTTTATAAATTAAATGTGTTTCACTGGCACTTGGCAGATAATGAAGGATGGCGATTAGAAATTAAAAAATATCCAAAATTAACATCAGTTGGTGGTTGGAGAACCGAAATTCCGGGTAGTTTATTTTATAAAAAAGACAGTACATACACTGAAAAATTAAATGGTAAGCCCTATCAATATGGCGGATTTTACACCCAAAAACAAGTAAAAGAAATTGTTGCGTACGCACAAGACAGAAATATAACGGTAGTTCCAGAAATAGATGTTCCTGGTCATTCGGGTGCGGCTTTAACAGCATATCCAGAATTTTCTTGTGAAAAACATGTACAAGAGTCTCCTAATTCTACGTTGTGGAATGGGGTTGTAAACCCAGCCAATGTAAACCTAAATTATTGTGCCGGTCAAGAAACTACATTTGAGTTTTTAGAGGATGTTTTTACTGAAGTGATGGAGTTATTTCCTTCAAAATACATTCACGTTGGTGGTGATGAGGTTGATAAATCTTATTGGAAAAAATGTGCTGATTGTCAACAGCGATTAGCAGATAATCATTTGAAAGATGAAAATGAATTGCAAAGTTATTTTATAAAAAGGATCGCAAAATTTTTAGAAAAGAACAACCGTAAATTAATTGGTTGGGATGAAATTTTAGAAGGTGGAGCACCGATAAATGCGACCGTAATGTCTTGGCGAGGTGAAAAAGGCGGTATTGAAGCGGCAAAACTAAAGCAAGATGTAATTATGACACCTAACAATCCGTTATATTTTAATAGGTATCAAGAAGATCCTAAAAATGAACCACTTGCTGTCGCATATTCAATAAATACATTAGAAAAAGTATATGAATATAATTTAATTCCGAAAGAATTGAATAAAGAAGAAGCGCAGTATATTATTGGCGGACAGTTTGCTATTTGGACAGAATTTATTTCATCCGTAGAATATTTAGAATACACACTTTTACCTAGAATGCCTGCTTTTGCAGAAAATATGTGGTCTGTTCCTAAAAATAAAAATTACATCGATTTTAAGAAACGTTTAAATCAAGGTCACTATGATTATTGGAAAGCAAATGGCATTCGTTTTCATCCGAAGTATTATAAAAAATCGGTGTATTAATTATAACAGTTTCTAGTACTTCAGACTTGTCAGGTTTTATTACCTTTTTAATATGTATTTAATTCTCAAATTTTAAAATTTTAATTTATGGTTTTCACATTCCTTTTTTTAGGTTTCATTTCGTTATTAGCGATTTTTTGTGCTAAAGGCCAGTATGCACTTAAATTTCACAATCAAAATTTTATTCGTGTAAAATGATAAAACATATAACTACGGTTGCACTATTGCACCTATTAAATAGTCTAATTACAGATGTAAAAAGCTTCCATAAAAACGGCAATAAGTAGTATTGCATTAAATGACGAATTTTATTTAAGCACTTGGCTTACTAATAACTTATATTTTTAGTAAATTAAGTGCTTTTTTGAGCTTTTATTTAGAGATATAATTAATTATTGATGATAAATTAGATACGAAAAAAAAACGAAACTAGTAAAAAAAAAATGGGGTAAAATGGATTTGACTGATAAAGTTGTATTTTGTTAATGTTATAAAAAAGAAATTTTTTGTTTTGACCAATACATCTAACTACCAACTTTTATTTTTTATATACAGTTAATCTAGCTTGATAAATTTTGTTTATAAAATAGATTATTTCACTTCAATTTTAAAATGAATAATCTTAGTCTCTATGTTTTCTGTGCTAGTATTTATAATTCGAATGTATTTTACTTGTTTGTTTACTCTAACATGAATGGCGTCTTTTTTAACTTCCGTTTTTATAGTTGCCCAAGTTGTTCCATTAGTAGAAGTTTGTAGTTCTAATTTTTTATAAATAGAAGTATTTTCTAATTGATACTGAACGTTAGGTACGCGCGTTGTTTTGTCTAATTCGAAACCAAAATAGGCATTGGCAGCGATTTGAATTACTTCTAATGGCGGATTTAAAACCAATGTTCTGTCTGTTAAACTTATTTGTTGGTTCTGTAATTGTTTAATATTTGTAAATAAAAGATGTGGATTGTAATTGGATGCTACCGCTAAATTTTTATTAAATTCTTTGTTGTAAGCAGCTGTTAAATAAGCAAAACTGTCATCAATTAAAGGGGTAGCCACTAAAGTAGCCGTTTTTACTCCTGGTTGATATGGGTTTTGGTTTTTTGTACGATCAATTTGATACATTTCTGCTTTAACTGCAATAATAGCATTGTAACTTCTTTCGAAATCATCAGTTTGTTTTGCTTGTAAAGATGTGTGCATATGTAGCATACCAAGTCCAGATTGACCTAATAATTTAAATTGTTGTACCCAAGGACGAATTTCATCTAAAAGCACCGCATTGTCTGAACTGTTTAGTAAAATATAAGAAGCTTCTACCATTGCATGAAACTCATTTTCTACTGCTTTAAAATTATCAATATTTTCACCTGCTTTTAATTGTTTAAGAAAAGCGGTTGCTTTCGGCGAAAAAGACACAGATTCTTTTCGTCTGTATCGATGTCCATTTTGGCCTAAATCGCTGTTATGACGAGCGAAAACCTCTAGTGCTTTATAACTTTTTGGCATCACTACTTTTAATGCCTCTAACCATTTTTTTTCTGGTTGATATTCAGTCATATTCCAAGAATAATCTGCAACACCATAAATAGCTATTTTAGAAGCTTCTGCATGTTCCATCGGGTTAGAAACAAAGCCAGATACATCATTGGCAATATCTTTTCCGTTTCCGTAGGTAGGGCCTAAAAGCATATGATTTCTCACATAATCGGATACAGGAAAATTCCACCAAATAAATGCATTTCTGTCAATCTCAGTATTAATCCAATTCATCGTTTCTTTATCAATATCAGCAACAACCGTATTTCCTGTCCACATAATTCTGATAGAAGGATCTAGTTCTTTTCCCAAAGTTTTTAAATAACCTCCTTCTGGTTTAGACCAACCTTTGTTATATTCTGTTGGGCACATAATTAAAGGTTTTACGTCTTTTTTCTTTTTGATGAAATCGGTATGTAAAAAATTTAATAAACTAGCTTGTTGCTTTGGGTTTGTACCTTCACCAGAAATATCATCAAAAAAAACAGCGTAGGCACGCACACCTAAATCATACATCAATTCAAATTTATTTAATAGGTTTTTTCTGTCTTCATCATTCCATTTGATGTCTTTTCCGGGGTGAATTGCCCACACAAAATCCACTTGATTCATTTCAGCTCTGTCTATTAATTTTTTTAATTGCGCTGCTTCATTTTCTGGATAGGGTTTTCTCCAATTTGGTGAACTATGATAAGGATCATCTTTTGGTCCATAGATATACGTATTTAGCTTGTTTTCTCCGTAGAAATCTATTTGACGAATTCTATGTTCAAAACTCCAAGGAGTTCCGTAAAAACCTTCTACAGTTCCTCTCGCAGCAACATCTGGATAATCTAAAATCTCTCCTAAAGGCATTTTTTTATTTTGCAATAATGCCAATAATGTACGAACACCATAATAGGTTCCTCTGGCATCTCTACCAATGATAGTGATGCTTTTTTTGGTACTTTTAATAAAATAACTTTCTGCTTTTCCAGGAACTTTTCTTCTTAGTTTTCTTGATATTTTACTATCAACATCGCCAATAATGATAGAAAAGCCTTTAGCATCTGTATTATCAGTAGTAAAAAAAGAGCTCAATAAATGTTGTGTAGCTTTGTCTGTGTTTTTCTGTTGAATATTAAAACTAATTGGCATTTCTATACTTCCTTCACTCATAAATTGTTGAGGTGTAGGATTTATATCTAAACTTTGTGCAACACTAAAGTTAGATACTAAAACGAAAGCTATTAAAAAAGTAAGACGCATCTTTAAGTTCGTTTTGTTTTTTTTCTGTTGATTATTTTTCTGGATTTTCATTGTATTCAATTTTATTTTTCAGCGAAAGCATTAATTGTGTTTTTTGCATCTTGTAACATCTTTTCTAAATCTGCTGGTTTAGTAGTGATGTTAAAAGTGGCTACTAAATTATTTAAGGATTTTAGTTCCGCTAACATTCCTTTTTTAGAAAACTCTTCTCTTAAAATTCTAATTTTTTCAGCATCCTGAATCCCTTCTCGAAGCGTTTCGAAACGAATAGAACTTCTGTTTTTAGGATACACAATATACGTATCGCCCGCAGGCCAAGCTCTAAAACGAGAATCTTGCAATGGGTTTTCGGTCCAACTATTGTAAGCCCAACGTAAAAAGCCATCAAAATCTGCTGCAATTGTATACCAGCCTATAAAAACACCTTCTGCAGGAGGAGAAAAGGTAAACGTATTCGGAAACTTATCGGTACAACACACATAATGGGTACTGATATGACCAACTGCTTTTCTTTGCTGTAAGTCTTTATCGTCTACAGGGTGCCCAAAAGCTACAGACATATCTTTTAATTCATCTGGATATAATTTATAACTTTTATGATTATCGGCAAAAGAAACTCCAAATTCTGGCGCATGCTCATTTAATAATTCAAGCATTGCTTTCATTTCTTTAGGACCGCGTTCATCCATTGCAATTCTTGTTATTTTATTCCATCCTTTTTGCTCTAAATGTATCTTAAACTGTTTTAAAAACGGAACCCATAAATCTTCGTAAGCTTTGGTACCTGGTGCTGCAGCTATTTTAATTTCCTTGTTTTCTGTTTCATCAAAATAATAAAACTCATTTCCCCAAGGAACCATAGAATAACAACTAATTTGATTTTTAATTCCTAAATCCATCATCAACTGCACCCAATTGTCAAAAACAGTAAAATCATAGGTCCAAGTACCGTCGGTTTTCTTTTTCCAATCAATCATAGCCTCAAACGGGTCAAAAGTTTGACCATTCCAAGGGCGTTTATTTAGCGATACAGTAATTACTTTTTGTCCGGCATCTGCAAGTCTTTTCATTACAGGCTTTAATAGCTCTATATGTTCCGAAGACCAAGGTTTTACATTGTGAATACGTGTAACGGCATACGGATTTTGCCATAAATCTAAATGAAATTTCCATTCGGTTGCTGGTGGCAATACTTTTTCAATTACATGTAAAGTGAGTTCGAATTTCTGAGTTTTTTGTCCATTTATTACTATTTGAAAAGTACTTTTATAGCTTCCTGCTTTGGCATCGGATGGTGTGTTTATTGTAATCCAAATTGGTCTTGTTTCATTTGCTTTAACCGTATAAGAACTCACAGGGTCTAAAACATCTGCGGCTAAAGAAGCGGCGAAATCTTCTGGTTTTCTATAACCACAACCGTTCGCAAATTCATCTGTAATTAGATATTTCACAAAACTGATTTTAGCAATATTAGAAGGTAAAACGTCTCCAGTATCAGATTTAAAAGCTGAAATAGTCGTTTTTACTTCTGTTATAGAATCGGTGCTCCAAAGTACTAATTGTGCAGATGTTCTCTCGCCTTTCCAAACATTTCCAGACCAAGTGTTTTGTGGTTCTATAGTTGGAATTTTACTTCTAACAAAACGAATGTTAGTAGAAGTAATAGACGCTTGCAATCCTTTAGGAACGGCAGCCCAATTGTCATCTAAACTTGGTGACGGATCATTTGGCTCTTGATACGTTTGCTCAATTTTAAAGTCTTGTTTTTGACAACCAAAAGCAATAAGACTGATACTTAAAAATAGTAAAAAACGATAACTCATAATTTATTTTATATAAGATTTTAATACGAACTCATTGTCTGGTAAAGGCACAAGCTCGTTGGTGTTTGTGTTCGTTGGCATTTGAGCATCTACACTTCTTAAGTAGGTACTCAACTCTTTTGCTAAAGCGTGTAGCTTTTCACCCTCTTTGGATGCTAAATTGGTTGTTTCTCCAATATCTGCAGTGATATTAAACAACTCGAAACTACTGTCTAGATGATAATAAATTAATTTCCAATCTCCTTTTCTGATGGTGCTTGTAGCTCCAATTCCAGGGCCTGTTGGTCCCCAATTATTAGGATAATGCCAAATTAAGGTTCTGTTGGTGTTGTCTTGTTTTTCTCCTTTTAGAATAGGAGTAAAACTTTTACCGTCTACTGTTTGTACGGTTTTGTAACCATCTATTTTTGCTAGTTCAAGAATGGTAGGAAAAAAATCTTCAATAATAACAAAATCATTACTTATTGAATTTTCTTTGGTAATTCCTGGCCATTTTACGAGCATTGGTTCGCGAATACCACCTTCGTGTACAGAACCTTTTCCGCTAGATAATGGTTTGTTGTGCGTATGTTTTTTACCTCCGCGAGCAACAGCGCTTAAACCTCCATTATCTGACATGAATAGAATAATTGTGTTTTCTGCAATGCCTTTATCTTCCAAATGATTCATTAAATCACCCAAACTTTTATCCATTCCTTCAATTAACGAAGCGTATTTTGCCTCTGTTGGATGCAATCCTTGGTCCATATATTTTTGTTCAAACCTAGAATCTCCTTGAATTGGAGTGTGCACTGCGTAATGAGACATGTATAAATAAAAAGGTTTATCAATGGCAATCGAATTGTCTATTGCAGTGATTGCTTCTTTAGTAAGTGCTTCTGTAAGAAAAATATCTTTTCCGTGGTATTTTTCTAAACCAGGAACATCCCAAATAGTGGTTTGACTGTTTAGACTTCTAAAATCATCCGTTCCGTAATAACTTCCGGGTTGTCCTGCAGCATGACCACCAATATTTACATTAAAACCAAGCGTTTTGGGATCTGCACTAGGCGTACCAATTGCACCAAAATGCGCTTTACCAACATGAATAGTTTCATAGCCATTGTTTTTTAATAACTGTGGTAACGGTGTAATATGAACAGAACGTGGTACGGTATCTGTAGGTTGTGCTCCATTTAAATTCCAAAGGGGCATTTTTAACCCTTTTAGAGGCGTTACCATAGAAATATCTCTTTTAAAAGTCCAGTTGGTCACTTTATGTCTCGCAGCATTCATTCCCGAAATTAAACTTACCCGTGTTGGCGTACAAACTGGTGTTGCGTATGCTTGTGTAAATTTCATACCCTGACTAGCAAGACGTTCCATATTTGGTGTATGATACCGACTATTAAAAGCTGTTTTTTCTTTCCAAAACGGAACAGAAGTATCTTGCCATCCCATATCATCTACCATAAATAAAATGATATTTGGTTTCTCTTCATTTATTTCAGTGTATTTATTTACCGTTTTACAGCCTATAAAAACAGTAAGAAATAGTAGAAAATAGGTACTTTTTCTTAGTGAATTAATCATGTGCAATTACATTTCCTTTTAAAACTGTCTTTTCTCCATTAGGAGATTTATACCAAACGGTTAACTGGCCGCCACCAGTTGCTTCATGGAATTTTACAGTAAGAGGATGCCATCCTTTTTTAAGTGCAACCATTCCGTTTTTCTCAATTGCAGAGTGGTTACCTCCATTATCCACTACAAATTTATCGCCTATGTACAGCAAACTACCATCATCTGATTTTGTAGCAAACTCAAACAAACCTTCTTCTTCTGCATAGAAGTAGCCTTTAAATACCATCGATAATTGTTCTACAACATCATAATTTTCTAAAGAAATGTGATCGACTGATGTAAAAGAAGCATTTTTAGGCAAAACAATATCATCTACTACTTTAAATTCTTTAACAGCTACCCAACGGTTTATAGATCCTGTTTTAGGGTTGATGTCTAGTGGTTCTAAATAGGTTTGTTTTTCTATATGTGCAGCTCTAGTGTCACTAGCAATATCGCCTCTGTAAGCAATTGTATTTAATGTAATTGTTTCTGTAAATTCTAATGGCTCTGTGTATTTTTTAGAGTCTTTTGTAGGTACGCTTCCATCTGTGGTATAGTAAATATCCATCCCTTTTAACGGAGCTTGCAGTTCTACAGTAGCTTTGTCTAAAAAAGCTATTTTATCATTAAAGCCTGTTACATACGGAATATGGTATTTGATATCCAAGGCATCTAACCTGTTATACTGTAGCGTCATTCTATTTTGAAAATCACCAAGGTTTTTTGCCTCTTTAGAAGTCCAAGCTGTTTCTGCCATGGCCAATAACCTAGGAAAAGCTTGGTATTCTAAACGCTTAAAATTAGGAATCATCTCTGACCATAAATTGGCTTGAATACCTAAAACGTGTTTGGCTTGTTCTGGGGTAAAATCTTCAGGGATAGGCTCGTAATTATATACTTTTTCAAATGGAGTTACAGTGTGTTGTGCATCAAAATAATACTCGAAACACGGCGTAATAATCATGTCATTACCATTGTTTGCTGCAATGTCTCTCATTTTAGGAGCCCAATTACGCCACCACATCATAGTAGTGTCATCAGATAAACCACCCTCAACAATTTCATCCCATCCTAAAAGTCGTTTTCCTTTAGTTTTTAGAAAAGCTTCTATATCTTTATTAAAGAAAGACTGTAATTCATGTTCGTCTTTTAGGTTGTTATTTTTAATAGCTGTTTGACATAGCGGGCATTCTTTCCAAGATTGAATACTTACTTCATCGCCACCAATATGTATGTATTTTGATGGAAATAACTCGGCAACTTCTGATAAAATGTTTTTTGTAAATTCATAAGATGATTCTTTTCCTAGACAAGCAGGATCTGAAAAAGTTTCTCCCCAACCTGCTTTTCCTGTACAAGATAAATATGGATAATTGTCTATAGCCGATTTAAAGTGACCTGGCATATCAATTTCCGGAATTACTTCAATTTGTCTTTCTGCAGCGTATGCAATAATTTCTTTAATTTGTTCTTGAGTAAAGAAACCACCGTACATTCTTTCTCCATTACGATTGTGGTAATGTTGTTTATCAATGGTATATGAAGAATCTGTTTTAGCTAATTCGTTGCACGTTTTATCATGAGAACTTTCTACGCGCCACGCACCTTTTTCTGTTAATAATGGATATTTTTTTATTTCTATACGCCATCCTTGATCATCTGTTAAATGCATGTGATATGTATTTAACTTATACAAAGCCATATAATTTAAAAAGGTTTTAACGTTGTCTATACTAAAAAAGTGACGGCTAAAATCCATTTGCATACCACGCCATGCAAAACGAGGTTCATCTGTAATATTAATACTTGGAATGATCCAGTTTTTTTCTGCACTGTTTGTGGTTTCAATACTAGGAGGAAGCAATTGACGAAGTGTTTGTACTCCATAAAAATACCCTGGAGCATCACTTGCTTTTATAACTATTTTTTCTGTAGTAACTTCTAAAGTATATGCTTCTGGGTTTAATGTTTTGTCTTCTATGAAAATAATATTTGCATTGTTTGTACCTTCAGACATTGCAAGTGTATAACCTACTGCGTTCTCAAATAAATCCGACAAGTATTTTGCAGCTGGTTTTTGAGTTTCATTTTCAACAGAAATTTTGCTGTTTTTAGTAATCGAAAAAGAACCTTTTGCAATTTGCATTGAAGAAGGTTTAGGAACGATGGAAATTTCTTCTGCAGTAAATGTTTTAGACGTGTTTTTACAACTAGTAAAAGCAACAAAAAGAAGTAAGAGTATAGCGTAATTTTTCATGTTTTTAGTTGTTTAAATTATTTTGTTTTGATTTTAATTCAGCTTCAATTTTATCACTATCCTTAAAATAATTGATACCTAGTTTGTCCCAGTGTTTTTGCATTTTTTTAAGGGCAATTTTAAAACTTTTGTACTCTTTGTTTTCAGGAGTTGTCCAACCAACTTCTGCATAAGCAGCAATTCTAGGAAAAGTTTGGCGTTCTACATCTGCATTTGTAGGTGTCCATTCGCTCCACATTTGGCAACCTAAACCGTATATGTTTTTATGATATTTTGCATCCAAACCTTCAGGAATTGGATTGAATGAATAGGCTCTTTCTAACGTTATATTTTTATGATTATAATCTAGATAGGTTTCACTAAGTAATGAGTTTACAATGGCATAACCGTTTTTTGCAGCATCTGTTAATAGTTCTAAATCTCCTTTCCAGAAGTGAACAATTACATTTTTTGCTAAAGTTGTTTCTGCCTCTTTGTCGTTTTTCTTTTCTCCAAAATCTTTATGAATATTTTTACCCAAAATTTCATTCCACCCCATCATACGTCTATTATTTTCTTCTAGGTATTTAGATATTTTATTGGTAAAATTTATCTGTAAATCGGCAGGAGTACTAATGTTATTTTCTTTCATGTATTTCTGAACAGAAGCAGATTTCTCCCATACTTCATAACCTACTTCATCACCTCCAATATGTATTACTTCCGAAGGGAATAATTCAAATAATTCGTTTAAAACATCTTTTATAAATGTAATTACTTCTGGTTTTGTAACATCATAATTGTCGTATAAACGGCCAAATTTAATCGGAACTTCTATATCTACACCAGCAGTTCCTAACCAAGTATAAGCGGCAATGGCAGCACTAGAATGTCCTGGCATTTCAAACTCTGGTACTATCTTAATGTTTCTTTTTGCAGCATAAGCTACAATGTCTTTTATTTGTTCTTGCGTGTAGAATCCGCCATGTGGCTTTCCAGATGTTTTTCCACTTTTCCAAGTACCAATTTCACTATCAGATCTAAAAGCACCAACTTCGGTTAATAGTGGGTATTTTTTTATTTCAACACGCCAGCCTGCATCGTCTATTAAATGCCAGTGAAAAGTATTCATTTTAAGCAGCGCCATTTGATCTAGCATCTGTTTTACAAATTTTTCACCATGAAAATAACGAGATTCATCTAACATAAATGCTCGCCATCTAAAACGCGGACTATCTTTAATGGTAATCGAAGGAATTAGATAAATCGATTTTTTACTGTCGTCAGAAGTCTCTAAAGACATCAATTGTTTTATCGTTTGAACTCCATAAAAATAGCCTGCAGCATCATTCGCTAAAATGCGTATGTTTTTTGGAGTTACTATTAATTCGTATGCTTCTGTCTCTAAATCTTCCTTTTTCTCGAAACGGATGGTAGCTGTATTGCTATCAACTATGGTAGCTGTATAATTTGCTGTTTCATTAATATAGATTTCTAGAGCTTTAGCTGCCTTTTCTTGTTCCTCTAGGTTAGCTAAAATAAGTTGATTTTTTAGAATAGCAAATGAGCCTTCTTGTAGGTTTAAATTGGCTGGTTTTGGTAGAATGGCTATTTCAGATTGAGTAAAGGACATGTTTTTTTCTGCGCAGTTACTAAATGTTAAAAGTGCGATTAGTGCGAATACAATAATTTTCATTTTTTAATAAGTTTATTTTAAGAAGGCGGAATAACTGTCATTAGTCTAAATGTTGTTTTTTAAACCAACTGTATCGAATATAGATATAATGTACAGCAAGGTTTAAATTATTTCGACAAACGACTAAGCTCTTCGTATATAAGTGTTATTAGGTTATAATATATTTTTAATTTTTTTATTTTTTACAATACATTTTATTTTTGTGGAATAAATTCCATTTTATAATTTGTAGTTGCAAGTTTCATTATTGTTTTATAAATATACTCACACACCTTTTTTTGTCCTGGAACATTAATTAAATCTACTGTGTCTTCTGGTCTATGGTATTGTGGGTGTGCACCTGTATGGATCCCTAAAACAGAGATGTCTTTTTTAAAAAAAGAAACATGATCCGATCCACCAACAGAACCAGCATGAACAATAGGGGTTAACTCTAAGGATTCTCCTAAATTTTGCATAAATGTAACCCCTTCCGGAAATGTGCCTGCACCGTTTATATAGACGTGTTTTGCTGTATTTAACCTGCCCACCATATCCATATTTATCATTAATTTAATCTGCGAAAGTTGAACTGGAGAATTATCTATAAAATATTGGCTTCCCAATAAACCTTGCTCTTCGGCGCCAAAAGCAATAAATATTACACTACGTTTTAAGGCTTTTTTATTAGCTGCTATTTTTTCTGCAATTTCTAAAAGAGCTGAAGTTCCACTAGCATTATCATCGGCACCATAATGAATGGTGTTTTTGTTTTCTGATTTAGAAGATGGTCCACCCAAGCCTAAATGATCGTAATGTGCTCCTAAAATAATATATTCATTCTTTAAGATTGGGTCGGTACCTTCTATATAGCCAACTACATTACTTGTTTTTGCTAAAGGCTTTTCATTCTCACCTTTTGCTACCCGTAAACGAGCTTTAAATTTTTGTTTGTACCCTTTTTCAAAAGGAATAAGATCTTGTTTCTTAAAATCTTTTGCAATATATTTTACAACTTTTCTGTTGGCTTTTGTACCAGGGTACCTGCCTGCATTTTTTTCTGAAGCCAAAAATACAATGTGGTCTTTAATTTCATTTTCTGTAATTTCAGATTGAGAAAACCCCATAAATGAAACAAAAACTAAGGTAGATGATATGAATGTTTTTATCATAATATTAAGATTATTTAGTTTCAAAGATATGTTTTGCATAATTTAAGTCCATAGCATCATAATGTCCTTTCATGTTTTTTAAACGTAGTTTAAAATCGTTAAAGTCTTTGGTTTCTTTAGGAGACCATATTACCTCTGATAAAGCTGTCATTCTAGGTAAAATCATATATTCTACGTGGTCTGAAGTTTCCATATATTCGGTCCAAACATTTCCTTGGGCTCCTAAAACATATTTACTTTCCTTTGGGGTTAATTCCTTAGGGAGCGGTTTGTAGGCATATACATCTGCTACGGTTGTTTTACCACCAAATGCTAAAGGTTCCTTTTCTTTGTTTTCAGTTTGATAATGATCAAAATAGCAAGAGTGTCCGGGTGTCATAATAACATCATGCTGTTCTTTTGCGGCTACTATTCCGCCTTTTTCTCCTCTCCAAGACATTACCGTGGCATTAGGTGCCAAACCTCCTTCTAAAATTTCATCCCAACCAATAATTTTTTTGCCTTTAGCATTTAAGTATTTTTCTATACGTTGAATAAAATAACTTTGTAAATGGTGTTCATCTGTTAGGTTGTTATCTTTAATTCTCTTTTGGCAATCTGCACATCGTTTCCAGTTAGATTTAGGGCATTCATCTCCACCAATATGGATATATTCTGATGGAAATAATGGAATTACTTCTGCTAATACATCTTCTAGAAACTGAAACGTTTTCTCATTTCCTGCACAAAAAACATCATCGAAAACACCCCAGGTTTCTTGTACAATTTTTGGTGTACCATTGGCTTGTACTTTTTTCCCTGCTTTAGAGCCCATATTTTTACTAACGATGGTTGGTTCTTCTGGAAAACAGCTTAAAAATGGGTAGGCAGCAATGGCAGCACTAGCATGACCAGGTAGTTCTATTTCTGGAATTACCGTTACATGTCTTTCAGTAGCATATTTAACAACTTCCTTAATATCTTCTTGCGTGTAAAATCCGCCGTAGGCTGTTTCATCATTTCCTTCTTTTTTATTAAAATGACCATTAATAGTTCCATGTCTTTTAGAACCCACTTCGGTAAGTTTTGGATATTTTTTAATTTCAATACGCCACCCTTGATCTTCTGTTAAATGCCAATGAAACGTATTCATTTTATGCATTGCTAATAAATCGATGTATTTTTTTATAAAATCTATTGAGAAAAAATGACGAGCTACATCTAAATGCATTCCTCTATAAATAAACCTTGGCTCATCTTTTATAGTAACTGCAGGTATGGTTAGTGCTGTTTCTTGGCTAACTTTTGTGGCTGGTATTAATTGTTTTAATGTTTGAATACCATAAAACACACCTTTTGCTGTTTTACCAGAAATAGTTATTTTGTTGTAGGTAACAGAAAGTGTGTATCCTTCATTATTTTCTATAGCCTCATCAATTTTTAATTCAATATTACCAGTAGAAGTTGCTTTAAAAGTAATGTTTGAGCCTGAAATATGACTTAACATATCTGCAAGATAATCACCTTCATTTTTTAAATTTTCGTCACCAACAACCTTCGTTTTATGATCAACCAAAAATAGACCATTAGATAGTTCTAAAGACACTGGTTTTGGAATAATTTGATAATCTGTTGCTAAATTCTGATGGTCTTTGTTTGGAGTGTTACATGCAAAAAGCATCATTATGATTAATGTTAAAAAAGTAGTTTTCATAATACAATTTAGTTTTAATTTAATTTTTATTTAGTTTTTATTTTGTGATAACGCCTATTTCTGCAATGGTTGCTTGGTCTTTATCATCTATTATTTTATTGGCAATTAATTTTATATATTTTACAGAAGTACTTTTTTTGAAAAGTACTTTTTGTTGAATAGGGTTAGAGATAATATTAGAAAATTCACCTTTTGATAATTGAATCCAACTTTTACCATCGGTACTTCCGTAAAAAATATAATGTGTAATTACGCCAGAAACCCTTCTGCCTTGAGTAGGTGTGTAGGTAAATCCTTTTATATCGGTAGTTTTTCCTAAATCTATTTTATAATTGGATAGTGTATGTTTGTTGGCAATCCAATTTGTTAATGGGTTTTCATCAATAGCCTGTTCTGTAATTGGTGCACCTTTCAATGTCGTTATTTTCCAAAGATTTTTACTAATATCAAAATTTTCTGAGATAATGTCACTTGTACGATTAGTAGCTGGATCTATTGATATTGTTTTTAGAACCGTTGGTTGCTCAATTAAAAAAGGAATCGAATATTTTGAAGATGCTGTTGTAGGTGTTTCTCCGTTTAAAGTGTAATAAACTATTAAGCCTTCTTCTGGTGCTTGTAAACTGATTTCGCCTTTTTTATTTCTGCTTATTTTAGGAGCATCTACAATTATTGGAGCGTGGTAAACTTCTATATTAGAAATTAATGGACAACCTCTTGCATCTTCAATATTTATCCTAATTTTGGTTGCTTTTACATCAGCAAGCCTTAAAATTCTTTTGTAACCTATGGTACTTTGGTTGTCTATAGTTTTCCATTTTCCATTAATTTCAGCTTCCAAAGAAAACTGTTTTACACGTTGTCCTAATTGAATGTATTCTTGAATTAAGAATCTGTTAAATAGGGTAGGTTTTTCAAAATCTATAGTTATAGACGATTTTATAATGTTATCATCTGTTGCCCAATACGTATTTTTATCATTATCTACAGCGTTATCAGCATTATAAGTAGATGAGTTTCCACGAACATTACTTGCAGTAGTTTTTACATTTAAAGCTAAGTTATTAGCAAAATCTACTTTTAACTGTGCTGTTAATTTTTTTAATTGACGTTCATCATTTTCGTTTACTATACCTCTTCTATCAACCGGTAGGTTTAATAAAAAAGTACTGTTTTTTCCAATTGAATTATAGTAGATATTTAATAATTCTTTTAAGGTTTTTACTTTATTGTCTTCAGATTTATGGTAATACCAACCCGGACGAATTGAAACATCAGCCTCTGCAGGCACCCAATGTGTGCCGTTTTCTTGCCCAAAAGCATATTTGGTTTTGTATTCTGGCATACCACCATAAATAGAGTCTCTTAATAGCGGAGACCAAGTGGTATCATAAGAGAAACCATGTTCATTACCTACCCAACGTGCATCTGGACCATTGTCGCTCCAAATAATTGCATTAGGTTGTAATTTTCTTATTAATGCATTGGTGGTATCCCAATCATAATAAGTTCTTTTATCTACAGTACGCACCTCGTTTGCACCACCATAATATCCATCGCCACCATTGGCACCATCAAACCAAACTTCAAAAATATCACCATAATTGGTTAATAATTCGGTTAGTTGGTTTCTAAAATATTCTATATACTCTGGTTTACCATAGTCGGCATGATTTCTGTCCCATGGAGATAAATAAATCCCCATTTTTAAGCCGTATTCTTTACAAGCTTCTGCTAGTTCTTTTACAACATCACCTTTACCGTTTTTCCATGGAGAATTTTTTACAGAATAATCCGTGTATTCAGAAGGCCATAAGCAAAATCCGTCATGATGTTTGTCTGTTAAAATTAAACCTTTCATTCCTGCTTCTTTAGCTACTTTTACCCACTGACGCACATCTAATTCGGTTGGGTTAAATAATTCTGGAGATTTATCTCCATATCCCCATTCTACATCTGTAAATGTATTGATGCTAAAGTGGATAAAACCATAAAACTCCATTTCTTGCCACGCCATTTGGGGGGCTGTAGGAATTGGGTAGATTGGTTTTGGAGGCTCTACAGAAGAGCAAGATTGAACAATTACTACCACAAGTATTAATAAATAGATTGTTACAGATTTCATAAAAAGTACATTAAAAAAATTAAAAGATATGCAAATTTACAATTTTATATGTAATACATAATACAATTGAATTATTTTTATTAGCTTCGCAACATAAAATTTTGTAATGTAAAAGTTCTAATTTGTTAAATTAGAACACAAAGAGTATAGGTAATAAAATTTAGAGGGTTTTGGCTTTACAAAAAGAATCCCTTATTTAAAGTATTTTTAAAATGAAAAAAATTCAAAGTTTAGTCGTAATTCTATTTATAGTTTTAACTTTAATTCCTTCTTACGGACAAGAAATATCTAAATTAAGTATTACCGATTTACCAAGTTTACCATCAGATAATAGTTCTACAGAATCGTTAGGGTTTGCTGGTATGTTGGGTGGTACTCATAATGGAGTGTTTTTAGCTGCAGGTGGAGCTAATTTTCCTGATGGTTTGCCGTGGGAGGGTGGTGATAAAGTATGGAGTAAGCGTATTTATATTTTTGAAAACAACGAATGGCGATTATCTACAAAACAATTACCTATTCCTTTAGGGTATGCTGCTTCAGTTGCTACTCCAAAAGGAGTTTTAAGTATTGGGGGTAATAATAAAACTCTTATAAGTGATAAAGTGCTGCTTTTGTCTTATAATAAATCTACCAAAGATGTTGAGATTTCAGAATACCCAAACCTTCCTGAACCTTTAGCATTTTCATCTGCCGTTGTAGTAGATGATTTTGTATATGTAGTAGGTGGTAACAATAATGTTAAGAATAGCACAAACTTATTTTATAGACTAAATCTAAAAGAGAACAATTGGGTAAAATTAGCAGATTTTCCTGGTGCTCCCAGAGCACTTCATAGTATAGCGGTTCAAGAAACACAGACCAATAAAAAATTATTTGTTATTGGTGGAAGAAATGAAGTGGCCGGAAAAAAATCTAAAACACTTACAAATTATTTATCTTATGATTTTAAGGAGAAAAAATGGCAAGAAGAAGGGGATCTCGAAATAGATGGAAAACCTAGAGTTTTAATGGGGGCTTCAGCAGAAACGATGGGGTCTATGCATATTATGACTTATGGCGGCAGTGATGAGTCTCTTTTTGATGAGTTGGAAAATATTTCTCTACAAATGGGAGCTGCACAAGATGATTCTATAGTGAATCAATTGAAAAAAAGAAGAGACTATATTTTAAATAATCATGAAGGTTTTTCTAAAGATATTTTAGCTTATAACACCATAACAAAGAAATGGTTTGTTTATGATCGTATTACAACAAAAATACCTGTAACAGCACTTTCGTTTAAAAATAATGATGAATTTGTAATTGTTTCTGGAGAAATTTCTCCTGGGATACGGACACCAGGTGTGCAAATTTTTAAAATTGGGGATGCTGGTCATCCTTTCGGAATTGTTAATTATACTATACTAGCTTTGTACTTATTAATCTCTGTATTAATTGGTCTTTATTTTGCTCGTAAACAAAAATCTACAGAAGACTACTTTACAGGTGGAGGTAGAATACCTTGGTGGGCTGCAGGTTTAAGTGTTTTTGGTACTTTACTAAGCGCTATTACATTTATGGCTATTCCTGCCAAAGCCTTTGTAACAGATTGGTCTTTCTTTTTCTTAAATATTACGGCAATTTTAATAACGCCAGTCATTGCTTTTATTTTTATTCCTTTTTTTAATAAGCTAAAAATAAAAACAGCTTACGAATACTTAGAAGATCGCTTTAATTATACAGCACGTGCTTTTGGTAGTTTATCTTTTATATTATTTCAATTAGGAAGAATTGGTATTGTATTACTATTGCCCTCTTTAGCAATTTCTATTGTAACGGGGATTCCTGTAGAAACCAGTATTTTAATAATGGGAATACTTTGTGTTTTTTATACCACTTTTGGAGGTATTGAAGCAGTTATTTGGACGGATGTAATGCAAGTAGTTGTGCTTCTTGGAGGAAGTGTATTAGCGGTAGTATGGATTATGTTACATACAGAAACTTCTTTTGGAGACATGATAACCTATGCATCTGAAAGGGATAAGTTTAATATAGCTAATTTTGAGATGAATTTTACAGATTCTACTTTTTGGGTTGTATTTATTGGAGGGCTTGCTTCTGCAATGGTTACTCAGGGTACAGACCAAACTATAGTGCAGCGTTTCTTAACAAGTTCTAGTGTAAAAGATTCTCAAAAAACGCTTTACACCAATGCGGTACTTACGCTACCAGCAACAATAATATTTTTTGGTTTAGGTACACTCTTGTTTGTTTTTTATACAGAAATGCCAGAAAAATTATCGCCTGCAATTTCAAATAACGACTCTATTTTTCCTTGGTATATTGTTAGAGAATTACCAGTAGGAGTTTCTGGTTTATTGGTAGCCGGTATTTTCTCTGCAGCGATGTCTAGTATTAGTAGTAGTTTAAACTCTGTTTCTACAGCGTATTGCAACGATTTTTACATGCACTTTAAACCTAATGTAGCAGATGTAAACCTTTTAAAAATTGCAAGGATAGTAACTTTAGTTACAGGTGTTTTGGGTGTGTTATTAGCACTTTGGATGGCAGGTTCTAATATTAAATCTCTTTGGGACCAATTTTATCGTTTTTTAGGTCTTTTTACAGGAGGTTTAGGAGGTATGTTTCTTTTAGGAATGTTAACTAAAAAAGCCAATGCAAAAGGGACGTTATTAGGCTTGTTGGTAAGTGCTATTTTTATTTGGTATATAAGTGTATTTACTGAAATCAATTTTTTAATGTATTCATTTTTAGGCGTAGCTTCCTGTTTTTGTTTTGGATATATTTTTAGTTTGATATTACCTAACAAACAAAAGGTAGAAAGTGTTTAGTATAGAAAAAAGGATAATTAAATATACAAGGTATGAGTTCTAGAAGAAATTTTGTAAAAAAAACAGCGCTTTTAGGAGCCGGATTAACAATGTTACCAAACATGGCGTTTGGTGCTTTAGATAGTAGTTCTAACAAAAAACTTAGATTAGCTTTTATAGGAATTGGAGAAAGGGGGATTATGCATTTAAGCAATGCTATGCACAGAAAAGATGTAGAAGTTATTGCTATTTGTGATGTAGATTCTAAACGAATAGATATTGCGCTAAAAATGGTAGCTGATAGAAAGTTTAAAAAACCAAAAGTTTTTGGAAATTCAGATTATGATTATAAAAACTTACTAGCATTAAAAGAAGTAGATGCTGTAGTAATTTCTACACCTTGGTTATGGCATACAAGAATGGCGGTAGACACCATGAAAGCAGGAAAATATACGGGGTTAGAGGTTTCTGCAGCAAATACAATGGAAGAGTGTTGGGACTTAGTGAATACCCATGAAGAAACAGGAACACACTTAATGCTTTTAGAAAACGTAAATTATCGTAGAGATGTACTTGCGGTTCTAAATATGGTAAAACAAAATGTTTTTGGAGAGTTGGTTCATTTTAGATGTGGTTACCAGCACGATTTACGTGAAGTTAAATTTAACAATGGTAAACAACCTTACGGAGGAGGTGTGGAGTTTGGTGATAAAGGATATTCGGAAGCTAAATGGCGCACACAACATTCTCTTTTAAGAAATGCAGATGTGTATCCTACTCATGGTGTTGGACCTATTGCCGCCATGTGTGATATTAATAGAGGAAATCGTTTTATGTCTTTAACCTCACATGCTACAAAAGGTATTGGTTTGCATAATTATATTGTCGAAAAAGGAGGGAAAGAACATCCTAATGCAAAGTTAAAATTTAAGCAAGGAGATGTAATTACTTCTACTATTGAAACAGCTAACGGAGAAACCATTATTATAACACACGATTGTAATTTACCAAGACCATATTCTTTAGGTTTTAGAGTACAAGGAGCTAATGGATTATGGGAAGTAGATGGTAACCGCATGTATATTGAAGGTGCATCTAAACCACACCGTTGGGATGAAGCAGATGAGTGGCTTAATAAATATGATCATCCTTTATGGAAAAAGTATGAGGAGCAGGCAACTGGAGCAGGACATGGAGGTATGGACTTTTTTGTGTTAAATGCCTTTATAGAAGCTGCAAAAGAAAATGTAACACCACCTATAGATGTTTACGATGCTGCAGCTTGGAGTGCTGTAACACCACTTTCTGAAGCTTCTATAGAAAATAATGGAGAACCGCAAGATTTTCCAGATTTTACAAGAGGTATGTGGGTAAAGCGTAAACCTTATAATTGGATAAAAGATACGTATTAATATAAAAATTCTAATAGCATAATTATGTTAAAAAGTATTATAGACAAAGCAACAGGTTTCGAAAAAAGATTCGAAAATATTGGAACTATCGTTTATGAAGATTCTACATCAGCCTCAAAATC